>MHZT01000012.1 GCA_001828855.1 Rhodobacterales bacterium RIFCSPHIGHO2_02_FULL_62_130 | reverse complement strand
AGTCGCAGGCTACATCAACGCCATCGCAGCCAAATCCCCCGAACCCTTCAACTTCCGCGCAGGGCTGAGGATTCAGACGCTGGTGGAAACCATCCAAGCCTCGTCAAAAGCGCAAATCTGGATGGATGTGAAATGAAGGAACACGGCGACGCCCATTCTCGCGGATGAGGTATTCTGCCACAGCGAATTGATGAACGGTGCCAGTTTGGAGCCGGTTGTGTCCCGTCCGTGATCCGTTGCGGGCGGGAAGCAAGCTGACTGAATACCGGTCAGGCGGTGGTATGTTGCATCTGATGGCCAACGGTGGGTTGGTCTGGATGACCCCTACATTTGGCCCCCCAACTACAGGTAGGCTTGATGCAGCTTTTCGTGATCAAACCGCACCTCGTCCGGATGCACAGAAAGACGCACTTCGCCTTTTCGCAGCACGACAACATGAGTCGCAAGCGACAGGGCGACTTCGACGAATTGCTCAACCAACAGCACGCCGATGCCTTTGGCGGCAAGATCGGCCACCACTGCTGCCAGCCGTTTGACGATAAGCGGGGCCAGACCCAGCGACATCTCGTCGATCAGCAGATAGCGTGGGCGCGCCATCAAAGCGTGTCCAATCGCCAGCATCTGCTGTTGCCCACCCGACATGGTGCCTGCCAACTGGCGTTTACGCTCGGCCAATTCGGGAAAGACAGTGTAGACGCGGGCCAACTCGGCCTGCAGCGCGTCCGAGGCCAGCAATGACCCTGCGGCGCGCAGATTGTCCTCTATCGAAAGCTGGGTCAGAACCTGATGTCCCTCTGGCACGGCAGCTACGCCAGCCGCGCGGATGAAATCCGGGGTTTTGCCTGTCAGATCAATGCCGTCCACGCTGATCCGCCCCGCGCTTGGGTCCATCAGGCCAGCCACGCCCAGCACAAGTTCGGATTTCCCGGCACCATTGGCCCCCAACAGGGCGGTGATCTTGCCGCGCTCGACGGTCAGGGTGACATCCTTGACGACGGGTTTTCCGTCTCGGGTCAAAGACAGGTTGGTGATTTCAAGCATGCTCAACCTCGATGCCCAGATAGGCGGCTTTGACGGCGGGATCGGCCAGCACCGCAGCGGTGGGGCCAAAAGCGATGCGGCGGCCAAAATCCAGCACCAGCGTTTCGGCGCAGATGCGCTGGATCAGATCAACGTCGTGGTCAATGACCAGCACTTGCGCGCGCCCCAAGCCGGGGATTGCGCCGATCAGCCCCCCCAGCCGAGCGGTTTCCTCGACCGTCAGCCCGCCGGCTGGCTCATCCAGCATGATCAGGCGTGGATCGCCGGTGATGCAGCGGGCCAGATCACACAGGCGGCGTTCAAAGGTGTTCAGGGCCGCCCCCGGTTTGGTGCGGATCGCGGTGATGCCGGTGAACTCCAGTGCCGTGGCAATATTGGCCCGCTTTTCGGCCCGACTGCCGGAAAGATTGTCGGCAATGGCCCAAAGGTTTTCTTCAACCGTCAGATCATCGGCAATCTGCTCGCGTTGAAAGCTGCGGCGCAGGCCCCACCGGCTGCGCTGATGCGGGGCAAGTCGCATCAGGTCGGTGCCATCGACAGTCACCGATCCTGCTGAGGTCAGAAAACCCGAGATCACGTTCATCGTGGTGGTCTTGCCTGCTCCGTTCGGGCCGATGATGCCGGACACCGGTGCTGTAAAACTGGCGGATACAGTGTCAAGCGCGACAAGGCCGCCAAAGCGCACGGTCAGGGATTCAAGCGCGATCATGGGCGGCCTCCTTGCTGAACAGGCCAAAGATCTGGCCTGCAAGACCATCTGGCGCGGTGATAACGGCATGCAGCAGAGCCGCACCAAAAAACACCAGCGCCAGATCGGCATCAACGCCCCAATTGTTCAGCAGTCCGGGGGCCACACGATACAGCACTGCCGTAATCACCGCGCCCAGCCAGAACCGCGCCCCGCCCACCACGACCAGCGCGAACAGCAGCACGGATTCGCTGGCGCGGAAGGTGGAGGCGTCCAGCAGGCCAAGGCTCCCCGCCAACACCCCTCCACCAAGTCCCGCCAGCAAACCCGACAGGCCAAAGGCCCAGGTCTTGTACAGTGTCACATTGACGCCCGAAGCCAGCGCCGCCGCCTCGGATCGCCGGATCAGCGCCCAAGCCCGTCCGGACGCGCTGCGGCGGTGTCCCTCAATCAGAAGGAAACCCAGCAGCGCCACAACCAGCGCATAGCGCAGAAAGCCCGCATCGGTTTGGCCCAGAAAAGGCCGACGCATCGTGGCAGAGAACGAGGTGCCAACACCCCAGAACCCATCCCCGCCGTTGGGGAATTGATAGGCGGTGAAGATGATCTCAAGCCCACCTGCCACCATCAGCGTGATCAGCGCCAGATACAGCCCGCGCATCCGCAAGGCGGGCAGGGCAAGGATCATCCCCAGCACCGATGTCATCGCAGCGCCAATCAGCAAGTTCGCCTCGAACGGCAGGTTGAAGGCGTGATTCAGCCGCAGCGTGACCCAGCCGCCGATCCCCATCAGCCCCACTTGTGCAAGGCTGACCATGCCAAGGCGGGCATACATAAAGCCCGCCCCCATCGCCGCCAGCGCAAAGGCGGTGGTCGAGGTGAAAATCTTCAGCCATTGCCCGCCTGCCAGCATGGGCAGGACAAGAATGGCCAGTGCAGCAAGGATCAGCCCGACAAGGCCCGAACGGGTGATCTGCATCAGTCTTCTCCGGCAAAGGTCAGGCGGCGGCCCCGGCTCATCAGCAGCAGAACCAGCGCGGCGATGACAAAAGGTGCTATGGGGCGCACGGATTTGAAGGTGTCTGACAGGGTCAGCAGGCTTTCGATCACACCCATCGCCAGACCTCCCATCAGCACATCCGGCAGGCTTTGCAGCCGTCCGGCAATGGCTGCGGCGACACAAGGGATCACAAGAAAGGTGATCACGGCAGGCTCCAGCCGGACCAGATCGCCAAACATCAGTCCGGTGAATCCGAACAGCAATCCCGACAGCGCCCAAGCCAGCGTTTCAACTCGTGTAATCGGAATGCCGATCAGCGAGGACAAGCGGCGATTGTTCGCCAGCGCCCGCATCTGCAACCCGACGCGGGTGCGGTCCAATGCGGCCGAGATGCCGATCACCAGCAGGATCGCCGCAGCCACGACCAGCAGGCGTGTGACGGTGACGCGCAGGCCAAGGATGACCACGGCAGCCTTGTCGGTGGGTAACTCGAACTTGCGGGGATCATCTGACCACAGGAAAGACACCAGTCCCAGCAGCACGAAGGCAAAGCCAAGCGAGGCGACGGCTTTGACCACAGGTTCGCGCCACGCCATGCGCGGGGCAATGCCGCGGCCGTAAGCCGTGGCAAGAATGGGGCCAAACGCCAGACCCAACGCCCAAGCCAAAGGGGCGACAACGCCCCATTGCACCAGTTGCCACGCCACCATCACCGCAACGGCTCCGATGGCTCCGGCGGCAAGGTTCAATACGCCGGTGGCACGATAAAGCACCACAAGGCCAATACCGCCCAACGCGTAAAGTGATCCCACCGCCAGCCCCGAGACGATAAAAAGTCCCAGCACGTTCAACGGTTTGTCATGGCCCAGTGCCAAGGCCAACACCGTCACAAGGCCCGCCCAAAGCGCCAGATTTCGTGCGATGTCCCGCATGTTTTCCCCGCAGAAAATGGTCCCGCCCGAATATGCTCCGGGCGGGAAGGTGGATTAGCGCAGACCCAGAGCCTTTTCTTGTTCAAGGATCGGCGCGAAATAGGGGCTGTCGTATTCGTAGCAATCGCGCACGGTTTCAAAGCCGCCACCCTTGACGACGACCATGGTGCCGGCGTGGTTCGGCATGTGCCGATCCGCCTCGCCGACATAATAGGGACCGCAAAGCAGATCCGACGTTGCACCCTTGATCGCTTTGATCGCATCGGTCACAGCCGCTCGGTCATCCAGTTTTGCAGGGTCCAGCGCCAGCATCGCTTCGGTGAAGAAGCGGGCGGACAGATAGCCCGATTGGCTGAAGGTATCGCGCGCGGCTTCGGCCGGGGCGTATGCGTCCATCACCGCCAGCCAGTTGGTGGCATCGGGGCCGCCTTTGTCCCACGGCGTCAGCTCGGCATTGATGAACATCTTGCCGTCCCAATAGGCACCCAAAGCCTCTGGCACGCTGCGGTCATAAAGCGGGGTAGACGAGGCCCATTTGTAGGTATCGCCAAGGCCCTGTTCTTCGGCAGCTTTCAGGAAGGCAATGGCCAGACCGGCCGGCAGGTTCACCAGAATGGTATCCGCGCCCGATGCTATGGATTCCAGCAGGGCCGAGTTTACGTCCGGGCTGGCCGGATTCAACAGCACCGATGATCCGGTCAGGCCCTTGCCGGCCATGTAACCCTCCATTGCGCCGCAAGACCACGGACCAACATTCGGGATCGCCAGACCGATGCACGAGACGTTCTGCGCGCCTTGCTCTTCCACCATGTATTGTGCCGCCCCAACGGTGGACGGCAGCGGGCCTTGGTTGGTCGAGACGATGTTCGAGGATTCAAAACACTCTGACACAGCGCAGGCCGAGGCCATCGCCATGACGTTCTCTTCCTTGTAAAGTGGCGCGTTCACGGCCATTTCCACGAAAGAACCGTTGCCAACAATGGCCACGACCTTTTCATCCTTCAGCAGCTTTGATGCCGCCTGTGCGGCCAGTTCGGGGTTCCACTGGTCATTTTCGGTCAGGTATTCGATGGGTCGCCCGCCAATGCCGCCGTTGGCGTTGACGCAATCGAAATAGGCCCGCGCCGCCGTGGTCGAGGCGGAAAAATCGCCCGGTGCGGCATTGCCAAAAATGCCACCTACCTTGATCGGCGTGCCGGTAGCGGCGGCACCGGTATTTGCGCCGCAGGACGGTGCGGCAAGGGCGGTGGTGGCAGACAGCATCAGGCTGCCCGCGAAAAGCAGGGTCGTCTTCATGGTTTCTCCTCCCATATCGCGGCTTTATGCAGCCGCAGTTTTTCTGTCCTTGCCCGTGATGAAACGGGCGCAGCGTTCGCCGATCATCATGGCGGGCGCATTGGTGTTGCCCGACACAAGGGTCGGCATGATCGAATTGTCCCCCACCCGCAGGCCGGTCACCCCACGCACGCGCAACTGGTCATCCACGACGGCCATGCGGTCACTGTCCGGCCCCATCTTGGCAGTGCCGACGGGGTGGAACACGGTCTTGGCCGATTGGCGGACAAAGGCGCGCAGGCCTTCGGGGTCTTTCTCCAGCCCCGGTTCGGGCAGGTGGCGGCGCTTGACCAGTTTGGCCAGCGACGGGGCTTCCAGAATCTCGATGCCTTTCAGAACGCCGCGGGTCAGCACCTCCAGATCATCGCTGTCGCGGAAGCTGCCCGCATCAAACAGCGCGCGGTCCTGCGAGTTGCCTGACCGCAAGCGCACCGTGCCGCGCGATTTAGGACGCAAGAAGCAGGGACCAATGGCCAGCCCATGTGCTTCGATTGGCGGACGATCCGCCCAGCCCACCATAAAGGGCAGGACGTGGAACTGCACATCCGGCTGGCCCATGCCGCCCAGATCTGCAAAGCCGCCACATTCCACCACATTCGAGGTCAGAAGCCCCTGCCGCGTCGCAAGATAGCGCGCCATATGCAGCGCGGCCTTCAGCCCCTTATCCTCGCGGTAAAGGCTGATCGGGTCACGGGTCTCGCCCTGAACGGTCGATTCCAGATGGTCCTGATAATTCTCGCCCACGCCGGGCAGGTCGCTGACCACCCCAATGCCGTGGCTTTGCAGGTGTTCGGCAGGGCCAATCCCTGACAGTTGTAACAGGCGCGGCGTCTCAATGGCGCCGGCGCAGAGGATCACTTCGGCCTGCGCCGTCATCTGGCGGCCATCCTCCAGCAGCACCCCCGACGCGCGATTGCCCTCAAACGACACCTTCGCAACGCGGGTTTCGGTCAGGATGGTCAGGTTTGCCCGTCCTTCGGCCTTTCGCAGAAAGGCCTGCGCGGATGACCAGCGACGCCCGTTGCGGGTGGTGGATTGATAGAACCCGACACCCTCTTGCACCTTGCCGTTGAAATCCGGGTTATAGGGCAGGCCGCTTTCCTGCGCGGCCTTGACGAAAGCCTCGCACAGGGGATGTTTGAAGCGTGGCTCCGAGACATGCAACTCGCCGTCCTGCCCGTGAAACGCACCGGCAAGGCTTTGGTTGGTTTCCAGATCGCGGAAGACCGGCAGCACATCATCGTAGGACCAGCCGCGATTGCCCAGTTGCGCCCAGTGGTTATAGTCATTGGCGTGGCCGCGAATATACAGCATCGCGTTGACCGAAGATCCACCACCCAGCACATGGCCCTGCAGCACGATACTGTCGCGGCCATTCACACCGTCGTCTTTCTCGCCCACATAGGCCACGATATCGCGGCCCTTCTCGATCACCTTGAAGAAGGTTGCTGGGATGTGGATGTAGGGGTGGCTGTCGCGGCGCCCGCTTTCAATCAGCAGAACGCGGGTCTTTGGGTTTTCCGACAGCCGCGCGGCGACAACGCAGCCCGAAGACCCGCCGCCCACCACGATGTAATCATAATCGTTGCTCATTTTGGCCTCAGCAGAACAGGGTTTGCATTTCGGTCATCTCGGCCAGACCTTCCTCGCCGAACTCGCGCCCGATGCCGGATCGCTTGGTGCCACCAAACGGCGCATTGGGCTGGATCGCCCCATGGCGGTTGACCCAGACCGAGCCACAATCCAGTTGCAGCGCAATATCGCGGGCGCGGGCGCGGTCGGTCGACCAGACAGATCCGCCAAGGCCGTTATCGCTGTTGTTTGCCGCCGCAATCGCCTGATCCAGATCGGTATAGCGGATGATCGGCAGGGCGGGGCCGAACTGCTCCTCTATGATCAGCGGCGCGTCTTCGGGCAGATCGGCAATCAGCGTGACGGGGAAGAACAGGCCTTCATCTGCAGCACCGCCCAGAATGATCCGCCCCGACTGCGCCGCATCCGCAACCAGTCGGGACACTTTGTCGAATTGCATCCTGTTGGCAACGGGACCAAGCACCGAGGTTTCGTCCAGCCCGTTGCCCATCGGAATATTCCGCGCAAAGGCCGCCAATTCATCGCATACCGCGTCGTGAATGCTGTCGTGCACATAAAGCCGCTTCATCGCGGCACAGGTCTGGCCGTTGTTGATGAAAGCCCCCCAGAACAATCCTTCGGCAATCGCACGGGGATCGCAATCGGGAAGCACGATGCCCGCATCATTGCCGCCCATCTCAAGCGTCAGCCGCTTCATCGTCGTGGCGGCGGTCTGCATGATCTTTTCGCCCGTCGCACAAGATCCGGTGAACACGATCTTGCGGATATCGGGATGGCTGGCCATTGCCGCCCCGATATTGACGGCGCGGTCGTCACTGGTGACG
Organism: Rhodobacterales bacterium RIFCSPHIGHO2_02_FULL_62_130; assembly: GCA_001828855.1. GTDB lineage: Bacteria > Pseudomonadota > Alphaproteobacteria > Rhodobacterales > Rhodobacteraceae > Cypionkella. The sequence continues at coordinate 2,088 of MHZT01000012.1, read as the reverse complement.
ACGTTCAGCACGCCAGGGGGCAGGATTTCGGCCATCGTTGCCACAGCCATCAGGGTGGACAGCGGGGTATAGGGCGACGGCTTGACCACCACAGTATTCCCCGCCCGCAGCGCAGGAAGGATATGCCAGATTGCAATCATCACGGGCCAGTTCCAAGGCGTGATTGATCCCACCACGCCGATCGGCTTGCGATGCAACTCGATCCGGCCAGAGTTGTCATCTTGCAGCACCTTGACGGGCAGCGACAGTCCTGCAGTATAGCCTGCCCAAGCTTGCGCCCCACCCATCTCGAACCGGCTACCCAGCCCGTTCAGCGGTTTGCCCTGCTCTTGTGTCAGCAGCCGCGCAATATCCTCGGCCCGCTCCGCCAAGCGGCCCGCCAAGGCTGCACAGGCCGCCTGCCTTTGGTCATCCGGCAGCGCTGCCCAAGCCGGAAACGCGGCTATCGCAGCCGCAACGGCCATATCCAGATCGGCCAGCGATGCATTCGGCGCATGGCCCACCACCTGACCCGTCGCCGGATTGATCACGGCAAATGTCTCCCGAGCGGTGACCTGACGGCCACCGACGGTCATGCTGAAATCCAGCATGGTTTCCTCCCTCGTATTCCCTGCTGTAACGCTAGGGCGCATCGGAGGGGTGTTCTTGGACCAGCGCGACGAAAAAAGCGGACTGAGGCGACAGCAGCAAAGTTTCATTTGCAGCATTGGCAAACGCTGACGCAGAATCTTCCCATGTTGACGCGAATCCGTGCAAACGACCTGGAAGTTGATCAATTTGCCGCCGATCTGCACCGGATCTGTGGCAGCTTTGACGTGCGCCCGACGGATGGCAGCAAACGCATGCGCGGCCATATCCAGTTGGAAAGCCGCGCCGGGATCGAGGTTGCCCATGTCGGGCAAGATGTGCAGCAGGTTATCCGCACCCCTCGTGCCATCCGCACCGACCAGTCCGAGAACTACTTCCTGATCCTGCAGGAAGAAGGCCGTGCCCTGATGAGCCAGAACGAGGCGTCTACCCTGCTGCATCCCGGCGACATGGTGCTGATCGACAGTGCAGCGCCCTCTGAATTTACATTTTTCGGGGAATATGCCCGGCAATTCTCATTGCATCTGCCAAGGGCAGAGATGCACTCCCGCTTTGGCTATGATCTGATCCGGGGCGGCATAAGCCTGCCGCGCCACGATCCCACGACGATGGCCTTATGTGCGGTTCTGGGCAAAGTGTTCGGTCCGGTCACGCCGAACGAGGCTTCGGCCACCTATCTGCGTGAAGCGGTCTTTGGTCTGATCGGCGCAATGCTGCATGAACGGTCGGGCAAAGACGGGTTTGCCGGGATCGAAAGCGATATCTCGGGCGCACGGGCGCTGGCGGCGGGGCAGGCCTATATCGATGCCCATTACCGCAACCCTGATCTGACGGTGCAGGATATGGCAGACGATCTGGGCATGTCATCGCGTCAGTTGCAGCGCGCCTTTGCCGCGCTTGGTTCCACGCCGACACGTTATCTGCTGGTCAAGCGGCTGGAGCATGCCCGCCGTGGGCTTGAGGCGCGCCGCGCCGGACAGCGTGACGGCCTGATCTCTACCATTGCCTACGAAGCGGGGTTTTCTGACCTCAGCTATTTCCAGCGCTGTTTCCGCAAGGCCTTTGGCACTAGCCCGAAAGAGTTGGTGCAGCCTGTGGCCGCCGAACAGCATGACTTCGGGCCGCTGTGACTGCAGGCGACGGTCCCGCATCTGCACATATTTCAATTGTCCGAGTCGTCACGCGCAAATCCGGCCCAGCAACGCGTGATTTTCGGCGGAAGTGACCGATTTTCCCACTCCCAGAGATGCCTTGTCCAAAAATTTGCCCCCCTGATTCCTCCGATTCTTGGCTTTCTGTTCGCCGAGTCCTGCGAGGTTCCGTCGCTATTTGTGCCGTATCTCCCTGAAACCACTAGATTTAGGGGGCGACATCGCCTTTGCAAAGAAAATGCGACGGGAAGTGTTTTTTGCTCTTGCGGGTTTCTGCCCTGTTCCGTAGATACCGCCTCACCGAAGCGGAAACGCGATGGTGACGGACGGAAGCGAAGCGCAAGCGGTT
>MHZT01000011.1 GCA_001828855.1 Rhodobacterales bacterium RIFCSPHIGHO2_02_FULL_62_130 | reverse complement strand
CAACGGCCACCCGCAAAGCAGCCTCGACGAGCTGCTGCCATGGAACTTCACGCCGTCAAGATAACGCGACCGTGCTGTCCAGCGACCGCTTACGTTGCACCGTCCAGTTTTTGATCCGTCGCGTTGCCCAGGGTCTGCGCGATCAGGTCTTCGACGATTGGGAACGTGATGGGATGCCGGAGGTCGAGGAAGCCCGTGGCGCTCGCGGCAAGCATCCGACCAGTGTGACCTTGACCTTGCGGCCGCAGTTCGCGGCGGACCTGGCGAAAATCCATGACCCGCTCGGCATCCTTGGATTGGCGCGTGCCATGGGCCCAGCCTACCGCGCCCGGTTCCAGGAGGCGTTCGACGTGGCACTGGCCAGGGCGAAAATTCAGACAACAAACGAGGGAGACGAACAATGACCTGCACAGAAGCCCCTGCCCTCAAGCGCACCATCCCGCCTTCTGAATTCGACATTGGCACGCCCGTTGAATGGATGGTCGATCCGGATCAACGCGAGACGATCCTTGGGGTGACCTATGAGTTCAGCCAAACGGGCGAGCGCAAGACCGTCTGGTACACGCCCAACAAGCGGCGGGCAAAGAAGGCGTTGGTCGTGTCTGAGTTGACCCAGGCCTGAATTGGGTTGGCGCGGCGCAGCTTATCCGCCGTCTTTCGCCGGGCTGGCTTCCGCACCGGCCCGCTGGTGAAACGAAGAGACCCGGCGGCTTGCGCCACCGGGTCTGATCTGCGGGGTGTCAGCTTGCGAACTGTTCCTCGCGGTCGACCAGTTCGGGGTCTTCGCCTTCACCAGCCTTCGGGCGGCTCAGGAAGTCGACCTTTTCCGCGATGATCTCGCAGCCGTAGCGGTCGACACCGGCGGCATCGGTCCACTTGGTGTAATGGATGCGGCCGTGGACCATCACCTTCATGCCCTTTTCGCAGTTATCGGCGACCGTCTTGCCGAGACCGTTGAAGCAGGTGATGCGGTGCCATTCGGTGTCCATCACACGGTAGCCGTTCTCGTCGCGCTGGACCCGACCTTCGGACAGGCGAGGGCGCGAAGTGGCGAGGGTGAAGTTGGTGATCTTGGTCCCGCCCTGCGTGGTGCGGACTTCCGGGGACTGACCGATGTTGCCGGCGAGGATGACGATGTTCTGCATGTGAAGCTCCTGTATCTGGCTCGAGGGACCATCCCTTCGACAAGACCCGAATGAAGCCTGTCGGCTGAGGCTTGCACGGTGGCCCTTCAAGCCACCGGAAACCTCCGAAGGACCGGGGTGGTGCGGGCAGGTGCAGCGGTCCACTACGGATCGCAAACCAACACGGCCCGGCCCTGAGCGGGGTTGCGAGCCAGAGGCCGAACAGGCTTAGGGGATTGTCCGTCGAAGGGAGGTGCCTGAGTCGGGTTCACGGGAAGCGGCAGGGCAGAACCGCTCAAACGAACAAACGGCAGCGTCAGGCCCAGGAAGAAAGAACCCGGAAAGAGGGATGGCCATCGCAACGACCACCCACGCCTTGCAACGCCTGGACTGTCGATGGGGCCAGCCCGAGAAGGGAGGCGAGTTGAAGCGACAAACCGAATATGACGCCGGCCAACGCGGGTCGCTGGCCAGTCGCGCAATCTGCGATCTATGGGCATGAGGGTGATGGTTCGTGCCGTCCTGAACGCGCCGGTCCGATGTCGCGGCGGGGTACCCGGGAAGATGCAAGGTATATCGCGGCAAGGTCGGTTGCGGGCGCGACCTCAGCGGCTGTGACGTGCGCAGACCAAACTGTCGCTGCGCAAGGACTGCTCAACAGGATAAGACCCGCAAGGCAGAGCCTGGGCGCAAGCCGACGGTCAAAACCATGCCGCGCTCAGTCGAACAGGCCGGGTTGGGCTGCGGCTTTGGCTTTCTTGCCCTTGACCACTGGTGCCGAAGCCAAGGCACCCGCGCCCGTCAGCGACGCCTCGGTCAGCAAGGGGGCAGCGCAGATTTCGTCCAGAAGGGTAGCTTGTGCGGGTTCCAACGCCACCAATCGACCAAGGACGTGCAGCAGGTTCAGCAGGTCTTCGGTATATTCCGGCAACCAGTGATCGGGCTGGATCTTGTCCAGCGCTGATGGCGGGCGGCGGTCGCCGATGACCGGGCGGGTGCGGTCAGCCTTGCGATAGCTGAACCACTGGCGCAGCACGCTGCGACCAGAAACCTGATACTCGGCCACGGCGGTTGGGACGTTTTCGATGAACCCCTCCCCCACATGCAGCCGACCCGTGGAAGGGTCATGGTGCATCGTATCGGGCAAGGGGTTCGGCGCGCCGGGGATTGTGCCGCCAACCGGGATTGTCGGCCCTTGCCCCTTGGGCATCCGAGGGGGAGCGGCGGGACGGCCGGACGCCGGGTCGGCAAAACGCTCACCATAGGTATGCAGCCAGATCACTTCATGCCCCAAGGCGACCGCGCGGTCGAACAGGGTCGCGTCTGCTGTGACCGGCACGCGCAGGCCGGGGCGGATCAGGTCTTCCTTAAAGCGGGCCGTGAAGGCGGGGTGCGCCAGCAGCGCCGCGACATAGGCCATCACGTCGGGCGCGGTGACGGCTTTGCCGTAGGAGGTGGTGAGGTGGGTAAGAAGGGCAGTCCTGACGTTTGAAGTCGCAGCCGAGCTATCGCGCCAAAGAGGGAAAGTTCGACCGCCGAAGCTGCCCATGTAGTGATGTTTATCGTTAATCAGCTCTGTGAAGGTAACTGCGGGGCCGTCGCCTGGTGCATGAGCATCAAGCGCGGTCAAGTAGATCTGGTGCTTGGAATTCGCAGCCCACATGGCAGGCCGCCCTTGGCTTAACAGCCGGTGGTCGGGGATAATCCATTGTCTGTCAAAGGACCTGTATCCGTAACGCAGCGGGGCCACTACGGGACCCTTGTCGGCCTCGACTGAGAGCCCACGCGTTTTGATTTCGCCAAGATCGACTTTGACAAGCCTATCTATTGTTCGGTCTCGATCGGCATGAAAAAGGTTGGCTCTAGTCTCTTTGTCACGCGCTGCTTTCAGTTCTTCCCAACGTCTCGACAGCGAAATCGCATCAGGTGCAATCACCCATGTCCGGCACGACATAACGCCCGGCGTATACCACTCGAATAGATCAGAAAGCGCGACTTGGTCGTCCCAGCCCACACCACGACCGGGCAGAAATGGACCTCGCAAACTTGCCTCGCCGTCCTGCCAACCGTCTTCGTTGAGAGTAAGATCGGCAAGGGCAAGAAACTTGTCCTCACGATGGCTTTCGGGAAGCGCGCGATAGCGGATGCGCGCCAGCTCTCCAACTTTTGCATCGGGGCGACGTAGCGCCAGAACAATGCAAACTTCTTGCATGACACCTTGAAAAATGCGGGAGTTGACGGCGGGCTGAAAACCTTCCGGCGAAGCATCGATCACCCAGATATCGGAACAGCTTTTGCGCAGATCAGCACGCATCTGCTGAAACCCCGGCCCATTCAAAAAGCCCGAGGCGGTGATGAAGCAGACAATCCCCGGGCGATGCACCTCGGGCTCGCCCGTTGCCTCGGCATGGCCAGAGCCAAAGACCTTCCACGCGGCCCACCGCCAGAAGAACACATAGAGGTTCTTCAGATGCTTGGCATGCGCGCCCAAGCCCCACTCGGGCAGGGGTGCCCAAAGGTCCATCGGTGACGGGCGCCCCGGACTGCCCTTTTCCACCCATCCGCCCTGACCCGCCGCATCCACCTTGTAGGGCGGGTTGCCAATGACAACGGTGATCGGCTCATCCCGCTTGATCGCGTTCGCCTCTTTCCGCGAATTGCCGATGGGGGCGAGCATGGTGGAAAACCGCGTCTGTTCGGCATAGGGGTCGCCCAGGGTATCGGTCACATAAAGGCGCGGCTGCGGCAGGTTGCCACCCGCCCCGGTGCCCGTGGCAGCGGCCCCCATCAGCGCCCGCATTTCCGCCATCAGCCGCAACTGCGCCACGGCAAAGGGGCCGAACTGCAATTCGAAGCCGATCAGCCGATGTGCCGCCGCGCCCAAGGCAGGACCAACAGCGCCCGCGCCCTGATCATCGGCGACCGTCTCGGCGATCTTGCGCAGCACGCCGAGAAGGAAGGTGCCGGTCCCCGTCGCGGGATCGGCGATGGTGACATCCTTGGCGGCAAGGCCCTCATGTCGACCGAAAAGCGCGGGGTCGCGCAAAGCCTCGTCCGTCAGGCGGACCATGGCCTGCACCACTTCGGGCGGGGTGTAGTAGCTGCCGGTCTTTTTGCGCAGGGCGTTGTCGTAAACCTCGAGGAAGTCTTCGTAGAAATAGAGCCAGGCATCGGGCTTGCCCTTGGACAGGGTGGGCCAATGCACCTCATGCAGCACGCGGGTCAGGGTGGAGGTGGCGGTGGACAGCGCCTTTTGCGTCTGCGGATCGTCGGTCAGCAAGCGCAACGCGGTGCCGATCAGCGTGTTCGTGTCGCGCAGCGCTAGGGCGGCATGGGCGATGCCCTTGTCCAACGGAATGTCCTGCGCCCGTGCCATCAACAGACCAAAGGTGACGGCCTGCGCATAGCCATCGGCGAACTGCGCATCGTCGGCCTGCGGGAAGAGGAGCCCACGCCACTCGGTGGCAAGGTCGGTCAGGCTTTGGGTGCCGTTTTCCAATTCTTCCAGAACCTCGTCACGCAACAGGCGGCACAGGCGGGCCGAAACCTCGGCCAGTTTGCGCGGGCTGTCGGGTGGGATCGGGCTCCAGCTGAGGAAATCCGTCAGAAGGGTGACGAGGGTCTGGGGGGCGGTAAGCTTGGCACCTGCCGTGTCAAGATCGCCGGACAGATGGATGATTTGGCCAACGAGCGCGCCGTTCTGCCAAAGGCTGAAGGACTGGCCATCGCTGTACAGGAGGTTCGGCAGGGATTTCAGCTTTTGCCACTGACGCTTGTCATGCGGGTCGGTGAACTTGCGCGGATCGGCCCCTTTGCCGGGGGCTTTCAGTTCGATGAAGCCGGTCAGTGCACTTCGGACAGTGACGGCATAGTCAGGCCGCGTCCCCAAGGCCGAAAGGGTGCTTTCGCCGACAAGCGTGACCCAACCGGGTTGCTGGCCCGCCGCTACAGCGAGGGCAGTGATCAGTTCTTCCAGCGGTGCGCGGATGTTGTCTTCCGGGGCGCCTGTGATTGCAGGGCTAGAAAGCTTGGCCTTGGCGGTCGCGCCGTACTTGGAAATGATCTGGTCAAACATAAACTGTCCCGGCATGCTTTTCTGCAACCCTAGCTGGAATGGCTGTTAAAACAAGGCATTGCTGACGCTGACCAAGGCCCGGGCACTATCGTTGCTTCAGTTTTCGCACCTCTGGCAGCGCAGTCGCAGGAGGGAGGGCATAGCCCCGTTTGCGTTTGACTGCGGCCAGTTTCATCAACGCGGTGATCGCCTTGCCTTCGTCATCATGGGTTTCAATCATGACCTGGCCCCGATACCCAATCCTGCCCCATTCCCGAATGAGGCACGCGCCGCCAAAAAGGTCGCGCTGAACGCTAAGCCGGTAGAAGCGACGCATGTTGCAGGCTGGGTCAATCCGTCTCAAGTGGAGGTCGGTCGGGAAGACTTCAAGCTGAACGGGCTGATCGAACATATAGTGATCCGGATGGCTAGTCCCACCATATCAGGTAGAGTTACCCACTTCCATCGGGATTTCCTGCATTGCCGTAGTACCTTTCTGACGCTTTGCCTTGGCCCGATATCGAGCGATCTTCGTGGCAGCGATCAAGAGCGCATCCTGATCGGGCGGCCGGCCGGGGAAGTTGTATAGCGCCTCCCCTTCGAAAAGAAGATACGCGGCCGCATCGTAAACTGTCGCTGCCCAATGTTCGTCCTCATATACACCGATGCCCATCGAACCATGGTCCACCATGATTTGGGTGCGCCATCGTGGCGAGCCTTCCGGACCGAGCGCCTTGATCACTCCTTTGTACTGTGAGGAGGTGTTCCGCTTTGACCGCCGATTGCGCATGACCGCTTGGCGACCGACGCGATGTTCAAGGTTAGAAACTCGGCAGTCGAACGTGATCTTGTTCTCAAAAGAGACCTGCTTCAGGTCGTCATAGCTGCGATCCGGATACTGAAGCTTCATCACGTAACGCTGAAGGGAAATCCGTCGGCCGTCGATATCTGCGACGGCATGGATATGATCGCCGCGCGATATCACCGCGTACCAACGATGTGCTCGCACCTGCCAGTCGAACTGCTTGTCGACGATGGCTTCGAGGTCACGGGACGTTCCGACCAACGCGATCAATGCTGGGTCAAGGGATTGAATCAGCGTGTAGACTGCAGCTCTGGTTTTTTCAACTGTGCTTTGCATGGTCTTCGATCTGTCTAAATGCGTTGAAGTTCACTCATCGCCTCAAATTGGAATCCTCGCGTCCAGAAAATCTGGCACCCGCGTTCAAGCGGGTACCAGTCATTCAGACCGATGGAATGATCAAGCTGGGGCGTTTTCCGTATCTGGCTGTTCCGCCGTCAGGAAAGGTTCGCTAAGCATATCGAGTGGCGTGGCTCCGCAGTATGGGCAGTGCCATAGATTGTGGGCCATCTGGATTCCGGAAGACTCACCATCGCAATGCATGCAGTACCATTTGTCAGAACGAACATGATTGAGCGGATGCATCGCTCGACCCTCTGAGTCCGGCTTCGTCGAATTTCTCGGCCAGTCTCGCGCGATTTCCGCTCGAACCTGCTTTGCTTTCCACTTCGCAATCGGAAGCGCCTTCGCCACAAAGTCTGGGTCCTGGATCGGATTATTCTTGAAGCGCCGATCGGTAATCAGCAACTGCGGTTTGCTTGATGGCGCCTCTCCTATGTAGATGCACCAGCCGCGCCCCCTCATCCTCGTGTCACGCAGGACATCGTCAAGCTTATAGGGGTGCTGGCCGATCAGCCCCTCGTCAGGATAGCTTTCTTCACCACGCAAGACTTCTTGAACCCTGGCGATGTCGTCAGCTGTCGGTTGCCAGCCAATCTTCGCTTTGCTGGCGAGCGCATGCCAATGGGCAAAACCGATGGCTTGGGCGGCCCTCTTTTGCACTTCATGAAGTTCCGCACCACTTGCGCGTGCACAATCCTTCGCGATGCGTTTTAGGTCTTTAAGGTAGTCGTGAGCAGTCATGATCCATTCCAATTCCCGGATCCGACTAGGTGCCCGCTACTAATCAGACCCGTTCGAAAGGGAACGGGGTGACATGGATAAAGCACTGCTAGGCTTTGCATGGCGGACACACTGGCCTGTGCTGAAGGCCACGTCCAAAATGGCTGATACGTTCAGTTGCGTCAAGAGCAAGCAGAATGGTCAGAACCAATCCGGCAGATGAATAAGAGGGGGCTCACGCCCCCTTCTCGAACTTCAGAACTGGGATGCCGAGCTTTTTGGCCTTGTCGGCGAGGTTTTCCTGGATGCCATTGCCCGGGAAGACGAGGACCCCGACTGGCAGCACATCCAGCATGGCGTCGTTGCGCTTGAAGGGTGCGGCCTTGGCGTGTTTGGTCCAGTCTGGCTTGAAGGCGACCTGGGTGACCTTGCGGGCTTCGGCCCATTTGGCGGCGATGAGTTCGGCCCCCTTGGGGCTGCCACCGTGCAGAAGGACCATGTCGGGATATTTGGTCTGGACCTGATCGAGCTTGCCCCAGATCAGGCGGTGATCGTTGAAGTCGGTCCCACCGGTGAGGGCGATCTTGGTGCCTTGGGGGAGCATCACTTCGGTTTCCGAGCGGCGCTTGGCGGCCAGGAAATCGCGGCTGTCGATAAGTGCCGCAGTCAGGTGCTTGTGGTTCACCATCGAGCCAGAGCGGGGCCGCCAGGTGGAGCCGGTGTGCAGCTCGAACGCCTCGGCACTGCGGTCGCGGAAGGCTTCAAGACAATGGCGCCGTTCGACCAGGCTGGTGCCTTCGGCCGTCAGGCGCTCAAGCTCGGTCGATTTCACCTCAGAGCCGTCCTGTTCGCGCTGCAGGCGGTGTTGCGCCACTTCGTTGTCGTCCAGCAACCGTTCCGTGCGGGCGGCGGCGCGGTGGAAGAGGTTGACCTGCCCCCAGAGCAATTCTTCGAGGTCGGGTTCCATGCGGGTGTCGCAAAGGGTTGCTGCGAGGGCATCGAAGATATCGCTGACCGCGTCGATGAGGCGCTCTGGCTCCGGCATCGGGCGCAGATCGACCTCGTCCTGGAAGGCACGGGTGCCATAGAGCTGAAGCTCCTGAAGCGCCCAGGCGGTCTGGGAAAGTGCGGGGCTGCGGTCGAAATCTTCGCTCTGGAATTGGGTCGTCATGGTCTTTTGCCTCCGGCTGCTCGGGCCCGCGCGACATCCCGCGCGGCCTTCATGGGCTGCGGAAGCTGTCAAAGGGGACGCCTCTTCACCCCTCTTCGGGGCCGGAACGCATGTGGAGGAGGACGGGGGGCGGCTGATTTGCCTCGCGATGCAAAGCGGGGGCTCGTCCCCCGCGGCGGAAATCAGTTGCCCACCGTTCTTGAAGGGGCGGCCCCTTTGACGGCCGCCTGCCCATCTCTTGAAGGACGTGCGGATGCCTGCGCGGATTCGACAGCCGGGAAGAGGAAGAAGACGCGACCCGGTTCCTCAAGCGATGCTTGACCCCTGCCCCGCTCCCTGACTGGCTTTGCGCTTTGAGAGCTCAAATCGTCAGCCGATGCTGATCCTCGAGGTCGATCTGCTGTGCCAGATGCTGGCGCAACGCTTTTGCGCCGTGGGCACGGAGATCATCGTTGAAATCCCGGAGGCGCGGCTCAAGCACCCTTACGGCAATCCCTGCCTCGGTTGCTCTGGCGGTTAACCTTTCCGCCGCGCGATGCCCCGCCGGATCGCGGTCGATGGCGATGTAGAGGCGCTGCAATCCATCCGGCAACAGGACGGCTCCGAGGTGACCCGACGAGAGTGCCGCCCAGACGGGCAAGGACGGTGCCGCCTCGCGAACCGATAGCATGGTCTCGATGCCTTCCCCCAGCACGAGGGCTTGATCTGCATGGGCGATCCTGACGGCATTGCCAAGAAGGTAACCCATGGCCCGCCGCGGTGTGTCGACAGCCGCCTTGTCCTGTCCGTCAGGTGCAAGCCAAGTGCGATGCACGCCCTGCAAGGCCCCTACCCCATCGGTGACCGCAGCGATCAGTGCTGGTCTGGGGACAGGCTTGGTCTGACCCTCATCCCGATGCCAGCACTTCGGGTGGAAGCGCAGGGTTGCACTCGGCACTGCTTGGGTGACGCCCCGGGTGCGCAAGTAGACCTCGGCCAAAGAACCCGCCAAAGGCAGCGAAGCCGCAAACAAGCGCGCCGCTGCTGCTGGCGTACCCGAGGGGGATTTGCGGCTGCGCGGTGAATTGGCATCAGGAAGAACCGGCTGCGGACGGCCAAGATGCACCCGGGCCTCAGCCAGAAGATCGGGAAAGCGGGTGATCCCCGTCCGTTCGCGAATGATGTCGAGGAGATCGCCGTGTTCGCCTGTTGCGCTGTCGGTGTTATGTTGAGTTCAACATAACACCGAACATGTTGCGGCGCGGGTTATGTTGCCGGGCTTTGATTTCCCCTTTGTTTGTTTTGGGTT
>MHZT01000010.1 GCA_001828855.1 Rhodobacterales bacterium RIFCSPHIGHO2_02_FULL_62_130 | reverse complement strand
GCCGCTCACAGCTTCGGGGAAAGGTTCACATGGCTCAGCTCTCAGTGAAAATTATGCGCCTAACCGGCTCAGTTCTGGGTGAAAATCAACAGCGATGGCCTTGGGTGCCGTGGCGGCGCTGCGCGAAGCGGGTCTGGCTGGTAAAGTCTTCGTCACCGGCACCGACGGTTCCAGCGACGTGGTCAAGCTGATCGAAACCGGCGAGATGCTGTCGACGATGTCGGGCCTGAACGAATATCAGGGCGCGATTGCGGCGGCTTTGGCCTACGGCGTGCGTGTCGGCGATATCAAACTGGCTGACCTGAGCGAAGCCCAGCGTGACTTCTTTGTTCAGCAGATATTGATCACCAAGGAAAACGCGACCGAGTTCCTGGCCCGCAAGCCTGATCCGGCCGACTACACCTATGAGGCGATCAAGGCCGACTTCTGGGCCAAATCTGCTGGGCAGATCCCGGCTGGTGTCAACTAAGGCCATCTGCGCATAGGGGTAGATGGCTGCACTTAGGAGATGCAGGCGGCAGCTAAACGATATTTACTCTGAATTCTTTGGTCGTCGCCAACCTTTGGGTACATCGTCATTTCTGACGCAGGGTAGGTCGCGGTCGAGAAATTCATCTAAGCAACGTCAGGCACTTGGTCGAAAGACCGCTTGCCTCAAGCAGCCCACTTCGCCGACAGGACTTCCGCCTGCTGCAAAACAACTTTCACAGCGTTGTCCTGCAGGTCTGGGGGATAGCCATACTTTTTGAGGATGCGTTTGACCAAGACGCGGAGCCGCGCGCGGGCAGGTTCCCGATGCGCCCAGTCGATTGTGATGTTCGACTGCAGGTTTTTCAGGAGTTCGTGGGCGATCACCTTGAGTTGGTCATTGCCCATCACCTGAACGGCGCTGTCCGCCTTTCCACAAGTGACGGTCACGAGCGCGCCAAATCGGTTCTGAATAGAATGTATATTTCTGTTTCTGACTGATGCGCCGTGGCTGGTTAAAGTGAGTTGGATACGGCTTCGCCCGGTCCGAATGACGGTGCCGACGGTGGGTCGCCGCCATCGAACCGCTCTTGAAGGAACCCGCTGACATGTCTGATTACGGCTTATGCGGTCGTGCTACAGCAGCACGGACCGCCTCGTGTCTTGTGCTGACCACTGGACCCGGCACCTCCCAAGGCGCTGGCTTGCTTGTCACCTCGTTCGGCGCTGGAGAAGATGGCGCCCCCTCTGGGCATCGTCTCGACCTTGCTCGGCGGCGGCGACATCGCAGTGGTGATGCAAGGCGACAAACTGATGGTCGTGGCAGGCACGACTGCTGCCACCGATGGCAGCAAGACCGTCGCACTGGTCAGTCTTACCGCGCAGTGGGCGCAACATTGTTGTCCGCTGTTGCGGGCAGCCCCCCCCGTTCTGACAGCTTCCCAAAAAGTAGATAACTCATGAAAACCCTGCTCACCTTTGTTCGCGTCATGCTGGTTTCCGGCCTGTGCGTGGTCTGCGCCGAACCCCGCAGCGCAAGCGCCGATCCGGTCGTGTTTAACTGGACCATCCCCGATACGGTCGCGGCATCGGATGTTGTCATCGGTCGGCGGGTACCGGTCAGCGCCGTTGATACCGGCTCGGAAGCGCTTTTCAATCTCATGACCCAATCCACGGCGGTCAACGTGTCTGACCTTGACGGCAATGGCCTCTATTCCGCTCCGGATGGACAGTTCTTCATTACCGAAATCGGGTACAGGTCGGCCATGGCCGCAGGGATCGAAGTCGCGTTCGCGGCCGTCGATTTTAATAGTCTCACCGATGACGAAGCAACCGCAATGAACAACGCGGTGCGAGACGTGGCCGCACAGTATGACTATGCTTCGACCGAAAGCTACGACGCAACCGGGCTGGTTTATGCCGACTTTTCAGCGGCATATGCTCTGGCGACAGAAGCAAAGCCGGATATGGGCTTCATCATCATGTTAATGATGCCCAGCGGGCCGACCCTTGTCGACCAGACCAAACTGGACGCATACGTCGGCTCAATCGTGACATTCGCGGCAGGTGAATTCGGGCTGCAGCCCGATGACAGCGGCCTTGCCCTTGCGCTCGCTACCGTTCCAACAACGTTTGATCCCAAAACACTTAACAACGCGGCCCCGATCGCCAACGCCGGGCCGGACCAGACAGTCGCTTCGGCAGCGGTCGTTACGCTTGACGGTACCGGATCAAGTGACGAAGAAACTTCGCCACTGTCTTATGTCTGGACCCAGACCGGCGGAGCGACGATCACGCTTTCTGACATGACAGCAGCGCAGCCGACCTTTACCGCACCAACTTTGGCGGTGAGCGATGCTGATGTCGTGCTGACCTTTGAGCTTGTCGTGAACGACGGCACTGAAAATAGCGATGTCGACACTGTGGTCATCACGGTGCAAGCGCCCTCTGGCGGATTGGATGAAGAGTTTGCTACGCAGCGCGACGAAATCCGCCAAGCCATTGTCAACGAAGCGCGGCGCGGCCTGCAAAGCCGGATCAATGACGACCGCAGCGTAGCGCGCGACGCGCGTGGCCGCATGATGACCGGCTCCGCAGGACGGGCTGCGCCGAAAACGGTCAGCACCGAAGATGTGGCCTTTGACGTAGACGGAACTGTCGACAACTCAGACCTAGTACTCAGCACCAAGGGTACGTTCTTCCAGCAGGATGCGCAGGTCGATGGCTCGTCGCTGCGACTGGTCTTTGGAGATTTCGACGTTCAACAAGAGGATGACGGGTCTAGCCGGGTGATGCTGCGCGGCAAGGTCGCGTGGGAACATATGGCCTCCGAAAACACGTTGCTTGGCTACTTTGGCGGTCTGGACTACGCCAAATCCGACATTGTCGGCTCTGTTGAGGGCAATCAGTCGCGCTATGAGGCATCGCTCGGCGTCTACGCAGTCCACCAGTTCGGCACGAATGTCTACGCCGACGGTTTCGCCACGGTGGCTATGGGGAGCAATGATCTGGCGCTTGGAAATGACCTGATCGAGGTGTCGGGCGAATATGGCACGCAAACGGCCACCATAGGTGGCGCCCTTAGCGCCCGTATCGAAGGGAATGGCTATGAATTCCGGCCCGAACTTGCCCTTTCTTATGGCAAGACATGGATCGGCAATGTGGGCTTCACCGGCGAAAGCAAGGGTGTGACGGATGACACGCTGAGCGTCGATGCGGGCAACGTGGCGATCACCGACCTGACGTTCCGGCCCGAATTCCTGCTGCCGCTTGACGGGCTGCGGGTCGCCGAAAGCCGGTCGCTTCTCAGCCTCGCGCCGCATGTCGCATGCGAATACGTCGCAGCGATCACGTCAGCCACCGAATGTGGCGGCGGGATTGATCTGGGCATTGCGACCCGGACGGCTGACGGACTTGGTTCGATGAACGCCGCCATTCGGATATACCGCCTTGGCTCAAGCACACAGTCGGCCATCAATTTCGACTATAAGTATGAATTCTGACATATGACCGTCGGCGGTTGCCCGCACTTCAAGCGGGCAACCACGCACCTTTCGATACAGTCACCGACGAAAACAACGTTTGTCCATACACTTAAGGTCAGTTGCCACTGTTTGCCGCGCTGCTGTAACGACTGGCGCAGAGTGAAACTTTGGGCAGGTCGATGGGCATTGCACCGTTTGGTGAAAATTTACGGGCATGGCGCAAGACGAACCGACTGAAGCAAGCGGTGCTGGCTGAAATGCTGTCCGTCTCTCAGGCAACAATCTCACGATGGGAGGCAGGCACCGACATACCGCCCGCACATGCCAAGCACAGGCTGAACGATCTGTTTATCGC
Organism: Rhodobacterales bacterium RIFCSPHIGHO2_02_FULL_62_130; assembly: GCA_001828855.1. Taxonomy (GTDB): domain Bacteria; phylum Pseudomonadota; class Alphaproteobacteria; order Rhodobacterales; family Rhodobacteraceae; genus Cypionkella. The sequence continues at coordinate 30,349 of MHZT01000010.1, read as the reverse complement.
AACATACCGTGGCAGTCTTGCCTATGACGCACATATGGTGTCCGGCCAGTCGCAGCTTCGCGCGCTGTTTGATCTCGAAAGCATCACTCTTCAGGTTGCCTCGGCGGGCTTCCAGTCCGTCTGGCCCGATTTCGCCATGGGCGCGAAACCTGCGCTGCGCAACCATCTGGTGGAAGAAAGCGCGGCCCTGTTTGGACGCGACGATTTCCTTCAGTCGGTCGTCGCGGGCGATGTCGCCTATGTTGAGGCCGTAAGCGACCGCCACGTCAGCCTTCAAATCGATGCCGGTTTTCGTCATCGCTGGTTTGCCGGTTTCAAACGCTATGGCAGTCGGATGCTAATTGACATGACGTATGAGCCTTGCCCCACAGATACAGCGCTCGGAATATCCAAAATTCTCTACGTCGACGATTTGAAAAGCCAGTTCAGCTTCCTCTGACCAACGTATGCCCTGTCGCAACAATCCAAGCGCTAGGCAGCGGCCAAGGCACTCAGCTTGTTAACCGAGGCTGAGCGACCAAAGCCCATGGGGTTAAGCCGATGACAAGCCAGCCACCCGCGCAGCACGGCTGTGACCGACATTTTGCCCGTGCCGAACACATCAGCCCGCAGCGATGTCAGCGACCTCGTGGGCATCTTGCCACAGCGCCGCCGTCAGTGGATCGAAAGTGACGGCAGCGGTTTCGGTCCAGAGGTCAACCGCCTCGACCCCGAACCTGCGCGCGGCACCATGTATTGCGCTGATCGAGGGATCGGACTTTCCCCTTGCGATCAGAAGGCGCGCAGCCGTGCCATGATATCAGCGACCGAGGCGAGGAAACCCTGCGGTTCTGGCAGGGTAATCGGCAGAACCTCGATCTGCGTGCCACCGCCGTCGTCTTCCTCGCCATGGACCAGCGTTGTCAGGCCGGGAGACGGAGGGGGTGACCGCTGTTCCGTCATGGTCAGCCGTCGCGCTCTGCTGGGCAGGGCTTGCGACGCAGGCGGCAAGGGAAAGCACACCGACCAACCCACGGGACATGACAACCGTCACCATGCCCTTTCCGCAGGGGCGACCACAAGGCCATTTGGCGGGAATGGGGGGAATGGCGGGAGTGTTTCCCAGTGCTTCTATATGTGTGTGATCCCCAAAAAAATTTGCATCCGCGAAAGACAGGAAACATTCCCGCCATTCCCGTCATTCCCCCCATTCTAGGGGCCGCCCTCCTTTTCCACGCGGTAGGACACGGCGTCTTTGGTGTTTACCTTGCGGGCCGTCAGGCGCAGCCCGTGGGCAATCTGACCATTGCGGCCCGACAGCAGCTTGCCGATGCTGCGCGCATTTTCTGAGATATCACGCCCCGCCACATCGTTCAGGGCGTCTTTCAGGGTCAACGAGATGGATGTTTCGATGGACTTCTGAACATCCTTGCCCGTGAACCAGTCATCGCTGAATTGCGCCGACAGCGCCTGTAACAGGTCACCCAACGCATCCACCATGGGATCGGCGGCCTGTGCCTCGCGGACAAGGTCCATCGGGTCGCCATATTCGCCGGGTGCCAAAACTGTCCCAACCCACACGACAGTCTGACGGACAATGTCGTCCCAGTCCTCAAAGCTTGCCATACGCCCCTTCGCGCGTGGCGCCCCAGACGTCTGATATGCGCGGATCAAGGTGCAGATTGCCGTCGCCATCTCGAGGCGATGGGTGCGAACGTGGGCCAAGGGGTCCATTGCAAACTCACGGTCGAAGGGCGTCGCGGAGCGCGCGTCGATCCGGCACTTGATCACACGGCGCGTCATGTCGCCCTCGAAGGTGAGGTTGTTGCCCGTGAAGATTAGGAGGACGCGGTTCGGCAGCCGCAAGGCTTGCGATTTGCCTAGCACACGGTCTGCGAATTGCGGCGTAGTCAGGCGATAGCGTCGAATCAGTCCTCGGGCAAAGGCTGCAATCATCACAGGACGGCGGCACGATCTCCGGTAGGGCATGCGGCATGTCCATCGCTGTAGAGCCTACCCCCCTGATCATCCAAGGAATTTCATTGCTCCGGGGATTTTTTTCCTATCGAGGAAATTCAGTTGTCACGCCGGGGATTCTTTTGGTATCAGTAATACAAGAAACAAATGTGCAAGTTATGAACAAAAGTTTCAAACGGCAGGATCGCCGCCGATGTGGCTGGGAGCTAAGGTGAAGAGGACACCGTTTGCCCCGTGTCAAGCAGGCTTAAGCGTGGAACATGAAGGGGAGACGCACGTGTCAGTGCTGCAAGGAATCGAACCGCAGGAAGTTATGGGCTTTTTCGAAAAGCTCAGCGCCAAGCACCGCTGCTCGCAGCATGAAAAGCAGGCGACGGATTTCATTGCTGAGTTCGCCACCGCCCGCGGGTTGGTCTATCACCGCGACGCGCTGGACAACATCATTGTGAAAAAGCCGGGCACGGCGGGCTATGAAAACTCCCCCACCGTCATCCTGCACGGCCATATCGACATGGTCTGCAAACTGGATGACGGGGTGGAGCATGATTTTGCGACCCAAGGCGTCAAGCTGGTCGTGGACGGTGACCGCATCCGCGCGGCGGGCACAACGCTGGGCGCCGATAACGGTCTGGGCATTTCCTATATGCTGGCGCTCTTGGATTCGACCGACATCCCGCATCCGCCGCTGGAATGCGTGATGACCGTGATGGAAGAGATGGGCAAGGTGGGGGGCGACAACGTTGACCTGACCACGCTGACCGGCAAGCGGATGATCGACTTCAACTGGATTGAAGAAAAGCAACTGCTGGCGGGCTGTTCGGGCGACGTGTCTTGCCGGATTGATGTGGACACCCAGTGGCAAGCGGCCCCTGCGGGTGCAGTGGCGCTGGTGATCGATATTCGCGGTCTGCGCGGCGGGCATTGCGAATTTGACATCCATTTCGAACGCGGCAATGCGATTGTGCTTCTGGCCCGCCTGATGCGTGCGGCGATGAAGGCGGGGCCGGTGCAGGTTGCCACGGTCATGGGCGGCGTGCAGAACAACGTCATCCCGGCCGAGGCGCAGGCCACGCTGCTGGTCGCCCCGGCAGAGCTGGGCGCCGTGACCCAGGCGGTCGAGGCGCTGGCCCGCGATATCCGGTCCGAATTCCGCATTGCCGACCCCGACATGCGCATTTCGGTTGCGCGCGGTGATGCAGCCCCGGCGCGGGTATTCTCGGACGCGGCGGCGCGGCGGCTGGTGCAGGTGATCTCGCTTTTGCCCAATGGCATCACCAACCAGAATCTGGAAGTGGCGGGCAACTGGGAAACCTCGAACAATATCGGTTTCATGCGGACGCTGGGCGATCAGGTGGAAATCACTTCGACCATCACCAGCGCTGTCACCTCGCGCAAGCATCTGCTTCTGGACCAGATGTTCCAGATTGCCGAACTGGCGGGAGAGGGCGTGCGCGCCAAGCAGATCGGTCTGGATGCGCCGGAATTCCCGTGGAACCCCCGCTCGCGCATGCTGGAGATTGCCAAGGAAAGCTATGAGCGCGTGATGGGCCGCAAGCCTGACGTGCTGGTGTCGGTCTGCTCGCTGGAGCTGGGGATGTTCACCCAGCGGATCGAGGGGCTGGATACCATTGGCATCGGGACCAACCTGTATGACCTGCATTCACCGAAAGAATCCATGGACCACACCTCGGCTGCGCGGGTTTGGCCGCTGATCAAGGACGTGATGCGCAGCCTGAAGCACTAAGGCCCGAAAGACCCCGATCTGACTGAACCTGCTGCCCCGACGCCTCTGCGCGTCCGGGCAAACCGGAGAGATTTGCCCCGGATTTGCCGCGAGGGAGGAAACCATGCTGGCGACGAAATACGATGTGAAGCCCTACAAGATCTCTATCCCCGAGGCCGATCTGGCCGACATGATGGACCGGCTGAAGCGCACCCGCTTTCCCGATGACTTTGCCAATGATGATTGGAAATACGGCTACAACACCGCCTATCACCGTGAACTGATCCGCTACTGGATTGAAGATTACGACTGGCGCGACGTTGAACGGCGGATGAACGAACTGCCGCAGTTCAAGGTCGATCTGATGGGCGTTCCGCTGCACTTCATCCATGTGAAGGGCAAGGGCAAGAACCCGATGCCGCTTCTGATCCATCATGGCTGGCCCTGGACGTTCTGGGATTTGCGCAAGGTGATTGGCCCCCTCACCGATCCCGTCGCCTATGGCGGCAAGGAAGAGGACAGCTTTGACGTCGTTCTCATCTCGCTGCCGGGCTATGGATTCTCGGCGCCGCTCAAGGAAACCGGCTGGAACTTCTGGCACACAGCAGACCTTGAAAACACCCTGATGAAGGAAATTCTGGGGTATGAGCGCTATGCCACGGCGGGCGGTGACTGGGGCGCGCTGATCGCCCAGCAACATGGTCACAAGTATGAAAAGGATGTGATCGGGGTTTACACCCACTTCCCGGCGCAGATGAGCCACTATCTGCCGTCGCATCCCGACCAGCCCGAAGGCGTCAAGTTTGACCCGGTTCTGGGCCTGCCCGCCGAAAGCGAATACACCGCCGAGGAGGCCGGCTGGTTCGAACGCGGTAAGCTCTTCGTGCAGAACGAGAGCGGCTATGGCGAGATGCAGCTGACCAAGCCCCAGACGCTGGCGGCTTTGGTGACGGACTCGCCCGCCGGTCAGCTCGCATGGATCACCGAAAAGCGCTATTTCTGGGGTCTGGCCGAACGTGGCGTGGGCACTGCGGCCTTTGAAAAGGTCTGGCCCAAGGAAGACCTGATCACCACCGCGGCGGTTTACTTCCTGACCCGCACCGGGGGCACCTCATCGCGCTATTACTGGGAATGCCGCGGCAATCCGTGGACGCCCAGCCACGACCGCTTCCCGGTCGTGGGCGTGCCCACCGCTGTCTCGATCTTCCCCGGCGAGATCTACAAGCCGCCGATGACCTGGACCGAGAAGTACTTCAACCTGAAGCAGTACCGCGTCCACAACGAAGGCGGCCACTTCGCACCTTTGGAAGTTCCCGACCTCTTCGTCGGTGACCTGCGCAGCTTCTTCAACGCCTATCGCGGCTGACCCCAAAGCGGGCGACCGAGAGAATTTTGTCAAATGGAGGAATAGACAGAATGAACGTGAAAAGCCTTTTGCTGGCCGGTGTTTCCGCCAGCGTCGTTGCCGGGGCCGCCTTTGCCGCACCGGTTGCCAAGGAAGACATGGTGCTGGTGGTTTCGGTCATCAACACCACGAACCCTTACATGATTTCGAACATCGAAGGCGGCAAAGCCCTGTCGGAGGAACTGGGCATTCCGCTGGAGATCGTGAACTCGAACGGCTCGTCGCAGACCGAGATTGCCGGGATCATGTCGATCCTTGCGTCGGGCAAGACCCCGATCATGTTCGTCAACACCGTGGCCTCGTCGGACGCGCCGACCATCGTTGACGCGGTGAAACAAGCCGGTGGCTATGTGACGATCTGGTGGAACAAGCCCGCCGATTACAAGCCGCAGGATGTGGGCGACAACTTTGTTGCCTTCCAGAAGATCCCGGGCCTGTCATCGGGCGCTTGCGGTGCCAAGGCGATTGCTGAAGCCATCGGTGGTAAGGGCAATGTCGTGCTGCTGCCGGGCGTGCCGGACTCGACCACCTCGAAAACCCGCGTCGCGGGCTTCCGCGCCGAGATCGAAGCCAACTGGCCCGACATCACCATTCTGGACGAGCGTCCCTCGAACTGGGATCCGCAACTGGGTGCCCGCAACGCGCAAGACCTGATCGTGAAGTATGGCGACCAGATCAATGGCGTGTGGAGTGCCGATGACGGCATGCAGATCGGCGCGATGCAGTCGTTTGAAAACGCGGGCCTTCTGGACAAGGTGAAATTCGCCTCGGACGGCCTCTATCCGAAAACGCTGGAAGACCTGCAATCGGGCCGTGGCAACAACGCCATCGTCGGTGAAACCTTCCACCGCGGCTACATGGCTTCGGCTGTCGGTCTTTACACCGCCTATCTGGCCGCGACGGGCGAGATCGTTCCGAGCGAACTTTCGGACGACAAGCGCGAAAGCCTGTTCCAGCTGAGCTGCGTCACGCCGTCGAACTACGAGCAGTATCTGCAATACGACGCGCCCGACGCGCCTGCTGCCTTTGTTGATCGTCTGATCGCCAATGGCCCCTGGGCGACCGAGCCGATGCCGCTGGTCGGCGGCGGTGCTGCGGCTGCTGCCGAGTGGTAAGCGCCTGACATCAAACGGTTCCGGCCCATGCGGCCGGAACCATCCCCTTCCCGCCATGTGACGAGGCAAAGACAATGAAGCACCTCTTATCGAATGAGAGCAAAGGGCCTGTCGGGCTGATCGTTTCGGTCATTGTCCTGATCGTGGTCTTTTCCTTTCTCAATCCGCGTTTTGCCAGCGTCGAGAACCTGCAAAACGTGCTGTTCCAATCCTCGGTCCCGCTGATCATCGTGGTCGGTGCCACGCTGGTGATCATCATGGGATCCATCGACCTGTCGGTGCAGGGCGTGATGGGGGCCGCGGGCATGGCTTGGATTCTGATCACCCCGAACACCCGCACGGAACTGGATTATGGCGCCTGGGCCTGGGTGATCGCGCTTGCCACCGGCGTCTTGCTGGGGCTCTTTGCCGGGCTGATCTATGACAAGCTGAAGGTGCCGTCCTTCGTGGCCACGCTTGGCACGTGGTATGTGGGTCTTGGCATCGGCATCATGCTTTACGGCAATGGTCTCTTGCCGAGCCTCACCAATGAAACCTTGGCCCGCTGGCCCACGCGCCTAAGCCTTGGCATCCCGAATTCCTTCTGGTTGGCGGCGGCGGTGTTGCTGTTGGGTGTGTTGATCATGAATTACACCCGCTTTGGCCGGGGCCTTCTGGCCATCGGCAACAACGAAATCATCGCCCGCTCCAGCGGTATCCGTGTATCACGCTACAAGATCCTCGCGCTGTCGATTGCCGGGGGCCTGTCGGCGCTGGCGGGTATTCTGGCGACCATGCAGCTTGGCTCGGGTTCGTCCGATATCGGCTCGACCCAGCTTTTCACTGTCATCCCGGCTGCCGTGATCGGCGGCACTGCGTTGAGCGGCGGAGAGGGCGGTATCATGCGCTCGGCCCTTGGGGTGTTCCTGCTGATCATCCTGAACAACGGCCTCGTGCTGGCGGGCGTCAGCCCCAACTATCAGCAAGGTGTCTTCGGTCTGATCCTGATCATCGCGGTCGTCACCGTCGCCTGGCCGCATCGCAGCCGTCTGAAGGTGGCAAAATGAGCAACGCTTATCCCCCGGTTCTGCGGCTGACCAATGTAAGCCGTTCCTTCGGCCCCGTGAAAGCCCTGAACAATGTGTCGCTGGAAATCCAGCGGGGTGAGGTCTTGGGCCTTGTCGGCGAAAACGGCGCGGGCAAATCGACGCTTCTGAAAATCCTCGCCGGGATCGAAAAGCCCGATACCGGCAAGATCGAGATGAACGGGGTTGAGGTGAAATTCCGTGGCCCCGCCGACGCCCGCGCGGCGGGGGTTGGCGTGGTGCATCAGGAGCAATCCCTGTTCACCAACCTGACCGTGGCCGAGAATATCGAGCAGCACAGCCTTTCGGAAACCGGCCTTTCGCGCTTGGGTATTCAGGAATGGGCGCGGCTGAACCGCGAGGCGCAGAAGGTGCTGGACAAGATCGGCGTGAAGCTGGACCCCAATGCCAAGGTTGCGGACCTGTCCTTCATCGACCGGCAAATGGTGGAAATTGCCCGCGCGGTCTGCATTGATCCGGGCAAGGGCGGCACGCCGTTGGTCATTCTGGATGAACCGACCGCCGTGCTGGAACAGCAGGAAACCGCGATCCTTGAACGCGAAATCCGCAAGCTGAAGGAATTCGCCAGCGTCATTTTCGTGTCGCACCGTCTGGATGAGATCCTGCGCATCTGTGACCGCGTGGTGGTGATGCGCTCGGGCCAATTGTCCAGCGACCGGCCTACCAAAGGCGTCACCAAGGCCGAGCTTTTTGCCGCCATGGTTGATGCCGAGGCCGAAGCCGTCCCGCATCTGCGGGCGCGTCCGGCGGGGGCGCCCCGGCCTGCCGTCAAGGTTACCAACCTGACGCGGCGCGGAGAGTATGAGGCCATTTCCTTTGCAGTGCAGCCTGGGCAGATTCTGGCGCTGGTCGGGTCTTCGAAATCGGGCCGCGAGTCCCTCGCGCGCACATTGTTCGGGGCCGAAACCTATGACGCGGGCAGTATCGAGATCGAGGGGCGGCCCGTTTCGGGTTGGTCGATCCTGAAAGCAGCCAAGGCGGGGCTGGCCTATGTGCCCGCCGAGCGGAAGGTCGAAGGCATTGTCGGTGGGTTTTCCTCGACCCAGAATATCGCGCTGACCCATCCGGGCGAGGGGGCTTCGGGCCCCTTCCTTTGGCCGAGCGCTATGGCCCGTGTCGCGCGCAGCTGGTTCGATCGCCTGGACGTCCGGCCGGACAATATCCATCTGCCTTTGGGCCAGTTTTCGGGCGGCAACCAGCAAAAGGTTGTCATGGCGAAATGGCTGAACTCGGACAATCTGAAGGTGCTGATCCTTGACCACCCGCTGCGCGGGCTGGACGTGGGGGCGGCTGCCACCGTCAACGCGCAGATCCGCGCGGCCTGCAAGGCGGGGGCGGCGGTGATCCTGATCCCCGACACCATCGAAGAGGCGCTGGAGATGGCCGACGACATCATCGTCATGCGTGACGGGCTGCGCTCGGCCCAGCATGACCTGCATGTAAACCAAAGCCTGACCATTCAGGACATTGTGGCGGAGATGGTATGATGACCAAGACGCAAACCCTTGCTTCCCCGGCCAGCTTTGGCGGGCCGGTGTCCACCGCCGGGATCACGCGCTATCGCATGGTTGCCGCCTGGCACGCGCTGGCCCCGGTGCTGGTCTTTGTCTCGATGCTGTTGATCGTCGGCATCCTGAATGCGAACTACCTCAAACCGCTGGGCATTTCGATTGTCACGGCGTCTGCGGCGCCCATCCTGCTGGTGGCTTTGGGGCAGGCGATGGTGCTGAACATCGGCTCGATCGACCTTTCGAATGCCGCGGTCAGCATGGTGGCCGCGATCCTTGTGGCGATGTGGCTGCCAGCGATGGGGGTTTCCGGCATCCTGCTGGTGCTTGCCGTCACGGTTGCCATCGGTATCCTGAACGGCGCCATAGTCGCCTATACGCAGGTGCCTTCTTTCGCGCTGACCTTGGGCACGCTGGGCCTGTTGCAGACGGCGGCACTCGTGACGAGCGACAGCCAGACCATCTATGTCTCTGAAAACCGAGAGCTGATCGGGGCGTTTTACAGCAATTCAGTCCTCTTCTCGCCGTTGACCTTCTGGATCGGGGTGTTGGTGGCGCTGATTTACTGGGCCGTGTTGCGCTATACCCGTCTGGGGCTGGGGATGACTGCCATTGGCAAAAACGAACGCGCGGCCACCCTTTCGGCGGTGCCAACGAACCGGATCAAGATCATCACTTTTGCCATCTCGGGGCTCAGCGGTGGTCTGGCGGGGCTGGCCATCGTGGCACAGGCCGGGTCAGCCTCGGCCAGCGGGTTGGGGAGTAACCTTCTGCTGCCCGGCATCGCGGCGGCGCTGGTCGGCGGCACCTCGATTTCCGGCGGGCAGACCAACCCGATCAACGTGGTCTTTGGCGCGTTGACCGTCGCCTTCGTGCCAATCGCCATTCAGGCCATGGGTTTCGGAGCCGAGGCGCAAAGCTTGGTCTACGGCCTCTTCATCATCACCGTTGTTGCCCTGACCACCAGCCGCGTGCGCGGCGCGGTCATCAAGTGAGGTGATCCCCCCGCCCACGCGACGGGGGCATGACAAGGCTGTGTCCGGCGGCAAGGGCCGTTAACAAGGGCAGGGCCACACGCAAGGAAAACGAACTTCTCAGGGCGGGGTGAAACTCCCCACCGGCGGTGACAGCCCGCGAGCGCCTTTCGCAAGACAGGGTCAGCAGATCCGGTGAAACTCCGGGGCCGACGGTTAAAGTCCGGATGAGAGAGGGGGGCGGCACAGCGCAAGCTTTGCCGTCGCTTTTGCGCCTTGGGATTCTGTCATCAGGAAAGGATCACAAAGCCATGACAAAATCCCCGAAATTTGCCTTTATCAAAGCCCGTTGGCATGCGGGTATCGTCGATCAGGCCGAGGCGGGCTTCAGGGCACGTCTGGCCGAAAGGGGCCTTCAGGCCGAGGTTGACGTTTTTGCCGTGCCCGGGGCTTTCGAAATGCCCCTTCTGGCGCAGCGGCTGGCCGTGACGGGCAAGTATGATGGCATCATCGCCGCCGCGCTGGTCGTCGATGGCGGCATCTATCGCCATGATTTCGTGGCACAGGCAGTGGTCACGGGCCTGATGGATGTGCAGTTGAAAACCGGGGTGCCGGTGTTCTCGGTGTCGCTCACGCCGCATCATTTCCAGCCGAAGGCCGAGCACGAAACCTTCTACACGGCGCATTTCGTGGAAAAAGGCGCTGAGGCGGCCGAGGCTGCGGTGCAGATCTGGGAACTGTCGCAACAGCTTCCTGCCTGAGGCGGTGAAAAGCAAAACGCCGGTCCCTTCGACCGGCGTTTTCGTCAGATCAGCCCAAACGGGCCTGCCGGTTTTCCCGAAGGCGGGCAAAGTCATCACCCGCGTGATAGGATGATCGCGTCAGCGGCGTCGCTGACACCATCAGGAACCCTTTACCCCAAGCGGCGGCCTCATAGGCGGCGAATTCCTCGGGCGTGACAAAGCGGGCGATGTGGTGGTGCTTGGGGGTCGGTTGCAGATATTGCCCAACGGTCAGGAAATCGACATCCGCCGCGCGCATGTCATCCATCACCTGCAAGACACCGGGGCGATCTTCGCCCAAGCCCACCATGATGCCGGATTTGGTAAAGATCGTCGGATCCAGCTCCTTGACCCGCTGCAACAGCCGCAGGGAGTGGAAATAGCGCGCGCCGGGGCGGACCTCGTGGTACAGGCCCGGCACGGTTTCAAGATTGTGGTTGAACACATCGGGCCGCGCCGCAACCACGGTTTCCAGTGCGGTAGCATCGCATTTCAGGAAATCCGGTGTCAGAACCTCGATCGTTGTCGAAGGCGAACGGTGGCGGATGGCGCGGATGGTCTGGGCAAAGTGTTCCGCACCCCCATCGGCCAGATCGTCCCGGTCCACGGATGTGACCACAACATGCTTCAGTCCCAGTTTGGCCACCGCATCTGCCACCCGGCCAGGCTCAAACACATCCAGCGCATTGGGCTTGCCGGTGGCCACGTTGCAGAAGGTGCAGCCACGGGTGCAAATCTCGCCCATGATCATCATGGTGGCGTGACCTTGGCCCCAGCATTCACCGGCATTGGGACATGCCGCCTCTTCGCAGACCGTGACCAGCTTGTGTTCCCGCACGGTTTCCAGTGTGGCCTTGAACCCTTTGGAGTTCGGGGCCTTCACCCGGATCCAGCCGGGCTTTTTCAGCCGCTCGGTCGTCGGGCGATGCGCCTTTTCGGGGTGACGTTCGGCGGGGATGGTCAGATCGCGCATGGGCGGGCTCCGCTGGAAGGGGTTACAGCCGGAAAGGGCTGTGCCAAAGCGGCCGCGCGGCGGCGACCATCTCTTTATAGAGGCCAAAGCCACGGTCGTAATGCGCGGCCATGGCCTTATCAGGCGAAATCACCCCTTCGGGCCGGGTCCAGGCATCGGCGTCAAACTCAATGCCTACCACCCGCATCGCCGTCATTGCAGCCCCGCGTGCGCCCACCTCGGGGCGGGGCGAGATGTGCAGCGGGATTTGCAGCGCATCGGCGATCATCTGGCTCCAGGTGGAGGAGTTCGACCCCCCGCCGCAGACGTAAAGATTGCCGGTCAGCCCGGCCGCCTCGATGCAATGGCGGGCGGCATAGGCCACGGATTCGCAGACTGCGCGGACAAGATCGGCGCGGGTGGTTGAGGTGTTCAGTCCGGTCAGCATGCCGCGCGCGTTCACATCGACAAAAGGCGCGCGTTCACCAGTGGCCGAGAAATACGGCAGCGCAGCCACGCCGTTCGCGCCGGGGCGGCTTTGGGCCAGAAGCCCGTCCACATCCTTGGCATCGGCGCCGATCATGCCCAGCACCCAATCGAGCGAGGCCGTGCCAACGGTTGCGGGCATCGCCCTGATCCAGCGGCCCTCTTCGGGCATGCACAGAGTCATGCCTACCGGGTCACCATCGGTGCGCACCTGATCGACCAGCACTTCGCAGGCCAGGGTGGTGCCAACGATGATCAGCCCATCGCCCACATTCCGCACCCCGCCGCCAATGGCGCAGGCGGGCAGGTCAAAGGGGCCTGCGTGAACGGGAATGCCCTCGGGCAGGCCCGTCAGTGCGCTGCCCGCGGCAGTCATCGGAAAGGCTTGGCCGGGGCTGGGCATGACCGGCGACAAGAGGCGGCGGTATTTCTCCAAGCCCAGAATTCGGAAGATTTCCGGATCATACTGGCGGGTGCGGGTGTCGAGGAAGGGCAGGGAGGTGTCCGAGGCATCGGTCACGCGCACGCCCGTCAGCCGTTGCAGAATTGCGTCCTTGAGATAGGTCACCGTATGCGCACGGTCGAGCGCTGCCGGATTTTGTGCGCCCATGGCCGCGATCAGCGGGGCATGGCTGCCCGGGAAGATCGCGTTGCCGTTGCGACGGAACACCGCCTCAAACGCGCCGCTGTCGATCCAGCCCTGAAGGAAGGGATTGCCGCGATCGTCCAGCCACGACACCGCGTCCTGCGTGGCATGGCCGTTTTCATCCACCAGCCACAGCCCGTCGCTTTGCCCGGTGATGCCGATCGCCTGTGGCGTGCGGCCGGTTTCGGCCACCACCTGGCGGACAACCTCGCCCACCTGTTGCACCAGGAATTCGTAATCCTGTTCAACCCGGCCCGCGCCAAGATACTTTAGAACGGTCTTGCGCGCCGCTGAGCCAAGACAACGCCCATCCAGATCGAAAGCGGTCGCTTTGACCATGGATGTGCCAAGATCGATTCCCAAGATCATGTGTGGCCCCCTCGTGTTGGCGCAAATGTTCAAGATATGAACAAGTGTGTCAACCCCCTTCCTTGCGAGAGTCTGGGGCGGGTCGTCTCAGCGCCCCAAAAGTTGCGATGCGGTGCGTTCGTCGGTGACGAAATGCGTCACCAAGCCGCCCTTCAAGCCAGCCCTTATCGCGTTCAGTTTTTCTGGGCCACCTGCAACGGCCATGCGGTCTGGCACGCGCTTCAACTCTTCGACGGTGATGCCGATCGGATGAATCGAGGCCGGCGTACGCACCGTTTGGCCGTCGCGGTCAATCCAGCGGCCCGCGATTTCGCCCACGGCCCCGTTGCGCAGCAGGAAGTCACGCTCTTCGGGCGTGACATAGCCGAGCCGCAGCATGGTGGCGCCTTCCTGGATTCCCCCGAAGGAAAAAACCACCAAAGCCGCGTTGCGCGCCAGGTTCAGCGCCTCTTGCACACCGGGGTCACGGTAAAGCCCGGCCGCCGTCGCCTCATTGCGCACATAGACCGGCGCGTAGAGCGAATGTGAAATCGCGCCGAAGAACTGGCCAACCTGTTCGGCCACCTCATGCGGGTTGGTGCCACGGCTGGCGTTGTGCAGACCGCCGTTCAGCGCCACGGTCATCATGCCCTGATGCTGCATGTTGCCCTGCAGCGAATCCGCCATCGCCTGCATGGTTGAACCCCAGCTCAGGGCGATGGTGGTGTTGTCGCGTGCCAATTCGATCAGCATTTCGGCAGCGGCCTGCCCCAGCCAGCGCCGCTGCATCTGGTCGTTCACGGCCTCGGGCACCAGCCGAACTTTGCGCAGCCCGAACAGGTTTTCCAGATCGCGCTCCAACTCGAAGGTGTCGGACGGCACGCCGATGGAGATCTTGACCAAGCCGATCTCGCGCGCCCGCTGGATCATGCGGATCACGGTCGAGCGGCTGACGTTCAGCTTTTCGGCGATCTGACTTTGGGTCAGTTCCTCGGCGTAATAGAGCCATGCCGCGCGGGCCATCTCACTCGACTTCTTCTCAAAATCATTCATCGAAGGACCTAGGGGTTGCGACCAGTGGTGGGTGTTCCAGAGCTGATTCTCAGCAGGGTGACGCAAACTGTTCCCGCTTTGAACAGTTTATTCATAGACCGGCGGCCCGCCAAAATCCAGTGCAGCCATCATTCTAACAGAAAGAAACTACGCAGAAAATTCCAAGGCTCGCCCTTGGCCGGCAAGAATTTTGTCGTTCGCAAAAATTGGGGCTTGCCAGATTCAAAAAACAATCGCTACAAATGTTCAAGCAATGCACAAAAGTATCAAACCGGAGTTGCCATGACATCGCGCCCCAATCTCCCGACGGAAACCCTGCTTGAAATGCAGCGTCGCATGTTGCGCATCCGCCTTTTCGACGAACGCGCCTCCAAGATGGTGAAGCGCGGCTACATCCCTGGAACGGTGCATACGAGCATCGGGCAGGAAGCCCAGGTTGTGGGTGCCTGCATGGCGCTGCGCCCCGGTGATCACATGACCGGAAACCATCGCAGCCACGGCCACCCGATTGGCATGGGCTCGCCCCTCGGGCCGCTGATGGCTGAGCTTGTCGGCAAGGCGACGGGCGTGTGCAAAGGCAAGGGCGGCTCGTTGCATTTAGCCGATTACGCCGTGGGCAGCCTTGGGGAGTCTGGCATCACCGGGTCGTCCATTCCGATTGCGGCAGGTGCGGGCCTTTCGGCGCAGGTGCTGGGCGAAGACCGCGTGGCGATGTGCTTTTTCGGCGACGGCGCGGCCAATCAGGGCGTGCTGTATGAATCGATGAACCTTGCCTCGGCGTGGAAGCTGCCGGTCATCTTCCTGTGCGAAAACAACCATTACGCGCTGTCCACCCCTGCCCATACCGTGACCGGCGGGCGCATCGTGGACCGGGCCGCCGGTTTCGGCATGCCGGGCGTGCGCGTCGAGAACGGTCAAGAGGTGTTGGACGTCTATGAGGCAGTGTCCGAGGCCGTGGCCCGTGGCCGTCGCGGTGAAGGCCCGACGCTGATCGAGGTGATGACCTACCGCTTCCGCGAACATTCCGAAGGCTTGCGGATCAACATCGATTACCGCGATCAGGCCGAGCGGGAGCTGTGGCTGTCACGTGATCCTATCAAGATGTTCCGCGAATATCTGGTCGATATGAAGCGCGCGACGCCCGACGAGATGGACGCGCTGGAAGCGGCCATCGCGCAAGAGGTTGAAGACTGCGCGACCTTTGCCATCGAAAGCCCTGATCCTGATGCCAGCGTCGCCTTCCAGGATCTCTACAGCGACAAATACGAACTGGAGGACGTGCTTTGAGCGTCATGACCTATATCGGTGCCATCGGTGCCGCCCAGCGTGAGGCCATGCAGGCCGACAAGCGCGTGATCATTATCGGCGAGGATGTCGAGGCGAACGTCTACGGCACCACCGGCGAAAGCAAGCAGCGTGCAGAGTCGGGTGATTTTGTCGAGCAGTTTGGCAAAATGCGCATCCGCAACACGCCGATTTCCGAAGAGGCGATGGTGGGGGCTGCCATTGGTGCGGCCATGACCGGCCTGCGCCCCATCGTGGATCTGTCCTATTCCAGCTTCCTTTACATGGCGATGGACCAGTTCGTGAACCAGGCGGCCAAGAACCGCTACATGTTCGGCGGCCAAAGCTCGATCCCGGTCGTGTTCCGCTCGGCCATGTTCTACGGGCTGAACACCGGCGCGCACCATTCGGACCGCCCCTATTCGATGTTCATGACTATTCCGGGCCTTAAAATTCTGGCCCCGGCCTCGGCCTCGGATGCCAAGGGGCTGATGCGCTCGGCGGTGGACAGCGACGATCCAGTTCTGATCTTCGAGGCGGTTCCCTTGTGGGGCCAGAAGGAAGAAGTGCCGGACGAAGAATACTGGGTGCCCTTCGGCAAGGCGCGCATCCGCCGTGAAGGCAGCGATGTGACGGTGGTGGGCATCTCCGGCTCCCTGCCGCTGGCACTGCAGGCGGCAGACGCAATGGCCGAGGAGGGTGTCTCCTGCGAGGTGATCGACCCGCGCACGCTGGTGCCTTTGGACAGCGCCTCGATCATTGAGTCCGTCAAGAAAACCGGTCGTCTGGTCATCGCAGAACCTGCCCACCGCACCTGCGGCGCGGCTGCCGAAATATCGGCCATCGTGGCGGAAAAAGCCCAGCCCTACCTCAAGGCGCCGATCATCCGCGTAACGGCGCTGAACATGCAGATCCCGTTCAGCCCGGCGCTGGAGCGGCACATGTATCCCACCAAGGAAAAGATCATCGACGCGATCCGCAAGGTTCGCGGCCACTGAACCGCAGACAGGAGAATTCCCATGAAAGTTGAAGTTCTGTTGCCCCAGTGGGGCATGGGTATGAGCGAAGGCACCATCACCAGCTGGCTGAAAAAAGTCGGTGAGCGGATTGAGGAAGATGAGCCTTTGGCCGAGATCGAAGCCGAAAAGGCGACGCAGGAACTTGAATCCCCCGCCTCAGGCATTCTGGTCGAAATTCTGGTGCCCGAAGGCACCGAGGCCAAGTGCCGCGATATCATCGCCTACATCGAAACCGACGCCTGATTACCCCCTTTTCGTAAGGGGCTTTCCCGGGGCTGGCGCGCTCCCTCGCTGACCCCGGGACCAGAATTCCAACACTTTCGCGACAAGACGAAGGCTATCATGCAACAGGTTCCAAACGTTCACGCTCTTGATGCCAAAGCCGCCGCCACGCCGGTGGACTCGGTCTACGATTTGATCGTCATCGGTGCGGGCTGCAACGGGGCCGGTATTGCGCGGGATGCGGCAGCACGTGGGCTGCGGGTGGCGCTGGTCGAGAAGGAAGACATCGGCAGCGGCACCTCAAGTTGGTCTGGCCGTTTGATCCACGGCGGACTGCGTTATCTGGAGCAGGGCGACATCGCGTTGGTGCGCGAGTCTTTGCGGGAACGCGAGCTCCTTTTCCGCCTTGCGCCCCATATCGTCAAACCCGTCCCGCTGATGATGCCGCTTTACAAGCATAACGCGCGCCCCGCTTGGATGATCCGAATTGCGATGCTGGCCTATGACATCCTGTCGTTCGACAAAAGCACGGTGACGCACAAGATCCTGTCGCGCAGCAAGACGCTGGAACGGTTTCCGGGCATGTCCAAAGATGGGCTGCGTGGATCGGCGATCTTCATGGACGGGCAGGTTGTCTGGTCCGAACGGCTTTGCACCGAGATCACCCTCGCGGCCCATGCGGATGGGGCGCATATCTACACCTGGTCAAAGGTGGAGGGGTTCCTGCGTGAGGGCGGCCGCATCGCGGGCGTTCACTTTACCGACATGCTGGATGGCAGCCGCCATACCCTGAAAGGCTCTATCGTCATCAATGCTGCTGGCCCATGGGTCGATGTGGTGCTGGGCGACGGACATGCCAATGAACGCCGCCATATTGGCGGGGCCAAGGGCAGCCACCTGATCGTCAACCCCTTTCCCGGTGCGCCCAAGGATGTGGTCTATTACGAATCCCGTGCTGATGGCCGTCTGGTTTTGGTGATCCCGTGGGGGGATCGCTATATGATCGGCACCACCGACAAGAAATTCGAGGAAGACCCCGACACCGCCAAGGCTGACCCGTCGGAGATGGAATATCTGCTGGGCGAGGTGAACCAGCTGATCCCCGGCGCGAACCTGACGCCTGCGGATGTGGTCTATACCTACAGCGGCGTGCGGCCCTTGCCCTATGTGCCCGCGCAAAGCGAATGGAAGGTGCCGCGCAGCCATGTGATCCACGATCACGCGCCTCACCATCCGGGCCTGCTGTCTATCATCGGCGGCAAGCTGACCACCTATCGCAGTCTGGCCGAAGAAACCGTCGATCTGGTGTTCCGTATGTTGGGCAAAAAGGCGCCCGCCTGCACCACCCGCTCGGTCCTGTTCCCCGGTGCACGGATTGCCGATGCCGCGCAATTCGCCCGCGATCTGAAGCTGAGCTTTCCTGTCGATTCCGCCATCATTGATCGTCTGGTGTCGATCTACGGGTCGCGCGCGGCTGACGTTCTGGAACTGGGCCGCGAAGACGCAAGCCTGCTGGCGGTCTTTGATCCGGATAGCGGTGCGATCGGTGCCGAACTCGTCTTTACCTTTGAACACGAATTCTGTCGCACACTGACCGATGCTCTGATCCGACGCATCATGGTGGGTCTGAATGGCTCATGCGGGCGGGACGTGCTGGACAGCGCTGCCGACCTTCTGGCGCGTCGCCTTGGCTGGTCGGAGGCGCGCAAGCAGACCGAAATCGACGGATACCTGTCCTACATCACCCGCTTTGCCGTGCCCTCGCGCAATGCGTCCAATCCTTCCCTTTCGCAAACCACAGCCGCCGTGCAGGCCGGTTGACCCACTCTGGAGACCCCAAGATGCAACAGTCGAACCCCCGGTCCATGATCGAAAACGCCCGCCGCGGTGGCTATGCGGTTGGGGCCTACAACATGCACAACGAAGAGACGACCGAAGCGCTGGTATGGGCCGCCGAACGGTCCTCGTCGCCGATCTTCCTGCAGGTCGGTCGCGCGATCATCCCGCATATGGGCGTGCGCCGCGCCTTCGAGATGACCAAGCGCATCGCGGAAAAGTCGAATGCGGAATATGTGATCCACCTGGATCACGGGTCATGGGATGAGGTGCTGGAAGCCATCAAGCTGGGCTTCAAGTCGGTGATGTACGACGGGGCGCATCTGCCGTTTGAGGAAAACATCGCCACCACCCGCAAGATCGTGGAAATCGCCCACGCCTTCGGCATTCCGGTCGAGGCCGAGTTGGGCAAGATTCCGGATGTGGGCCAGTCGGTCAACTGGGAAGACTATTATACGGATGTCGAAGAAGCCCGCCGCTTTGTGGCCGAGACCGGTATCGATTATCTGGCGATCTCGGTTGGCATCGTGCATGGCGTTGTGCCGGGCATCCCGCTGGAGCCGATCAACATCCAGCGCATCAAGGACATCAAGGCGGCAACCGGCATTCCGCTGGTGCTGCACGGCGCCTCGGGTCTGACCCAGCGCGAAGTGGATGAAGCCCGCGCCGCCGGTGTTCACAAGTTCAACGCCGACACCGATCTGCGCCATGCCTTCCGCTCTGGGTTTGAATCAATCTGGGCCAAGGGCGACCGCCAGTTGGAGGAAGCTATGGCCGAAGGCCGCACCCGTATGATCGACGCGACCATCGACAAGATGAAGTCCTATGGATGCATCGGCAAATCCGCCCTTGAACTTGCGGCGTAAGGGGCAGCCATGACCGTCACCCTGAACCCTGATCCGCAGGTGGCCGTGCGCCCCCTGACCAAGACCGAAAAGGTCATGTCGCGCGCGATGCTTGCGGCATGGTCGGCGCCGCAGTTCAACATCGTTGTCGATATCGACATGCAGCATGCGCTGGGCCAGCGCCGCCCCGGTGTCACGGTCACGGATATCATCTTGTCCGCCTGTGCCAAGGCTCTGATCCAGTTTCCGGCGATGAACGCCCATTTTCGCGATGACGCCGTGCATGAATATGCGGTGGCGAATGTGGGCCTGGCGGTGGCGTCGCCGCGCGGATTGACGGTTCCGGTGATCCACGGGGCCGATGGCCTGTCGCTGGACGGGATCGCCGAACGCCGCAAGGCGCTGGTGGAAAAGGTGCGGACCGGCAGCATCTCGGTTTCCGAGGTCGTGGGGGGCACCTTCACGGTGTCCAACCTTGGTATGTTCGATGTCCGCCAGTTCACGGCCATTCTGAACCCGCCGCAGGTGGGCATTCTGGCGGTCGGATCGACCCGCACCATTCAGGTGTGGAATGACGGTGCTCCGGAATGGCGGCCGATCAGCGCCTTTTCCCTGACCTGCGACCATCGCGCCGTCGATGGCGCACTCGCCGCCCGTTTCCTGGGCGTCGTGAAGGACATCCTCGAAGGCTGCACAACCTGAAAACCCGACAAATTCATCGTGATTTCTGTCGAGAATAAGACCTAACATAACCCAACAGGAGGAACCCGGTTATGATGAATGCTACCAAGCGCGCGATATTGCGTGGACTGCTCGGCGCTGCGTGCGCCATGACCCTCGCTCCGGTCTCGGCCATTGCGGAAGAAAAGCCTGTGATCGGCATTGCCGTCGCGGACCAGAAATCGCTGTTTTATGTCGCTGCCCTGGAAGGGATGAAAGCCGCCGCCGAAGCCGCTGGTTATGAAGTGGCCGTCGCTGTCGCCAACAACGACGGGCGTGAGCAGGTCAATCAGGTGAACAACCTTCTGGTGCAGAACATCGGCGCGCTGGTTTTCATCTCGCAAGACAGCACCGCTGCGGCGGCGGGCGTGAAGGCTGCGAACAAGGCCGGTGTTCCTGTGATCGCCGTGGACCAGCGCCCGGAATCGGGTGCAGGCGAACTCGCCACCTATATCGCCACCGACAGCGTCAAGGCCGCGCGGGATCTGTGCACCTGGATGTTCGACCAGATGGGCGGAAAGGGCCAGATTGCCATTCTGCACGGCGTTCTCGGCTCCACCGCCGAAATTCAGCGCACCCAAGGCTGTCAGGAAGCCCTGGCGAACTATCCCGATATCAAGGTTGTCGCCGAACAGACCGCCAACTGGGATGAGACCGAAGCCTTCAAGGCCACCCAGAACATCCTGACCGCCAACCCCGATCTGGCCGCCGTCTTTGCCGAAAGCGATGCCATGTCGCTGGGCGCGGCCAAAGCTGCCCGTGAGGCTGGCCGCACCGATCTGATCTCGGTCGGCATCGACGGCTTCCCGACCATGTTCGACGGCATCAAGGACGGGCTGACCCAGGCAACCATGGCCCAGATCCCTTACAAGATGGGCCAGATGGGCGTCGAGAACGCGATCAAGGTGCTGAACGGCGAAACCGTGCCGGAACTGCAGTATCAAGACACCGTTCTGGTCACCGCCGAGAATGTCGGCTCCGTCTCGCCGGCCGATTTCTATGGCCCGGCCGCGGAAGCCATGAAGTAAGTCAATCTATTGCGGGTCCGGTACCAGCCGGGCCCGCGACCAAAGCAAACCGCAATGCAGGGGGCAAAGAGAATGTTGGATAGCGCACCGCACTCGACCGGCCTGCATTGCCGTGGGCTTTGCAAGAGCTATGGCCAGATTCAGGTGCTGAAATCGGTCGATTTTTCGGTCTTGCCGGGACAGGTCGTTGCCCTGATCGGTGAAAATGGGGCTGGGAAGTCCACTTTCAACAACATCATTGCCGGGGTGGTGAAACCCTCGGAAGGCCAGATGTGGCTCGATGGCGCCCCGTACGTGCCGCTATCGCCCGCCGATGCGATCCACAACGGCGTGGCACTCATCCATCAGGAAATCCGGCTACTGCCCGAACTGACCGTGGCGGAAAACATCTTTCTGGGCCGCCAGCCCACCCGGGCAGGCCGTGTCGATCGCGCCGAAATGGTGCGCCAGTCGCGCGAGATCTTGCGGGCGCTGGGCGTGAACGTCGACCCGAACCGCGTTGTGCGCGGGTTGTCGATGGCGGTGCAGCAGGGGATCGAGATCTGCAAGGCGCTTTTGCGCAAGCCGCGCTACGTGATCTTTGACGAACCGACCGCCTCTTTGGGCGAGGCGGATGCCGAGCTGATCTTTGAACAGGTCCGGCTTTTGAAACAGAACGGCACCGCGATCATCTACGTGTCGCACCGGTTGGACGAAATCATGACCATTGCCGACCACGTTGTCTGCTTCCGCGATGGCAATCGCGTGGCCGACTGGGACGGCGCGTCGGTGACGAAGGAAAAGATGATCAACGGCATGGTGGGCCGCGAGTTCACTTTTGAACACCGCGCGCCAGAACCTTCGGGTGAGAACGTGGTGTTGCAGGTGCGCGGCCTGTCGCGCGGCCGGGCCTTCCGCGACATTTCCTTTGATTTGCGGCAGGGCGAAATTCTGGGGCTGGCCGGGCTGATCGGCGCGGGGAGGTCGGAAGTTGGCCGGGCGTTGTCGGGGGCGGATCCGATCGAGGCCGGTGAAATCCGGCTGGATGGTCGTGTGCTGCGTCTATCGTCGCCTCGCGATGCGATCGAGGCGGGCATCGTCATGGTGTCCGAGGACCGCAAGGGTCTGGGCCTGTCGCTGGATCAGTCGGCGGCGCGCAACATCGCCCAGCCTTGGGAGCGCAGTCTGACGCGTGCCGGGATGGTGTTTCCGTCGAGGATCGACGCGTTGGGCAGCCGCCAGAAAGAACGTTTCGACATTCGCGGCCAGATGGGTTTGCCGGTCAACTCCATGTCGGGCGGCAATCAGCAAAAGGTTCTGCTGGCCAAATGGCTGGTGAAAACCCCGCGTGTGTTCATCGTCGATGAACCGACGCGCGGGGTCGACGTGGGCGCCAAGATGGCGATCTACGAAATCATCCGCGGGCTGGCGGCAAGCGGGATCAGCGTCATCGTGATTTCGTCGGAACTCGAAGAGGTTCTGGGCCTGTGCCATCGGGTTCTCGTCATGTCGGAAGGCCGCCTGCAGGGCGATCTGCCGCGCGACGCGGCCACGCCCGAACAGGTGATGGCGCTGGCCGTTCCCGGCGCTGACGGCGCTGCGAAGGCAAATGGAAACATCGAACGGGGAGGGAACGGAGCGTGACACTTCTGGATCAGACCGGGCCAAACCCCGGAGCAAGCGCAGGCAAGGGCAAGACGGAGGCAGGGATGGATTTTGTGAAGAAGGTTCAGCGCTATATTCCCGGTCCGCTGATCGGGTTGATCCTGGTCAGCGTCGTCTTTTCGGTGCTTTCCCCGTATTTCCTGACCACGCGGAACTTGTTCAACGTCTTCTCGCAGATGTCCGAAATCGGCATCATGGCGGCAGGGGCGGCGCTGGTCATCATCATCGGCGGGATCGACCTGTCGGTCGGCGCGGTGCTGGCGGTGTCTTTGATGCTGAACGCTTGGCTCTACCGCGATTTCGGCGTGCCCTTCGTCATTTCCACTCTGGCCGGGCTGGCCTTGGGCGCCTTTGTCGGGCTGGTAAATGGCATCCTGTCGACCTACGGCCGCATCCAACCCTTCGTGGCGACGCTTGCCACCATGTCGGCCTGTTCGGGTCTGGCGCTGTTCATCACCAATGGCAGCCCTGTCACAGGCTTCCCCGAGTGGTTTTCTGAAATCACCTCGGCCCGTTTCTTCGGGCTGCCGCTGGAATTCGTGATCCTGGTCGTGGTCTATCTGATCGTCGCCTACTGGCTTTACTTCCGCCCCTCGGGCCGCGCGCTTTATGCGATTGGCGGGAACGAGGAAGTGGCGCGGCTGTCGGGCATCAACACGCGTCGCGCCAAGGTGATGGTCTATGTCACCGCAGGTTTTCTCGCCGCGCTGGCCGGTCTGATTGTCGGTTCGCGTCTGGATGCCGCTCACCCGACGGCGGGGGTCAATGACCTTCTCAGCGTCATCGCGGTGGTTGTCATTGGCGGCGCCAGCCTTTCTGGCGGTTCGGGCGGGATGATGGGCACATTCATCGGCCTGATGATCATTGGGGTGCTGCGCAACGGTATGGCGCTGATCAACGTTTCGCCCAACCTGCAACCGGTGGTGATCGGGGTCGCCATCATCATCGCCGTGATGCTGGATCGCCGCGCGGCAACGCGCTGATCCCTTTCACGACTGTCTGTCACCCGCGTCAGAAGGAACGCCACGATGTCGCTTGGCCTGACAATTGCTGATCTGTCGAACCTGAACCGGATCGACGCCGCCATGCAGCGCAACGATCCGCGCGGTCAATTCGCCCGGCTGGGTATGAAAGAGGTGATCGTGGCCGACAATGTGCTGGAGCTCTTGCCGGAAGCTCTGGCGCGCCAGCTGGTCGCCGCAGGCAAGCCAGCCTCGGGGGCGGTTGTCTGCGTGGTGGTCGATCCGGTGCGCATCTTGCGGGCCGGGCGTGACCTGAAGGCCGATGTCATCGCCGCACTGGAACGGACCCATCGCGTGCGCTTGGTCGAACTGGATGACGGCCAGGATGTGCTGCACGCCGATGAGCCGATCTTGCAAGCCGCCGCAAAGGGCGTGCTTGGGGCAGATGCCATTGTGTCGGTCGGCGGTGGTACCATCACCGATGTGGCCAAGGTCGCCTCGGTGCGGTCGGGCGTGCCGGTGCATGTGGTGATCCAGACGGCTGCCTCGGTTGACGGGTTCACCGACAACTTTTCGGTCGTGCTGCAAAACGGTGTCAAGAAGACCAGCCTGTCACGCTGGCCCGATGCCGTGCTGGCCGATGTGCGCACCATTGCCGAAGCGCCGCCCCGGATGACGGCGGCGGGCATGGGCGAGATGATGTCGATGTTCTGCGCGCCGGGCGATTGGTATCTTGCGGCGCAACTGGGCGTCGATACATCCTTCACGCCCGTCTTGCTGGAACTGCTGGCGATCTGTGGGCATGGGATTGAAGATTGGTCACGGGGTCTTGCCAATGGCGATCTGGGCGACAGCGAAAAGCTGACCCGCGCCTTGGCCTTTCGCGGGATCGTAACCGGTACCGGCGGCACCACGGCCACGCTTTCGGGGATGGAGCATCTTTTCAGCCATATGCTCGATATGGTGGCAAGCCAGACCCACACCCCGATGAGCCAACATGGCGCGCAGGTGGGGGTGGGATCTGTCATCGCCGCTGCCGCCTGGGATGTGTTCTGCGCCCGCATGCAGGAAACCCCTGTTACCGCGCAGGATATCGCCTTTGATCTTGACGCGCAGGCCAGAGCGGCGCGCGACGCTTTTGAGGCGCTTGACCCTTCGGGCGCGATCGGGGCCGAATGCGAGGCCCGCTACCGCGCCAAGCTAACCACGCTTCAGGCGAACTGGCCCGCCGTTGAGGCATTTTTCCCCAACTGGCCGCAGCATCGTCAGGCGCATGACGCACTGGTGTTCGATACGGCAAAGATTGTCGAATACCTCTCGCGCGCCGGTTCCGCGATGCGGTTTGACGCGCTGGTTCCGGCCCCGTCCGAAGACCTGACGCGGTGGGTGATCGGAAATTGCCAGTTCATGCGCGAACGCTTTACGATCGCCGACCTTTTGTATCTGGCGGGCTGGCTCGACGCCGAAGGCGTGGCGCGTATCATGGCGCGGGTGGATCAGGTGCTGGCTGCAGCAACGGGGGTGGATCGTGCAGCGTGATCTTGTCCTTGGCCTTGATTGCTCAACCACCGCAGCCAAGGCTGTGGTCTGGTCGCTGGATGGTACCAGCGTTGCTGTAGGGCGGTCTGCCTATAGCCATTCCTCGCCGCACCCCGGCTGGGGAGAGCAAGACCCGGTGGATTGGTGGAACGCCACCGTTGCTGCAATCGGCTTTGCCTGCCGCCAGATCGACCCGTCGCGGCTTGCCGCGCTTTCCATCACCCATCAGCGCGAAACCTTCGTCTGTCTGGACCGCGACGGCCACGCCCTGCGCCCGGCCATGCTGTGGCTGGACACCCGGGCGACCGATCAGGTCAACCGGCTTGGCAGCGAGGACATCCACCAGATCACCGGCAAGCCGCCGAACACCGCGACAAGCTGGTATAAGCTGGCGTGGCTCACCGAGCATGAACCCCGCTGCATCGAGGCAACCGACCGGGTGGCCGATGTGCATTCCTATCTGGTCAACCGCCTGACCGGGGAATGGCGCACCTCATACGGCAGTGTTGACCCGTTGGGCGTGGTGGACCTGCGCGATTTCACCCTGTCGCGCGATCTGGTGGACCGTGTCGGCCTGCGTCCGGATCAGTTCCCAGAGCTTTGCGCGCCGGGCGAGGTGCTGGGCATCCTGCGCGATGATGTGGCGGAACTTTTGGGCCTGAACCGCGGCCTGAAGGTGGTTGCGGGTCTGGGCGATGGCCAATCGGCGGGCCTTGGCGTGGGCATCACCAAACCGGGTGAGGCCTATCTTAACCTTGGCACCGGCATCGTGTCGGGCAATTTCAGCGCCACTTATGGCACCGACCGGTCGTTTCGCACCATGACGGGCGGTGTGCCCGGCACCTATATCTTCGAGACCTTCTTTGGCGGCGGCACCTATAACCTGAACTGGTTCGTACAGCAGTTCTCGGGCATTGGCGAGCGGCCCTTTGGCCTTGACCTTGCGCCGGAACAGATCCTTGAAAGTGCGGCGGCAGCGCTGCCTTCGGGGTCGGACGGGCTTTTGTCGCTCCCCTATCTGACCGGCGTGCTGACCCCCTATTGGGACAGCACGGCGCGCGGGGTGTTGTTTGGCCTGACCGGGCGGCATGGCAAGGCCCATGTCTACCGCGCCATTCTGGAAGGGTTGGCGATGGAACAGCGGCTGTCGACCACCGGGGCCGAAGCCGCCAGCGACATGCCGATCCGCCGGTTCCTTGCCATGGGCGGCGGGGCGCGCAGCCCGCTGTGGTGCCAGATCGTGGCCGATGTGCTGGGCAAACCCGTGGCCGTGGCGCGCGAACCCGAGGCAACCTGCCTTGGCGCCGGCATTCTTGCGGCCTATGGCGCGGGCCATTTCGACAGCGTCGAAGCGGCCGCTGCGGCGATGACGGGCGTCGGCAAGACCTATGAGCCGCAGCCTGCCCAAAGTGCAAAATATGACAAGCTTTATGGGCTTTACAAAG
The DNA here is from genome assembly GCA_001828855.1 of Rhodobacterales bacterium RIFCSPHIGHO2_02_FULL_62_130. Lineage (GTDB taxonomy): Bacteria > Pseudomonadota > Alphaproteobacteria > Rhodobacterales > Rhodobacteraceae > Cypionkella. The sequence goes on along the minus strand of MHZT01000010.1, from coordinate 3,772 downwards.
ACATCTACCCCGCGCTGCGCGAGCATTTCCAGCGTTTGCGGCAGGTGATGGCCGAGATTGCCTAAGACCCGCAGGGGAAAGACATGAACCAGATGACCAAAGCCGCCGATCTGCAAAAGCTGATTCCTTTCGACGTCGCCTTTTCGCGCTACGAGGACATTCGTCCGCGCCTGCCGCAGGCCAGCGCGCCCGTGGTGGCGCAACAGGCCGAGGGGCTTTTGGCCACGGTTGACGCCTTTGACGGTTATCTCTTTGATTCCTTTGGCGTCCTGAATGTCGGGGACAGTGCCATCGCAGGTGCGGCGGAATGCCTTCTGGCCCTGCGCCAGCGCGGCAAACCCTTTTGTATCCTGACCAATGCGGCCAGCTACACCAGCGCGGACGCGTTTCACAAATACGCCCGTCTTGGGCTGGATGTGCGGGCCGAGGAAATCATCTCTAGCCGCGATGTGCTGTTCCGCCACCTTGCGGCGAACTATCCGGGTGTCAGCTGGGGCGCGATTGCGGCGGTGGAGGATCGTTTCGCTGATACCAAGGAGCCGATCCAGCATCTGGATGAATTTCCCGATTGGGACAGCGCCGAGGGCTTCCTCTTCCTCTCCGCCGCACGGTGGAGCGAGGCCGATCAGGAGCGTCTGATCCACTCCCTGATCCGCAAGCCCCGGCCTGTGCTGGTGGGCAACCCCGACTTGGTGGCCCCGCGCGAAGGCGGGTTGACGGTGGAACCCGGCTTCTGGGCGCATGACCTGCAAGACCGCACTGGCCAGCCCGTCGCCTATTTCGGCAAACCCTTTCCCGAAGCCTTCTCCCTTGCCGCCGAACGCATCGGGGCAGGGCGGCTGGCCATGGTGGGCGACACGTTGCACACCGACATTCTGGGTGGGCAGGCGGCAGGCCATGGCACCATTCTGGTCACCGACCATGGCCTGTTCAAAGGCCGCGACGTGACCCCCTTCATCAAGGCATCGGGCATCACGCCCGATTGGATCATCCCGACGATCTGACCGGCCTTTCCCCGCATCGCAACATAGACCGCGCCCTTGGCGCGGCATGGAAGGATTTTGACATGAGCGACTATGACATCCTGATCATCGGGGCGGGCCCTGGCGGCTATGTGGCGGCAATCCGCGCGGCGCAATTGGGCAAGAAAGTGGGTCTGATCGAGCGGGATCACCTGGGCGGCATTTGCCTGAACTGGGGCTGCATTCCGACCAAGGCCATGTTGAAAGGCACCGATGTGCTTGAAGCCGCGCGCCACGCTGACCGCTTTGGCCTTGCACCGCTGGAGCCGCGGATCGAGCCTGAACGGCTGGTGGGCCGCGCGGTCGAAGTCAGCGGTCAGTTGACCGCCGGGATTGCCTTTTTGCTGAAGAAGAACGGGGTCGAGGTGATCTGGGGCGCGGCCCGGCTGGTGCAGCCGGGGCAGGTGCAGGTTAGCGAAACGGCCGCCCCCGCGCCGCGCGGAGCCAAGGGGCCTGGGCTTTACGCGGCCGATCATGTCATCCTTGCCACCGGCGCGCGCCCGCGGGCCTTGCCGGGGCTTGAGGCGGATGGCCATCTGGTCTGGACCTACCGTGAGGCGCTGCGGCCCAAGGCGGTGCCGGAGCGGCTGATTGTGGTCGGCTCTGGTGCCATCGGCATCGAGTTCGCCTCGATCTATGCCGCGCTGGGCGCACAGGTGACGGTGGTGGAACTTGCCCCCCGCATCCTGCCGACCGAAGACGCCGAGATTGCCGGCCTGATGGCCAAGGCGCTGCAAAAGCGCGGCATTGCGCTGCGCACTGGGGTGTCTGTTGTGGGCTTGGACCGGCAGGACAACAGCCTGACGGCGCAGTTGTCGGATGGCAGCGAAATTGCCGCCGACCGTCTGCTTTCGGCGGCCGGTGTGGTGGCAAATGTCGATGGGCTGGGACTGGAGGCGCTGGGCGTCGCGCTGGACCGTGGCGTGGTCAAGGCCGATGCTGCGGGCCGCACCTCGGTGCCGGGCCTTTACGCCATCGGCGATCTGGCCGGCCCACCCATGCTCGCCCATAAGGCCGAACATGACGGCATCGCCTGTGTCGAGGCGATTGCGGGTATCCCGCATGGCCACCATCGCGGTCCGATCCCCGCCTGCATCTACGCCAGCCCGCAAATCGCATCGGTCGGGTTGACCGAAGAGGCCGCCAAGGCCGAAGGCCGGTCGCTGCTGGTGGGGCGCTTCTCGCTGCGCGGCAATGGCAAGGCGCTGGTCCTGGGAGAGCCGGACGGGCTGGCGAAATGCGTCTTTGATGCCGAAACCGACCGTCTGCTCGGCGCGCAGATCATCGGGGCCGAGGCCAGCGAGTTGATCCATGGCCTCACAATTGCCGTCACTCTAGGTGCCACATCTGCGCAACTGGCTGCGGTGGTCTTTCCACATCCGACCCTGTCGGAAGCCCTGCACGAAGCGGTTCTCGCCGCGCGGGGTGGAGCAATTCACGGCTGACCGGCACTTTGTCAATCGCCGCGAGTTGTTTCATTTCGTCCGACATTTGGCCAAACAGTGTTCAAATCCTGCCCCCGCAACCAAAATCCTCTAGCATTATCAACGACATGCGCCCCGCCAAACAGCGGGGCCTTTTGCGTTCTCCACGGCGGGTCAATAAATACCCTAAACTGCGAGCCATTGAGGATCTATTGTCTTGAGCGGACAAGGTGAAGGTCGGACTTTGTTCAGGGGGTAATCCCCCCCGAAAGTAAGGGGCTGCATAAGTAGAATTTTCTCGGCAAGGTGAACGAGGAGATTCTGAATGAAAACAATAAGATACGCCGAGGCGCAGATCATCGCGATCCTGCGGCAGGCCGAAGGCGGTGTGCCGGTGGCCGATTTGTGCCGTGAGCATGGCATGAGCAATGCCTCGTTCTACAAGTGGCGGGCGAAGTATGGCGGCATGGATGCATCCCTGATCAGCCAGATGAAGGCCATGGAAGATGAGAACAGGCGGCTGAAGCGGATGTATGCGGACCTCAGCATGCAAGCCGATCTTCTGAAGGAGGCTCTCGGAAAAAAGTGACGCGGCCATCTCAACGCCGTGAGATGGCCCTGAATGCGGTGGCGCGACATGGGTCCAGCATTGCGCTGGCCTGCCGGGCCTTCGGGGTCAGCGAGACCTGTTATCGCTATGGCCCGAAGCTGAAGGCCGAGAACGAGGAGATCGCCGATCTGCTGGTCGGGCTGACCGATGCCCGCAAGACGTGGGGGTTCGGCCTGTGTTTCCTGCATTTGCGTAACGTGAAGGGTCATAGCTGGAACCACAAGCGCGTCTATCGCATCTATTGCGAGCTGGAGCTGAACCTGCGGATCAAACCGCGCAAGCGGCTGAAGCGGGACAAGCCCGACGCGCTGGCCGTGCCGGAGGCACCCAACCTGACCTGGTCGATGGACTTCATGGCAGATCGCCTCGGCGACGGGCGGGCATTTCGGCTGCTGAACGTGCTCGACGACTTCAATCGCGAAGGGCTTGCCTGTTGATTTTCACCCAGAACTGACCCGGCTTTGAGTGTGGATTTCGGGTCAGGCGGGGGGCAAGATGTGTGTTGTCTCCTTCTTTCTCTTTGCTGCGGATGCAGCGGCTGAGCTTGCCTTGAAGCGGAAGCTGTCGTTGCCGGTTTCCAGGATGTGACAGCGGTGGGTGAGACGGTCGAGCAAGGCCGTGGTCATCTTGGCATCACCAAAAACGGTGGCCCACTCGCTGAAGCTGAGGTTAGTGGTGATGACGACGCTGGTGCGCTCGTAAAGCTTGCTGAGCAG
>MHZT01000009.1 GCA_001828855.1 Rhodobacterales bacterium RIFCSPHIGHO2_02_FULL_62_130 | reverse complement strand
CGGTAGACGGAGGGCTTCGGTTTGCTCATGCATCCCAGCTACCACGCTGGATTCACAGAGTGAATCCTCCATCCCATTTGCGCAACAAAGCCGGTTTCCGGATAAAATGCGGGGATCGTCGTGAGCCTTTCCCATACTTCGGCAATCCAAAGCCCAAAGGTTTTTTTTGTATATGATTTGGGAGTCTCTTTGTGCCGGACGTTTTGTCCGTCTGCGGCGGTAGTTTCTTTCGCTTTGGTTTCCATCTCCAACTCGTTTTCGACTGCCGAATTGTCCACGGATAACGGCGCAGAGGCGCAAGCAATCTCTGTCAGCCGCGTGATCATGGATTGTGCTTGTAACAGTGTCACGCCTGCACGGCGGAGAAGGGCGCGGGTAGACTCGACGAAGCACAACGTATCCTCGGCCAAGTTCAGGCCAAGGCAGGCATTCCGTAGCTTCTGGATACAGGCCTTCATTCCGCGTAACTCGTCGGCCTCATCGCGGGTTTTCTGGGCCAGTGTCAGGATCTCGGCAGATCGTGCCAGCAGGGGCGACAGGTCAAGCCCGAAGGCGCCGATCACCTTGCCTTGGCGCATCAGTGGGAAGCGCTTACCATTGGCGCTGTCGCGGCGCTGGATCAGCTTCAACTCCTCCAGCCGTTCCAGATGGCGGCGAAGCTGGCGGCCGGTGATGCCCTTGGCGCGAAAGCACAGGGTGTCGTTGCAGGCAAAAACCGTCAGCAGTATCAGCGGCGTGATCGGAGCCTCTGCGCCGGTTTTTGCATCGTTGCAGGGCAGGCAACTCAGCAGCGCATCCAGCACAACGACAGTAGCGGGCCGTAGCCCCAGCGCTTTGCCTGCTGTGTTGACCGCGGCCATCAGCGCGCGGCGGGTAACCGGGCGGAAATGCGGTTGCTGGTCGATCGTGCCGACACCTGCAAAGGCGCTGCTCGTCGTATAGGCACAGCTTTCCTGCGCCCTGACCGCAAGGGCCGTGGTTTGGTCATGGTCCATCTGTTTTCAGACGGCAAATTGATACCTGTCACCGAAATCGGTGTTGCAGTGATTCGATTTTGGGGCTACCAATAAATTGCGAGTAAATCGGGACCCTTCGGAGTGCTTCACCGCCTTCGGGGGGTTTCTTTTTGCGCTACTGTCTGCCTCCTTGTTTGATGTTTCTTGCCGGTCTTGACAGGTTGGCCACGGACAACCTGTGTAATATCAATGTCTTAGATAGCGTCCTTAGGGTTTGGCTTTCCATTCGTCGTAAAGCCTATCAAGCCGTTCTTCGACAAAACTTATGAAACCGCGCGCTGCCTTGTCAGAGACTTCAATCAGCAGGCGCTGGCCTTTGGATTTGTAGCCGACAGGGGTTTTGCCAAGCCGGTGCAGCGGGGCAGGGGGCTTGGCGGTGGTGGCCAGCGGCAGCGCAACCGGACCCGCCGCAAGCGCCGCAATCAACACGCCCAGCCGTTCCGCCGCCGTGCCACTCTCAGGCACCAGAGACAGGATGGCCCCGTCTTCGGGCGCGCCTTCGGTCTTGACCAGACGCCGCAACTCCAGCCACGGGCGCCGGCCTGCATCATGCGCGGCACCGATCTTGTAGATCACCGCATCGGGTATATCGCGGGCGACACCGATCAGCTTGCTGAGGGTGCCTTTGTCCACCGCCAGAACCTCACCGATCTCGGCGCGGGTGAAACCCTGATCTTCCAGCTTGGTTGCAAAGATCGCCTGTTCGATAAAGCTGCGCTCAAGCCGCGCCGAGTTTTCCAGCGCCTGCGACACCAGCGCCTCGCGCTGGTCCATTTCTTTGATATAGGCTTTGACCTTGATGCCAAGCGCGCGGCAGGCAGCGATCCGGCGGCGGCCATAAACCACCTCGTAGCGCGGGCCGCTGCCACGGCGATAGCGCAGAAGGGCAGGGAGCTGCTGCCCCGATGCCCTGATCGACTCGATCAGATCGGCAAGCCCTTCGGACACATCAAAGCGGTCTGCGATTTCGGAATCGGCAATTTCGGAGACGTCGATCTCTTGCGCCGATTGCGCCGAAACCTGCGACAGCACATCCGACATGCTTTTGAGCGAACGCGGCCCGCCTTCGTTTAGATTGGGGGCGGGGTCGGACAGGCCCGAAGGTTTCGACCCCATCTGTGCAAGGCTCTTGGAAAGAAGGTCACGCTTCATCTGCGACTCCACGGCCCCAGGCCGCCTGGATCATTTTTTCGATGTCGTTGGAAAAGCTGATCACCGACTCCAGCGCCCGATCATAGGTCTTGCGGTTCTTGGTGGTGGCCAGATCCACCTCGAAGATGGTTTTCTGCGCTAGCCCCGCCTCGCTGACGGCCGAGGATTTGACGAAGGGCGTCTTGATCACGCTGTCGCCCAGCAACTGCCGCAGCCATTCGGCCAAATCCTGCTGGGTGCTGATCGCAGTATCAAAGCGCGTCAGCAGATAGGCAAAGTTGTCATAGGCCCCGATGCCGCCGTTGGAATACAGCACCTCCAGCACGCCCGAGGCCATGGTCAGGAACTGGCTGGCCGAGGCAAGGTCAACGCGTTCGGGGATGATCGTCATCAAGAGCGAGGTCGAGGCGCAGACCGCCGCCATGGTCAGATAACCAAGCTGCGGCGGACAGTCGATCAGCACGATGTCATAGTCATCCTCGACCTGCCGCAAGGAATCCCTGATCCGGTTGAAAAACACCGGCTGCTCGCCCCGGCTAAGGGCGGTAGGGGTTTCGGTCTCGAACTCGGACAGCATGATCCCGCCGGGAACAAGGTCGAGATTCGGGAAATAGGTTTTCCGCAGCACGTCCACGATCGGCACGCGTGAGGTGTCGCCGTCATTGTAGCGGATCGCATCGTAAAGCGTGCCGCCGTGGCGGAAGTCGATCTCGGGCTGATAGCCGAAGAACGTGGTCAAGGATGCCTGCGGATCGGCATCGACCAGACAGACCCGATAGCCCCGCAGCGCCAGCCGCATGCCAAGGGTAACAGTCGTGGTGGTCTTGCTGGAGCCGCCCTTGAAGTTGACCGTGGACCAGATCTGCAACTTGTCGCCTGTCCGCCGCCCCGGCAGGAACTGGAACGGATCTTTGGCGTTCTGGGCAAGGATGCGCCGGATTTCGAGGATGTTCTCGGCTGAATAAAGCCGCTTGTTGCCAGCCCCCTGTTCAACTTCGGGGATGCGGCCATCGAAATGGGCCTTGCGGAGATAGCCGTCGCTGACCCGCAGCAACTCGCCCACCTCGGCACTGGTAAAGGCGCGAAGGGTCTTTTCCTCTTTCGGGGCCAGAAACAGTTTCGACATATGCTCAAGCGCCTCGGAAAGCCGCGCGGCATCTGCCTTCAACTTGTCATGCAACACTGGATGCATCATCGTTCGCCTGTCTCGGAACGTCTCTTCCGCGTTACCCGTGACCGGTTTCGGTTCAGAAGGGGAAGGAACGCAGTGGACGCTATTTTCTTTGTTTTCGCGTTACAGATATGACGCTGACTGTGCTGGAACTCAAGATAAATATTGGCGGGCGTTTTGTGGCAAAGCTTCGATCTGCCACTATATCAAGGTTTTGACTTCATGTGCCGTATGAAGAGACGCATCTATTGCATTGTAAAGAATAGTTATTTTTCATTGAGAGTTATCCACAGGCTGCGTTGCGTTTGTGCCAGACGCAATGCAGCCGAAAACTGATGCATGACCTAAGTAACGCTGACGGGGGCCGCAGGGCGGAAATCCTGTCCCGATGCACGACTCGGGTGATTTCCAGTAGGGCAGGGGGCAGAGGACGTCTTTTCGCCCGATCCTTCACCGAATCCGTTACTTGCGTCCCGTGATCCGGCAACTGGGCCTTACCTCGGCAAAGGTGGCTCTCCGTATGCCTCCACCTTCTGAGCCTCCAGACAGCAGAAATTGAATGAGGCAGGCGTTCAGGAAGCCTCGGGCGTTTTAGGCTTGGCTGATGCCACCAAGGAAACTGCCAATCTCGTCGCAGATCCGACCAACTTCGGCAAAGGTCAGGCCGGGAAAAATCGGCAGGCTCAGGATCGTCGCGGTCCATCTGTCGGCAACGGGACAGGGATTGGGGGTCGTCCATGGGCCAGCAAGCCGATGCAGCGGGGCCTCCCAGTGCAGCTTGGTCGCAATGCCCCGCGCGGCCAGATAGGTTTTCAGCGCATCCCGTTGCGGGGTGCGGATGCAGAAAAGATGCTCAAAAGACTCTCCCTGAAGACAGATGCCCAGCGGCCCAAGTTGGCGGCGGTATTCAGCCCCCAGCACCTTGCGTTCGTCCAGCCAGCGCGGAAGGTGGCGCAGTTTCACCCGCAAAACCGCTGCTTGCACCTCGTCAATGCGCGAGGTCAGTTGGCGGTGGTCATAGAACCGGTCGTCTCGTCCACACAGGTTCCGCATCTCGCGCGCAAGGTCGATGTCATTGGTCGTGACCGCCCCTGCATCCCCCAAAGCCCCCAGTGTCTTGGTGGGATAAAAGCTCCATGCGGCGGCGGAACCGGTCGGGGGCTGCCAGCCGTGGGCATGGGCCGCGTCGTAAAGTGCGGCTTCGGGCGTGTTCGGCGCGGGAGTGCGTCCGAAAATCAACACCGGGACGTCGTGATCCGAAGGCCGCGCCAGCCAGCCGTTTTCATCCACTTCACCGATGACCACATCCGCACCGCCACGATGCAGCCCGATACCGGTAAGAGGCAGGGTATTCGCAGGGATCACCGCAGTTGCAAGACCCAAGGCCATCGCCGCCAAGGACAGCGCATCCGTGCCGCTATTGCAGCATACCGCCGCCGATTGCCCGCAAAAGGCCGCCCATTCCTCTTCGAAGGCTGTCGTCTCGGGGCCGCGCAGATAGGAGGATCGGTCGATACAGGCCACGATGGCGCGTTCTACCTCGGCACGGATCGGGGCCAACGCGCGGGACAGGTCGATGAAGGGAACCGGAATCATGGGCGGCGTACGACGGCCAATCCGGGGGCAGGGGCATCGATCACCGATGCGCTCCATCCGGCGGGCAGGTTTGCGAGGAACCACGACACGCCGGTTTCCTCGTGCCATCCGGCCACTTGGTTAAGCCTTGCGTTGTTGATCAGCATCATTCCCCCGGGTGCCATCGCCGCGACCAAGGCCGCGCGATAGCTTTGCCAATCTGCAACGGTGTTTCCATGCAGGTCTATCACAACCAGATCGAATGTCCTGCCCGCACAAGAAAGATATTGGACCAGATCGTCCTGCACGACTGTGACAGGCAGACCTGCAAGATTGCGTGCCGCGCCGCGATCCTCATGGTCCAGCGTTGTGATCCGTAGCCCCGCATCGGCCAGAATCGCCGTCAACCGCCCGCGCGAGGTTCCGATTTCAAGCGTTGATCCACCGACGAAGGCGCGGGCGAGGCCGACGATTGTCGTGGCGATCGCTTCGGGGATGCTCCATCCGGGAACGCCCCACTGGCCGGTGCCGCCCAGCCAGCGACTGCGCTGGATCGGGGAAGGATCGGGCTGGCTGAACACTTCGCCCGTGGCACACAGCCGCTCGAAATGCGGGTTCGCGCGGCGGAAGGCATGGCCAAAATGATAGCCCCATGCCCGCCCCAGATCGCCTTCCAGCCCATAGTCCAGATAGGGCTGGAACGCACGACCAAAGGGGAACTGATAGAGTGGCAGGGGAAAGGCGTTCAGGCGCTGAAATGCAGCCGCCAGCACGCCCTGTTCGCACATATGCCGACGGCCATCGTGGCCGTTTTGCAGCGGAGTTTCGCGCAGGATTTCTGCCACTTGCGGCATATAGCGCAGGCGCGGCGGCAGGGCGATCAGGCCGGAATAAAGCTGGCTTTGCGGGCCGATAGCATGGGCATAGCGGCCATAGATGCGCGAGGGATCTTCGCGGTTATCCTCGCTGACGCGTAGCCTGTCGGTGCCTGCAAGCCATGCTTGCCACCAGTAGGGCTGGGCTGTGATCACCATATCGCCGTCAAGGATGATCTCGGGGGCATCGGGGCGAATGCGTTCGGGAAACCATTTCCACCAGTACCCGTAATGCGCGGGCGGGCATCCCGCCTTGGACAGCAGATCAGCCAGCTCCGGGTTTTCCGCAGCGCCCACGGGACGCCACTCTACCGGCTGATCGGCCCATGCCAGAATCTCGCGGGCGCGGGCGGCATCGATCCCGTCGGTGCAGAGGCAATAATCCACGGTCGATCCGAAAAGCCGCGTCGCCTGTGCGATTGCAGCGCGGGTGATCGGGTCATCCAGACCGTCGCCCTTGATCCAGCGGATCACCGGACGCGTGCCCGCCGAAAACCGCGCCGCACCCGAACCGATGCCTGCATCTTCGCGGGCAAGCCGTAAGGACGGGGACAGCGACATCCTAGGCCTTTCTCTTGGGATCTTGGAGAGCAGCCTGTTCCTGTGTCAGAAAATGCCAGAACAGATTGCCGTCAAATTGCGCCAGAGCGGGATGCATCACGCGATAACGCACGGGGTCAAAGTCTGCGCGGGGGCGACGCCCCTCGCCCTCACCGTGAAGAACATAATGCCGGGCGGGTTCCATTCCGGCCGCCGCGACATCAGGGTTCTCCTGCAAATAATAGGCGGTATCCAGATAGGGCTGCAGTTGGGCAATGGTTTCCTTGGGCTTCATCACCTTGTCGGTGCGGGCAAACGGCACCGGAACTGCGCGCGCCTGCGGTGTGCCAAACCCCTCACCGCCGTCCAGCTTTTCAAGCTGCAAACTGCGCTGCCGCAGCGCCGCCTCCAACCGGACGGTTTTGGCCTGTTCTGCGGTCAGGGCGGCTTCCAGGTCATGGATACGGGCTTGCAGGACGTGGTTGCGTTCTGTCATCGGCTGCCTCTGAATCCTTGGTTCCACAGCCCCTTTAGCCGCAATCTGCCTGTCACGAAAGGCCAAGGCGATGACGGGACGCGCCCGTTGCAAGGTCAGCATTGCGCCCCGAGGGATAAGCGCCACGGCGTGACCAAAAACCCCATCCGGCGGCTGGTGCCGACCTATAGAAGCCCGACACCCGCATGAGGACGGCGGGTTCTGCACGGCGGCCCATGTCACGAAGATGACGTTGGCGCCTTAGACCAAGCCGAAGAAAACGGCGAGCAGTGCTGGAGGCTACCTCACACGCCCTTCGTCACGCCGCCATCAACGCGGATGTTCTGGCCGGTGATATAGGCGGCCCCGTCCGAGGCGAGGAAGGCCACGGTGGCGGCAACTTCTTCTTCGCGACCATAGCGCTGCATCGGCACGGACAACCGCCGTTCTTCGGTGGCGGGCAGGCTGTCGATCCAGCCAGGCAGCACGTTGTTCATGCGGATGTTTTCGGGGGCATAGGTGTCGGCAAAGACCTTGGTGAACGAGGCCAGCCCCGCCCGCGCGACCGCCGAGGTCGGGAACATCGCGCTTGGCTCAAAGGCCCAAGCGGTCGAGATGTTGATGATCGCCCCGGATTTCTGGGTCTGCATGATCGGCGTGACCAGCCGCGTCGGACGCACGACGTTCAGGAAATAGACGTCGATACCGCTGTGCCAATCCTCATCGGTGATGTCGAGAATTTGCTTCCTTGGCCCGTGACCGGCGCCGTTCACCAGCACGTCGATCCGACCCCAACGGGCCATCACGCCATCGACAAGCCGCGTCAGATCGTCATTCGACTGGTTCGATCCGGTGACACCAAAGCCGCCCAGTTCCGCCGCCAAAGCCTCGCCCTTGCCCGACGAGGACAGGATCGCCAGACGGTAGCCATCCGCCGCCAGCCTGCGCGCCGCTGCCGCCCCCATGCCAGAGCCACCCGCCACCACGACCGCCACTTTTTCTGCTGACATTTCTGCCTCCTGATCCGATGCATTACCCGCCTGTTGCGGTATTTGTGCCTGTGATAACACTAGTCGCAGTTTGTCACGAACCAGAATGCCTGCCTTAATCCAGTAGAAAAACTATCCCATGTCCGATGGTATCCGCCGCCTTCCCGCCCTGAACGCCCTGCGCGCCTTCGAGGTTGCCGCGCGGCATCTGAACTTTCGCCTTGCCGCCGAGGAGTTGGGCGTGACCCAAGGCGCGGTTGCCCAGCATGTGCGGGCGCTGGAGGCGCAACTTGGCTTGCAGCTTTTCGACCGCAACCCCCGCAGCCTGACCCTGACACCCGCAGGGCGCGGCTATGTCAGCCATATCCGCCGTGCCTTCGAGATCATCTCGGACGCCACCGCGCGCCTACGGCCCGAGCCGCGGCATCTGACCATCAGCGTGACACCCACCTTTGCGACCCGCTGGCTGCTGCCGCGCCTTCCCGGCTTTACCGAGGCGCATCCCGACATCGACCTGCGTATCCACGCCAGCGAACGGGTGTCGAACTTTCAAAGCGATGGCGTCGATCTGGCCGTCCGGCTGGGCCGCGCGCCCTTTGGCCCCGGACTGGTGGCGGACCTGCTTTTCGATCAGGTGATCGTCGCGGTCGCAAGCCCGCTTCTGGTTGATAAACTGGGGCCGCCGGATCGACCCGAGACTTTGCAGACCTATGCCCTCTTGCATGACGCGCACGACATCTGGCCCGCTTTTCTGGAACGTGCGTTCCCGACGGGCGCTCCTCCCGCCCCCAAGAACATCCGCTTCAACCAGACCTCTCTCGCCATCGAGGCCGCCATTGCGGGGCAGGGCCTTGCCTTGGCCAGCCAGATCTTTGTGGCCGAAGACCTTGCCTCGGGTCGGCTGGTGCAGCCGTTGCCGCAAGCGCTGCGGACCGAAGCGGCGTTCTACCTCGTCTTCCCCCGCAAACCCCGCCACCCTGATGCGGTGCAGCAGGTGCGCGACTGGCTGATCGCGCAGAAGGATTAGGCTTTCGACGTCAACCAGACGCCCACCAGCGTCACGCCAAGCCCCGCGAACATGGTCAGGGTCAGCGGTTCTGCAAACAGCGCCCAAGCCCAAAGCATGGTGACCGGCGGGCTAAGGTAGATCGCTGCACTGACCTTGGCGGCGGGGAACATCCGCAGGCTGGTATAATAGACCGAATAGGTGGCGAAGGTGGCGATCAGCACCAGCCAGACCATGCCAATGGCAAATTCGCGGGTCATCGGCGGGGTCAGCCCGTCGCCTGCAAGCATGGCGCTAAGGCCAAATAACACCGCACCCGTCAGCGTCTGGATGCACAGCGCCTGAAGTACGGGGATATGCAGCGCCACCCGCCCCTTGTGCAGCACCGAGGCCAGCGCAAAGCTCCCATCGACCCAACCGTCAGCCCATAGGCCCAAAGTGGGGCTGTCCCAAAACTCAGGCTGTCGAAGGACACGATCAGCACCCCTGCCACGGCGATTCCGGTGCCAAGCCATTGCCGGCCCGTCAACCGTGCGCCCAGAACCGGCTGCGACAGTGCCGCGATGGCCAAGGGCAGCAGGTCGGATATCAGCGCGACCAGACCCGTCGGCACCCTCTGCTCGATGGCCAGCGCAAAGCCGCCAAGGTAAAGGAACACCGACATCACCCCGAAGGCCATTTGTAGCAATACCACCCGCAGCCTAAGGCGCGGCCCGATCATCAGCGCGAATGGCAACAGGATCAGCCCGGACAGCAAGGTGCGCCAGAACAGCAGCAGGAAAACGCTGGCCTCCTCGTTAGCATAGCGGATGCCGACGAAGCCGGAACTCCAGCCGATCACCAGAAGCGTGGCCATCGCGGGCCACAAAAGCCGGTGCGGTGCGGAGGTGGTCGGGGAAAGGGCAGTCATCGGGGCCTCGCAGGTGTTCTGCCGGTGGGCATAACGGCGGTGGGCGCGGGGCGCACATGACAAATTTCGATGAAGACATGAAGATTGCGAACAGAACTTAATGCAGACTTGCCTGAATATTGCACCAGCGTCATTCTTTGCGCCGAATCACGGGACATACGGCCATGACTGACCTTTCTTCCCGACGCCTTGATATTGACGCGCTGCGGGCCTTGCGCGCGATCCGGCAGCATGGCGGCATCACCCGCGCTGCCGAGGCGCTTGGCCTGACGCAATCGGCGGTCAGCCACAAGATCAAGCGGCTGGAAACCAGCCTCGACTGCGATCTGCTGACCCGCAAATCCGGCGCGCCGACCTTTACGGCGGCGGGCGAAGACTTGCTGGATTATGCGACCCGCATTCTTGGTCTGCATGACGAGGCGCTGCTAAGCCTGACCAAGACCGATCTTGCGGGCCGCATCCTTCTGGGGCTGACCGAGGACACCACCTGTTCCGACCTCTCGCGCATCCTTGGCCGCTTCCACCGCCTGCACCCGCAGGTCGCGGTGCGGACCAAGGTGCGGATGAGTCTGGTCCTGCGCGGGATGCTGGAGCGAGGGGAACTCGACGCCGCCATCCTGCAAATCTTCGCGCATGAGGTGCGGCCCACCGATGTGGTCCTGTTCCGCGAAGGGCTGCATTGGGTGAACTCCCCGAAGCTTGCCCTGCCCACGGATGGCCCCATCCCCTTTCTGTCCTTCGACGATGACTGCTTTTACCGCCACTGGGCGCTGGACATCGGCCAAGACAGCGGCGCGTTGCTGGAGACGGTGTTCGAATGCTCAAGTGCCGCGGGCATAATTGCCGGAGTCACGGCGGGGCTTGGTGTGGCGCTGCTCAGCGACCGCCACCTGCGCCCGGAGATGGAGATACTCGCCACGCGCCTGCCTGCGCCCCCCGCGCTGACCTATGTCGTGCGCCGCGCCCGCAAGGCCCGAAACCCGGCCCTCGACAGTCTGGTCGCAGGCATCGAAGCCGAAGTCAGCCGCACGGGCGGTCTGTCACTGGTGGTATGATCGGCTGGCCCACCTTTCAAGCGGCGTCAAGTCACGCGGCCTCGTTCCCTTTTACGCCCGTGATGTAACGCACGATGTCATTGCCGTCGGTCTCCTCCTTACGCAAGGATGCGACGATGCGACCGCGACGAAATACGACGATACGGTCAACCAGATCAAAGACTTGCCGTAAGTTGTGGGAGATCAGGATCATCGGGATTCCCTGTTCTTTCAGGCCCCGGATGATGTTTTCCACCTGTGCGGTTTCCTGCACGCCAAGGGCAGCCGTCGGTTCGTCCATGATCACCAGCTTTGACGCAAAGGCCGCCGTGCGTGCGATGGACACATTGCCGTTGCCCGCCAGACATGTTTCGGATTGGGTTGTCGATGTTGGGGATTTTCACAGCCATGGTCCGAAGCGCCTCAAGCGTGCGGTCGCGCATCGCTTTGCGGTCGAGCCAGGAAAACGGGCCGAGGCGGAATTTGAACAACTCGCGCCCCATAAACAGGTTTGAAGCACATCGAGGTCATCGGCCAAGGCCAGTGTTTGAAACACCGTTTCAATCCCGGCCTCGCGCGTTTCCAAAGGGCCGGAGAAATTTACCGGCTGCCCTTCAAAGAACACCTCGCCAGCGCTGCGTTGCTCTACCGCTGTCACCTGCCGCACAAAGGTTGACTTGCCCGCGCCGTTGTCGCCCACGACAGCCACATGCTCGCCTTCGTGCAGGACAAAATTGGCATCTTCCAGCGCGTGAACCCCACCGTAGTGTTTGGTCAAGCCGCGCGTCTCCAGGATAATGTTTGCCATCGCCTTCACCCCCGGCCCGTTTGCTTTGCCGCCACTGATCGAGGACGACCGCGCCAACGATGATTCCGCCCTTCACAATCTCTTGGTAATAGGCGTCGAGTTGGATTGAGGTGAAGCCCGAGACGATGACCGAAAAGATCATCGCGCCCAGACCGTGCCCAAGATCGACACCAGCCCCCCTGTCAGCGACGCGCCGCCAATCACCTCCATGCCAATTGCATCTAGATCATACATCACGCGCATAGCCGCCAGATGGTCCGCCCGACGCGCTTCGAATTGCGCAAGACCCTGCGCTTCGTGCCGCCATGCTTACGGGCGTTCCATTCCTGTTCGGCCTCGACCTTGATCCCGGTGCTATAGACCAACATGTACAGGGGGCCGTCCGAGCCGCGGTAAGGGATGTTCACCTTCAGGGCCTTCTGGCGCCGCGACAGAGTGCTGAAGTCTGGCACGGCCCAGTCCAGGTCGAGCAGCCGCAGCAGGCGCTCAACGAACCCTTTCGTTTGCCGTAGCGCCATGCCGAACAGCACCTTCATCGTCAGACAGGTCTGGATGGCGGCGTCGCTGTAGTCGGGCTGCCGCCCGCGTTTGCCGGTTGGCGTGACTCCCCAGGCCATGGCGGGATCGAACCATATTGTCAGCGAGTCACGGCGCTTCAGCGCATTGTTATAGGCGCGCCAGTTCCTGGCCTTGTAGCTCGGGAGTGTTGGTCTGCTCATACAGCCCAGCTACCACGCTGGATTCACGAGATGAATCCCTCACGCGATTTGCGCAACACAGACTTGTCGATACCTGCGCCGGATCACTGCTCTGGCACGCAGGGCGATATCCGATGGACATAAATATTTCCGAGCATTTCCAATGCTGGCGAGGCCGTCCACAGCCGAAACTGGCCGATAATAGCCCCTATGCGTGTGGGCCAACAGTCTTGCTTGGCATTGTCGGGGGAATCATCTAACTATGCGGCCATAGCTGCGTGCTTCTTAACGATTGCGATCTGTGACAAAAACGCCGCAACGATCAAGAGGGCCAGAATGAAAATCCTCGCAGTCGACGACGAGCCCTATATTCTTGAATTGATGCCACTCCTTGCGGCGCGAGTGGGTTTTTCAGATGTGACAACCTTTTCCTCTGCGGTTGACGCGCTTGACACGCTGGTCAACGGCAAGGCGATTTTCGACTGCCTTCTTCTTGACATAAACATGCCTGACATGGACGGCATCGAGCTGTGCAGATGCGTAAGGCTGCTTGAAGCATACCGCAGCACGCCGATCATTATGCTGACCGCGATGTCCGAACGGGATTACATGGACAGGGCGTTCAAGGCTGGTGCTACGGACTATGCAACCAAACCTTTTGATATCAATGAACTTGGCGCCCGTCTCAGGATCGCGGAACAACTGATTGCTGCAAGGCAAGAAGCCAAAGCCGCGAAAGAGCGGGGTTCCGTCATACATCGAAACCACGGATTCGATGTGACCGATGCCATTCGTCTTGAAGGCGGAAAGGATCTGACCGACCGGGCCTCATTGTTAAACTATCTCAGACAAAGTTCGCGCTCGGGCCTTGCGGCATCACAGATCATTGCGATCAAGCTGGACCGGATCGAAGACATATATGACCACACGACCACCGAAGAATTCACCTATGCGCTTCGGGAGGTTGCGGATTCCATAAGGGAAATCCTGCAAAGAGTTGGTGTGCTGATTTCATATGTGGGCAAGGGGATATTTCTGGTTCTGTCAAACAGTGCAACGCCGCTACGGTCTTGCGAGATCGAATCCGAAGTGCAGCACCTGCTGGATACAAAGAATTTCGAATATAACAGCGGCGCGCCGATGGATTTGGAAATATCGGTAGGGAACCCTATTCAGCCAAATGCAAGCAGTGCCGATGCCGCGACGAAATCACTGGAAACCGCCATTGCACGCGCTGAAAACAGATCAACCACAAAAAATGACAAGCCTCCGACTGTGAATATTAAGGGACACAAGCGCTAGATAAGGGCGCAAGGGCGGGTTGTATTGCCCGGGCCTGATCTTCGGATGTGATTTGCGATTATTGGTCAGCGCGGATCGTGAACCAGAATACGGTGCTCTCATTCGGGATGCTTTCAAAACCGATCTCGCCGCCCATCTGTTCCACGATTTGTTTGGTGATGCTAAGGCCCAGTCCGGTGCCGCCAGACCTGAGGTCAGACATTGAAGACTCTTGCGAGAACGGCATGAAAACCCGATCCCGAAACGCTTCCTCTATTCCGGGGCCGGTGTTCTTGATGGAAATGCGGATGGAGGGACCCTGTTTTTCGGCAGCGACCTCAATCATGCTGCCATGATTGGCAAACTTCGCGGCATTGGACAGAAGATTGGCCATCACCTGATGGAACCGCTTTGGGTCAACAACGCAAGAAAGTGACCGTTCGCGCAAGGAACTATTGAACCGGACCCCGTGTTTGTCGCAAAGGGCAAGGTTCGCCAACAACGTGTCTTCGACAAGGGTGGCAACCGCATGTCGCTCAAGTGAGAACGGCATCTGCCCGGCCGAAAATTTCTGGAAATCAAGAATATCGTTGATCAGGTTGTGCAGACGGTCGCCGTTTGTCTTGGCGATAAAAAGAAGCCGCTGCGCCTCGTCAGGCAAGGTATCATCGTCATAGGTCGTCAAAAGCGACAAGGCTCCGAGGATTGCGGTCAGGGGGGTTCTCAATTCATGGCTGACCACGGCGACAAATTCGCTTTTAAGCCGGTCAAGTCGCCGTTGTTCTGTAATATCGATCACCTGTGCAATGAAATGATCGGGCTTTCCTTCGGCGGTTCGCACCATCCCGACTCTTAACAGCCCCCACATGATGGCACCATTGGCGCGAATATAGCGCTTTTCCATCGTGTAGGACTGGATTTCACCCGCCACAAGTTGCCGCAGCAAACTAAGATCTGCCTCAAGATCGTCCGGAAATGTCAGGCTTTGAAAATTGGTCCGACGAAATTCATCTTCACTGAAACCCAGCAAAGTGCAAAGCGCTGGATTGACCCTGAGCCATGAGCCGTCAAGTGCAACAACGGCCTTGCCGATCGGTGCGTTTTCAAAGGCGGATCGGAATTGCTCGGCGCTGATCCGCAATGCCTCTTCCATTGCCTTCCGGTCTGTCACATCGGTTTGCGCGCCGACAAGCAGGGTGGCCTTACCATCCCGATCCCGGCGGGCAACCGCGATATCGGTCCGCATCCAGCGCCAATGCGTCCGATCCCGCGCGTGAAGCCGGTATTCGCAACTCGCCCGCTCGGCCAGACCTGCCGCGCAAAGATCAACCGGCCTGAGAGCCTCAGCCAGATCATCAAGATGAACACGGCTTCGCCATTCAGCCTGCAAATCAAGGGTTTCATCAGGTTCCAGTTCTAACATCTTTCGCCAGATGGAGGACACGGAAACGGACTTAGTTGCGGTGTCATATTCAAAAACACCTATATTTGCACCGCGGATCGCATTATCGGACTGGATCAGTTCATTTTGTGTGATCCGCGCAACTTCGCGTTCGACAGCGGCCTCGCGCAATATGACGGTCGTGCGATTCTGTCCGGCGGGATCGGTCCAGCGCACAATATTGGCGTCTAGCGACAGAGGCGCACCGGCCGGGCTTTGCACCGTCAATTCCTGAGTTTGGCCCAAGCCAATACCATTCTCCGGATACTCCGGAAGAAAGGAGGTGATCGGTAACCCAATTAATTGATCTGGATTATAGCCCAGAAGCCGCCCCGCAGCATCAGTGCAGCCAAGGATACGGTCGGACCCGTCCAACACAAGAGCTGCAATCCCGGCGGCATTGATTGCGTCGGCCAGCAATATTTTGTCCATCCGTCACCCAAGCAATATCTTGCCCCTGCATAAGGCATTCTCGCCAATATGTTACGCCCCCAGCACCCGGATGGAACCACAATTTTTTCACGTGGCCATGACTCTGATGATGTAACCGCCCCCCGACAGCATCAGTGTGCCAAGGTGGGTCTGCGAGGATCCACAAAGGGGAGCGGTCATGTCGGAGATTATCACGGTCGGACTCGATCTGGCGAAGAATGTATTTCAGGTCCATGGGGCCGATGGCACGGGCCGCGCAGTGTTGCGCAAGAAGTTGAGGCGAATGCAGGTGTTGGAGTTTTTCAGCCAGCTGCCGCCTTGCGTTGTTGCTATGGAAGCATGTGGTGGCGCCCACTTTTGGGGGCGCGAGATCGGCAAATTGGGGCATGACGTTCGGCTGATCCCACCTGCTTACGTCAAGCCCTTCGTCAAGCGCCAGAAAAACGACGCGGCAGATGCCGAGGCTATTTGTGAAGCGGCGGTTCGCCCAACCATGCGTTTTGTGCCAGTGAAGAGCGAAGAGACCCAAGGCGCTGCGATGGTCTTCCGGGTTCGGGAACTGCTGATCCGGCAGCGCACCCAAGCGATCAACGCCTTGCGTGGCCACCTTACCGAATTCGGCCAGATCGTGCCTCAGGGCGCGGCAAACGCATCGAAGCTGATTGCTCTGGTGGAGGCCCCGGCAAGTGATCTGCCTGCGGATTCTGTTGCCACGCTGAAGGTTCTCATCGCGGCACTCGCCCATCTGGAGGCGGAGATCGGGAAGCTGGATGCCGAGATCGGTCGTCGGGCTAAGGAGAATGACGTGGCCCGGCGCTTGATGACGATCCCAGGCATCGGCCCACTGATTGCCACGGCCATCGCAGTGCTGGCCCCGCCGCCGGAGACCTTCCGCAAGGCACGGGACTTTGCGGCCTGGCTTGGTCTGGTGCCACGACAGCATTCGACCGGGGGAAAGCAGCGGCTCGGGGCCACGACCAGGATGGGCGAGCGATCCCTGAGGCGGTTGTTCATCATTGGGGCCAACAGCGTCATCATCAAGCGGCATGTCCATGCTGCGGCCAAGTCCGGCACCTGGCTGGGTGGGATGCTGACACGCAAGCCGCAGATGCTGGTGCGGGTGGCGCTTGCCAACAAAATGGCGCGGATCGCCTGGGCTTTGATGGCCCGAGGTGGCGTCTACAAGGCTCCGGCCATGGCGGCGTAAGCCGTCAGGGTCGCGAGGACGTCGGAGCGGAAGAGGGCAAGGAGTAGTTTGGCGCAATCGTCGTGAGACGGGATCGGGAGAACCAGTGTGCAACAGAGTGCCTTCGAGCACGCGGCTTTGATCTGGACCCGACCTTCGAACACCATACGGGCCTGCGGCATGTGAAACGCCGCATCATGAGGCCGGACACATGTCAGCACCCGATGACGCGCCAAAATCTGCTTCAAAAATACCTCTTGCGCATGGGGCGGTTACACATGTTGCACAAAGCGTTTGATGGCCGAGCTGTCCCTGCTGCCAGACAGACCTATCCCACGACCTTCGTGACGGTGATGCCCAGGGCGGTGAAGCCGTTCAGGACGGCGACACGAACCTGGAATTCCGCGACCTGACGATCGAAGTCGCGCGCCATCAGCGCTGCCCTGGCAGCTTCACACAATGCATCTTCGTTTCGACGCGGCTTCGGCGGTGGTATCCGCTCCATCGTCGCCACAGCGTACGGCCCAGGTATTTTGATACCCGTAGCGCCTCGTTGCGGGCAAACGCCCCGGCACTATCGGCCTTCCAAGGCTTGGTGTTCTTGCGAGGTGGAATGACGGCGGCAGCGCCACGTTCGGCAATTGCATCGTGGCACTTGCACGTGTCGTAGGCACCGTCAGCCGTGATGCTGGCGATCTCTTGGTCGAGCGGGATCTGGTTGAGCAGTTCGGGCAACATGGGGGCGTCGCCCACGTCATTGCTGGTGACGTCAACCGCTCGAACCTCCAGCGTTTGCTCGTCGATCCCGATGTGGATCTTGCGCCAAACGCGGCGTTTCTGACCCCCGCGCTTACGGGCGTTCCACTCGCCTTCGCCCTCAACCTTGATCCCAGTGCTGTCGATCAGCAGGTGCAGCGGCCCCTGTGACCCGCGAAAAGGGATGATCACAGCAAGGGTTTTCTGGCGACGGCTCAAGGTGCTGAAATCCGGAACCGTCCAGTCCAGCCTGATAAGATGCAGCAGGCCCTCCACGAAGCCGGTCGTTTGCTGTGGATTCATGCCGAAGTGCGCATTTGAGCGTCAGTGAGACTAGGGTATCCGAGCCCCCTGCCCCGCTCCTCACCTCAGCTGACGCGATCGAGCAGCTTCTTGGCCCGGCTTTCCATGTCGAGACGCGCATCCTGCTGCGTTTTATCGCGTGCAAGTCTCGTAATCCCTTGAATAGAATAAAAAATACTCTCCGGAGGGCGACCCTCCTCCATCAGCACCTTCTCGATGATCTTGCCGGATTCGGCCTTCGAGAAGCCCCGCTTCTTCAGGAAATCATCCCGGTCCTCATCGCTGCGCGCCACGATCTGCTGCCGCGCCGCCTTGATGCCGTTCACGAAGCCCTGCGGCGAGGAATTGGCGAACCGCGTCAGCCCAGGGGCTGCCTCATGTGCGAAACGGGATGCGGCATATTTCGAGTGGCGGATGGTGATCTCCTGAAAATCCTCGACGCCCCAGAGATTGCGGTTTTGGCACACCGCCCGCAGGTAGAAGCTGGCCATGCCGAGTGTTTTCGCCCCGACCTCGGAATTCCAGCAATAAAAGCCCCGGAAATATAGATCGGGAGAGCTATCAGGCAGCCTGCCCGCCTCGATTGGGTTGTGATCATCAACAAGGAACAGGAAGACGTCCCGGTCCGAGGCATAGAGCGTGGTCGTGTCACGGCTGATCTCGACATCGGGGTTGTAGACCCCGGTCGACCAGTCGAGCACGCCCGGCACCTTCCAGCGCGTGTCGTCAGTGCCATTGCCCGCAATCCGCTGCACGGCCTCGACCAGTTCGTGGTCATGGATGCGGCCATAGTCCGGGCCGGTCACAGCGCGCAACTCGGTGCGGACGTCTTCCGTCTCGAAGGTTTTCACCTGCTCCGCGCGGTGGTTGGCGAGGCCATACTGCAGGTTGATCCCTGCCAGAGGCGCGGGCAGTTGTCGCAGATAGGTCACCGGAGCGCCGACGATGCTGGCGAGCTGACCAAAGGCCCAGTGCGTGGGCGCCACCGGTTCACGCGCCTTCCGCAGGACGAGGTGCAACCGCTCGGCGCTGTCGCGCGTGGCCTCGACCCGGATGTCCGCCGTCTGCACCACCCTGCTGCGGCTGCGCTCAGACCGCCTCTTCACCGATGACCAAAGATCGTCGAGCGAGAGATACCGCTCGTCATCGGGCCGGTTGAACCATTCAGACGACACCTGCCCGTTCCGCTCGCCCCGGCTCACATCTACCTTGTAGCCGCCGCTCGTCACCGGCCGCGCAGGTTCCAGAATTTCCACATTGTTCATAGCAGTCTCTCCGTGACGGGCGCCGGAAGCCTCTCTCCCGGCTTTGGCCCATCACCGGAAATTCATCCTACCTCCAACTCTCGTGTCCTTGCCGCGGTCTTAGAAACCTTCGGAAACAGACCAGATTTACCCAACAGGCCGTACCCGGAATGGTAGGTGCGTCAAACCTCGAAAGTCAGTTTACAGCTGCAAACCTCGACCTCTTTGCGGATCTTACAAGCGAGTTCAACGAGAATTCCCCAGCATCAGCCTTGAGGGCGAGTGCCCTAAGGTATGCACCTGGACGGTTGATCTTGTCTGAGCGTTGGACCAAGCAGAGCACACTTAAGGACGCTCCAAGTGGTCCCATCGCTCGTCTGACATGATCCATCAATTCAGAACCAATGCCGATCATTGGTGCAAGCGTTTCCCCAAGTTTGATCAGGTCTCGCCAGGTGCGGACCGGTTCAGGTGAAAACGCAACGCTTTCACTGGCTGCTTCTAAGCAATCCTCAAGCGTTAGGTCGTCAACGCAAGGTTTTGGAAGCGCCTCGGCTTTGCTGCCTGTGATGACTGACGGCTCTTTTTGGCGTTCGCCTACAGATTCTAAGGATTCTTTATCTGTCTTCTGATGGTGGCGGTCATTTTGACTGTTGCTGGCGGACACAACCACGATATCGGGTGCGTAAGGTTCAACGAGTTTAGCCAAAGATTTCTTTATGTTGACCAGTTCATTTGCCTGAATTGAGCGACGAAGCTGTCTCCGGATCTCGCGGTCACTCTCGTCTGAAAGCTTGGGTTCTCCGCTGTGGAACCTCTGAGGTCCCAACTGATGCAGAAGATTGAGGATATGAGCCCGTTCTATGTCTCTCATCTCCGATTCAAGACGCATGGCCTCTGCGGTTTCCAGGATTTCGGACTTGCGTGCAAAGAGAGGCGACAACGTGAAACCGTATGCTGCGACGACTGCGCTCTTGTACCGAAGTGCAAATCGCTTCCCATTTGGACTTCCGCGCCTTTCGATCAGGCTGGCATCGGATAGGCGGGCCAGATGGCGACGGAGAGTGCGTTCATCCATACCATCAGCACGTTTCGCGAGCGCCTCGTTGGATGGCCAAACGAGAAACGGATCAGACCGCTGGTCCTGTATCTTCGGGAGAAAGCTTAGAAGAGCGCGAAGAACGGTGATACTTGCGGATGTCAGGCCAAACTTCGCCCGACATGCAGCCAGAGCATCCAGGACTTCCCAAGACGCCGTTGTCGCACTCGAGCTTTCGTTGTGTGTGTCGACTTTGGGAGGGGTAAGGAAAGTGGGGTAGGGGGCTTTGCGCATTGGTCTTCACGCAAACATGCGACTTCCCGTACCGATCAGGCTGTGCCTGACGGTTTCCGAACGCAACGAAGGGTCAGCAAATGGCAAAATACCTTCGTTCACCGCTGACGCGGCGTTGACTTGCTAGGCGATTTGCGCGATTCTTCCCGTACAGAACGTGGTCAGATCAGAGCGCCAACTCTGTTTGATCGGCAAATCGGCCTCTCGGGATAACTCGGGGGGCCGTTCTGTTTCTAGCGTGCCTCCTTGTTGGGGTTGCTGTTCACTTCAGATTGCCATTCATCATGCCATGCCTGCAGAAGGCGGTCGCCTTTGGCGACAAGCCATGAATGGAATTCGGGATTGTCTTTGGCCCGCACCGTGACTGCGAATGCAGACCGTGATGCTTTGACCTGGCCAACTGAGTTAGCCACCTCAGTCTGTTGCGGGCTCGTAAGCGACGGCTTGGAACTCAGAATTGAGACCGCGCGAGCGAAGCGCATATCTGACGGATCGGGCCCGTCTTCCTGGTTTGCAGCTGCAAACTCGGGCCCACTCATGATCGCTGAGATGATAGCCTGACGATCTTCCGGGGCAAAGCTTGCCGTACGCCCGCGAATTGCGTCCGCGAGCGCACGCCAACGTGGGCGACCAATGCCTGGGGCACGACCGATGGCGAGTATAATGTCTTCACCCAGAGTCTCGACGACCATCTTCATCGTCGAAATGGTCGTGGCCTTCGGGGAACCCAAATCGATGTTCAGAGCGGATCGGATTGTACCGTCTTCAACGCCCGACTCTCTAAGCCGGTGGGCAAACATTGCTTTCTCGATAAAGGAAAGGTCCTGCCGGACCGAGTTCTCGATGCCCTGAGCGATGATCCGTTGCTCGTCATCCATTTGCGTGACCAGTGCGCGGACCTTGAGACCCAAAGCTCGGACTGCCGCGAGACGGCGCCGACCGTAGATGATACGGAAATGCCCATCTTCAGCGCGTTGCACGAGAATGGGGATCTGCTGGCCGTGCGCTTTGATGCTTTCGACCAGATCGGCCAATGACGCATCATCGTAAGGTAGGCGGTCTTCGAACTCGGATTGGATGATCTGATCCGGTTCGAGTTCGGTGAGTTGAAGCCCCCGAGCGAGGCCACTCTCTACGGCCCCAAGCGCGGCTGATTGCAGAATGCTTTTCGAATGCGGACGGGCAGGGGGGTTGATCAGGGCCTCCAGGGTACCCTTGAAGACATCTTTACGTGCCATCAGTTGCGCCCCCATGCAGCCTGAACCAGGCCTTCCAATTCGCTTGACACCTGATTGATCGATTCAACCGCGCGGTCATAGGTGTTGCGGTTGAACTCACTCCGATCTACTTCATATAGTGTTTGTTGGGTAAGACCTGCGTCCGAAACCGCTGTGGATTTCAAGAAGGTGTTGGTCATGACCTGCTCGGCGAAAAGCGCACGCAGAAATCCAGCCATCTGCGCTTGAGGCCCGTCAGACGGTTCAAACCGGGTGATCAGAAACTTCAGGTTGTCGTACTCAAGAGACGCCCCATAGCTGGCGACAACATTCAGTAGCCCAGCTGTCATTTGCAGAAACTGGTTCATCGAGGCGATATCCAGCATCGACGGAATGACGGTGATCAACACTGTCGTCGCAGCAATCAGGGCGCTCATAGTCAAGAACCCAAGTTGCGGCGGACAGTCGATCACGACGATGTCGTAATCAGCTTCCACTTGATCAATGGCGAGCCCCAAGCGTTTGAAGAACATCGGCTCTCGACGTTCGTGGAGTGCTCTGGGGGTTTCGTGTTCGAACTCGGCCAATACAAGCCCGGCCGCCGCGAGATCCAGATTCGGGAAGTAGGTCTTGCGGATGACATCCCGCATGGGAACGGGATCCTCGTAGCGGATCGCATCGTAGATGTTTCCGCCACCTTGAAATTCCGTTTCGGGAGTATATCCAAACATCGTCGTCAAACTGCCCTGCGGATCGATGTCGATCGCCAAGACACGATAGCCGCGAAGGGCAAGGCGCTGTGCCAAATGGATGGACGTAGTGGTCTTGGATGAGCCACCTTTGTAGTTGGCGACAGCAATAACCTGGACGCGGTCACCCTCACGGCGCCCCGGCAAAAAGGTCCCCCGTTTTCGCGACTGCTCTTCGAGAGACCGCCTAATGCCTATCAGGTCGGCAGCGGTGTACATACGGCGGCCGCGGGCATCAGCTTCTACAGCGGGGATCTTGTCATCGAAATGGAGCTTGCGCAGGCGGGCAGGGTCGATTCCCAACAGTTCAGCCGCTTCACCAGCCGAAAATGCCCTAAGTTCCTTTCGTGCGTCAGGCATGAAGCTTGTACGCATGTGATTTTCAAGCGCGACGGCAAGGCGGTCGGCATTCTCTTGAATGATCTCGTCAATCCGGCGAACGCCAATCATACTGCCCCCGTTGCTCCGGCCTCACGGAGCGCACTTTGCCGCGCTACCGCAGCTTTTCGTTTTGAACGCTCTGCACCCTGAAAAACCATGCGCAGCGTTCTTTTCCTATGAATGGCACCAAACATTGCCCTCAATCAAGAAAATTCTGCCCGACATGTCGTTCCTTCGTGACGAGCTGCCACAGGATGTGGTGGTGCGTCTTAATCCAAAGACTCGAGAAAATAACGTAAGAGTATGAATTCAAAAAATAAATTATCCTGCTGGGCACTTTTGTCCTAGAGGTAACGTCGCCCATCACCACAGCATATGCGCGATCAATATGCGGAGTTCGAGCCCCTTTGTTGAAGCGTAGACGATTCGGCGGAGTCTTCGACAAGAACAAACCCAGCAAGCGTTCAGATGAGGGAGAACACACAGTTGTCGCTGACCGCAGGCGGTGCCCGCCCGCCAATTTGATCTCGATGAGGTTCCAAACGACATGCGCTGCCGGCGCTGGCCCCGCATCCGCGACGCTCTGTACTGGCAGGAACAGTTACTCCGACGGCGAGGACACTGTCAGTGCCTGTTCCGGCGCATAGCGAGCATCACGCAACCATGTGAAGATCAGATTTGCATTCACCGCATAGCGCAGCGCAACCTGGGCAACCGAAACACCCGGTGCAGTCGTCTGGAAACAGATCGACCGCTCTCGTCATCCGTCCAGAGCCGCTTCGTCCGCCGCGCCACGCCATCACGGAAGTACCCCTATCGGTCGTAACACGGACCATGGGCCCGGCGCCCATAAGGCAGTTTCGATACTATCGCCCTACATCTGTCGCAGACTGGTGCTGGAATCCGATGCCGTAGCAGCAGCGATTGCAGCACACGGGCCGGAGGACGCCGAAAAGTTCGTGCAAGAGGTAATCTGGCGCGGCTATTTCAAAGGCTGGCTAGAACGCCGCCCGCAGGTTTGGCACAGCTACCGCAGCGGGTTGGAAGCCGATGTGGCCGCCCTTGACCGTGACCGCCGTCTGCGCCGCGATGTGGATCGCGCCGTGAACGGTCAGACCGGGCTTACTTGCTTTGACGCTTGGGCCACGGAATTGGTGGATACCGGGTATCTGCACAACCACGCGCGAATGTGGTTCGCATCGATCTGGATATTCACTCTGGGCCTGCCGTGGCGGCTGGGGGCGGATTTCTTTTTCCGACACCTGCTGGACGGCGATGCGGCCTCCAATACGCTGGGCTGGCGGTGGGTGGCGGGGCTGCACACGCGGGGCAAACCCTATCCGGCGGATGCGCAGAACATTGCCACCTTTACCGCTGGGCGCTTTGTGCCGCGCCCAAGTGATCTGGCCGAAGTGCCGCAGGGCCTTGAGGCGACCGAGCCTGACGGTCTGCCGTCGGTACTGCCGCTGCGCCGGGTGACAGCGCCGCAAGCGGGTCGTCCGACCGCGCTAATGATTACGGATGAGGATTGCCGAATTGAGGATTTTGATCTGGCCGCATTGGATATTCGCACGGCGGCCACGTGGACGGCCAGCCACCTTCGGTCATCATTGCCAGTGTCAGATCTGGTGATCCAGTTTGAGGCGGGGGCTTTGGCCGATGCCGCCCAGCGTGCAGGGTTTACGGCAACCGCGATGCGCGCTGATGATCCTGCCGCTTTGGCCAAATGGGCCATGGCCTCAGGCGCGACGCAGATTGCGACGCCCTATGTTACTTGCGGCCCGCTGCGCGATTGGCTGGATGAGGCGGCCCCATTCCTTGCCAATCACGGTATCGCCTTTTGCGAATGGCGGCGTGAATGGGACACGGCGATCTGGCCGCATGCCACGGCTGGGTTCTTCAAGGTGAAACAAAACATACCGCGCATCCTTGAACATGCCCTTCCTGCATGACGCTTGCCGATCCACGCATCGCCCAGCTCATTACCTTGATCCGCGCCACCCTGTCCCCTCCAGCGGGCGCGGGGCGGATTGCGCTGGCGCTTTTCCTTGGTGTGCTGTGTCACTGTTCGCAGCGGGCGCATTCCCGCCGCCCACCTCTGCCGCCGCACCGCCATCGAAGCGGAGATCGGCCACATTAAAACCGAGGGCATCCTGTCACGATGCCTGTTGAAAGGCACCATTGGAGATACGTTGTACGCCGTCCGCTGTTCTTGCCCCCCGAAGCACTTCAGGGGGCGTGAGTTTGGTTGCAACGTGACGTGGATTACTGGACAGCGCCAACGGTCCAGAACAGCGTCTCGCCCGAGGAATTGTCAACCCCATCATTGTCAGTGACAACATAGCCATTGCCCGCGACGTCGATGGTAAAACCTTCAACCTTGTCGAGGATATAGCCGTTACCCATGGCCAGATCGGGGATAAGGTCGCGGACGAGCTCCTTCTTGACCACGGCAAGCTCTTTGCCCAGCTCGCCGGGCTTAAGATCGGCAAGGGCCACGCGGGTCAGGATTTTGGTCTTGGCCAACGCACCCACTTGGTTGTCACGCTCGATCAGGTAGGCAAAGTCGCCCTTCACGGTGATTTCCGACAGGCCGACCCAAGCACCTTCGGCTGCGGTTTCCAGCGGATAGTGCACCGCTCCCCACGTTTGTTCTGTCAGGTTATAGGACACGAGTTTGACCATATTCTCCGGATCGTCAGCCCAAGGCCGCTGCACCGCCATCCACAGCACATCGCCCACTTTGGCAATGCCTTCAAAGCCATAGCGGATTTCATGTGCCGAAAGTTCGGCAGGAAGGCCGATTTCTTCGATGATCGCGCCCTCGGCATCGACATGCACGATGCCATGCGGGATCATGCGGTCTGTGCGGCCTTCGGTGACCAGCCAGAACCCGCCTTCGCCGTCCTGCGTCAGACCTTCGAAATCCATCAACTGCGCAGGCGCGCCGCCACGGGTGACGGTCAGGGCGGCAGTGATGCGGGCAGGCATTGCGGTCGCATCAATCGTGTAGATCGAGGGCGATCCCGACAGGAAGCTGTCGGAGGCCGCAAACATCTTGCCCGGCGCATCCGAGGCCGCCAGAGCCGAAAGCGCGGCAAAGCCGATATCGCCCTCGGCCTGAATGGTCGGATAAGAGGCGGTGCCTTCGGCCATCTCATAGATCATGACATGAGCGGCGGGGCCGCCATCTTCACGGGCGTCGAACTCGTTGGCGCTGGCCAGAAGGTTGCGGCCGGGGATCGTTACCAAGCCTTCGGGGCTGATCCCCGAGGGCAGGATCTGCAACAGTTTCGGTGCAGCGAGGTCAGCAAGGTCATACACCCCCACCAGTGACGCGCGTTCTGCGGCGACAAACAGAAGTGTCCGATCGCCATAGGTGGCCACGGTCACCGACTCCAGTTCAACGCCCTTCTTGTTACGCTTGTCGGGGTAGTGGCCCAAAGATGCCATGGCGCGCTCAAGGCTGGCACCCGACTCGTAGACCACCGTGCCGTCCTTCTTCCAGATCGTGAAGCTCCTCGAACCACCTTTCCAGTCACCCTCGTTTGCGGTGACGAAGTGGTCGGCGTCGATCCATTTGATGCCATCAGGCTCGCGGGCGAGGTCTTCCATCTTGCCCGAGAAGTCCAGACGACCGTCCTTCTTGGTGTCGATGCTCTCCAGCGTCGTCGTGCCTGCCGAAAAGCTGCTGACAGAGTTATCAGCCGCCACCACGACGATGTGGTTGTTTTCCTGCAGGGTCAAAGCGATTTCGCCCGCCTCGTTGATCGAGACGAATTCCGGCTCGGGGTCTTCCCCTGCCACCGCTGCCACGCCGGTCAGGTCGATCTTTTGCGCCGCGGCGCAGTCCACCGCGCCATCCTTGACCGGCAGCTTGACAAGGAAGCCCGCCGGCATCTGCGGCAGATCACCGTCGTTCACCTCTTCGTCACGCTCGTTCTCGATTGCCACCGCAAGAAAGCTGCCATCGGGCGCTTTTGCGACCGAATCCGGTTGGCCGCCCAGATCACATTCGGCGACGATCTTGCGGGCCGTGATATCCACTGTCACCAGCTTGCCCGAAGGATTGGCAAAGCTTTCCGAGGTGTTGACACCGGCGAAAGCCAGCCCGCCAATAACGACCGTCGTCGTAGGCTCGCCGCCCATCGCCACATTCCCAAGCGCTTTCGGAGCCTTGGCGTCACTGATGTCGATCAGTCCCAAGACATCCAAGGGGCTGTCCGAGTAAATCAGCGTCATGCCGTCTTCTGTTGCCGTGATGATTTCGGCGGAAGTTGTCCGCAGGCGGTCCTCACCCTCGGCCATGTTTTCGGGCGTAGCGAAAGAGGAGATGCGATTGAAGACCATCTCGGCATGGGCCGGAACAGAGGTTAGAACAAGCGCCGTGGTCAGGCCAAGTTGGCGGATCGACATTCGGGAGATTCCTTTCGACTGCAGATCGCGTGACCATTGCGAGGACGTGTTACGTGAAGATGAAATCCGGATGACGATTTTGCTATTTTCCAGAACTGGTTAGCCCCGCTGCCTTCGAAGCAACGCTGGGTGCGAATATCGCGGTCTGGACATCGAGCTCAGCGGGAAATTGAAGCTTTCGAATGGTAGCGTGTTTCCTGCGACAACGTTGAATACCCACCAATTGTTCCGGGTAATCAGCCAGCCCGACAACTTCGAGACCGCATGTCTTTTTCACTGGCCCGCCCATAGCGGATCATCCTGTATCTTAATCGTTGGACGTTGGTGCCGTCCGTTTGCGATGGAGAAAATGCATGTCCGAAGCAGAAGTATCAATTTACCTTGGTACCGATCACTTGTGACGCTGGGCGCGCGCGCCGCAACCTGCCCCATCGGGCGAAATGTGATCAGCCCTTCAGTGTGTTCTCCGCCGCCATAGCCCCGCGCGATGTGCTGCAGTTGGCCGAGGCAGCACGTACTGGCGAGGTGAGCGGGTAGGGCAATTGCATCGGTCTCGCCTTGCGGTGCTGGCGACACTATATTACACTCCTTACCTGTACGTATACTCTGAGAGGGTTACATGGGGCGCGTGAAAGTGAATCTGACGCTGGATGCAGATGTCGCGGAAACAGCCCGATCGTTGGGCCTTAACATGTCGCGACTTGCAGAGGCGGCAATCGTCGAGGCTGCCAAGATCGAACGCAATCGCCTGTGGCGCACTGAAAACCACCAAGCGATCAATGCCTATGCCGAGGAGGTTACCAATGAGGGATTGCCTCTCGCATCGTTCCGAAGTTTCTGAGACGCATAGTCAATGGCTCAATTTGATCTTTATCGCCTGAAGGGCGGTCAACTTGTTGTGGATTTGCAGACTGATCTGATCGGGATCGATGCGTCGCGTATCGTGGCCCCTTTGCGCGAGGTGGGCCGATATGTGGCGTTTCCGGGCCTCACTCCAGCGGTCGAGCTGGACGGTGAGACGTGGATTGTTCGCGTTCAAGAGATGGCTGCGATTGCAGGCGCAGAGCTGCAAAACCGGATTGGTTCGCTGGCCGAACATCGCGACGTGTTGAAGCGTGCGCTGGATATTTTGATTGACGGGGTTTGAGCCCCATCCCTTGAAGGACGCCACCGCAAAGGAAGAAACCACCCGGGCCCTGCGGCGCGGAGAGCTTCACCAGATCGTGCCGCCCATTGAAAATGTCGGTCAAATCCGGACGCAGCAGATCATCCCGTTCCTCGTGGCACAGACGGTGCTTCATGGCTAGAACTGAAATTGCAGGATTTCGACCATACTCGGCATTGATGATGTGACCGCCCTCCTTTGTGGATCGTCGCAGACCCACCTTGGCACATCGATGCCGTCGGGGGGCGGTCACATCATCAACGCCCAGCTTATATGGTTGGTCATGGCCACGGGATCAGTTACCTCGGCTGCCAATCTGGTTTTGACAGTGACAAACCCCTAAAAGAATAAGGAACCGCAAATTGCTCAAGACGATCCACAGATGTGGTCTGACATGAGGCCGGCTGGTTGTCTATCTTGAGTGGCGCGTGGATCTAGACCGCACCGTCTGTCGTAGTACACAATGTATTCAAATCCCCACAGGGAGCTGCGACCGAGTCTCTCTTGCCGCGCGGCGCGTAACTAACTGCGCATCTTTGCTTTGACACGCGATTTTCCAAAATTTCGCGCCAAGCCGGAGGCTATGTCACATGAAGACTCATCTATCAGAACGCACCAAGGTACTGGCGTTCAGCTACGACACCGGATGGAGATATAGAATCCCATTTCAGGCAAGTCCTTACGCAGATTTGGCGGTGATGCATCAACAAGGTACGCCCTTAGCGAACTGCCCTGGGCGAGCTTTAGAAGAACCATATCGGCAATTTCAGACGGCAACTCACCCATGATCCGTTTCTTTTCACCAAGAAACAACGCCGCAAAACCAGAGCGCATCGGGCCATAAACTGCCACGCCAGAGTTCGCGCTCGCACGGAGATAGACTTGGGTATGCAAGTCTATTTTCACTTTGCGCCACATGCGCGGTACGCAGAGGATCGGTACTCGTCTGAACAGTATCGTAATGGTCCCAGGAGGTTGACGTCCGCGAGCCGCACTCAGATCGACAGCAAATGTTCCCATAAGAGCAAAGAAGGCGGCTTTGGTCATCCGGCGGTCTTTGTTGAGACAGGTCAGTTCAGCGTTGCCATTCCGACGATGCCCTGCAGCGTCGAGTTGATGCCGTTGGCGATGGTTCCCGTGCTTACGGCTCCCAAAGTCGTGGTAGAAATGTTGCCAAACGAACCGTTTGCCGCAATCACATTATTTTCGACGTTGCCCCTGATGATCGATGTGTTGGAGGCAATGTTCAGCATCATAGTTCCGGCCTCCGTCGAAGCCCCGACCACGGTCATTGAGGCCGAGATTGCACGTGAAGTGCTGGTCGCCGCGTCATCCACTGCCGAACCCACGCCCACAGTTATCTCACCGGTGTTCACTGCACCCAAAGTTGTCGTGGCAATGTTTCCAGCATCCACGGTTGGCAATTCTAGCGCCGTCGCGGTTCCTGCTGCCGCCGCCGCAACTTCCGCTGTCGCGTTGATGATATTGGTTACTGACCCATCAATGGTGGTAGAAACCTCACTTTGGTTCCAATCTTCAAAAAACGAGTCGAGTTGCCGAGTGAAATCTGTAGTTACACTCTCTGCCCAATCATAGTTTGCAATCGTCACCTCGCCAGAAGTCACAGCGGCGTCTACGTCGTCCGATAACATAAGCCGCGGGGTTCCGGTTACAGCGTCCAAGACCACAACTGTATTTAAAATGCCCGTGGCTATTGCCCCAACACCTTCTGCGCTCCCGCCGCCATCGGTTTGAGAGTTGTACGTTACGCCATCGATTATGTAGCTTCCGGGGTTACCAGACCCGTCCCCAACCGAATCGAGACGGAACAACTGGCCCCCAAATTCGAACATTACCACAAGCTCGCTGATTTTTGTCGGTGCCGAACTGTTATTCTGGATTAGTTCGAGCGAACCGTTCGTATTAAACCGTACATCGTAAAGCCGCTCGCCGTTAAAATATGTATTAAGTGTGTCGCGTTCCGGCCTGAAAGTCCTGCCCAAGTCCCCAACAGTCAGAGTGTATTCCATGGCGCCCGTATAGGCGGATGTTTGGACAAGAGCAGGCCCGAAGAAACCGCCAGCCCAATCGTAGATTTTGAGTGTTCCCAGCACGATGTCATCAACATTCATCGTCGTGCCGTCTTCCAACGTGATTGTCCCATTACCCCCAACAGGTAAATTGGCAAGCCGCGCGAAAGTCAACGGTTCGCTGAAAGGCGTGATGACGTCTTCTTGGTAATCCTCATACGCGACCTCAGTCCGGTCGGTTGTGTACCACTTCCGGCTCACCACGCTTTCCGAAATGTTCGCATAGATCCCGTTGACCGGCACCATGGAACCCGGAGACGCTAGGTTAAGCTGTTCTATCGAGTACAGGACTCGCTCGAGGATCGAAGTCCCGCCCGGCAACGGAGTAACCGTACCGATACCATCATAGACTGTCTGATTGTCGTTGATCGGGTTGTTGGGTTCCCCGGTGTAAGTTTGAGCTGCACCAACCGATGGAAAAAAATACACGACTGACCCAAGGATCAGCGCCGCCATGGGCAGAACGTTTCGCGGCAGATTATTTGTCGTCACGGAACCACCTCAGGAAACCAGTAGTCTTTTTCGCAGAGTAAAAATGTAACTGCGAGTTAGTTTTTCCTTATGGTTCGCCTTGGCTTTTGAGTATTCGTTCGGCACCTTGAGTGGCGAAAGATATTTTCGTGGACGATGGGATATGGCCTATTTGACATCCGTTGGCTGCCCCAAACGGAATGTTCATGAACTTTAGTCCACCGAAACAGGACCGCAGCCGCCTCACAACGGACGCCTATCTTGATGCACTTGAGGCTTGCCTCAACGTCACAGGGATGACGCGGACAACGATCGAACAGGTGGCCACCCGGGCAGGGCTGGGGCGAGGGGCATTTATAAGACGTTTCGGCTCTAAACGGCAGGCAGTTCTTGTTCTCTACGACAGATATGCGGGGGTATGCGTCGAGGAACTTGAGGCGCAGCTTAAGAAGGCTGCAACATGCACCGCACCTGAAACTTTCCTCGCCGAACTCTATGCAGCCACCGAGTGCATGCATGGGATCCATTTCGGTTTAAACATGGCTATGCTGCAGGATTTCGCCGACGAGCTGGCAACTGCTGACGGAACCAAGCGTGTGTTTCGTGCCTTTGTATCCGTAATGGCAGCGCTTCAGTCCAGATTTCTTCCTTCGGCGGCCATTAGTCCCGAAGGGCGGTATGCAGCGTCGCAGCTGATCGTCACCACAAGCCTCAACTACGTCTTGCGGGCGATGCCTGGCATGCCGCGCGATGCGGACCGGCGTCACGCCTTGATGGGACGGATCGCGTGGCTAGCACTTAGTCAGTTGCCTGAATGACCGGCCGAGCGGCAAGCAACGCGAAAGTATGCCAATGACAAGTTACATAGCGTGACTGCACCGAGCAGTTTGAAGTATGCGCCGTCTCCGTCCCATTGATGTTCCGCTTGGGCTGACCGGCCCGGTGGCACGTGCGAAGGGTGATTGCGGATTGTCAGCCCTCATATGAGCTCACCAAGGAGTCCCGGATGAGGTCATTTTTCCGGAATTGAGGCGATCTCGGGCTGGGCCGCCGAGCTGCAGGCCCATGGCATCAGCGCGCCGATGTCCTTGTCGAGATGGCCGTTGGCGAGCCGGATGAAGAGATCGACCAGGTTGGAGTCGATGTCGACGTGGCCGTCGTCCAGGAAAAGCCGGAAGCCATCCTGGCGGCGGAGCATGTAGGCCATGGCCTCGCCGAGATCGGACTTGCGCGAGACCCGGGCGGCATGGGCTGTGAGCCAGCTGAAGAAGGCGTCCACCAATGGGCGGGACAGGTCCTGACGGACGGTGCGGCGGAGCCACGGATGGCGTCCTCGACCTTGTAAAGCGCGGCGATGCGCAGGAGCGCCATCGTCCACGATGGGTGAGCCTTTCTTCGGCTTGGCCTTGATGCCCTCAGGCCAGTTGTGCAACACAGCCACGCTATGCACTCCAACGAGCCAGATGCGCCCTGTGGGAAAAAGTGACTCGCGGCTACATTTCTGCGGTGATATTTGAGAACCACCGTAAGATCAGGAGCCGCCTCTCAGTCGGCGGGAAACACCTCCTCAGGAGACCTCGATGAAATCTGCAACACTTGCCGCACTGGCCTTGGGGGTCGTCGCAACCCCGGTTCACGCTCAGTCCATCCTTGAGCGAGTGCTGGGGCAAATCGACGGGGCCAGCAAGATGGCTCCGATCACTGGCGTGTTCGTCAATAGCGCCGAGAATGTCGGGAGTTTCGGTGTTGAATCGGTGGTGGGCCAGTCAACCGTCTATATGCTGGAAGGTGCCGAGGTATCTGAGGCCGACTATCTTGCCGCACGTGAGGAGATGATCCTAACCGAATTGAGTGAGGTCGTCTACACACCAGGTACGGTTGGCTATGTCTATGACAGCACCAGCTTTGTAACCGAAGCCGAGGCGCTAGCCGCCCGGCAGGCTGATGTTGACGCCTTTTTTGAAGCGCAGTCGGCCACCATCGTCTATGCGCCCGCGGTGACGACCTATGCCTTTCTGGGCGAGCCCTACTATACAGCCGAGCAATTCGTGGTGGTCTATCCGGATTCCGTGCCGGCCGACGCCGACAGGATCAATATTTCGACGCCTGGCTATCCCTATGGCGGGACCACCTATGGCACCGAAGCAGCAGCCCTTGCCGCGGTCGCGGTTGCGGCAGAGGCTGCCTACTCGGACATCCTCCCACCGACTGCCGACAGCTGGAGCTATGCCGGGGTCAGCGGTACCGAAGCGGACAGCGCCGCCGCTGCCGAGGCCGCAGCCCTGACGCTGTTTGGCAACATCGCCTCGCTCACCGAAGGGTCGGGCTTTGTCGAGACGCTGGTGCCGACCGGTATTGACGGGTCGATCAGCAATATTCTTTTGGGGCTGGCGGGCACGACGCAGGCCGTGACCGGGGAGAGCGGCATAGGGGCGGTGGTGCAGAACCTGCCGACCATGGGGCTGGGCGATATGGCCACCACCGTTCTGGGCGCAGTCAACACTGGCAACATAGAGCTCGGGGTCAATGCCACGCTGAGCGAGGCGCAGGCGCGGTCCTCAAGCGCTGTGTCGACGGCGGCGGGGCAAGTGGGTGGTTCGGCGGACATGGCGGCGCTGGTGTTGAACGTGGCGGCGAACATGACATGGGTTGACGGCTCGATCTCCAACAGCCTGACGGCGGTGAACGGCACGGTCGGCAACCTGTCCACCACCACGCTGGGCGCGGTCAACACCGGTGCGATCGTGTCGGGCGTCAAAGCGGCGGTTGGGGGAGTGGTGGGCCAGAACTGAGGGCCCAACAACGGCGGATTTGACGACGGACCCACGCCTGTGCGACGTCGCAGGCACGGGCGTGGGTCCGTCGTCCGATATTTTGAACAGAGATTTGAGATGTTTGGACGCCGGGCGTTCTTTGCCGCCAGTTCGATGAGCCTTAACAGCCGCTTATGTCCGTCGTCGAATGATTTGGAACAAGCGGCCTAATTTTTGAAGATAAGGTTCGGACTCATCTGTTTTAGGTTATGCTGCTTGATGCTGATGGCTCAAGCGCAGGTTTTGGATGGTGTGGTGTTTAATGCGTCTCCTCTCGGCCAAGATGGTTTCGCCGGGGGCGCAACGCTGCTTCGACAATAGCCTCAGCATCCGCCGCATCATTCTTCTGGCGCTTTACGAACGGCTTCACATAGACCGGCGGGATCAAGCGCACAGAGTGGCCAAGCTTCTCGAACTCGCGACCCCAGCCATGTGCCGTGGCGCAAGCCTCCATGGCGACAACGCACCTGGATTGCTGGGAAATAAATGCCAGAACCTGACCTCGGGAAAGCTTCTTGCGAAACACAACAGACCTGTCCTCGCGCGCCCCGTGCAACTGGAAAACGCGCTTTGCCAGGTCAATGCCGATGATGGTAACTTCCGACATGGATGTCCTCTCCTTCTGTGATGGCTTCAACAATCATCACATTGGCACATTGCGATGCCGTCAGGAGGGGGCATCCACGCCATCAACACAGCCGCTATGCGCAAGAAATATCGCGGCCAGCGTCTGGGGTAGGTCGTAGTGCTGCATCGCTGCGGCCTGACCCTGCAGCCGCACCCGATCTAAAGTTGCACGCCCTTCGTCATCACGCAGCAGCCAGTCGACGTAGGCGGGAAGCTGGGCGATGTCTGTTTGCAGATAATGCGAACCGGGTTGCATGCCGGGAATCTGGCTTACCGTTTCACTGACCACACAGGCGCCTGCAAGAAACCAAAATGCATCAGCCGCTGCCATTCGAAATAGGGTGCGTCGAAGTGGTGGACGTTTAGCAGGATCTTGCTTTGACGGGCCAGCGCGGCAAAGGCCAATCCTGAAATGGCGTCGGGGTGGTCGGCCTTCAGGGTCCCTTTGACATTCACCAGCCGAACAAAACTGGCGTGCTGATCAAAGGTCGGCTTAGCCCTCTCCCAAAAGGCCTGACGCCGTCGCGCATTTGATCCGATCCAGAGCAGGTCAATGGGCCGTTCTGCAAGCGGGTGGTCGGCGTCGATGGTGCCCGCGGCTTCCGTTCCGCTCCAATCTGCATATTCCTTTGGAATTGGCAGGGTTTGCTGAAACAGCGGGAACCCTTCGATCCGTCCCAAGGGTAGGAACCGGACTGGCAGGCCCAGTTGGGACAGGCGGGCCGCCGTCTGTAGATTGATATCCAGCACACCCGCTGCCGCCCGCAGAAAGCGGTAGGCTCGTCCAAACCAGAACGAGGGGATTTGCTCGGTGTTGAAGAGGATACAGCTCTTCAGATTGATCAAGGCCGGGTCAATGCGGGGGTCGAGATAGAAAAAGTCGTGCGGCGCGATGATAAGCCTTAGGGTCAGGACTCATTCTCGGATCATAGCCAGAACATGACGGTTGC
Organism: Rhodobacterales bacterium RIFCSPHIGHO2_02_FULL_62_130; assembly: GCA_001828855.1. Classification (GTDB taxonomy): domain Bacteria; phylum Pseudomonadota; class Alphaproteobacteria; order Rhodobacterales; family Rhodobacteraceae; genus Cypionkella. The sequence continues at coordinate 108 of MHZT01000009.1, read as the reverse complement.
GGCGAGTGCGACGTATGCGGCGTCTCCGTCCCATTGATTTTGCGCGTTTTCGTTGGGTGACGCGCCTGCGAGAAGGTCATCGGTTGCAGATGGAGGTCTTGCATGGCG
>MHZT01000008.1 GCA_001828855.1 Rhodobacterales bacterium RIFCSPHIGHO2_02_FULL_62_130 | reverse complement strand
ACAAAATTTCCGACGGGCGCTAATCACTAGCGCTTCGTCGAAAGCCGCATCTTCAGATTTTCCGAACAATCACAACCGCTTGCGCTTCGCTCCGTCCGTCACCGTCACGTTTCCGCTTCGGTGAGATCGGGCTTCTAAGGGCCTTCACGCAAACCCGCAAGCCCAAAACGCGCAGCATGGGATATTTTGTGAAGTCGCTGCATGAGGCACACTTAAATCTGGACACGACGTATCAAGCAAGTTCCGTTGGATGAGGATAATCATGCCATTTCAGGCGCAGAGACCTTCAATCTGGCTTATTAATGGAAAATGCTAGGTGCGACTGAATACGCATTAGGTCCAAGCCGCTACACAAATACCGCAGGCAGCTTCGGACCCACGCATGGATGAAACGCTACAGCCAGTCATTCCGGGTATCAGCAGGTCGCTAATGATCGAAAGCCGCGCGGATCGTTTGGCCGAGGATCCTGGGAGCGGTGTTGCCGCAGGAAGTGCTGGAGCGCAGCGGCGTCGTGCGGTGGACGACGTCAAGTCTGAACTGCGCGCGCAGCCGGATACACGTGACCCATGCTCTGGCATGAATGTTCCCCACCTCAGTGATCTTTGCCTCGCAAGATTGGCGAAACCAAGACGGTGCAGATCTGCTGCATCAGATACTCCGGCGTGTTTGCGCGAGGATATTCAGGAACTCTTGACCTTGCTTTCAAGGTAAACATCACAAGGAGACCGCTGTTGTTACCTATTGATAGCTGCGTTTGGTTGCAGCCGTTGGTTTGCGTGGCTTTGGGGCCCACTTTTTGGCAAGGCGCTCGAAGTTATCGAGGATGCGCCCGATCTCTGCCTCATCAGGGTCGAACGTTCCACCATACCATTCCTGCATCCGGTCGTGTTCTTCGTGCTTTGGGTCTGCCATGGCTTCGAGAAAGTCAGCGTAGCCGGGAAAGCCTCCCACATCTTCCGGGGGACAGCCACCGATGGCCCTGACGAGGCGTGGATATGCTGCACCCGGGATGGCGTCGTCAATCTTTTCTACCTTGATCACATGGTGCCAGTTGTCACCAAAGTCGTAAATGTAATGGATGGTCTTGGTGCCGAGATCTTCGAGCACGTCGAGAAGGCTGGTTTTGTTCGCGGGCAGCGGGCCATCGTAATCGCCGTCAGGATCGGGCACACCCCAGCCGACACCACCGGCGCGGAATTCATAGAGGTGACTGTCAGTCCATCCCATGGCAGCCTGGATCACATCGTGCAGGCGGTTCAGCTTGATCTTGAGAGGCACGTCAAAGCGCCGCAGCACCTGAGGTTCTATATCGGATAATGTCACCTTGAGACGTGCGACCAGCGTCATGCAGCAATCCTCTTCAATTCTGTTGCTGACTTCCAGTTACAGGGAAGAAATTCATGCACACGCGATGTTTGTATATCCGGCAGGCGGCGCAGTACATCGGCTAGGCACCTGCCATTCGCGCGTGTGATTTCAACCAAGCCAGCTGCCGCAGGCGCGATAGCAGCTTCCGGCGGGCCCGCTCCGATGCTATCCCACAGACTTCCTGTTCTGGAATGGTCAACGGCGCAACCCGGGGCAGTTCGAAACCAACGGCCTATTCACCGTCACGATAGTGCCGGCGCCAGCGCACCAACAACGATCGCCTCGGATCATGCCGTCGGGCAGTCTCGGCCATCCGGCCAGGTGCTCCAAAGCTTTCTTCAACACTGCTAACGTTCTCTGCATCCGGCAAGCGCCGGCGTCGCCCGGTATCGGTCATAGACAGGATCTCTACGGCGGGTCTGACTCTTTAGTCGATCATAGCGCCGATTCTAAGACAACGTCAAAAAACCAACCAGACGGCACTCGGCGAAGCCTTAGCTTTCAAGTGAACTGGCCGGGATTGACAAAGGCCATGCAGGCTGACCGTCAGCGTTATCGGGCATTTGGAGGATTTTGGGCTCAGAGCGCGCGGCCGGTGAGGCGGTAGGCGAGGATGCCCAGCCATTCCTTTGTGGCGAGGTTAAGCTCGTCGAGATTGCGCGCCAGATGCCAGCCGATGCGGGCACGAAACACGCCACCCCGAAAATCCGTAGGCCAAGGCGTGAGGGTGGTCCAGCCCGCGGCTTCAAAACTCGCCATCGCACGCGGCATGTGAAAAGCCGAGGTGACGAGGATCCAAGGTGCGTCGCTGTTGGGGGTTGCACTGTCGAGGCTTTCGAGAAGTTCGAGGGTCAGGCTGGCATTCTCGGCGGTGTTGCGCGCGCGGTCCTCGATCAGGATCCGCTCCGGGGCGATGCCGCCCGCCTGAAAGATAGTCTCGGCGAGGGATCTGGTGGCGGGACCGGCGCCGATGAGCCTTGGCGCGCCGCCAGTGAAGAGGAGGGGTGCGTCGGGAAAGCGATGGGCGAGCGCAATGCCTGCGAGGAACCGCTCGCCCGCCTCGTTCAGTGCGATCTCGCCCGACGCCGCCCAGCGATCAGCTTCCTCGCCGCCTCCCAGCACGATTATGCCAGCAATCTCCTGGAGCGCGGGGGACGGGGGATGACGGGCTTCCAGCGGGGCGATAAGAATGAGGCCGAGGGGGAAGATGCCGATGGTGATCAGCGCCAAGAGGGCTGTGGTCAGGAGGACCTTTGCGGTGCGCAGGCGACCTGCCCACAGCGCAAGGGTCCCAATCAGAAATGTCCCTGCAAGCCAGCTTTCCGGGCGGATCATCAGCCAGATCAGCTTTGAAGCAAGGAAAAACAGGCTGTCCAAAGGGGTCAGCCAGTTGTGGGGCGGGGATGGATGCGGATGCCGGGGGCATCCTCCGGGCTGCCGATGAATTCGATGCCGGCGGTTTCGAGGGCTGTCTGGATGCTTGCAATGGTTTTCGCTGAGGAAGTTGGAATGCCTTCAGCTGATTCAATTCGTCTTATTGTTTTGGAGGCCACGCCAGCTTTTTCGGCAAGTGTATCCGCAGACATGTTCAACGCTACGCGCGCCATGCGAACTTGCACACCTGTAAGCATTGACAAACCCCCAAATGTCCATTAAGTGGACATTTATGACCACTTGCACCCCTTCGCATACACAACACGACTGGCGCTCAGAATTCAAGCGTCTCGAAGGTGCCTATGCGCCGGCAACGATGAAGTCCTATTATGCCGACGTCAGCGCCTTTGTCGCCTGGTGCGAGGCCAATCATCAGGACCCTTTCCCGGCCTGCGTCGACACCGTCTGCGCCTTTCTGGAGGCGGATGCCGTTGAGCATGTGCCGAATTCGGTGCGTCGCCGGCTCTATGCCATTCGCAAGATCCATCAACTGCTGCGTCTGCCTGACCCGACCTGGGACGAAGAGATCAACCTAACCTTCCGTCGTATCCGCCGCCGGAAAACCTCCCGTCCGAAACAGGCCAAAGGCTTGACCCGCGACTACCTGGATCGATTTCTGGCGGCTCAGCCCGATACTCCCTGGGGTCTGCGCAACCGGGCAATGCTGTCGCTGGGCTATGATCTGCTGACTCGGCGCTCGGAACTGGTGGCCCTTTCGACCGACGACATCAATCCCCGTTCAGACGGCACGCTCCGTGTCCTGATCCGGCGTAGCAAGGCCGATCAGGCAGGTCTCGGCCGAATCGCCTTCACCTCGAAGCGCACCGGCCGCCTGATCGCGGACTGGCTCGACTGGCGGGGGCCCGACATCGGGCCGCTCTTCTGCCCAATCTACCAGGGCGTCGCCGTCGAGCGCTCGCTCAGCGACACTACCGTCAAGCGCCTCATCAAGACTGCAGCGCGGCAGGCCGGGCTCGATCCTGAAGACATCGAGGACTTCAGTGGGCATTCGATGCGTGTCGGTGCCGCTCAGGATCTCCTGAAAGCCGGCCACGATACCGTCGCGATCATGCGCGCAGGAGGCTGGAAATCGGTCAATGTACTCGCACGCTATCTCGAACTTGCCGAGCATAATGTCTGGCAGTGAGCGCGTTCATCTTCCGCTGCGTCTCCACGACCGCTGGATTCTGTATTTCGCCAGTGAAAAGCGCGGCCGCACGGCGACGGGCCAGACGCCATGCCTCTGAACTGCGCTCATGGGCGCCGTGGCATGGCAAGCACATGACGGTCTGTCCCAGTGACATCAGGGTACAGGCCACAATGCGGAATGGACGATTATTCTTGTTTTGTGCCATTGCCGCCGCAGCCGTTTCCTGCAGGCTAGGGCGCCCAGCCCAGGCGAGTGGTGATCGCGCGCGCCAGTCCGGAAAGTCCCTTTGCAAGGAGGTCATCGGCTGCGAAAGCCGTTTCGGCTTCAACATAAAGACGCAACTCAGGCGCATTCCCCGAAGGCCTGAAATGCACCACGCGCCCGGAGGCGCAATTAATGCGCAATCCATCCGTCTGGTCGATGTGAAGAGGAGTCTCGTCCAGGCTCGAGAGGAAGGCCGCAAGCCGTGCCTGATCTGCCCGGAAACGCTCGATCAGGGCGCGAGACGTTACGGGCTCTACTCCTTCCAATCGGTCCGTAGCGGTGAACCGGGCGGGTTCGCGTGCGACGAGATCGGCGAGGCTTCCCGTCTTCCGGAGGCAAGACAAGGGTGCGATGATCGGAAGCAGACTGTCACGGGTCGCCAGAGGAGCCAAAATTCCCTTCGCCAGTGTAGCGGGAAAGCCGAGCAGAAATCCGCCGTTGGCTTCATAGCCCACCACGCGGCCACCGAGCGCCTTCATGCCTTCGATCACGAAAGGTGAACCGATCCGGGTGCGCATCACGCGGCCGAAGCGCCCTTCCGCCTCAACGCCGCTGTTCGAACTGATCGGCGTCACGACTTGCTCTGCGCCGATCACAGTTGCAGTGATCTGGCCCAGAATATCTCCCGGAATGACCCGGCCTAACGCGTTGGCAACGAGAGGCCTGTCGCCATCTCCATCGGTCGACACAAGCGCATCAAGTCTATGTGCTGTTACCCAGGACGCGATCTTTGCCTTGGCCCAATCGGGGACGGCCTCGGTGTCGACAGGAATGAAGCTGTCCGATCGGCCCAACTCAATCACCTCGGCCCCAAGCTCGTGCAGAGTCTGGACGAGCAGATCCCGACTGACGGCGCTGTGCGACCAGACGCCGATCTTCAATCCGCGCAACGCCGTTGCGCCAAAAGCCGCCACATAACGGGCAACCCAGGCGGGGCCGACCTCGGCGGAGCGCAAGGCGCCTTGGTCCGGCCCGATCACGGCTGGAGCGGATTCCAGTGCAGCGCGGATTGCCGCTTCGTCCGCCTTGGAGATTTCACCGTCCGGGAGGTAGAATTTGAGCCCGTTGCGGTCGGCGGGAATGTGGCTGCCCGTGATCATTACCGCCGCCGCGCCGGCGTGCATCGAGGCCAGTGCCAGTGCCGGCGTCGGGGCTTCGCCGCAATCGGTCACCTGAATGCCTGCGCCGCGCGCCGCAGCAATGACCGCTGCCGCAATGTCTGGCGAGGAGGGGCGAAGGTCGCGTGCAACGTAAAGACCGGTTCCGATCGGGCAAGCCGCCAGAAAGGCGCGAACATACTCAGAAACCAGAGCGGGGGTCAGTTCGCTCACCAGACCCCGCAGCCCGCTTGTTCCGAATTTCGGTGCCATCGCCTTTTCCTTGCCTGCGAGGTTCAGCCTTTGGCGCCTTGGCCACGCGCATAGACATCTTCGTATCGGATGATGTCATCCTCACCGAGATAGCTGCCGGTCTGAACTTCGATCAGCGTAAGCGGCAGTTTCCCGGGGTTTTCCATGCGATGCACCGCACCTAGCGGAATATAGACCGATTGGTTTTCGGTGATGAGCTTCGCGCTATCGTCGATCGTCACCTTTGCGGTGCCCTCCACGACGATCCAATGTTCGGCACGATGGTGATGGCTCTGCAGGCTAAGGCTGGCGCCCGGATGGACGACGATCCGCTTCACCTGGAACCGGGGCCCAACGACCAAACTTTCATACCATCCCCAAGGGCGGTAGTCGCGTGGCAGCGTTTCGGCCTGGGGCGCCCCTTTGGATTTCAGCTTTTGCACGGCGATTTTGACGTCTTGCGCGCGGTCCTTGTGGGCCACCATAACGGCATCGGGCATGGCAACGACGATGATATTTTCTAGACCGATGCCAACTAGATGCTGTGTCTTGCTCGTCGCGTGCAGGAGTGTGTCTGTGCAATCGATCGCCGTCGCGGCACCTGAGGTGACGACACCATCCCCATCGGGGGGGCTCTCACGCCAGACCGCCTGCCAGTCACCGAGATCGGACCAGGCTTCTCCATAGGGCACCACTGTCAGATTGTTCGCACGTTCCATGACCGCATAATCGATCGAAATATCGTCAAGCCTTTCCCAAGGCTCCGCCGCGATCCGCGTGAAGTCGAGATCCTGTTCGGCGTTTGAAACTGCCTCTCGGGTCTGCGCCAGTATATCAGGTGCGTGCCTGGCGAAAGCATCAAGGATTGCAGTCGTGGAGAATAGGAAAATACCTGCGTTCCACAGATGCATGCCGCCTGCCAGGAGACGCTCCGCTGTGGCGCGGTCTGGTTTTTCCACGAAGGATTTCAGGGGCTGGGGCAGGGCGCCGAAATCTCGATCAGGTTTGGTGCTCAACTCCAGCCAGCCATACCCAGTCTCAGGGCGGTCAGGCCGGATCCCAAAAGTTACCAATTGTCCTGCCTCGGCAGCCGGAGCGGCGGCAACAACCGCAGCGCGGAAACGATCGGGATCGGCAATGACATGATCCGAGGGCGCAACCAGCAGGAGCGCCCCGGGCTCCCGGGCATCAAGCCGCAGCGCGGCGGCACAAATCGCGGCGGCCGTGTTACGCGCGCAGGGTTCGATCAGGATATCTGCAGGCGCGATCTTTAGCGCTGCCAATTGCTCGACCACGACAAATCGAAAATCAGAACCCGTCACGACAGAAGGAGCAGCGAAGCCCGGGCCTGAAAGGCGCCGGGCGGAGGCCTGAAACAGGCTTTCCTCCCCAACGAGATTGACGAATTGCTTCGGATAGGATTTCCGCGATAAGGGCCAGAGCCGCGTTCCGGAGCCGCCGCAAAGGAGGACGGGATGAATAATGGAAGTCATGCGTCTTGACCTTCAATGCCGCGCGGTTTCGGCATTCTCGAGATACCAGCGGTAGGTCTCGGCAATGCCGTCTTCAAGACCTGTACGTGCCTGCCATCCCATGCGGGCGAGGCGGCTGACATCCATCAGTTTCTGCATGGTCCCGTCGGGCTTGGAGGGATCGGTCACAATCGCCCCTTGGAACCCTGTGACCCGTGCGACCATCTGAGCCAGTTCCAAGATTGAGATGTCCGTGCCAGTTCCGACATTGATATGGCTCAGCATCGGCTCCGTGTTGGCCTGATAAGCCTCCTTGTCGAGGTCCAGGACGAAGAGGCTTGCTTCCGCCATGTCATCGACATGCAGGAACTCGCGGCGCGGATTGCCACTTCCCCAGATCGTCACCTGGTCAAGCCCATCAAGGGCCGCTTCATGGAAGCGGCGGATCAGTGCCGGCAGGACATGACTGTTTTCCGGATGGAAATTGTCTCCTGGCCCGTAAAGGTTTGTAGGCATGACGGAGCGATAATCCGTCCCGTGTTGCCGGTTGTAGCTCTCGCAGAGCTTGATTCCGGCGATTTTTGCGATGGCATAGGGCTCGTTCGTGGGTTCGAGCGTGCCAGTGAGAAGGGCACTCTCTGCCATGGGTTGAGCGACAGCCTTGGGGTAGATGCAGCTCGAGCCCAGTTGTAGCAGACGTTTGACACCCGCCTCAAAGGCCTGATTGATCACGTTGCATTCGATCATCAGGTTTTCATATATGAAGTCAGCAGGATAGGTTTTGTTGGCAAAAATGCCGCCCACCTTCGCGGCAGCCAGAATTACCACATCCGGCTTTTCCGCCTGAATGAAGCCACGCACAGCGGCTTGATCGGTCAGATCCAGTTCGGGATGCGTACGGGTGACGATGTTGTCTTCCCCGCGCGTTTTCAATTGGCGCAGGATTGCGCTCCCAACCATGCCCCGATGGCCTGCAACGTAGATCTTCATGTTCGAACTCCTCAGCCTTCCAGCGAGACCGGCAGGTCCAGCCCGTTCTCGCGAAGCAGTCGGTGGCGGCGGGCCGCCTTGAGGTCTTCTTCCACCATCTCGGCGCACATCTCTTGCGCTGTGATTTCTGGTACCCAGCCAAGTTTTTCCTTTGCCTTCGTCGGATCACCCAAGAGTGTCTCCACTTCGGCCGGGCGGAAGTAGCGAGGGTCGATCCGCACGACAACATCGCCTGGCTTGACCGCAGGCGCCTTGTCACCTTTGACCGCTGTGACCACCGCGCACTCCTCGACGCCTTGTCCCCGGAAGCTCAGGGATAAACCAACTTCCGCCGCGCTCCATTGGATAAACTCGCGCACCGAATATTGAACGCCTGTGGCGATCACGAAGTCCTCTGGTTCGTCCTGTTGTAGCATCATCCATTGCATGCGCACATAATCCCTCGCGTGCCCCCAGTCGCGGAGTGCGTCGATATTGCCCATATAAAGACACGGCTCCAGCCCCTGCGCGATATTGGCCAGCCCGCGGGTGATCTTGCGCGTCACGAAGGTCTCGCCGCGGCGCGGACTCTCATGGTTGAAGAGGATCCCGTTGCAGGCATAGATTCCGTAGGCCTCGCGGTAATTCACCGTAATCCAGTAGGCATACATCTTGGCAACTGCATAGGGACTGCGGGGGTAGAAGGGCGTGGTCTCACGCTGTGGGATTTCCTGTACGAGACCATAGAGCTCGGAGGTTGAGGCCTGATAAAAGCGAGTCTTCTTTTCCAATCCTAGGAAGCGGATCGCCTCCAGCAGGCGAAGAGTCCCCATTGCGTCCACATCGGCGGTGTATTCCGGTACTTCGAAACTAACCGCGACATGGCTTTGGGCACCGAGATTATAGACCTCGTCAGGCCGAACTTCTGACAGAATCCGCGTCAGGTTCGAACTGTCGGTCAGATCGCCATAATGGAGCTTGAGGCGGGGGTTCGGATTATGCAAATCTTCATAAATATGGTCGATCCGCTGGGTGTTGAACAGAGAGGCCCGCCGCTTGATACCATGCACCTCATAGCCCTCGGCCAGCAGGAACTCGGCCAGATAGGAGCCGTCCTGCCCGGTGATGCCGGTGATCAATGCTGTCTTCGTCATACGGTGTTTCTCACTTTGTCAGGAATTGCGGCAGCTTGCTGAGGTTTTTCCAGGCTAGAGCCCGCACCCCGCCGACGCCGGTCGACCGCAGCGCGCGATAGTCTTCACGGCTTTTCCTCAGGATGAGTTCGATAGACCGGTTGCTTTCCCCCCCGACCCTCATCTTCACGAGCACTTCTGGCAGGTAGGTGGGCGTGATGCCACCTCTACCGAACCATCTGAGGATGGCTTCGTAGTCGGCGGCAATACGATAGCTGGTGTCGTAGGGTCCGAAGGCTTCGATCACCTCGCGCCGTACAAAGAGCGCGGGGTGCGGCGGCATCCAGCCATGGGCGAGCCGACGCTGAGTGTATTCGCCCGACACCCAGCGGCGCACGATCCGGGTTACGTCGCTGGCCGACACGTAGTCGAGATCGCCATAGACCGCATCTGACCCGGTCTCCTCAAAGCAACGTGCTACGTCCTGCAATACCTCGTCATGGGCGAAGAAATCATCGCTGTGCATAAGCCCGATGACCTCCCCCGTCGCGGCGGCGATCCCCTTGTTCAGCGCGTCGTAAATCCCGGCGTCAGGCTCGCTGATCACACGCATGTGCGGTCGCTTCCTCGCCCAGATTTCCTCGAGCGTGCCGTCAACAGAGGCTCCATCTACCACCAGATGCTCAACATCGCCGTGGCTCTGTGACGCGACGCTTTCGAGCGCCTGACCAATTGTTTCGGCACGGTTGTAGACCACCGTGATGATGGTAATCTTCATACGACTGCCCCTGCCTCAAGAAACACATGCGACATCCAGCTTGCCACGCCGAAAGCTTGTAATCTTTGCGTTCCCGCCGCCATACAAACTCAACTCGCATAAATTCACGTTAACCAAAGCTTCCATCACCGCGTCCTTGCCTTCCTCTTTGTTTGAGATGATTGGTCTATTCATTTTCTGTAACGACGTGAGAGTGCTTCGCTCTGAATTACGAAATCTGATGCTGAAAAGCGCTGTCCCACGGCCTTTGCAGGATTTCCCGCAACAATGGTGTTTTCCGAAACGTCTCGCGTAACAGTCGATCCGGCTGCGATCACTGCCGATCGGCCGACCCGCAAACCGGAAAGAATAACGGATCCAACCCCGATCCAGACGTCGTCTTCAATCACAATCGTGTTCTTGTCCTTAACATCTTCACTGAGGTCCGAGTCATATACCCAACTAGCCATGCTTATCGGAACACCCACTTCCCTCATGTCGTGATCATAGCGGCCGGCAATCGCTACATAACTTGAGATCAGCACGCCGTTGCCAATCCGCCCATCGCAGGCGATCCAACAGTTTCTCCCGATCGAAACGTCGCGCCCGATTTCCAACCGGTTCGGCGCCGTGATATAACTTGACACGCCGACAACTAGATTAGGATGAATAACGACATTTGACCTGACCGATAGGAGTCGGTTCAGCCAACGGTAGATATTTCTAAAGATTGATTTTAGCATTTTCAATTTAATCCTTGGCGACAGCCACCGCGGCATATTTTTCGACGTCTGAGTAATGTTGCGCGGCTATCTTTTGTTCAGAATATATTAAGATTCTGCGCAACTCGAAGCTTTTTGCCAAATTTCTGTTGCTGCAAACGCAAATCCATACTGGCTGTTTGTGGTGCTCTTCCGAGCTAGGCCTGATACTAACAGCTCGGACGGTTATTTGAAACTCGATATCGCACGATCGAAGTGAAACCTGCTGCGCAGACGAAGGGATTTCCGGGGCCAGCACCGACATTCAAAGAAGGCACATGCGTCGCCATCTCCGCCAGGACCGCACAGGCCTTTCTTGTATAGCCAACCCAGACCGCTTTCATCTAGGTTCGACCTAAACTAAAACGCTACATATTTTCAAGTAAGACCCAATCATAGACTTTGTTTGTGATCGTCATCGTCGCGCTTCGGCGAGAACAAGGAAATACTGTCGATACGCTCGAAAGCATCAATAAAACTTTCCGCAGTCGCGTTCAGAACCACTTGGCCGGTGCCGCGTGTGTAGTCTCGGATCACGTGGTATTGTTCAAATACCGTCGCGAGCTGTCGGAGATAGGTGTGATACAAACGCGGCGACCCATCCATATCTACAAGCGGGACGCCAACATGCTGCTCGCCGGAGTGGCGAACGGAATGTAGGACCTGATTGTGCCCGTCAACAGCCACCTCAGCCAACCAGTTGTGGTGGCCGCCCCAAATCAGGGTGCGTGTGTGCCCCGCTTTCAGGCTGTAAAATACGGCGGCAATCAGGACGTTCTGGTAGACTGGGTTAACAACCCCGAGTCGAAGTCCCAGTTTCTTGAAAAATTTGTTGTGACTGCGGGCGTTGCATACAGGCAGGCCGACAATTCTGATATTCGGGTTTGCCTGAATCCACTTCACGATTGCCGAATGGCGGTAGTGCCACGGAATCATCAGACTCATTGGCCAATCCGTGGCGACAGCGATCCGCGCCAGCGTTCGCTCGACTCCGGAATTCATAACTTCGTCGCCGGCGGGATGGTCCTGAAAGAATGCCGGATCGATCAGGAACATCCTTTCGGGCTTAAGAGTCTGAAAGGTCGGGCTGAGACAGGCACTGTTGACGAAAGAGATCACGTAATGTCCGCGAAATGCCGGATTCACAATTTGCTGATCGAGCAGCGGCGACGGGCAGACGATGAGCGAATCCCGCGCACGATCTTTGGCGGGCACGCAAGGAACGAGGCGCGACGACACAATGCTGAGCAACATGCCAAGAGCAACTTCCGAAGCGCCCGCAACAGATGATGTCACGCCCATGAGCAGCGTGCGCGTTTTCTTTGCGATAGACAAAAGCATCATTACGGACCCGCCGATTATTTATAGTTTGGATCAGCCCAGTACTGCCTCCGATGTCTTGTCTAAGTAACACCGAGTGACAGATGCGGCAGCGCCGAGTTCGTTTTGACAAAATGACGTAATTTCAACAAAGCGCTTTTTGAACAGTGACGGCAACATCTTTGTTTTTTCATGCGCCGAAAAAACTCATTTCCGAATATCGATTGTGGTCATGTTCTGCAGCTCCGTTGAAACAAACCGCCAGTCTGTCATGCACCAACCATGACCTTATCATGATCCACATCTATGACAACCCAATCCTCAGAATAGAGATCCGTCATGTCCCATCCCGCCCTGTTCCAAGGTTTTGGCGCAATGATCAGCTTGTCCTGATTCCGCGAAAGATAAGACGACCACCAAGAGAACGTACTATTGGCGATGATGAAATGGCGGCACTCACTCATTAAAGCGAAGTGCTCGAAATCATTCAGTGCAGGAGAGACGAACTCCGTCCCTTCAGGCATGAACCGATAATTCTCACGAACCCAGTTCGTATCCTCCTCACTATTCGAAAATACGAAGAATTTGGGGGATTCTAACTCATTCAGCGCGATTTGGACCGCCGTTTCGTAGTAGATTTCTGTACACACGTGTAGTTTGCTGCGCCAACGCTCTTCCAAATAGTCACCGCGGCGGACGTGGACAGCAACTGAGTTCGAGCACCTGATCCGGGAAACTGTTTCTTGATGCTTGTCGCCCAAGACGCGTTCGGCATGAATCGATGCGCGGACTAGATCGCTCGCCGACTCGAAATACTTTCCCGACATAAAATTCCCATGCAGAAACAGAAATGGCAATTGCGGGACTCGGAGCGCGGTGTATCGCGAGTCAAAACAGTGATGTACCCCAACTTTTGCAAGACAAGCGGACGTCTCCCGGGTCTTCCCGAAAAGGGCAGAAAACATCCGGATCTGAAGTCCGGCATATGCAGCCAGAAGAAAGATGCAGAGACTGTCAAATGTGGACCTGGGTTCAAGATCCACCAGATTCTCAATAACATTCTCTTTTCGGGAGTCATTTCTGACCGCGTGGCGGTCGAATAGCAACCGCCCACCGTATTTTGCCTGGAGTTCTAGCCCGTAGCTGTACTGAAAAAGCTGGTTGCCTAGGCCGCCTTCTAGCCTCACCACAATCATTTTGAGAACCTCTTTTTGAGCCGATGGTTCTGAAGAGACACCGCCGCGACCAACAACAAGGTGAATAGGGTAGACGCCGACGTGAGCAACACAATGTCCGTTCCGAGACCCACTACGAGGATGAAGATCAGGAACATCCTAAGAAATAGTGCAAAAACTCGTTGGAGCGGTGCATCCGCGCGCATCGCTTTGATTGATGACAGGCGGAACATGCTCACCACGAACATTAGGTAGAGCGCGACACCAGGGATGCCACTCGAAATGACTATGTTGGAGTAAGAGGAATCCAACGTCGGGCCTGCAACGAACGACGTCTCCAGATAAGTCCGCATCTCCTCAACCCGCTCCCAATCCAACCCCAGGCCGAAGCCGAACGTGTCGGAAACCACATATGACCACGAGTTTGCGACAATATTGAAACGGTGCCCGCTGTTTCCGGAGCCGAGCATAAACTCATTGATAGATTCGAATAGGTATCCGGCGAGATCGGAATTGGTTGAGGACACTATAAAACCGACGCTGACACCGGCCGTGATGAATAGTGAGGTTACCAAGAGCTTTCGCGGGGATTCGCCACGCCTCTTGGAAAAGATCACCCAAAGCGCGAAAGCCAAAATAGTAAAAAATGTCGCTGCGAGTACGCTCCTGTGGAATTGGACGATAGTCGCGCAAAGGCAAAGCATGCTTGCGACGATGTTGGTACTGCCACCGAGGACGATGTATCGGCTAAGAAACAACATCCAGCCAACCGCTACCAGAAAACCTGTCGGAAAAAGCGCTCTGAAGAAGCGGGTTATGTCGGATGAGGTGCTGGAAGTGACTACCGCCGTTTCGATCTGAAATAACAGGATAATAAGAATCGAGATCGCCGAAACAAGGGAAAAGACCGAAGTCGCATTGAGCGCAGTCTTGAACCCGTTTTTCAGTGAAATGAGGTAGGCCAACAGAAAAACGAAGATTAGACCTTTGGCTGAAAGAAGGTTCCTGAACATCTCGCCAAAGCTAATATCTGAAGCTAATGCGGCCCGTAATATTGTGACGAATACTAGATAGACGGGCAGCAGGCCGATGAGGAGAGCCGTGGATCCGATGGCGGTGCGCCGGTTGCGGTAGAGGTAACAGAGGCCGCGCGGCACGGCTATGGCGGCGATCCCCATAAGCATCAACTGTGCCAATCCGAACCAGCCCATATTACCGGTTCCGAGTCCACCCCATTCCGCCCGGCGAAACCCGAACGCTTCCGTCGAAACGAAGAAGAACAAGAACCAAATTGCCTTAGTCTGCATAGTTCCTATCCTACGATTAGGCACCACGGGCCCTTCGCGCCGGGGCCCCCTGAGAAGATATCTTTGGCTCTCATCATGAAGTCGGATATCCGGCGTTCTGGAAACCCCCACGGCGTCTCAATGCGCTCGCCTCGTGCGATCTTGTACCTTTGCGCTCGGGAACAAAAGGGGTTTTCGATCTGTGCAATACCTGGAGCAAGTCTGGCCCTTACGTTTAGGGTGGCTTTCAGTCCTATCTATAGGGAGTCAAAAAATATTCAGTGGAGCAAAATCTCTGAATACTGTCGCGCAACGGCATGCCAGTCGTGGTCAGACAAGCTTAACGCGACATCAGCATCGACAAAACTATGCTGAGGGATTTCGAGCAGGAAACGCAGGATACTGTCGACGGACGCGTCTTCGAGAAAGACCGCATTGTCCGAGGAGATGATCTCATCTTCCTGGCATATTGGAAGATCTTTCGGCAAAATAACCGGGGTTCCGGCGGCTATACTTTCAAGGAACACTAGGCCGAAACCCTCTTTTAAAGATGGAAGGATCATGAAATCCGCATCCCAAAGAAGCTCTCGAAGTTGATTGGGGGGCAAAAAAGGAATATACTTTATCAGAACGCCTAAGTCATTTGCAAGGTTTAAGACTTGTTTGACCGATTCGTTTTCAGCGCTGTCTCCCACGATGGCGTATTCCACATTATATTTGCGGGTCAAAGTTTGAAACCGGGCAATCGCTTCGACCACTCGCGACTGTCCTTTGTTGTCCGAAACGGACCCAATAGAAACAAGCCGGTACATCATCTTGGCTCCACCTTTTTCCTTCCGGGCAGCGGCCTGTCGGTAAAATGCTGAACTGTCGTAGGCGTTGGGAATCACGATCACTTTGGATCCGGGTTGACCATAGGTTCGGACCCATTCCTCGGACACTTGGCTGGTCACAAAGACGAGAGCTTTCAGGTTTAGCTGTCCAACGGCGGCCTCGAGCTGTGACAATCGTTTCGGCCCCTCGGCGCCATGAATCCCGTGAATGGTGACTATTGTCTTTTCGGCTTTGAACCAACCGGAGCGGATATAGATGGCTGCGTCGCAACCATGCAGGTGAATGAAATCGGGAGAGTTTTTCTTTATGGCATCGTCAAGGAGAATTGCCTTGGACAGCGTGCGCAGCAGTGGAAGCTCGTAGGTCCGACACAGCTTCACCAAGGAGGAGAGCAACGATATCGTCCTGAAGGGCACACTCAGGGCCGCCTTAGCTAACGAGGGCATGTTCCAACCCACGACTGGGAGGCCGTCGATCTCTACCTTGGATTTGTGCACATCCGTGGCGCAAAACACCACGTCCACGGTGTCGGACATCTGGTTCAGACGGTTCGCGATGAACCACGCCACATTCGCAAGACCGCTGTGCTGCTTGCCGCCCTTGAATTTTGGCAAATGCCCGAAGGCGAGGAGCTTGATCTGCATCGTGATGTTTTCCGCCTCGGGCTTTTCAGGGCTTTGGTTTTGCAAGTTAGCAAAGGCACACTCGGATCCGAAGTGTCAACCGGTCGACCGGAATGGAAACAATTGCCTTCCGTCGCTACAACGCAGTTGCCGCTGTCACCTTGATGTTTGCCGGTTTATCAATACCTTGTGCCTCGGCGCATCGATTTGCAGAGGGTTACCTTAGCCCGCGGGCAGGCGCCGGTTGGCGTCATTCCGCTACCTGCTTGCGAAAAAGGCAGGACAGTTGCGCGAAAACGCCGCGGTCGAGGATCCAGGTGCTGACAACATAGGAACCCAGCGCTGCCGTGCCGCCAAAGGCCACGGAAAACAATGCGCTCGCGCCAGTGAACTCAAGCTGGACGGCAACCGCCGTGGTCACCAGCGCGATCCCGGCGATTGCCTGGGGCATGAGGCTGCTAACCGCGTTGGGGAATGCCATGCCGAGGAGTCGCAGAACGCCGCGCGTCAAAAGCACTTCCGTGAAAAGTGCCCTTAGCAGCAAGGCGACACCGACCCAGGCCAGACCGAGCGGGGTCATCGCCGCGAGTAGGATCGTTCCGACCAGAACCCCTGCCAGAATATACCGATAACGCTGTTGTGGGTAACCGATTGCCATGATTGTTGCCCCGTTGACATATCCCAGAACAAGCAGGATGCCGGACAGGCTCATCCAGACCGACAGGAACCCGGCGCCCTCCCAGTTCGGCCCGAAGAAGAGCGTCACGATATCCACCCCGAAGCTGGAGAACACCAGGAACACCGGGAGGATGGTGACTGCGGTCAGCTTTAAGATCCGAATATAGAGCTTGCCCACCTGTTTCGGCTCATTGCGATACACTTCGGACAAAAGCGGGAATGCGACGCTCGAAAGAGGCGTTCCGAACACCTGGAGTAACAGGTTCAGGAGCCGATTTGCCATCGAATACAACCCGAGCGCATCGCTGCCAAGAAGGACTCCGATGAAGAGTTTCGGACTTTCCAGATTCGCGATGTTGAGGAAATCAGACTTCATGACTGGAATGCTGTATTGCAACATTTCTTTCGCGGCATCTCGGTCAAATCGCAGACGGACACGCCAACCGAGCAGCACAATCGTGGCGATCAACGAGAGGACCGCGTTTGCGACCGACTGGGTTACAAGGGCAGCCGCCCCGTGACCGGTCATTACCAGGGGCGTTGCAATGAGACCAGCGGCCAGGTTGACAACAAATGCGCGCAGCGACAGGGCTCTCAAATCCAGATCGCGACGAAGGACCGTGGTAAGTATCGCCGTCCCGTTGCTGACAATCATGGTGATCGCCAGCGGTAGCATGATGCCGTGAATGCGTGGGTCTTGGAACAACAGGGCGATTGGGCCGGCCAAGGCAACCGCAGCCACCGCAAACACCGCGGCCGCAGCGGTCGCGAGCCAGAACGCCGTGCTGATCGTCGTCGTATCAAACTGTTTCTGCTGAACAAGGGCGGTCGCCAATCCGAGGCCCGCGAGCATCGAGGCGAGGTTCGTGACCATCGCGCCAGCGGCGAAAACGCCGAATTCCGCAGGCGGCATGAAACGCGCGAAGACCAGGATGAATATCGTGGAAATCCCGCTCGAACCGATCTGTCCGACCAGTGACCAAATCAGGGCCTTTATGGCCTTTTTCATGATCATGCGTCGGTGCTCTTAGCCAAGGCGCTCATGGCATCGCGGGTCTTGGCGCTGCCAACACGGCGCTCCGACGCCGGCTGGTTCTGATTACAGGCACGCCGGGTGCGGGAAACCTGCACCGGATCTGCCTATTCTGGGCGATTCGCACTGAGGATCGCTGCCGCCCGCTCAAAATCGGCGTAGGTGTCAAGGTCTATGCTTTTCTCGGGGTCCATTTCGTAGGCCACCGTTTCGTCGGTGATCAGTTGCCCGTTTTCCGCAAATGCGGCGATCATCACGAAATACATGGCTCCGTTCACGGTGTAGACCGACGGCAGGTCTTGCCTGCGCATTCCGCCCGGCCAGGGCGGAAGGATCCGTTCCATCCTGCCAGAGTCATCGAGGCGGAACATCAGCCAAGGCGTCTCATCGACCAGCGCCACGGATGCGCAGCTTTCTGCGTTGGTGAACCGCATTAGGGAAAACGCCGCGTCGATGTCGGCGCTCGTGCGCAAAGGCGAGGTCGGTTGCAGCAGAAGAGCGATGTCATAGCCGGGGCACATCTGGATCGCGTGGGCGACGACATCCAACGAGCTTGCGGTGTCGGTGGCGAGCTCGGCCGGGCGCAGGAAGGGCACATCGGCACCGGCGGCGCGCGCCACATCTGCGATCTGCCGTGAATCGGTGGAGACAATGACGCGGGTCACGCACGCCGCATCGCGCGCCGCATCGATCGTCCATTCAATAAGGGGCCTGCCACCCAGCGACCGGAGATTCTTCTGGGGCACACCTTTTGAACCTCCGCGGGCAGGGATGATGGCTAGAACCTTGGGTTGAGTTGGTATCATCACATGAAATTCCTGCACGGCACGCCCTCGAGGATCATACTTTGTCGCTTCGGGGCATCCGCGTGTCAAAGCGAACTTCACTCCCCGTCTTCGTCGGCACTGAACATCTCGGAGTGTTCAGTGCGCGCCCTGTCAAGATCGTCGGGCCGGCCGATATCGATCCAGTATTCCTCGATTGGAAACACTGCGGCTTTATGGTTGACGGCCATTATCCGTTCGAAAAGGGTCGGCATGTCCAGGAATTCACCCGCCACCATGTGATCGAGCGCCTCGGGGGAAAGCACGTAGATCCCCGCGTTCACGAAATGCGAGTAGGTCGGCTTTTCGACGATGCGGCGGAGTTCAGCGCCCTCCATCTCGATCACTCCGTAGGGCACCTGAATAGGGTAATTGCGCGCGCACATCGTGCCGACGGCACCACATTCACGATGAAACCGTTCCAGTAAGTCAAAAGAAACCGTTGTGAGCAAGTCTCCGTTCATCACGATGAACGGACCGTCTGGGCGGGTTTCGAGCAACGAAAGCGCACCGGCAGTGCCCATTTGCTTCGTCTCCTCAACATAATCGATCCGGGCGTTGAACCGGGATCCGTCGCTGAAATGATCTCGGATCATCTCGCCCTTGTAGTTGAGAGCGATGGTAAAATCGTGGAACCCCTGCTCGATAAATTTGCGCAGAATCAACTCGAGGATCGGCTTTCCGCCTACCGGCAACATCGGTTTGGGCACAGTCTCGGTCAGCGGCCTGAGCCTCGTGCCAAGCCCTCCGGCCATCAGAATTACGCGGGTATCGCGGCGCACCACTCCAAGTTTATCGTCGACCACCGCAAGGTCGACCAGTCGGCCATCGGTGTCGACAATCGGCACATGGTGCAGCCCGCGCGCCTGCATTAGGATCAGGGCTGCCTCCCGACCCATGTCCTGGGTGACTGCGGTGAAGGCGCTATGCATAACCTGCGAAACCGGTGCGTCAAGCCCGACCCCGCGCAGGAGCGCACGGCGGATATCGCCGTCGGTGACAGTGGCGCGCAGCCTGCCGTCGCCGTCGACGACCAGCGCAATCTGCTGCGCACCGAGGTCGATCGCCGCCATCGCGTCGTGGACTGTGGCGAATTCAGACAGGATCAACGATTTCAATTTCGTAGGCCATTCATTCATGCCGTTGCCCTTTCTGCAGGATCCGTGCCGGGTTGCCGACCACGACAGCGCCCGGGGGCACGCTCTTGGTAACGACCGCGCCCATTCCAACCGTGGCACCGGCCCCGATGACCACTGGCGCCCCGGGCTTGCCTTGGCGAATGAGGGCGCCGCCGCCGATATAGGCGCCGTCTTTGACGGTCACGTTGCCCGCACAGACAACGTTGGGGCCGAAAGTGACGAAATCGCCGACCAGGCAATCATGCGCGAGATAGGACGAGATATTGAGATGGAACCCGACCCCGACCCGGGTGTTCGATGAAATCGAACTATGCCCGCACAGGATCGCTCCTGCGCCCAGCATCACCTCGTCCAGCAACTCGGCGCTACCAGCACGCACCTCAAGCGCTTCGGCCCCGCTGTCGATGGCTAGCGAATGCAGCCGTCTGCGGGTCGCCGAGTCGGCTATGGCTATGGCAAAAGCGCGCACCCGAGGCGAAGCGAGGAAATCGGCCTCAGTGACGACCGCAACGCCGTTGACCGGTGCTTCGACAGTCGGGGCGACGAACACCAGCTCGTCGGCGGGATGGCTGTCGCGCAACTGCCGGCGCAGAAGCGGCATGACCTCGCGCCCGAACCCAGCGTTGCCGAATACCCCGACTAGTCGGCCCATGTCATCGCCTCCCAGTCGAAGGCGGTCTCCGCGGCCAAGTCGCGCCGGGCTCGGCGACCAACGCAATCCCACAGCGCTATGGCGGGAATCGCCCCCTCGCCGCGCTTGGTCGCGAGGTCATCCGGGACGATGGTACGGCCGGCCGTGATATGGCGCGCGGCGATAACGCATTTGCGCACGATCGGCCGGTTGCGAATCTCCGCCGGGCCGGGCTGCTTGATCCCGCTGCCCAGACCGGCCTCGACTGCGCGGATGTCGCGCACGAGCTGGGCGAGCTCGTCCGGTTCGACGGAGGCGGCGTGGTCGGGCCCGTCCATCTTCCGGTCGAGCGTGAAATGCTTCTCAATCACGCTAGCACCACGCGCCACGGCGGCGATGCTCATTGCGTTGCCCCTTGTGTGATCGGAATAACCCACTCTCAGCCCGAAGGCCTGGCGCATCGTGTCGATAGCGCGCAGGTTGGTGTCTTCCACTGCGGCCGGGTACTCGGTGGTGCAATGCAGCAGCGTTACACGTTCGCGCAGCGCCGCCCAGGCCGTCGGGTGAAGCAGCGCCTCGGCGAAGTCTGTCCGCCCCGTCGGCGTGCCTAGATGCATCAGGCCGAAGGCGATCACTCCGAGCGCCTCTTCCACCTCCGCTAGCGACCCCATTCCAGTGGAGAGAAGAAGACTCATGCCACTGCGCGCAGCGGCAAGCAGGATCGGCCCATTGGTGAGCTCACCCGAGCCGAGCTTCAAGGTGTTCAGCCCGAGATCGTCGGCGAGAAAGGCGAGGCTGTCGAGATCGAAGGCGGTTGACAGAAAGTCGATGCCTTTCTCGGTGCAACGCTCGATCAGCACGCGGTGGTCCGTCGGAGTGAGCTCAAGCCGGCGCAGCATATCGAGCTGGCTTTCGTCAGCGTCAGTAGTGGCTTTCTGGTAAGCCGCCTTCGGCGCCGCTTTCGTGGCAAGCTTGGACGCTTTGAAGGTCTGGAACTTGACGAAGTCGACTCGAGCCTCGGCTGCCCGGTCGACTAGCTCGAGAGCAAGTTCCAAATCGCCGTTATGGTTCACACCGGCTTCGGCGATGACGATCGTGCGGGTCTGGTTGGTCATCTCGGCAAGTCCACGAATGATTTCCTCACCAAGGTCTGGCACGCGTTGACGGCGGCAAGCACTGCGACGATCCGCTCGGCTGCATGGCCGTCGCCGTATGGGTTTTCGACGTTCGTGCGATCGCGTGCAAGCCCCGCGCGGATCGCGTTGTAGATGGCTGAAGGAATCGGGTCGCAGTCGATCACCGAGGCGGCGCGCGGCCGGCGCGCCTGGCGGTCACCGATGTTCACCGTCGGCAGGCGGAAGCTCGGGGCCTCCATCACGCCGCTCGACGAATTGCCGATCACGAGGTCGCAATGTGTCAGCGCTGAGAAGTAGCGCCGCGAGCCCAGCGAGGTGTGGAACACAGCGCCGTCGCGCCCGGCAACATAGGCCTCGATCAGCGCGTCGATCTCGCGTGCGCCCGGGTCGGCGTTTGAGCCGGTGAAGATCAGCCCAACCTCGGGGAAAGCGTCGAGCGCGTCGAGCATCGCCTGTGCTTGGGCGGTCGAATCGTCGGAGAGAGTTGCCGGGTGGAATGTGATGAGGAAGTTCTTCGTCCGGGGCGCGATGCCGACGGAGGTGAAGAACCGGTCGCGCTCCATCGGCTCAAGCGCGAGGATCCGGTCGATCCCGGTGGAGCCAACGCAGTGCACCCGAAGCGGGTCTTCGCCCATTTGCATGATCCGCGCCGCGCTTTCGGCGTTCGAGGGGAAATGCAGGGCGCCTAGCTTGGTGAGGGCGTGGCGGATGGAATCGTCAATTGCCCCTTCAGTTACATCGCCCCCGAAAATATGCGCGATTGGTACCCGGGCGACCACAGCGGCCAGCGCTGCGGCGAGGATCTCGTAACGATCGCCCAGCACCATCAGGAGGTCGGGTCGGCTGAATGCGAGCACCGCGCCGAGCCCCGCTGTCGCGGCGCCCATCCCTCGCGCAAGCGCTACGGTGCTGTCGTCGCAGCCGAGCCCCATTTCGACCAGGTGATCGACCCGGTGCCCGTCAGCGGCGATCGCCTTAAGCGAGCAGCTGCCCGCCATCAAGTGCTGACCGGTGGCGGCGATCTGAAGGTCGAAGCGGTCGTCATCGCGCAGCAGGTTAAGGACTGGGACCAGCAGTCCCCAGTCCGCCCGCGTGCCAGTTAAAGCAAGCACCTTCATGCCCGGTCCGCCAACATCGCTGAGGAGGGCAGATTGATGATACGCCGCTCCAAGTCTTCGGCCACCGGCAGCGGTGCGCGGGGGAAGGTGGCGTGGAACGGCAGGCGGTGCATCAGCTTCCAGACCGGGCGAGCCATGTAGCCCGCAGCATTGAGCCCGTCGAGCAATGCGTCGCGCGCCGCCACCGTGATCCGCGGCGCGAGCACCAGCGCATTCAGCCAGTAATTGCTCTGAGCACCAGCGGGCTCGGCGAAGATCGTCCCGCCACTGAAACCGCAAAATCCGTCGATATAGCGCCGAGCCAGCCGGCGCTTCTGCTCAAGCCGCTCGCCAAGTTGCGCCATCTGTGCCACACCGAGCGCGGCGTTGAGGTTGGGCAAGCGGTAGTTGTAGCCCGGTTCGTCATGATCGAAAGCCCAGCGGTGCGGCATCTTGGCGGTGCTCGACAGGTGCTTGGCGCGGCGCGCCAGAGCCTCGTCGTCGGTCACGATCGCTCCGCCGCCGCCGGTGGTGACGATCTTGTTGCCGTTGAAGCTGACCGCGCCGACACGCCCGAAGCTGCCGCAAGCGCGGCCCTTGTAGCGGCTGCCGAGGGACTCGGCAGCGTCTTCGACGAAGACCAGGCCGAATTCGTCGGCCACGGCGGCGAGCTCGTCGAGTTCGACCGGGTGGCCGAAAACGTGCATCGGCACGACGCAGGAAATCCTCCGGCCGGTTTCGCGGTTAACAAGCCCATCCGGGCTCGGCTGGCCGATCCGCCGCAGGTGTTTGGCAAGCGCGACCGGGTCGATGCCCAGCGTTTCGGCGGCGCTGTCGACGAAATGCGGCACGGCACCAAGGTGATGGGCAGCATTGGCGGTGGCAACAAAGGTGAGCGCGGGCATCAGCACCTCGTCGCCTGGGCGAACGCCGGCCACTTGCATCGCCACTTCCAGCGCGGCCGTGCCGTTGACCACAGCGACGCCGTGCGCGGTTCCGCAGGCTGCCGCCACGTCGCGCTCGAACTGGTCGACGAAACTACCGACTGATGACACCCAGCCGGTGTCGATACATTTGGTAACTAGTTCTTTCTCGGCGCCGTTGAACTCGGGGACATGTAGCGGGATGAACCCGTTGCTCGGCCCGAGCACATGCGCGAGCCGGTCGAGAACGCCTGCCAAGATAGAAGTATGGGAAGCGGCCCCAGCCATGATGCCAGTCCTCAGATGTTGTAGCAGTCGGTCTTGTAGGCGGCGAGGTTCGCCGGGTCCTGAAACCATTCGGCGGTCTCGGCCAACCCGCGCAGGAACCCGTCGCGGCTACCGAAATCCGGCTTCCAGCCGAACAGCTCGCGCGCAACCTCGGTGCTGGCAAACAGCCGTTCGACCTCGCTCGCTTCGGGGCGCATCCGGCTCTCGTCGGGCACCACCTCGACCTCGACGCCCATTGCTTCGGCGATGACGGTGACCGTGTCGGCGATGGAAATCTCGAAGCCTGAACCGATGTTGGTCACCCGACCCACGGCGGCGTCGCATCGCATCGCCTGAATGAAACCGCGCGCGGTATCGCGCACGAAGGTGAAATCGCGCGTGGGCGTCAGCGAGCCCAGCTTGATTTTTCGGGACCCGGCAGCGATCTGGCTGATAATTGTCGGAATCACTGCGCGGGCGGATTGCCGGGGGCCGTAGGTGTTAAACGGTCGCAGCACTGCGATCGGGGTCTCGAAGGAACGCTGGAACGACAGCGCCATCTGGTCTGCCCCGACCTTGGTGGCCGCGTATGGCGATTGCGCGTTTAGCGGGTGCTCCTCGGAGATCGGAACGAATTGTGCCGTGCCATAAACTTCTGAGGTGGAGGTGGAGACAACCCGCGAAGTGCCCAAGCGACGGGCGGCCTGCAGTACGTTGAGCGTACCAGTCATATTGGTTTGAACATATGCATCGGGAGAACAGTAGCTGAAAGGGATCGCGATCAATGCAGCGAGATGTAGAACGATGTCGACGCCCTCCATCGCCTCGGCGATGCCATGCGGGTCACGGATATCGCCGGCAACTACCTCGAACTGCCCGGCCAAGTCCTTGGGGGCGCGGTCGAGCCAGCCCCAGCTGTTGAGCGAGTTGTACATGACGAATGCACGGGTTTCATAGCCGTCGCGAACCAGCATTTCGGTCAGATGGGACCCTATGAAACCATCGGCGCCCGTCACGAGAACTCTTATATTGCTCATTTTTTCAAGTGCTCCATGTTTGGAAAAACAAAATCTATGCAAAATCCATTGACCACTCTCGTATCGCTACGTGTTGGACAGTTTGCTTTCACAATAAATAAAGCACCACCTAAACCCAAGCACGCCAAAATCGTTCACACTTAGGGTACGTGCAAGTGCGATATTAGCAAACAGAAGCAGACGGATGCCTAGCAAGTTCAACGTTGTCAGACTTTCTTCTCAATGCAATCAATCTTATTTTGGGTTCCGATGGTATCTTGCGCTAAAAAGCGGTCTCAAAACGAGAAACTCACTGAAGAACGTCGAGGATTTTGGATTTGCACTATTACATGCTGTGACGGCTGTGGAACTGCTTCGCTCTGGTGCTGCAAAGCCACAGCCATTCTCGATCCAATTTATTTCGCTTTCTCTGTGCATTGCAGAGCTCGGATGTAGGACGAGACCAAACGACCATCTCCGAAAAACGCGGAAATTTCGTCAAACGCCCGATAACACTTACTACAGAACCTTGGCGGATGAGCAGGAGGCATCGTCCGCAATCTCTGCCGAAAGCGCCTCGATCTCCGCACGCAACGCCTCGTATTCCGCCGTTTTTCGCGTGAGAAAGTTCCGCGTCATCACCGCCTTCTCTGACAGGCCCTGCCGTGTCAGGACATAGGCATAGCGCCGCTTGTCCTCGGCTGCGGTGAAGTTCCCCAGCTTCACCAAGCCCTTTTCGATCAGCGCGCTCAGCACATAGTGAATGCCGCCCGCACTGACACCAACGGCCTTTGCAAGCGCACGCTGAGTCATTTCGGGGTTTGCCTGCAGGAGGCGAAGAACGCGGAAATGGGTGTCTTCCTGAAGCTTATTGCGCCTGCTGGTCATATCGGGGGTTCTTTCAAGCTACCGCACAAGAGCTGCCCTTGGGGCGCCTTGCGTCATGGAAACGGCGGTGAAGATAATTTCGACATCGTTCAGCTTCGAGCGCTAACAAATGATGCAGACGGGTGCAAGTCAAAAGCCAAAAATTTCAAGGACAAGGTGAAGCTGCTGCAAAACAGACGCCGCAAGCAGGTGTGTCCCGCTTACAGCAGTCCCAGGCTCTGGTCTGGCCAAGTGAACACCAGATCTGGCGTCGAATATGTCGCTCAGAAAGACGCTTGCTGCGCTCAGTTTCCAGTTGCCCGCAGTAGGTCCTGCGCAACCGCAACCCGGGTCCGGCCACCCAGAATGTCCATCAAGACCCAGACGCGCCGATCCGGCGCGATCTTCTCCACCTCTGCCACAAAAGTGGCAAAGGGTCCTTTGGTCAACGTCACCTGATCGCCGGGTTTCAGAAGCTTTGGCGGCAACAATTTGCCGCTTTCGTCACAGCGCAGCCTCAGTTGACCTATCAGGTCCAGCGGCACAGGCGATGGCTCCGTGCCGAAGCCCACCAGCCGTGTGACACCATAAGTTGAGTTGACCGTACGCCAAAGACCGCGGGCTGCGTCGAAGGCCACGAAGATGTAGCCCGGGAACAAGGGGCGAAGTGCTGTGATGAATTTGCCGTCGCGCTGGCGTGTATCCTCTTGTTGCGGCAGAAAGGTCTTGAACCCTTGTCGCTTGAGGTTCTTGTCTGCAATATTGGCGCAGTTGGGTTTCAGTTGCGCCAGAAACCAACTCGACTCGCTACCGTCAAATGCCATTTTGATCCCCAAATGGTTATAGCCGTCCATATCGCTCGAAATCGAGCATTTGCAAGCAGATTTTTTCTGGATGGTTCCAGCTTGATATGCTCTAGGCTCGTGTGTGGATGCCCCCTGTTTGGCAAGCATAATCTTCGATTTGCCGGCGGGGTCTTCGATCGGACGTGTGTCGGGCCTCTGAGCGTGGCCTTCATGGTGCCACGGGCCGGTATGCTGTTCGGAAGGCTGGTTTCACATCGGTTCAGAGAGTTGCAAGCGTTCGAGCCCCGGGACTGAATCTTCCCGCCTTGAACTGCGAAGTACGTGTCGCCTACTCCTCGTCGTTCACTCACCCTGGGCGTTGTGGATGATGCGGTCGAGGATAGCATCGGCGATAGGGGATTCGCCGATCATCTGATGCCAGCCCGAGACGGGCAGCTGGCTGGAGGCCCCAAGAACGACGACGAAGATCTGTGCCTGATGCACGGCGCCGCTGGCTGGATCGGCGATCGGAATCGTGTGGCCCGCATAATCGGTCTACATGACCGCCCCCGCCTCGTGTCGGTTGCGAAAGCTCGGACTGGTGCTGTTCTCAAAGGCCCGAAACTGCTCGCGAAACCAAGTATAGCCGTAGCCGTCGGGGTGGGTCGCCCGGTATTCCTTGCACAGAAGCACCAGGGTGACGCCCTTGCGCTTCAGCTCCGTGGCAACCTTGGCCCAGTCTGGCTCCTCAAGGTCCTGCGGTGGACGGCCCATCCACTGGAACAGCGCACAAAACGCACGAAATCAATACCGTGTTTGCTGACAATCTCGGAAAGCCTCGATAACTTCCTTACTTGTCCGGATACGGCTTTGGCGCATGCCTTGGCTAGTAGGTTGATTGGCCGCATATGTCCTCCAGTTGTCACCTTGGACCGATTGCCACAGGGTATCAAGCTGTGCCTTGCGGTGGCCAGACTCTGCTACCTGTTCTTCTGATAACGGAGAAAACCGCGTACGAATTTGTTCTTCGCGAAACTGCTCAGCCAAATGGCCGTAGGTCGAACTGACAGTCTTGATGTCCGCATGGCCAAGCTGGCGGGCGATCACCTCAAGTGGGACACCTTGCCTGACCAGATCACTGGCATATGTGTGCCGAAGGCCGTGAAATACAAACTCTTTTGGAAGCTTTGCTTTGGCCACGGCGCGTCGAAACAAACCTGTGTGCTGCTTGCGCCAGACCTTACGCTTGTCAGATAGAAAGACGAAGTCGCGGCCCGACTTACCATCGCAACAGCTCAGAAAAAATGCCATGCCCTCATCAGGCAGAAACACGAACCTTGCGGGGCTGCGCTTGAAAGCTGCGATACGAATGCCGAAGATTTGATATCCTACGTCTTCGACCCTAAGACTAGAGAGCTCTCCAATCCGGCAGCCGGAATAGAGGGCAGCCAATGTCAACCTGCGCAGTGCGGGCGTGCATTTGTCCAATAGCCGGCCACATTCCGTCCGGGTAAGGAAAATGGTTCGTGGGCAGTGGTTCACCGATATCCGCTTTAGGCAGCGCCACGGGCGTTCCGATGCTATGTGCGCATTGTCCCATGCGTGCTGAAACGCCATACGCAGAATCGTAACCAGTGAGTTAAATGTCCGCTTGCGCTTTCGGAGGTCATCCGGGCTTAAGTTATCGATTGAGACCATTGGCATCTGGCGTGCAAACCCGAACTTTGGGGGCGTCTCGATTACCTTAATTGCCAGAGCTTTGAGGTTTAGCGCACAAAATTCCTCCAAAGGGATATTGATAAGGCTATCCACGAGGTGGTAGTTGATAAGCGCCAAAATGTTGTAGTGGCCGCCTTTTGATCGGGCAATTCTGGTCCATTCCGTATAGTCTCGCAGTGCGTGACCAACAGAATACACTTTGCCAAGAGGGCAGAAGTTCACACTGGTCATTCGCCCAATCGGTCTCGCGGTATGGGCAACACCCTGAACTTCACCCGTGTCGAACCACTCAAATGCCCGCCTCATTGCCTCCTCGCTACCGATGCAGCCACGCCCAAGATCAAGCGCGGGTCCAAGGCACTTCTGAAGATAACGCCTATCCTTGGTCATAATCCGCGCAGTCCAATTACAGCTTCGGTCATTGGGGCGATGAATCCCAAGATGCCGGCACGTCAGTAACCAATGCCAATAGGGGCTATCTCGAAACTGCAGTGCTTCAATGTCGACCGTGTCACGAAATGGAAAATCGACCAAATTGCCGCGCTGCACGGGGTGCATGTGCTCGTGCTCTAAGTTCGTCTGCATGATGAGCCCTCCGAAGATGAACCTTAGCAGTAACAGGCTGGGCCGGGTCGAAGTCCTGGCTAGCGCAAAAGCCGTTTTGCCAAGAGCGTCAACGTTATCATTCCAGCAGAAATTTCGATCAGTCCCAGATGGCGTAAATCGTCCAAGGCAAGGCTTACTGCGCCGCGATCCAAACTATGCAACTTGGAAAAGTTGTCGTGAATTGCGCTTGTTGAAACCGGCACTTCGCGGGTGCAGTGCTGCGTGAGGTAGTCTAAGATATCAGCTCTGGCTTTGCTCACGAGCAGATCTCCGAAAAGGCTCATGCTGCCGGGCCTTTTAACAGAATTGCATGTGTCCTGTCACCAGTGTCAACAGCTTTGCGCCTTCCGCCGCCACTCGCGCTGACATTGCCCCCAACTTTTATCCTGCATGAGCGAGACTCCGAGTTTGAGTTTGGCCCATTTGGGCGGATTGGGCAACGGTGGCTGGCGCGGAGCTTTGCGGATCGCGCAGCGGCAGGCTCCGTTGCACGGTGAAGGTCTGGGCGAACGCGGCGGGCGTCTGCCATCCGAGGCGGGAGTGGAGCCGTTCGGTGTTGTGGTCGATGGGCCAGGCTACCAGCGTGACACGGGCAGCATTATCACGGCCGCCGAGTTTCGTTGTGGATGCGCCCGGAAGGGGTCAGCCAAACTGCTTGCGAATGTAGAAGCTATTCTTGGCAGCATCGAGGTACTCGCCCTCTATGTCCCGGCCGATGCTGAATATGGCGGGAACCGGGCTGAACTGGAGGCTTCTGGTAAGCCCATTGGGCCAAATGACCTCTTGATCACAGCACACGCCTATTCTCTCGGGGCCATTTTGGTCACGGCAAACACCGGCGAGTTCACCCGGATACGGGGCCTTCAGATCGAGAACTGGCTGAGTCCGGCGTGACGAGGGTCTTGTTTGATGCAGAACCGTGCAGGATTCTTTCACTTTTTATATCTACATCAATGCATTAGAAAGTAATGTTGTCACCAAGTTTGTTCGTCGTCTGATCTGCAAAGTAGGAATGTCGCGTTGCGCCGTCGGAGCAGGACCGGGCAGGACGGAGCCCCCCGATATCGCAGGCCTGACCGGTCCTGCGGTCTGGCTCACTCAGCTGCGTGAGCTGCCGCTTAGGCCGGGCGGAGGTCGGCACGTTTCTTGGCCCAGCCCTTTGGACCGGGTGACTTGCGCCCGATTGGCGTGTAGCGGGTTCGTTGCTTGCCGACTATGACCGGCTCGGCAAGTCGGGCGTCCTTGATATCCGATATCGTCGGTGTTTGGCACGGATCAAGAAACTGCAGTACTTCGCAACATATGGTGCCTTCTGTCCCTAGGCTGGGCGCGACCGCATCCTGTTCAGGCAGGTGAGTCCGATGCTTCACGGGCAGAGCAAAATTGCGGGGTCCTGAACGAAACCATACAGCTGTAGGCGAACAAACCCGCAGTGATCTAACGCAACATCAAAGGCATGGATGTTGTTCATGCCGAACCAAGTACGCCGTCCTTGGCCCGATTGTCCTTGAATTGGGCATAGTTGTTATATGCAGGATCACGCCGAATTGTCCCACCAAGCTGGGGCGGGGCTGGCCACTGGTGGGCCGGTCGGGCAGATAGGGGGCCATGACGATCTTGCGTAATATCTGGATGACAATTCTGCTCGTCGCGCTGCTGCCGTGGGGCGCCTATCTGCGTGGGATGCCACTGCAGGCGGAAATCGGTCCGCCGATGCAGATCTCGGCGGCCATGATGCAAAGTGCAATCGGTTCCGATGCAACTGCGGATGCCGTGGAAAAGCCTGCGGTGAAATGTAGGAAAGGGGTGCTGGGATCGACCTGTTCGCCCGAGGCCAAGGCGTTCATTGCCACAGATCAGCGCGGCTATCCCGAGGTGCCGCATCTTGCGCGTCTGGACCGGAAGGGTCTTCTGACCGACGGATTGCGCTATAGGCCCGCGCTGCCACCCCCGCGACCGGTTTGATGTGACTGTTGCCCCCGTCCGGGGCTTTCTTCCTTCAAACCAAGGATAACACCCATGTTGACACGACGCTTGTTCGTCGCGGCCGGTGCTGCCGCGTCTCTTTCCGCCTGTTCGCGTTCTGCGGCACCCGTGACGGCTATACCGGAACCTGCAAAACCCATTCCGCAGCTGCCGCCCTTCTACGGCGCAGTCACGGACGAACCATATCTCGTCCCCGCCGTGCCGGAAGGCGTGGTTCCGCCCCACCTGTGGCGGCAGGAGGTGGAGAATCCCTTCCCCGACGAGGCGAAAGGCACGATAATCGTCGATCCCGAGACCGGCTTCCTCCATCTTGTGCAGTCGCGCGTGACGGCCATGCGCTATGGTGCTGGGACGGGGGCTGCCGCCTATGCCTGGAGCGGTGTCGCACGGCTGCAATTCGGCCGCGAATGGCCGCGATGGAAGGTGCCCGACGAAATGATCGCGCGCAGGCCGGAACTTGCGCCGTTTTCGGTGGCACATGGCGGAATGAACCCCGGTCCGGGCAATCCGCTTGGTGCGCGGGCGCTTTACCTGTTCCAGAACGGCCAGGACACGCTTTACCGTATCCACGGAGCCTGCGAGCCGGAATATCTGGGTAAGCCAGTCTCGTCCGGTTGCATCCGATTGTTGGATCAGGACGCCATCGACCTGCACCGCCGCGCATCGCATGGCGCTATCGTGCGCGTCCTACCGTCAAGTCAGCCGAAAGGGCTGACGGGTCTTTATTGAAGCATGAGCGTGGTCAGGCGGCGGTACTGCCTGACCAAAACCTGCCAAGGAGAGCTGGAGCGTACAAGTACGACTGTCTGTCAATTGGCTCGCAGAACTGACCCTCTAAATGGTGTCCCCAATTGCCCCCATGCCCACGCGCTGAGCCCTTGGAGCCGGCGAATATAAATTTCCATGGTGATCACTCCAGTGCGCAGCGCTGCGGGAAAAAGGTCACATAGGTCAAGTCTCAATGGAAATACCGAGCCCAAATGGGTCAGTTCGGGGTGGAACTCAAGAACCGCATGTCTTTTTTCACACACTCACCAATGGTGATCACGCCCGCGAGCTGATTTGGTGCGTCACGATCAGATGGGTCTCGGCATCGACAACGCTTTGAACATTATAGCCGACATGTCCGCTGTGCTGCGCACGTGTCGGCAATGGCCGCGCATCGGGATCGGTCAGTGAAATCTGTCCACCCGGCGCATCGACCAACGCCTTATCCATGGCCATGAAGCGCTCGATCTCGTGTCGGACGCGGTGAAATCGACCTGACAGATGATCGTGATGCGATACTGCTCGCCCAGATCAATGGTCATCACAGGCGGTGGCAGCGCGGTCGAGGACAGCATGCCATCAGTAGGGGCGCCACAGTCCATCGTAACAAGCCGCATGAAAGGCATCGGAGCACCAAGCAACCCAAGTTTGTGCCGATAGCGCCAATCGTAAAGCATCGACCGCGAAATCTCATGCCGCCGCGCCACCTCAGCCAGCGTCATGCCTTCGCGATGGCTTTCCTCGACAATTCGGATCTTCTCGTCATCCGTCCACCGGCGACGGCGACCTGTATCGTAAACCGACAAAATCTGAATGCGGGGGTTGTCTTCATGTGCGTCCATACGGACACTCGATAGCCGGCCTACAGAAACTGGCTCAAGACGACCACCACCGGAAGCTTACGTTCCAAGGCAGCAGGTCATCAAGGCGATTGATTTTGTGATCGTTGATGCAGGCCAGGATGTCAGCGAGATAGGCCTGCAGGTTAAGAGCATTCATCTTGGCCGTTTCGATGATGATCATCGCGCGGGCCAGCGTTTCGGCACCGATACCGCGCGCCAAGCCAAAGCGGCCTTGAGGGAAGTCCAACCACAGGAGCCGACTAACGGATCGTTCGGCATAAAAGGAATATTTTTTAGAAGGCAAACGCACGCCTAACCCTGTATCGTAAAATCAAATTTTTGTGTCCTGAAGAAAGCTGCGTATGCTTTGGTGCAGAATAAAACACGTGCTCGCATCGGTCTGCTTGACCTCTTTTTTTGTCTTCGGACAGGCTCAAGCCTATGGGATCCCTGACGGCGTCGATCCAGCCACTGTGTTGGTCGGCCATTTGGTTCGCGACAACTACGAGACCGCTACCAGTTTTGCGGATTTTGAAGAGCAGGATGTTTATGCAAGTCAACTCGACCAGGACGGAATCTTCATAATTCCGGACGGCTACGTATTCATTGACAGCTCTGCGGTGATCTATGGCGGTGCGGAGGTAGCGAAGGAGTTTGTTGCGAGGATAGAAACTTGGTCTGATGTCGATGAGGCTGCGGTCACAGAGATTTCGGTTCGGACAATTCAAGAGTTGGCTGTTGGCCCCGGTCCGTTCGATGCCTCAAACACGACCTACTTAGACATGACGCCTATTTACGATGCGGCCGTAGCAGGGGCTCCATCGGTTAACCCTTTTTTTATTGGCCTGTTCATTCCAACCGGGCCCAAGTTGCTGTCGGAACAAACTTTCAACGCTTACGTTGACTTCGTCATTCAAGCAGGAGGCGATCTCTACGGGTTGCAGCCTGATGATCCCGGCCTGTTGTCCATTCTTGCATCGCTCCCGGATTTTGATAGCGCTGGCGCGAACACTGGCCCGACTGCAGATGCGGGCGCGGACCAGACGGTAGCGTCGGATGCGTCGGTGACGCTGGACGGGTCTGTGTCATCGGACCCAGACACGGGGGACACGCTGGGCTACGCCTGGACCCAGACCTCCGGAACAACGGTCAGCCTGACCGGGGCCACGACAGCTGCCCCCGGTTTCACCGCGCCTGCCCTTGGGGCGAATGATCCAGCGGCGGAACTTGTATTCTCGCTGGTGGTGACCGACGATAAAGGGAATGCCTCAACAGCCGATACGGTGAGGATCACGGTGAGCCCACCCGCGAATACGGGGCCGACTGCGGATGCGGGCGAGGACCGGAAGGTGCCGCATTATGGAGGGTTGGTGACGCTGGACGGGTCCGGGTCATCAGACCCGGACGTAGGCGACACATTGAGCTACGCTTGGACGCAGACGTCTGGAGCGGTGGTTAAGCTGATCGGTAATGGGACAGTCAAACCCAAATTCACTGCGCCTGTACTTGTAGCGAATGATCCGACGGTGGAACTGGTGTTCTCGCTGGTGGTGACGGACGACAAGGGGAACGCTTCAACAGCCGACACCGTGACAATCACGGTCGATCCGCCAGCGAATATGGGGCCGACTGCGGATGCGGGCGAAGACCAGACGGTAGCGTCGGATGCGTCGGTGACGCTGGACGGATCCGGGTCCTCGGACCCAGACACTGGGGACACGCTGAGCTACGCGTGGACCCAGACCTCCGGGACAACGGTTAGCCTGACCGGGGCCACGACGGCGGCGGCAGGCTTCAGCGCCCCAGACATCGGGCCACATGACGCGGCGGCGGCGCTCGTGTTCTCCCTGGTCGTGACGGACGATAAAGGCAACGTCTCCGACGCGGATACGGTGACGATCACTGAACCGCCCCGGGTTTGCCGGAGGGTGGTTTGTTCAATGACTAGGCGACCATATCGAGTGTGTTCAGGTTTGCATAGAACGCCTCCTCTGCTTCTGCGGGCGGGATGTATCCTATGGGGCCGAGGAGACGGCGGTTGTTATACCAGTCCACCCATTTCAGCGTTTCCCACTCGACTTCGCGCATCGACTTCCATGGGCTGATCTGGTTGATCACCTCGGTCTTGAACAGGCCGATGACGCACTCGGCCAGTGCATTGTCGTAGGCGTCACCGACTGTCCCGACGGAAAGGTCGATCTCGGCCTCTGCGAGGCGCTCGGTGTATTTGATCGACAGGTATTGCGACCCGCGGTCGGAGTGATGGACCAAGCTCTTGTTATCCGGTGTCTTTCTTTGCCAGATCGCCTGATCCAGCGCATCAAGGACGAACTGGGTCTTCATCGATGTCGAGGCGCGCCAGCCCACGATCCGGCGCGCGAAGACGTCGATCACGAAGGCAACGTAGACCGTCCCGGACCATGTGGGCACATAAGTGAAGTCTGAAACCCACAACTTGTTCGGTCGATCCGCCATGAACAGGCGGTTCACCTTGTCATCGGGGCATGGCAGAGAGGTGTCCGGGTTGGTCGTGATCACCTTCTTGCCCCGAACAACCCCTCTGATGCCCAGGCGGCGCATCAACCGTTCCACGGTGCAGCGAGCGGCGTCTTCGCCTTGCCGTCGCAAAACATGCCAGATCTTCCTCGCGCCATAGAGCTTGCGGTTGGCATCCCAGGCCGCGTCGATCTTGACGCTCAGGGCGGCGTCCGACTTGGCCCGGACCGAAGCCAGATCAGGATGGCGCATGATGGCGCGTCGGTCATAGTAAGTGGAAGGGGCGAACTGCAGTGTCCGGCAGATCGGCTCGACCCCATATGTTCCGCGGTGTTCTTCAATGAAAGCAGTCATTTGCGAAACGGGCGGTCGAGCTCCGCCTGTGCAAAATACGCCGACGCCTTCTTCAGGATCTCATTGGCCTGACGCAGTTCCCGGTTCTCGCGTTCAAGCTCTTTGATCCGTAGCTTCTCAGCTGTCGTCTGGCCCGGCCGTTCGCCGCCATCACGCTGGACCTGTCGCATCCAAACGCGAAGGCTGTCCGGCGAACAGCCCAATTTACCCGCGATCGCCGTCAGCGCCGCAGCTTCGCTTTGATACTCATCGCGGTGTTCCAACGCCAATCGCACCGCACGCTCGCGGAACTCAGGTGAATACGGCTTCGCGGTCTTCTTCTTTGATGTCTGTTCCATAACGGGCAATTCTCCGAGAGTTTTGCCCTCCGGTAAACCCGGCGCGGTTCAGCAAGCGCGCTCTGCTTCACCCGGTTCGCGGATCGCCAGCGGGTAATGTCGGATCCGTTCATCCGTGTTCCCTTTTGGTGCGTCACGGGCAACCCACGCGCCACCAGAGGTTTTGTCCGTGCACCAAACCGGTCATTTGGCTAAACACAACTACTGGGACGAGGGGATGACGCCGCCCACATTGTTTGGAATAAAAACACATATTATCGTAGTCTAGAGCGTGGGGCGGGCAAATATGCACAATAGAGATAAATAAATTACTAAAGTATCGCGGTGGCACCTGCATGGCAGGACATGATCCGTAGCACTGACGTTCATGCGCCATCGACAAAAACGACCGAGATGTGCGGCTTGTGGCCCAGTGCTTCTCGCCAGATGGCCGCGACATTGCCGCACAGATGATCAGTTCGGGTGCGGCCACCAAGTATTACCGGTACTCAAGGGGCTTTTACGGCACTTGCTGAACGCCTCATGGGCATCCACTGCATTCAGGACCCTTTCCCGAGGCGTGGTCTCGCCACCCAGAAGTCCGATGGCACGCCCAACAGCACCGTCAGTTTGAATATGCGGTGGCGTTTTCCGTCGCCGCCCATGCGACCTGGCCTCTGGCATGGATTGGTGTGTCAGAGACCAGCAGGATCATGATCCAGTATGTCGGACAGGCCATTTCTTCCCTGCCGATGCTTGCGCTCAAGAGCCTTTTCGCCTTGCCGGGGACAAGAGGTCAAAATCGCGATGGGGATCCGATCTAAAGGGGGGCTTTGGCTTGGGCGTTCAGGGCATATTAGCCCGACAATTTCTGGAGCTCTGCATCGACAAACCGGTTCCGCTTTAGCTCGCGATGGATCGTGGCACGATGGCGGCCGAGGCGTTGGGCGATCTCAAGGACCGGCACCTTGGCATCATGCCAGCGGGCGATCTTGCGGCGGTCTTCGAGGCTGAGGTGGATATATGAATGGGGCATGCGAATCCTCCTTTGAGCAAGACATTGTTTTTGCTCAAAAGTCGCACTTCAATCTTGAATCCGCCTGGCAATGGCTCCACAAATGCCTTGCGCCGCAGCGATCAGCTGGATGGCACGGGTGAATGGTCCGGCTCCGAGAACCGTCCCGCGGCGTGAAAGAACATATCAAGCAGATCGTTCCTTTCATCGGCCATCGCAAACACCACCTCTTCTGCGGTGAAGCGCAGGTCGGAAATCTGGATGCGCCGCACCGCATCGGTGCGGTGCGTGCCATAGCGCCACATGAAGCCTGCGCCGATCCCAACTGCGACGGCTTCGTAAACGGCATCGCGGGTGTCGGCGACCAGCCGGGGCTGGGGGGCAAGACCTGCCTGTCGGAAAGCGCGGTCGATGATCTTTTGCGTCGATGACCCTTGAGTTCGGTAGATCAGCGGCTCTTGTGCCAGTCGGGCAAGGGTGACGCTGGCCAGATCGA
The DNA here is from genome assembly GCA_001828855.1 of Rhodobacterales bacterium RIFCSPHIGHO2_02_FULL_62_130. Taxonomy (GTDB): domain Bacteria; phylum Pseudomonadota; class Alphaproteobacteria; order Rhodobacterales; family Rhodobacteraceae; genus Cypionkella. The sequence continues at coordinate 18,354 of MHZT01000008.1, read as the reverse complement.
CCAACGGGCTTTGGGCTCCCACGATGGCCACGACCTCTTGGCGCACCACCGCCGCGCGGCGAAAGCGGGCATCGACGGGAAGGTCGGGCAGGACAGCCACATCAACCTCGCGCCGCACAAGGGCGGCAAGGATGTGCTGGTGTGATCCGGTCTGCACTGTCACCGACACCCCGGCATGCTGGGCAAGAAACTGACCAATGATGGCAATTCCCGGCATGGCATTGCCAAGGCCGACGCGCAGACGCCGTGCGCCGCTGGCGGTCCGCCGCCCAAGGATCAGGGCGGCATCACGTTCGGCCTCTTGCATGCGGTGGCCGATGTCGCACAACTCCAGACACAGCGGCGTCGCCTGCAACTGCCGGCCCACGCGGTCAAACAAATGCACCAGATGCGCCTGCTCAAGCTCGCGGACCTGCTGCGCCACGGAGGTATGCGAAACCCCCAGACTACGGGCCGCCGCCGAGAAGGTGCCGGTTTCGGCAACCGCCGTCAAAGCGCGCAACCGCGCCAGCGTCAGGGCGTGCCCAGACTCGGATGAAGGTGATGCTTTCATGGGGTCAGGGTTTAACCTTCGTCCGTAACACGCGGGTTACACCCCGCCTGCATTGATGATCCCATCGCCGGACAAATCAGCCCGGCACCGGTTGCCACCGCGCGAATCGTGACGGTGGCGCACTTCAGGGGCAAGAATGACAGGCGCTGTTGGATTATTGGACTTTCTGGCCGGAAGCGGGCCGCAAAAGGCTGCGGTCTTGGCCGATCTGGATGGCTGCCTGATTTCGGGCGCGCAGTTGTTGCCGCATGCGCTGGACCTGTTTGACCGCTGCGGCGACCGGCTTTGGATCGTTTCGAATAACTCCAGCGATACCGCAGACACGCTTGCGGCGCGGCTGGCGGCGATGGGCTTTGCGATGCAGGCCGCGCAGATCGTGCTGGCGGGCGAAGAAACCATCCGCCGCGTGGCTCAGGAAAGACCGGGGCAGCGCGTCGCGGTTCATGCGGCCGAACCTTTGTGTGCGCTGGCCCGCCAGCTTGGCCTGATTACCGACCATAACGCCCCCGATGTCGCCATCCTTGCGCGCGATCCGGGCTTTTGTCTCGCCAGCCTGACGCGGCTAACCGCGCAAGTGGCACGCGGCCTGCCGTTGATCGTGACCAATCCCGATCTGAACCACCCCGACCCCGAAGGCCATCCGGTGCCTGAAACCGGCGCGCTTTTGGCGGCGCTGACGGCGGCTGTGCCCGGTCTGGCGATCCCGACCGTTGGCAAACCCCGACCCGACCTGTTGCAGCTTGCGCTGGCGCGGGCCGGGGTCGCCCCTGCCGATGCCGTCTTTATCGGCGACACGCCCGAAACCGATGGGGCAGCCGCCCGCGCCGCCGGGGTGGAGTTTGTGCTGCTGCGGCGGCCCGGCACCCTGTCCGGCACCCCCCCGGAGGCACAGCCATGCTAGGCAACGCTTTGCGTATTCTGTTGCGGATGGTGCTGACGTTTTTTGTCATCGTCACGCTGGTGTTCTTCGCCACACGGCTGAGCGGCAGCCCGCTGGATTTCGTGTTCGGTGAAGGCATGTCGGTTGAAGATCGCGCCATCATGATCCGCTATTACCAGTTGGATCGCCCGATCTGGGACCAGTACCTTGCCTTCCTTGGTGCCTTTGTGGACGGGCACTTCGGCCTGTCCTTCATCGAGCGCCGCCCCGTGGCAGAGATGGTGGCCGAACGGCTGTGGCCGTCAGCGCAATTGCTGATCTCGGCGACGGCGGCGACGCTTCTGGTTGCCATTCCTTTGGGCATCATCGCAGCGGTCTGGCGCAAAAGCTGGATTGGCAGCGCGGTCATGGCGCTGGCCTTTCTGGGCTATGCGGTGCCGAATTTCGTGCTGGCCGTGTTTCTGGTGCTGGTCTTTGCCTTCTGGCTGAACTGGCTGCCCGTCGTGGGCAACGGCACGCCCGCGCATTTCATCATGCCGACCCTGACCCTTGCCGCCGCCATGATCGCCGCGATCATGCGCTTTACCCGCAACGCGATGCTGGATGTGCTGGGACAGGATTACATGCGCACGGCGCGGGCCAAGGGCCTGCCGGAAAGCGCCGTGATCCTGAAACACGGGCTGCGCAATGCGGGCATCACCATCCTGTCGGTCGTGGGGCTGCAAGTGGCCGCCCTTGCGGCATCGGGATCGGTGGTGGTCGAGTCGATCTTTGCATGGCCGGGCATCGGCGATCTTCTGGTGAACGCGGCAATCCGGCGGGATTATCCGGTGCTTCAGTTTGCGGTGCTGACCGTGGCGCTGGCGGTGATCTTGATCAATGCGGCGGTTGATCTGGCCTATGCATGGGCCGACCCACGGCTGCGCCACAGCAGCAGGACATGACGCCATGACAACCGTTCCAACAGTAACGCCCCCTTGGCTGCACAGCCTTTGGTCCGAGGCCCATTGGGTGCAAAAGACCGCGCTTGTCTTGGGTCTGACGTTGACCGTGGCCGCCGTTCTTGCCCCCGCGATTGCGCCGTTCGAGCCGAACGCCCAAAGCCTGATCGCCCGCCTGCGCCCGCCCCTTGGATTTGAGAGCGCAAGCGCAGGGCATCTGCTGGGCACGGACGAGCTGGGCCGTGATCTGCTGGCGCGCTGCCTTCACGGGCTGCGGCTGACCCTGACGCTGGCGGTGCTGGGCGCAAGCCTTGGATTGCTGATCGGCGGCATTCTGGGGGTGCTGGCCGGAGTTGCGGGCGGGCGCACGGATGCGGTGATTACGGCTGCGGTCGATACGCAGATTGCGGTGCCGTTCACACTGGTCGCGCTGTTCATGCTGTCGGTCTTTGGCACCTCTATGGTGGTGATGGTGCTGGTGCTGGGGTTCGCCGGTTGGGAGCAATATGCCCGCATCCTGCGCGGCGAGGTCAAGCGCCTGATGCAACTGCCCTTTATCGAGGCCGCCCGCGCCGCAGGTGCCTCGCCTTGGCGGATCGCGCGGGTGCACGTGCTGCCCAATGTGGTCTCGCCGGTGGTGGTGCAGTTCACGCTCAGCCTGTCCAACATCATCCTGCTGGAAAGCACACTGTCCTTTCTGGGTCTGGGCGTGCAGCCCCCCACGGCAACGCTGGGCGCGATGGTGGGGGTCGGGCGGGACTACATGCCCACCGCGCCGTGGATCGTGCTGGCGCCTGCCCTACTGATCCTCGCAGTCACATTTTCCGTCCAGATCCTTGGTGACTGGCTGCGTGACCGCGCCGATGTGCGGCTGCGGGTCCGCTGACCTGCCCGCCTGAATACCCCGGGGCTGGCCTGCCAAGGCCCGTCCGATGCTGAATGACCAACCAATGGAGAACGCCGAATGAAACGCCTTCTGCTTGCCACCGCCCTGACCGCCATCCTGCCGGGGGCCGTTTTTGCCACCGAGGTCACGGTGGCCGCCGCCAACGTCGCCCCCTATCTTGATCCGGGCCGCGACCATTCCAACGTCGGGTCGCAATTCTACTTCAACACCTTCGATCCGCTGATCCACAAGGATTACACCAAGGCCGACATGCAGGCCCAACCCGGCCTTGCGACCGAATGGACCATGGTAGAGCCGACTGTGATGGAACTGAAACTGCGCGAAGGTGTGGTGTTCCAGAACGGCGAGGCGATGACCGCCGACGACGTGGTATTTTCGCTGAACCGCATGTTTCAGGCCACTTTCCCGCCCTATCAGGTGCGGATGCGCGACCGTCTCGCCAACTTTGACCGCGCCGAAAAGATCGACGATCTGACTGTGCGGGTGCATGTCAAACGCGAAGAGCCGCTGTTTGAAACCTTGCTGAACCTGCAACAGACCTTCATTGTGCCCGAGGACTATATCAAGGGCCTGACCGGCGATCCCAAAGTTGCCGAAGATGCCGACTACGAGGCGTTCTCGCTGGCTCCGGTGGGCACCGGCCCCTATGCGATCACCGAATTCGTGCCGGGCGAAAAGATCGTTTATGAGCGGTTCGACGGCTTCTGGGGCGAAAAGGCACCGCTGGACCGCGCGACCGTGCTGCATGTGGGCGAAGTCGCCTCGCGCCTGACCGCGCTGCGCACCGGCGAGGCCCAGATCGCCACCAACATTGCCCCCGACCAGTTGGCGATGATCGAAGGCGATGCCACGCTGAAAGTGGAAGGCGCGGTCACCCCGCTGTTCCATGTCATGATCATGAACATGAACCACCCCAAGCTGAAGGATGCCCGCATCCGTCAGGCGCTTTCGCTGGCGATTGACCGCGATCTGCTGAACGAGGCGCTGTGGCTGGGCAAGGCCGTGGTTCCGGCCTCGCACACGATGGAGGAATTCGGCCCGCTCTATATGCCCGAGCTGAAAACCTTTGAATACAACCCCGAAAAGGCCAAGGCCCTGTTGGCCGAGGCGGGCTATGACGGGTTCGAAGTGACCTTCGACACCCAAGGCAGCTATTACACCAACGGCCTGCTGGCCGCGCAGGCGATCACCGAGATGTGGGCTGCGGTGGGGGTGAAGGCCTCGATCCGCGATCTGCCGAAATGGTCGGGCAATGATCCGGAGATGATGACGCGGAACTGGTCGAACCCGATGTATTTTTCGGACCCCTTCGGCTCGTTCGGGGTGATGTGGGCACCGAATGGCCCATCCGAGGCCGAGGGCCGCTTTAACACCGATGCGGAATATGCCGAAATCTGGGACCGTTTCCGGTTCTCCAAGGATGTCGAGGTGCGCCGCACTGCCTATGCCGAGTTGATGGACCGCATTGCCGCCAACCCGCCGGTGCTGCCGCTTTATCGCCCCTATGAGGCTTGGGCGATGTCGCAGACCGTCACTTGGGCCCCGAAGGCCGGTCACATCCCCTATGTGTTGGATTTCCGTGCTGGGTCCATCTCGGTCGCGGCTGCCAACTGATGCCATCAGCCCGCTGCCTTTGGGGCGGCGGGCAAGATTTCCCCAAAGGAGCAAAGCATGACCCTTCGCCTCGCCATCATCACCGACATCCACCACGGCAAGCCGTCAACCGCCAAGCGGGGCGATGCCGCCCTTGGCCTGATGGAAGAATTTGCCCGCTATGTGAAAGACAGCGGGGCTACCCATGTGCTGGATATGGGCGACCGCATTTCCGATGAAAACCGCGACACCGATCTGGTGCTGGCCGCCGAAGTCGCCGAGGCGTTCCGCGCGGTTCCGGCGCCGGTCTGGCATCTGAACGGCAATCATGACCGCGACCATATGAGTGTCGCCGACAACGAGACCCTGCTGGGCCAGTCGCTTGACCATGCCGTGCATGATATTGACGGATGGCGCATCGTGCTGTGGCGGGCTGACAGCCGCATCCGGCGCGGCGAGGAAGGCAACGGCTTTGTGCTGACCGAATCCGATCTGGTCTGGTTGTCGCGCACCATGCAGGCCACCGACCGACCGACGCTGGTGGTCAGCCATGTGCCGGTTTCGGGCCACGCCCAGACGGGCAACTACTATTTCCAGAACAACCCCGCCTCTTCGACCTATCCGATGGCCGACCGCGCCCGAGCGGCGCTTGCCTTGGCGCGTGTGCCGGTCGTGTGCCTTGCGGGGCATGTGCATTGGAATACTGTCACCACAGTGAACGGCATCACCCATCTGACCCAGCAATCACTGACCGAAAGCTTTACCACCGCAGGCGAACCCGCTGGCGCGATGGGCCTGATCGAGTTGTCCGATACCGTGTCGTGGGAGGTGGTTGGGGCCGATCCGTTCCGCTTTGGCTTTCGTCCAACCGCGCAACGCTGGACGCCGCCGATGCCGGATTTCGCAACCCATCCCGAATTGCGCAGCCGTCACGCCCCCGTCGCCATGGCTCCCGTCAAACTGCACAAGGCTTGAACCATGACCGCAGCCCCCCTGCTTTCGATTGAAGACCTGTCGTTGTCCTTTGGGTCGCACCGAGCGGTAAAACATCTGAGCTTCAACATCGCGCGGGGGGAAACTGTGGCCCTTGTCGGCGAAAGCGGGTCGGGAAAATCTGCGACCGCCCTCGCGATCATGCGCCTGATCGAGCGCGAGGGCGGCGCGATTGCGGGGGGGCGGATCGTGCTGGACGGCACGCCGCCGCTGGATCTTGCGGCGCTCACAGACCGGCAAATGCGACAGGTGCGCGGCAACCGCGTTGCGATGATCTTTCAGGAACCGATGACCGCGCTTAACCCGGTGCTGACGCTGGGCGATCAGGTGTCCGAGGTTCTTCGCCTGCATCAGGGCATGGACAGGGTTGCCGCACGCGCTGCGGCGCTGGCGGCGTTTGATCGCGTACGTATTCCCGATGCCGCCCGCAGGCTGAACCAGTTTGCACATGAGTTGTCGGGCGGGTTGCGACAGCGTGTGATGATTGCCGCCGCACTGGCCTGCCGCCCCGACCTGCTGATCGCCGATGAACCCACCACGGCGCTGGATGTAACAACTCAGGCCGAAATTCTGGCGTTGATCCGGGATTTGCAGGCCGAAACAGGCATGAGCGTGCTGTTCATCACGCATGATATGGGCGTGGTCGCAAACCTGGCTGACCGGGTGGTCGTGCTGGCGCGCGGCGAAACGCAAGAGGAAGGCCCGGTTCACGATATCTTTGCTCGCCCGCAAGCCGCCTACACACGCACTCTGATGGCCGCTACTCCCAAACTTGGCAGCGGCGCACCTGCCGCAATCAAGGCCGCGCCCGTGGTTCTTGACGTGAAAAACCTGTCGGTGCGGTTTGGCGTCCGTCACGGCGTTCTGCGCAGTGCGCGGGCCGCGTTTCATGCCGTCACCGGAGTTTCGCTGACCATCGGCAGGGGCGAAACGCTGGGCCTTGTGGGGGAATCCGGTTGTGGCAAATCAACGCTGGCACGGGCGATCCTGCGACTGGTGGAGCCCGCCGAGGGGCGTATCCACCTGATGGGGCAAGAAGTGACCGGCCTGTCCCAACGCAGCCTCCGCCCGCTACGATGCCATGCACAGATCGTGGCCCAAGACCCGTTTGCCAGTCTGAACCCGCGCTTGCCGGTGCATCAGCTGATTACGGAACCCGCCCTGATCCACGGTCAGATCGCGCCCGGAAAGACCCATGAGCTTGCCTTGGAGCTTCTGGCGAAGGTTGAACTTGGCGCGGATGCGCTGGATCGCTATCCGCACCAGTTTTCGGGCGGGCAAAGGCAGCGGCTGTCGATTGCGCGGGCGCTGTCGGCCCGCCCTGCGCTGATCATTGCGGATGAGGCCGTCTCGGCCCTGGATGTTTCGGTTGCACGGCAAATCACCGACCTTATGGCGCGTTTGCAGGCCGAGGACGGGGTGTCGTTCCTGTTCATCAGCCATGATATCGCGGTGGTGGAACGTGTCAGCCACCGTATCGCAGTGATGTTTGGCGGCCAGATCGTGGAAACTGGCACAACCGACCGGGTGCTTTCGAACCCGACGCACGCCTACACCCGGCATCTTTTGTCAGCGGTGCCAGTACCGGATCCGGCCAAGCGGGATCGTTTCGCGCCCCGAACAACAGCACAGATCGCCCGCCCCACCCTCTTGTTGCCAAACGGACAGCAGCCCCATCGGATGGTCATGGCGGAAATCGCGCCAGGGCATTTTTCAGCAGTGCAAAATGAGACCCATCTTGCCTTTGCAGCGGCGCTTTCCGCAGGGGTGCCTGGCACGCAGGCAGAGGCAGATCACGCCACGAAAGGGTCGGCACCGAACGGGATCAAAGCTTTGAAACAAAAAGAGGCAATCGTTTGATCGTGTGCAAGACCTTACAGTGTTGATTTTCACCCAGAGCTAAGCCGGTTATGGAGTGAAAATCAACAGGTCGGCACCAACCGTCCAACGATCAAGATACGGGATGATCCGTCATTGGCGGGCCGGTGAAAAAAGGACATGCGGTATTACGATGATGATGACGTCCACCTCCGTTTCCGATCTGGTCATGAAGCGCGTCCGCGCAAGCGGACGCGGCAGCGTATTCACGCCACGCGACTTCCTCGAATTGGCCACACGTGCTGCCGTCGATCAGGCCCTGTCAGGCTTGGCTAAGACAGACCATCTCCGGCGGCGTCCGCGGGGGCTCTACGACTTCCCCAAATTGCACCCCAAGCTCGGCGCCCTTACCCCCACAGCTGATGATTTGGCGCAGGCCCTCGCGCGGGAAACCGGATCGCACTTGCAGATTGACGGCGCGCGAGCAGCGAACGCCCTTGGCCTCTCCACGCCGGTTGCTGCGCAAAGTTCGTGGCTGACAGGTGGGCCGTCCCGGCGCGTGGTCCTTGGCAAACGCGTGATCGATCTCCGCCATGCCTCACCCAAGCACCTGATCGCCCCCGTAGCCCGGCAGGAACTATGGCTCAAGCGCTCCGCCATGTGGGAGCTTCCCGCGCTGCAGATGTGCTGTAGGCGACCATCAGGAACCTCTCGGACAGCGACAAGAAGATACTCGCCAAAAGTGCTGCCCAAGCGCCAGCCTGGATGCGTGCCACCTTGAGCTACCCCCCGAAAATCGGACAGTGACGGAAGCTATGATCTGAGGTCGGCTGATCCCCAAGACGAGGAGATCAGAACATGTCGAAACGCAGGAACCATGACGCGGCGTTCAAGGCGCGTGTTGCGTTAGAGGCGCTGAAAGGCGAGCGCACGGTGTCGGAATTGGTGGCCGCCTATGAGGATCCATCAGTGGAAGAAGGCGGTGCTGGAAGGTGCCGCGGGCATTTTTGAGCGTGGCGGTCAGGCGGCGGCCACTGCCGAGATTGCCGAGGAAACGGTCCGTGATCAGCATGCCAAGATCGGAGAGCCGGCCGTCACCAACGATTTTTTGTCACGAAAGCTCAAGCCCTGGACCGGGAAGTGAGGCGCGGGATGATAGAGCGTAACCACCCCCAACTGTCGGTCGGAGCGCAGTGCCGCCTGCTGTCGATCTCGCGGTCGTCGTTTTACTATGCTCCGCAGGGCGAGACGGCGATGAACCTCGACCTGATGTTGCTGGTCGACAAGCAGTTTTTGGACACGCCGTTCTACGGTGTCCGGCAGATGACATGGCACCTGCAGAACAAGGGCCATGCCGTGGACAAAAAGCGCATCCGGCGGCTGATGCGCCTTATGCGATTGATGCCGATCTACCAGAAACCCAACACCAGCAAGCCTGCGAAAGGCCACAAGACCTACCCCTACCTGCTCGGCGGGCTGCGGATCGACCGGCCCAATCAGGACTGGTGCGCAGACATCACCTACCTGCCGATGCGCAGGGGCTTCCTCTATTTTGTGCCCATATTCTGGACTGGTTCACCCGCAAGGTTCTGGCCTGGCGCATCTCCAACACGCTGGAGGTCGAGTTCTGCGTCGAGGCACTGAACGAGGCGATCCACAAGTTCGGCGTGCCGGAGATCATGAACACGGGGGTCGCACTTCACGTCCTTCGACTGGACCGACCGGCTGAAGCGGGCAAAGACCAAGATATCGATGGATGGCAAAGCCCGCTACCTCGACAACATCTTCATTGAACGCCTAGGCGGTCCCTGAAATACGAATGCGTCTACCTGCACGCCTGGGAAACCGGGTCACAGACCCGAGCTGGCGTCGGACGCTGGATCACCTTTTACAACCACCAGCGGCCCCACGCCGCCCATGGCGGTCAACCGCCCGCCGTGGTCTACTTCAACGCAACCCAAACCGATCAGCAGGTGCAGGCAGTAGCTTAAATCAGCCGGAAATCTGTCCAAGAGTTGGGGAGTAGCTCACATAAGATACTTTGCAACGCAGTGATGCTTGGGCGAAAGTCCAAGTCAATCAATGTTAAAAGGTCAAATTTGATGTTTGGTCTAATGAGTACTTGCACATTTGTTTCGCTCGGCGTCGCCCTTCCAGCGCACGCCATGCAGTTCGGGCTGAACAAAGCATTCACGCAGCTAGGACGATCCGCTGCTTCCGTGCGGGTGAGCTCCGCATTACGCAGTGACCGGGTGATGGCTTCGATTAGTCTAGTCGGTTCGCGGGAAACAGGTGCGGTGACCTTGACACCTAGGTTAGGATCATTGGGTTCAACGAGCCTATTCCGAAGGGAGCGCAACCTTAGAGCAGGCTGCTGAAAAAGTGCTGAAACGCCCCGACCAGATTTCAGAAATCGGAAAGTCTTTCCGGCAACAGAAAATAAAATACGATTTTTGGCCGTTCTTGGCAAAAGGCGGGCCAGTTTTTGCCAGAGGGTAGGCTTAACAAATCTTTAGCAGCCTGCTAACCGCCGAAATTCGCGTTTCCGGATCATTTCTGCACGTGTTCGTGCATCCGCCAATACGGGGTTCGGGAAGATCATAGACAATACACGACTGGATGGCTTAGTTTACGATGTCCTATACTACCTATCTGTTGAACTTAGACCGAAATCCCGACCGACTGGCTAAATTGACCAATCAGTTGAGCGCCCAAAGCGTTAAATGGGAACGATTCGTTGCAATAGATGGGTCGGCAATGGCACCTCAAGATTTGGACAAAATGGTCTCCCGTGATGGCCCCATTCCGCGCATGCCTGTGGGTGCGCAAGCATGCACCGCAAGTCACATGCAGATCCTACAAGCGTTTCTATTGACTGACCATACACATGCCGTGGTGTTGGAAGATGACGCTGTTCTTGCACCCGATTTTGCGCGGGGTGTTGAAGCTCTCATGACATCTGGTGTGACGGGCCTGATTAACATTAACCGCCAAACACCATCAGGAGAAAAGAAGCGCCTTATTGTTCGAACCGATATTAGGGTTAAATTCGGATCGTATAAAATTTATGATCTGAAGGGTGTAAATTATGGGAGTGCTGGATATGTAATTGATCGTAAGAGTGCTGCGCAAATTTTGAACGATTATCCGCACCCAAACATGCCAATTGATCACATTATGTTTAATCCTAATGTATCAACACTGTTTTCTAAAATGCCAATTTCGCAAATGTTTCCTGCATTGGTCAAGCCCGATATAAGTATGACGTCCTCAATTCAAACCGTAGCCGTTGCGGAAGCGAACAAAATGAAAAATCGCATCAAGAGGCTTCGGGCGGAAATTTCAATAGTCCCCCGTCTTCTGGTAGGTATTGTCCTAATGCATTATCAAGTGCGCGTTCTGGAATTTGGGTGCAATGATGTCAGATAGACCGCGCAATGTGGAGGGTAAGGTGGTCCTGTTTCACAGCAGCACCTTGACCGTACGCGGAACCGAAGTTGCAATCTTTGATTACGCTCAATTCAACGAAGAAATTCTCGGCAATCAATCTGTAGTTGCTTTTCCTGCCGACGGCGTTGAATCTGATGCCATGAAAGAAAAATTCATACAGCGATTTCGGACGCTGATCTACAAGTCACAGGCTGAACTGGATGCGTTTGCTGCGGATACCGAAGCCAGCACGTGTTACCTGATTAAAACCAGTGGCAACGATGGCGTTCATGTTGGGGGTGTCAGAAATGTTGTACATACCGTTTTTAAAAACTGCGATCCGCATGGTGATGTCTATGCCTATATTTCTGAATGGCTAAGTGATGCGGCATCAGGTGGTCGGTATGATTTTGTTCCCCATATTATTAGAGCACCGCATAACAAATCCGACACGATGCGTGCGGATTTGGGTATTCCTGAAACCGCGCACGTCTATGGCATGATCGGAGGAATAGATAGTTTCAAAAGTATGCTGGCCACCAATGTAATCCTTGATACAATTTCGCGTGACAAAACCAAGTATTTTGTTTTTGTAAAAACACGTTTGCCTGAATGGTTCCCCTGGACTAGGGCGCGCATAGCCAAGGCCTTGGGCACAGGAAGACTGGTTTATATTGATGAAATTTCTGATTTTGAAAGCAAAGAGCGGTTTATTAACTCATGTGATGCGATGATCCACGCTCGGCGACGCGGCGAAACGTTTGGGATCGCACTTGGTGAATTTTCTGTGCGTGGCAAACCTGTTATAGTGCAGTTCAGAGCAAGGGCAAAAGACAGATGTCATTATCAAATATTGGGGGACACTGCTCACTATTTCCGCACAAGGAAAGAATTAAGAATCTTACTTTCACAAGATCCAAGTACACTGCCACCTTCAGATCGCTATCTGCAATTTGCGCCAGAACATGTCATGAGAAAATTTGAACAAATTTTTTTATCAAATACCGAAATAAAGGTCTGAGTCATGGCGCTGCAAGGAGCGGATTTTACAGTTGCAATCTTTTCATACAATCGTGGCGCATTGCTGGAAAACTGTGTCACATCTTGTGTGACATGTTTTCCTCGCGCCGCTATCGTTGTTTACGATGATGACAGCGACGATCCAGAAACCCGTAAAACATTGCGGCACCTGCCAAGTGAGTCAGTTCGCATCGAAGCGAGCCAGTATAATGGCATGGGGCAAGATCGCCATGGGGCGCTGTATCGCAATATGCAGCGTGCTTTGATGCAATGCACGACTCCCTACATTATTTTTTTGCAAGATGACATGCAATTTGTACGTGCTGTAGACGTAGAAACGTTGCAAGTTCTCGCTGCTGCTTTTTTAGATCCAGATATCGCATTTGTTCGACCACAATTTTTCAAGAAGATGGATATCGGCCGCTTCGCCCATCAGTTTCATAAGGAGGCAGTGCAGGGCCTGATCGTGCCTAAAGATTCGTTTCAGAGATGCCATATTGACCATTGCTATTGCGATGTGATGATTGCTGATGTTGGCAAACTACGTAAAGTTGATTGGATTTTTGAAGATCAGGAGCGCAAGAATCAAGTATTGGCCCGAAGATATTTTAAATATATGCCATACCTTAAGGCGCCCTTAGCCTTCTACTGCCCCGAAGTCCCCAGTTATCGTGATCGTAAATTATATTTGGCTAGTAAAATTGTGCAAAGTCAGCGCAATAATGAGTTGATTCGATTTCACACCTTGACCGATGCAGAAGAAGTCAGACTGAGGTCCTTATCCGATGGTCAGTTGCCCGTCGCCGAGGATTTTTTGCGCCCCTCGAACGACACGGTAGTTCGCCCATTTGTTTTCCAAGATTATTCGAGGAGCACAGGTTTGCGTGTCCTTTATAAAGTGGAAAGTCGGCTCTGGCGCATGTGGGTCTCGATTCGAAAATTTTGGGAGTATTGTCACAAAAATCCATGAGTCTGTTGGCCTTCACCCTCGTACTGGCAGCCTCGCCTGCGCAAATCAGCTGCCTCGCGTCATCGAATGTGACAAATTCAACGACGGGCTGCTCATACGAATCTCGCCAAAACCAAAAACCGCCTGATCAGACCGATCACCCAAAATCAGACATAGCCAGCCAGAGGCTGAGTAGGGACTAAGTTTGGACGTCGCAGTTATAACTTCCGTTCGCAATGACCTGATCTTTCTCAGGAAATGGATTGACTATTATGGCTCCCTTTTCGGACGCGAGCATCTGTTCGTAGTTCTGGATGGATATGATCAGGAAATCCCTGAAAACGCTTCCGGCGTTAATTTTCTTCGTATCCCCCATCTACCTACCGAGCGCCTTAAATCAGACGCACGCCGTGCCGGTTTGATATCAAACATTGGACGGGGATTGCATCGACTAATGCCGGTAGTGATAGCTACTGATGTTGACGAGTTCATCATTCCTGATCCTGCAGGTTATAAAAATCTAGTCGATTACCTGGAGCGCGCACCGCGCTCTGGCTCTACGGTTTCCGGTCTCGGTCTTGATATTGGCCAGCATCTTAAGCTTGAGCTTGAGTTGGATATTTCGCGGCCATTTCTTGGCCAACGTCGTTTTGCACATGTTTCGGCCCGCTACACTAAGCCGTCAATCAGCTTTCGCGCAGTTAATTGGGGTTCTGGACTTCACAGGGTGAAGGGGCGAAACTTCCATATTGCACCTGATCTCTATCATCTACATTTTGGGATGGTAGACTACCGACTTTCGAGTGGAAAGACCTGCGATGCCGACCGTTTGGCACAGAATTGGCGCCAGCACCTTGCCAGACGCGAGGCATTGTTCGGTATAATAACTAATTCGACGCCCAGAGATTTCGACTACTATATACCAAAGGCACTAAGGCGTCAGACTTTTGTTCGCCCGATTTATGCGTGGAACAAGCCCGCAATGATTCCTGGAACGCCAGTTGTTGAGCTTCCGTCAAGATTCTACGGAGTGATTTAGTCGGCATCTGAACAACCCTTACTGCATTGATTTTGCGTGATTATGGCAACATTATTGTCGCTCTTTCCTGCACGGTTTCGTATAATTTGGTTGAAATGCCTGCAAATTTGGAAGCCACGATGAAACACTGTCAGCGCCCTGAGGAACAAGACGATCTCCCTCGTCCACAATTGATCGACATGCGCCACGAGCTGTCTGCGCTGATCGACGGGCTGTTCTTCGAAACCTATTGGGCCGAGTTCTTTCCATTGACGACATGGCGACCGGTGACGTCACCGCTGTTGGTGGCTGGGCTGATGTATCTACAACAGAGAAACGCGCGAAAGTTGGTGATGCCCGGAGGGGGGCGACATTCATCCGCCGGAGCATTCTAGAATCGGTAGCTGACTTTGGCTAAAAATGAAAACCTTTCCGGTCAACAAGACGCCACTTCTAGCAATCTTGGTGACAGGCGATCATGGTAATTCCCCCCGACAAGGCTAGACCCAAGCCTGAATGCCTGAAATCAAGCCTTCCTCTTGACCGGCGTGTGATCAGGACTGTCGGTTTCCACTGAGAAGTGACCCGGGTATGGAGTGAGCCCCAATAGGGGGTTAGTTTTGCGCGCCGATTGACAACTTCGGCAAGCAAATGAGATCCTGAGCAAGGCGTCGGCTTATTTTGCGCAGGCGGAACTCGACCGCCCATTCAAGCCATGATCGGCTTTATTGACGATAATCGCGTGGTCCATGGGGTCGAGTCGATCTGCAGGGAGCTGCCGATTGCCCCATCCACTTACTACGCCTGCCTCGTTGTGCGCGCCGATCCGTCCAAGGCCTCGGCACGCCAGCAGCGGGATGCGGTGTTGCGGCCCAAAATCCAGAAGGTCTGGGATGCCAACTGGGAGGTTTACGGCGTCCGTAAAGCCTGGCGGCAGCTGTGCCGTGAAGGTGAAGCCGTGGCGCGCTGCACCGTTGCTCGCCTCATGAAAGGCATGGGTTTGCGGGGAATCGTTCGAGGAAAGGCCATGAAAACGATAATCCCCGACACGTCAGTGCCCTGTCCACGCGACAAGGTGAACCGTAAGTTCCGCGCGCCAGCGCCAAATATGCTGTGGGTCAGCGACTTCACCTATGTCTCAACCTGGCAGGGCTTTGTCTACGTGGTCTTTGTCATCGACACCTTCGCCAACCGCATCGTCGGCTGGAAAGTGTCACGTTCTGCGAAGACCGACTTCGTTCTAGATGCGCTTGAACAAGCCCTCTATGCGCGCAGGCCGGTTTACAAGGCCGGCCTCATTCACCACAGCGACCGCGGCAGCCAATACGTATCCATCCGATACACAGAACGCCTGGCAAAAGCGGGCATCGAACCCTCGGTTGGCAGCGTCGGGGATGCTTATGACAATGCTTTGGCGGAAACGATCAATGGTCTGTAAGCGGTCGCTGGGTAGCACGGTCGCGTTAGGTTGACGGGCTGAAGTTCCACGGCAGCAGATCGTCGAGGCGGCTTTGAGGGTGGCCGTTGGCGAGCGCGGTCAGGGTGGCCTTGAGGTAGGCGAAGGGCTCGACGCCATTGATCTTGCAGGTCTCGATGAGCGAGGCGATGCGGCCCCAGGCGACGCCGCCTTCGTCGTGACCTGCAAAGAGGGCATTCTTGCGGTTCAGCGCGATGGGACGGATCAGGTTTTCGACCCTGTTGCTGTCGATCTCCACGCGGCCGTCCTGCAGGAAGGTTTGCAGCCCGCCCCAGTGGTTATGGATGTAGGTCAGTTTTTCACCCAAGCGGGATTTTGCGGAGATCTTGCGGCGCTGCGCCTGCAGCCAATCGCCGAAGTCGGCCACCAGCGGCGCGGTGCGGGCTTGGCGGGCGGAAAGGCGCTGACCGGGCGAGACGCCGCGGATGTCGGTCTCGATGGCATAGATCTCGGCGATGCGGCGCAGGCCTTCGGCGGCGATCTCCGATCCGTCGCGGTCGAAGACTTCCTTGAGTTTGCGCCGCGCATGATGGCATGGATGCCCCCTCTCGCCCAACCTGCCAATGTTGGTGCATGCTGAAGCGGCAGATTGGCAGCAGAAGGAGTAAAACATGACGAAGCCAATAGCAGTTGTTGGATTGGATATCGCCAAATCCGTTTTTCAGCTTCATGGCGCTGATCAAGATGGTCGGCCGATTTTGCGTCGAAAGCTTAGGCGCGACGAGGTTGAACCATATTTCGCGAAGTTGCCGCCGTGCCAGATCGGGATCGAAGCCTGTCCAGGCAGTCATCACTGGGCCAGAACTCTCCGTCAATTCGGCCACGATGTTCGCCTGTTACCCGCGCAATATGTTCGCCCTTACGTCAAGACGAACAAGAATGACGCAGCGGATGCGGAAGCGATTTGCGAGGCGCTGACAAGGCCAACCATGCGATTTGTCCCTGTTAAAGAGGAAAGCCAGCAGGAAGTTCTTGTCCTGCATCGGGTTCGAGAGATGCTGATGCGTCAGCGCACCCAACTGATTAATGGGATCCGAGGACATCTGACGGAATTTGGCATCGTTGGCCCGCAGCGCGCGCATCGGGTAAAGATATTAGTCGATGTGATCCGCGATGAAGCCGATAGCCGTTTACCTGCTGGTGCCCGCCATGCGCTGCTTCACCTCGTCGAGCAGCTTGAACAGGTCGCAGAAAAGCTCTCAGCGATCGACACCGAACTTGTATGCTTTGCACGTCAAAATGAAACGTGCAGGCGTCTGATGACAATTCCCGGCGTTGGGGTCGTCATTGCGACCGCCATGATTGCCTCCACACGCGATCCCGGGGACTTCAAGTCTGGCCGCCATTTCGCAGCTTGGCTTGGCCTTGTCCCAAAGCAAAATTCGACAGGTGGCGTGAATCGTCTTGCCGGGATCAGCAAGCGTGGGAACGGTTATCTGCGACGCCTCATCATCCATGGTAGCCGGTCCATCATGCGATGGCGGGGTAAGACCTGGGTTTGGCTTGCCAAGTTGCGGGCGCGACGTCCCGCAAATGTCGCCACCGTTACCGTTCCTAACGTGTTTGCGCTGCGGGTTGTAGAAGAACTCGATGTAATCGAAGATGTCGCGGCGCGCTTCTTCGCGGGTTTTGTATTTCCTGCGGCGGATGCGTTCGCGTTTGAGCAGGTTGAAGAAGCTCTCGGCGACAGCGTTGTCCCAGCAATTTCCGCGGCGGCTCATGCTGGGGACAAGATTGTGCTGTTCGAGGAACTCCTGCCACTCATAGCCAGTGAACTGAGAACCCTGGTCAGAATGAACATGGACCTTGGTCTTTGGTTTGCGCCGCCAGACGGCCATGAGCAGGGCCTGCAACGGCAGGTCTGCATAGGTGCGACCTTGCATCGACCAACCGATCACGCGCCGAGAAAACAGATCAATCACGACCGCCAGATACAAGAACCCCTCGTGGGTGCGGATGTAGGTTATGTCAGTGACCCAGAATTGGTCCGGAGCGTCGACATCGAACTCTCGGTTCAAAGTGTTGTCGGCCACGACTGCAGGGCTGCCACCATAATAGCCGGGCTTCTTTTTGTAACCAATCTGGGCCCTTATCCCTGCTAGACGCGCTAAACGCCAAGCCCTGTTGGGGCTGATGTCTTCGCCCATGTCGCACAGATCATCGTGCAGCTTGCGGTAGCCATAGACCTCGCCGCTGTCATCCCAAGCCTGCTTCAGAAGCACCGTTTGGCGCTGATCCTCCAACGCCCGTTGTGAAAAGGGTTCGCGCAGCCATGCATAAAAGCCGCTGGGATGAACCAGCAGCATCCGGCACATGGCCCGGACCGCAAAGATCAGCCGGTTCTCGGCAATGAACGCATACCTCACCGGGATTCCCTGGCGAAGTATGCGGTCGCCTTTTTTAGGATGTCCCGCTCCTCCGTCACCCGCGCCAGATCGCGCTTGAGGCGGCGGATCTCGTCGGCCTGAGCATCGACCTCCTGGATCACCTTCGCCGGCCGCGAAAACTGCTTCTGCCAAGTGTAGATCGACTTCGTGCTGACGCCCAACCGCTCGGCCACCTCGCGGACCGGGTAACCCCGATCCTCGACCTGTGCGACCGCGTCGCGCTTGAACTCATCTGTGAATTTGTTCGCGGACATATCGTCCTCCTTGGTTCCAAAATTACCAAGCAAGGCGCTGTTGATTTTCACCCAGAACTGAGCCGGTTTTTTCACCGAGAAGTGAGCCACCTCTGATTATGGATTTCGGTTCATGCTGGGGTCAAGGGTGGGTTT
>MHZT01000007.1 GCA_001828855.1 Rhodobacterales bacterium RIFCSPHIGHO2_02_FULL_62_130 | reverse complement strand
TTGGAGGATGTCCGGGGGGCGGAAAGGCCAGGGAGGAAACCAGAGGATCATCTCCGGTCACAACGTCAATCGGGTGCCCGGCTATTTCAATCGTTTGATCTGCTGCCGGCAGGGTCGCAACCACAACCAAACAATGTTGCTGGCACAAGAGCATTGTTTGGTCTGACTTGTCGCTGCCCATATCGGCCATGGTCATTTCGTGACCGGCCATGGCCATCATCTGCGCATGTTCAGCCTGAGTTTGCTCTCCAACCATGGTCCAACCGGGAACAAGCATCGCCAGCATATAGGCTGCGAAAACCAGGACTTTAACGAAGGGGGCCGACTTGTTCATGGAACTGTGGTTATCAGCATGATGCGGCACAGTCATTTGACATTTTGGTGTCTCAGAACATCCCCAAAAATCTGCGGGCTATGCGGCAGAATTGTCGGAATTTGTATACACCACCTGCCCTATCAGAAAGTTTACTGGATGACCGAAGTTTTGCGAATAATGGTTTGGCTACACGGACGGGTGATACAGATGATGAAGATTTTTCTAGCCATAGCGACAACCCTGAGTTTGGCGGCCTGCGGGGCGGAACCGATCTGGGCACCGGAGGCGGCCGTTGTCGCATCACGCTACACGCATCCCGGCCCGACGTCGGTAACACTCTACACCGTGCTTTCGACACGCAACGGCTCTGGTGCGCATGCCGGGCTTCTGATCAACGGCGCTCAGAGGGTCATGTTTGATCCCGCCGGAACATGGCGCCACCCGCAGCTTCCCGAGCGCAACGATGTGCATTTCGGTGTTACGCCAAAAATGGTTGATTTCTATATCGACTACCATGCGCGCGAGACTTTCGACGTGGTGGAGCAGACGGTCGAAGTTTCGCCCGAAGTGGCCGCACTGATCATGCAGCGGGCAATGGCCTATGGTGCCGTTCCAAAAGCGAACTGCACCATTGCGCTCTCTCGGGTCCTTGAAGGTGTCCCCGGCTTTGAAGGCTTGCCGATGACGTGGTTTCCCAAGCGCATGATGGAAGCTTTTGCTGATTTGCCCGGGGTCGAAACCCGCAAGATTACGGATGACGACGCAGACAACAATCATGGTGTTCTTCTGGTGCAAGCTGATGATCCGCGATTGGAGTAATCTTTCGGTGATCGGGCACAAATCCACCAAAGATTGATGGCTTGGATGCCTGCCGACCACTATAACCACGCCAACGTGTTCAACCGCGAGGGACAAAAACATGCAGATATCTCGACGCACCATGATCGGAGCGATGAGTTGGGCCATCAGCCTCGCCACAACGCCCGTTTGGGCCAAAACAGACGCGAGCATCCACGTGGTCAAAGATCCGGGCTGCCCCTGCTGCAATGCCTGGATCGGCCACCTTCGCGAGAGCGGCTTTGCTGTCAGCTTCGAAGAGCGCAGCGTTGAAGAACTGGCCGCATTCAAGCGCGAACGTGGCATCCCCGATGATCTTGTCTCGTGCCACACGGCGACGATCGGCGACTACACCATCGAAGGCCACGTCCCAGCTGCCGATATCCGTCGCTTGGTGGCCGAACGTCCTGCTGCTACCGGGCTCACCGTTCCAGGCATGCCTTTCGGCTCTCCCGGCATGGGGCCAGAGGCCGAGCGCGAAGCTTATGACGTTCTTCTCGTCGGACTTGACGGCAGCAGCAGCATGTTCACCAGCTATCCGGCAGCCTGACCTGGACTAGGCGAGCGGGGACGCGCCAAAATCACCGACTCGCAGCGGCGGGGCGCAGGCGGCGATTTCCGAGAACTACAAATTACCAAGGCAGCCCGGACGAGGTTGACCGCCAAGCGTCTTCCAGTGCCGCCCGCGGGATCACACCGTCCAGCGGTCTGATGGCTACATCCAGACGACGCGCTGCGTGATAGCCTGTTGCCGCCATCAAACCGGGCGCTGTGCCATAGGCGAGACGGTAGCGCGCCACAAAACTGTCAGTCCCTACGTCGCTGTCCCATCCCACCGGTAGCACCACTTGCAGCAAGACGGTGCTGTTGGACTGATACTTTCGCGCGGCTTCGCTTGCTGCAGGTTCAGTGCCAAGGACGACCACGACATCGCCGGGCTCGGTAGGTTTACCGATCAGGCCTTCGACCGACCCGGCTGCATCGCGCGGAAGCGGAAGCACATGCACATCGACCCCACCCAGATGCCCGTCAGACGTTTCGTTTGCGTGCCCATCCCGCTCGTCTGCCGCCAGCAGGAAGCCGCGGACGACTTCTGCGAGGCTTGCTTCACGGTTATCGTCGGCGACTATAAGAGCTGCAGTGAGCGAATGCGCCAAGGCATTCCCTGACAGGGCCATCCACACTGAAACCACCAAGAAAGACCTCTTGACCGCGGTCTGGACCCTTTCCACTTCCGAAAATGGGAATGGAAGACCGGCAGCAAGAAAGCGCGGCAATGGGACACTCATTCTACCGCCCGTGCTGCTGTCACGGCTTCGACCAACTGCGGCTTTTCCACAAAACCGGGGATCAGCTGATCGCCGACCACGAACGACGGTGTGCCATTGAAACCAAGCGCCTCGGCCAGTCGCATTGAGGTGGCAATATGCTCCTCAACTTCGGGCGACTGCATGTCGATCTTCAGCTTCTCAACGTCGAGTCCGACCTCACCTGCTATGCGCAGCACGGCCTCTGCTTCAACCTTGCCGCGCATCGTCATCAGGGCGTCGTGCATTTCGGCGTATTTGCCCTGCTGCCGCGACGCCAGGGCGGCGCGGGCGGCAAAAGCAGACCCCTCGCTCAGGATCGGCCACTCACGCAAAACAAGGCGCACGTTGGTGTCCTCGGCCATCAAGGCATTGACTTCGGGCATGGCCCGTTTGCAGTAGGGGCAATTATAGTCAAAGAATTCCACAATCGTGACGTCGCCGTCCGGATTGCCGAGGATTGGCGCATTGGGGTCGCGTTCCAAAGTGGTGCGTTCTTTGGTGAGGACAGACGCGGCTGTGGCGGCCTGAGCTTCGGCTTGGCGCGCTTCCAGGGCCTGCAAGGCTTCCAGCACCAGTTCGGGATTTTCCCGAAGTGTTTCGGCCACGAGCGCCTTGATCCGATCATCGGAGATCTCTTGCGACAGGGATTGTTCTGGCAACGCTAGTGCAAACGTGGCGGCAAGTATCATTTGGGTAACGCGCATAGGTGAGACCTTCTGGGAAATAGGGCTGATTTTGTCGTGTGTGAACCCTCTAGCCACTTGATAGGCAAGCAGGTTTCTTCCTGGGGAGAGACTAAGGTGCTGGTTCATTCGCTCGCCGCCTCCATGCGGGTGCGGTCTTCCTGCGTGGCGCGGACCCGCGCTGGCCAAGTCGATTTGATATAGGCGAGGATCGCTTCGATCTCGGCATCCGAAAGTTGCTCACCGAACGCGGGCATGCCTGACATGAAATCGACACCCATCTCGTCCAGCACAACTTGCCCACCTTTGCGGATGTAGTTGAGCAACATTTCATCCCCGTGATGCCACGTATGACCTGTCTCATCGTGGGGAGGTGCAGGATAAGTCCCGTTCGAGTTTGCTGATTGCCAGTTCGGCTGCCCTTCCAGATTTGCGCCGTGGCAGGATGCACAGGTTTCCTGATACGTCTTCCGGCCCAACTCGATATCCGGCTCACTGTGAAAGAAGGCGAAGGATGGAGTGGCCACGGTCGCCAAGAGGCCGCCGATGAGCAACGACCTTTGAAGGCGGAACGCCCATCTGTTCTTCTCCCGCAAGGTCATGTCCGGCTCACAATTGATGTCGCACCATCGGGCGGAAGGATGCGATCGGACAAGAGTGCCAGCTGATCGCTGACGCGGGTCCTTTGCGACGCGGGATAAGCGTCCGTCGGTGGCAATCCGCCGTGTTGCGCAAACAGCATGATATCGCGTGCTATCGGCGCGGCAGCCGTGGAACCTCCGCCACCATGCTCGACTACCACTGTGACTGCAAAGCGGGGTGCGTCGAACGGGGCAAAGGCGACAAACAGCGCGTGGTCACGACGGTTCCACGGCAGTTCATCCTGTGATCGGACACCCGCCGCGCGTTCCGCCGCCGAGATCGAGAAAACCTGGCTTGAGCCGGTCTTTCCTGCCATCACTTTTGTCGGGTCGGCAATTCTTGACGCGTAGGCAGTGCCACGTTCGTGGTTAGACACCTCGAACATACCCTGCCGAACGATGGACAGCGCCTCAGCTGAAAGTCCAAGAGACGCTGGAGCAGAGTTTTCCGTCGACGTCCCGCTGATCGGCCGCACCATCCGAGGCAGCACGGCCGTGCCGGAAGCAAGCCGCGCCACCATGGTTGCGAGCTGAATCGGCGAGGCCAGAGTAAAGCCCTGCCCGATTGAGGCGTTGATCGTGTCGCCAATCAGCCAGTCTTGGCCGTACTTCTTCTGCTTCCAATCGCGCGAGGGGTTGTTGCCGCGCGCCATGCCGGACAGCGGCAGATCATACTTCTGGCCAAGCCCGAGCCGATCGTTCATGGCAAAAATGCCGTCAATCCCGATGCGTTGCGCAACCTCATAGAAGTAGACATCGCAGGACTCACGCAAAGCGCCGACCATATCCACCCGCCCATGCCCGCCACGTTTCCAGCAATGGAACCGGCGGCCTGAAATCTCGACATAGCCATTGCAGGCGACCGTTTCTGCAGGGTCCATGACACCGCTCTCAAGTGCGGCC
The DNA here is from genome assembly GCA_001828855.1 of Rhodobacterales bacterium RIFCSPHIGHO2_02_FULL_62_130. GTDB lineage: Bacteria > Pseudomonadota > Alphaproteobacteria > Rhodobacterales > Rhodobacteraceae > Cypionkella. Next base: position 41,098 of record MHZT01000007.1, on the reverse strand, counting down.
AACGCATTCGACATCTTGACCGTTGATCCCGGTGGATAGGCCCCCTGCACTGTCTTGTCGGACAGCGGGCGAAACTCGTTGTCGCGCAGCGCGCCATAGTCCAGGTTCGAGATGCCACGCACGAACAGGTTCGGATCAAACGACGGTGCTGATGTGCAACCAAGCACATCGCCATTCGTCACGTCCATGACGATGGCCGCCGCGCTCTGACCTTCGAGACGCACGCGCATAAAATTCTGCAGATGATGGTCGAGCGTGATTTGTATGTCCGGCCCGGCTGTCGGCGGATCAAGCGCCAGTTCCCGCATGGTGCGCCCAGACACATTGACCTCGACACGCTGCGTCCCCGGCAAGCCGCGCAGCGCTCGTTCATGTCTGCGCTCAATCCCGATCTTGCCGACCTCAAAGTCTGGCAGACGGAGTAAGGGTTCAGCCGCGACCTCTTCTTCCTTCAGATCGTTCTCGCTCACTGGGCCTACATAGCCAACCTGGTGAGCAAAATCGGGACCAAACGGATAGACGCGCGACAAAACCATTTCCGGATGGATCCCCGGAAGTGCTGGCGCGTTCACAGCCACGATTGACAGTTCTTCCCACGTGACCCGGTCTTTCACGGTGATTGGAGCAAAGCCGCTTGTCCGCTCGATCTGGCCTTTGATCTTAACGATGGCTTCGTCATCAAGACCCAGAAGACGTCGCAGTTTCGCAAGCACGTCTTCAAGATCTTTGACCTCCTCGCGCACCAGCGTGATACGAAAAGCCTGCTCGTTGTCGGCCACTATCTTTCCTGCGCGGTCATAGATGCGACCTCGGTTGGGCGGCACAAGCCGCAAGCTGATACGGTTTTCTTCAGCCAACAGATAATATTGATCTGCGTCACGTACACCCAGTTGCCACATCCGCAGGCCCAGCACGCCGACAAACGTTGTCATGACGCCCCCCATCAGAAGCGCCCTTCGTGTGGTCTTCTGGGATATCTGGGCAAGGTCACGTTGAGATCGTCGCACGGTCTCCTCCCATTTCTTCCGGCCGAGATTTCCCCTTCGCGCGAACGGTCAGCACATAAGCGGCCCCTCTCAGAGCAAAAACTGCGGCGACCAGCCCCAGGAACCAAGGCTGGAGCGTATTCGGCGGCGGGGTCGCGCGGTGAAAACTGAGGAAATGCATGAACAGAAAGTAGGCTACATGCGCGACGGTCAGCCACCAGAGCGGCAGGACGCCCATTTGAAGAAATTTCCAGCCCGAAACACCAAGGCGACGCATGGCGAAGTCGCTCGAAGTCACACCCAACAGGATCGCAAGCAGAAGGGCGGCAACCCCAATGGCATTGGCAAGTCCGAAGCCATGCTGAAGCATCACATAGGTCAGAAGTTCAGGATGCCATTCGAAGCCAAAAAGCCGCATCAGGTCCCATTGGACCCAACCAATCAAGATCACAGCTGCATGAACGATCGCAAGAAGGCATGCGTAGATGCCAAGCTCACGCCGGAAAGGAAGAACACGCACGATACTCCGGAGGAACCGAGCCAATGGCCCTAACCCGACGGACAGAGCGACAAGTACCATGGAGGCATCCCCGAATGCTCGGTTCCAGCGGTGCATCGGGCTGAAATCGAAGTGTACGGCGGCAAAGCCAAGAACCAGTCCGGTGGCCAAAAATGCCACAGCCGCATGGCGAACCAGCGTCCGTTGTGCCAGACGACGCGGCCTTGCAGCGTGGCCTGATATTTCGGCGACCCTCATTTGTTGCTCCCAAACGACGTTGAACTGGCGTTTACTGTTCCGCCCGCCGACATTCTGAAATCACGGTATGCTCGCAACGCCCGCATCGCGGCGAATGACATGATGATCACGCCTGCCACCGCCAAATAGGGCCGAACCGGGTCGAACCAGGCCAACAGGGCTGGGCCACCGAAGATCAGCATCAGGACCTTGTTGCAGGTCGGGCAGGCGATGCCGAGAAAGCTTGCAACTCCGCCCGCCCCAGACGTTCGCAAACGGCACTGAGGGACCCAGAGGCCGACGGTCACGCCAGCCAGCATAGCCGTCAAGGTCGTCGCTCCAAGCTCCCAGGGCCCAACCGGGGTCATGCGCACAAAGAAGGGATTGATCCAGACGGCGGTAACGGTGCCCAGGGCGATGAACAAGGCGAGCCCGACAAGGGTTCCGCGAAGGAGCCTGCGCAGGGCATCTGCGCGCAATTTCTCAGGCGCGAGAATTTCAGGGAGCATCGAACTGAACCTCCGCAAATTCCTCACCGAAACCGACATTGACGATCCATAGACCAGCCATTGGCAGCTTGAGGTTGACCCGCCACACGCCTGCCTCGACCAATTCAAGGGGCGGTGTGAGACCGTCCATGTGCATCTCGACCATGGCAAAGTTGACGTCCGGTCGCATGTCGACCGACTCTATTGCATCAGCGTCGGGCATGAACTGGATGTCCATACGAACATCTCGGTTCCCCGTGGCGTAGACTTGCACGTCGATTCGTCCGTCCGACAGCATTTCAGAAACCGACGCAGTCGGTGCGACTCCGCCGGATGATATCGGCACTGACGCCGGGGGCCGCATCGCTGCCCAGACGAATGCACCCACAAATCCGAGGACGCCGAGAGCAACGAGGATGGCCAGAACTCTAGTTTTCATTGCTCATGTCCATGTTTGAATGATCCATCCCCGCCATGGGTGTGTCTGTGGGCAGCGGTCCGGGCGCGGGCACTAATCCAGTGCCATCGGGATCAAGAAGGTAGGTTGCAATCGCTTCGCGGTCGGCGTCCGTAAAATAAGAAGTGCCCTGCGCTACGACCTCAGCCATGCTGCCGCCAAAGGCATCTCCGTTCGGAAGGAGCCCGGATTTGAGGGCATAGCTGAGGTTGCCCACCGTAAAGCCCCGCCCTAGGAGGTCGGCCACGAGGATCGACGGCGCCTTGCTGCCGCCAGGCAGATCGTCGTTTCCCGCAAAACGCGCGCTGTCTTTCAGGCCACCGGCAAGGTTTCGTCCCGTGTGACAGGCCGCGCAATGCGCCGCCCCTTCAACCAGAACACGTCCGCGGTTCCACGGCGACGATGTGCCCATCAGCGCGTCCGTCACCGGCGCATCAAGATAGTTGGCCCGCCACAGCTTCAGCCCGGACCGGAAACTGAAGGGGAAGCCCACATCATGGACAGGAGCTGCTTCGGCGACGGGTGGGACAGTCCGAAAAGCCTCCCACAAGTCGGCGATGTCCTGGTCTGTAAACCCGGCGTAGAAGGAATAAGTGAAGACCGGATAATAGGGGTCCCCTTCTGGGGAAACGCCCTGACGCACGGCACGCGCGAAATCCTGAATGGTCCACCGCCCGATTCCCGCCACAGGATGCGGCGTGATGTTCGGCGGCACGAAAGTTCCGAACGGCGTATCGAGCGGTGCACCGCCTGCAAGTGCGGGGCCCTTCGCCGCCGCGTTAGTGTGGCACGACACGCAACCGCCTGAACGGGCCAGATACGCCCCACGTTCAGGGTCGCCGATCGGAAATGCGGCGGGCTCCGCATCTCCGATGGGCCAGAGCGCCAGCACCCCGGCACCAAGGCTACCCACCACGGTCGGCAAAATGGCAAAAAGCCGGATCAGGCCCCGCATGGTCAGTTCTTTCCTGCGCGGAACTGCGAATGGCACGAGGAACAGGTTCCGCTAATCCGATTGAACAAATCATCGGCTGCAAGGCTAGACAGGGTCAGCGCAAGGGAGGCCGGGTCTGCCAGTCCTGGCGAAACCGGGCTGTCTGCGGTCTTTTCGCCATAGCCCATCAGTTCTGCCACCGAAAAACCGAGATTGGTCTCTTCGGCAGGAGGCATGGCCATTCCGGTATGATCCATCCCCGCCATGTCTGCCGGCAGTGCGGAAGCCGGTTCAAGCCCGTTCGGCGCAGCCTCGGACAGGGCATCTGCGTAAACCCTCATCTCTTCTGCCAGAGCTGCAAAATCCTGCCAGTTGGACCAGATCTCCGGCTTGGCATAGGTTACGCCTTCAAGGCTGCCTTCGGGGAAGAGCGACAGCATGGTTTCGCCGGCGTGGCCCGCGATCACGGCGGCGCCTTCCGAGACAATGAAGGCATCGTAGGGTACAGCGCCCTGCATCATTGGCGCCAGTTCCGCCACGGTATCCCGCATCGCCGTCATGCCGTTCATCCTCTCAAGGACGACGCCGGTCGCCCCGTTGTGTGCCATCGCCACTGCCGCGACTGCGGAAGCGGCAAGCGCCATAGCGCCTGTCCATTGTTTTGCCATCTGCCTGACTGCTCTCGGTTTGTTGTTTTTGATTGACCACCGCGCACCGCACTTCAGGCGGTTCGCGAACTGCGCACATGTTTTGGGTCAGGATTAAAACGACAGAGCACTCGACTAGGCCTGAAACGGCACCATCGAACCATGGCTCTCGCCCAGGCTGACCTTCAGATCAGCAGGCGTGGAGGGGGCAGACTGACAGAGGGGCCCCCGAAGCGAAGCTGGGTCTGGGCCAAACGCGGTCGCGACATCACTGCATGGCTGGGGATGAACGCAGTCACTGCGCCGATTGGCAACACGAATGCAGTACATGCCAGCGCCGGATGGCAAGACAGCGATATGTTCGTCGATCCGGCACTGCCGTCTGACATCTCTACCGAGGTCGGGGAGTGATGATCAACCGGGGCGAACGCCGATGCAGATTGGCCAATAGTCAAACCGCAGAGCAGCACGATCATGAAAGACCATGCCCATAGAAGTCGCACCATCCCGCCCGGAAGCAGGAAGTTCAATGCGGTCCGTTTGGTGGGCGTCTTCAACATAGGGTTAGATCAACTTGACTTGCGTCCCGACCGGAACTCGGTCGAAGACTTCTTCAATATGCTCGTTGTAGAGGCCGATGCAACCGTTCGAGGATCGGCGCCCGATTTTCCGCGTATCGTGGGTGCCGTGGATGCGGTAATATTGCCAGGACAAATAGAGGGCACGCGTTCCAAGCGGGTTGCTGGGGTCGCCGCCCGGCACAAATGCTGGCCACTCGGGATTGCGCTCCCGCATCGATGGCGTCGGTGTCCAGCTTGGGTTGACGCGCTTTTCGACGACTTCGGTATAGCCCCTGCGAGTCAGATCCTCGGATAGCGGGACAGAACTCGGATACAGGAACATCTGACCGTCACCGGTCCAGTGCTGGAGAACCTTCGCGGTCGTGTCAGATATGATGATCCCAAGACCCAACGCATCAAAATGGTCTTGCCACTCGTGAACCCGAAACGCGGAAATGTTATTGCGAACCGGGCCTTCGGTGTCTTCGGAGGCAAAGGCGGCCCGGCCCACCAAAAAGGGCGCGGCCAGTGCTCCGACAGCGAAGTAACGTCGATTGAATCGCATGGGCTGCACCTCGGTTTTTTTATCGTGATGCAGCCTTCCAACGTGGGAAGGTCAAACCGGTTGTCAGATCAAATGGTCACAAACTGGTGATGACGTGGCGATTTCGCCGCGCCGCGCGAAAATAGCAGAGGTCACTGCGATGTGAACATCACTTCAGAGCACATGTGACTCTATGTATGGTGATGCGAAAGTTACTCGCCATTCTTTGCAGCGCTGTTGTGCTCGCGTCTCTTTTTGGGGAGGCGCGATCAGATCATGCACTTCATGAAAGCCCCTTTCTCGAAATGCATGCCATGCCAATGGTCCAGGAATCCCACTGCGGCGGCGGTTCTGGTCATGTGGCCTGCCAGGTCCTATTGGCCAGTCAGGTCGCGACTCCGATATTGAAGATCGCTTTTGCCTCATCGCAGTTCGAAATCGGGCCAGTCCGGGCAAGCAGCCGCATCTCTTCTCCACAACCGCCGCCTCCGCGATACGTCTCCTGAACGAACCCAAGTCCAATCGCTTCATCCCAGGAGACATCATGATTTCCCGACGTTCCTTTTTAGGCGGTGCCGCGGCTGCCGCTTTTGCCACACCGTCTATCCTGCTAGCCCACACCGAAGAACCTTTCGTTCTGGCCGAAGAATTTCAACCGCGAGAGGTGCGCGTCCGCGAGCAGCACGCTCCGGGTCAGATCCTTGTATTCCCGCGTCTTTACTACCTCTACCACGTCTTCGACAGCGAACGCGCAATTCGCTACGGCGTCGGTGTTGGCAAGGCTGGTCTCGAATTCAAGGGAACGGCGATCATCGAGCGCAAGGCCGAGTGGCCCTCGTGGCGGCCGACGAATGACATGATACGGCGTGACCCCGACCGCTATGCGCAATTCGCGGACGGCGTGCCGGGCGGGCCCGGCAATCCTCTCGGGGCGAGGGCGCTTTATCTCTACAAAGACGGCCGTGACACCTATTTCCGCATCCACGGCACGACAGATCCGGCCTCCATAGGGCAATCCGTATCGAACGGCTGCATCCGAATGCTGAACGATCATGTGAAGCAGCTCTATGATCAAGTGCCCGTCGGCACGCCGGTGACCGTGCTGTGACAGGGTCACGCCGTGGCCTGCTCGTTCTTGGCGGGACCGTCGCCCTGATCTACGGCTTGCGTGCGCTGCCGTGGGACCGTCTTCCCGGGCGCGGCCCACGTTACGTCGATTTGCCGGACTTGCCGCCATTTCGCCGACTTGAGGAACAGGGTCAGACTTCTGGAGCAACGGCCGCTTTCGTAGGGCTCGACGCACCGCCCGCCGATGCTGATCAGAGAGGTGCGCGTGCAGACGCTTTGCGGGCCGACCTTTGCCCTGCTCTATTCGGCCCTGCATTGCCGACGGAAATCGTTCCAATCGCATACTTCAGTGAATTCCGCTGCCCTTACTGTCGGGCACTTGAGCGGGATCTGGACACGCTTTTGGCCGAGGACCCCGCATCCTTCCGCCTCATCCAGCACGAACTTCCGATTTTCGGGCCTGCGTCCGAACTCGCCGCACGCGCGTCGGTTGCGGCCGCACGGCAAGGCAAGCAGCAGGAGCTTCGTCGCCGCTTTATGCGGACACCACTGGTTGCAGAACCGGCATCCGTCTTGCGCGTAGCCACCGACATCGGACTCGACGTCGATCAGCTTACCCGCGACATGGCCTCGCCGGAAGTCCAGGCAGAGCTTGATCGGACCCGGGCTCTCGCAGATATTTTCGGGTTTATCGGTACGCCGGGGCTCGTGATCGGGCGAACCGTCCTCAACGGCGCAATTCCCTACGCACTCCTCCGTCGCATCGCGGAAGACGAGAAATCCAGACAGACGTCTGTATGCTGACGCCATGAACACGCCGTCGCACATGCTGATCGGAGCGGCTTTTTTTGCGCGGCCTCTGGCACCGGCAACACTTGTTGCGGCGATGGTCGGGGGCTTTGTCCCGGACTTGCCGATGTTCGCTCTGGTCCTGTGGTCCACCCGCGTGCTCGGTTTGCCGGAGCATGATGTCTTTGGACGGTTATACTTTTCGGACTCGTGGCAAGCGATTTTCGCGGTGGATCACGGCTTCCTGATCTGGGCCCCGCTTTTCCTCGCTACCCTTTGGAGCGGCCAAGTCTTGCTGCGCGCCTTCGCGGGCTCCGGCTTGCTTCACGCCGTAGCGGATTTCGCAACCCATCACGACGATGCCCGCCGCCAGTTCTGGCCTCTGTCCGACTGGGTCTTCCGCAGCCCGGTCAGCTATTGGGACCAGCGCTTCTACGGCGACGTTTTCGCGGTCTTCGAGGTCGGGTTGGTTGTTCTGCTCGCTCTATTCTTGTTTTGGCAGTTCAGGCGGGCATGGCAACGGGCGCTGATCCTCGCGCCCGCAGGCCTGATCGTGGTGCCTGTCATCCTGACCGGTGGCTTCCATGGACTACACGGCATGGGGTGACGGGCAAGACTGCTGCGGGCAAGGTAACCATTGGCCACGATGCCCGCAACGCAAGCCTGATCACATGCCTTTCGCGGCAAGCCAGGCGTTCATGTCGGCAATCTCGGCTTCCTGGGCCGCGATGACTTCTTCGGCCAGCTTGCGCATCTCGGGATCCGTACCAAATTCAAGCTGCACTTTCGCCATGTCGATGGCGGCCTGATGGTGCGGGATCATGCCTTTGACGAAATCGACGTCGGCATCGCCGGTATAGGGGGCCATGTTGGTCATCATGGCGTCCATCGCGGCGGCATAGCCTTTGACGGCTGCGTTGTCGGCCAGTTCCGGCGGGATCATGGCAGCGTGGCTCATCATGGTCATGCTATCGGTTCCCATGTTCATGCCTGAATGGTCCATCCCTGCCATATTGTCGGTCTGGGCATAGACATAGCTTCCTGCGGCCAGCACGGCGGCCAATACGGCAGCGGTTGCAATCTTCTTCATATCGTTTTCTTCCTTTTACTTTCTAAACTCTATCTACATGGCCCAGCTAGCGCGATCAGGCAGGTGCATAGCCAACTTCGGTCAAGGCGTTGACCAGTTGGTCGCGCGGAGCAGAGGATTTGACATCGACTTTGCGTGCACCGGGATCGGCATTGACTTCGGCGGTCGGATCAACCGACTGGATTGCCTTGGTCACGCTGCGTGCGCAGCCGCCACAGGTCATGTTCTCAATATGGAACTGCATGAGTACCTCCTTCAGGGTTCCGTCTCATGCAACAGCATATGGGGCTTCCCATCGTTGTAAGGTCAAGAGCACAAACCCGTGAGTGAAAAAACAAAAAACAGCCCTTGACCTTACCATCATGGGAAGCCCTATCTCGAATAGCGGAAACATATGCCGAAGGAGTTCCGCTGTGAACATGCAGGCGACTACATTGCCAATTGCTGAGGCAGAGAAATTCGTTCTCGACGTCGAGGGCATGACCTGCGCCTCTTGCGTCGGCCGTGTCGAGCGCGCTCTGAAAGCGGTGCCCGGCGTTCAATCGGCGTCGGTCAACCTTGCCACCGAAAGGGCAGAGGTGACCGGCGCAGCCGTTGACCGTGCGTTGCTCGTCAAGGCTGTCGAGGATGCGGGCTATGACGTCACCTCTCTTCCTGTCGATCTGCAGATCGAGGGCATGACTTGCGCCTCTTGCGTCGCCCGGGTGGAACGTGCGCTGAAAACCGTGTCCGGGGTAACCTATGCCTCGGTCAATCTGGCAACCGAGCGGGCACATGTGATTGGACAGGCCGATCCGGCCGCCCTGATCCGTGCCATCGAAGATGCGGGATATGATGCGCGTGTGGCCGTGTCCGCCGCCCATCTGTCGGAGGAGGTCACCTTGCGCAAGGCAGCCGAGGAAAGCACCCTGAGACGGGATCTGCGGATCGCGGCCGCGCTGAGCCTGCCGGTGTTTGTGCTGGAGATGGGATCGCACCTGTTCACCTGGGTGCATATGGCGGTGATGAACACGATCGGCATGCAGAACAGCTGGTATCTGCAGTTCGCCCTGACGACGGCGGTTCTCTTTGGCCCGGGTTTGCGTTTTTTTGCCAAGGGGCTGCCCGCGCTGGCGCGGCTCGCCCCGGACATGAACAGCCTTGTCGCCGTCGGCACCTCAGCCGCCTATGGCTATTCGCTGATCGCAACCTTCCTTCCCAATTTGCTGCCACCGGGCACGGTGAACGTCTATTACGAGGCGGCAGCCGTCATCGTGACGCTGATCCTGCTTGGCCGCATGCTGGAGGCGAGGGCCAAGGGGCGAACCTCTGAGGCGATCAAGCGTCTGGTCGGCTTGCAGGCCAAAACGGCGCGAGTCTTTACAAACGGGGCTGTTGTCGAGGTGCCGATTGCCGAGGTTCGCCCGTCCGATCTGGTCGCGGTGCGCCCCGGTGAAAGGGTGCCGGTCGACGGTGAAGTGACCGAAGGGGCCAGTTGGATCGACGAAAGCATGATCTCGGGCGAGCCGTTGCCGGTGGAAAAGACGATTGGCAGCCCGGTGACGGGCGGCACGATCAACCAGACCGGTGCCTTTACCTTCCGCGCCGTCGCGGTGGGCGAGGCGACGATGCTGGCCCAGATTATCCGAATGGTCGAGGCGGCACAGGGAGGAAAGCTGCCGATCCAGGCGTTGGTGGACCGCGTGACCATGTGGTTCGTGCCCGCCGTCATGGGCCTGGCCGCGCTGACCTTTGTGGTCTGGATGGTCTTTGGCCCGGAACCTGCCCTGACCTTTGGCCTGGTCAACGCCGTGGCGGTTCTGATCATCGCCTGCCCCTGTGCCATGGGGCTGGCCACGCCGACATCGATCATGGTCGGAACCGGACGCGGCGCGGAACTGGGCATCCTGTTCCGCAAGGGTGAGGCGTTGCAGGCCTTGCAGGACGTCAAGGTGGTGGCCTTTGACAAGACCGGTACGCTGACGACTGGCAAACCCAGCCTGACGGATCTTCACCTTGCCCCCGGCTTTGACCGCGACCTGGTGCTGGCCGCCGTCGCGGCGGTGGAGGGCAAATCAGAACACCCGATTGCCCGCGCCATCGCGGCTGCGGCTGCGGAGGCGGGCCTTGCCCTGCCCGAGGTGACCGGTTTTGCCTCGGTCACCGGCTATGGCGTCACGGCCCGCGCTGGCGAAACACGGGTCGATATCGGTGCCGACCGCTACATGGAAATGCTGGGTCTGGATGTGGCGGTCTTTGCCGATATCGCGGTCCGGTTGGCGGATGAGGGCAAGTCTCCGCTCTATGCCGCGATAGATGGCAAGTTGGCAGCGATCCTTGCCGTTGCCGATCCGGTCAAGGCAACGACACCCCAGGCGATCAAGGCCCTGCATGCGCTTGGCCTGAAGGTTGCGATGATCACGGGCGACAATGCCCGCACGGCGCAGGCTATCGCAGGACAGCTGGGCATCGACGAGGTCGTGGCCGAGGTCCTGCCCGACGGAAAGGTCGCCGCCGTCAAGCGGCTGAAGGCCCTTGGCACATTGGCCTATGTCGGCGACGGGATCAACGATGCTCCGGCTCTGGCTGAGGCGGACGTGGGACTTGCCATTGGCACAGGCACCGATATCGCCATCGAGGCTGCCGATGTGGTGTTGATGTCGGGGCGTCTTACGGCAGTGCCCGACGCCATCGCGCTGTCGAAGGCCACGATGCGTAACATCCGGCAGAACCTGTTCTGGGCCTTTGCTTACAATGCCGCCCTGATCCCGGTCGCCGCCGGGGCGCTTTGGCCGGTTTACGGAATTCTTCTGTCGCCGATCTTTGCCGCCGGCGCGATGGCGCTGTCGTCGGTCTTCGTTCTTGGCAACGCGCTGCGTCTGCGCCGCTTTGCCCCTAATCAAGCCTGAAGGAGCCAGATCATGAACATTGGTGAAGCCGCAAAAGCCTCGGGCGTATCTGCCAAGATGATCCGCTACTACGAGTCCACAGGACTGATCCCTGCGGCCGGGCGCACTGGTTCGGGCTACCGCGTCTATTCTGACACCGAAGTGCAGATGCTGCGCTTCATCCGGCGCTCTCGCGACCTTGGCTTTCCGGTGGAGAAAATCGAGGAACTGCTGGCGCTCTGGCGAGACCGATCCCGCCAGAGTAGCGATGTGAAACGTCTGGCACTGGAACAGATCAGCGGGCTGGAGCGGAAAATCAGCGAGATGCAGGCTATGATGGAAACGCTGCAGAACCTTGCCGAAGCATGCTGCGGGGATCATCGGCCGGACTGCCCAATTCTAACCGACCTCGGGAATGGCCCCAGCCCCGTCAACAAGATTGGCACTGCAAAGAAGACCGGTCCGCACAGTTTAGGAAGACCGGTCATTGCACACCAGCGCCAACATCAACCCGTGGATTGACATTGCGCTGCATAAGCATGACGGTCGGCGGGCTCGGTGTTCATGGGGTGTAGAACCCCCGAACTCAATCGGGAATGGGGAAGGGTGGACCCAATTGCGGCACCCGAAGCCCCAGCCGCCCCCGCGACTGTATGCGGTAGCGTCCCTTCATTCTGCCACTGGGCCAAATTGCCCGGGAAGGCGAAGGGCCGTGTGACCCCGCGAGCCAGGAGACCGGCCGGACCAAAACGTAACAAAACCCCGTCGGGTGTGACGGGCGGAGGGATTTATGACAACCACAACTCAAGCGATCACGATATCTGCGGGCGTGCTGCGCCCGATGCTGACAACGGCTGTTCTGGGCGCATTTCTGCTTTTTGTTGCAGGGTTCGCATCATCGAATGCCCTGCACGCAACCACGCATGACGTGCGCCACGCAACCGGCTTTCCTTGCCACTAGCCCAACTGGAGATCGAAGATGACCAAGAACCTGCTTTCCAGTGGGATGATTGCTGGTGCCGTTGCCGGATTGGTAATGGCACTGCTGCAATTCTGGATGATCCAGCCCCTTATTGTTGAAGCTGAGCGTTATGAAACTGGCGAACTTGTCCTAAGCTTAGCCATCGCAGTGTCGGATCCTGCAGAAGAAGCCACAACCAAGCCGCCAGTTGTCAGCAGTACTGCACATGCCGGGATGGAGAAAACCGTGGGTTTTGATCTTTCGCGCAATTTTCAAACAGCCTTGTTCCTTATCTTGATGTGGAGTGGCTTTGGCCTTTTGACCACCGCCATGCTTGCAGCAACTGCCGTTATAAAACCGACAATTCAGGCTTCTGGATTTGCGATTGCAGTGATCGGCTTTTTGGCTTTCTGTGTGGCTCCGGCACTTGGTTTGCCTCCAGAGCTCCCTGGAATGCCTGCCGCAGATCTTGAAGCGCGCCAGATCTGGTGGCTTTTCACAGTTGTCTCAACCGCCATTGGTGCAAGCGTAATTGTCTTATCAAACTCGCCGCTGGCAAGCCTGGCTGCTCTGGCTATCGGTTTGTTGCCCCATCTCGTCGGGGCGCCGGTTCTGGATCAACAGGTCGCGGCAGTCGTGCCACCAGAGTTGTCGGCGTTGTTTTCTGCACGGGTGATCGGTCTTAATCTTGTAGCTTGGGTCGTACTCGGCTTGGTTGTCGCTCGGTTGTCTGGTTTGACACCCAGCCGCGCCACGCCGACTGGGCTACAATCCAGCCGGAATGGTCCTCAGCTTGACACATCAGGAATGATATAACCTATGCGCGCAGACAGCCGTCACCGCCATTGGTCAATGGCTGCCTGAGCAAATGCTTGCACTGACAGGACTTTTCCTCGCGGCGTTTATCGCTGCCACTTTGATCCCCGCACAGTCCGAGTTGGTTCTTGTCTCTCTGATTGTTGCGGGGACTCATACCGTTTGGCTGCTGTTGTTGGTTGCGACGGCGGGCAACGTATTGGGTGCTGTCGCCAATTGGGCGATTGGACGCTTTTTGATGCGCTTCGCGGACCATCCCAGCTTTCCGTTTTCGCCAAAGCGCGTTGTTCAGGCTCAGGCGTGGTATGGCAGCTGGGGCTGGGTCAGCCTGTTTGGGTCGTGGTTGCCCATTGTCGGTGATCCCCTGACACTTGTCGCAGGGATGATGCGAGAACCGATCTGGCGATTCATACTGGTGGTAACACTGGCAAAATTCGCGCGCTACGCTGCCCTTGCGGCCGTGACGCTCTCAGTCGGATGATATACGCGCTCCCGGCCCTACGTCGCAGTCAATACAGGCCAGCCCTATCGCCGCTCGCACGCGAAGGGTCGAACATGGACAGCCCACTTTTCTCTGCTGGCCAACCGGTGCAAATCGTTCGGTTCCATATCGGCAATCGCTGCAATGCTGCTTACAGATCGACCCGGCGCAACCGCAAGGCATTGGTGATCACCGAGACCGATGACAGGCTCATCGCGGCGGCAGCGATCATGGGTGACAGCAACATGCCCGTGACCGGGTAAAGCAGGCCAGCCGCGACCGGTACGCCAAGCACATTGTAAGCAAATGCAAAGAATAGGTTCTGTTTGATGTTGCGCAAGGTTGCGCGTGCCAGCTTGCGCGCGCGGACGATGCCCATCAGGTCGCCACCCAAAAGAGTGATGCCCGCGCTTTCCATCGCGACGTCAGCCCCGGTACCCATGGCAATGCCAACATCAGCAGCCGCCAGCGCAGGCGCGTCATTGACGCCGTCGCCGGCCATGGCGATCTTGTGACCTTCACGGCGCAACTGATCGATCAGGTCTTTCTTAGCGTCAGGCAACACTCCCGCGCGCACCTCATCTATGCCGAGCTTGCCCGCGACCGCTTGCGCCGTGCGTTCGTTGTCGCCGGTTGCCATGATGACGCGCAGCCCCTGAGCATGAAGTTCCTTAATCGCTTGTGCGGTCGACTCCTTGATCGGATCTGCGACGGCGACGATGCCTGCGAGCACACCGTCGACAGCGATGAACATCGCGGTCTTGCCTTCGGCGCGCAAAGTGTCCGCCTGTGCCTCCGCGCGCGCGGTGTCCAGGCCCATTTCCTGCATCATGGCAGCGTTTCCAAGCGCAACCGCGCGGCCTGTGACCTTGCCACGCACACCCTTGCCGGTGACCGCCTCGAATCCCGTAGCCTCTTGCCGGGACGCGCCCTGCGCGTCGGCCCCCTCGACAATGGCTTCGGCCAGCGGGTGTTCCGACCCACGTTCCAGCGCCGCAGCAAGGGACAACAGGTCGGCAACTACCACGTCCCCCAGCGTCACCGTATCGGTGAGCTTGGGCTTGCCCATGGTCAGCGTGCCCGTCTTGTCGACGATCAGCGTATCAACCCCTGCCATCCGCTCCAGCGCCTCAGCGTCTTTGATCAGCACGCCCGCCTGCGCGCCGCGTCCGGCCGCTGTTGTGATCGAGATCGGGGTAGCAAGACCCAACGCGCAGGGACATGCGATGATCAGCACCGAAACCGCCGAGGCGATGGCAAAGACCAGGGCTGGCTCGGGGCCAAAGATCATCCAAGCCGCGAAGGCCAGTAGTGCGATCCCAACCACGGTCGGAACAAAGATTGCGGACACCCGATCCGCCAGTCCTTGGATTGGTGCGCGCGATCGGCGCGCGTTCGACACCATGGCCACGATCTGAGCCAGAACGGTGTCTGCGCCGACCTTGCCTGCCTCGATAACAAGACTTCCGTTCTTGTTGATCGTGGCCCCGGTCACCGCATCTCCCGGCCCTTTTTCGACCGGCATCGACTCGCCGGTCAGCATGCTTTCGTCCAAAGATGAATGACCCTCGATCACCACGCCGTCGACTGGCACAGCGTCTCCGGGGCGCACACGCAGCCGGTCGCCCTCCATGATGTTCTCCAAAGGCGCATCATATTCGGTGCCATCCGGCAAAATGCGCCGCGCGGTCTTTGGCGCGAGGTCGAGAAGCGCGCGGATTGCATCGCCGGTGCGTTCGCGTGCGCGCAGTTCCAAGACCTGGCCAACAAAGACCAAAGCCACAATCACCACCGCAGCTTCATAGTAGGTGCCAACGCCGTGACCCATCCGGTAGACTTCGGGGAACACGCCAGGCAGGAATGTCGCGACCAGCGAGTAAAGGTAGGCCGCCGCCACTCCAAGACTGATCAGCGTCCACATGTTGGGCGACCGGTTCACCAGCGAATCCCAGCCGCGTTTGAAGAAGGGAAGTGCCGCCCAAAGGATGATCGGAGTTGCCAGCGCGAACTCCAGGTAACTTGCCACCTGGTGCCCAATCCAGTTGCGCACCGGCAGAGCCACGAACTCGCCCATCGTCAACACAATCAACGGTACCGCTGCCGCCGCCGAAATCCACATGCGGCGGGTGAAATCGGTCAACTCATGGCTGGGCTCGTCAGAGGGCAACACCGGCTCCAGCGCCATGCCGCAGATCGGGCAAGAGCCGGGCGCATCGCGGATGATCTCGGGGTGCATCGGGCAGGTGTACTGGACATTGGCCGGGGCAACTTTCTTACGCCCCGCCGCCCGGCCGGAGGCATAGAACCATGGATCGGCCTGAAACTTCATCTGGCACTTGCCGGAGCAGAAATGGAAGTCCTTTCCGCCAAACGCCTCGGTCCGCGTGTCGGGTTTCAGCGTGACGGTCATGCCGCAGACTGGGTCGATGGACGTTAGCCCGGTACCACTTTCTGGAACGCCTTGGCCCTCGGGCATATCCGGGTCTGGATGGGCGTGGCTGCTGTGCAGATCGGTGGGTTTCATAGCGTTCTCCTATCGCGGTCGGCGCCGCGCGAAGGCAGATGCAAAGGCCTACCGACTCACGATGCGCCTTCCCATCATTGGAAGGTCAAGCGAAGATTGCAGTTGCGGGTGCAATCAAATTGCCGCAACAAGTTTGGCCAGTAGGTCGCGCACCTGACCTGCGACGGCATGCATTGCGGGATTGTCGATGGCCTGCATCGAGGCCGTGGGATCTATGGCGCTGACCTCAACCCCGCCGTCAACCACTCGGAGGATCACGTTGCAGGGCAGCATTGCGCCCACGCGCGGCTCCAGCGCAATGGCTTCAAGTGCCATCTTCGGGTTGCATGCCCCGAGAATGCGGTAGGCTGGCATATCCACGTCCAGCTTCTTCTTCATCGTTGCCTTGACGTCGATCTCTGTCAATACGCCAAAGCCGTTTGCGGACAGCGCGGCACGCGTCCGGGCGTCGACCACGTCAAAATCGGCACCCGTGATCAGGCGGTTGATCGTATAGTCCATCGGGTTTCCTTTCGACTATTTGCGCAGGTATTTGACCAGCGCCGCAATCGCGAGGCCGACCAGCACAAGGATGACGATCATCCAGAGCCAGCCGAAGCCCATTCCAAATCCCATACCATAGCCGTTCATCTTCATGGCCTCCTGATCTGTGTTGGGATTTCTCCCGCTAAGAAAGCTTCGCCCCGTTAGCGGGAGAAAAAGTGGGTCAGTTGTTGTCCATCATGCCTTGACCCATGCCCTGCATGCCGCCTTGCTGCCCGCCCATGTGGCTTTGCATCATTTCAGCCATGTCGGCCATTTCAGCCTCCGTCACTTGCGCATCCCCATCGGCGTCGTGCATCTGGAAGGCACGCACGGTCATCGGTCGGGTGTGGGCCGCATGCATCACCGCGAATTCCTCCAGCGACAAAGTCCCGTTGGCGTCGGTGTCGTAGGTCTTGAGTTCAGCCTGAATCCCGGCTGTCATTTCCTCGGGGCTGAGCGTGCCGTCCTTGTTGGTATCGAATGTGGCCATGGCATAGCTCTGGCCGCCGGCCATCATTTCCATGGCGCCACCCATCATACCGCCATGCTGGCCCATCATGCCCATGCTTCTGTCCATCATGCCGTCATGCTGCATCTGGCCCTGCTGGGCGACGACCGGTACGGCGACAGCGGCTACGCCAAGGGCTGCAACGGCTGCGAGGGCGAATTTTGTCGAACGTTTCATTCTGTCTCTCCTGGATCAGATTGCGATGGGTCCAATCTGGGAGCGAGGTGTCCCACAGGTTTGTCAGGGCGACGCCTGTTTTGTATCAAACTGTCGCAAGCCAAGGTGCTGAGAGAGGTTTGCGACAATCTTCTGTCCGCAGCCCCACCGCGTTCAGCTAGGGTCGACATCAGGAGACAAGATGATGATCCAGCCGCCGCATATTCTGATCGTCGATGACAACCGCGAAATCCGCGATGCCCTGGTGAAGTATCTGGAAAAGAACGGCATGCGCGCAACTTCTGCCGCCAATGCCGTCGCAATGGATGCGGCGATGCAGGTGGGTCAATTTGATCTGATCGTATTAGACGTGATGATGCCAGGCGAAGACGGCCTTTCGGTCTGCCGACGTTTGCGCGCACAGGGCACAATCCCGATCTTGATGCTGACAGCCCTGGGGGACGAGACCGATCGCATCGTGGGGCTAGAGGTCGGAGCGGATGACTATCTGCCCAAACCCTTCAACCCGCGTGAGTTGCTGGCCCGGATCAAGGCAATCCTGCGCCGGTCCGACAGGGGCGAAGTGGTGGGCGGCAGCCTTGCTGGGCACAGATTGGCCTTCGACCGATGGGTGCTTGATACCGACCGCCGGACCCTGACCGACGACAATGGCATCGAGGTCTCTCTGACAACCGCGGAATTCCGTCTGCTGACGGTGTTTCTGGAACGGCCGCGCTTCGTGCTCAGTCGCGAACAACTGCTCGATCTCACATCGGGTCGCGCCGCACAGGTGTTCGATCGCACCATCGACAACCAGATCAGCCGCTTGCGCCGCAAGATCGAGGCCGATCCGGCCAAGCCTGCGCTGATCGCAACCGTCTGGGGTGGTGGCTACAGCCTTGCCGCAGACGTCAGTGCAATGCCATGAGTGCGCGCTTCCCGAAGCTTCGCAATCTGTTCCCGCAATCTCTTGGCGGGCAGTTGCTGATCATGTTGCTTTTGGCGCTGGCCATCACACAAGGGCTTGGCCTGTTGTTGCTGACAGACGAGCGAAACCGTGCCGTTCGTGCAGCCCTCGGGCTGGAGGCGGCAGGGCGCGCTGCAAATGTGGTCTTGCTTCTGGATGGCGCCCCCACTGATCTGCGCTCGTCGATACTCCGCGCGGCGGATTCTCCGCTTGTCCGGTTTGAAGTCGGGCCCGAGCCTGCAGCGTCCCACGACAGCGCAGAGGCGGACATGGTTCTGCGGCAGATCCGCCAGATTCTCGGAGAGCCGGAACGGGAGGTTCGCGCCGATGTCCATGCGCTTCCCCTCGCGTCTATGCCATTGCCAGACGGTGTGCCAGCCAACATGCGCCCCATGCATGAGGCGATGATGGCAGGGCGGACCGACCCCATTGAACTGACGCTGTCGATTCGACTTGCGGCGGGTGATTGGCTGAACGTGCGCACGATGTTTTACCGCCCTGCCCTGCAACTGACTCCACAGGCCCTTCTGCCAGTAGTGTTGATGGCGGTAGCGGTAGCTTTGGTGGCCTGGTGGACCGCGCGGCGCGTCGTTGGCCCGATGCGCGCTCTTGCAGTTGGCGCCGACCGCTTGGGCCGTGGGCTTGATGCCGATCCGCTACCGATGACGGGGCCATCCGAAGTGCGCGAGACCACGCAGGCGTTCAACCGGATGAAGGCACGACTGACCCGCTTTGTGAACGAGCGCACGCACATGCTGGCTGCCCTAAGTCATGATTTACGCTCGCCCCTGACGGCGATGCGGCTCAGGATCGAAATGCTGGACGAAACCGAGGATAGCGTACGCCTGAAGGCACTGGTCGAGGAAATGCAGGCCATGGTCGAGGCAACCTTGGAGTTCGCACGCGGGGTTGCGCGAGCAGAACCAACCGCTGAAGTCGATCTTGCCGCCCTGCTGGCCGATCTGGTCAACGATGTAGGGGGAGATTTGGCCAATCTTGCCCCTTCGCCGCCTCTGCCCATTACCGTCCGCCCGCACGCCTTGAACCGCGCGCTAAGGAACCTGATCGACAATGCTGTTCGCTATGGCGGCGTAGCGATGGTGACGTTGGACCAAGCGCCGGGATTGGCTGTCATCACTATCGCGGACAAAGGCCATGGACTGCCAGAAGACCAGCTTGAAGCGGTCTTTGAACCGTTTGTGCGGTTGGAAGAATCTCGCAGCCGAGATACTGGCGGCGTCGGCCTCGGGCTAGCAATCGCCCGGACGATCATTCATGCGCATGGCGGGACGGTCTTGCTCCGCAATGCGACGACCGGAGGACTGGAGGCAGTCGTTCGCTTGCCAGTCAGTGAGGCATAATCACCAACCGGCAAGCGTATACTTTTCCGGGGACTGACCGACAGGATGACCCATCAGATCCGTCACGTATTTGTGTTGTCGAAATCAGTCTAAATTGACTTGTGTCAAGGCGGGCTCGCACAACTTACAGGAAGCGTATGGAAACCTGAGTTTCCAGGGTCCGAATGCAATACGCGGTAATATTCCAACGCAAGTCAAAGTTCCTTTTCGGGCAGCGCATCATTCTGCGCGCGCTTTTTTGTGTAGCACTGGTCTCGCTGAGCCTTTTCGGGCAACCGTCTTCGTCATCTGATCGTGCCATGAACTCCGGTTGCATCGCCATGGAAGCGCATGTCGCCGCCGCCGAGCAAATGGTCATAGGCGAGTCGGGGGACCACGGCGCCAACATGACAGAGATGCATTTTTCGATATGCGCATCCGCTGGCTGCGTCTCGGCAAGCATTCAGGAAAGTCTGCCGCCGACTGCCTTTACGTCGGGTGACACGGCCGCCTTCGGTATGATTGAACACGAAGGCGGCGCAGGTCGGGCCGTATCGCCCGAGTATCGCCCGCCGATAACGGGTTAGTCCCGATTTCAGACCTCTTCCCTGACTTCCTGGCAGCGCCCTGGCTTCAACGCCGCGCGCCGCTACCGCGAGGTTGCAATCCCATCCGACAGCCGATCTGCCCGATGCCTGATCCAGGCGTTCGCACTCGGCCCCATCAGGAACAAGATCATGAAACCAGACCGACACTTCACCTCAAGACGTGGGTTCATCGCCGCGTTCGGCTTTGGCGGCGTCAGCCTCTACGGCCTTTGGGCAGCCTATGGGGCAGCCCCCAACCCGCTTGCGCTTTTCCGCAGCGCCGGGGCTTCAGCGGCTGACGAACCCGTCGCCGAGATGGCGATGGCGGGCCATGGCGGCATGGAGGCGGCCCCGGATGTCGAGGCATTCCGGGCCGAGCTTGCCGAATTCATCGACCGGTTCGCCGAAGCTGACGGCACCGTCTATCCCAGACCTGTCGCCGGTCAAACGGACATGGCCGGAATGGATATGACGTCCGGCGGACAGGCTGCAGAGGCCGCTCCGGGCGATGCAGGAATGGTCGAACCCGTCGACGTGCTTCTGCTGGCCGAACGCTACTACTTCGACCCGCCGGCCCTGCGGCTCGACCTCGACCGGCCCTATCGCTTCCGCATGCTGGCCGCCGACGTCACGCACGGCGCGTCGATCCAGTTCGGAGAGGGGGCAAGGATGATCCGCCTTGGACCGGGGGCCGAGACCGAACTGCAAATGACGTTCACCCGACCGGGCAGCTTTCTCGTCTACTGCACATCCTACTGCGGACCCGGCCATGATGGCATGCAAGCCCGCATCACCGTCGCATGAAAGGGGAGGTTCAGATGTCCGACACGATCATTCACCGGCTGCGCTCGCTTCCCCTTCAGGACCGGCGCCTTGTCATCATTCTTGCGGCCACGGCACTCGTGGCGCTGCTCATCGGCCTCGCGGGGGGGGTGCTGACGGCCCTGGTCCGGGCCGGGTTCCTGCCGGCCCTGCCCGAATCCGGCTACCGCTTCCTTACGGTGCACGGGGTCAGTGCATTCTTCTACTGGCTCTACTTCGCCCAGGCGGCCCTGCTCCTCGGCTTTGCCGCCGCCGAACGCGGCAACGGCGGGGACAAGGTGGGCCTGGCCCGACGCTGGCTTTCCGTTCTCGGAGCCATCGCCATGGTGCTGGGCTTCGTTCTTGGGCTCTACGCTTCCGTGATCGGATCTCCACCCCTCTATGACGGGAATGTCGAGCTTCTGGCTGACGAGCCGATGACCGTTCTGGTCTTCAGTCTGGGTTATGCCCTGCTCGGTCTCGGGCTGATCCTGGTGCCGGCAACCGCCATTGCCACGCTTCTGCCCTCGCTTGGGCGAGGGCGCCGACGGTCGCTTGACGCACTTGGCTTTGCGTTGCTTGCATGGTCCGGCTTTCTGATCGTCACCGGCTTTGCGGCGATCCATGCCTTCCTGCCGGCATTGCTCTGGGCCCTGGGGCTGGGCGATTTTCCGGTGGGCCAGGAAACCGGATGGCACATCCTGTTTCACAACCTGCACTACCTGCCGCTCATGGCGACGGTCCTAGTCTGGTACATCCTGATGCAGGTGCTGACCGGCGCGAAGTCGGTGTTCGGGGCCAGGTTCTCGAAGCTGGTCTTCAGCCTTTACCTGGTCTTCGTGCCGCCGACCTCGCTTTACCACATGTTCCTCGACCCCGGCCTGCCGGAGTATGTCAAGGTGGCGGGCTCGGCGCTGTCGCTGTTCGTCTCGGTGCCGACGCTGACCGCCTTCCTGGTGATCGTCGCATCGCTTGAGGTTCATGCGCGCGCTTCGGGTGCAACGGGCCTGTTCGGCTGGTTGCGCAAGCTGCCATGGCAGCATCCCGCGACAACCGCGGCAAGCCTGGCCGTGGTCAACATGATGTTCGGCATCGCGCTGGCATTCGTGCTGATCCAGGAAAAAATGGCACCGCTGCTGTCGGATACCTTCTTCGTTCCGGGCTATTTCCATTTCTTCACCGTCGGCACGGTTAGCCTATCGCTGCTGGCGGGTCTTACGGTGTTGCTGCCAGAGCTGACGGGCCGAGAGCTTCGCTGGCCGGGGCTGCTTCGGTCGCTGCCGTGGGTGGCCTCGACAGGGCTTCTGGTGTTTGGCAGCGCGGGCGTGGCCGCGGGCTACATGGGCGTGCCGCGGCGGGTGATGGATGTCACCTACGGTGGCGAAGCGCCCGCCGTCTGGTCCACGCTCATGGCACTGGTCGGCGTGGGCGGCACGGTCATGGCACTTTCCCTTCTTCTCTATGCCGCGACGGTTCTGGCTTCGGTGTTCGGACGGCAGAGGGCGGCGGGCGTATCCTCCTTCGCCCTCGTCGAATGGGCCAACCTGCCCGTGGGGCGCAACGCCGCCTGGACGGGGCCGCTGTCCATCCTCGTGATCGCGGCCGCCATGTATGGCTTCACCGTGCTCGGGTTCGAGTTGCTTCAGGCGGTTCCTGTCGCCGCTGCAGGCGCAATGGGTCACTGACATGAAAACTTTCAGGAGTTCTGACATGAACGAAGATATCTGGCTGCTGCTTGGCGTGGTGATCGTCTGGACCATCCTAGCGATCGGCTATGCCGTGGCCCCGTGGGGCGACATGATCGGCTATGCGCGGGTCTGGGGCTTTGGCGCCGCCCTGTTCCTGGTCATCGCCGCGCTTGTCTGGCGTGCTGGTCGAAGCTGAACCCGTCTTCTGCCCGCACGTAGGTCCTTACTTGCGGGCAGGCAATGGAGATGATGCCAGGGCTTTGTTGTGGGGCAAGGCTGTTCGCCACATGCGAAAGCGTCCCTGCCCGGTCACCTCGCGGAGCAAGCCACGCGCTTCCATCAAGGCCAGGTTCCGCTGCACGGCAGCTCGGCTCGCACCGGTCAGTTGTTCTGCCATCGGTGCAGAGACCAGCGGCCATTCCGCCAATAGATGTCGCAGCGCCGACGGCGTTCGGCCGGAAAGAGGCATCATCATGGCCGCCGCACGCGCCGACCAGGCCTCGACGTCGTCGAGGTGGCGCATCGCGGTCAGGCAAGCGGTCTCCAATCCGTCGAGCCAGCGCGCCAAACGCTCGGCGGGTCGGCCTCCGGCGCGCAGGCCCCCTGCCCCGCCAATAGCCAGCGGCGCGAAGACCGCCCCCTTGCTCTCGCTGGCTGCGATCCGTGCTGCGGCGACTGCGGCTTCCATCCGGTCGCCCGGCTGGTTAAGGCCCGCGAGGCTCCAGAGGTGAAAGCCCATGCAGGCGCGCGAGATCGGATGCAGATCACGCGCGGCCGCCATCAAGTCCAGCCACCCACCCGCGCGGTCCGCGAAGGGCTCGGCCTCTTCGGCGATGTTTTCGGGGTCACGGCGGTCAAGGAACGCGGACAGGTCCACCTCCGGCCCAGGACCGGCCGTCAAGCGCCGCACGGCCCATCCGACCCGGGCGAGCCCCGCGGTGTCGTCCTGCACGCCCGACAGGCGCATCGACATCCAGAGTGCAAGACGATCCGGGCCAACCCGGTCGCCTGCAAGCCAGCTGAGGTCTGCGGCCTCGATCAGCGCGAGCCGGTGCCGCCATCCATCTGGGCCTCGGCGCAGCCGGTCGTCCAGCGCGCCGAGCCGTCCGGACGCCCTGGCGAGACGGGCCGCGTGGGCCCCCTCGGCCCGACGCCAATCATCAAGGACTGCGGTTTCAGGCGGCCCTGCACGAGGGCCAGGCGGCAGATCGTCGGGTTTCTCCGCCAATGCGCCAGGCAGGAACCACAGGTCGTCCTCGAGTGCCTGGTCGAGCTCCTCCGCATCGCCGGACGGATTATCGAAGTCATCATACTGTGAAGGGTGTTGCGGCGTCATATGTGCAAAATACGAGCATTTTGCAAATTACCCAAGGGTTTTTGCCGAGGTGGTCCTGCTCTCTATATAGCACGCGCGCGCGATGGTCCGTGTGGTCTCTCCGATTGCAGTCGCGGTGCGGAAACCAAGGGGTTTCTGACGAGCAGCGCCACAGTGCACACCCTTGCATCTGTTTTCAAACGGTCGTTTAGTCATGACATCCGCAATTGTAAAAAGTGCCCCCTGCCCCGTGCCACTCATCGGCTATGCCCGCGTATCGACCGAGGATCAGACCCCCCTGCCCCAATCGCAGGCCCTGAAATCTGCAGGCTGCGCGGAGATCCATGAGGAGCAGGCTTCTGGCGGCAATCGTGCGCGGCCGGTGCTGGCGGGCGTGCTGGAACGCGTCGCCAAAGGCGACACGCTGGTGGTCGTCCGGATCGACCGGCTGGCGCGGTCGCTGTCGCATCTGCTGGAGGTGATCGAGCGGCTGGAGGCAAAGGGCGCGTTCTTCCGCTCGATCGAGGACCCGATCGACACCGCATCCCCGCAGGGCAAGTTCACGCTGCAAGTGCTGGGCGCCGCGGCCGAGTTCGAGCGTGCGTTGATCCGGGAGCGCACGAAGGCCGGGCTTGCAAGCGCGCGAACCAAAGGCCGTGTTGGCGGGAACCCTGGACTGCGCGCCAAAGACCCTGCCGCTCTGCGCAAGGTGCGGCTGGCACGGCAGGATGGCTACATAGAGCGCTTGAACGAGACGGCACAAGACTGGGTGCCCCATGTACGCCGGTTGCGCCCCGACTTGGCCTGGGAGGACGTGTTGCGCATCATCAACGGCCCCCTGCCGGAAGCGCGGCGATGGACGCATAGCCGCCTGTTGCGCGCGGTGAACGCCTATGTCCGCGATGGCTTCCTGCCTGAGACGGTCTTGGCCCGCTCCGGGCGCCGCGAAACGGGCGACCGCCTGCCCGCGATCGTTGCCGCCATCAAGGGCGCAGCTCCCGACATCACGCTTCAGGCGATCTGCAATCGGCTGGAAGCGATGCGGGAGCGCACGCCCCGCGGGCGGACAAGCTGGCAACCGTCGGCAGTGAAGTTGCTGCTCGAGCGCGCCGTGAGGCTGGGATTGTTGACCTGACGATTCGAACGGACGAGCTCCCACAGGATCGAACACCCAGCGAGCACCACAACATCTAGGCAACGCCCGGCTTGCGAGCCTTAGTGAATCTTCTTTATAAAACATGACAGTAGAAAGTGTTGGCAATGACTGACCTTCCTAACACCCTTAGCTTCAGGCACGATCTGTAGAAACTTCTTGCGCGGCTGCCCGACATGAAGCATTCATGTTCGTAGCGGAGATCGGCGAGAATTGCACATTTCCGCGCTACGACAAGCAAGTAGCTCGAATGAGCACAGTGAGTGCGGACGAACCGCACCACTACAGAGGCGAGGGCAGTATGACCGAAGAGCGTGTTTTTGCAGAGCTCCAAAGCGACGCAGCCACATTGCATGAGTCGATCCGCATGCATCTGGAGCGCAATTTTGCGCCGGACGCTAGTAAGCACTTGAGGGGCTTCTCATCGACGGAGGCTGCAGAGTTTCTTGGGCTCGCACCAGGCCATCTGCGCAAACTCCATGCTGAAGACAAGATCCCCGACGTGCCGCTCGATGACCGCGGACGCAAAGTTTACTCAGCCGAAGACTTGGCACAGATCCGGTTGGCGCTCGCGCGAACTACTCGCGACCCTTCGCTTTATTTGCGGGGTCGCGTCGGGACAGAGCCGCTCCAGATCATCTCCTGTGTCTCCTTCAAGGGCGGCTCGGCAAAAACGACGACGGCGGCTTACCTCAGCCAGTGGTATGCCTTGCACGGCTACCGGGTGCTGGTAATCGACATGGACCCTCAGGCTTCCTTGTCGTCGATGACGGGGCTGCGCCCGGAAATCGACTTCACGCACCAGGGCACGATCTATGACGCCATCCGGTATGAAGACCCGCTTCCGATGGGCGAGGTCGTCCGGAAGACCTATTTCCACGGCCTCGACATTGCTGCCGGCGGTCTGATCCTGTCAGAATACGAGACCGAAACGCCTTATGCCCTCCGTCGCGGCTCGGAACCGCCCTTCTATTTGCGCCTGCGCGAGGCAATCCTGTCGGTTGAGGCGAGTTACGATCTGGTCTTCATCGATTGTCCGCCGCAGCTTGGTTTCTTGACCTTGTCTGCCTTGGTGGCATCGTCTTCCATCATCATTCCGGTGGTCCCGAACTTCATCGATGTGGCGTCGCTTGCCCAGTTCCTGACCATGACTTCGTCTTTGCTCGACACGATCAGGGACGCCGGGATGACCCTGGATTATGACTTTCTGCGTTACCTCGTGTCGCGTTTTGAGCCTTCGGACGGGCCTCAGGCGCAAGTTGCCGGGTTGCTGCGCGCAAACTTTGGCAAGCGCGTGATGACGGAGACATTCCTGAAGTCCACAGCAGTTTCTGACGCGGGGCTAACACATCAAACCTTGTTCGAGGTTGGTCGCGGCAGCATGAACCGAAACACCTATGACCGCGCGATGGAATCCATCAATGCAGTTGCGCGCGAGCTGGAGCAGGACATCCACAGGGCTTGGGGGAGATACTGACATGGCCAGAAAGAACATGTTCGAAGGTATCACACCGGCCGCGCGGCCCGATGAGGATGCCAAGGGCCCCCTGCCCCGCCCAGCCGCAAAGATGCCCGAGGTCTTTCAAAGTGCCGGCCCCATCGCGGCCATCCGCAACGACCTTCGCAGCGTCAGCAGTCGTTCGGTGCAGGACATCGATCCTGACCTCATCGAAGACACCGGGCTGAAGGATCGCATGGGTGCGCTCGACGAAGATGTCGCTGACCTTCGCGAAAGTATTACCAAGCATGGGCAGCAGGTTCCAATCCTGCTTCGGCCTCACCCAAAGCTCAGCGGCAGGTATCAGGTTGTCTACGGCAGGCGCAGGCTTGCCGCTATCCGGGGCCTGGGAACACCCGTCAAGGCACTGATCCGCACCCTGTCTGATGAAGAGGCGGTGCTGGCCCAGGGACAGGAGAACAACGTCCGCAAGGATCCGTCCTTCATCGAGAAAGCTCTTTTTGCGGGCGATCTGGAAGAGGCAGGCTATGACGCCCGCGTGGTTCAGGACGCGCTAAACGTTAACCGCAGCCATACTTCGCATATGCGCAAGGTGCGCGAAGCATTCCCGCGAGAAGTACTTGAGCGCATTGGCGCGGCTCCATCGATCGGCTGGAAACGCTGGTACGAACTCGCTGTGACGGTTCTCGAGAGGAAGATTAACGTCCTTTCAGTCCACCCTGATCCTTTTCTCGACGGATCAACCTCGGACGAAAGATTTGCGGCCTGGATAAAGGCTCTTCCGTTGGCGGAAACGACGAAACAAGAGCGAGCGGAGAAGGGGAAATCGACCCTCAAGATCAAAGCACAAGACGGCACAGCACTTGGGGAGATTGACCTTACCAGAGGCACGTTAGGCTTCCGGCCATCAGCCCGGCACCGTGATTTCGCGAGCTGGCTCCACACTAACGCCGATCCCGTGTTTCGGCGGCTGCACGAAGAATTCCTCAGCCAGTCGGCGAAGAAGGACTGACGGAATGCAACGAAAACAACAGAGGAGCAGTGACGGAAAAGGATAGGCCTCCCGAATGGAAACCACCCGGAAGGCCCGCGCACAGCACAGGGCGCCAACCCTGACAATGCTCATCTTCTAGCAAGAGCAGACTAGCGCAGGCCCGAATCACACGCAACATCGCTTCGCGGTGATCGTATCTCTTTTATCCTTTTTCTGAAGAGAGACGGACACAAACGAGCATGGCTGCACGGTCTTCACTTGGCTGACCCGAGCATTCCGCTGATAGAACCATGGAACACATCATGTCATCGCCCGTGCCGCGGCACGTTCGGCGCACGAATAATTATAACCAGAAAGACCCTCTTACAGAGACGCCAAAGAGGGCTGACGACGCACGCTGGTCGCTTCTGGACCTGGTGCGCCGCAGCCGCAAACACCTTGGCTTGCGAGACCGCGACATCGCCGTTCTGCGAGGTCTCCTGTCGTTTATTCCGTCATCAGCTGCCCCTGATTCACTCGTTGTCTTTGCCTCAAACCGAGTGTTGATCGAGCGTTGCGATGGGATTGATGAACGCACGCTCAGACGCCGACTGGAGCACCTGAGAACGTGCGGTTTCATCGCACGACGGTCGAGCCCGAACGGAAAGCGATACCAGGTGCGCGACGATACTCCAGACGTGAGGCTAACCTACGGGATCGACCTGTCGCCCCTGTTCGCCATCCGCAATCATCTCACCGCTCTTGCAGAGCAATGTCTGAGAAACGAGATCCGGACTAAGGCATTGCGCTCGGTAATCCGGGACATTCTCTACCACCACGCCGCATGCATTCAGCCCGAGTTGGCAGAACACGCACGTCGCGCCATTCGCCGTTCCCTGTCATGCGACCAATTAGACGAAATCGTGAAGCAACTTCAGGCGGAACTACCGACGACAACTACTCCGGACACTATTGTCACCACTGTTTTGACCGTCAGCGACAGCCAAAATGACCGGCACATTCAGAGTTCAAAAAAAGAAAACTATGAATCTGAACATGCGCGGAAAAAACAGAGCCCAGAGAATCCGGCCGCTACACCGAGTAGCTGCGAAAACGAAGAGAGTAGCGACATAACTGTGGCCGAATGCATGGCACTAGCCAAGAATGCTGCTGCTTTTGCTATGGCGCCAGCTCAGGACTGGAATGATGTCGTACGCCTCTCTGATACACTTGCTCCAGCAATCGGACTCGAAAAACATGACATCGATATTGCGCGCAGAACAATGGGCAGCCTTGGATCGGCATTGGCAATCCTGGGCCTTGTAGAAGCATTCGAGAAAATCCGCCGGCCGAGTGCATATCTCCATGCGCTAACCAAACGTGCCTCCGAAGAAGGATTCGATTTTGTGCGCATGTTCCGCTCCCTCACAAAGTGCCGAGCTACCAGTTCATCAGTAGGGTACGCCGCTTGATGTATACCCCGGTAAACATAGACCTCTGTGCCTCATGTATACCCCGGTAAACATGAGGCCTCCTCAGAGAGGGAAAGGGCTGTGGGTTTGAGGGGTGACGGTGAGTGAGATCGGGAGAGTGGCTTCCGGCGCCCGTCGTGGAGAAGAACTGATGGCGAAAGTTGCCCAGAAAGTCACCCTGTCCCCCTCGCGGGACATTCCCTTCGACAAGCTCGTTCTGAGCCAGTCCAACGTGCGGCGCATCAAGGCGGGCGTCTCGGTCGAGGAACTTGCTGAGGACATCGCGCGGCGCGGCCTGCTGCAGGGCTTGAACGTCCGGCCAATGCTCGATGCCGAGGGCGTTGAGACCGGGCTGTTCGAAATCCCGGCCGGTGGTCGTCGCTTTCAGGCGCTGTCGCTGCTGGTGAAGCAGAAGCGGCTGGCGAAGACTGCGCCGATCCCTTGCATCGTCCGGGATACGACGTCGGAAATCCTGGCGGAGGACGACTCGCTGGCGGAGAACATGCAACGTGTCGCTCTGCACCCGCTTGACCAGTTCCGCGCTTTCCAGGCCTTGCGCGAGAAGGGTCAGGGCGAGGAAGCGATTGCGGCGGCCTTCTTCGTGACGCCCCAGATCGTCAAGCAGCGCCTGAAACTTGCCTCCGTAGCCCCTGCCCTGCTCGAGATCTATGCCGAGGATGGCATGACGCTGGAACAGCTGATGGCTTTCACGGTGAACCCGGATCACGCGCGTCAGGTGCAGGTCTGGGATGCGGTGAAGAACTCCTGGAACAAGGAGCCCTATGCCATCCGGCGTATGCTGACCGAGACCTCTGTCCGGGCCTCGGATCGTCGCGCGATCTTCATGGGTGTCGATGCCTATGAGGCGGCGGGCGGTGTCGTGCTGCGCGATCTCTTCCAAGGCGATGACGGCGGCTGGCTCGAGGACCCTGCCCTCCTCGACCGGCTGGTCGCCGAGAAGCTTCAGGCTGAGGCCCAAGCGCTCGTTTCCGAAGGCTGGAAGTGGATCGAGGTGGCAACCGACCTGCCCTATGGCTACAGCCACGGTCTGCGGCGTCTGGCCGGTGATGCCGCACCGATGGCCGACGAGGAAAGCGCGGCCCATGCGGCGCTCCTCGCCGAGTATCGTGCGCTGGAGGAGGAATACTCCGGCCAGGACGAGTACCCCGAGGAAATCGATGCCCGGCTTGGGCAGCTCGAAATGGCGATGGAAGCGCTCGAACAGCGACCGCTGATCTACGATCCAGCCGAGGTTGCGCGCGCGGGCGTCTTCGTGACGCTCGATCGGGACGGCAGTCGTGCGGTCTATCGTGGCTATGTCCGGCCCGAGGATGAGCCGCGTGCGGAGACCGCGGTCCAGGATGGCGATGGCGCGGACGCGATGGGGCAGGGGAGTGATGTCGCTGGTTCGGGCTGGCAGCCCACTGCCTCCTCCACACCGGGCACCGTCATCACCTCGGGTGGTCAGCCCATCAGTGCGGATGCGTCCGATGAGGAAGATGACGGCGCGCAGAAGCCTTTGCCCGAGCGGTTGATCATGGAACTGACGGCCCACCGGACCTTGGCGCTGCGGGAAGCCATCGGGCGCTCGCCCGACGTGGCGCTGACGCTCCTGCTCCTGAAGCTGGTGACGGATACGTTCCGCACCTCCTCAGCCTCGGGCAGCTGTCTCGAAGCCTCCGTGCGTCATGTCTTCATGTCGGCGCAGGCGCCCGATCTCAAGGACAGCGTCGTCGCAAAGCTGGTCGATGAGCGTCACGCTGCCTGGGAGTCTGATCTGCCCCTCGGTGACGATGCCGCGCTCTGGGACTATCTGACGGTCCTCGACCAGGGCAGTCGTCTGGCACTCCTGGCGCATTGCCTCAGCTTTGGGATCAACGCGCTCCATGAGAAGGTGAACCCTTATGGTGCGGGCATCTCGGCCAGCGGTCTGAGCCGCCGCATGACGCATGCCGATCTGGTGGCCCGCGCGGTGGATCTCGACATGGTCGAGGCGGGCTGGGAGCCGACGGTCGATGGCTACCTCAACCGCGTGCCCAAGGCCCGGATCCTCGAGGCCGTGCGCGAGGCGAAGGGGGAAGGGACCGCGCAGCTGCTCGATCACCTGAAGAAGGGTGAAATGGCGACCGAGGCCGAGCGGCTTCTCAAGGGCAGCGGCTGGTTGCCCGAGGTCCTGCGCCGGGTCGTTCTCGCAGCGCGCGACGGCGAGGCGATCGCAGAGGGGCAGGGGGAGGATGCGGTAGAACCCGAGGATGTCGATCTCCCGGCTTTCCTGACGGCTGATTTGCCCGACGGCAATGCGTCGATGATGGCGGCAGAGTGATCTGAGCCATCCGGGGGGGCGGGGGTGCCCGCCCCCTATCTCACAAAATACAGCAATATCAATATGATGAATGCGAATACTCGCATTCGGGATGAGGAATCATGTCTGCAACCACCATCATTTACACAGCCCCTCTCGGGGCGCTGATCCGCTATACCGACGGCAGTACCAAGCCGCCGGCACGGTTCACCAAGAAGCTCGCCGCATGGGAGCGCTCGAACGGCGTCGGCCGCCTTGTGAAGAAAGAGCCTCCCCGGGTCTATCCCACCTGGACGGCTCCGGCCTCCTTCACGCTGCATGAGGGCAACTTCTCCTCGGACGGGGTCATTCTCGTCACCATCATGCGCAGCCATTCGGCGGATAGCCGTCTGATCTTTGAGGTGGCCGAGGAACCGAAGCCCGGGCAGGTCCGCGTACTTCTGGACTTCGGTGGAAACACCGAGCTACTACATCTGGCGGAATCTGTCACCGCGGCCGAGCTATGGATCGCGCGAGAGGGCTATCGCAACGCTCGGATCGAGATCGTCGGTGCCGAGGACGGCGAGAGGGCAGGGGGCGCGGACCTAGCCGCCTGAGCCCTGAGAATGCGTGAGGGGCCTGCCGAAGGGCCGACCTCTCACCGACCACTTGAACCTCGTCCCGCGCTGTCGCGGCGCACCAGAGGATCCATCCCCCCATTACGGAGGTCTTCAACCAAGAGCCTGCCCGGGAGGCGGGCGGCGTTCCAAGCATCAACGGGACAATAGGCTCCAGTCGTCAGGGCACCATCCCCCGCTCGCCATTCCCTTCCTTGCCCCGAATCCTGTCTTCGAGATCAACCCGCAAGGGGTCGGACTACGGGCGAGCCCGTGCCGCCAGGTGGATTCGGGCGAGCCGAACGCACCCGGTGATGTCAGCCAGTCTTCGGGCCTGCGGGGTCCTGTCGCGCGGGGGATGGTCCCCCGCCTCCAAGACAGGAGCCAAACAGATGTCCCGCAAAGATGCACACGCCTTCGCCGCCTCCCTCGCCGCCACGCTCATGGTCTCGATCGTCGTCTTTCAGGCAGGTGATGGAACCTTCGGCGCCGTCCCCGCCGATGAAATCGACGGAGACGAGGTTCAAGTGATCGCTGAGGTCGACCCGTGGGCATGATGCCCACGGTCTCAACGAGGGCTCGGCGTCGGGGCAAGGGCCCCGATCCGAGCCTGTCGCCTGTCCGCTGTTCCAAGCGAGCGGCAGAATGTGCCGACGATGGTCGGCATGTCGATCCTGACACGATTGAAGCACGCCTCGGCACTCGGCGTCTCTATCGGCACTATCCGTCAGTGAGGGCGCCGTGAAAGCCGCTTGATCATGGACGGGCTTCGTCGGAAGCTGTCGCGTGTCAGGTTGAGGGCCCATCGCATGCTATATAAATCATTGATTTCATTATATGGATCATCGCTGGCGGGTAAATCGGCTCCCACTGACGACTTGGTCTGGCACTTCACGCCGTCCGAAGACTTGAAACTATTTCGCGAGTATGCGCTCGAGGCTTTGCAACAGGCCAAGGTTTATCTGCTTGATCACTTGGCAGCAGCCTATGCCGATACGCTTCATGACGCTGTTGCCAAACGGGCCGCCGAAACCGGTTTGCCGGCGATGGCTATTCTTGGTGAGGTGAAACTACCTGCTGACGTCGTTTGGGTAGAGTTCGACGATCGAGAGCTGGGCGTTGCACGCTACGAACGCGCTTCACCGGTGACCAAGCATGACGACAAGCCATTGGGCACTGGCTTGCGCGGCTACCTCCTTGATGACCGCAACGATGGCCATCTGCGGATCTCGATGTTCCATCGCCGCGAAAATTCGCGTGTCGTCGACCCGATCTGCGCTCTGCTTGTCAAGCGAAGGCCGACAGGAGAGCTGAATTACGGCGACGTCGAAGTCGAACTCAGCCGTTCCGTGGTCGATTTCCGCGTGAGGAGCGGAGATACGGTGGACATGATCAACGGTCGACGCACGGTGCACCAGGTTGAAACGGGGTACGACCTGTTCATTCCTTACGCGCTCTTTGCCATGCTGGTTTCACCGGACCTGGGCGGGATCATCCCCACGGAAGCCGAAACCTTCACCCCCAAGGACACGAAGACCGCACGGAAGTTCGGCAAGTCGTGGATCCTTGGCGCCCAGAGATCACATCTGACGATCCGGATTGGCCCGCAGGCGGCTGCGCACATGGCGGAAAGGACTGCTCGCCTTGAATTCGAGCGGCAAGCACTTGAGGGGCGGAATGGACCCATCCGTCACTGGGTTGCCGAGCATGAGAGGCACTATCGGAGCGGCAAAGTGGTTCTGGTCAAAGGACATCACCGAGGTCAGGTGCCGATGCCAAATCTGCCGACGCGCGTGATGGGTCCGAAGTCTGATGCGGCCAGTTTTGAGTTTCCGGCTACCGAGCCGTCAAACCAAGACTGACCCGGCATTTTCCGGCCTTGATTTCAGACCGCCAGGTCGCTCGGGTCTTTGCCCGAATTGATGTGATCCGCGAACCATTGCGGTTTCCGGCCACGGCCTGACCAGGTGACGGCCGCGTTCTCAGGGTGACGGTATTTCGCCACGGCTGGCGCACGGGTGGTTTTCACCTCGACTCCGATCAGGTCGGCAATGGAGTAGCCCATCTCTTTGGCGATGACCTCCAGCTTGGCACGGGCATCTGCCTTGTGCCGGTCTTCGTAAGTGGAAATCGCCTTGACGAGTTCCTTCTGCAATTGCCGCAGTTCCTTAAGCGACATCGCCTCGAGATTGAAATCAGCCATTGAGCCCTCGTGTCCTGAATGCTGCATCCGGGATAGCCGTCCGGTCGCAATGTCGCAACTCCCATGGAGTTCGTCGCGATAGGGCAGGGGGATGAAGTTGGCTCGGGCCTCGGGGTCGTCTCTCTCAAAGAGCTTCAACTCTGTTGCCTGAGCAAGGAGGGGCGGTTTCTGCAAGTGCCCCAGGTCGCTCCCATCCCCGGCGCCATCCCTTCGACTGACAATCCCCTAAGCCTGTTCGGCCTCTGGCGCGCAACCCCGCGTCAGTCCGGGCCGTGTTGCCCCTTTGGGGCTGCCCGCTCCACCCCGGCCCTCTGGAGGTTTCCGGTCGCCGTTCCGTCTCCCGTGCACGCCTCAGCCGACAGGCTTTTTCCGGGTCTTGTCGAAGGGACGGTCCCAGGGACAGGAAACACAGGAGCTTACCATGCAGAACATCGTCATCCTCGCAGGCAACATCGGTCAGAAGCCCGAAGTGCGCTCGACCCAAAGCGGTACCAAGATCACCAACTTCACCCTCGCCACCTCGCGGCCGCGCCTCTCGGAAGGTCGCGTGATGCGCGACGAGAACGGCTATCGGGTCATGGACACCGAGTGGCACCGCATCACCTGCTTCAATGGTCTCGGCAAGACCGTCGCAGAGCACTGCGAGAAGGGCATGAAGGTCCTCGTCCACGGCCGCATCCACTACACCAAGTGGACCGACGCAACCGGTACCGACCGCTACGGCTGCGAGATCATCGCCGAGAAGGTTGACTTCCTCAGCCGCCCGAGAGCGACCGAGAATGAAAACCCCGAGCTGGTCGACCGCGACGACGAAATCCCGTTCTGAAAAGAACGGGGTCTCCCCCTCGGGCCCGGCGGAGCAATCCGCCGGGTTCGGCAGCTTCAGGCCCTTAGCGGATGGTCGACCTCGCTGCAGTCGGCCAAGGAGGCTCCATCATGCAGCCATCTGAATGAGATTGCTGCATCCCTTATCTTTATGGAAGCGGTCCCGTTCGGATCACCCCCGATGTAAGGCTGCGCGGCATGAAGCGTGATCATGCGGCCTTCTCCTGCCGCGACCGAATGTCGGCGATCCAATTTTCCAAGGCGTCGATTTCGGCATGGATCACGGATGGTGCGGGCAGCCGGGGATTGATCTCGCCAGGCTGGCTGTGGAGGAGCGCGGAGCAGCGGCCGAACGCCTCGCGCATAGCGGTGCAATCCGCGTTGGTGAGGACGGTGAGCTTGATAAGGCCCGTCGTTTCGACCTTGCGGGACAAGCGGCGGATCACAGGGCCGACCACTTCTTCGACGGCGCGTTCCCAGGTCGTGCGCAGTTGGTCTTGGAAGGACGTCACCTCGCGCAGCCACTTCGCCTGGTCGCCTCGTTCGTGATGGATTTTCACGTTGGCGAGGTGCGTCTTCATTCCATCGATCACCCTATCAAGAGGCATGACGTTGGCCGGCGGGTCCTGATGACAATAGCCCGCGTTTTCCGTCCCGCGACTGATCAGGCGGTACGCTACCGGCGTCGCATCGCGATCTTTGGTTGCCCGGCAGGCTTCATCGAGAAGGAGCAAGAACGCCATATCGTGGGTGAAGACGATGACCTGGCGGGTCTGTCCGGCATCGGCCAGTCGAGCGGCAACCCTGTCACGATGCAAATGGTCGAGCGAAGAAACGGGGTCATCGAACACGATCGCGGATTGCGCATCGATGGTCGACAGCTCGGCAAGAAAGGCGGCGAGTGCGACGCAGCGATGCTCACCTTCGCTCAAGACCTTGCCGACCGGCTCGCTCGGCTTATTGATCAGCCGGACCTGGAAGAAGGGGACGCCAGCTGTGGTTTTGGCCTGCTGAAGTTCGATAGCGAGACCGGCGACCCCGAGTTTGTCTACCTCGATCGCAAACCTACCCCGCAAGCGGTTAGTGACCAGCGCCTCGGCGACACGAGCGCTCTGGGTGGTGATCTTGTTCGTAGCAGTGTCCTTGCTGGCTTTCTCGATCACCTCGATGGCCTTGAGGCGCTCGATCTGGGCAAGCACATCGGCTTTCACTACGTTGAGCCACTTTCGATCGGCGAGGCCGTCGCGCTCGGCGATGAGCGCGGCGCGCTGTGGGGAACTGGCCTCGGACTGCAGGCCTTCGATGCGCGTGGCGATGCCACTGAGCGCCGTGCGTAGCGGATCAAGCGAGATGGTGCCTTCGAGCGGAAGATCGGGCAGAACCGCAAGGCCGTGAGTTCTCAGTATGGCACGCAGCCGCCACGCGAGATGGAGGGTCTCGCGGCGAAGGGCGCTCGCGACTTCCTCTTGTCCGATGTCATTGCGGATCGTCGCGACGATTGCCGCAAGATCTTTCATGGAGATGGCTTGCGCCGAGACCTCCTCGAGCTTTTCGTCATACGCGTCCGCGGCTTCCTGTTCGCGGCGCTTGCTTTCGTCCTGCACGAAGGCCTCGAAGCTGCTGAGCCGCTTCGAAGCTTCTTCACTGAGAGGCTGCTGGCAGAGGACGCAATGGGCGCCGGTCCCGGTTACTGGAAACGGATGGTCGGGATAGGCGGAGGCGCGCGAATAGTCCCGGGCAGCCTCCCAAAGGGCCTTCCAGACGTCCGAGCCGATGTCGGGTAGCGGCTCATCGGCGAACAGGTTGGCGGAGGCGGCCGCGGCGGCGGAGCGCGCTGTGGCAAGGTGCGCGCGAGCTGTGCGCAGCGCTGCCCGGCTTTCCTCCGTCGCGGCGGCAATTAGGCGCTCGAGCTCCTCGATCGCTGACTTGATCCGGGCTTCTTGGCCCTTGAGCTGGCGGACGGTACGCGCCGGGTCGCTGGCCAGGTCTGAGCTGAGCGTTTGAAGTCGCGCTTCCTCTTCGGCGTTCAGGCCTGCCAGCTTGTCAACAGCTTCCTGTTTCGTCTTGCCCGACAGGCCAGCGATCAGCTTGCCGACGGTCGTGTCTGGCTTGCAGTCAGGTTTCGACAGAACTGCGGGCGTCTGCTCCTGCAGCGCTTTGATTTCGGCCGTCAGCTTGGCCTTTACGTCTTGGCAGGCCTGTGCCAGCCCGGCGAGGATGCGGAGCGGGAGCGGCGTATAGGCTAGGTCGTTGGTGTTCTCTACGTGGACATTGGCGGTTCGAGAATCGAACACGCTCACAGCCGACAGCATTGCTTCCGGCGATGTGCCTTGCGTCCAGGCCGCGCTGCGCTTTTGTGCGCCTATGAAGAAGTCGATGCTGGCGGCGGGAGTGCCGCTTGCGGCCGTGTAGATATTGGGCAGGATTCCGTCGCCTTTCGGCGAACGCGCACGGCAGAGCTGCTTAAGTACGCGGGCATAGCCCGATTTGCCGGCGCCATTGTCCCCGTAGATGACGGTGAGGCCAGTCTTCCCGAAGGAGAGCCGCTCGCCCGGGGCGAGGGCGTTCACATTGGACAGCCCGTAAAGTGCCCCTAGCGTAACGACCGCGTGGCTTGCCGCGGGGTCGCGGAGGTGGGTTGCGTCGAGCGGGGCTCCTTGCTCTACGGCCTTGCAGATGGAGACCAATGCCGTGATGTCTGCGGCCTCCAGTTTTGTCTGGCTACAGAGCCGACGCAGCGCGTCGCGCTGCCATGCTGGGAGATCCGCTGACCATTTGAGGATATCTGCGAGCGCTGCCGCTTCATTCGAAAGATCATTTACCTGCGCTTCCATCAATCTGCCTCCTGACCTTGCGATTTTTGAATCGCCCCGGCTTTGCCGGAGGCTGATATCAGTTAGTTACGCGGCCATGGCTTCCGTTTCCAGAACTACGTAGAAGTTGGCCTCAGGTTCGGCCGGCGGCACGTCTCCGTTTCGATTGGTCGTTCATCACCTTTACAGCAAACGTCCGCTTTCGCCCTTGTCGTCTACCAGAGTTAGAGGAGTGCCGGTTTCCCGGTGACAGGTTGAAGGCTGGGAGAGTGGCTCCCGGCGCCTGTCACGGGAGATAGCCGATGGGTGTTGTGGAAGTTCTGGATCCGGTCGCACCGGCGCGGGCGGGTGGCTGGAAGGTGGATGTGAGCCGGGGAGAGCGGAACGGGCGGGTGTCGTCCGAATGGTTCAACCGGCCCGATGACGAGCGGTATCTGTCGCTCGATGATCTCTGGGCATCGGTGAAGGGTCGGTCGGAACGCAGCCGCAGCCGTGTGGTGCAGACGGCGGACATCCGCGTCGAGGCCGCGCGTGATAACCCCGAGCGGCTTCACCTGGTCCTGCCGAAAACGCAGGCGCCCGTCGCGCCCACGCACTGGGCGTTCGGCCAGCTTGCCAGCATCGTCGGTGCTCCGGCCTCCTACTTGCGGCAGCTGCCCGCGCCGCTGGCGGGGATCAACCTGCAGTACGGCCTGACCAACCACCGTGCCGAGCAGGTGAAGACTTTCGAAACCGAGGATGGCCGCACCGAACTGCGCGCGGTGACCGGCCCGGACTACGGCCGCATCCACGACCATGAGCTGGTCGGTGCGGTGCAGCGAATTGCGGGCAATGGCACGGGTGATACGCGCTGGAAGGTCCCGGGGGTGCTCGACTGGTCGACCGGGGTCTACAACCCCGATGTCGAAATCAGCCGTGATACGACCACGCTCTACGCATCCGACCGCGACGTCTTCCTGTTCCTGGTCGACGATCACAACCCGATCGAGGCGGGCCGGCTGCCAGACGGCTCCCCTGATCTCTACTTCCGGGGCTTCTACTGTTGGAATTCGGAGGTGGGGGCCAAGACCCTCGGAATGGCAAGCTTCTACCTGCGGGCAGTTTGCCAGAACCGCAACCTCTGGGGCGTCGAGGATTTTCAGGAGATCACGATCCGCCATTCGAAATATGCCGCCTCCCGCTTTGCCCAAGAAGCGGCACCAGCACTTACACGGTTTGCCAATTCCTCGCCGCAGGGCTTCGTGAACGGCATCAAGGCGGCGCGGCAGCAGATCGTGGCGCGGACGGACGAGGACCGGGATGACTTCCTGCGTAAGCGCGGCTTCTCGAAGGCCGAAGCCGGCAAGATCATTGAGAAGGTGCTGATGGAAGAGGGCCGCCCGCCCGAGAGCATCTTCGACTTCGTGCAGGGCATTACGCGGCTTGCGCGTGACAAGACCCAGCAAGATGCCCGCCTCGACATGGAGGGGCGCGCCAAGAAGCTCCTCGACCGGGTCGGCTGAGGCCGCGCGTCGTTCGCTTGACCGCCCAAGCCCGTTGGCCGGTCAGCTTTTCATAATTGCGCCGATGGCCCGCCCTTCGACAGGGCAGGGGCGTCGGCATTTTCATTTTTCGGAGACCCCCCCGTGACCCCGCATGAAGAAACCGTCATCCTCAAGGCCCGCGAAATCCTCGGGCGCTATCTGAACCAGAACCCAGTCCTCGGCAATTGGCAGGCTGTTCGCGATTACTGTGCGGTGGCCGTACGCGGCGAGGTGGAGCGCTTCCATGTCCTCTACCTCGACCGACGCAATCGCGTCATCTCGGACGAGCAGCTTTCGATCGGAACCGTGGACCATGTCCCGGTCTATCCGCGCGAGATCATTAAGCGGGCGCTTATGTTGAACGCAAGTGCCCTCATTGTGGTCCACAACCACCCCTCCGGTGATCCGACGCCTTCCGAGGCGGATATCACCATGACGAAGGAAATCCAGAAGGGCTGCAAATACCTCGGGCTGACCTTGCATGACCACATCATCGTGGGTGGGGGCCAAGAGCTTTCGCTGCGGGGTTTGGGCAAGATGTGACCCGTCCTTCGGATCAACACCTTCCGTCGCCCCGTCGAGGAAGAGGGCGGCGGTTTGGTCTTTGACGCTTGAGGCGGGGAGAGAGGCTTCCCGCACCGTCGGAGATATTTCCCATGTTCGACCTTTCCTTTCCGGCCCTATCGACCCCGTTTCCGGCTGACGTCATGCCGGTCGTCGCGCACAGCACTTTTGACCCCGCGCTGCCCTTTTCTCTGACGCTGCCGGATTGCAACCCTGCGGCTGCGATGTCGGGAGAGGCGCGTCCTCGGATCATCGGCCATTTCACGGCGCTGGCCGAAGCCATGCGGGGCGCGATCAAAATGGCGGAAGAACTGGAGCCTGATGCTGCACCGCGCATGCTGGCGATCCTTGACCGCGATGAGCGTCTTGTCCTTGCCGGTGCTGCAGCGAATGGCGCAGTCGCTTGGTGTGCCCCCGTCATGACCGCGACTGAGGCCCGGGTCGTGGTCATGGAAGCAAGCCAGCTTCGGGCGCAGGCAAGCCGCGCGACGGACTGGCTGGAGAGCGATCTCGCAACCCGCCTGCGGCAGCGTGCCGATCTCTTGGAGGCTCGCCTCGTGGATCCACTCTGGCGCGCCTTTGCCACGCGCGCCCTGCAGATCGCGGCATGACTCCAGAGAGGCAGAGGAGGGCAGGGGGCTTTTGTGAGCTTCGCCGGGGCAAGAGAGTGCCCGGCGGCTCCGACCCTTTCACCTTCTTCGGAGACCCCCATGACCCACGTTGAACCCAGCCTCCCCGCGCCGATGCCGCCGTCCACGATCGACTTCGCCGCAGTGTTCGCGGCGCAGGCCAAACAAGCCGCCCGCGAGGCCGAACTGCGTCCGGCCAACAAGGATCGCCTGTTCGATGGCCTGATCGCCGCCGGCATTTCTCATGTCACGGTCACCTTCGATGGCGAGGGCGACAGCGGCCAGATTGAAAGCATCGCGGCATGGGCGGGGGAGACAGCTGTCGCTTTCCCTGCCGTGGAAATTCCCTATGCCGCGATCACCTGGGACAGCCCCGAAGTCGAGATGCGGCAGCTTTCGCTCGAAGATGTTGTCGAGCAGCTCGCCTATGATTTCCTCAGCGACACCCATGGCGGTTGGGAAAACAACGACGGCGCTTATGGCGAGTTCTGCTTCGACGCCGGTGCCCGCTGCATCCATCTCGAGTTAAACGAACGGTTCACGTTGTCCGAACTCTTCACCCACGAATTCTGAGGGGGCGACGATGGCACATCCATATCATCACGCCCTCTCTTCGGTAAAAAAATGGGGCGGCACGGTCGACGATTACCAGCCCATCCATGCCTGGTTAGATGTTACCTGGACAGGCAAGGATTTTCTTGGCGCCAAGGGTAGCGATAGTCCATAGGAGGGACCCCGCCGTCCGCACTGC
>MHZT01000006.1 GCA_001828855.1 Rhodobacterales bacterium RIFCSPHIGHO2_02_FULL_62_130 | reverse complement strand
TCGCAGGCTACATCAACGCCATCGCAGCCAAATCCCCCGAACCCTTCAACTTCCGCGCAGGGCTGAGGATTCAGACGCTGGTGGAAACCATCCAGGCCTCGTCAACAGCGCAAATCTGGATGGAGGTGAAATGAGCCTTGCGGTTGGCGTGATCGGTACGGGCGTGATGGGGGCGGAACACGCCCGCCTGCTGCGCTGTATCACCAACGGCGCGCATCTGGCCGCTGTTTGTGATCCAGATGCCGGTCGCGCCACCCTTGCTGCGCAGGGGGCGGCAATGTTCACAGATGCCCATGCGCTGATCAACTCGGATCAGGTGCAGGCGGTGGTCATCGCCTCGCCCGACGCCAGCCACGCCGGTTACGCGCTGGCCTGCCTTGCGGCTGGCAAGCCGGTGCTGTGCGAAAAGCCCATCGCCGCCACTGCCGCCGAGGGGCTGGCGATCGTGCAGGCCGAAGCCGCCCTTGGTCGCCGCCTTGTGACGGTGGGCTTCATGCGGCGCTTCGATCCGGCCTATGCAGAAATGCAGGCCGCCCGCGCCGAAGGCCGCATCGGTGCGCCGGTGCTGTTGCACAACATCCACCGCAATGTGGCAGCGCCGGACTGGTTTACCGGTGCCATGGCGGTGACGAATTCCTTTGTCCACGAGATCGACATCTCGCGCTGGCTGCTGGGGTCCGAGATGGTCACGGCGCAGGTCACAGCCGCCCCCGGTGGCGATCCGATGCTGGTGACGATGCAGACAGACAAGGGCGAGATCGTCTCGACCGAGGTCTTCATGAACGCGGCCTATGGCTACCACGTCCACGCGCAACTGGTGGGTCGTCTTGGCACAGTGGAAATGGCTGCGCCGACCCGCACTTTGACCAATCTTGCCAACGCCCAAAGCTTTGCCTTCCCGCCAAACTGGGTGCCGCGCTTTACGGACGCCTACCGCTTGCAAATGCAGGCTTGGGTCGATGCCACAAAGGCGGGGCAAACCACGGGCGCAAGTGCCTGGGATGGCTTTGTCACTACCCTGATTGCCGAGCAGATCGTGGCAGGCATGGGCAACCTTGGCCCGATCCACCTTACGTTCCCACCGCGCCCCGCGCTTTACGCCTGAAATGGAGCCTAAGATGATCAGATATGCCGTTGTCGGCGCAGGTTGGATTTCGCAAGAGGCCTTCATGCCCGGCGTGGCCCAAAGCGGCAACTCCACCATCGCAGCCATTGTGACGGGCGATCTTGAGAAGGGGGCCAAGCTGGCCGCCTTCCACAACGTGCCGCAGGTTGTGGCCTATGAGGACTATGACGCGCTGCTGGCATCTGACACCATTGATGCGGTCTACATCGCGCTGCCCAATTCGATGCATGCCGATTACGCCATCCGCGCCGCAAGGGCGGGCAA
The DNA here is from genome assembly GCA_001828855.1 of Rhodobacterales bacterium RIFCSPHIGHO2_02_FULL_62_130. Lineage (GTDB taxonomy): Bacteria > Pseudomonadota > Alphaproteobacteria > Rhodobacterales > Rhodobacteraceae > Cypionkella. The sequence goes on along the minus strand of MHZT01000006.1, from coordinate 263,973 downwards.
GCACATCATGGTGGAAAAGCCGCTGGCGGTGTCCGAGGCCGAAGCCCAAGCGATGATCGCCGCCGCGCGCGACGCCGGTGTTTACCTGATGACGGCCTACCGGCTGCACAACGAACCCGCCACGCTGGCCGTGCTGGACCATATCGCCAAGGGCGACATCGGCACCCCGCTGATCTATCAATCCGTGTTCAGCTTTCAGATGGGGGCGGGCAATCACCGCCTTAAGGCCGCGCATTGGGGTGGTCCCTTGCAGGATGTGGGCGTCTATTGCGTCAACGCCGCCCGCCACATCTTTGGCGAGGAACCGATCGAGGCCACGGCCACACTGACCCAGCCTGCCGATGACCCCCGCTTTGGTGAGATCGAGGCGTCCATCGCAGCCACCTTGCGCTTTCCCTCCGGCGGGCTTGCCCAGTTCGTCGCCAGCTTTGGTGCGGCGGATGTCGACAGCTACCGGGTCGTCGGATCAAAGGGCGATCTGGAGCTTGACCCCGCCTTCAAGTTCGATTGCGCGATGAAGCTGCGCCTGCGCCGCGATGGGGTGACGACGCAAACCACCTTTCCGCAGATTGACCATTTCGGCGCGCAGGTGGCCTATTTCAGCGATTGCATCACCACGAAAACCCCGCCCGAAGCCGATGGCGAAGAGGGTCTTGCCGATATGCGCGCCCTGATCGCCATCGAGACCGCCGCGAGGACAGGCCAACCGCAACCGATCCAGACGCCGCCTCGCCCGCGCCACCCGACGCCCGACATGGTGCGGATGATCCCCGTCACCGCGCACCGTTTGCTGTTGTAACGCCATCATATCCCCGAGAGACCCATGACCATCACTTTCGCCCTGAACCGCACCTGCGCCCCGCATCTGGCACTTGCCGATTTCATCGCGCTTGCTCAAACCGTTGGTGTCCATGCGGTTGAAATTCGCAATGATATCGAAGGCCAAGAGTTTGCAAACGGCATGCCTGCGGCCGAGTTGAAATTGCGGCTTGAGGACGCAGGCCTCAAACTCGCCTCGGTTAACGCGCTGCAGCGCTTTAATGACTGGAACGCCGAACGTGCCACAGAGGCGCGTGCGCTTATCACCTATGCCGCAGCCCTTGGCGCGCCGGGTGTGGTGCTTTGTCCCGCGCATCAGCCCGGCGATGATCAGCATCCCGACACCCACGCGCGCCTCTGCGAAGGCCTGCGCGCGCTGCAGCCGATCTTCGCCGATGCCGGCGTCAAAGGCTATGTCGAGCCTTTGGGGATGCGTCATTCCTCGATGAACCGTCAGGCCCAAGCCGTTGCTGCGCTGGATGAGATCGGAGCATGGGCGGATTTCCAGATCTGCTATGACACTTTCCAGCATTTTCGCGCCTCGGATGATGCCCTGTTCCCCAACCGCATCGGTCTGGTCCATATTTCGGGCATCGCCCGCCCCGATCTGGGACCGTCAGAATTGACCGAACCCGACCGGGGGTTTGTCTTCCTTGGCGACCGCGTCGGCAATATCGCGCGCCTGCGGGCCATGGTCGATGCAGGTTATAAGGGCTATGTCTCGATGGAACCCTTCAGCCCCGAAACCCAGCAAGACCCCAAACTGGCCGAACGCCTGCGCGCAAGCCTCGACTATTTAAAGGGGGCGGCGCGCCTGAGTTGAGGAAAGAACAGACGGAATGCTTCGCTGGGTCGTGTTGGCACCTTTTCTGTCGGATCGGGATGTCCATCCTCGGAAGGCTTTGTCCTTTATGTGATCGGATGGCTGGCGCCTGAGGGACGCTGTCGAAGGGTCATCAGACAGGCTGCACAGGCCAGGCCCAGCAATTATCACTCATCGTGCGGCATCTTCCCGCAATTAATGCTGATGAGGTCTTCTGGCGGGGGGCGGAACAAGGCGACAAGGTAAGGTGCGCGGCGGTTGGCGGGCATTGTGAACTTTGCCAGTTTTTCAGCGATGTCGATGGCGCTTGGTTCCTATCCCGCGGCGTGGATCATCGCCAGCCTGCGGCGGTTGGCAAAGACGCGCGGAAACGCGTCGTAGCGCATTTTGGTCACAGGATCAGCCCGACGGTGATGGGCAGGTTCGTGGTGCGGATGCGTGAGGCGTTGGCACCGCGACGGTGACTATGACGTTCGGCACACGGCCAACGGGGGGCCGGAATCGGGCATGACCACAGTTCTTTCCCTTGACGAAGCCAAGCGGCGCGGGCTGATCCGGTTCTTCCCCGGCGAACCCTGCAAGCACGGGCACTTCGCTGAGCGCTACGTCAAGGGCAACCGCTGTGTCGAGTGCGACCGCATGTGGTGATCACCGAACCTTCCCAAAGCACAGAAGGAGGTGCGAGTGCCCCGCGTGCCCGTCATGGCGTCTGCGTCAACCTCGCAGGGTTTCAGCGAACCGAAGGGGTGGGCATGGGATGGCGGCAAGCGCCGCGAACCCGTGTTGGATACGGACTTTCACCCGCCGCATGTGGTTCGGCATGTCGGCTGGCGCACCTGCCTCAAGTGCGCGAAGCCATTCTTCAGTGTTGACGTGTTGGCCGTTCGCATCTGCGACGGATGCAAGGGGGCCAGCACCGCGAATCTCGGGTAATGATGGCAACCCCGAGCGTCCTAAGGGAACCGTCGGACGTTAAACGAACGGTCTCAGCGCTAGGGAAGCCCATGCCCCGCTAGCGCAGCGCCCTGCACCCCTCGGTGTGGGGCGCTTTGCTGTTCGGCTTGGGTGAGGGGCCGTCGCTGCTATTGGTGGGCTTATGACCCCCAAAAGCAGCACTCGCCGAGGTCGTTAGACCTTCGGTAAGTAGCTGTTTTTGTAGGGATTTTTGGCTCCGGCGGTAGGGATCGAACCTACGACCAATTGATTAACAGTCAACTGCTCTACCGCTGAGCTACGCCGGAACTGAGGGGTCTATAGCAAGGGTGTTTGGGGGCGTAAAGGGGGCGGGTGAAGAAAAATCGGATTTCTGTCACACAATCGAAAATATGGCCTCCGGTCGGGGCTGGCCGGTGGTGGTGATGCGCTTTTGGGCATGCAGATCAACAAGATGGGCCAGAACATTGCGGGTGGCGGCTGGCAGCAGGGCAGGCGGAATGTCGGTGTAAAGCAAGGCGGCCAGCTCTGAAGTGCGGGCCGGATGGGCGGTCAGCGCTTCCAGAATCTGGGTCTCGCGCAGCTTGCGATGGTGTGTCAACGCGGCCAAACGCTCGGCCGGGGCTCCTATGGGTTCACCGTGGCCGGGCAGAAACCGCGACCAAACCCGGGCGGAGAGCAACTCAAGCGAAGCCATATAGGCCCCCATATCGCCATCGGGCGGCGAGACCAGCGAGGTTGACCAGCCCATCACATGATCTCCGGTAAAGGCGATCTCTCCGACGGCAAAGCTGAGATGCCCCCCCATATGGCCAGGGGTGTGCATCGCCTGCAGAACGACGCCGCCCGCCTCAATCCGGTCGCCGTCCCGCAACAGTGAGTCGGGGTTGAACGACAGATCCACCCCTTCGCCGCCGCCCGTCAGGCCTTGTGCGGCCAGCGCCTGCATCACGGCGCTGCGCCCAGAGGTGGCATCGCCAAAGGCCAGCACCGGCGCGCCTGTGGCCTCGGCCAAGGGGCGGGCAAGAGCGGAATGATCCAGATGGGCATGGCTGACCAGAATCGCACCGACGCGCGCCTTGCCGATGGCTGCGCGCAGGGCCTCGAAATGCGCGGGCAGGGCAGGGCCGGGGTCAAGAACGCAAAGCCCGTCGCCTTCGCCGATCAGATAGGTGTTTGTCCCCGTGCCGGTCATGGCCGAAGCATTCCCCGCCCTGACCCGCCGGATACCTTCTGCCAGCCAGACCTGATTGCCCATTTTCCCGCACCCTTCCCACAGCGCCTCATCGCGGCTAGTGTTTCGCCCATGCGCCTGCACCTCAAGTCCATTCTTCCGCGCAGCCTGTTTGGGCGGGCCGCTTTGATTCTGGTTGTGCCGATTGTCACGATCCAGTTGGTGGTGTCGCTGAACTTCATCCAGCGCCATTTCGAAGGTGTCACGCGGCAGATGACGCAGGGTGTGCTGATCGAGATGCGCTATCTGCTGGAAGAAATCGCGCTTGCCCCCGACACGGCAAGCGCACAGCAGCGCGCGGCCGACTTCGGGCGGGCGATGGAAATGACCATCACGCTGCCCGCTCCGGCGGGCGAGGCCGAATCGGACAACCGCTATTTCTGGGATGTTTCGGGCCGTGCGATCATCGCAACGCTGCATGAGGGGCTGAGTGGCCTGCTGGGGGTGGATCTTCTGGCCGAAGACGGCATGGTGGTGGCGCGTCTGGACACGTCCAAGGGCGAGATGCTTGTCGCGCTGGAACGCCGCCGGGTTTCCGCCTCGAACCCGCATCAGCTTTTGGTATTGATGATCTTTGCCTCGGCGCTGATGACGCTGATCGCCTATATTTTCCTCAAGAATCAACTCTCGCCGATCACAAGGCTGGCTGGGGCGGCCGAGGCCTTCGGTAAAGGCCAGACCGTGCCGTATCGGCCGCGCGGTGCTACCGAAGTCCGCGCGGCAGGCAATGCCTTTCTGGACATGCGGGCGCGGATCGAACGCCAGATCGAACAGCGCACGCTGCTGCTTTCGGGCGTCAGCCATGATCTGCGGACGCCGCTGACGCGGCTCAAGCTGGGGTTGGCGTTTTTGCCCGAGGACGAGGAAACAAAAGCCTTGCTGCAGGACGTCGCGCAGATGGAGCGGCTGGTGGATGAATTTCTTGCCTTCGCGCGCGGCGATGCGATGGAGGTGCCGGAATTGACCGCCCCTGCGCAATTGCTGCGCCATGCGGTCGAAAATGCCACCCGTATGGGCCAGCCGGTGATACTGGGACCGATAGAGGGCGAGGATCTCTGGATTAACCTGCGTCCGCAAGCCGTTCTGCGTGCTTTGGAAAATCTGATCGGGAACGCCGTGCGCTATGGCACGCGGGCCTGCGTCAGCATGGCGGTGACCGACCGTCAGGTGCGCCTTGTCGTCGAAGATAACGGACCCGGAATCGCGCGGGACCAGCGCGAAGAGGCAATGGTGCCGTTCAAGCGTCTGGACAGCGCGCGCGATCCGAACCGGGGCGGCGGGGTCGGCCTTGGCCTGTCGATCGCCGCCGACATCGCCCGCAGCCACGGCGGCGTGCTGAAACTGGGTGACAGCGAAACCCTGGGCGGCCTGCGCGCTGAACTGACGCTCGCACGCTAGGCCCGCGTTTTCATCTTGGCCCAAATACTCCCGCCGGAGGCTCCTGTCGCCTACGCCAATCACCGGCCCCTCGACGCGCGGGGCGTTCGATGCTGAAAAGGGTCCACAGGACCCTTTTCGGGGCGCCTCTCACCCTCCGGCGGGGATATTTAAGCGAAGAGGATGAACGGAACGCGGCACGTCTGGGGTAGGGTGTGTGCTAGCACGCACCTTGCGCGGGCCCGCGCACAGCGATTTTCCCGCCCGCCCTTGCAGCCCCCTGCGCGCGCCACTAAGACTCTGGCAAGTATCCGGCGATAATCCTTCAGCGGACAACAGGCAGGTTTCCATGCGCGATCCCGTAGACTTCTACATGAACACCCTTGTCCCGATGGTGGTCGAACAGACCAGCCGCGGCGAACGGGCCTATGACATCTTCTCCCGCATGCTCAAAGAGCGGATCATTTTTCTGGCAGGCCCCGTGCATGACGGCATGTCCAGCCTGATCTGCGCGCAGCTTCTGTTCCTTGAGGCCGAGAATCCCTCGAAGGAAATTGCCATGTATATCAACAGCCCTGGCGGCGTTGTGACCAGCGGTTTGTCGATCTACGACACTATGCAATACATCCGCCCCAAGGTCTCCACCTTGGTCATCGGCCAAGCCGCCTCGATGGGCAGTCTGCTGCTGACCGCCGGCGAAAAGGGCATGCGCTTCTCGCTGCCGAACTCCCGCGTCATGGTCCACCAGCCTTCGGGCGGCTATCAGGGTCAGGCCACCGACATCATGATCCACGCGCGCGAGACCGAAAAGTTGAAGCGCCGCCTGAACGAGATCTACGTCAAGCACACCGGCAACGACTACGCCACGGTTGAGGCAGCGCTGGAGCGTGACAATTTCATGTCCGCCGAAGATGCCAAATCCTGGGGCCTGATCGACGAGATTCTGGAAAGCCGTGGCAAGGCCGACGACACGTCGAAGTGATCGCGGATCGCCCCCGCCAAAACGGGGGCGATTTGACATTGTGAAGGCGCGGGCCTTGGCCTAAACTTTCGTATCAACCGCCGCACAAGGGCGGAACGCAGAGGACAGCAATGGCGAACAACACCGGCAGCGACAGCAAGAACACGCTTTACTGTTCCTTTTGCGGCAAAAGCCAGCATGAGGTGCGTAAACTGATCGCTGGCCCCACGGTCTTTATCTGCGATGAATGCGTGGAACTCTGCATGGATATCATCCGTGAAGAGACCAAGACCACCGGCCTCAAATCCACCGATGGCGTGCCGACTCCGCGCGATATCTGCAAGGTTCTCGATGACTATGTGATCGGCCAGATCCACGCCAAGCGCGTGTTGTCTGTGGCGGTGCACAACCACTACAAGCGCCTGAATCACGCCTCGAAAACCGATGTCGAGCTGTCGAAATCGAACATCCTGCTGATTGGTCCCACGGGGTGCGGCAAGACCCTGCTGGCGCAAACGCTGGCGCGGATTCTCGATGTGCCGTTCACCATGGCCGACGCTACCACGCTGACCGAAGCTGGCTATGTCGGTGAAGATGTGGAAAACATCATCCTGAAACTGCTGCAGGCCTCGGAATACAACGTCGAACGCGCGCAGCGCGGCATCGTATATATCGACGAGGTCGACAAGATCACCCGCAAGTCTGACAATCCCTCGATTACCCGCGACGTTTCGGGTGAGGGCGTGCAGCAGGCCTTGCTGAAGATCATGGAAGGCACCGTGGCGAGCGTCCCTCCGCAGGGCGGGCGCAAACATCCGCAGCAGGAATTCCTGCAAGTGGACACCACCAACATCCTGTTCATCTGTGGCGGGGCCTTTGCCGGCCTTGAGAAAATCATCGCGCAGCGTGGCAAGGGATCTGCCATCGGCTTTGGCGCTGCGGTGAAAGGCCCCGAAGAGCGTGGCGCGGGCGAGTTGTTCAAGGAACTTGAACCCGAAGACTTGCTGAAATTCGGTCTGATCCCTGAATTTGTGGGCCGCCTACCGGTTATTGCCACCCTGACGGATCTGGATGAGGACGCACTGGTGACCATCCTGACCGAGCCGAAGAATGCTTTGGTCAAGCAATACCAGCGCCTGTTCGATATCGAAGGCACCAAGCTGACCTTCTCGCCCGATGCTCTGACCGCCATCGCCAAGCGCGCGATCAAGCGCAAGACGGGTGCGCGCGGCTTGCGGTCGATCATGGAAGATATCCTGCTGGATACCATGTTCGAACTGCCCGGCATGGATGATGTCGAAGAGGTCGTGGTGAACGAAGAGGCCGTGAACAACGGCGCGAAACCGCTGCTGGTGCATACCGAAGTGAAGAAGAAAGAGCCTGCGACCGCCAGCTAAGGCGGCTGTGGATACGGCACAGACGGCGGGTCATCGACCCGCCGTTTTTGCTTGGTGGGACAGAGAAGATTTTTCGGACGAAAAATCTTCGGAACCAGAAAAATTTTCGTCCGAAAATTTTTCGCGCGACCCGGCAGACTGTGGCAGTTCTTCGCTGTGGCGCGCTTCCCCCCTAGACCTTGTCCGCCCTTTCCGCCATATCAGAGCAAACGATCCCGGAGGCCTTCATGTATTTCCTCAAGCGCTTGGTGACCTGGTGGAACAGCCAGACCCTTGGCACGCAAATCTTCACCGCCCGCAAGGGTGTGAAAGTCGGCGAGGACGCGCAGGGCAATATCTATTACCAGACACGCGACGCCAAACGTCGCTGGGTGATCTACAATGGCGAATCCGAGGCAAGCCGCGTGTCGCCCGATTGGCATGGCTGGCTGCATTTCACGTGGGATCAACCGCCAACCAAGGCACCGCTGGCGCATAAAGTTTGGGAAAAGCCGCATCAGGAAAACCTGACTGGAACCGAAGCTGCCTATGCGCCTCCCGGTTCGATCCGCCGCGCCGGTCCTGTGGCGCGTCAGGATTACGAGGCGTGGCAGCCCGAATAATGGCCGAGAACAAGGCAGAAGTGCTGGCAGGCGCTGCGGTTCTGGCCGCAGCCCTTGGCTTTATGATCTATGCGGGCGCTGGCAGTGGCTATGGCCCGCAGGCGCAAAGCTATCCGCTGCGCGCCAGCTTCCGCTCGGTCGAAGGGATTACGGCGGGGTCGGATGTGCGGCTGGCCGGGGTGAAGGTGGGCAGCATCACCTCGTTGACGCTGAATCCGGCGACCTTCTTTGCCGATGCCACGATTCTGGTCGATCAAACCCTGCAACTGCCCGCCGATTCCCAGATTGTGATCTCGTCCGAGGGGCTTTTGGGAGGTAATTTTGTTGAATTGATCCCCGGCGGCGCTCTGGAAAACCTCGCTCCGGGGGATGAAATCGAGGATACGCAAGGCGCGGTCAGCCTGATCTCTTTGTTGATGAAATTCGTGGGCGGCAAGTCTGACAGCGCCGACGAAGGAACCACGCCGTGAAGGTGCTGGCGCTGGCATTGCTGGGGCTTGCCTCGATGGCCAACGCGCAAGAGGTGGCCGAAGCGGCAGGTGCCAAGCTGCGTTTTCTGGACAAGCTGGGCGGCACGGTCAACGATCTGGTGCTGCAAAACGGCGAGTCTCAGCAGCAGGGACGCTTGACCATCACGCTGGACGGCTGCCGCTATAATCCCGAAAACCCCGCCGCCGAGGCTTATGCCCATCTGACTGTGCGCGATGCCAATATGTCAGAGCCTGTGTTTGACGGCTGGATGGTGGCCTCCAGCCCCGCGCTTTCGGCGCTGGACCATCCGCGCTATGACGTCTGGGTGTTGCGTTGCGACGTGCCGGATCTGGAACTGCCAGATGTCGAACCTGCCCCCGAAGACGGTGGCGCGGGCGAAGGCGATCCGCCTGCAACCGATGACGGCAACGGCTGATAGCCAGTCAGATAGAACGTCGCGCTGAGATGCAGGGCGGCGTCAAGGCGCTGGTGATACGCGGCACGGCTGATTTCAATCGCCCCCAAGGATGCCAGATGCGGCGTCAAGAATTGCGTGTCAAACAGGGTAAAGCCGCCCGCGCGCAGCCGATGCATCAGCCATGCCAGCGCGATCTTTGACGCATCCGTCCGGCGCGAGAACATGCTTTCGCCAAAAAACGCAGCGCCCAGTTTCACGCCGTAGACGCCGCCGATAAGCGCCTCGCCCTCCCATACCTCAAGGCTATGGGCATGGCCCCCCTTATGCAGCGTCAGATAAAGCTCAGTAATCTCGGCATTTATCCATGTTTCAGGGCGGTCGGCGCAGGCGGCCACGACGCCTGCAAAATCGCTGTCGGTGCGGATCGTATAGCCGCAAGTTCTGATCCGATGCGCCAGACTGCGTGAAATGTGAAAGCCGTCTATCGGGAAAATGCCGCGATGGCGCGGATCAACCCAGTGGATTTCGCTGTCGTCACGCCCCTGCGCCATCGGAAAAATGCCAAGCCCATAGCCGTGAAGCAGCATGGCAGGTGTGATTTTCTGCGGTGTTGTCATTCCTTAAACTGCCATTTCCGACAGGACAGCTTGCAGACCTTCGGCCATGCGGCGCGCGGCGGGGCGCAGATGCGGGGTGGTCACCAGATAGACCGGCACGCGGGGCAGGGCGGGCAGACCGGCATCGCTGGCCACCTCTTCAAGATCGGGCGGGGCGGTGCCGGCGGCCACCGACGTGACCGCTACCCCAGCCCGTACCGCCGCGAAAATTCCGGCATGACTGCCGCTTTGCACCGCGACCGTCCAGCCCGCCCCCTCGGCCTCAAGTGCTGCAATCATCGCACGGCGGAACACACAGCCTTCGGGGTAGGCCGCAAGCCGCCCGTCCACAGTCGCCCCATGCCGCCGCACCCAATGCAGCGGCACTTCAAGGGTCGCAATCGCCTGCGCGGGCCGTGCCGCCAGCGTGACCAGCGCCAGATCGAGTTCCGAGCGCTGCACCGCTGCCATCAGATGCGCCGACAGGTCGCAACTGATCTCCAACTCCACCCGCTCCAGCCCAACGCGGTCCAGAGCGCGCGGCAGCCATCCCAGCGCGTAATCGTCAGGCATGCCCAGCCGCACCCGATCACGCGCGGGCCGCGTCCGCGTGGCCGACAGCATCTCGTCATAGGCACCAAGCACGCCCAAAGCCTTGGCATAAAGCTCGGCTCCGCGCGGCGTAGGCTCTAATCCCTGCGGGCCGCGCAGGAACAGGGCCGCGCCCAATTCGGTTTCCAGCATTTTCAGCCGCATCGACATTGCGGCTTGGGTGCAGGCCATCCGGTCGGCGGCGCGGCTGATCGAGCCTGCCTCGTGCATCTGCACGAAACTTCGCAAAAGGCGCAGTTCGATGTCCACCCATAACCCCGGTTGATGCCAGCCTTAACCAGCTTTTGATTGCCTGTTTATACCCCGCAGTCAAAGGATGCTGCCACCACTAAAGGGGGGAAAGATGAAAATCGGGTTTATCGGTCTGGGCATGATGGGAAAAAATGCCGCCGCAAACATTCGCCGCGCAGGCTTTGACATGGTGGTTTATGACATCCGTCCTGATGCCACGGGGCCATTGCTGGCGATGGGGGCCAAGCGCGGGATCAGCCCGGCGGATGTGATGGCGCTGTGCGATGTCGTGGTGACGATGGTTTACGGCCCCAAAGAGATCGCCGAGGTTCTGCGCGGCCCGCAAGGCTTCCTCACCGTTGATTGCACAGGGAAAATCTGGATCGACATGACCACATCCTCGCCCGTTCTTATGCGGGAACTGGCGGCGGAATTTGCCGCCAGGGGGGGCGCTGCGGTGGATGCGCCGGTGACTGGCTCGGTCGATGCGGCCATTCGGGGCGATATGCCGATGTTTGTTGGTGGCGATGATGCGGTGATCGAACAGATCCGTCCGGTCATCGAGTCGATGGGCGAGCTTCGCAAGGTGGGCGGCTATGGCAACGGCTATGTTGCCAAACTGGTGAACAACCAGCTTTGGAAAATCCATGCCGCCGCGATTGGCGAGGCGATGGTGACGGCCAAACTGGCAGGACTTGATCCTTTGGTCTGGTGGCAGGTGATGAAGGGCGGGGCTGCGGACAGTTTCGTGCTGTCGCATGACGTGCCGTCGATCTTTGCGGGCCATTACGACCCCAGTTTTCCGATTGCGCTATGCCTGAAGGATCTTGGGCTGATCAAGGAGTTGATGGACTCGGTCGGCACGACCAGCACCCTGACCGACGCCACCCATGACCGGTTCCGCGAGGCCGGACGGCGCTATGGCACCGGCGCGGGCGAGATGACGGTGTGCAAGGTGATCGAGGATGATGCCGGAATCGATCTGCGCGTGGCGGGGGATTGGGTCAAGCCATGGGAGGTGACGCACAATGGCTAACTCTTTTGGCGAGCTTTCGGTCCGCGCATGACGGGGCCGGTCTTCTGTAATCCGCCGGTGCTGACCGGCAAGAGCGAGTAAGATCAATGACAGATTTTCCCAAGATCGGCTTTGTGGGCCTTGGCAATATGGGCGGGCCGATGTGCTTGCGGCTTTTGGCGGCGGGGTATCCGGTGACCGCCTTCGATCTCAACCCCGAAGCTATGGCGCGGGCGACCGCCGCAGGCGCAAGGGCGGCCAGTTCTGCCGCCGATTGTGCCGCAGGGTCCCATATTTTCCTGACCTCGCTGCCGCGCCCCGATCATGTCGAGACGGTCATGGCAGGGGAACAGGGCGCATTGGCGCGCTTGAAAAAGGATAGCCTCTGGATTGATCTGACCACCAACCGCAAGGAAATGGTCGAAGCCTTTGCCGCGCAGGCGCCTTCCGGGGTCAGCGTCGTCGATGCGCCGGTGACGGGGGCTGTGGACGGCGCGCGCAATGGCAAGCTGACCCTGTTCGTCGGCGGCAGTGCGCCGGATTTCGCCCGTGCCGAAGCGGTCTTGCGGCATCTGGGTATGGTCATTCACTGTGGCCCGCTTGGCACCGGCAATGTTGTCAAACTTGTCACCAACCAGCTTTGGTTCATCTATGCCGCTGCGATTGGCGAGGGCTTTGCGACGGGGCTTGCCAATGGGGTCGAGTTGGGGACGCTCTGGCATGCAATCCAGAACTCGGTCGGCGACAGCTTTGTTGTGCGCCATGACGCGCCGTCGATCTTTGCAGGGCATTACGACCCCAGTTTTTCGCTGGACCTCTGCCTGAAAGACCTGCGGCTGATCCAGGAACTGAACCGCAATGTCCGCGCGGCGCTACCGATGACGGTGGCCGCCGAAGGTGCCTTTGCCTTGGCGGCCAGCCGCTATGGCGCAGCGGCAGCCGAGTTGCATGTGGTCAAGCGGATCGAGGATGACGCTGGGCTGTCGATGCGGTTAAAGGGCGATTGGGTGCCGCCGTGGGAGCAATAGGCCGATAAAGCAAAGGGCGCCCGAAGGCGCCCTTTTCAGTTTCCGAACTGGCTTTCCAGCCATTTTTCCAGCCAGTGGATATTATACTCGCCATTCTGGACGTCCGGCTCTGCCAGAAGCGCATGGAACAGCGGCACCGTGGTGTCGATGCCGTCGATGATCAATTCACCCAGCGCGCGTTTCAGACGCGCAAGCGCCTCGGGGCGGTCGCGGCCATGCACGATCAGCTTGCCGATCAGGCTGTCGTAATAGGGCGGGATCGAATAGCCGCCATAAAGTGCGGAATCCATCCGCACGCCCAGACCGCCGGGGGCATGGAACACCCGCACCTTGCCGGGGCAGGGCGAGAAATTCGGCAGCTTTTCGGCGTTGATCCGCACTTCGATGGCGTGGCCGTTGATTTCCAGATCATCCTGCGTGAAGGACATATCCATCCCTGCCGCAACCCGGATCTGTTCGCGCACCAGATCGACGCCGAAGATGGCTTCGGTGACAGGGTGTTCGACCTGCAGGCGGGTGTTCATCTCGATGAAGAAAAACTCGCCGTCTTCATAGAGGAACTCGACGGTGCCAGCGCCGATATAGTTGATCGCGGCCACGGCATCGGCGCAGATCTTGCCGATCTTGGCGCGCAGGGCGGGCGTGATGACCGGACCCGGTGCTTCTTCGAACACCTTCTGGTGGCGACGCTGGAGCGAGCAATCGCGTTCCCCCAGATGCACAGCCTTGCCTTTACCGTCGCCAAAGACCTGAATCTCGATATGGCGGGGCTTCTGCAGGTATTTCTCGATATAGACCTCGTCATTGCCAAAGGCCGACTTCGCCTCGGCCCGCGCGGTGCGGAAGGCGATTTCGAGTTCCTCGGCGTTGCGCGCAACCTTCATGCCGCGTCCACCGCCGCCTGCCGTGGCCTTGATGATCACCGGAAAGCCGATGCCCGCCGCCACGCCGATGGCAGTTTCAAAATCCGGCACGCCGCCTTCGGACCCCGGAACAACCGGAATCCCCAGCGCCTTGGCGGTTTCCTTGGCGGTGATCTTGTCGCCCATGATGCGGATATGTTCCGCGTTGGGTCCGATAAAGGTGATGCCGTGATCTTGCAACGCCTGCGCGAAGGCCGCATTTTCCGACAGGAAACCATAGCCCGGATGCACCGCCTGCGCGCCCGTGATCTCGCATGCCGAGATGATCGCAGCCTTGGACAGATAGCTGTCGGTGGACGATGCAGGACCGATGCAGACAGACTCATCCGCCATCCGCACATGCATCGCGTCAGCGTCCGCCGTCGAGTGGACGGCGACCGATTTGATCCCCATCTCGCGGCAGGCGCGGATCACGCGAAGGGCAATCTCGCCCCGATTGGCGATCAGGATTTTCTCGAACATGGGCTTACTCGATGATCATCAGCGGCGCGCCGTATTCGACCGCGTTGCCGTCACCCACAAGGATACGCTTGACCGTGCCTGCGCGCGGGGCGGGGATGTGGTTCATCGTTTTCATCGCCTCGATGATCAGAACGGTCTGACCTTCGGTAACGGTCGCCCCCACCGTAACAAAGGGCGCAGCCCCCGGTTCGGCGGACATATAGCAGGTGCCGACCATCGGCGAGGTCACAGCGCCCGGATGCTGCGCCGGATCTTCCGGTGCGGCAGGGGCAGCGGCGGCGGCAGGTGCCACGGCAGCAGCGACGGGCGCTGCGGCGTAGTGCACGGGCGCGGCTGCGGCCATCTGCACGATATTGGATTGCTTGACCACACGCACTTCAAGGCTGTCGTCTTCGCCATATTCGCGTTTGACCGAAAGCTCGGTCAGGTCATTCTTGTTCAGCAGTTCAGCGAGCGCGGAAATGAAGGCCACGTCTGCGTCTGGGGAATGTTTGCTCATGCCGTCCTCTGTTGGCGTCATTGCTTTTGCGGGCCGGGTGGGCCGGACCCAAGCCTTGGTGGACCCTTATACGCGACGGGGGCGGGGGTGAAAAGCCCAAGCGTTAGCGCCTGCCAAAGCGCGGACAAAAATCATCGCGGTGTCAAAATTTACCGTTTGATAAAAAAATAGACCTGTGGCAGCCTGATTTTCAATAATGATAATCTAACGGAGGTTCCTGCCTTGTCCAACAGCCCGCTTACCCCCGGCGTGGTGGCGCATCGCCTTGCCCCGCATGTCTACCATGACAATTTCACCGATGTGCAGCCGCCGCTGGATCGGCACGAGGCGCGTGTCGCCGCCGACCGCTGCTATTTCTGCCACGACGCGCCCTGCATGACGGCTTGCCCGACCTCGATCGACATTCCGCTGTTCATCCGCCAGATTGCGACCGGCACGCCCGATGCGGCGGCCAAAACGATCTTTGCCCAGAATATCCTTGGCGGCATGTGCGCCCGCGTCTGCCCGACCGAGCAACTGTGCGAAGAGGCCTGCGTGCGCGAAACGGCTGAAGGCAAGCCGGTTGAAATTGGCCGCCTCCAGCGCTTTGCCACCGACACGCTGATGGCCAAGGGTGTGCATCCCTTTACCCGCGCCGCCGCGACCGGCAAATCGGTGGCCGTGGTGGGGGCGGGGCCTGCGGGCCTTGCCGCCGCACACCGTCTGGCGATGAAGGGCCATGACGTGGTGATCTATGACGCGCGCCCCAAGCCCGGCGGATTGAACGAATTCGGCATCGCAACCTACAAGGCGCCCGATGGCTTTGCCCAAGCCGAGGTGGACTGGCTGCTGAAAATCGGTGGCATCACGGTGAAGAACGGCGTGGCGCTGGGGCGGGATGTCTCGCTGGCGGACCTGAAGGCCACGCATGACGCGGTGTTCCTTGGCATGGGGCTGGCGGGTGTCAACGCGCTGCGCGCTGCGGGCGAGGATTTGGCAGGCGTCCGCAACGCGGTCGATTTCATTGCCGACCTGCGCCAAGCTGTTGATAAGTCATCGCTTCCCGTGGGGCGTGATGTGGTGGTTATCGGCGGCGGCATGACTGCGGTGGACGCCGCCGTGCAATCAAAGCTGCTGGGCGCACAGAACGTCACCATCGTCTACCGCCGCGAACAGGGCAAGATGAGCGCCTCTGGCTATGAGCAGGACCACGCCACCAGCGCGGGCGTACGCATTGTCACCAACGCAGCGCCCGTGGCTGTGCATGGGGATGGTGCGGTGGCTGAAGTAGAGTTCGCCTATACCGAGGACGGTCCTGACGGGCTGAAAACCACCGGCCAGACCTTCCGGTTGAAGGCGGATCAACTTTTGAAGGCAATCGGCCAGACCCTGACTGGCGCGCCGGAAGGCCTGACGGTGACGGGCGGAAAGATCGCCACCACCGGCGCGGGGCGCACCAGCGTTGCCGGCATCTGGGCGGGGGGCGATTGCGCCTCGGGCGGCGAGGATCTGACCGTCACCGCCGTGGCGCAGGGGCGCGATGCTGCCGAGGACATTCACGCAAGCCTGATGGGGGTGTCGGGGTAAACCCCGACCTACGGAGATAGACACATGGCAAATCTGACAACCACTTTCATCGGCATCAAATCCCCCAACCCGTTCTGGCTGGCTTCGGCTCCGCCTACGGACAAGAAATACAACGTCGAGCGCGCGTTTGAGGCGGGCTGGGGCGGCGTTGTGTGGAAAACGCTGGGGTCGGAAGGCCCGCCGGTGGTGAACGTCTCGGGCCCGCGCTATGGCGCGATCTGGGGCGCCGACCGCCGCCTGCTGGGGCTGAACAACATCGAACTGATTACCGACCGCCCGCTGCAGGTGAACCTTGACGAGATCAAGGAGGTCAAACGCAAATGGCGCGACCGCGCGCTGGTCATCAGCCTGATGGTGCCTTGCGACGAGGATTCGTGGAAAGACATCCTGCACCGCATCGAGGATACCGAGGCTGACGGGGTGGAGTTGAACTTCGGCTGCCCGCATGGGATGGCCGAACGCGGTATGGGTTCGGCCGTGGG
Organism: Rhodobacterales bacterium RIFCSPHIGHO2_02_FULL_62_130; assembly: GCA_001828855.1. Classification (GTDB taxonomy): domain Bacteria; phylum Pseudomonadota; class Alphaproteobacteria; order Rhodobacterales; family Rhodobacteraceae; genus Cypionkella. The sequence continues at coordinate 247,524 of MHZT01000006.1, read as the reverse complement.
CCAAGTGCCGGAATATATCGAAATGGTCACGCGCTGGGTCAAAAAGCACTCGCGCATGCCCTGTATCGTGAAACTGACCCCGAACATCAGCAATATCCGCAAACCCGCCGAGGCTGCGAAACGCGGCGGGGCAGATGCGGTTTCGTTGATCAACACCATCAACTCGATCACATCGGTGAATCTTGATACCTTCAGTCCCGAACCGATGATCGACGGAAAAGGCACCCACGGCGGTTATTGTGGCCCTGCGGTGAAGCCCATTGCCTTGAACATGGTGGCTGAAATCGCGCGGGGGCGTGACACCCAAGGGCTGCCAATCTCGGGCATCGGCGGTGTTACCACATGGCGCGACGCGGCTGAATTTATGGCGCTGGGGGCAGGCAATGTGCAGGTCTGCACGGCGGCCATGACCTATGGTTTCAAGATCGTGCAGGAAATGATCTCGGGCCTGTCGGAGTATATGGATGAAAAGGGCTTCACCAGCACCGCCGAACTGGTGGGCCGTGCGGTGCCGAATGTCACCGACTGGCAATTCCTGAACCTGAATTACGTCACCAAGGCGCATATCAGTCAGGATGACTGTATCAAATGCGGGCGCTGCTATGCGGCCTGCGAGGATACCAGCCATCAGGCGATTGCGATGTCGGACGAGCGCACCTTCACCGTCAAGGATGATGAGTGTGTGGCCTGTAACCTGTGCGTCAATGTCTGCCCTGTCGAGAATTGCATCACCATGGTGGAACTGCCCAAAGGTGCGCTGGATGAACGCACCCAGCGCAAGGTCGGCGATTACGCCAACTGGACGACGCACCCGAATAACCCGTCGGTGACGGCAGCAGAATAAGCAAATGGGCCGGAGCGATCCGGCCCTTTTTCCCAACGCCCGCCAAGAAGATTTTTCGTTAGAAAAATCTTCGTCCCCCGAAAAAAATTTTCGGATGAAAATTTTTCTGCCCGCAGTTTCAGCAAATCACAGTCATGCGGCCTTCGTTGCAGATGACCACGAATTGTCCGCCCACTTCGATCAGGTGATATCCGCGCCGTGCGACCTCGCGGATAAAGGCATCGCGGCCGATTTCGCGTTCCACATCGCGCACGGCGCGGCGGATCACGCCGCCTTTCACCACCGCTTTGGCGGTGAAGATTGCGTTGCACCATGACGGATGCGGGACCGGAGGGCGGAACATCTGCATCAAGCCAGCTTTCCAGAGACTGGTTAAGTTTTGGTAAACCCTTTGAACCCGCGCTACGGGGGCTTAGATAGGGCCTATGAAATATTCCCTGCTTGATCTGTCGCCCGTCCCCGAAGGCCAAACCGCTGCACAGGCGCTTGCCAATACGCTGGACCTTGCCCGCCATGCCGAAAGCTGGGGCTATCACCGCTTTTGGCTGGCCGAGCATCACGGCATGCCGGGGATTGCTTCGGCGGCCACAGCCGTGGTGATCGGCCATGTTGCGGGCGGTACCAAAACCATTCGGGTGGGGTCGGGCGGGATCATGCTGCCCAATCACGCGCCTTTGGTCATTGCCGAGCAGTTCGGCACCTTGGCCACGCTTTACCCGGACCGGATCGATCTTGGGTTGGGGCGCGCGCCCGGAACCGACATGGCGACCGCCCGCGCTCTGCGCCGGAATATGACGCAGTCTGACCAGTTCCCTCAGGATGTGGTAGAGTTGATCACCTATCTGGGCGCGCCTCGGCCCGATGCCGCCGTGCGCGCCGTGCCGGGCGAGGGGACCAAGGTTCCGGTCTGGCTTCTGGGATCAAGCCTTTATGGCGCGCAGCTGGCGGCCTATCTGGGCCTGCCTTATGCTTTCGCCAGCCATTTTGCACCCGCTATGCTGGAGGAGGCGATAGAGACCTACCGCGCCACTTTCCGGCCTTCCGAGTGGCTGTCACAGCCCTATTTCATGCTGGCGGTAGGCGTCTGTGCGGCGCAGACCGATGCCGAAGCCGACTATCTGCGCTCGTCCCAGATCCTTGCTTTTGCGCGCCTTCGCAGCGGCGCTCCGGGAAAACTGCCCGCGCCACTGCATGATTTGTCGGAAATCCCCGCGCGGATGCGAGCGGAGGTCGACCACGCGCTGTCCTGCGCTGCCGTGGGGTCGCCCGAATCCGTCAAAGCCCAACTTGCCGCCCTGATTGCCCGCTATCAACCCGACGAGATCATGCTGACCGGCATGATCCACGACCACGCTGCACGGCTGCGCTCTTTCCAGATCGCAGCCGAGGCGATGGCAGCCCTTTAGATCGCCAGTTGCTGCCCCATCTCGACCACGCGGTTCGAGGGCAGGCAGTAAAAGTTGGTCGCATCCGACGCCGATTTTGTCAGTGACAGAAAGACCCGCTCTTGCCACAGCGGCAGGCCCGCGTTGCGCGAAGACCGGAAGGTGCGGCGATTCAGGAAGAACGAGGTCGTCATGATGTCGAACTTCTCGCCCTTCTTACGCGCCTGAATCAGCGCGCGGGGAACGTTCGGCGTCTCCATATAGCCAAAAAGCAGCCGCATCCGCACGAAGTTGTCCGAAAGCCGCTCCATCACCAGACGATCGGCGTCCTGAACATTGGGCGTAGGGGCCACGCCGACTGTGACGATGAAATTCTGTTGATGCAGCACATGGTTGTGCTTCAGGTTATGCATCAGCGCCGAGGGGGCTGTGTCGGGGTCGGACGTCAGGAAAACCGCCGTCCCGGGAACCATGGTCGGATGCGATTTTCCCAGCATCTTGATCAGGTTGGTCAGCGACACCGCTGTTTCATGCGCCTTTTGCTGCACATGTTTGGTGCCGCGCACCCATGTCCAGATCAGCATCGACATGGTGGCGGCCATCAGGATCGGGACATAGCCGCCGTCGATTACCTTCAGTCCGTTGGCGGCAAGGAAGAAAATCTCGATGGTCAGGATCGGCGCGATCACCACCACGGCCACCCAGAGCGGCCATTTCCACGCCCGGTAGAACAGCACAAAGGCCAGCACCGAGGTGATCACCATATCGCCCGTCACCGCGATGCCATAGGCGCTGGCAAGGTTGGAGGATGATCCAAAGGCCATAACAAGGATCAGAACACCGACAGCAAGGATCATGTTGACCTTGGGCAGATAGATCTGGCCGTGTTGGGTTTCCGAGGTGTGGCGGATTTCAAGCCGCGGCAGCAAGCCCATCTGCACCGCCTGATGCATCATGGAAAATGCACCCGAGATCACCGCCTGAGACGCGATCACGGTGGCGGCCGTGGCCAGCAGCACCAGCGGAAACAGCGCCCAACCCGGCGCCATCAGGAAGAACGGATTGTGCGAGGTGTCGGGATGCGACAACACCAGCGCCCCCTGACCCAGATAGGAAAGGGTCAGAGCCGGAAATACCAGCATCGCCCAGGCCATGCGGATCGGCTTGCGGCCAAAATGGCCCATGTCGGCATAAAGCGCCTCGCCCCCCGTCACAGCCAGAAACACCGAGCCAAGCACGATGAACGAGGCAAACCCGTTGGTCCAAAGGAAGTACAGCGCATGGACCGGATTGAGCGCGGTCAGCACAGAAAGGTCATCGCTGATATGCCAAAGCCCCATGGCCGCCATCGCAACGAACCAGACCACCATGATCGGTCCAAAAAATGTCGAAACGGTCTCGGTGCCGCGGTTCTGCATCAGGAACAGCCCGACGATGATCGCCAGTGTCACCGGCACCACAAAGGGCGCAAAGCTGGGCGCAACCAGAGACAGGCCTTCAACCGCCGACAGCACCGACATCGCGGGTGTGATGATCGCATCGCCGAAGAACAGCGAAATGCCGATAACGCCAATCCCCAACAGCCAGGCTGGCCGCTTGTTCAACGCCTGCTGGATCAGTGCCACCAGTGACAGCGTGCCACCTTCGCCCCTGTTGTCCGCGCGCATGATCAGCAGGACATATTTGATCGTCACGATGATGATCAGTGTCCATATCAGCAGCGAGATCACCCCGTAGACGTCATCCGGCGTCAGACCGTCCCGACTTGCGGCATGCAGCGATTCCCTCAGCGCATAAAGCGGGCTGGTGCCGATGTCTCCATAGACAACACCGATCGATCCAAGGATCAGTTTTGCTATGTTTTTCGGTGGGTTGGCACTTGCCGGGGGGGCGCCGTTTGGCGTCTCGCCGGGCTGTTCACTTGTTTGGGTCATGCTCTCAAACGCTTGCCAGTCAGAGGCAGAGTTATAGGCCCATGCTGCGCTTGCGGCAAGCCTGCCCGTTCAGACCGGTTCGGCACGCAAAAGCCGTGTGAACAGGGTCTGCAAAAAATCCTGCGCCTCGGCAAAGGGATCATGCCCCTCTCCCAGAACGGCGCGCACCTGCACATCGAAATCGGCATAATGCTGCGTCAGCGCCCAGATCGAAAAGATCAGATGCACCGGATGCAAACGGGCAATGCGGCCCTCGTCCATCCAGCGCAGCAAGACCACGGCCTTTTCGTCAACCAGCGTTTTCAGATCGCCCGCGATGGCGTCGCGCATCCGTGGCGCGCCTTGCAGGATTTCATTGGCAAAAAGCCGGCTTTCGCGCGGAAAATCGCGCGATAGTTCCAGCTTGCGCCGGACATAGCCCATGATCTCGGTCAGCGGGTCACCCTCAGGGTTCATTGCGCGCAGCGGGTCCAGCCATGTATCCAGCAACTTGCTGAGCAGCGCGGTATGGACCGCCTCTTTCGAGGGGAAATAATACAGCAGATTTGGCTTTGACAGCCCCGCCCCCTCGGCGATCTGGTCCAGCGTCGCCCCGCGAAACCCGTGCTGCGAAAACACCTCAAGCGCGGCCTCAAGGATCGCGGTGGAGTTGCGCTGCTGAATACGGGTGCGGGGCTTGGTCATCGGGAATAGCCCATGTTTTGCGGGATCATAGCTCTAGGGTGGCGCAAGAACAGGCAGGATGCAAACCGAAATGCGCGGGCTTGACCGGGACGCCCCAAGGCTTAGGGTGATCCCGTTTTCACAGGAGTTCCCCATGCGCCCCACCTGCACCGCCACCCTGCTTGTCGATGATGAACGTGTGCGGGTGCAAAGGTTCGATTTTGTGCCGGGGGCCGAAACCGGCTGGCACCGGCACGGGATGGATTACGTGATCACCGCAATCACCGATTGCCATATGCAGTTGCAAGACCCCGACGGCAGCACCCGCGACGTGCTGGTGCCAGCGGGCAGCGCCTACCGGCGTTCTCTCGGGGTTGAACACAACGTCATCAACGGCGCGGACACGCCGATGAGCTTTGTCGAGATCGAGTTGAAATAGCCGCTCTCAAGCCGCCGCCAGCACCGCCCTGATCCCCCGCACCACCAGCTTGTGATCCTCGACCTGCGGCAACCCCGATACCGTGGCCACAGCCACCATGCCAACCCCGCGCACCATGATCGGCACGGCCCCGCCTGCATCGGCATAATCCGCCGTATCCAACCCGTGTCTGGCCAATGTCTCGCCCTTGTCGCGGTTCCGGCTACCGATCAGCAAGGAGGCCGCCTGAAACAACAGCGCGGCATTGCTTTTGCGCCGCGCCCAAAGATCGTTCAGCGCGGCCGATCCGGGCAGAGCGGCATGAAACAGCGTCCGATCCGCCGTGCGAATGTTGATCACAACCGGCATAGCTGCGGCCAAGGCGGCCTCGAACAGCACATTGCCCAAATGCCAGGCGGTCACCGCGTCAAAGCGGTCAAACACCAACTCCGCCGCCTCAAGTTCCAATGTCTCGATGTCCATCCCGTTCCCCCGATCCTCTTCGTATAAATATCCCCGCCGGAGGCCGCGATGGCAACTGGCGATACCGGAGTCGGGGTAAACCCCGACCTACGTGCTGCCTTGGCGTAGGTCGGGGTTCACCCCGACTCTCCTCCCCTCCACCGCCTTAAACTGCGCCGATCCCGCGTAGGATCATCGACTTCACACTGTCCTTGGCCGCGCGCCATTGCTGATCCGTCAACGGTGCGCCGCCGTTCAGCGTCTCGATCTGGTGGCCGAAGTCGGCGTAATGCTGGGTGGTGGCCCACAGCATATAAAGCAGATGCTCGGGGTTCACGGCGGCCATCTTGCCCTCGTCGATCCAGCGTTGGATCAGGCCTGCGCGCCCCGTGGTCCATTCGCGCAGGGTGGTTTCCAGATAATCCTGTATCACTGGCGCGCCGTGCATCACCTCGGAAGCCCATACCTTTGACCCATCCGGATGCCTGCGCGAGATTTCCATCTTGGCCTCGATATAGGCCCCGATCCCTTCGACTGGACCCGCCGCCTGATCCATGCTGTCCGCCGCATGCAGCCAGATCTCGAAGATATTCTGCACAACGCGGCGGTAGAGATCCTCTTTCGTGGCAAAGTAATAATGCAGGTTCGCCTTGGGCAGCCCCGCCACATCCGCGATCAACTGCATCGTCGCCCCGCCAAAGCCTGCTTCCGCGAATACTTTTTCCGCCGCCTGAAGAATGAGCGTTTCATTCTGCTGGCGGATTTCATTGCGGCGCAAAGGGCGGGCGGTCTGGGTCATGGCTGCAAATTCTTGTTGACCGCTTGGTCAGGTTATGGTGCGCTTGAACCTGACCATACGGTCAGAAAAAGATTCGTCGCAAGGGGCATCAAGACTCCAGACCGCGACAACAGGGAGAAGACGATGGCCGCCCACGGGGAAAACCTCCGCATCAATTCCGCACGTCTTTGGGACAGCCTGCAAGCGATGGCCCAGATCGGTCCGGGCATCGCGGGGGGCAACAACCGCCAGACCCTGACCGATGCCGATGCCGAAGGCCGCCGCCTTTTTGCCAATTGGTGCAAGGCCGCCGGTTGCACGATGGGCGTCGATACCATGGGCAACATGTTCGCCACCCGCGCGGGCACTGACCCCGAAGCCTTGCCCGTCTACATGGGCAGTCACCTTGACACCCAGCCCACCGGCGGGCGCTATGACGGGGTGCTGGGGGTCTTGGGTGGGCTGGAGGTGATCCGCCGCCTGAACGATCTGGACATCAAGACCCGCCACCCGATCGTGCTGACCAACTGGACCAATGAGGAAGGCGCACGCTTTGCCCCCGCCATGCTGGCCTCGGGCGTCTTTGCGGGCATCCATACTCAAGACTACGCCTACGCCCGCCGCGATCTGGACGGCAAGCAGTTCGGCGAGGAACTGGCCCGCATCGGCTGGGTCGGGGATGAGGTCGTGGGCGCGCGCAAGATGCATGCGATGTTCGAGTTGCACATCGAACAAGGCCCGATTCTTGAGGCCGAGGGCAAGGATATCGGCGTTGTCACCCACGGGCAGGGGCTGTGGTGGCTTGAAATCACCCTGACCGGCAAGGACGCGCATACCGGCAGCACGCCGATGAACATGCGGGTGAACGCCGGCCTAGGCATGGCGCGTATCACCGAACGTGTGCATCAGATCGCCATGAGCCACCAACCCGGCGCGGTGGGGGCGGTGGGGCAGGTCAAGGTTTTCCCCAACTCGCGCAATGTGATCCCCGGCAAGGTGATCTTCACCGTCGATATCCGCAGCCCCGAACAGGCCAAGCTGGACGCGATGAAAGCCGAAGTCATCCGCGCCGCCCATGCTGTCGCCGCCGAGCTTGGCCTTGGCATCGGCATCGAGGATGTCGGCCACTTCGACCCCGTCACCTTCGACCCCGCCTTGGTGAAAACCGTGCGGGGGGCTGCCGAGCGGCTAGGCTACAGCCACATGGACATCATCTCGGGCGCAGGCCACGACGCCTGCTGGATCAACCGCGTGGCGCCGACGGTGATGGTGATGTGTCCTTGCGTGGGGGGGCTAAGCCATAACGAGGCAGAGGAAATCAGCCCCGAATGGGCAGCGGCGGGGACGGATGTGTTGTTTCATGCGGTGTTGGAGACGGCGGTCGTTACCGGCTGACAGCGCGGCGGGGGTTTCACACCCCCGCGCCTGTGTTTTTTGCAAAAACACAGGCTCCCCCGTGGGATATTTATGAACAGATGAAAGCAGGGAGCCTTAGCCTATGACCACTGTGATCAAGAACGGCACCATCGTGACGGCGGATCTGACCTATAAGGCGGATGTGCTGGTGGATCAGGGCAGGATTGTCGAGATCGGGCATGGCCTTGCGGGGGACCGCGAGCTGGACGCCACGGGTTGCTATGTGATGCCCGGCGGGATTGATCCGCATACGCATCTGGAAATGCCGTTCATGGGGACATATTCTGCGGACGATTTTGAATCCGGAACGCGGGCGGCGCTTGCGGGCGGCACTACGATGGTTGTCGACTTCGTTTTGCCGGGGCAGGGGCAGGGGCTGATGGATGCAGCCCAGATGTGGCACAACAAATCCACCCGCGCCAATTGCGACTATTCCTACCACATGGCGATCACATGGTGGGGGCAGAAGGTGTGGGAGGATATGGAAGCCTCGGTCAAGGCCGGCATGACATCCTTCAAGCATTTCATGGCCTACAAGGGCGCGTTGATGGTCAACGATGATGAAATGTATCAATCTTTTAAACGGGTTGGTGACTTGGGCGGTTTGGCAATGGTTCATGCCGAGAATGGCGATGTGGTTGCTGAACTGACCGCGAAACTGCTGGCCGAGGGCAATACAGGCCCCGAGGCCCACGCTTATTCCCGCCCGCCGCAGGTGGAAGGTGAGGCCACGAACCGCGCCATCATGATCGCCGACATGGCGGGCGTGCCGCTGTATGTGGTGCATACAAGCTGCGAGGACAGCCACGAGGCGATCCGCCGCGCGCGCAACCAGGGCAAGCGCGTCTGGGGCGAGCCTTTGATCCAGCACCTGACGCTGGACGAAAGCGAATATTTCCATCCCGATTGGGACCATGCCGCGCGGCGGGTGATGTCGCCGCCCTTCCGTAACAAATCGCATCAGGACAGCCTATGGGCGGGCCTGCAATCGGGTAGTCTTTCGGTGGTGGCGACCGATCATTGCGCCTTTACCACCGAGCAGAAACGTTTTGGCGTCGGCAACTTTGCGAAAATCCCGAATGGAACGGGGGGGCTGGAGGACCGGATGCCGATGCTTTGGACCTATGGTGTTAACACCGGCCGGTTAACGCCGAATGAATTTGTCGCCGTGACCAGCACGAATATCGCGAAAATCCTGAACTGTTACCCGCAAAAGGGCGCGGTTCTGGTGGGGGCGGATGCCGATCTGGTGGTCTGGGACCCTGAAAAAACCAAGGTGATTTCGGCAGGCAGCCAGCAATCATCGATTGATTACAATGTGTTCGAGGGTAAGACGGTGAAGGGCATGCCGCGTTACACGCTGTCGCGCGGCGTGGTTTCGGTGGAGGATGGCGCGATCAAGACTCGCGAAGGCCACGGGAAATTCGTGGCGCGTGAGGCGCGGCCTGCGGTGAACCGTGCGCTAAGTGCTTGGAAAGATGTAACCTCTCCGCGTCCTGTGCTGCGGTCCGGCGTGCCTGCGACGGGTGTATGATGAAGGATACTCAAGGCATGGCCGAGCCGGTGATTGTCGCGCGCGATTTGAATCTGGTTTTCCAGACCAATGACGGGCCGGTGCATGCGCTGAAGGATGTGAACCTGACGATCAACAAGGGGGATTTTGTCAGCTTTATCGGGCCAAGTGGTTGCGGTAAAACGACTTTCCTGCGGGCGATTGCAGCCTTGGAGCATCCTACAGGCGGGGTTTTGACCGTCAACGGCATGACCCCGGACGAGGCGCGACGCAAGCGGGCCTATGGGTATGTGTTTCAGGCGGCGGGGCTTTATCCTTGGAGGACGATTGCGGGGAATATCCGGCTTCCGTTGGAGATCATGGGGTTTTCCAAGGCGGAGCAGGAGGAGCGGATCGCGCAAGTGCTTGATCTGGTAGAGCTTTCCGGCTTTGGCAAGAAATTCCCTTGGCAGTTGTCGGGGGGCATGCAGCAACGCGCCAGCATTGCCCGCGCACTGGCCTTTGATGCCGATATTCTTCTGATGGACGAACCCTTTGGCGCGCTGGATGAGATTGTGCGCGACCGGCTGAACGAAGAAGTGCTGAAGCTTTGGGCGCGCACGGGGAAAACCATTGGATTCGTTACACATTCCATCCCCGAGGCGGTTTATTTGTCGACGAAAATCGTGGTGATGTCGCCCCGTCCGGGCCGGATTACTGATGTGATCGACAGCCCTTTGCCGAAGGAACGCCCGCTGGATATCCGCGATTCCGCCGCTTTTATCGAAATTTCGCACCGCGTGCGCGAAGGGCTGCGGGCGGGGCATTCCGATGAGTAACGCCCGTGGTTTTTCTGTAGTGTTTCCGTGGTGCATCCGTGGTCACGCTGTCCCACAGGGGAGGCGGGGATGAGCGGCGTTCTTTTTGCATGGCTTGCCGCTTCGACCGCCGTGTTTGTCGCGGCCAATGCGGCGCTGAAGACCTATGCGCTGCAGGGGGGGATTTGGGTGCTGGTGGGTGCGCTGGCGCTGTTCTGTCTGGGCAATACGCTGATGGTGCAGGTGATGCGCGGCAACGGGCTGGGCGTGGCGATTGCGCTGTCGGTGGTGTTCCAGCTTGTTGCCATTACCGCGATGGCCGTGGTGGTCTTTGGTGAAAGGCCGACGAGTCTGCAACTGGCGGGGATGGCTTTGGGTGTGGTGGCGGTTCTGATGATCGCATGGCCGGAGGCAAAGGCATGAACCGCATTCTGCCCGTTCTGACGGTGGTGCTGGTGATTGTGGTGCTGTGGTATGCAGCAGCGGTGCAGTTGAACAAGGCTTGGGTCTATGACCAAGCCGAGAGGGCAGGAGAGCCTGCGCCGGGATTTGGGGCGTTGGTGGGGCTGACGATGAATCAGGATCGTCCAGTGCTGCCGACGCCGCATCAGGTGGTGGTGGAACTTGCGAAATCGACCTTCGGGATGGCGGTGACGTCGAAGAAATCGCTGGTCTATCATGGCTGGGTGACGATCTCGGCCACGCTTTTGGGCTTTGTGATGGGGACCACGCTGGGCGTTTTGCTGGCTGTGGGGATCATACATAACAAGGCGATGGATCTAAGCGTGATGCCTTGGGCGATTGCCAGTCAGACCATTCCCATTCTGGCGATTGCGCCGATGATCATTGTGGTGATGAACTCGATGGGGATTCAGGGGTTGATCCCCAAGGCGATCATATCGGCGTTTTTGTCGTTCTTTCCGGTGCTGGTGGGGATGGTGAAAGGGCTGCGGTCGCCTGACCAGATGCAGTTGGATTTGCTGTCCACCTATAGCGCGAGCCAAGGGCAGACGTTCTGGAAGCTGCGGTTGCCGTCCTCGATGCCCTATCTGTTCACCTCGCTGAAGGTAGGGATTGCGGCGTCTTTGGTGGGCGCGATTGTGGGTGAATTGCCGACGGGGGCGGTGGCGGGATTGGGCGCGCGGTTGTTGAGCGGGTCTTATTACGGGCAGACCGTGCAGATCTGGGCGGCGCTGTTTGCCGCCGCACTGGTGGCGGCGGCTTTGGTGGCGGTGGTGGGCGCGGTTGAGCGGCGCACCCTGCGGCGGATGGGGATGGCGCGATGAGCTGGCTTTTCTTCGCGCTTCTATTCTGGGCGGCGGCTTGGGCGCTGAATGTGCGGCTGTCCCATTCCGGGCTGGTGCGGAGCCGCGCGGGGCGGCTGGTGGTGCCGGCTATTTTCGGGATCACGCTGCTGGTGGTCTGGGAAGGTATCGTGCGCGGGCTGGCGGTGCCGGGGGTGATCTTGCCGCCGCCGTCGGCGATTGGCGCGCGGCTGGTGACGGAGCTGCCGACGCTATGGGCGGATTTCCGGCAGACCTTCATCAAGGGCGCTCTGTCGGGCTATGTGATCGGCTGCGGTGCGGCGTTTCTGACGGCGATTGCGATTGACCGATCGCCGTTCTTGCAGCGGGGTTTGCTGCCGGTTGGGAATTTTGTGGCCGCGCTGCCCATTGTCGGCATAGCACCCATTCTGGTGATGTGGTTCGGTTTTGACTGGCAGTCGAAAGCGGCGGTCGTGGTGGTGATGGTGTTCTTTCCGGTGCTGGTGAACACGGTGTCGGGGCTGGCGGCATCGGACAGCATGCAGCGTGATCTTATGGCGACCTATTCGGCAAGCTATTGGCAGACGCTGTTCAAGCTGCGGCTGCCTGCGGCGATGCCCTTTATCTTCAACGGGCTGAAAATTGCGACAACGCTGGCGCTGATCGGCGCGATTGTTGCCGAATTTTTCGGCAGCCCTATCGTGGGCATGGGATTTCGGATCACGGCCGAGGTCGGGCGGCTTGGCCTTGACATGGTTTGGTCCGAGATTGCGGTGGCGGCTTTGGCGGGATCGGCCTTTTACGGGGTGGTCGCGCTGATCGAAAAGCGGGTGACCTTCTGGCACCCGTCACAAAGAAACTGAAACGGCCCGAAAACGGGTATCAACTTGGAGGTTGACCAATGAAGAAACTTCTTACCGGCGCGCTGTTTGCTGCGATGGCAACAGGGGCGCAGGCTGCGGACGATGTGACGCTGCAACTGAAATGGGTCACACAGGCGCAGTTCGCGGGCTATTATGTGGCGGCGGCGAAAGGCTTCTATGAGGAAGAGGGTCTGAATGTGACCATCCTTCCCGGCGGCCCTGATGTGGCCCCGACCCAGGTGATCGCCGGTGGCGGCGCGGATGTGGTGATCGACTGGATGCCCTCGGCCTTGGCTGCGCGCGAGAAGGGTCTGGCGCTGGTCAACATCGCACAGCCGTTCAAATCCTCGGGCATGATGCTGACCTGCCTGAAGGAATCCGGTGTGGCAGCACCCACCGATTTCGCCGACAAGACGCTGGGCGTCTGGTTTGGCGGCAACGAATATCCGTTCCTGAACTGGATGAACAAGCTGGGTCTGGCGACGGACGGTTCGGCCGGTGGTGTGACGGTGCTGAAGCAGGGCTTCAACGTCGATCCGCTGCTGCAAAAGCAGGCGGCCTGTGTGTCGACCATGACCTATAACGAATACTGGCAGGTGATCGATGCGGGTGTAGCGCCCGAAGATCTGGTGGTGTTCAAATATGAAGACGAAGGCGTCGCCACGCTGGAAGACGGTCTTTATGTGATGGAAGACAAGCTGGCCGATCCGGCGTTTGAGGACAAGATGGTGCGCTTTGTGCGGGCCTCGATGAAGGGCTGGAAATATGCCGAGGCCAATGTTGATGAGGCCGCGGCGATCGTGATCGAAAACGACGCGACCGGCGCGCAGACGATCGAGCATCAGACCCGCATGATGGGCGAGATTGCCAAGCTGACCGCAGGGTCGAACGGGGCTTTGGTCGAAGACGACTACAAGCGCACGGTGGCGGCGCTGATGTCGGGTGGTTCTGATCCGGTTATCACTGCGGAACCGGCGGGTGCGTGGACGCACCAGATCACCGACAAAGCGCTGCAATAAGCGGTTTGGCTTAAGTGTAAGGGGCGCGTTCGGGCAACCGGGCGCGCCTTTTGCTTGGGTGGCAGGGGGCGCTCGCGCCCCCTCGCGCTATGCGCTCACCCCCTGAGGATATTTGAGCGAAGAGGATCGGGGGGTTGTGCCTTGGGGATTGGCGTGTAAATTTCTTTACAAATGCGGGGGGTGTTCATGCCGGTTTCGGCGCTGACAGGCAGCAGGTTGCGGGAGCGGCGGGTGGCTTTGGGGCTGCGGCAGGCGGATCTGGCGGCAACTGCGGGGATTTCGGCCAGCTATCTGAACCTGATCGAGCATAACCGGCGGCGGATTTCCGAAAACCTGCTGGAGCAACTGGCGCAGGCTTTGGGTCAGCCGGTGGCGATGTTTCAGGAAGGTGTAGGCGGCGCGGTTCTGGAGGGGTTGCGGGCGGCTGCGGCAGAGGTGCCGGGGGCCGAGGTGGACCGGATCGAGGATTTCGCGGGCCGCTATCCGGGCTGGGCGGGGGTGGTGACGTCGCTGCAACAGCGCGCGGCGGGGTTGCAGCGCGCGCTGGAGGCGATGAACGACCGCATGAGCCATGATCCTCATCTGTCGGCATCCTTGCATGAGGTATTGTCGGCGGTCTCGTCGGTGCGATCCACGGCGGCGATTTTGGCCGATACCGAGGACATAGAGCCGGAATGGCGCGCGCGGTTCCACCGCAACCTGCATCAGGACAGCGAAAGGCTGGCGCTGGGGGCCGAGGCTTTGGTCAGCTATCTTGACACGGCGGGGCAGGCGGATGAGCAGGGCATCGCCTCGCCGCAAGAGGAAGTCGAGGCTTGGCTCGCGGCGGCGGATTGGCGGGTTCTAGATGACGGGGCGGGTCTGGCCTCGGGCGCGGCGCGGGCGATGGCGCGCGATCTGGCGGCGGTGATGCGGGCGGATGCGGCGGCATTGCCGGATCAGGCCTTCGCGCAGGCGCTGGACGAGATCGGGCCGGACCCGGCGCGGCTTGCGGCGCGGTTCGGGGTGGACGAGTTGGCGGCATTCCGGCGGATTGCGCTGCGCCCGCAGGCCGAGGTGGGGCTGGTGGTCTGTGATGCCTCTGGCACATTGACCTTTCGCAAGCCGGTGGCGGGCTTTGCCTTGCCGCGCTTTGGGGCGGCCTGTCCGCTGTGGCCGTTGTTTGCGGCGCTGGGGCAGCCGATGCGGCCTATCGAGACGGTGATCGAAACCGCAGGGCCGCAGGGGCGGCGGTTTCTGGTGCGGGCGTTTTGCCGGTTGCGCTTTCCGGGCGGGTTTCGCGGGCCGGAGTTGCGCGAGGCGGCGATGTTGATCTTGCCCGACCATGCCCGCACGGGCGAGGCTTTGGCGGTGGGGTCGACCTGTCGGGTCTGTCAGCGCCTGCAATGTCCGGCGCGGCGCGAGCCGTCGATCCTGACGGCGTGACCTTTGACAGGGGCCGGTTTTGTCTTGATAGTTGCGGCTGGGGTGGAGGTGCGGATGGCGGGTCGGGTGCTTTTGATTGAGGATGAGGTCAATATCGCCGAGGCGATCCGCTTTTTGCTGACCCGTGACGGCTGCGAGGTCGAGGTGCTGGCCGATGGTCATGCCGCGGTGGCGGCGGTGGCGCGGGCGCTGCCCGATCTGGTGATCCTTGATCTGATGCTGCCGGGGATGAGCGGGCTGGAAATCCTGTCGGCGCTGCGGGCGGACCCTGTGACCGTGGCCGTGCCGGTGCTGATGCTGACGGCCAAGGGGCAGGGCCGCGACCGCGAGGCGGCCGAGCGTGCAGGGGTTTCTGCCTTTATGTCCAAGCCCTTCGCCAATGCCGAGATGCGCGCCACCGTGCGCGCGCTTTTGGGCGCCTGAGATGCGGCGGTTGCGCGCGCCGTTGTTTCTGGCCCGTGCGGTCTATCGCAAAAGGCGGTTGCGCGATGCGGCGCGATTGTTGCCGCTGCTGGGATTCTTTCTGCTGATTTTGCCGATGCTGTGGCAAAGGCCGGAGGGACCGGGGCGGGATGTGGTTTATATCTTTGTGGTCTGGGCCGGATTGATTGCGGTGGCGGCGCTGCTGGCACCGGGGCTTGGCGGGTCCGAGGCCGAACGCGATGAAGGGGGCGATGACTGATGCCCTTTAATATCCTTGTGCTGGCCTGTCTGACCTATGTGGCGGCGCTGTTTGGCGTGGCCTTTCTGGCGGAACGGCGGGCGTCGCGCGGGATGCTGGGGTTTTTGCGCTCGCCCTTGGTCTATACGCTGTCGCTGTCGATCTATTGCACGGCTTGGACGTTTTACGGCGCTGTGGGTTACGCGGCGCGGTCAGGGCTTGAGTTTCTGACGATCTATCTGGGACCGACGCTGATCTTTGTCGGTTGGTGGTGGGTGCTGCGGAAGCTGGTGCGGATCGGGCGGCAACAGCGGGTCACCTCGATTGCCGATCTGATTTCAAGCCGTTACGGCAAGTCGAACCTGCTGGGCGTGGTGGTGACGGTGATCGCGGTGGTGGCGGCAACGCCCTATATCGCGCTGCAACTACAATCTGTTACGCTGTCGTTCGGGGTGTTTGCCTCGGAAACGCCCGAGGGCTGGGCGCTGCCGAACCGCGATGCGACCGCCGTTTGGGTGGCGGCGGGGCTGGCGCTGTTCACCATTCTGTTCGGCACCCGCAATCTGGACGCCAAAGAGCAGCACCACGGCATTGTCACTGCTATCGCGGTTGAGGCGGTGGTCAAGCTGGTGGCACTGATTGCGGTGGGGATGTTCGTGGTCTGGGGGCTGGCGGGCGGGCCTGCCGCGATTATCGCGCGCATCCAGAGCTATTCCGACAGCCATTGGGTGATCCAGCCCGGTCGCTGGGTGGGGCTGATTTTTCTGTCGGCGGCGGCGGTGATCAGCCTGCCCCGGATGTTTCAGGTGCTGGTGGTCGAGAATGTCGACGAGCGGCATCTGGCCCGCGCCTCATGGGCCTTTCCGCTCTATCTGTTCCTGATGAGCCTGTTCATCCTGCCCATTGCCGTGATCGGGCTTGAACGGATGCCCGCCGACACCAATCCCGACATGCTGGTGCTGACGCTGCCCTTGGCCGAGGGGCAGGGCGCGCTGGCGATGCTGGCCTTTCTGGGCGGGTTTTCCAGCGCCACCTCGATGGTGATCGTGGAGACCATCGCGCTGGCCACGATGCTGTCGAACCATATCCTGATGCCCGCGTGGCTGTGGCTGCGGCCCAAGGCAACGCTGTCGGGGGATTTGCGCCGCGCGGTGTTGCTGGCGCGGCGGCTGTCGATCATGGGGGTGCTGGCGCTGGGCTTCGCCTATTTCCGGCTGTCGGGCGGGTCAACGGCGCTTGCGGCGATCGGGCTGATTGCCTTTGCGGGGATGGCACAGGTCTTGCCTGCGCTGTTGGGCGGGATTTTCTGGCGGGGGGCGACCAAGACGGGCGCGGGGGCGGGGCTGGTGATCGGCTTTGTGGTCTGGGCCTATACGCTGTTTCTGCCCTCGTTCGGCGAGGGGGGGGTGATCTCGGCGCAGGTGTTTGCCGAAGGCCCGTTCGGGCTTGCATGGTTGCGCCCGCAGGCCCTGTTCGGCACCGAAGCGATGGACCCGCTGGTGCATTCGATCTTCTGGTCTTTGGCGCTGAACACGGCGGCGTTTTGTGCCGGTTCCATCCTGTCCTTCCCCGATCCGGTGGAACGCATTCAGGGCGCGGCCTTTGTGAATGCCTTTGATTCTGAGGCGCAGGCCGAACGGCTGGGCTGGACCCATGGCAAGGCCGAACCCGAGGCGCTTTTGAATATGGCGCAGCGGATTTTGGGCGAAGAGGCGCTGTCGTTTTTCGAGGCCGAGGCCCGCGCCCAAGGCAAGGCAGGTTATCTGCCCGATATGACCCCAAGTTTTCTGGCGGGGCTGGAGCGGCGCTTGGCAGGCTCGGTCGGCGCGGCCACGGCCCATGCCATGATCAGCCAGCTTTTCGGCGATGCGACCGTGACGGTCGAAGACCTGATGGCGGTGGCCAATGAAACCGCGCAGATCATGGAATATTCGGCGCGGCTGGAAGAGCAGCAGGAAGAACTTTCCCGCACTGCCCGCCAGTTGCGCGAGGTGAACGAAAAGCTGACGCAGCTTTCGGTGCAGAAGGATGCCTTCCTGTCGCAGATCAGCCACGAACTCCGCACGCCCATGACCTCGATCCGCGCCTTTTCCGAGATTTTGACCGAAGGCGATCTGCCGCCTGCGATGGTGGCCGATTATGGCCGCATCATCCACACCGAAGCCGTGCGCCTGACGCGGTTGCTGGATGATCTGCTGGACCTGTCGGTGCTGGAAAACGGCACGGTGCAGTTGAACCTTGGGCTGGCCAATCTGGGCCAGATGATTGATCACGCGCTGGCGGCGGCGGGGCAGACGCGGCCCGAGCGGTCCTTTGATATCCAACGCGATTTCGCCGCCGAAGAGATTTTCCTTCGCACCGATGCCGACCGTCTGGTGCAGGTTTTCATCAACCTGATCTCGAATGCGCGCAAATATTGCGATGCGGCCCAGCCGGTGCTGAAGATTGCGGTGCGGCAAAAGGGCGGGCGGGTTGTGGTGGATTTCATCGACAACGGCACGGGCATCGCCAAAGACGCGCAGGGCCTGATTTTCGAGAAATTTGCGCGGCTTACCGATCAGACGCGGGCGGGGGGCGCGGGTCTGGGACTGGCGATCTGCCGCGAGGTGATGGCCAATCTGGGCGGCACGGTCAGCTATCTGCCCGGACAGCGCGGTGCAGCGTTTCGGGTGACGGTGCCGCTGCGGTTGGAAAAGCAGGCGGCGTAAAGGCTTTGTTAGCGGATTGCGCTTTAACTGGGGCCAATGGGTCCGGTTCGGGGGCGTAACGTGGCAGAAGCTTTGGTTGAGAATGTGATACGGCGCAAGATCTTGGCGGCGCGGGCCGAGGTGGCTGATGGCGGGCCGGGGGCGGATCGCGGCTGGCGGCTGGCTTTGGCTCGGGCCGCGCGGGACGAGTTGAAACTGCCGTTGGATATCGCGTCCTTGGTGATGGAAAAGCGGTCTTTGGCCGAATTGCTGGAACTGCCGCCCGAACGCGGGCTGATTCTGGTGCTGGATGGCCCGTCCGAAGGATTGGGTCTGTTGCTGATTTCCGCCCCCGTTCTGGCCGGCATGATTGAGGCGCAGACCATCGGGCGGGTGGGGACGGGGCCGATTGCGTCGCGCAAACCCACGCGCACCGATGCCGCGATGGTGGCGGGGATGATCGATTCCGCCCTTGCGGGGCTTGAATCCGCCTTGGCACAAGAGGCCGATCTGGTCTGGGCGGGCGGCTTTCGCTTTGCCTCCTTTCTGGAGGATGCACGGCCCTTGGGTCTGCTGCTGGAAGATACCAGCTATCGGGTGCTGAATGCCGAGGTGGCCCTGGGCCAGGGCGCGCGGACGGGTGCGGTGATTCTGGCGCTGCCCGCCGAAGGACGCGGGGTGATGCCGCACCATCGCACCATCGTTGAGGACAGCAGCCTTCCGGGCTTTTCCGAGGCGTTGGCGCTACAGGTTGCGGCTGCGGATTGCGTGCTGCAAGCGGTTGTGGCGCGGATGTCGCTGCCGCTGTCGCGCCTGATGGATTTGCAGATTGGCGAGGTGATGGTGCTGCCGCGCGCAGGCATCGACCGGATTACCTTTGAAGGTCTGGACGGGCGGGCGGTGGCCGAAGGCAAGCTGGGCCAGAATCGCGGCATGCGGGCAATCCGGCTGACCCTCGCCGCGGCGGTCAGCCGCCCAAGCCCGCAAGAAACCGTCGCAGCGGTTCCGGCGCCGATGCCGGAACCGCTGCGACAATCGGCATGAAGGCGTCAGCCCTTGGCGCGGGCCTCGATCTGGGCGCGCAGATGCTCAAGGTTATAGCCATATTGGGCTGGCACGTTGATCAACTCGTCCGTCGGGCGTTTGCCCGCATTCACCAGCGCCCAGACGATGGAACAGCGGTTGCCAGAGGCGCAATAGGCAAAGACCGGACCTTTGGCCGCCGCCAGCGTCGCCGCCTGCTTTTCGACATTCTCAGCCGTCAATCCGCCGCTAATTACCTGATTTTCAACAAATTCAAGTCCCAGCGCCTCGGCCGCTGCGCGCATATGCGCCGCATGCAAAGAGGCCGGAATTTCAGCATCGGGCCGGTTGTCGATGACAGTGGTGAAACCGGCGGCCTTGATCGCGGGCAGGTCCTCCAGCATGATCTGCGGCGAAACCGCATAGGTCGGGGTCAGGGCGCGAATGTCCATCTTTGTCCTCGGGCTTTCAACGGGGGCGGTGGTGCCGTCAATTCGGGCGCGCACGGCGGGTGCGATCAACATACCCGCCAGCATCGCCAGAAGAAAGACCAGACCGCCCGTCCCGCCAAAGCTGATCGAGGCGATGGCAGGTCCGGGGCAAAGTCCGGCCAAGGCCCAGCCCATCCCGAACAGCACCGATCCGATCACCAGATTGGGACCGACCTCACGCTTGGGGGCTTCGGGGAAGGCATAGCCCAGCACCGACCGCTTGCGCCGCGCCGCCACCTGCCATGCCACGGCCATGGGCAGGATCGCCCCGCCCATCACAAAGGCCAGCGTCGGGTCCCAATTGCCAAAGACATCCAGCCAGCCTTGCACCTTCAGCGTGTCAACCATGCCCGAAATCAGCAGGCCAAGCCCGAAAATGCCGCCCGACAGCAGGGCAAAGAAATTGCGCTGCATCTAGATCACCCCCAGCACATGGCGCAGCACCGCAATGGTGATGCCGCCCGCCACGATGT
Organism: Rhodobacterales bacterium RIFCSPHIGHO2_02_FULL_62_130; assembly: GCA_001828855.1. Classification (GTDB taxonomy): domain Bacteria; phylum Pseudomonadota; class Alphaproteobacteria; order Rhodobacterales; family Rhodobacteraceae; genus Cypionkella. The sequence continues at coordinate 227,407 of MHZT01000006.1, read as the reverse complement.
AAAACACCGTCGCCACAATCCCGCGCAAGGACAGACGCGAAATGCCGCAAACCCCGTGGCCCGAGGTGCAGCCCTGTGCCAGTCGCGTGCCGACCCCCACCAACAGCCCCCCCGCGACGATGACGCCCCAGTTTGTCGTCAGATGCGTTGCAGCCCCCCAAAGTCCGGCAAAAGCGGCGGGAACGGCAATGGTGCCGATGATAAAGGCCACACGCTCGGTCCAGTTAGACAGACCTGTGCGATCGACAAGACCGCCGACAATGCCGGAAATCCCCATGATCCGGCCATTCATCAGCAAGAACACCGATCCCGCCAGACCAATCAGCACCCCGCCGACAAAGCCCCATACCCAGTCGATCTGCATCGCGCCCCCTTCTTTGCGTCAAAGTCCGTTGATGGGAACCTTGAGGTAAACCTGCCCGTTGTCTTCCGGCTCGGGCATTTGGCCCGCGCGCATATTGACCTGCAAAGAAGGCACAATCAGGCGGGGCATCGCAAGGGTGGCATCGCGTTTCTGCCGCAAAGAGACGAAATCCTCTTTCGCACGCCCCGCGCCGATATGGATATTCTTCGCCCGCTGCTCGCCCACGGTGGATTCCCAAGCATAATCCTCGCGTCCCGGTGCCTTGTAGTCATGGCCGACGAAAATGCGGGTGGCATCGGGCAGCGACAGGATGCGCTGCACCGACTCATACATGACATCCGCGGACCCCCCCGGAAAATCGCAGCGCGCGGTGCCGAAATCGGGCATGAACAGCGTGTCGCCGACAAAGGCCGCGTCGCCGATCACATAAGTCAGACAGGCGGGGGTATGGCCGGGGGTATGCATCACATCGGCGCGCATTTGCCCGATCATCAGGCTGTCGCCCTCGGCGAACAACTGATCGAACTGGCTGCCATCGCGGGCAAAGCGGGTGCCTTCGTTGAACACTTTGCCAAAGGTTTCCTGCACCACGGTGATGCGTTCCCCAATGCCGATCTTGCCGCCCAATGCCTCTTGGATATAGGGGGCGGCGGACAGATGATCGGCATGGACATGCGTTTCCAAAACCCATTTCAGATCAAGATCATGGTCGCGAATAAACGCAATCACCGCATCAGCCGAACGCGTATCCGTGCGCCCCGAGGCATAGTCGAAATCCAGCACGGAATCGATGACGGCGCAGGCGCGGCCCTGAGGTTCGCGCACCAGATAGGTGATGGTGTTGGTGGCTTCGTCAAAAAAGGCGTGAACGGCGGGGTGCATGGGCTGCCTCCTGTTGTTGGGCATAGTTTAGCGCAGATAGGGGGGCTTACAACATATTTCAACGTTTGAATATATATGGCCGGCTCTTGTCTTGATATGGGTCAAGGTGCAACCTTTTGCGATAGGCTAGTCATACAGGCAACAAGGAGAGAGCCATGACATCCATCCACACCCGCAAGCTTCAGCTTGAAACGCGGCTGGCCGATCTGGAAAGCCGCTTGGTTGGTATCGAAGCCGAGCTGGATTCGCATCAGACCCAGGATTGGGAAGAACTTGCGACAGAGCGGGAAGGCGACGAAGTGCTTGAAGGCATGGGCGTTTCCGGCCAGTTGGAAATCCGCCAGATCAAGGCTGCGCTGCAGCGCATCAGTGCGGGCGAATACGGCTTTTGCGCGAAATGCGGGGCCGAAATCGGCGATGAGCGGCTGGATGTGCTGCCCTACACCCCGTTCTGCCGCAATTGTGCAGCGTAAAAGGAGATCAGGATGACAACGCAGACCAACAGCTTGGCGCATCTGGCGCAGGACATGACGGCGGCGGCAATCGCGGGGCAGGCGGTGGGTCTGACCGTGCTTTTGGTGGAAATGCAGGCGTTGTCCAAACTCATTCCGGGCGCGGCAGAGCATGACCCCGCCGAAACCCTGCGCCACGAGGCCGAGGTTGAGGCCGATTTCGACAATATGCCGGTCTGATCCGCGCGCCATTGCTGCCCGGCATTGCCTTGCGGCCGCTGGTCTTGCTTAATACCGACAGCAAGACGCGGGGTGCGCCAGCGGTGCAGGACGGTAGCATGGGATCAGGGTTGGTGCGGCAAGAAGTGCGCGGCGCTGTGCTGGTGCTACGGCTTGACGCTCCGCCTGAAAATGCGCTGACGCAAGAGATCTGCGCCGGATTGGCCACGGGGCTGGACTTTGCGGTTGTGTCTGCTGACATTCATGCGGTGGTGCTGACCGGCACGGGCGCGCATTTTTCGGCGGGTGTCGAGTATGCCAGTGCGCGCGCGCAGCGGCAGGGGCCGGATCTGGCGGGCCTTTGTCTGCGGATCGAGAATTTCCCGAAGCCGGTTGTTGCCGCGATTCAGGGCGATGCCTTGGGCGGCGGATTGGAGCTGGCTTTGGCGGCGCATTTCCGGATCGCCTTGGCGCGCGCCTCGGTGGCTTTGCCCGAGGTCAGGCTGGGGATACTGCCCCATGCGGGCGCAACCCAGCGACTGCCGCGACTGATCGGGGCAGAGCAGGCCTTGCGCATGATGCTGGGCGGGGCGCGCATCAGCGCGGCAGAAGCGCTGGCTTTGGGCATCCTGGATCATGTGGTCGAAGACAAGCTGATCGATGCCGCCGTTACGGCGGCGGATCGCTTGGCGCAAGGCAGTTGGTCGGGTTTGCGTGCAGGGCTGCGCCGCGAGGGGATGCGGGATGCCTTGGTGTTTCAGGAAAGCATAAGGCGGGCAAGGGCCGGTCTTGCAGGCGCGTTGCCTGCACCGGCGCGGATTGTGGATTGTATCGAGGCGGCCGCGCTTTTGCCCTATGATCAAGGGCTTGCAATGGAGCAGGTGGCCTTTGAGGATCTGGCCGCCACGCCGGAAGCCCAAGCGTTGCATCATGCCGCTCAGGTGGAACGGCGGGCGGTGGCTTTGCCGCCGACATTTGCCCCCGTGCCTTTGTCCCATGTGGCGATCTGGGGGGCGAGCGCCGGTTCGGTCGAACTGGCGCGGGCGGCTTTGGGCGCAGGGCTTCGGGTGACGCTGATTGAGCCGATGCGGGACCGTCTTGTGCAGGCGGTTGAAAAGATCGCGGCTGCGCAAGAGCTTGGGGTGGCCGAAGGGCGGCTTTCCGTCGAGGCGCGTGATGCAGATTGGGCGCGGTTGCGGCCGGTTTTGTCGCCCGAAGCTGCGGCGGGGGCCGATCTGCTGCTTGGCGCGCCCGAAGCGGGGGCTTGGCCGCAGGACGTGCCTTGTCCGCCGGTGGTGGCATTGGGGGGCATTGCCGATGCGGTGCTGACGCCGCCCAATCCGCAGCAGGGGCTGGCCGAACTGGCACTCCGCTCTGGCGCGGCGCAGTCGCTGCAGACTTTGGCGCTTTCAGTCGGGCAGAGGCTGGGCTGGCGGGTGGTGCTGACCAGACCGGGCGGGCCGATCGAGCGGCGTCTGCGCGCAACGCTTTCGGCGGTAATCGCGTGGCTGGAGGCACAGGGCGTTGCGCGTGCGGCGATTGCGGCGGCGCTGTCAGGGTTTGGCCTTGGTGTGCCACGCAGACAGACCCAACCGCCTGCCGAAGCGCGCGAGGTTGTGCCGCTCTGTCTGGCGGCTTTGGCAAATCAGGGGGCAAAGCTGTTGGCCGAGGGCGTGGCGCTGCGTCCGGGGGATATTGATGCGGTGGCTATGGCTTCGGGGCTGCTGCCGCGCTGGCAGGGCGGGCCGATGTTTCAGGCCGACCGGCGCGGCCTGATGGTGCTGCGGGCGGTTCTACGACAGCACAAAGACCGCGCGCCACAGCTTTTCACCCCCGCAGCTCTGCTGGATGATCTGATTGCGGAGGGCCGTGATTTTGCTGACCTGAATCGCGATTAGGACAGGATCACGCCGACCACGACCAGCATCAGCCCAAGACCGGACACGGCCAATGCCGCCATGTTCAGGACGACAACACGGCGCAGGGCGGCGGTCATTGCCTCGCCCTGAAGGCCCGCGCGCTTGGCGGCAACGGCCTGCAAAATGCACCAGACCAGACCGATGATGCCGATGGCGGCAAGGGCTGCCCCGATCCAGATCAGATATTCCATACTGCGCCCCCTTTGACTGTGCGCCTTTCGCCTAGCGGGAGCGCGCGCAATTCGCAAGGGCGCGCGCTTGGGGACGGGGGGGGCGAACGCTTGCGCGCGCCCCCCAGACCGCGATAGGAAGCAGGGAACCTTGCAGGCATAAGGACAAGCCCGATGAGCGATCCGACCGACACCTATTCCGTCACCGCAGACGAACTGCGCCAGTTCATCGAGCGCGCCGAGCAACTGGCCGCCGAGAAGAAAGACATTGGCGAGCAGGAGAAAGAGCTGTTTGCCGAGGCCAAGGGCCGTGGCTATGACACCAAGGTCATGCGGAAAGTCATCGCGCTGCGGAAGCGCAAGCCGGATGAAATCGCCGAGGAAGAGGCGATCATGGATATGTACAAGGCCGCTTTGGGCATGCAGTAAGGAAGAAAAGGGGGGCCAGCCCCCCTTTGGACCGCCAGAGCGGTCCACCCCCCGGAGTATTTGCGCCAAGATGAAACCCGTTGCGGAAGCGGGTTTCAGGGGGCGAGGAAGGTGACTTCGGCCATCTGCGCGATGCGGGCCACGTCTTCTTCGTAGAGATGGCTGAGTTCGGCCACGCTGTCTTCGGTCCAGCCCGGCATATCGATCTGCATGTCGATCCGGTCTGGCAGCGCGAATTTGTCCAGAAAGGCCGAGACGATCTTTCGCCGTTGCAGCACGGTGGCGGGCGGGTGGCTTTCCAGATAGGCGCGCAGGCGGGTCATGCCGTCGGTCGACATCAGCGACAACAGCAGGTCATCCTCGCCGTCCAGCCGGACACCATCGGGCAGGCCCGCGACGGCTTGCAGCACTTCGGGCCAGATCAGCGGGGTGTCCTCGTCGCACCAGATCGTCAGCGGAGCGTCGGGGTTGCTGTCGAGAATCCGTTCCACCACATCTGACCAGCGCAGATCGAAAGGATCGGCCCCCGCAAGGAAGTCCTGATAGGGTTTCTGGCGCTGTTTGTCATAAAGCGCGGGCAGGAACGTCGCCGGATTGCGGATGGCCAGATGAAATTCGGCCTCGATTTCGGGGAAAATCTGCGAAAAGGCGCGCACACGTTCGCCCGCTGCCGGATAGAGCGTGTCTTTCAGCACCCAAGGCGGCAGAGACAAAAAGCTGTCCCAGGACAGGATCAGCCGGTCGGCGTGGTCTTCCTCCATGATCTGTTCAAGGATAAGCGCCTGATTGTCGCGGGTGGCAGCCTGACCTTTCAGCGCAATCGCGGTTTCGCGCAGCAGGGCGCGGTAGCGTTTTGGCGCCGGCACCACGATGTCATGCTGGGCCAGAACGTCGCGGTTCTTCAGAAGGCATTTCAGCAGCCGCTCTTCATCGGTGAAATGCGCCCCGAGGTGATAGACAATCCGCATGAAGGGTCTGGCCTGTTTCATCTTTTGATAGTTTGCGCCGACTATAATCGCTTTTCTGGACAGGGAAACCGCTTTCCTGTAATCCCGCCGCCATGATGACCAAGAAAAACAGTCAGATACCCAAGGCATCCCGCCGTCGCGGACGCTATTGGCCCGATTTTTGGTCGGTTGGTGCGGTGCTGATTGCGGCGGCGGTTCTGGCGCCGATGCTGGCGGTGGTGTGGATCGCGCTGCATCCGTCCGAGAATATCTGGCCGCATCTGCTGTCCACGGTCTTGCCGCGCTATATGGCGACGACGCTGATCCTGATGGCGGGGGTGGGGGTGCTGACTGCGGCGGTGGGGACGGGGGCTGCGTGGCTGGTGGTGATGTTCCGCTTTCCGGGCAGCCGCGTGCTGGATTATGCGCTGCTGTTTCCGCTGGCGATACCGGCCTATGTCGGAGCCTATGCCTTGGTCGATTTTCTGGATTATGCGGGTCCGGTGCAGATCGCGTTGCGGCTTGCCTTCGGGTTCAAGGATTCGCGGGATTACTGGTTCCCGGAAATCCGCAGCACATGGGCGGCGGTGCTGGTGCTGTCGGCGGCGCTGTATCCTTATGTCTATCTTTTGTCGCGCGCGGCGTTCCGCGAGCAGTCGGGCGGCACCTATGAGGTGGCGCGCGCGCTGGGGCAGGGGCCGGTCGGGGTGTTCCGTCGGCTGGGCCTGCCCTTGGCGCGCCCTGCCATTGCGGCGGGCGTGGCGCTGGCGTTGATGGAGACGGTGGCCGATTTCGGCACCACCCAGTATTTCGGCGTGCAGACCCTGACGACGGGCGTGTTCTCGACTTGGTTGAGCGGAAACAACGCCGGCGGGGCGGCGCAGATTGCGGGGGTGATCCTGACGCTGATCCTGATCCTTGTGACGATCGAGCGGTTAAGCCGCCGCAATGCCCGCTTTCACCGGCCCTCGCGGGCTTCGCGTCCGGTGCAGGCGCAGCCTTTGCATGGGATATGGGCGTGGATTGCGACCGGGCTGTGTCTTGTGCCGGTGGCCGTTGGTTTCGTGCTGCCGGTAGGGGTGATGGCGGGGCATGCGTTGGCGCAGCCGACGGTGTGGCTTGCGCCGGGTCTGGCAGAGGCCACGCTGAACACGGTGCTGGTGGGGGGGAGTGCCGCGCTGATCACGGTGGGGGCGGCGTTGTTTCTGGTTTACGGCGTGCGGCTGGCGGGGCGGGGCATGGCGCGGGTGGTGCTGCCGGTCACGACGCTGGGCTATGCCGCACCGGGGGCGGTGCTGGCGGTGGGGTTGCTGATCCCGCTGGCGGCGCTGGATCACCGGCTGGCCGATCTGGTGCTGGCGGTGACGGGGCATGATCCGGGGCTGCTGATCACGGGGACAGCGGCGGCGATTGTTCTGGCCTATGTGGTGCGGTTTTTCGGCATCGCCCAAGGCGCGCTGGACAGCTCATTCGGGCGGATTTCGCCGTCCTTGCCGCTGGCGGCGCGATCTTTGGGGCGTTCTGCGGGTGGCACCCTGCGCGCGGTTTACCTGCCGCTGATGCGTGGATCGGTGGCCACGGCCCTGCTGGTGGTGTTCGTGGATTGCGTCAAGGAACTGCCCGCCACCTTGCTGCTGCGCCCGTTCAACTTCAACACCCTGTCCACACGGGTTTACGAGCTGGTCAGCCTTGAGCATCTTGGCGAAGCCTCGCCCGCCGCCTTGGTCGTGGTGGCGATGGGTCTGGCCGCCGTTGCACTTTTGGCGCGGGCCAACCGCTAGCACGCTCTTGCCAGCCCGATCCTGAAGGGCTATTTGGGGTGCGTTGCCTCTATAGCTCAGCTGGTAGAGCACCTGATTTGTAATCAGGGGGTCGCGGGTTCAAGTCCTGCTGGGGGCACCATCATATACCAAGGCCCGAGATTGCGTTCGTAACTGTGTACACGCCTGAGAAAAAGGCAAACAGTGACGACAAGGCTAGACAAAGCCCCGACCACATAAAGAAGGCTCTGGCAATCCTGAGCGACTTGGAAATTTTCTTTTGTTGAATGTACGGGTGCTGCCAGACGTGTTCAACTGATGCGAGAATTTCCAAGTCCAGCACGTTGACGAAGTACGCCCATATGGCCGCCGTAGCTGATAGTCCGACACCGATTGCGAACCACCAAATCGGCGCTGCAAGTGCGCCTAATGAGACTGTGCCGCCGTTTTCACCAGTTTCAATGGCACCCGTAAATGTCAGAAGCGCGACCACGGCACCACCGTTTACAAGAATCAATGATCGGATTGCTGTCGTGGCAGCGTCGATGGCAGCCTTTCGTGCATCTGTAAGGCTTTGATCGCTACGCTCGTGAGCAGCTATGGCATGCTGCCTATTCATTTCTTCAATGTAATTGCTTCGCTCAGTGTTGCCCTGCACAGCTCCGTCCATCCTTCGCTAAAGAATACAACGAGGCCAGAGCGGTTATCCCGCTCTGGCCATTTCCATTCAGCGGGCGGCGTCGAGGGCTTGGGTGATATCGGCGAGGATGTCGTCGATATGTTCGATGCCGATGGACAGGCGGACATAGCCGCCGGTGACGCCGGTTTTGACCTGATCTTCGGGGGATAGCTGCGAATGGGTGGTCGAGGCCGGGTGGATCGCCAGCGTGCGGGCATCGCCGATATTGGCGACGTGGTAGACCAATTGCAGTGAGTCGATGAATTTGCGGCCCGCGTCGGTTCCGGCTTTCAACTCAAAGCCGACAAGGCCGCCGTAGCCGCCGCGCATGTATTTCGCGGCGCGCTCGGCTGCGAGGCCGTTTTGCAGGCTGGGGTGGATCACCGCCGAAACATCGGGGCGGGTTTTCAGAAAGGCCGCTACGGCTGCAGCGTTCTGGCTGTGGCGTTCGATCCGCAGCGGCAGGGTTTCGATGCCTTGCAGCGTCAGGAAGGCGTTGAAGGGCGAAATCGCCGCCCCCAGATCACGCAGCAGCGTGGTGCGGGCCTTGATGATATAGGCGACAGGGCCAAGGGCGGCGGTCGCTTCGACCCAGATTGCGCCATGATAGCTGGGGTCGGGGGTATTCAGCGCGGGCTGGCGATCGGGATGGCCCGCCCAGTCGAAATTGCCGCCATCCACGATGATGCCGCCAATCGAGGTGCCATGTCCGCCCAGATATTTGGTCGAGGAATAGACCACCACTGCCGCGCCGTGATCGAAGGGCCGCACCAGCAGGGGCGCTGCGGTATTGTCGATGATCAGCGGGATGCCCCGCGCGCGGCCGATGGCTGCAACTTCGGCAATCGGAAAGACCTCAAGCTTGGGGTTGGGCAGGGTTTCGGCGTAATAGGCGCGGGTGCGGTCATCGGTGGCGCGGGCAAAAGCCTCGGGGTCGGTCGGATCGACAAAGCGGACTTCGATGCCCTGATCCTTGAAGGTATTGGCAAAAAGGTTCCAGGTGCCGCCATAAAGATTGGTCGAGGACACGATATTGTCGCCCACCTTGGCCAGATTCTGCACCGAATAGGCCGAGGCTGCCTGACCCGAGGCCACTGCCAGCGCCGCCACACCGCCCTCAAGCGCGGTTACCCGCTTTTCCAGCACATCGGTGGTGGGATTGCCAAGGCGGGTGTAGATATTGCCCAGCTCTTGCAGCGCAAACAGGGCCGAGGCGTGGGCCGTATCGCGGAACTGGTAGGACGTGGTCTGATAGATTGGAACTGCCACCGACCCCGTGGCAGGATCGGCGCGGTAGCCTGCGTGCAGGGCAAGCGTCTCGGGTTTCTGGGCCATGTCTGGTTCCTTTTGCGGTGAAATGCGGGGGGTGAATTTATCTCGATTGCATTTATCGTGATAATCTGTGGCGTGGCTTTGGGGAATTCTAAAGCAGTTTTGGAAAAGAGAGCAATCTTTCTGGCAGGGCGGTCTGCGGGAAAGAAAATTCGCAGGGACCGGATGATCTGCGCTTTCCTTTTGCCAAGGCGGGACGGCTCTGCAATTCATGGCAGCGGCAGACGAAAAGGACCGCTCCGATGACTGATAGCTTCAAGACCATCCTTGTGACCGGTGCAGGATCAGGCATTGGCCGTGCCACGGCGCGGGCCTTTCTGGCGCAGGGCTGGCGGGTGGCTCTGTTGGGGCGCAGGCGGGAACGGCTGGAGGAAGCGGCGGCGGGCGATGCGCGGGCGTTGATCCTGACGGCGGATGTGGGTGACGCCGATCAGGTCGAGGCGGCCTTTGCAGCGGTAAAGGCAGCGTGGGGGCGGCTGGATGTGCTGTTCAACAACGCAGGCCAATCGGCCCCCTCCGCCCCGATTGACGAGATTCCGGTGGCAGAGTGGCTGGCGGTGAACAGCGCCAACATCACCGGCATGTTTCTCTGCGCGCGGGCGGCCTTTGGCATTATGCGCCACCAGTCGCCGCAGGGTGGGCGGATCATCAACAACGGCTCGATCTCGGCGCATGTGCCGCGCCCCGGTTCGGTGCCTTACACGATGTCGAAACATGCGGTGACAGGGCTGACACGGACGCTGGGGCTGGACGGGCGGGCCTTCAACATCGCCTGTGGTCAGATCGATATTGGCAATGCGCTGACCGATATGGCCGCCAAGTTCACCCAAGGCGTGCCGCAAGCCAATGGCGAGGTGCGGGTCGAGCCGGTGATGGATGTGGCGCATGTGGCCGATGCGGTGCTGCACATGGCGGGGTTGCCGCTGGATGTGAACGTGCCGTTCATGACGATCATGGCGCGCGACATGCCCTATATCGGGCGCGGCTGATCAGCAGGTGGTGGCGCAGAACAGGTCATGCACCACCTTGACGATGGCCGCCGCCTTGGGGTCGCGGATCGAATAGTGGATCGCCTTGCCATCGCGCCGCGCCGTGACCAGCCCATCGGCGCGCAGGCGGGCCAGTTGCTGGCTGACTGCGGCCTGACGTGCGCCCAAAAGATCCTCAAGCGCGGTGACGGTCTTTTCGCCGGACACCAGATGGCACAGAATCATCAGCCGCCCCTCATGCGAGAGCGCCTTGAGAAATTCGGCCGCAGCGACGGCGTTTTCGGCCATATCCGTGGCCACCGTGGCACTGGCCTGATTGAATTCTCCGTCCAATACATCCTCAGACATCTGCACACCCATTGTCATACGCAGGTCACATTAACATGCGCTGCGTCGCGCGGCGAGGGGGCGCGCAGGCGCTGGACCTTGGCGTGCCGATGGCTAATCTGCGCCTACCCGATGGAGGATGATATGACACAACGTGACCCCGCCTTTACCGCCAAAGGCCGCTTCTGGCGCGGCAATATCCACACCCACTCGACGCGATCGGACGGGGTGCTGTCGCCGGAAGAAGTGTGCCGCCGCTATAAGGCCGAGGGCTATGATTTTCTGGCGCTGACAGATCATTTCGTCGGGCTGTGGGGCTATCCGATTGTCGATACCGTGCCGATGCGGGGGGATGGGTTCACCACGATTCTGGGGGCGGAACTGCACTCGGGGGCGATGGCGAATGGCGAGTTGTGGCATATTCTGGCGGTGGGCCTGCCTGCCGATTTCGCGCCTTCGAACAGCCCCAGCTTTGTGCCGGTGGCAGGGCAGGAGACGGGGCCAGAGATCGCCGCGCGGGCTGTGGCGGCGGGGGCTTTCGTGGCGATTGCCCATCCGCAATGGTCGGGCCTGACCTTGGCCGATGCGCGCAGCATCACGGCCGCCCATGCGGTCGAGGTCTATAACACCGGCTGCGACACCGGCTGCGACCGCCCCGATGGCTTTGCCATTGCGGACCTTCTGCTGACCGAAGGCCGCCGCCTGACCATGATCGCCACCGATGACGCGCATTTTTCCGAGCCGGATCACTTCGGCGGCTGGGTGATGGTGAAGGCGGAAGAGAACTCGCCCGAGGCGTTGCTGGCGGCGCTGAAGGCGGGGCATTTCTACTCCAGCCAGGGGCCGGAGTTGCGCGATGTGCGGATCGAGGGCGACAAGGTGGTGGTCGAAAGCTCGGCCGTGGTGTCGGTGGTGGCAATCGGCCACGGCACCGGGGCCAAGGGCGTGCATGGTCATTCCATGACACGCACCGAAGTGCCGCTGGCACGGCTGAACAACTCGCCTTGGGTGCGCGTCGCGGTGATTGACGCGGCGGGCAAGCGGGCTTGGTCGAACCCGATCTGGGTGGAAGGGCCGCAGGCGAAGAACCCGCGCGTTCTGGGGTAGTCAGGACAAGGGAAGGTGCGTGGAGACCACGCACCCTACCCTGATTCTGCAAGATCAGGCTTTGCCTTCCAGCCCGTCGGCGGCAGAGCCTGTGGCACCGGGGATACGCATCTCGAAGGTCTCGGTGACGCTGGTGTAATCGTAATACCCCATGCGGGCGAGCGGCCGGATCGCGGCGTAGTTCAGCTTGCCCTGCGCAGTCAGGGCATCGTCCTTGACGTGGATACGCACAACCTCGCCGTAGACGACATCCACCCAGCCATGCCCCGAGTTGCCGCGCAACCGGTGGGTGGACAGGTATTTGCATTCGAAATGCGCCGGGCTTTCGGCCACGCGCGGGGCGGGGGCGTCGATGCAAGGAGCTTTGGTGACACCGGCTTTCTCGAATTCATCCGTGCCTTCGGGCCATTCCATCGCGGTGATGTTCATCGCCTCGCGCAGATCATAGGTACACATGTTCCACACGAACCAGCCGGTCTCCTCGGCGTTGACCACCGTGTGTTTGCGGCGTCCATCGGCGTATTGGTTGGCGGCAAACATCACCATCGGCGGATCGAAGGTCAGGTTCTGCCACTGGCTGTAGGGGGCAAGGTTGACGACGCCTTTGGTCGAGATGGTCGAAAGCCAGCCGATCGGGCGCGGCACGGTGCAGGCCTTGAACGGGCTGAAGGGCAGCGGGCAGGGGTCTTTGCCGGGGGCGTAATGCATCTGTCTGGTCCTTTGGCGGGCGGAGGAGCGGGGGTTTCACACCCCCGCGCGGCCTTTGGGCCGCTTCCCCCGTGGGATATTTTTGCGAAGAGGATCGGGGGAAGCGGGAGGGGCTTAGGGTTTCAGGATGGCGGGCAGGTTCAGCCCGTGTTCGCGGGCGCAGTCCAGCGCGATGTCATAGCCTGCGTCGGCGTGGCGCATCACACCCGTGGCCGGATCGTTCCACAGCACGTTGTGGATGCGGCGGGCGGCGTCGTCGGTGCCATCCGCACAGATCACCATGCCGGAGTGTTGGCTGAAGCCCATCCCCACCCCACCGCCGTGATGCAGGCTGACCCAAGTGGCCCCCGAGGCGGTGTTCAGCAGGGCGTTCAGCAGCGGCCAGTCGGAGACGGCATCCGAGCCGTCTTTCATGGCTTCCGTCTCGCGGTTGGGCGAGGCGACCGAGCCTGAATCAAGGTGATCGCGCCCGATCACCACGGGGGCCTTCAACTCGCCCGAGCGGACCATCTCGTTGAACATCAGCCCCGCCTTGTGGCGGTCGCCAAGGCCGATCCAGCAGATGCGGGCGGGCAGGCCTTGGAAGGCGATGCGGTCGGCGGCCATGTCAAGCCAGCGGTGCAGGTGCTTGTTCTCGGGGAACAACTTTTTCATCGCGGCGTCGGTGGCGTGGATATCCGCCGGATCCCCCGACAGCGCCGCCCAGCGGAAGGGGCCGATGCCACGGCAGAACAATGGGCGGATATAGGCGGGCACGAAACCGGGGAAGGCGAAGGCGTTTTCCAGCCCTTCATCTTGTGCCACCTGTCGGATGTTGTTGCCGTAATCCAGTGTCGGCACGCCTGCGTTCCAGAAATCGACCATGGCCGCGACATGGGTGCGCATGCTGGCGCGGGCGGCTTTTTCCACAGCTTTGGGATCAGATTCCTGTTTCGCGCGCCATTCGGCCACGCCCCAGCCTTGCGGCAGATAGCCGTGCAGCGGATCATGGGCCGAGGTCTGGTCGGTGACGATATCGGGGCGATGGCCGCCCGCCTTCATGCGGGCCACCAGTTCGGGGAAGATGTCGGCGGCGTTGCCCAGAAGGCCCACCGATTTCGCCTCGCCCGCTGCCGTCCACTGGTCGATCAGGGCAAGGGCTTCGTCCAGAGTCTTGGCTTTGGCGTCCAAGTATCTGGTGCGGATGCGGAAATCGATCCGGGTTTCATCGCATTCCACGGCAAGGCAGCAGGCTCCGGCCATCACTGCCGCCAAGGGTTGCGCGCCGCCCATGCCGCCAAGACCGCCGGTCAGAATCCATTTGCCGGTCAGGCTGCCGCCGTAGTGCTGGCGGCCTGCCTCGGCAAACGTTTCATAGGTGCCCTGCACGATGCCTTGGGTGCCGATGTAGATCCACGAGCCTGCGGTCATCTGGCCATACATCGCCAGACCCTTCTTATCCAACTCGTTGAAATGGTCCCAAGTTGCCCAATGCGGCACGAGGTTCGAGTTGGCGATCAGCACGCGCGGGGCGTCCTTGTGGGTGCGGAACACGCCCACCGGCTTGCCCGATTGCACCAGCAGGGTTTCGTCGTCGTTCAGGGTTTTCAGGGTGGCGACGATCATGTCGAAATCCTCCCATGTCCGCGCCGCACGGCCGATGCCGCCGTAAACTACCAACTCATGCGGGTTTTCGGCCACGTCGGGGTGCAGGTTGTTCATCAGCATCCGCATGGGCGCTTCGGTCAGCCAGCTTTTGGCGGTGATCTCGGTGCCGGTGGCGGGGAAGATGTCGCGGGTGTTGTGGCGTGTGTTCATGATGACCTCAGTGAAGATGATGGGCAGCGATGATGTTGCGCTGGATTTCGGAAGAGCCTTCGTAGATCCGCATGATGCGGCAATCGCGGGACAGGCGTTCAAGGGGGAAGTCGCGGGTATAGCCATAGCCGCCATGGAGTTGCAGCGCGCCATCGGTGACGCGGTGGGCCATTTCGCTGGCGTAGAGTTTGGCCATGCTTGCGGCTTGGCTGAAGCGTTCGCCGTTCTGGCGTTTGCGTGCGGCCTCAAGCGCCAGAAGGCGGGCGGCTTGCAAGTCGGTTGCCATGTCGGCCAGTTGCCAGCGGATGCCTTGGCGGGTGGCAAGGGGTTCGCCGCCGATGATGCGGGTCTTGGTCCATTCGGTTGCCAGATCAAGGGCTTGTTGGGCGATGCCGATGCACATGGCGGCGACCTCCAGCCTGCCGTTGTCCAGTACTTTCATCGCGGTGCGGAAACCGGTGCCTTCGGGGCCAAGGCGGTTTTCCTGCGGCACGTAAAGGTCGAGGTCCAACTCCCACACATGGCCGCCTTTCAGGCCCATGGTTTTCTCGATCCGGCCGGGGGTCAGGCCGGGGGTGCCTTTATCGACCACAAAGGCCGAGATGCCCTTGTGCGCCGCTGTGGGGTCGGTGACGGCGTAGACGATCAGGAAATCCGCCACGCCGCCGTTCGAGATAAAGCATTTGCGGCCCTTTATCCGGTATCCGTCACCCTCACGGGTGGCCCGGGTTTTCATGTCGGCGGGGTCGGAACCGGCATTGGGTTCGGTCAGCGCAAAGGCGCCAAGGGTTTTGCCTTCGGCGGCGTCGGGCAGGTATTTGTCGCGCAGGGCGTCGGTGCCGCCCAGCAACAGGCTGTCGGTGGCAAGGTAGTGTGCGGTCAGCGCCGAGACGGTGGACCCGCAAGCCCCCGCCACGATTTCCACAGCGCGCAGAAGGGCTTGGGCGGATATGCCTGCACCATAGGGCGCGTGCAGGTTGGCCCCCATGATGCCGGTTTGGGCCAAGGCCCTGATCTGGGCATGGACGAAAAGGCCGGTCTCATCCGTCTCGGCGGCTTTCGGGGCGATCTCGCGGGCGCAGAAGGTGTGCAGCATGTCGAGGAAGGCGCGTTCCTCGTCTGTCAGCATGTGGAAAAGGTCAGTCATGGGTGATCCCCAGTCTTGCAAGGATGGCGGGGCCGTCTGCGCCAAGGGCGGGGGCAGAGCGGGGGGCGATGGGTTTGATCCCGTCAAAGCGCACGGGCTGACCGATGGTTTTCGCATGGCCACGGGTGGCATGGGGCAGGTCTGACACCAAACCGCGCGCGATGGCGTGATCGGAATTGGCCGCCTGTTCAAGGGTTTGGATTGGGGCGGTGGGGATGCCTGCGGCTGACAGCGCCGCCACAACCTGATCGGTGGGAAGGCTGCGCGACCACGCCTCAATCATGGCTTTGACAAGGGGCTCATAGGTGGTGCGGGCTTCGTCGGTGGTGAAACGCGGGTCGGTGGCGGCTTGGGGTTGCCCGATCAGGGTGCAAAGCTGCGACCATTGCCGGTCGCCAAGCACGGCGATTACCGCTTGGCCGTCTGCGGTGGCGAAACAGCCGAAGGGGGTCGAAAGCGGGTGGCGGTTGCCGACGCGTTGGGGGCTGCGGTTCGCGTAGAACTGCACGGCATGGCTGGTGGGCAGCAGGGAAAATAGCGCATCGAACATGGCGACATCAAGGGTCGATCCTTCGCCAGTCACATGGCGCTTGTTGACCGCCGCGAGGATTGCCCAGCTTGCGTAAAGCCCCGCCATCAGATCTCCATAGCTTTCGCCCACTTTCAGCGGTTGGCCGCCTTCCTCGCCCGTGGCTGCCATCAGGCCGGACATGGCTTGGGCCACCAGATCATAGGCGGGCAGGTGGGCGGCGGGGCCGGACTGGCCGAAACCGGAGATCGAGGCGTAGATCAGACTTGGCTTTTCGTCGCGCAACTCTGGCCCAAGGCCAAGGCGCGCGGCCACACCGGGACGGAAGTTTTCCACCACCACATCACAGTGCAGCGCAATCGCGCGGGCGGTGGCGACGGCGGCGGGATCTTTCAGGTCGAGCATGATCGACTGCTTGCCCCGGTTCATCAAGGTGAACAGCGCGGATTCCCCGTGCAGGAAGGGGCCGATATGGCGGTAATCGTCGCCCGCAGGCGGCTCCAGCTTGATCACTTCGGCCCCGAGATCGGCCAGAAGGGCGGTGCAGAACGGCCCCGCCATCACGCGGGTCAGATCAAGGATACGCAGGCCGGACAGGGGCAGGGTGGACATGATGCGCCTTTTCCTGGCGGAGGGCGGGGGGTTCACACCCCCGCGCCTGCGTTTTCCGTTGGAAAACACAGGCTTCCCCCGTGGGATATTTATGCGAAGAGGATGGGGAGGGGGATGGTGGCCGCTGTTGTGAGCGCGCCTGTGGCGACAATGTTTGCGGCGGCGGCGAGGTCGGGGGCCATATAGCGGTCATCGCCCAAGGTGGCGACGTCTTGGCGCAGGCGGGCCACGACCGATTGCAGCGGGGCGGATGTGGGCAAAGGCGCTCGGAAATCAATGCCTTGAGCGGCACAGATCGCCTCGACGCCCAAGATCACCGCGAGATTCTGGTTCATCCGTTCAAGGCGACGCGCGCCGTGGGCGGCCATCGAGACGTGATCTTCCTGATTGGCCGAGGTGGGGGTGCTGTCGATCACCGTGGGGTGGGCGAGGTGTTTGTTCTCGGACATCAGCGCGGCGGTGGTGACTTCGGCGATCATCAGGCCCGAGTTCAGGCCGGGGCGCGGGGTCAGGAAGGCAGGCAGATCGAAGGACAGCACCGGATCGACCATCAGCGCCACGCGGCGCTGGGCGATGGCGCCGATCTCTGAAATCGCCAGCGCTATCATATCGGCGGCAAAGCCCACCGGTTCGGCGTGGAAGTTGCCGCCCGAGACAATGCTGCCGTCCGAGGTCAGTACCAGCGGGTTGTCGGTGGCTGCGTTGGATTCAATCTCAAGCGTGCGGGCGGCCATGCGAAGCACATCCATCGCGGCACCCGTCACCTGCGGTTGGCAGCGGATGCAATAGGGGTCTTGCACGCGGGTATCCCCCTCGCGGTGGCTTTCGCGGATGACCGAGCCGTCAAGCAGGGCGCGCAGGGTGGCGGCTGCCTCGATCTGGCCAGCATGGCCGCGCAGGGAGTGGATTTCGGGGTGCAGGGGGGCGGTGGAGCCCATGATCGCGTCGGTGGACATGGCTGAGGTGACCAGCGCCGATTGTGCGGCGCGCCAAGCATCGAACAGGCCCGCCAGCGCGTAGGCCGTCGAGAATTGCGTGCCATTGATCAGGGCAAGACCTTCTTTCGGGCCAAGGACCACGGGGTTGAGGCCAGCGGCGGCAAGCGCCTCGGCCCCCGGCAGGATTTCACCGCGATATTCGGCCTGACCGTGGCCGATCATCGCGGCAGTCATATGGGCAAGGGGGGCCAGATCGCCCGATGCGCCAACCGAGCCTTGGGCGGGGATCACGGGTGTTACGCCTTTGGCGAGCATATCTTGGATCAGCGCGATGATGTCCCAACGCACACCTGAAGCCCCGCGCCCCAGCGACAGCAGTTTCAGTGTCATCATCAGGCGGGCGGTGGCGCGGGGCATGGCATCGCCCACACCGCAGCAATGTGACAGGATCAGGTTTTCCTGAAGCTTTGCGGTATCTTGCGGGGCGATCTTGAGGCTGGCGAGTTTGCCAAAGCCGGTGTTCACACCGTAAACCGCCACATCGCCTGCGGCGGCGGCGGCGATCTGGGCGGCGGCGGCCTCGACTCCTGCGCGGGCCGAAGGGTGCAGCGCGCTGGGCAGTTCTTGCCGCCAGATGCGTTCCAACTGGGCCAGCGGGGTGGAGGCGGGGGTGAGGATTTCAGGCGACAATTTGGCCTCCGAAGATGCGGGAATGAAGTTGGGTGGCACCGATGCGATAGGAAAGCTCGGCGGGGTGCTGGGCGTCCCAGAGGCACAGATCGGCGCGCTGTCCGGCGGCGATGCTGCCGCGATCGGGCAGGCCAAGCGCACGGGCGGCATGGGTGGTGGTGCCTTGCAGAGCCTCAAGCGGGGTCATGCGGAACAGGGTGCAGGCCATGTTCATCGCCAGGGTCAGCGAGGTGATCGGCGAGGAACCGGGGTTGCAATCGGTGGCCAGCGCCATCGCAACACCTGCCGAACGCAGGGCCGCGATGGGGGGCATTTGCGTTTCGCGCAAGGTGTAGAAGGCCCCCGGCAGGATAACGGCGACGGTGCCAGAGGCAGCCATGGCTTCAATCCCGTCTTGCGCGAGGTATTCAAGGTGGTCGGCGGACAGCGCGTTGAAACGGGCGGCCAAGGCGGCGCCTTTCAGGTCGGAAAGTTGCTCGGCGTGGAGTTTGACGGGCAGGCCAAGGGCTTGGGCCGCCAAGAACAGCCGTTCCACTTGGGTGGGGGAAAACGCGATGCCTTCGCAAAAGGCGTCTACCGCATCGACCAAGCCTTCGGCATGGGCCGCGTGCAGCGAGGGGATTGCCACCTCGTCGATATAGGCATCGGCGCGGCCTTTATACTCGGGCGGGATGGCGTGGGCGGCAAGATGGGTCGTCACCACATGCACAGGGCGCGCACGGCCAACCGCGCGGGCGACGCGGAGCATTTTCAGCTCGTCAGCAAGGGTCAGGCCATAGCCGGATTTGATCTCGATGGTGGCAGCCCCGCCCGCGATGATCTGGTCGGCGCGCGACAGGGCGGCGGTCAGCAGATCGTCTTCGGATGCGGCGCGGGTGGCGGTGACGGTTGACAGGATGCCGCCGCCAGCGCGGGCCACCTCTTCATAACTGGCACCGTTCAGGCGCATTTCGAACTCGGCGGCGCGGTGGCCGCCAAAGACGATATGGCTGTGGCAATCGATCAGCGCGGGAGTAACTAGGCGGCCCTTGGCGGAATGGCGCGGCAGGCTGGCGTATTGGCTTGGCAGATCGGCCTGCGCCCCCGCCCAGAGGATGCCGGTTTCATCCATGGCAACGGCCCCGTCGGGGATCAGCCCATAGCCGCCCACCATCGTCGCCAAAGTTGCATCGGTCAGAAGAATCGCCATTTGGCTTGCCTTATGTCTGCGCTTGAGGTTATTATGTCTGCACATATTAACCGAGTCAAGTGAGGCGATGATGACTGTGATCCATGCCAAGACCGCCCTTCTGCCCGATGGCTGGGCGCGCGATGTTCGGGTGACGGTGTCGGGCGGGCGGATTGTGCAGGTGGAAACCGGGATGCCGGGGGCGGGTATGGCGCAATCCGTTGATTGCCTGCTCCCCGCGATGGTCAACCTGCACTCTCACGCGTTTCAACGCGCGATGGCGGGGATGACCGAGGCGCGGGGTGTGGGTCAGGACAGTTTCTGGACGTGGAGGACGCTGATGTATCGCTTTCTGGACCGGCTGACGCCCGAGGATGTGCAGGCGATTGCGGCGATGGTGATGCTGGAGATGGCCGAGGCGGGCTATGCCGCTGTGGCCGAGTTTCATTATCTGCATCACGGGGTTGGCGGCGCGGTTTACGATGATCTGGCCGAGATGTCGGCGCGGATCGCGGCGGCGGCGGCAGAGACCGGCCTTGGCCTGACGCATCTGCCGGTGCTTTACGAACGCGGCGGCTGCGACGGGCGGGCGCTGACGACGGGGCAGTTGCGCTTTGGCAATGATCCTGAACGTTTTGCGCGGCTGTGGGAGGGGGCTGCGGCGGCGCTGAAGGCTTTGCCTGCCGATACCGTGCTGGGCGTGGCCCCGCATTCGCTGCGGGCGGCGAGTGCGGAAGGGCTGCGACTGGCTGCGGCGCTGTCGCCCGCGACGCCGATCCATATTCACGTCGCCGAACAGGTGGCCGAAGTGGTCGAGGTGCAGGGCGCAACCGGTGCGCGGCCTGTGCAATGGCTGTTGGAAAATGTGGATATGGACAGCCGCTGGTGCCTGATCCACGCCACGCAAATGGAGCCGTTCGAGACGGAAGGGATGGCGAAATCGGGCGCGATTGCGGGGCTTTGCCCGATCACCGAGGCGAATCTGGGCGATGGCATCTTTGACGGTGTGCGGTATCGCGCGGCAGGTGGGCGGTTCGGGGTGGGATCGGACAGCAATGTGCGGATCAGCCTGTCGGAAGAGTTGCGCCTGCTGGAATATTCGCAGCGGTTGGCGGGTAAGGGGCGGGCGATGCTGGCCGATCCTGACCGATCAACCGGGCGGGTGCTGTATGAGGGCGCGTGCGAAGGCGGTGCGCTGGCAGGGGGGCGTCAGGGTGGCGCGATTGCAGTGGGGAATTGGGCCGATCTGATGGCGCTGGATTGCTCTGGCCCCGATCTGGAACCCAGCACCGGCGACATGATTCTGGATACCTTCATTTTTGCAGGTGATGACCGCATGGTGTCCGAGGTCTGGTCGGCGGGGCGGCATATCGTGACGGGTGGGCATCATGCCGCGCGGGGTGCCATTACGGCGCGTTACCGTGCGGTGCTGGCACGGTTGCGGGCGGCGCTATGAGAGCGGGTGTCGGCATTGGCGGCTGGGAGGACATCCGCGCCGAGGTGCTGCGCCGCATCCGCGTGCGCGACTGGCCGCCGGGGGCGATGATCCCGACCGAAGAAGAACTGGCGACAGAATTCGGCGTCGCCCGTGCCACCGTGAACCGCGCATTGCGGGAACTGGCGGTGGCGGGGGTGCTGGAGCGGCGTCGCAAGGCCGGAACGCGGGTTGCGGCGTTGCCGGTTCGCAAGGCCACTCTGGATATTCCGGTGATCCGCCAAGAGGTCGAGGCCCGCGGTCAGCGGCACAGCTTTCGCCTGCTTTCACAGGCAGAAGCCGTGCCGCCCGTGCCTGTCGCCTCGCGGCTTGGACTGGGACCAGAGCAGCGCATGATCTATCTGGAAACCCTGCATCTGGCCGATGGTCAGCCCTTTGTGTTTGAAACCCGCTGGCTGAACCCGTTGGTCCTGCCCGCGCCTTTGCCCGATTTCGCAACCGTCAGCGCGAATGAATGGCTGGTGGCGCATGTGGCCTATGCCTTGGGCGATATTGCCTTTTCCGCCGCAGGGGCAACCCCGCGCGAGGCGGCGGTTCTGGGTGTGGCCGAAGGGGCGGCCCTGTTCATCACCGAGCGCACGACATGGACCGCCGAAGCCCCGATTACGGCTGTGCGTCTTGCCCATGCGCCGGGGTATCGGGTGCAGACTCTGGTGTGACGCCGCGATCCTTGCCCGCAAGCCTGCGGCGCAAGATCCGGCGCAACCGGTGGTGCAGCGGGCTGATGCGGTGAGACAGGTGCATCGCCGCATAGACCGGCTGCCGCAGCACCGGCGCGTCGGCAACCAGCCGGAATCGCCCCGTTGCCACAAGGTCTTTGGCTGCGTTCTCAAGCACATAACCCGCGCCGCCCATTGCCTGAAGCAAAGACACCACCGAGGCGCTTTGCCCGACGGAAACCGGAGAATCCGCCAGCGTCGGGGTAACTTGGCGGTGCATCGCCTCGAAAGCTGGCGAGAAATGCGCGAAGACAAAGGTCTTGGACTCGACCTCGGCCAACCGGTCGGTGTCGGCGCTGACCATGTGATAGGCGACATCGCCCACAGATTCGAAATGCAGGTCAGGGTGCGGCTTTGGTGCGAACATCACTGCGAAATCCAGCACGCCCGTCAGCAGATCGGCGCACATCTGGTTGGAATAATCCGGCTCGATGTAAAAGGCGGTGTCGGGAAAGGCACGGCGGAACGCCGACACCCATTCGCCGATATGCTGGGCGGCCAGATCGTTCTGGATGCCGATCCGCACCAGATGCGCGGCCTGATGCGGCACCTGAATCCGCCGTTTGGCCTCGTTCCATTCATGGCGCAGGGTGCGGGCGTGGGTTTCAAACCGCTTGCCTTCGGTGGTCAGATCGGTGCCGGCGCGGGACCGTGTGAACAGGCGTGATCCCACCGCCGCCTCCAGCGTCTGCACGCGGGCAGAGACCGAGGATTGCGTGATGTTCAGCCGTTCAGCCGTGCGGTGAAAGCTGCGCGTTTCCACCAGATCAAGGAAAGTATCCAGAAGTTCGATTTGCATGATGCGCCCGCCCTGATCGCTTTTTCTGATCAATAGGGCAGGTCAAGCTCGATTGAAAGCCCCATGAACTCGCCCGATACTATGCCCAAATTCACGGAGCAAGCCATGGCCGATTTCCCCACCTCTGCGCGCGTTGTCATAATTGGGGGCGGTGCCGTTGGCGCGTCAAGCCTTTACCATCTGTGCAAGGCGGGCTGGACCGACTGTGTGCTGCTGGAGAAGAACGAGTTGACGGCGGGCAGCACATGGCATGCGGCGGGGAACGTGCCGACGTTCTCGTCGTCATGGTCGATCATGAACATGCAGCGCTATTCGGCGGAACTCTATCGCGGTCTGGGCGAGGCGGTGGATTATCCGATGAACTATCACGTCACCGGATCGCTGCGGCTGGCCCATACGCCTGAACGGCTGCAGGAATTTCAGCGCGTGGTCGGGATGGGGCGCTATCAGGGCATGGATCTGGAAATCCTGACGCCCGACCAGATCGGCGCGCGCTATCCGTTTCTCGCAACGCATGATCTGGTAGGCGCGCTTTATGATCCCAATGACGGCGATATTGATCCGGCACAGTTGACACAGGCACTGGCCAAGGGCGCGCGTCAGATGGGCGCGCGGATTGAACGCTTTTGCCCCGCGACGGGCGTGCGCCGCGAGGGCGATGAATGGGTGGTGGAAACCGAAAAGGGCGAGATCCGCTGCGAAATCGTGGTGAACGCTGCCGGATACTATGCGCGCGAGGTCGGTAAATGGTTTGGCCGCGATGTGCCGATGATGGTGATGAGCCACCAATATATGCTGTTCGACACCATCCCCGAGCTTGAGTCCTGGACCAAGGAGGTCGGCCACAAGCTGCCGCTGCTGCGGGACGTGGATTCCTCCTACTATCTGCGGCAAGAGAAAAACGGTTTCAACCTTGGCCCCTATGAGGGTAACTGCAAGGCGCATTGGGCCACGCCGGATGATCCCTTCCCGCAGGATTTCAGCTTCCAGCTTTTCCCCGACGATCTGGAGCGGTTGGAGTGGCATATCAACGACGCGATGGCCCGCGTGCCGCTGCTGGAAAAGGCCCCGCTGACCAAGGTTATCAACGGCCCGATCCCCTATACGCCCGACGGCAACCCGCTGATCGGCCCGATGCCGGGGGTTCCCAACGCGTTCGAGGCTTGCGTGTTCACCTTTGGCATCTGTCAGGCGGGGGGTGCGGGCAAGGTGCTGGCGGAATGGATCACCCAAGGGGCGACCGAATGGGACATGTGGTCCTGCGATCCGCGCCGCTTTACGGGGTTCGAGGATCAGGATTATTGCGTGAAAAAGGGGATGGAGGTTTACGGCCACGAATACGCCATCCACTTCCCGCACCATGCATGGCCCGAAGGGCGCGACAAGAAACTTTCTGCCGTGCATGACCGCACAAAGGCGCTGGGCGCGCAATATGGCGCCTATAACGGCTGGGAACGCGCGCTGTGGTATGCCCGCGCGGGCGATGACACTTCCGAGGCCGGCACCCAGACATGGGCGCGCGAAGGCGCGTGGTTTGGCGCGGTGCGCGAGGAATGTCTGGCTGTGCGCGATGCCGCCGGTATCCTTGATCTGCCCGGATTTTCTCGGTTCATTGTGAAGGGCGAAGGGGCGGCGGCTTGGCTTGCGCGCCAGATCACCGGCAAGGTGCCGAATGTCGGGCGGCTGGGGCTGGCCTATTTCGCCGATGACAAGGGCCGGATCATCACGGAAATGTCCGTCGCGCGTCTGGGCGAGGACGAGCTGTTGCTGATCACCGCCGCCACCGCGCAGGTGCATGACCGCGACTGGCTGGTGAACCATCTGGATGCTGGCCTGATCCTGACCGATCACACCACCGAATGGTCGACGCAAATCCTGACAGGGCCGAGATCGCGCGAGATTCTGGCACAGGTGACCGATGCTGACCTCACGAAAAGCTGGCTGACCTGCCAGACCGCAACCCTTGCAGGGGCCGAGGTGTTCCTGATGCGCGTGTCTTTCGCGGGGGAACTTGGCTGGGAAATCCACTCGAAAGTGGCCGATACCGCCCGCGTCTGGGATGCGGTGATGGCAGCGGGTGCGCCGCTGGGCCTGCGCCCGTTTGGCATGTTCGCGCTGAACTCGCTTCGCGTCGAAAAGGGCTATCGCGCATGGAAGGGCGATCTTTCGACCGATTACACCGTGCTGCAAGGCGGGCTGGAACGCTTTGTCGATTGGACCAAGCCCGATTTCCGTGGCAAGGCGGCGCTGGCGGCGGAAAAGCAGCGCGGGGTGACCAAACGCTTCTGCACGCTGGTGATTGACGCGGGCGAAAACGACCCGCCCTATATGTCGACGATCTGGCACGATGGCAAAGTGGTGGGCGAGGTGACTTCTGGCTACTGGGGCCACCGTGTCGGGGCCTGCATCGGTCTTGGCATGCTGCGCGCCGATCTGAACGCCGCAGGGCAAGAGGTGCAGGTCGAGATTTTCGGGCAGCTTTACAAGGCGGTGGTGCAGGAAGACGCGCCGCTGTGGGACCCGCAAAACGCCCGCATCCGCGCATGACCCCGGTCCCGCGCAGCATGTCGGGGGTGCAATTGACCCGCCACGGCGGACCAGAGGCGCTGGTCTGGCGCGATGATCTGCCGGTGCCGCGCCCGCAATCGGGCGAGGTGCTGGTGCGCGTGCTGGCGGCGGGGGTGAACATGACCGACATCAACACCCGCACCGGCTGGTATGGCGAGGGGCGCGCAGCGGGCTGGGCGGGGGCGATGAAATTCCCACGCGTGCAAGGTTCGGACCTCTGCGGGCGCATCGTGGCCTTGGGGGCGGACGTCACGGGGATTGACCTTGGCGCGCGGGTGATCTGTCCCACCAACCAGCACGAGCCGACGGCGGAAAACCCCATCGCCTTTGTCTCGATCGGGTCCGAGTTTGACGGGGCCTTCGCGCAATACTGCCTTGTGAAGGCGCAGCACCTGCATGATGTCTCGGCCTCGCCGCTGTCGGATATCGAGATCGGCGCGATGCCTTGCGCCTATGGCACGGCGCATAACCTGCTGACCCGCGCCAATGTGGCGGTGGGGGAGCGGGTGCTGGTCACGGGGGCCACGGGCGGAGTGGGGCTGGCGGCGGTGCAACTGGCGCTGGTGCGCGGAGCCGAGGTGACGGGGCAATGCAGCCTGTCGAAATCCGCACCGCTGCGCGCGATGAATGTGGCGGTGCTGGCCCGCGATGGCACGCCGCCTGCGAAATCCTTTGATGTGGTGATCGACGTGGTTGGCGGCGACGGCTGGCAAGACCGGCTGGACGCGCTGCGACCGGGCGGGCGCTATGCCACCAGTGGCGCTGTGGCGGGGCCGATGGTGCGGGGCGATCTGCGTCGCGTCTATCTGAACGATATTACCATTTATGGTGCCACCCATCAGCCGCGCGAGGTTTTTGCGGGGTTGGTTACCATCATCAACAAGGGCCAGATCCGGCCCGTCGTCTCGCAGACCTACCCCATGCGCGACATCGCGCGGGCGCAAGACGATCTGGCGGCGGGGCGCTTCCCCGGCAAACTGGTATTGATCCCTACGGAGTCCAAGGCATGACCATTCCCGCAAAAGCCCGCGCAGTTGTTATCGGTGGGGGCGTCTCTGGCTGTTCGGTGGCCTATCATCTGGCAAAGATGGGCTGGACGGATGTGGTGTTGCTGGAGCGCAAGCAGTTGACCTCCGGCACCACATGGCATGCGGCGGGGCTGATCGGGCAGTTGCGGGGCAGCGCCAATATGACCCGTCTGGCGAAGTACTCTGCCGATCTTTACGTGAAGCTGGCCGCCGAGACGGGCGTTGAAACGGGGATGCGGCAGGTGGGCAGCATCTCGGTCGCGCTGACCGAAGCGCGGCACGAGGAATTGCTGCGCCAAGCCACGGTTGCGCGGATTTTCGACGTGGATGTGTCCGAGATTTCGCCTTCGGAGGTCAAGGCGATGTATCCGCATCTGAATGTGGGCGATGTGGTGGGGGCGGTGCATCTGCCTCTGGACGGGCAATGCGATCCCGCGAATATCGCGATGGCGCTGGCCAAGGGCGCGCGGATGCGCGGCGCGCAGATTTTCGAACACACAAAGGTCACGGGCGTGACCAAGGCCAATGGCCGCGTCACCGGCGTGGATTATGTCTATGCCAATGGCGAGGCGGGGCATATCGCGGCGGATGTGGTGGTGAACTGCGGCGGCATGTGGGGGCGTGATCTGGCCGAGCAGTCTGGCGTCACGCTGCCGCTGCACGCTTGCGAGCATTTCTATCTGATTACCGAGCCGGTTCAGGGGCTTGGCCATTTGCCCGTGCTGCGGGTTCCGGATGAGTGCGCCTATTACAAATCCGACGCAGGCAAGATGATGATCGGCGCGTTTGAACCCAAGGCAAAGCCGTGGGGGATGAACGGCATCCGCGAGGATTTCATGTTCGACACGCTGCCCGAGGATTGGGATCACTTCATGCCCATCCTTGAAAACGCGATGAACCGGATGCCGCTGTTCCAGACCTCTGGCATCCATACCTTCTTCAACGGGCCGGAATCCTTCACCCCCGATGACCGCTATTATCTGGGCGAGGCGCCGGAACTGGGCGGCTATTGGGTGGCGGCGGGCTATAACTCGGTCGGGATTGCCGGATCGGGCGGGGCGGGCATGGCGCTGGCGCATTGGATCGTCGAGGGCGAGGCTCCGTTCGATCTGTGGGAGGTGGATATCCGCCGCGCCCAGCCCTTCCAGAAGAACCGCAAATATCTGAAGGAGCGCGTGACGGAAACGCTGGGTCTGCTTTATGCCGACCATTTCCCCTACCTGCAGGTCGAAACCAGCCGTGGCGTTCGGCGCACACCGCTGCATGAACATCTGAAGGCGCGCGGTGCGGTCTTTGGCGAGGTGGCGGGCTGGGAGCGCGCCAACTGGTTCGCCAATGAAGGGCAAGAGCGCGAATACCGCTATAGCTGGAAACGGCAGAACTGGTTCGACAACCAGAAGGCCGAGCATATGGCGGTTCGGAACGGTGTCGGCTTTTTCGACATGACCTCGTTCGGGAAAATCCGCATCGAGGGGCGGGACGCTTGCGCCTTTATGAACCGCATCTGTTCGGCCGAGATGGATGTGGCGGCGGGCAAGATTGTCTACACCATGTTCCTGAACGAAAAGGGCGGGATCGAGGCGGATCTGACCGTCACCCGTCTGTCGGAAACCGCTTATCTGGCCGTAGTGCCGGGGGCGACGTTGCAGCGCAATCTGGCGTGGATGCGGGCGCATGTCGGGGATGATTTTGCCGTTATCACCGATATGACGGCGGCGGAATCGGTGCTGTGCGTGATGGGGCCGAAGGCGCGCGAGCTGATGCAGCGGGTCTCACCTGCGGATTTCTCCAACACCGCGCACCCTTTTGGCACGGCGCGGGAAATCGAGATCGGTATGGGTCTGGGCCGCGCGCATCGGGTGACTTATGTGGGCGAATTGGGGTGGGAGCTTTACTTGCCCTCGGACCAAACCGCGCATGCCTTCGAGGCGTTGGAAGAGGCGGGGGCCGATCTGGGGCTGAAGCTGTGCGGGCTGCACACGCTGGATTCATGCCGGATCGAGAAAGCCTATCGCCACTGGGGCCATGACATCACCGACGAGGATCACGTGCTGGAGGCTGGGCTTGGCTTTACCGCCAGCCGCAAGAAAGCCGCCTATATCGGGCGCGATGCCGTGCTGCGTCGCGAGTCTGAAGGTGTCGCACGCAAGCTGGTGCAGTTCCGTCTGACCGATCCCGAACCGCTGCTGTTCCACAACGAGGCGGTGGTGCGCGACGGCAAGATCGTCGGGCCGGTGACATCTGGCAACTATGGCCACTTCCTTGGCGGGGCGGTGGGGCTTGGCTATGTGCCCTGCAAGGGGCAGACGGATGCCGATATTCTTGGCAGCCGCTACGAAATCGAAGTGGCGGGGGTGCGGCATGAGGCCGTGGCCAGCCTTGTGGCCATGCATGATCCGAAATCCGAACGGGTGCGCGGCTGACGCGTCCCGGGGCGCTGCCCCGGACCCCGGGATATTTATGAACAGATGAAAGTGGTGGGAAGATGAGCGATCTGGATGCTGTGGGCGAAATCTGCGAACCGGCACGCGCGCGGAGTGGTCGGGCTGGCGGGCGGCAGGCGCGGGTAGCGCTGCGCTCGGCACCTTTGGCGGATGATGTGAGGCCCGTGCGGGGCGGCATGGCGGGGGGGCAGTATAAACCTCTGACCGAGGCCGGTATCGCGCAGATCCACGAATCCGCCTTGCAGGCGCTGGAGCAGATCGGGCTGTCGCAGGCTCCGCCGTCTGGTGTGAAGATTTTGACGGAAGCCGGGGCCATTCAGGGCGATGACGGGCGCATCCGTTTCCCGCGCGCTTTGGTTGAGGATATGCTGGCGGTGGCCGCGCGCAACATCACGCTGCATGCGCGCGATCCCAAGCATGACCTGCATCTGTCTGGCACCAATGTGCATTACGGCACGGCGGGGGCAGCGGTGCATATCGTCGATCCGATCACGCTGGAGTATCGCGAGTCCACCGCGCAGGACCTGTATGATGCGGCGCGCTTGGTGGACAATCTGGACAACATCCACTTCTACCAGCGCACCATGGTCTGCCGCGATGTGGTCGATAACAAGGAAATGGACCTGAACACGCTTTACGGCTGCCTTGCTGGCACGAAAAAGCATGTGGGGACGTCCTTTAGCGATCCGTCCCATGTCGCGGACTGTTTCGACATGATCTACACCGTGGCGGGGGGCGAGGAGAAATGGCTGGAGCGGCCTTTCGTGTCGAACTCCAACTGTTTTGTGGTTCCTCCGATGAAGTTTGCCGAGGAATCCTGCATCACGATGGAAGATTGCATCCGGCGCGGGATGCCGATGCTGCTGCTGTCGGCGGGGCAGGCGGGGGCGACCTCTCCGGCGCCGATTGCGCTGACGATTGTGCAGGCGGTGGCGGAATGTCTGGCGGGTGTGGTCTATGCCAATGCCATCAAGAAGGGCGCGCCTTGCATCTTCGGGACTTGGCCTTTCGTGTCGGACCTACGGACGGGGGCGATGTCGGGCGGCTCTGCCGAACAGGCGCTGCTGACCGCCGGTTGCGCGCAGATGCACCGGTTCTATGACCTTCCGGGGGGGGCTGCCTCGGGCATTTCCGACAGCAAGCTGCCCGACATGCAGGCGGGATGGGAGCAGGGGATTACCAACTCTCTCGCCGGCCTTGCGGGTCTGAACATGTGCTACGAGGCGGTGGGGATGCATGCCTCGCTGCTGGGCTTCTGCCTTGAAAGCCTTGTTCTGGGCGATGACCTGCTGGGGCAGGCGATGCGTCTGGTGCGGGGGATTGATGTGACGCCGGATTCGACCAGCATCGAGGCGATGAAAGAGGTTTGCCTTGGCGGGCCGGGGCATTACCTTGGCTCTGACCAGACGCTGAAGCTGATGCAGACTGAATACATCTATCCCGCTGTTGGCAACCGCATGTCGCCGAAAGAGTGGAACGAGGCCGGAAAGCCCTTGCTGCTGGACACCGCGATTGCACGCAAGAACGCGATCCTTGCCAAGGCGGGCAACGTGATCGACCCGCAGATCGACGCGGCTATCCGCGCGAAATACAACATCTATTTCAAGTGAGCCTGTCATGATCTCTGCCAATCTTACCAAATTCTACATTAACGGCGCATGGGTTGAACCGAACTCGGCGGCCCGCATGGGCGTCGAAAACCCCGCGACCGAAGAGATCGTGGCCGAGGTGGCGTTGGGCAATCAAGCCGATATCGATGCGGCCATCGATGCCGCGCGGGCGGCTTTTGACGCCTATACTGTCTGGCCGGTTGCCGACCGCATCGCCTTGGTCAAGCGCATCCTTGAGGTTTACAACGACCGCTACGAGGATTTCGCGCAGGCCATGTCCACCGAGATGGGCGCGCCGATTGAATGGGCGCGGGGCGCGCAGGCCTGGGCGGGGCAGGTGCATATCGAGGCGACCATCAAGGCCGCCGAAGAGATGGCTTGGGAATACTCGCGCGGGACCACGCGGATCGTGCATGAGGGGATCGGCGTTTGCGCGCTGATTACCCCGTGGAACTGGCCGATGAACCAGATCGCCTGCAAGGTGGCACCGGCGCTTATCGCGGGTTGCACCATGGTGCTGAAACCGTCCGAGATTG
Organism: Rhodobacterales bacterium RIFCSPHIGHO2_02_FULL_62_130; assembly: GCA_001828855.1. Lineage (GTDB taxonomy): Bacteria > Pseudomonadota > Alphaproteobacteria > Rhodobacterales > Rhodobacteraceae > Cypionkella. The sequence goes on along the minus strand of MHZT01000006.1, from coordinate 197,043 downwards.
CGCCGCTGTCGGGGGTGCTGTTTGCCGAAGTCTGCCATGCGGCGGGCGTGCCTGCGGGCGTGTTCAACCTTGTGAACGGCACGGGGCCGGAGGTGGGGGCGCGGATGTCGTCGCATCCATCGGTCGATATGGTGTCCTTTACCGGATCGACCCGCGCGGGAACGGCTGTGGCGGCTGCTGCGGCCCCCACGGTGAAGCGTGTGGCGCAGGAGTTGGGCGGCAAATCGGCCAATATCATCCTGCCCTCTGCCGATCTTGAGGCGGCTGTGGCGGCGGGCGTGAACGCGATCATGTCGAACACTGGCCAGTCCTGTGACGCGCCGACCCGCATGTTCGTGCAGCGCGACCAGCAGGCGCAGGCTTTGGCCGTAGCCAAGGCAACCGCCGAGGCGATCACCGTGGGCGATCCCCGGTCGTCGGAAACCACGATGGGGCCGCTGATCTCGAAAACCCAGTATGAGAAGGTGCAGCGCCTGATCCAGTCGGGGATTGACGAAGGTGCTACGCTGGTGACGGGTGGCGTCGGGCGGCCTGCGGGGCTGAACCGTGGCTGGTTCGTGCGCCCCACGATCTTTGGCGATGTGCAGAACGAGATGACGATCTCCAAGGAAGAAATCTTCGGCCCTGTGCTGGCGATCCTGCCCTATGACACGGTCGAGGACGCCATCCGCATGGCCAATGATACGGTTTACGGCCTTGCCGCCTATATCGCGGGTCCGGTGGAAGAGGCGAAACCCGTGGCCCGCCGTCTGCGCGCGGGCACGGTCAACCTGAACTATCCCGATTGGGATACCTCCGCCCCGTTCGGTGGCTACAAACAGTCCGGCAACGGGCGCGAATATGCCGATTGGGGCATCCACGATTTCTGTGAAATCAAGGGCATAGTGGGATACGGCGCATGAAATACGGCTATATCGGTCTGGGCAACCTTGGCGGCCATCTTGCCGCAAGCCTGATCCGCGACGGGTTTGATGTGGTGGTCTTTGACCGCGATACGGCGCTGTCGGACCGTCACCGCGCGATGGGGGCCACTGTTGCCACATCCGCCGCCGATCTGGCGGGGCAGGTGGATCATGTGTTCACCTGCCTGCCCTCGCCTGCGGTGTCCGAGGCGGTTCTGGCCGAGGTGCTGACCACCCTGAAACCGGGTTCGACATGGATCGAGAATTCAACCCTTGGCCGCGATGATATCGTGCGCTTGGGCGGATTGGCGGCGGAGTCGGGCGTGAACCTGCTGGAAAGCCCAGTGACGGGTGGCGTGCATCTGGCCGCGCGGGGCGAGATCACCGTGCTGGTCGGCGGCGACAAGGCGCTGTTTGATCTGCACAAACCCGCCCTGCAGGCCATCGGCAACAAGATTTTCCACATGGGGCCGCTCGGGTCGGCGGCGGTGATCAAGGTCATCACCAATATGCTGGCCTTCATTCATCTGGTTGCCGATGGCGAAGCCCTGATGCTGGCCAAACGCGGCGGGCTTGACCTGAAAACCGCGTGGGAGGCGATTACGGCCTCGTCCGGCACCTCGTTCGTGCATGAAACCGAAGGCCAGTTGATCCTGAACGGGTCTTACGACATCGCCTTCACGATGGATCTGGCGCTGAAAGACCTTGGCTTTGCGATGGGCTTTGGCCGCGAATTCGGCGTGCCGCTGGACCTTGCGGGGCTGACGGCGCAAACGTTCCTGAAGGGCAAAGCGGCCTATGGCGGGGCGGCGCAATCGACGCAGATCGTCAAGCTGCTGGAAGATGTGCTGAAAACCGACCTGCGTGCCGAAGGGTTTCCCGCGCGGCTGGAATGACGCTGCCCGCCTGAAATCAACAGGTTAAGGGGGCGCTGGTCGCCCCCTTTGCATTTGCATTTTCTGCGCCCTGCCGCCAATCTGCCCAAACCCACAGGAGGCCGCCATGGACTACGACGCACAGCAACGCTTTGCCAATCTGCTGCACCACCGCGCGCAGGGGCTTGCCCCAAGTGCCGCGATTGCGCCGGAAATCGTCTCCTCGGCCACCTATTTTACTCCCGATATTGAAGGGCTTACCCATGTCTATGGCCGCTCGGGCATGCCGACATGGGAGGCGGTGGAAGAGCAGTTGGGGATATTGGAGGCCGCGCCCTGCGTGGCCTTTCCGTCCGGCATGGGGGCGATTTCGGCGGCGCTGATCGCGGGGTTGCAGGCGGGAAAGCGGCTGATCCTGCCCTCGGATGGCTATTATGTCAGCCGGATTCTGGCCTCGGACATTCTGCAGCCCTACGGGGTCGAGGTGGTCGAGGTGGCGACGAAGGATTTCGCCACCACGGATTTCACTGGTGCGGCGGTGGTGCTGATCGAGACGCCCTCTAACCCCGGTCTGGATGTCTGCGACATCGCGCTGATTGCAGGCCGCGTTCATGCGGCGGGCGGGATTGTGGCAGTAGACAACACCACGATGACACCGCTGTTGCAGCGCCCGCTGGATCTGGGGGCGGATGTGGTGGTGGCGGCTGACACCAAGGCCCCTGCCGGCCATTCGGATGTGCTGTTCGGCCATGTCGCCAGCCGCAATGCCGCCTATCTGGACCGCGTGCGGTCGTGGCGGCGGCTGTCGGGGGCGGTGCCGGGGGCGTTCGAGGCATGGCTGGTGCATCGCGGCATCGAGACGCTTGAGGTGCGGCTGGAGCGGATGTGTGCCTCGGCGGGGGTGCTGGCGGAACGGCTGGCGGCGCATCCGCGCGTGAAAAACCTGCGCTATCCGGGGCTTGCGCGCGATCCGTCGCATGAAATCGCGCGGCGGCAGATGGCGGGCTTCGGCTTTCTGATCGGTTTTGAGCTGGCCGATGCGGCAGCAGCAGAGGCGTTTCTGACCAACTGCCCCTATATCGTGCAGGCCACCAGTTTCGGGTCGACCCATACATCAGGGGAACGCCGCATCCGTTGGGGCGACAAGGTGGCGGATGGCTTTATCCGCCTGTCGGTGGGGCTGGAGCCGGTGGAGCCACTCTGGGCTGCGATAAACAAGGCGCTGGGGTAAACCCACGTCCTCGCCCCGATTTTTCTGCGAAAAATCACTGTTAGGGTGGATGTTTCGCAGAAAAACTGCGTGTTAGACCAGCGCGTGTTAGACCAGCGCCAGTATCCGCGCCGCCTCATCCCGCGGATGTGTCAGGGGGGTGCGGTCTTCGCCGGGGAAGAAGCGCGCGCGGGTGGCGGTTGGCATCGGCGCGGGCGTTTCGATCATCACGCGCGGGCCGATCTTTTCACCCTCGGCAGCCCAACTGCGCGCCAGCGCGATCTGCGCGGCCTTGGTGGCACCGTATGCGCCGAAGAACTTTTGCCCGCCGCGCGGATCATCCAGAAACAGCGCCGTGCCATTCCCTGCGCGCAGCAGCGGTTCCACCATCGGGATCAGCGTGCCCGTGGCGCGCACGTTGGTCGCGATGGATTTGTCCCAGTCCTTGACATCCAGCGACCCTGCGGGGGCCAAAGGCGCGACATGGACCGCCGTATGAATCCACAGGTCTACCTTCTTCCAGCGTTCGTGGATCGACAGGCAAAGATGCCGCATCGCGTCGTCATTGGTCACGTCCATCGGTGCAAGCGTCAGCCCGCCAACCCCCGGCAGGCCCAGCGATTTCACGCGGTCGTCCACCTCTTCCAGCGCGCCTGCGGTGCGCGCGACCGCCACAACATGCCAGCCACGGGCGGCCAGTTGCTCGGCAAAGGCGGCACCAAGGCCGCGCGAGGCTCCGGTGATCAGGGCGATACGTTGGGTCATGGTCTGTTACCTGTGGCTTTCGGGGCTAGGGCAGGAGCCTCCGGCGGGAGTATTTGAGCCAAGATGAAAGGGCAAGGGTCAGGGCGAGCCTGCGGCAATTTCGGCGCGGCGGGCATCAAGGATGCGATGCAGTAGCGGCAGCGGCAGGGGCGCATCGGGGGTGAACAGCACGCCGGATTTCGAGGTTTTGAAGGGCGTGCAGTCGATCATGGGGATGATATTGCCCGAATGGGGGTAAAGCCCCAGATGGCGGGCAAAGGCAGCATAGCCCACCACCATCTTGCCCTTCTTGCGCCCGCTGTCGGGGGCGCGAAAACCGGGCATGGCATAGCTGAGACATTCGGAGCAGTCGGGCAGGTAGGCAAGCAACTGGCCGCGCAAGGTTTCCAGCGCGGCCCGCTGGTCGGGAGGAAGGGCGTAAAGGTAGCTGTCTACCTCTGCGCTCATTCCGCCGCTTTCATCTGGAAGCCTTCCTCGATCTTGTCGGAAGGGGCGACGGGGTAATCGCCCGAGAAGCAGGCGTCGCAGTATTTCGGCTGCTTCGCATCGCGGCCCGCAGCCTCACCGGCGGCGCGGTAAAGACCGTCCAGCGAGATGAACTTCAGGCTGTTCACCCCGATCCAGTCGCGCATTTCGTCTTCGGTCATGGTGGCGGCCAGCAGCTTGGAGCGTTCCGGCGTATCGACGCCGTAGAAGCAGGGCCATGCGGTGGGCGGGGACGCGATGCGGAAGTGAACCTCGGCTGCACCCGCCTCAAGGATCATATCCTTGATCTTGCGGCTTGTGGTGCCGCGCACGACCGAGTCGTCGACCAGAATCACCCGCTTGCCCTTGATCAGCGCGCGGTTGACGTTCAGCTTGAGGCGCACGCCCATGTTGCGGATCGACTCGGACGGTTCGATAAAGGTGCGGCCCATGTATTGGTTGCGGATGATCCCCATCGCATAGGGGATGCCCGATTCCTGACTGTAGCCGATGGCGGCAGGGGTGCCGCTGTCCGGCACGGGGCAGACCAGATCGGCCTCGACCGGGGCCTCCTTGGCCAGTTCCACACCGATCTGACGGCGGGTCTCATAGACCGAGCGGCCACCAAGGATAGAGTCGGGACGGCTGAAATAGACGTGTTCAAAGATGCAGAAGCGCGATTTCGCAGGTGTGAAGGGGCGGGTCGAGTTGACCTTGCCATCCTCGATCACCACCATTTCGCCCGGTTCGATCTCGCGCACGAATTCCGCACCGATGATGTCCAGACCGCAGGTTTCCGACGACAGCGCCCATGCCTGATCGCCAATCCGGCCCAGCACAAGCGGACGCACGCCCAAGGGATCGCGCACGCCGATCAGCTTGGTGCGGGTCATGGCGACGACGGAAAACGCGCCCTCGACCCGACGCAGCGCGTCCTTGATGCGCTCGGATATGTTCTTCTGGATCGAGCGCGCCATCAGGTGAATGATACATTCACTGTCCGAGGAGGACTGGAAAATGCTGCCGCGTTCGATCAACTCGCGGCGCAGCGCGCTGGCATTGGTCAGGTTGCCGTTATGGGCGATGGCGGCGCCACCCATCGAAAACTCGCCAAAGAAGGGCTGCACGTCGCGGATCGCGGTGGCCCCTTTCGATCCGGCGGTGGAATAGCGCACATGGCCGATGGCAAGCGACCCCGGCAAGGTTTCCATCACGTCCGGTTTGGTGAAATTGTCGCGCACATAGCCGAAACGGCGGGCCGAGTTGAAGCCGGTGGCGGGATCATAGCTGACGATACCACCCGCCTCTTGGCCGCGATGTTGCAGCGCGTGCAGACCGAGGGCCACGAAATTCGCGGCATCCGATACGCCGATCACACCGAAAACGCCGCATTCCTCTTTGAGTTTGTCCTCATCGGAAACGGGGTCAAAAGGCAGGGTGGGGAAGCGGCGCATAGACCCTCCGAATCCGATTGGTGATTGGCCCTCCGTTTAGGGCCAATGCGCGGCAGTGTCACGCCCCTTATGCCGCAGCGCGGCAGTTGTGATCAGTTCGAAGGTGCGGCTTCGGCGGCGGGCTTGGCATCTGCCGTGCAGGCGGCGGTCAGATCCGTATAGCGCGACAAGATCCAGTTCGGCGCATCGCTGGGAACGGCTGCGTCTATATTGCCTTGGAATGACGCGAAAATCTTGGCCGAGCGCGACTCGTCCACCATCGGCACGGTATTGGCGGCCACGGCGCGGTCATAGACAAGGAAGGCCACGCCGACCAAGACAATCCCGCGCAGCACCCCGAACAAAAAGCCCAAGCCTTGATCCAGACCGCCAAGGGCGGAGCGTTGCACCACCGATGAGAACAGCGGTGTGAACAAAGATGCCAGCACGAGGCCAATCGCGAACACGGCGGCAAAGGCGGCTATGATCGACAATTCACAGCTATCGCCCAGAAAATTGCCCAAGACCGGAATTTCCTTGACCAGCGGCTGCGCCGAGGGGGCAAAGAGGAAGGCAAGGAACGCCGCCCCGACCCAGCCCGCGATCGCCATCGCCTCGCGCACGAAGCCGCGCGAATAGGCAAGGATCGCCGACAGCACGATGATGCCTGCCACGCCTGCATCAACAAGGGTAAAGCCTTCCATAATCCGCCTCCGCAGGGCTTAGCCCGCTCCGAACATTTCACCGACGAAAGCCGTCAGGTCCGGCATCTGCCGCACCGTCATGCCCTCGACTTGCCCAAGTTTTGATCCGTTGGGCGCAATAGCCTGTGAGAAACCAAGTTTCGCCGCTTCTTTCAACCTGTTTTCGGTCTGACCGACAGGGCGCAGCGCCCCTGACAGGGATATTTCGCCAAAGAGGACGGTTTCGGCAGGAATCGCCACATCTTCGCGCGCGGAAACCAAAGCTGCGGCCACGGCCAGATCGGCGGCGGGTTCGGTGACTCGCATCCCGCCCGCCACATTCAGGAACACGTCGAGCCCCGTGAAAGGGATGCCGCAGCGTGCCTCCAGCACCGCCAGAATCGTCGAAAGCCGCCCCGAATCCAGCCCCACCACGGTGCGGCGCGGGGTGCCCAGCGGCGAGGGGGCCACCAGCGCCTGAATCTCGGTCAGCACCGGCCTTGTGCCTTCGATACCCGCAAACACCGCCGATCCGGGCGAGGGCTTGCCGCGTTCCGACAGGAACAGCGCCGAGGGGTTCAGCACCTGCTGCAAGCCGTTACCCGTCATCTCGAACACGCCGATTTCATCGGCAGGGCCAAAGCGGTTCTTCACGGCGCGCAGGATACGGAACTGATGCCCGCGCTCGCCTTCGAAATAAAGCACCGTGTCGACCATATGCTCGACCACGCGCGGGCCGGCAATCTGGCCGTCCTTGGTGACATGGCCCACCAGAATGATCGCCACGCCGCGCCGCTTGGCAAAGGTGACCAGCTCATGCGCGGCCGCCCGCACTTGGCTGACCGAACCGGGTGCGGCCTCGACGGTATCCAGCCACATGGTCTGGATGGAATCGATGATGGCAAGACCCGGCCGTTCGGCATCCAGCGTGGTCAGGATATCGCGCAGGTTGGTTTCCGCCCCCAAAGCCACTGGCGCATCGGTCAGCCCCAACCGCTGCGCGCGCATCTGCACCTGCGCCGAAGCCTCTTCGCCCGAAATATAAAGGCACTTCACCCCATGCCGCGCAAAGGAAGCCGCCGCCTGCAACAGCAGCGTCGATTTCCCGATCCCCGGATCGCCCCCCACCAGAATGGCCGAGGCCCGCACAAGCCCCCCGCCCAGCACGCGGTCCAACTCGTCAATGCCGGACGAGGCGCGCGGCGGGGCGGCCTCTTGCGTGGCAAGGTCGGTCAGAGGCACCGGCTTGCCTTTGCTGCCAAGCGATTTCGGGCCCGTCGACAGCGGTGCTTCTTCGGTGATAGAATTCCATGCGCCGCAAGAGTCGCATTTGCCACTCCATTTGCGGTGAACGGCGCCACAGGCGTTACAAGTAAAGGCGGGGGAGGATTTGCTCATCCGCCTTTGTTGCCTTGAAAGGGCGGCGGCATCAAGCCTACCTGCGCCGCGCGGTCAGCCCTGAAATCAGCAGCGAGGCCAGAATACAGCCGGTGAACAGATGCAGCCCCCATGCGGTTTCAATCGTGACATAGCCCGCGCCCTTGGCAATCACGATATACAGCGCCACCAGAAACACATCCGCCATCGCCAGCTTGCCCAGGATATGCAGCACCGGCAGCACCTTGCGGCTTAGAAGGCGGTAATGGATCAAGGCCAGCCCCAGCGTCTTGGCAAAGGGCGCGAAAATCGCAAAGACCGTCACCAGCAGCGCCAGCGCCGCATCGCTTGCCCATAGCGATTGCAGCCCCGTGACCACCGAGATTTCATCCATCCCGAACACCGGCAACAAAGCCGCCCGCATCAGCGGCGCGAACCATGAGACGGGAAACAGGATCAGCAGGCACAGGTTGGCATATTTCATCACGGTTCCGGGGGCGGTCAGGCGCTATAACGGGGGCCGCGCACCACCGCCCTGAAGCGCGGAATGGCCCGAAATAAAGGTGAACCATGCCGACAGGAACTGCCGCTCGCCCGGAATATAGATCTGTTCGATATTGGTGCCTTGCGGCGCGTCATAAACCCGCGTTCCACTCAGGCGGATAGCATCGGGGCTGACATTGCGGCCATTGTTCAGCGCAACCGGCTTGCCCTTGCCGGTATAGGCCATCAGCGCCACACGCGGGCGCACCACGACCATCTGGGCGCAATCACTCCACTCCTGCGGGACGACCAGAAGGCGCTGCGCCGCCTGTGCCAGTGTCAGGCCTTGGTTCAGCGCGTAAGAGGACAGCACCGGATAGGCATCCAGATCCAGCCACCAGTTGCCGCCATAGCCATCGGCAGGTTTCACACCTGCGCGCAGGAAACGGATCAGCGGGCGCATCGGCAGGATCACCATGCACGGCGTGGCAATCCCGCCGGTGTTCAGCGCAAAGCCGTCCTGCGCGTCGGCCTGATAGCTGATCCGGTGGCCGTTCGGCCCGCCGACGGTGTCCAGAGGTTGCAGCCCGCGCGCACGGTCGCGCCAGATCGTAAGGCCCATGCCCTTGAAACAGTGGTGATTGTCCTGCGGTGCCGCGCCCATTCCTGCCACCCCGTTCAACCCTGACTTGCGGCAAGACTAGATGGCCATCGCGCGCAGGGCAAGCATCACAGGCCCGAACTGCACACCGATCTTGCTGTCTCCCTCTGGTCCCCGTCGCGTCGGTGCGTGCAAAGCACACACCCTACCCTTCACCTTGAACGGTTCCGCCCATCCTCTTTGCATAAATATCCCCGCCGGAGGCTTCTGCCGCTGGCGGAGGGAGCCTCCGGCGGGAGTATTTATCGCCAAGATGAAACCGGAGGGTAGGGTGCGTGCTTGTCACGCACCCTATCGCACGCTTTCAATCGGCCCATGCGCGCGGCCGTGGATGAACTGTTGCACGTAAGGATCTGATGTGGAGTCCAGATCCGCCACGGGGCCGGTCCATTGGATCACCCCGTCATGCAGCATCGCCACGCGGTCGGCAATCGCACGCACCGAGGACATGTCATGCGTGATGGTCATGGCTGTCGCACCCATTTCCACCACGATCTCGCGGATCAGTTCATTGATGACGCCCGCCATGATCGGATCAAGGCCGGTGGTGGGTTCGTCAAAGAAGATGATCTCAGGTTCGGCGGCGATGGCGCGGGCTAGGCCCACGCGCTTTTGCATGCCTCCCGAGAGTTCGGCCGGAAACATATCGGCGGTTTCCGGTTTCAGCCCGACGCGGCGCAGCTTTTCGATGGCAATCGCGCGGGCTTCGGCCTTGGGCAGTTTGGTCGCGCCGCGCAGCAGGCGAAACGCCACATTCTCCCAGACCCGCAACGAGTCAAACAGCGCGCCGCCTTGGAACAGCATGCCGAACCGCGCCAGAAACGCATCGCGGTCGGCTGTCGCCACATCCTGCCCATCAAGGCTGATGGTGCCGGCATCGGGATGCACAAGGCCAAGGATACACTTCAGCAGCACCGATTTGCCCGTGCCGGACCCGCCGATGATCACCATGCTTTCACCCGACGGAATCGTCAGATCAATCCCCCGCAAGACGCGGTTCGCTCCAAAGGTTTTCGTGACGCCGGAGAGGGTAATCATGAGGTGAAAAACATCTCTGTCAGGGCATAGTTGGCGGCCAGAATCATGATCGAGGCTGTCACCACGGCCTTTTTCGTCGCGGCCCCCACGCCCTGCGCGCCACGGGCCGAATTCATCCCGAAATAGCAGCCCATCAGCGCCACAATCGCCCCGAACACCGCGCCTTTCACAAGGCCCGATCCCACATCCCAGAACTCCAGAAAGTCCACCGTGTTCTTCAGATAAGTGGCCGAGTTGAAATCCAGCCGCGTGATCCCCACCAGCCAGCCCCCCGCGATGCCGATGCTATCGCCCACACCCACCAGCACCGGCACGGCCAAGGTGGCGGCCAGAACGCGCGGAACGGCCAGATATTTCAGCGGGTTGGTCGAAAGCGTCACCAGCGCGTCGATCTGTTCGGTGACTTTCATCGTGCCGATCTCGGCGGCGATGGACGAGGCCACGCGCGCCGCCACCATCAGCCCGCCCAGCACGGGGCCAAGCTCGCGCGCCATGCCGATGGCGACGATGCTGGGAACCACGGATTCCGCATTGAAGCGCGCGCCGCCGGAATAGATCTGCAGCGCCAGCGCGCCCCCCGTGAACAGCGCGGTCAGCCCGACCATCGGCAGCGAAAACCAGCCGATCTGCATCAGGCTGTGGCCGAACTCGCGCAGATAGAACGGCGGGCGGAACAGCGCGGCCAGCACCTGCGCTGCAAACAGCGTCACCCGCCCGACCGAGGCCAGCGCATGCAGCACCGGACGGCCCAAAGCCGCCAAGGGCCGCGTGGCAAGGGCGGTCACGCTCATGCAGCTCCCTCGACATAGCGGCGGGCATAGCGCGGGCCAAGCGCGGTCAGGATGTTATAGCCGATGGTGCCTGCGGCACCGGCCAGAGCATCGATGCTTTGGTTCGGCCCGATGATGTCCAGATGGCGCGGAACCGCCCGCAGATGGGTCACATCCACCGTGATCAGATCCATCGACACCCGCCCGATCAGCGGGCAGGGCGTATCGCCATCCCACAGCACCGCATTGTTCGACAGCCCGCGCGACAGCCCGTCGGCATAGCCTGCCGCAACCGTCGCCACCACTGAAGGCCGCTCGGCCACCCAAGTGCAGGAATAGCCCACAGGCTCGCCCACTGCGACATCGCGGGTCTGGATCACCGGCAGCGACAGCGTCACCACGGGGCGCGCAGCCTCGTAAGGACTGCCGCCGTATAGCCCGACACCGGGGCGGGTCAGATCGAAGTGATAGCGCGGACCCAGCAGGATGCCTCCCGTCGCAGCCAAAGACCGCGGCAGGCCGGTGCCATCGGTCATGGCGTGGAAATTCGCCAGTTGAATCTCGTTCAGGGCATGGTCAGGCTCGTCCGCACAGGCAAGGTGCGACATCAGCAATTCGGGACCGGCCTCAAGCACAAAGGGGGCCACGGCCTCCCATTCGGCCTCTTCCATGCCAAGCCGGTTCATGCCGGTATCAAGCTGCACGCCAAAGGGATGGCCGGGCAGCGATTCCAGATGCCGGGTGATCTGCTCGACCGAGTTCAGCATCGGCGTCAGGTCAAGATCGTGGATCATGTCGGTATCACCCGCCATATGCCCCGACAGGATGCAGATCTGCGGCCCCGGCCCAAGCGCCTGACGCAGGGTCGCGCCCTCTTCGGTGACGGCCACAAAAAAGCGCCGCGCACCGGCATGGGCCAATGTGCGCGCCACCCGTGCGACACCAAGGCCATAGGCATCAGCCTTGACCACGGCGGCGGTTTGCACGCCGGAAGCGGAAGCTTTGTCCAAGGCGCGCCAGTTGGCGGCGATGGCGTCGAGGTCGATGGTAAGGGATGCTGTGGCCATTGGGGGTTTTTGACAGGCGCGGGGCTAGGGTCAAGGGGGAATTCGCGTTCAAGCAAGTTGCACGCATCGCAGCGCCAAAAACCGGCGAAATGCCGCAACCAGAGGTATGCGGCGGCGGCCTCCGGCCCCTTGCGCGCGGCTCTGCTGCGGCGCAAGTTGGCTTTGATCAAATGGGCAGGGGCGCGATGGACGAAGACGACCGCATGATGGGCCTGACCTTGGCCACGATCTTTGGCCTTGGCTTGGCCTTGATCGACCGTTTCGTTATCGATCTGCCCGATCAGGTCACGCTTGCGGGTCTGGTGATCGCCTATCTTGCAGGCGGGGTTCCCGCAGCGTGGGAGGCTTTGGCAGAGCTTTTCGGCAAGTTCCGGCTGGATATCGATTTGCTGATGGTGATCGCGGCACTGGCTGCGGCGCAGGTCGGGGCGGCGCTGGAGGGGACGGTGCTGCTGGCGCTGTTCTCGCTGTCAGGAACGCTGGAGCATCGGGCGATGGGCAAGGCCCGCCGCGCGGTCGAGGCGCTGATGGCGCTGCGGCCCGAAACCGCGCTGCGTCTGGATGCGGATGGTATGGTCAGCGAGGTTGCGGTGGCCGAACTGGCGGTGGGCGACCGGCTGGTGCTGCGCCCCGGCGCAAGGGTGCCGGTGGATGGCCGCGTTGTGGATGGCGCGGGCGAGGTGGACGAAAGCACCATCACCGGCGAGGCCGAGCCTGTGGCCAAGGTGGCAGGCGCCCTGGTGCATGAGGCTACGGTCAACCTGCACGGGGTTCTGGTGATGCATGTCACCAAGACGCTGGCCGAAAGCACGGTGGCGCGGATGATCCTGCTGGTCACGCAGGCGCAGGCGATGAAAGCCCCGTCCGAGCGGTTCTCGGAATGGTTCGGCGCGCGCTATACGGTGGCGGTGCTGGTCGGCTCGGTTGCGGTCTATGCGGTGCTGCTGTGGCTGGGCTGGAGCCAACCGGACGCGCTTTACCGCGCGGCGACGGTGCTGGTGGCGGCAAGTCCCTGTGCGGTGGTGATTTCGGTGCCTGCGGCGATTCTGTCGGCGCTGTCGGCTTCGGCGCGCGGCGGGGTGCTGTTCAAGGGCGGGGCGGCGATTGAAACGCTTGCGACGGTGCGGGCCTATGCCTTTGACAAGACCGGAACCCTGACCACGGGGCGGGCCGAAGTCGGCGCAATCGTCGCAGCCGATGGCCAAAGCGAGGCCGAAGTGCTGCGGCTTTTGGCAGGGATCGAAAGCCATTCCGAACATCATATTGCCGCAGCAGTTTTGCGGGCGGCGCAAGATCGGGGCGTGACGCCTGCGCCGGTGACAGAGGTGCAGGCCGCCCCCAGCGAAGGCATCACAGGACGGGATGCCGCGGGGCAGATCTGGGCCGGAAACGAGCGGATGCTGGCGCGGATGGGGGCGCGGGCGGAAGGCGCGGCGTTTGACGCGCTGCGACGCGAGTCGCAAACGCTGGTCTATCTGGGGCGGGGCGCGCAGGTCATAGGGGCGGTGGCGGTGGCCGATACGCCGCGCGCCTCGGCCAAGGCCGGCATCGCGGCGCTGCGGGCGGCGGGCGCACAGGATATCGTGATGATGACGGGCGACCGCCGCACGGTGGCGCTGCGGATCGGCACCGGCTTGGGGCTGCGGGAGGATGAAATCCACGCCGGGCTTTTGCCCGAGGACAAGGTGCGGCTGGTCGATGCGCTGGCGGCCAAGGGCGCGGTGGCCTTTGTCGGCGACGGGGTGAACGATGCCGCAGCTTTGGCGCGGGCGGATGTGGGCATTGCCATGGGCATGGCGGGCAGCGAGGTGGCGCTGCAGGCCGCCGAGGTAGCGCTGCTGTCCGAGGATCTGTCGCGTCTGGCCTTGGCGCATCAGCTTGCGCGCCGCACGTCGCGGATCATCCGGCAGAATCTGGGATTTGCCATCGGCGCGATGCTGGTGCTGGTGACGGGCGGGCTGTTCTTCGAACTGCCGCTGCCGGTTGCCGTGATCGGCCACGAGGGCGGCACCTTGCTGGTGGTGCTGAACGGGCTGCGGCTGTTGCGCGATCCAATCCGGGTGAGTTGAGCGTGGGCGTGGCGAGTCGGGGTGAACCCCGACCTACGGTCGAGTGTGTCCGGCGGGGGGCGTGGCGAGTCGGGGTGAACCCCGACCTACCGTCAAATGTTTCCGGCGGGGGCGTAGGTCGGGGTTTACCCCGACTCACTTCCGGCGATCTGGAATGCAGACCGTATCCTGTCAGAAGCCCACGTCATTGGGGCCGCTGCCCTGCCATTGCTTTGCAAGGTTGCCAAAGCGGGTGAAGCGTCCTTCGAAGGACAGTTCCACCGATCCGATGGGGCCGTGGCGTTGTTTGCCTATGATGACTTCGGCCTTGCCATGGACCTGTTCCATGATGACCTGCCATTGCGCCATCTTTTCCAACTCGTGATCGCCCGGCTTTTCGCGTTCTTTGTAATATTCGTCGCGGTAGACGAACATCACCACGTCGGCGTCCTGCTCGATCGATCCGGATTCGCGCAGGTCACTGAGTTGCGGGCGTTTGTCCTCGCGGGATTCGACCTGACGCGAGAGCTGGGACAGCGCGATCACGGGGATATTCAACTCTTTGGCGATGGCCTTCAGGCCTTGGGTGATTTCCGAGACTTCCTGCACGCGGTTCTGCTCCCCCCCGCGCGAAGAGCCTTTCAGCAGTTGCAGGTAGTCGATCATCAGCACGTCCAACCCGTGCGTGCGTTTCAGGCGGCGGGCGCGGGCGGCGACTTGGCTGATCGGCAGGGCGGGGGTGTCGTCGATGTAAAGCGGGCAGGATTCAAGGCTTTTGGCGGCTTCGACAAAGCGGCGGAATTCCTGTTCCGTCATGTCGCCGCGCCGGATCTGTTCGGACGGGACTTCGGAGGCTTCTGACAGGATACGGGCGGCAAGTTGTTCGGCGCTCATTTCCAAGCTGAAAAAGCCCACAACGCCACCCTCAACCGCGCCTTCGCTGCCATCATGGGTGCGCCCGCGCTTGTAGGCTTTGGCGACGTTGAAGGCGATGTTGGTGGCCAGCGAGGTCTTGCCCATCGAGGGGCGACCGGCAAGGATCAGAAGGTCAGAGGGGTGCAAACCGCCCAGTTTCTTGTCCAGATCGATCAGGCCGGTGGAAATGCCAGCAAGGCCACCGTCGCGCTGATAGGCGGCGTTGGCGACGTTCACGGCATCGGTGACGGCCTTGAGGAAGGACTGAAAGCCGCGTTCGGCTACGCCCTGTTCGCCCAGCTTGTAAAGCCGCTGTTCGGCCTCGATGATCTGTTCCTTGGGTTCGGAGTGGATTTCCACCTTGGCGGCCTTGGCGGAAATATCGCGGCCCAAGGCGATCAACTCGCGCCGCACCGCCAGATCATAGATCATCTGCGCGTAATCCCGCGCGGCATAGGCCGAAATCGCGGCCCCCGCCAGACGCACCAGATAGGCGGGGCCGCCCAGTTCCTTCAGCCCTGCGTCATCCTCGAAAAACGGCTTCAGCGTGACAGGGGTGGCCAGCGCGTTTTTCTGGATGCGGGCGGCGGCGCGTTCGTAGATGCGCTGATGCACGGGGTCAAAGAAATGCTCGGGCTTTACCAGCGATGCGATGCGATCATAGACATCGTTATTGGTCAGGATCGCGCCCAGAAGCTGCTGCTCGGCCTCGATATTATGCGGCAGAACCTCGGCATCTGGCGTGGGGGCGGCGGGCAGCATCGGGCGCAGGGCGGCGATTTCGGTCATGGTCATCCTCTGGGTCAGATGCGTGACTAATCCCCAATCCGGCGCGCGGCAATCCATGAGCAAGTCTGGGGATAAGTCGCATGGCAGTCGACTTATCGCGGTGTCACCGATAGCATCCTACCACATCTGGGGGAGGTTTTGGCAAATTTCCACCAGAATCACGAGAAAGGCTTGGAGTTATCCCCAAGCCATCCCCAGATTTATCTTCAGAATAGATCGGGCCTATTGCGCCGCGCGGGCAGCCTGCCATGCACGGGGATCGTTCAGGAACACCTCGACCTCGGCCAGCGTTGCCGCATCGAACGCGCCTTGCGCGCGGGCCTCGGCCAGCACGTCCCACCATGTGCAAAGATGGTGCAGGGCCACGCCGTGATCGGCAAGGCGCTGGGTGGTTTCGGGGAAGATGCCGTAGTAGAAAATCACTGCCGTATGGGCGCAGGTGGCCCCGGTTTCACGGATGGCATCGACGAAGGAGAGTTTGGAGCCGCCGTCGGTGGTCAGATCTTCCACCAGCAGCACGCGCTGGCCTTCGGTCATCGCCCCTTCGATGCGGGCGTTGCGGCCATAGCCTTTGGGCTTTTTGCGCACATAGGTCATCGGCAGGGCCATACGCTCGGCCACAAGGGCGGCGAAGGGGATGCCTGCGGTTTCACCGCCTGCGATGTTGTCGAACGCCTCGAAGCCTGCGTCGCGCATCACGGTGACGGTCAGGAAATCCATCAGGGTCGAGCGGATGCGCGGGTAAGAGATCAGCTTGCGGCAGTCGATATAGGTCGGGCTGGGCAGGCCTGAGGCCAGCGTGAAGGGGGTTTCGGCGTTGAAATGCACCGCCTTGATTTCCAAGAGCGCGCGGGCGGTCAGGCGGGCGATTTCTTCACGGGGCGGGAAGGCGGTCGGGATCATGGCGGGTCCTTTTCGGGGCGGCGGCAGAGAAGAATTTTCGTCCGAAAATTCTTCGGGGGGCGAAAAATCTTCGGACGAAGATTTTTCTTGGCTTAGGGTTCGACGTGCCAATGCACGGGGAAGCCGGGGTTGAACACGGTGACGGGTCCGGCCTCGGTCAGGATTTTCTCGGGGAAGGTCTGGGGCAATTCGTGTTTCACCAGCGTCAGCGTGGTTTCGTTCACCGGCAGGCGGTAAAAGGCCGGACCGTTCAGCGAAGTAAACGCCTCCAGCCGGTCCAATGCGCCTTCCTCTTCGAACACATGCGCCAGAAGGGGCATGGTGTTGGTCGCGGTAAAGCAGCCCGCACAGCCGCAGGCGTGTTCTTTCAGGGCGTCCACATGCGGGGCCGAGTCGGTGCCCAGCATAAAGCGCGCTTCGCCACTGGTGGCGGCGGCGCGCAAGGTAAGGCGGTGCTTTTCACGCTTCGCCACTGGCAGGCAATAGTAGTGCGGCTTGATGCCACCGGCCAGAATGTGGTTGCGGTTGATGATCAGGTGATGCGTGGTGATCGTCGCGGCAAGGTCGGGACCACCGGCGCGGGCATAGGCCACGCCTTCCTCGGTGGTGATATGCTCCATCACCACGCGAAGGCCGGGGATGCGGCGGCGCAGGGGATCAAGCACGCTGTCGATGAACACGGCCTCGCGGTCGAATATATCCACCGCACTGTCGGTGACCTCACCGTGCAGGCAAAGGGGCAGGCCGATCTCGGCCATCTTTTCCAGAACGCCCTGAACCTTATCAAAATCCTTCACACCGGAATGCGAGTTGGTCGTGGCCCCCGCCGGATAAAGCTTTACCGCCTTCACCAGACCCGAGGCTGCTGCTGCGGCGACATCGGCGGCATCGGTGCCTTCGGTCAGATAAAGCGTCATCAGCGGTTCAAACCGCGCGCCTTCGGGCAGTGCTGCCAGAATCCGGTCGCGGTAGGCCGCCGCCTGCGCGCCGGTCACAACGGGCGGCACAAGGTTCGGCATGATGATAGCGCGGGCGAAATGGCGCGCGGTTTCGGGCAAGACACCTTGCAGCATCGCGCCATCGCGCAGGTGCAGGTGCCAGTCATCGGGGCGGCGGAGCGTGAGGCTTTGCATCATGCTCGCGCCCTAGCGCAATCGGGGCGGATTTTCTAGGGGAAATGCGGTTCGGCCTTGCAGGATAGGCATCTGCATGTCAGGCTGCGGCTGTGGGTTGGTGTAAAACGCCGCCCGCACTCCCTCAAAATTGCCCAAGCCACCTGACGCAAGCTTTGCCGTCAGCGCTCAGGCCTGTCTGGAAAGGATTTCCATGTCCCGATTGATCGAAGCGGTCTCCTATGCCGCGCGCAAACATGTGCATCAGCGCCGCAAAGGTGCCAATGCTGAACCCTATGTGAACCATGTGATCGATGTCGCCGAACGGGTGTCCCGCAGCCCCTTGGCGGATGAAGATGTGGTGATCGCGGCGCTGCTGCACGACGTGGTCGAGGATACCGATGGCACGGCTGCCGATATTGCCCTGATGTTCGGTGACAGGGTGGCGGGTTTGGTGCTGGAGGTGACGGATGACAAATCCTTGCCCAAGGCCCGGCGCAAAGAGGTGCAAGAGCAAACGGCTGGCTTGAAGTCGGACGGGGCCAAGCGGATCAAGCTTGCCGACAAGGCCTCCAACCTGACGGCCTTGGCCGAAAGCCCGCCGGTCTATTGGGAGCCTTCCCGCAGCGCGGCCTATGTCGCTTGGGCCGAGAGGGTGGTCGCAGGCTGTCGCGGCATTGATCCGGTGCTTGAAGCGGGGTTTGATACGGCTGCCGTGCGGGCCAAGGCGGCGCTGGGCCTGTAAGACCGCTTGCGGCCGGTGGCAGCGCCGCTAGTCTTTGCACAAAGAATGGAGTCTTCCGATGCGCCGACTTGCCTTTGTGCTTTGCTGTGTGGCCACGCCCCTTGCCGCTCAGGATGTGGAGTGCGCCAATACGATGGCGCAGGTCGAACTGACCTTTTGCGCCGAACAGGACTGGATTTCGGCGGATGCCGATCTGAATGCGGCCTACAAGGCTGCGATGGCGATGATGAAGCAGATCGACGCCGATCTGCCCAAAGCCGAACAAGGGGCCGCGGCCAATCTGAAAACAGCCCAGCGTGCCTGGATTGCCTATCGTGACGCGGCCTGTGCTGCGGAAGGCTATGTCATGCACGGTGGATCGGCAGAGCCGATGGTGATTTACGGCTGCCGCGCCCGTCTGACGCAGGCCCGCGCCGCCGATCTGTGGAGTCTGGCCGAGACTTACTAGGCCGGATCAAGCCCGCCCTGCGGCGGTGCCAGCGCCGCCAAGCGCCGCGCAAAGCCCGGTGCGCGCAGACGGCCAGTGACCGAACGGCAGATCATCACCTCAAGCCTCGGGCGTTTTGCCAAGGCGGCTTTGTTCAGGATTGCGCGCAGATAGGGACCATAGCTGCGCCGCGCCCGCCATGCCGTTGCAAAATGGGCAAGATCCAGCGTTCCTGCCATTGCCGCCTCGATCAGGCCGGAAAGTATCTCCATGCCAAGCAGTGATGATTCTGCCCGTTCACCGATGTGGCGGGCGGGCAGGCGGGTGATATAGGGCGCACGGAACAGGGCGCTATGCATCGCGTCTTCGCGCAGGGTCGGATCGTAGATCAGCGCCACGCGGCCCGCCCCCTCCAGCATGTCGGGCGCATAGCCATAGCGCGAGGTGAAATCCAGACGCCGCGCTCCGGCGTTGCGACTGTCCCAGATCGCCTGCGACGGGTCCAGCGTGGCCCGCGGGTTCAGCGCCAGCACCATTGCCCCCGGCGACGTCACCGCAAAGGCGCAGGCCGCATAGGCCCCCATCCCCGCACCGTAAAACAGCACCTGATCAAAGCCATCGAAGAAGCAGTCATCCACCAGCCGGTCAAAATATGCATAGACAGCGGGATCACGATACCATGTCGCGCCATCCGCGATCAGGCACAGATGCGACCATCCCCGTGCGGCGGCAAAATCATGCGCCAAAGGCATCTGCCCGGCCCGCGCCCGCGCGGTTTCGATGGTTTCAAAGCTCACCATAAGGGTCGGGCCATCTTCGACCAGCAAGGCCCAATGCCGATCCCCCACCGGATCAAACCCGCCTTCCTCTGCCCCGATCCGGCCCATGATCTCCAGCCAGCTTGCGCGGTCCGTGGCCGCCGCCGCATCCGTCGGCACCCCGATCTGAGCCGGTTTTGCGTCTGGCAGAGCAGGCTCTGGCATGGTCACGTCGGGCATGGGCGGCTTTCACGGGTATGATATTGACAAGGTCGGCAAGAACCGGCGGGCGGGAATGAGGCAAGGGACAGCAAGCAAAACATAGAACTCCGCCCGCAGCGAGTGTCGCGCGGAACGGGGATTCGGGCAAGGGCGCAAGCCGGTATCTTCGGTGTCTGGCGCTGCACAATCCGGCAGGATTGTTTCCTGCTGCGTTCACTATCTGGGGGAAGGATCGTCCGCTTCGCCCTTGATCTGATACGAGAATATGGATTTTGCCTCTTGCTGCGTCAGGGTGCGGGATGCGGGTGTCATCAGCAGCCGCCCCAGCAATGCACGCCAAGGCTCTGCCTGCAAAAGCTCTGCAATCCGGCCCTTGCGCCACGCGACCGCCTGCCTGTGCAAAGGCCCCAAGACTATATCGCCGTGCAGTTCGGACCGCAGGTCCGCGCTGGGCAGGGACAGGATCGAGCGATCCTCGACCGCGCTGAAATTGCGCTCTACCCAATAGCCCATGTCAAAGCTGGATGCCTCGCGGTTGGCACGGCCACGGTCGCATTTCAGCAGATAGCTTTCCATCGCGCCCAAGGCGTAATGGTTCAACTGCACCAGCCCATAGCTGTCACGGGTGTAATCCGCAAAAATCCGTCCCGTGCGATAGCTGTCGGGCAAAGCGCGCCCCGCGCCATCGAACCAGCGTTGCTGGTCCATGCGCGCAGGATCGGGACTGCGCGGGCGATGCACCCCCAGTTTGCGGTAACTGCCATCGTTGCGAAACAGCGTCTTGAACAACTGCGCCCGCCACGGCCAGCCGATAGCGGCGGGCGCGGCGCGGGTGAAACTCTCGGTCACGGGGGCATCGGTGTAACGGACAACCCCCGCATTACCGAACATCCGCCATGTCAGCGGAATGGCGGTGGCCTCGGGCAAAGCGGCCAGCAGATCGGGCAGACGCCGCGCGCCGACATGGATATTTACGAATTCATCGATATCCAGAACCAGCACCCAATCGGCGGCGCGCAGCAGCGGGTGCTTGTCGGCAGCCTTGAGCGCGGCCCATTGTGGCCCTTCGGGGTGCTGGCCGTCGTTGCGGACATGGGTCAGCCAGCCCATTGCGGCCAGCCGGTCCAGCATCAGATCGGTGCCATCGCTGCAATCGTTGGAAAACACCAGAACATCGGTGAACCCCGTGGCGCGGTGATGCGCCAGCCATTCCAGCAGGAACGCGCCCTCGTTCTTGACGCAAAGGATGGCAAGGGCGCGCATGGTTTATCCTGATGCCGGAGTGCGTGTGTAGGCCGGGGCCTCCGGCGGGGATATTTAAGCGAAGAGGATGGGGAAGGAAGGGGGAATCGCTGTGGCGGCTTGGCACTTGGGTTTCATCTTGGCCCAAATACTCCCGCCGGAGGCTTCTGCCGCCTGCGGCCAGTGCTGCGGGTGGGTATGGATTGCCCTTGTGCTTTGGTCCTAGGGCGGCGGGGGGTGCTTGACCCTGCCTGTTGTGGGCCTAAGCATTGCACAAAGCGGGGGGATGGCGGTGCAGGCGATTGCGACGATAGACGGGGTCGAGGCTATGCTGGCGGGGCAGGGCTATGTGTCATCGCGCGCGCTGTCGACCGTGGTGTTTCTGGCGCTGAAGCTGGGGCGGCCCCTGTTTCTGGAGGGCGAGGCGGGGGTTGGCAAGACCGAGATCGCCAAGGCGGTGGCGGCTGCCTTGGGGCGGCGGCTGATCCGTTTGCAATGCTATGAAGGCTTGGATGCCGGATCGGCGGTGGCGGAATGGAACTTTGCCGCCCAGATGATCGCCATTCGGGCCGCCGAGGCGGGGTCCGGTTTGTCGGGCGGCCATGCGATCGGCAAGGCCGGCCTGTTCACCGAGGAATTCCTGATCGAGCGGCCCTTGCTGGCTGCGATGCGCCCGCAACCCGGTGGCGCGCCCGTGCTGCTGATCGACGAGCTGGACCGTGCGGATGAGCCGTTCGAGGCCTTTCTGCTGGAGGCGCTTTCGGATTTTCAGGTCACCATCCCCGAGCTTGGCACCATCAAGGCCCCCGAGCCCCCCATCGTGATCCTGACCTCGAATCGCACGCGCGAGGTGCATGACGCGCTGAAGCGGCGCTGCCTTTATCATTGGGTCGATTACCCCGCCTTTGAGCGCGAGCTTGAAATCCTGCGCGCCCGCGTCCCCGAAGCGCCCGCGCAACTGTCGGCCGAGGTGGTGGGTTTCATCCAGCGCCTGCGCGGCGAGGATCTGTTCAAGCGGCCCGGTGTGGCCGAAACCATCGACTGGGCGCGCTGCCTTCTGGCGCTGGATGTGATCGCGCTGTCGCCCGATGTCATCGCCGACACGCTGGGCGCGATCCTGAAATATCAGGACGACATTCAGCGCCTGTCGGGGCATGAGGCCAGCCGGATGCTGGACGAGGTCCGCAAGGGATTGGCGCTGTGATGCTGTCACATCTGCGGATCATCGAGGCACAGGCGGGGATACTGGCCTTTTACGACGGGCGCATCGAAGGCCATCGCTTTGCCGATGGTCCGAACTGGGTTGACGACGGGGCGCTGTCCTTGGGGATCGCCTCTTATGCCTTGGTCGCGGGGGATCAGGCGATTGTCTATGACACGCATGTCTCTGTGCCGCATGGGCGGTTTATCCGTGAGGCTTTGCAGGCGCGGGGCGTGCGGCATATCCGCGTGGTGCTGTCGCATTGGCATCTGGACCATGTGGCGGGGACCGAGGCTTTTGCGGGCTGCCAGATCATCGCCACCGAACGCACAATGGCGCATCTGGCCGCGCACAAGGCGGGGATCGAGGATGGCAGCTTTCACGGTGCGCCCGCGATCTGCCCGCTGATCCTGCCCGATACCACCTTTTCGGGGCGGCTGGTGTTGTCTTTGGGCGGCGAGCAGGTAGAACTGATCGAGGCGAATATCCATTCCGACGATGCCTGCGTGATCTGGCTACCCGAACGCCGCGTGCTGCTGGCGGGCGATACGGTCGAGGATTGCGTGACCTATGTGGGCGCGCCCGAGGATTTCGAGACGCATCTGGCCGATCTGGCGCGGCTGTCGGCGTTGCAACCCGAATGGGTGCTGCCCAATCACGGCTCGGACGTCGTGATCGGGATTGGCGGCTATGGGCCTGATTTGCTGACCGCGACCGCCGACTATATCCGCCTGCTGCAACAGGCTGCGCCCGCGCAGATGACGACGGCCATCGGACCTTGGGTCAAGGCTGGCGTCTTGCATTATTTCACGCCCTACGAGGCGGTGCATGTCCAGAACCTTGAAAGGGTGAGGGCTTTGCGTGGTTGATGAGGTTGAAGGCAGGCTGACGCATAACCTGACGCATTTCGCGCGGGCCTTGCGGGTGGCGGGTCTGCCGGTCGGCCCTGCGCGGGTGGTGGATGCGGTGCGCGCCGTAATGGCGGCGGGGTTTTCGGGGCAAGACGATTTCCGCCACGTCCTTGCCGCCTGTTTCATCAGCCGCCCCGAGGAACGCGCGGTGTTCGAGCAGGTGTTCCGGCTGTTCTGGCGCGATCCGCGCTATCTGGAACATATGATGTCGATGCTCTTCCCCTCGATCCGCGGGGTGCAGGATGACCGCGCGCCGATGCCTGCGGAAAAGCGCGCCGCACAGGCGCTGCTGAATGGGGCCGAGATGCCCGCGCCGGAATTCCCGCCCTCGACCAAGGACGAAGAGGTGCAGATCGAGATCGACGCTTCGGCCACCATGAGCCATGAGGAACGGCTGAAAACGCTGGATTTCGAGCAGATGTCGGCCGAGGAAGTGGCCGAGGCGCGCCGTGTGCTGGCGCGGATGTCGCTGCCGGTAAAGCCCTTGGTCACGCGGCGGATGGGGGCGGGCGCTGGGCCGCGCATTGACGCTGCGCGCACGTTGCGCGGGGCGCTGCGGCAGGGGGGCGAGATCACGCATCTGGCACTGAAATCTCCGAAGGAACGCTGGCCCAATCTGGTGGTGCTGTGCGATATTTCGGGGTCCATGAGCCAATATTCGCGCCTTGCGCTGCATTTCGTGCATGCGGTGGCGAACCGGCGCGGGCAAGGCTGGGCCAAGGTTCACGCCTTCACCTTCGGCACGCGGCTGACCAATATCACGCGGCACCTGCGCACCCGCGATGTGGATGCAGCCCTTGCCGCTGCAGGGACCGAGGCGCAGGACTGGTCGGGTGGCACGCGGATCGGGGCATGTTTGCGCGATTTCAACCGCGACTGGTCGCGCCGTGTGCTGGGGCAGGGGGCGGTGGTGCTGCTGATCACCGACGGGCTGGACCGTGACGATGCCGGCGCGCTGGGCCTTGAGACAGAACGGCTGGGCCTGTCCTGCCGCCGCCTGATCTGGCTGAACCCGCTGCTGCGCTGGGAGGGATTCGCACCGAAAGCCTCGGGCATCCGCGCCATGTTGCCCCATGTTCACGCGTTTCGCGCGGGTCACTCGATCACCTCGCTGGAGACATTGGCGCGCGTGATCTCGGACCCTCGCGATGGCGGCGAAAAGTCGCGCCTGATGCGCTTGCTAGGTGATAACGTGGCAAAGACCTGCTGATTGACGGGGCATCTGCGGCGCTGCTATCGCATATCACATCGCGGCACTGTTCATTGCTCATATCAGTGCTGCATCATCCCGTGTGATGCAGACCAGCTGATCGCCGCCCAAGTTTGAAAAGGAAGTCTTATGAAACGCCTGTTAAGCTCGACCACCGCCTTGTCGCTTGCCGTATTCAACGTGCAGCCATGGCCCCTGATGGCGCAGACCCTGACCGCCGACGGTTATGTGGTGGCTGCAGACGGGTCTGTGCTGTGTGCCCCCAGCGAAGGCGCGGAATGCAATCCCGGTGATTACATAGACGCCGCGATGGCCATCGAAGCCGCAATCGCCGCCGAGGCCGAGGCTGCCGCGCAGGCAGAAGCCGAAGCTGCCGCACAGGCAGAGGCTGACGCCGCTGCACAGGCAGAGGCCGAGGCTGCTGCACAGGCAGAGGCCGAGGCTGCTGCACAGGCAGAGGCCGAGGCTGCTGCACAGGCAGAGGCTGAGGCCGCCGCACAGGCAGAGGCTGAAGCTGCTGCACAGGCAGAAGCTGACGCTGCCGCACAGGCAGAGGCTGAGGCCGCCGCACAGGCAGAGGCTGAGGCCGCCGCACAGGCAGAGGCTGAAGCTGCTGCACAGGCAGAAGCTGACGCTGCCGCACAGGCAGAAGCCGAAGCTGCTGCACAGGCAGAAGCCGAAGCTGCTGCACAGGCAGAAGCCGAAGCTGCCGCACAGGCAGAAGCTGATGCTGCTGTACAGGCAGAGGCTGACGCCGCTGCACAGGCAGAGGCTGACGCCGCTGCACAGGCAGAGGCTGATGCTGCTGTACAGGCAGAGGCTGACGCCGCTGCACAGGCAGAGGCCGAAGCTGCTGCACAGGCAGAGGCTGAGGCTGCTGCACAGGCAGAGGCTGATGCTGCTGCACAGGCAGAGGCTGATGCTGCCGCACAGGCAGAGGCTGATGCTGCCGCGCAGGCAGAGGCAGAGGCTGCCGCACAGGCAGAAGATGACGCCGCTGCACAGGCAGAGGCTGACGCTGCTGCACAGGCAGAGGCTGACGCTGCCGCGCAGGCAGAGGTTGATGCTGCCGCGCAGGCAGAGGTTGATGCTGCTGCACAGGCAGAGGCTGATGCTGCTGCACAGGCAGAGGCTGACGCTGCACAGGTAGAAGATGAGGCCGCCGCGCAGGCTTTGGCCGAGGCCGAGGCCGAGTTGAAAGTCGAGGAAGACGGCACCTTGGCAGATCCTGCGGCCGGTCTGCGAACCGCCGAGCCGGTCGTGGCTGACGATGTTGCGCCGATCGATGTCCCCGTTGTCTCCGAGGCCGAAGTCGAAAGCCTGTCCGAGCTTCTGACCGAGCCGGACCAGATTGATCCGACGGCAATCGAAGCGGCCGCCGCCTTGGCCGAAACTCCGCAAACCGAAGGCGAAGCTGTGGCCCTGCAAGATATTGCCCCTGCAGCGGGTGCGATTGGCAGCGTGACCGAGGTATTGACCGAAGAAACCACCCGCACCTCGTCGCAGGAATTTGCGGCTGCTCCGCGGGCTGTCGGTGACGGCAAGAAATCCGGCCTCTCCGATCTTGAAAAGGTGGGACTGATTGCGCTGGGCGCGCTGGTGGTCGGCACCATCATCAACGACATCGACAACGAGCGCGACAAGCGTGACCGTCGCGTAGTCTCGAACACCGGGGATCGCGTGGTCGTGCTGAATCCCGATGGCACCTATCAGGTCTACAAGGACGATGACACCGTCATCCGCCAGCCCGGATCGACCGTTCGGACCGAAACCTTCCGCGATGGGTCCACCCGCACCATCGTCGAGCGCCGTGACGGCACCCAGATCGTGACCATCCGCGATGCCACGGGACGCGTGCTGCGCCGTGCGCAGTATGACGAGTTGGGCCGCGAACTGGTGCTGATCGACGATCTGGAACCCGAGGAAGTGGTTTATATCGAAGACCTGCCGAAACCGCGCAAGAACAAGGTCGTGATCTCGACCGAAGACGATGATGCGGACCTGAAGGCGGCGCTGGCGGCCAAGGATATCGAAAAGATTGGCCGCAAGTTCAGCCTGCGCCAGATCCGCGAGATTGCCGAAGTGCGCGCGCTGGCAGCCACCATCGACGTGGATGCGATCACCTTTGACAGCGGCTCTTCCGCGATCCAAGCCGATGAGGCCGAAGATCTGGCCGATCTGGGCAGCCTGATGCAGGAGATGATCGACGAGAACCCCGCCGAGATGTTCCTGATCGAGGGCCATACCGATGCCGTCGGCAAAGCCGCGATGAACCTTGCCCTGTCGGACCGCCGTGCGGAATCCGTGGCGCTGGCGCTGACCGAGTATTTCGACATCCCGCCGGAAAACATGGTGATCCAGGGCTATGGCGAAAGCGAATTGCGGATCGACACCGACGGGGACGAAAAGCGCAACCGCCGCGTTGCAGTGCGGATCATCACGCCGTTGCTGAAAACCTCGAAATAAGCATCGCGTGATGCAGGCGAAGGCCCCAAGGGAAACCTTGGGGCCTTTGGCGTTTCTGTTTGCCACCTTTTGGCAATGGCGTGGCATGATGGGCTGACGCATAGTCGCGTGCAGGAGGCCCGCCATGACCCATGATCTGATCCCTGAAACCGCGCTTGACTGGCACCGCCAAGGCCGTGGGGCGGCTCTTGCCACGGTGGTGGAGACATGGGGCTCCGCGCCGCGACAACCGGGAAGCCAACTGGCGATCTCGGGGGCGGGAGATATTATGGGGTCGGTCTCGGGCGGCTGTGTCGAAGGCGCTGTGGTGACCGAGGCGCTTGAGGCACTGGCCGATGGGGTGCCGCGCCTGCTGACCTTTGGCGTCTCGGATGAGACCGCGTTTTCGGTCGGGCTGGCCTGCGGTGGCACGATCAAGGTGCTGGTTGAACCCGTGGCCGAGATGGGACCAAGTCTGCCTGCCGATCTGCTGGAGGCACTTGTGGCGATGCGGGCGGCACGGCGCGCGGTGGCCTATACGGTCAATCTGTCGGACTGGTCGCGCGGTCTGGTTTCGATGGGCCGTGATACGGCGGTGGATGCGCGGTTGCGCTCGGACAAGGCGGGGGTCGAGGCCGACGGGCGCTTCATCGCGCCGCATAACCCGCCCTTGCGGCTGATCGTGGTGGGGGCGGTGCATATCGCGCAGCCCTTGCTGGCGATGGCGCGGCTGGCAGGCTATGACCCGACGCTGATCGACCCGCGCGAAACCTTTGGCGCCGCCGAGCGCTTTCCCGGCGAGGTGATTCTGGACGACTGGCCGGACGAGGCTTTGGCCGCCCTTGCTCCCGACAGCCGTAGCGCGATTGTCACGCTGACCCATGATCCCAAGCTGGACGATCCCGCGATCCGCTTTGCACTGCGGTCGGATGCCTTCTATCTGGGTTGTCTGGGGTCGAAAAAGACCCATGCCGCGCGGGTGGCGCGACTGACCGGGGCGGGGTTCTCCGAGGCCGAGATTGCCCGCATCCATGCCCCCGTCGGACTGGACATCGGCGCCAAGACCCCTGCCGAGATTGCTATTTCGGTGCTGGCCCAGATCACCTCTGTGCTGAGGCAGGCCTGATGCGCTTTGGGCCGGTGCCGCTGGATCAGGCTTTGGGCGTGGTGCTGGCCCATTCGGTGTCCCTGACGCAAGGACGGCTTCGCAAGGGGATCATTCTGGGGGCCGCCGAGATTGCGCTGCTGCGGGCCGAGGGGGTGGACCATGTGGTCGCCGCAAGGCTGGACGCGGGCGACGTGGCCGAAGATGAGGCGGCTTCGGCGCTGGCAGCGGCTTTGGTGCCGGACCCGCTGGGGCAGGGGCTTCGGGTGACCGAGGCGTTCACGGGCCGCGTCAATCTGAACGCCACCGGCGCGGGGGTGGTCGAGGTGGATGCAGGCGCGGTGCTGGCGCTGAACCTGATTGACCCGTCGATCACGCTGGCCACGCTGCCGCCCTTGATGCGGGTGCAGGCTGGAACTTTGGTCGGCACGGTCAAGATCATCGCCTATGGCGTGGAGGTGCGCGCGTTGCAGCAGGCCTGTGCGGCGGCGCGGGCGGCGGTTCGGGTGCGGCCTGTGGGGATGCGGACCGCGTCGCTGGTGCTGACCGAGGTGGCGGGGCAGGAGGACAAGCTGACAGCCAAGGGTCGGCGGGCGGTCGAGGCGCGCCTGCAAGCCTTGGGGATGCGACTGACGGGGGTAGAGGTGGTGCCGCACCGGATCTCGGCCATCGCGGCGGCGCTGGGGCGGGCGGGGGGGGATATGGTGTTGATCCTGACCGGATCGGCCACCTCGGACCTGCACGACACCGCCCCCGAGGCGCTGCGGCGGGCGGGCGGGGTGGTGGAGCGCTTCGGCATGCCCGTCGATCCGGGCAATCTGCTGTTTCTGGGATCGCTGGCCGGTCGGGCGGTGGTGGGGCTGCCGGGCTGTGCGCGCTCGCCCGCGCTGAACGGGGCGGACTGGGTGCTGGAGCGGCTGGCCTGCGGGATTGCGGTTTCGGGGGCGGATATTGCGGCGATGGGGGTGGGGGGATTGTTGAAGGAAATCCCCACCCGGCCACAGTTGCGGGAGCCGAAATAGGGCGGTCCCGGTTCGGGACAATTTTTATATGTTTTATATCAATGTGTTGATGGGAGATTTTAAGGATTTGTTAGGGTTTTGCGGGGCGGGCGGTGGATGGGGGTTTCACACCCCCACGCGGCCAAGGCCGCGCCCCCCGTGGGATATTTGGGCAGAGAGGATGACAATTTTAATCAAATTGTCGGGGTATGGGTGGCCGCGGCGGAGGGCTTGTCGTGTTCGGATTGCACTGGGTTCAGGGCGCGGGCCTGCCTTGTCGGGTATCGGGGCGAAGCGGGTGGCGCGCCCGCGACAGGGGGCTGACTTAGCGGTCGTTCATGCCTTTGCCGTCCAGAATGGCGGGCCGGTATTTGGCGATACGGGCGGTGCGGGTGGCGGAGTGTTTGGCTTGGGCGAAATGCAACAGGTAGCCGCGTCTGCGTCCGGGGGTGAGCGCGTCGAAGGCCAGCGCCAGATCGGGGTCTTCGTCGAGGGCGGTGACAAGTTCGTCGGGATAGGCCAGATCATCTTTACTGAAAACGATTTTCAGGCCTGCCGCTTCGACGGCAATCGCGGCCTGAATCGTGGTTTGCAGCGCGGGTGTTGCGGCGCTGATCGCGGCAAGCGAGGTGAATTTCGCCATCCGCACGGCGCGGGAATTCGGTCCGGGTGGCATCAGCATCCCTTCGGGATCAGCCAGCAGCGCGCCTTTGAAAAAGCCGATCACGCAGGCCTCCTTGAAGCCCCAGAGCGTGGCGACATTGCCGCCCAGATGGGTGTAGCAGGGGCCGCGCCATTTGAAGACCTCGGCCAGACCTGCGGCCAGCAAAAGCGCACGCAGGGCCGAAAGTTCGGCCTGCCACGGCTGGTTTTCGGCGAAGAAGGCGTCGAGTCTGGGGTCTGATGCGGGCATGGCGCGTATCGGTTGCTGCGGCAAGCCAAGGCGTAGCGGAGCGCGGGGTGTCTGTCTATTGCGATAGGACAGGCCATAAAAAAGGGGCCTTGCGGCCCCGATTTTTCAGCAAGAAAACCGCGCCGTTATTTCGGCGAGACCATCATCACCATCTGGCGACCTTCGAGTTTCGGCATGGATTCGATCTTTCCAGCCTCGGCCACATCGGCGGCGACGCGGTTCAGCAATTCCAGACCAAGCTGCTGGTGCGCCATTTCGCGGCCCCGGAAGCGCAGGGTGACTTTCACCTTGTCGCCTTCGTCAAGGAACTTCAGCACCGAGCGCATCTTCACATCATAGTCATGGGTATCGGTTCCGGGGCGGAACTTGATTTCCTTGATCTCGATGATGTGCTGCTTTTTGCGGGCCTCGGCCTCGCGCTTTTGCGTCTCATACTTGAACTTGCCGAAGTCCATGATCTTGCAAACGGGCGGCTCGGCGTTCGGAGAAATCTCGACCAGATCCAGCCCAGCCTCTTCGGCCATGGCCATGGCGCGTGCGGGCGTCACGACGCCGACGTTTTCCCCATCCGCACCAATCAGACGAATTTCCGGGGACCGAATGCGATCATTGATGCGCGGGCCGGTTTCGCGTTGCGGCGGGGCGTTGTGAGGTCTGCGGGCTATGGTGGTGGTCCTTCAAATGGTTGATCAGCGCGCGCAAGATAGACCTGTGAGCGGGCCGCTTCAACCGCTTTTACGTGCCTTGGCAAGACGGAATGTGCTGCGACGCGGCGCGGTCTTTTCAATCGCGCTGTTTTCTGTCATAGATTGCGGGCAATCAACCCGTTATCGGGCAATGGAGATATGCAGATGAACAAGAACGTCATCATTGGCCTTGTGCTGATCCTCGCCGCTGGCGGTGGTTATTACCAGTTCAGCTATAAGCCGGCGCAAGAAGCCGCTGCAGCAGCCCAGGCGGCTGCGGATGCTGCCGCTGCGGAAGCCAAAGCCGCAGAGGAAGCCGCTGCCAAGGCCGCTGAGGAAGCTGCCGCTGCTGCCAAGGCTGCAGAAGAAGAGGCGGCCGCTGCTGCTGCCAAGGCCGCTGAAGAAGCTGCCGCCGCTGCTGCAACCGACGCGGCTGCCGCGACGACCGAAGCTGCAACCGATGCCGCTGCTGCGACCACTGAGGCTGCGACCGATGCTGCTGCTGCGACCACCGAGGCGGCCACCACCGCTGCGGCTGATGCCGCTGCTGTTCTGGACCCGGCTGCGTTTGATGCGGCCAAGGTGAATGCGCTGATCGCGGCATCGACGCTTGACGATGCAACCAAGGCCACGCTGACCGCAGGTGTCGATGCGGCTGCTGCCGATCCGGCCTTGGTGGCGGGCGCCGTGGCGGCTGTGAAAGCTGCTTTGGGCATGTAAGCCGGTTGCCTTCGGGCTTGGGCCGCGCGGGGGAGACCCTTGCGCGGCCTTTTCTTTTGCGGCGGGCGCAGGGCTGCGGCTTTGACCGCAAGATGAGTATTTGGGCCAAGGTGAATGAAAAAGGCGCCGCTCACATCGGAGGGCGCCTTCGGGTCTTGCGGTGGATAAGGCGTCAGATGCCGTCGCCGACGAAGGCTTTCTCGACCACGAATTGCTGCGGGTCAGAGTTTGCGCCTTCGATCAGGCCGAAACCTTCGAGGATGGCTTTGACATCGACGTTGAAGGCAAGCGAGCCGCAGACCATGGCGCGGTCTTCGGCGGGGTTCATCGCTGGCAGGCCCAGATCTTCGAACACCTTGCCCGACAGCAGGTTGTCGGTGACGCGGCCCATGTGGTGGAAGTCTTCGCGGGTGGTGGTGGGGTAATACAGCAGTTTGCCCGCCACCATCTCGCCGATCAGCGGATCATCCTTGAGGCTTTCGACCAGTTGGCGGCCATATTCCAGTTCGGCCACCTCGCGGCAGGTGTGCATCATGATGACCTGTTCGTATTTCTCGTAGGTCTCGGGTTCGCGCAGAAGGCTGGCGAAGGGGGCAAAGCCGGTGCCGGTAGACAGGAAATAGATCCGCTTGCCGGGCAGCAGGGCGTCATGCACCAAGGTGCCGACGGGTTTGGGGCGCAGGATGATCTCGTCGCCCACGTTGATGTGTTGCAGGCGCGAGGTCAGCGGGCCATCCGGCACCTTGATCGAGTAGAATTCGAGTTCCTCATCCCATGCGGGCGAGGCGATGGAATAGGCGCGCAGCAGGGGTTTGCCGTTATCGTTCAGCAACCCGATCATCACAAACTCGCCCGACCGGAAGCGCAAGCTGCGCGGGCGGGTGACGCGGAAGGAAAACAGCCGGTCGGTCCAGTGGGTGACAGAGGTGACGATCTGGGCGTCGGGCAGATGCGGTTTCGCGGCGGCGGGGGCCAAGGTGGTGGCTTCGGACATGGGGTGTCGCTTTGGTTATGGCTTTGGGAAGGAGATACGTCTTTCGGGCCTGCGGGGGAAGCCCGAACTCAGGCGCGCAGCCGCGACTGATAGTCATGGGCCTTCCAGTCGGCGCGGGCGGTCCATTGCGCTTCGGGCTGGCGTTCGGCCATAGCATCAGGGATTTCCACCTGATCAAAGCCGACACGCCGCGCCATCGGATATTGGTCGGCGATCACCGGACCATTGGCGCGCAGGGTGCCGGTATAGCCAAGCGCGCGCAGACGCCGCGCGATGGTGAAGGCGCGGCCATCGCTGAAGGCGGGGAAGGCCACGCGGATCAGGGTCAGCGCGGGCAGATAGGGGGCCAGCGTTTCAGGATCATCGGTGTGGGCCAGATCGACAGCACCCTTATGGGCGGCAATTTCGGCCAGTGTCACGAAATCGGTGGCGGGGACGGGGGCGAAACCTGCGTCGGTAACGAGGGTGCTCATGCGGCGGTCTCCTTGGTGATGCGGACGGGTTTGCCGTTGATGAAGTGGATGCCGCATTCGGTTTTTTCCGAACCCCGCCAGCGGCCTGCGCGCGGGTCTTCGCCGGGTTTCACCGGGCTGGTGCAGGGCGCGCAACCGATCGACGGATAGCCTTTGGCCACAAGCGGGTGGCGCGGCAGGCGGTTGTTGACGATATATTCTTCCAGATCGTCGCGGCCCCAATGCGCCAGCGGATTGACCTTGATCCGCAGATCGCCCTCGGCCTCGAAGAAATCGACGGTCTGGCGGGTGCTGCCCTGAAAGCGTTTGCGGCCCGTGATCCAGCCGTCAAAGCCGCCAAGCGCGCGTTCCAGCGGTTCAACCTTGCGCACCGCGCAGCAAGCGTCGGTGGAAAACTGGTGCAGCGTGCCGTCGGGGTCTTCAAAGCTGACGCGGGGTTGCGTCGCGCGGATGGTCCGCACGTCGCACAGATGCAGCTTTTCGGCCAGTTCGCGCTGATAATCCAAGGTCTCTTGGAACAGCATGCGGGTATCGACGAACAGCACCGGCGTTTCCGGTGCGATCACCGAAACCAGATGCAGCAGCACCACCGATTCCGCGCCAAAGGACGACACCAGCGCCACCTTGCCCAGATCGACATCTTTCAGCGCATGTTCCAGCACCGTGGTGGCCGCGTGGTGGCGGTAGCGGGCATTCAGCGCCGCCACACGATCCGCCACCGAGCCTGTGGGAGCGTCAAGCGGCATCACGACCGTCCTCGGCACCATAAAGGGCGGCTTTGAACGGGGTAAGGCCAAGGCGGCGATAGGTTTGCAGGAAGGTTTCTTCCTTGTGGCTGCGCACCTCAAGATAGGCGCGGATGATGCGCTCGATGGCGTCCACGATTTCGTCATAGGCGAAACCGGGGCCGGTTTTCTCGCCGATGCTGGCGGTTTCCGTGCCATCGCCGCCCAGCGTGATCTGGTAGTTCTCCACGCCCGCGCGGTCCAGACCCAGAATCCCGATATGGCCGACATGGTGATGCCCGCAGGCATTGATGCAGCCCGAGATTTTCAGCTTCAGCGGGCCGATGTCATGCTCAAGGTCCAGCGCGTCAAAGCGCAGCGCCAGTTCTTGCGCGACGGGGATCGAGCGGGCGGTGGCAAGGGCGCAATAGTCCATGCCGGGGCAGGCGATGATGTCGGAAATCAACCCGACGTTGGCGGTGGCAAGCCCCGCCTTTTGCAGCGCGGCATGGATCACCGGCAGGTCAGATTTATGGACATGCGGCAGGATCACGTTCTGTTCGTGGCTGATCCGCAGGTCGTTGTGGCCATAGGTTTCGGCCAGATCGGCCATCAGGCGCATCTGGTCGCTGCTGGCATCGCCGGGGGTTGCGCCATGGGCCTTCACGCTGATTGTGACGATGGAATATTGGTCGTTGCGATGGGCGGCAAGGTTGGTATCGGCCCAAGCACGGAACACCGGATCAGCCTTGTAGGCCAGATCATAGGCATCCGTGGGGGCATTGCGGAAAGCGGGGGGCGCAAAGGCTGCACGGATATCATCCAGAAGCGCCTGATCCGCGCCGCCGAACTGCGGGCGCATCTCGGTAAAGCGTTCCTCGATCATGCGGGCGATTTCATCGCGGCCCGTTTCATGCACGGTGATCTTGATGCGGGCCTTATACTTGTTATCGCGGCGGCCAAGGATGTTGTAGACCGACAGCACGGCCTCGACATAAGGCAGCAGGTCGGCCACGGGCAGGAAATCGCGCACGGTAAAGGCGATCATCGGGGTGCGGCCAAGACCGCCGCCCACCATCACCTCGAACCCCGGCTCGCCAGCGGCGTTGCGGACCATGCGCAGGCCGATGTCGTGGGCCTTAGTCACGGCGCGGTCATTCGGGCTGCCGGTGATGGCGATCTTGAACTTGCGCGGCAGGAACTGGAATTCCGGGTGGTCGGTGGACCACTGGCGCAAAAGCTCGGCATAGGGGCGGGGGTCTTCGATCTCATCCGCGGCGGCACCGGCGAAATGGTCGGCAGTGACGTTGCGCACGCAGTTGCCGGATGTCTGGATCGCGTGCATCTGCACATCGGCAAGTGCGGTCAGGATCGCCGGAACCTCGGGCAGTTTCGGCCAGTTGAACTGGATGTTCTGCCGCGTGGTGAAATGGCCGTAGCCCTTGTCATAGGTGTCGGCGATATGGGCAAGCTGCCGCATCTGGTGCGGGTTCAGCGTGCCATAGGGGATCGCCACGCGCAGCATATAGGCGTGCAATTGCAGATAAAGCCCGTTCATCAGGCGCAGCGGGCGGAATTCATCCTCGGTCAGCGAGCCGTCAAGGCGGCGGGCGACCTGATCGGAAAACTGCGCCACGCGGGCGCGGACGAAGGATTCGTCAAAGTCGGAATAGTCATACATCTGCGAGGTCTACCTGTTTGCCATGGGCATAGTTGGACGGGCCACGGGTGCGAAACGCCTCGCGGAAGTGGGTGGGTTCGGGGCCGTTGGGGCCGGCCTTGGCATCTGCCAGATAGGGGCCGACAATGGCAAGGCGCTGCGCTGCGGCAAAGGCAAGGCGGGTGTTGGCGTGATCTTCTTCGCAGATCAGCTCTGCCTCGGCATGCAGGCGCGACCAGCGGTTGTCGGCGGTCAGGTAAACCACATCGCCGATCCGCAGATCATTTGCGGTGACAACCTTGGGGGTGTATTTCCGGCTCATGCGGGGCCTCATCTGGCGGGATCGGGGGACGGCAGTGGAATGCCGTGGTTTCATCACCCAATATAGGATATTTTCCCCCAATTTGGCCAGATACCCTTGCGGATAAGGAAGATTATTCCGATACTGGCGTCAGGTGGAATGTATTCCTGCAAAACGGGGGATCAGGCGAATGGCGGCCCAATTGGACGATCTGGATCGGAAAATTCTTGCAGAATTGCAAGCCGATGCCGAGCAGAGCCTGGACGAGATCGCGCGCAAGGTGGGGTCGTCGAAAACTCCGGTGTGGAACCGAATCCGCCGTATGCGCGAGCAGGGGGTGATCCTGAAGCAGACCGCCCTGCTGGACGCGGAATCGCTGGGGCTGGAGGCGTGTTTCTTTGTGCTGATCCGCACCTCCGAGCATGAGGCGGACTGGCAGCGCAAGTTCCTGCAGGTGCTGCGCAGCCGCCCCGAGGTGCTGGAGGCGCATCGGTTGGCGGGGGATATCGATTATATCCTGAAGGTGCGGGTCAAGAACGCGCGGGCCTATGACACCTTCTATCAGGCGCTGATTTCCGAGGTGCGGATCTATAACGTGACGGCGCTGCTGAGCATGGAGGAGATCAAGGCGACCACCGTACTGCCGCTTTGAGGCCGCAAAATTCTTCTGCGAAGAATTTTCGGGGGCGCTGCCCCCTGCGGCTGCGCCGCACCCCCGGGATATTTAAGAACAGATGAAGGGGCGGGGTCAGTCTGCGGCGACCATCAGTCCCGTCAGGCCGTGGAAGTGGTAGACATTGCCATAGGCGGGGCTTTCGGTCAGGCGCAGTTTGGGCAGGCGGTCGAACAGGATCGGCAGGGCGGTTTGCAATTCCAGCCGCGCCAGCGGGGCGCCGACGCAGAAATGCAGGCCAGCGCCGAAGGTGACATTGGGTTTGGCGGGGCGGCCCGGCTGAAACTGCTCGGGATCGTCCCAGACCCCCGGATCGCGGTTCGCGGCGGCGAGCAGCAGCGCCACCTGATCGCCGCGATGGAAGGTATGGCCCATCACCTCGATGTCCTCATAGGCCCAGCGGGTGAACATATGCAGGGCGGGATCGAAGCGGAAGATTTCCTCGGTGCAGGTTTCGGCATTGGCGGCGGTGATGCTGGTGCCGGTTTCCAGCAGGGTTTTCACGCCATTGCCGATGGTATGCACCGTTGCCTCGTGCCCTGCATTCAACAGCAGGATGCAGGTGGTGATCAGCTCATCCGTGGTCAGTTTCTCGCCTGCCTCTTCGGCGGCGATCAGGTGGGTGATCAGATCATCACGCGGATCGGCGCGGCGGGCTTCGACATAGCCGCGCATGAAGGCCACGAAAGCCTCGGTCGCGGCAACGGCGCGGTCTTCGGTGGCACGGGTGCGGCCCGCCATATACATGCCGACCATCGCATTCGACCAGCGCAACAGATCATCCGACATCGCTTCCGGCACGCCCAGCAGGCGGGCGATGATGATGACGGGCAGTTTCTGGCCGAAGTGTTTCAGCAGATCGAAGGGGCCGTCGGGCAGGGCGTCGATCAACTGATGGGTCAGGGTCTCGATTTCCGGCTGCAGGGCAGCGATGCGGCGCGAGGTGAAGGCGCGCAGCACCAAGGACCGCAGACGGGTATGGCGGGGCGGCTCCAGCTCCAGCATGGAATGGGCCTCGACCGCGTAGAAGGGCGCCAGATGCGACGGGATCTGCGGGGCCAGTTCAGCCGGAACCTCGCGCCCGAAGCGGCGGTCGCGGAAGATGGCGTTGCAGGCGGCGGCGTTGGGGGTGCAGATCAGCCCGTAATCGGCCCAGTGAAAGAACGGACCCGTGGCGCGGGCGGATTCGTAGAACGGGTAGGGGTTCTGCACGAAGGCCGGATCGGTGGGGGACTGGTGCAGGGTTTTCATGCCATTGCCCGCTTGCGTGACAGCGGGATGATGCCTTGGGCGACCAGCACGCCAATTGCCACCAAAGCGGCCGCTGCGGCCTGACCCCAATCCCAGACGCCGCCAAGGGCGAAAAGGATGATCATCACATAGAAGGGGGCAGCGTTGATATGCAGCGCCGACAGCCCGATGCCCAGCCGTTCGACAGACATGATCCACATTAGCTGGCTGATCCCCAGCGAGCCGATGGAAAAGGCCAGCAGGGCAAGGATTTCCTTCAGACCCCAAGGCGTCAGATCGGGCAGGGTGGCCCCCAGCGGCAGTTGCGCCAGCGCCACCGTCACCGTGGCAATCGCGGCCCCCGAGATCGTCAGCGCCGTGCGCCCGATCGGCGAGAGGGCCGGAAAGGCGGTGACGGTCAGCCGCGACCCCAAGGTAAAGGCCAGCACGGAGCAAAAGCACAGCGCCGCCCCCAGACCCAGCGACAGCCCTCCGTCGCGGAAATCCAGCGCCATCATCCCGCCCACCAGCGACAGCACCAGCCCGATGATCAGGCCAGCCGTCAGCTTGCGCCCGTCCAGCGCCACCTCGGTTGCGATGCCCACAACCGGCAGCGTGGCGGAAATCACCGCAGCCGTGACCGCCCCGCCCCGTGCCTGCCCAAGGATCAGGAACCACGCGCCCAGGCCGATCAGGCTGCCGACGCCGATGCCCTTCAGCCAGTTCACCCGCAGCAAGGCCCCCGGTCCCTCCATCAGCGCCCATATCGGCAGCAGCGACAGCGCCGCCAGCGCCATCCGCAGCGCGGTCAACTGCTCGGCCGGCAAGAGCGGGATGATCATATCGGCAGCCGGAAGGCCCGCGGCCCAGATCAGCATCGAGGCCATGCAGATCAGGTTCGCGGCCAGAAGGCCCCGTGCGGGTGCGGCGGGTGTAAGATCGGGTGTCATGATGGTTCTATCTTGCAGATCGGGCGCGGGCAGACTGTTCCACCCGCGACCTTAATGCCATGTCAGGCGGCGGAAAGCGCCTGAACGATCGCGCCGAAATCGGCAGCCTTCAGGCTGGCCCCGCCAACCAAAGCGCCGTCCACGTTCTGCACATCGAAAATCTCGACCGCATTCGACGGCTTGACCGATCCGCCGTACAGCAGGCGCAGTTTGGTGGCATCGCCGCCGATCTTGGCGATCAGGCGGGCGCGCAGATAGTGATGCACCTCGGCGATTTCATCAAGCGAGGGGGTGCGGCCGGTGCCGATGGCCCAGACCGGCTCATAGGCGACCACCAGATTGGCCGAGGTGAAGTCTTTGGGCAGCGAGCCGTAAAGCTGCGTCCCGATCACGCCCAGCGTTTTGCCGGCGTCGCGCTCGGCCTCGGTTTCGCCGACACAGATGATCGGGATCAGGCCCGCACCATGGGCGGCCTCGGCCTTGGCCTTGACCAGCGCATCGGTCTCGCCGTGGTCGGCGCGGCGTTCGGAATGGCCCAGAATCACATAGGCAGCGCCTGCCTCTTTCAGCATGGCCGCAGAAATGTCGCCGGTATGGGCGCCGCTGCCCTGCGGGTGGCAATCCTGCCCGCCAACAGCCAAAGCCGTTCCCGCCGCCACACCGGCCATCGCCGCCAGCAGGGTCGCGGGCGGGCAAAGCAGCATCTCGCAAGCGGGGGCAGGATGGGCGGCCAGCAAGGCCCGCACTTCGGCCAAGGCGGCAAGCGACCCGTTCATCTTCCAGTTTCCGGCTGCCAGCTTTTTCATGCGATCCCCCTGATGCGATGTGCAAGGGTTAGCCCAGCCATGCCCGAAGGAAAAGACGTCGCGGGCATCATCTTGGTCTAAATACTCCCGCCGGAGGCTTCGGCCTCTGCGCCGCGCCAAGACCCGCAGGAAGAAACCGGATCAGGCCGCAGGCGCGTCCTTGAACTTGATCGACTCGCCACAGCCGCAGGCTTCGGACACATTAGGATTGCGGAATTTGAAGCCGGCGGTCAGCAGATCGACCTCGTAATCGATCTCGGTGCCGATCAGGAACATCTGTGCCATCGGCGCGATCAGCACCCGCGCGCCATCCTGTTCGACCACCTCGTCATAGGGGTTCAGATCGGCCACGTAATCCATGGTGTATTCCATGCCCGCACAGCCGCCCTTCTTGACGCCGATCCGCAGGCCCTTGGAGCCTTGCTTTTCCATCAGCCGCGCGATCTGGCGGGCGGCTGTGGGGGTCAGGGTGACGGCAGCTTTGCCGGGAATGCCGAACATGGGATACTCCTTTTGTCCCAATCTAGGGCGTCGCGGGCAAGATTCCAAGCGGCGGCAGCAAAGAAGTCAGCGCCAGCGTCGCATGTGCCGCGATCATCGCCCAGCCAAAGGATGCCAGCGTGCCGATGATGACATATTCCGAGGCCGCCCTGTCATCCTTGACCGCGCCAAAGCGCAGGATGGATTTGGCGGCGATCAAAAGGCCCACGCCCTCGGGCTGGCCCAGCAGGATCATCGCAAAGATCAACCCGCGCTCCAGCAGGCCGATCACCCGCCCGCCACCTGTCAACCCATCGGGCGAGGCTGCCACGAACGGCGCCATCAGCATCCCGATCGCAAAACCGCCCGCCCGTGTGGCAAGGATTGCGCCGCCCGTTACAGCCATGACCGGCAGCACCCAATCCGCCCGTCCCGCCCAAAGCCCCGCCTGCCACAAGTCCGGCTGCCATAGCGCCAGTGCCAGAAGGGTGACCAGATGCGCCGCCTGATCGGCCGCAAAAGCTGCCAGCCCCTTTGGTGCGCGGGTCTTTGCATAATCGGTCAGCAGATGCATTCCTGCCAGCCATAGCACCGCCAAAGACAGACCGCCCAAGGTCAGCCCCGCCGTTACCCCCACCAGCGCCCCATGCACCGCCAGACCAGCCACCCGCGACTTGTTTTCCACCATCCAGCGGGTTTGCAGCACGAAATCCGCGACGATATGGGCGAACAACAGCGCGGTCAGGGTTTCAATCATGGGGGTGGCCCTCGGGTGTAATCTGAAAGGCCGTGATCGAAGCGGCAAGCGGCGCATAGCCTGCGCCCTTCAGGCGGGCTTCCGTTGCCTGTCGGCTGATGCCCAGTGTTTCGGCCACGTCACGCGGCCTTGGGGGATCATGCCGAAAGGCAATCAAGACAGCTTCGGCCTGTTGGGCAGTCCAGCGTGCCGATTGCCAATCCAGATAGGAAAACAGGGGTCTTTGCCAAATTGCCAGATCCGAGATTCCCATGAACATGAGGCGTTCGCGCCCGATTGCATCAAGCATCTGTCCCGACAACACAAAGGCCGCGCCGCTGGCACCGGCCAGCCCTGTCGCGGGCAGTGGATCGGTTGGTCCTGTGGCC
This sequence comes from Rhodobacterales bacterium RIFCSPHIGHO2_02_FULL_62_130, assembly GCA_001828855.1. Classification (GTDB taxonomy): domain Bacteria; phylum Pseudomonadota; class Alphaproteobacteria; order Rhodobacterales; family Rhodobacteraceae; genus Cypionkella. Next base: position 156,544 of record MHZT01000006.1, on the reverse strand, counting down.
ACGGCCAGACGGGTCTGCGGCAAATCGGGACGGGCGCGCAGCGCAGCCAGAACCAGCACCGTCAGGCGGAAAGCATCACATGCATTGTCGCAATAGGCTTGCCAGCCATCCCCCCGAAACCGGTCAAAGCGTGCGCCATCCACCGATTGCACGGCTGCGGCAATGGCCTGCATGGCATTTGCAACCGCCTCGGGACCGGCAAGGGTCGAGTCGATCAGGTCACCGGTCAGAACTGCGGCTTGAGGTTTCATGTGCAAGTCTTAACACTTGCATCGTCTTTTTGCAAGCCTGAGGGCTTGCTTAGTAATCTTGCAAGCCCATAGACTTGCCTGCTATCTGTGCAATCCTTGCGGCTTGCGCTTACATGAACCCCAGTTCCAGCCGCGCCTCGTCAGACATCATCTCCATCCCCCAAGGCGGATCGAAGGTCATGCCGACATTCACCTGCTTGACGCCCGCCACAGGTTCGACCGCATCCTGAACCCAACCCGGCATCTCACCGGCCACCGGACAGCCGGGGGCGGTCAGGGTCATCAGGATCTCGACCTCGTTCTCGGGGCTGATGTCGATGGTATAGACCAGCCCCAAGTCATAGATATTGACCGGAATTTCAGGGTCGAACACCGTGCGGCAAGCCTCGACCACAGAGTCGTAAAGCGGGTGGTCGGTGGTCGATGGGCGGATCAGGGGCGCGCCCTCGATCGAGTCCTGCGGCTGGTTCATCTGCGTCTCGCTCAGTTGTTGAGCAATTATATAGGGAATTACCGGCAAAGGTCCAGAGCCGCAGCGCGGCAAACTGTCATCCCCGATATAGGATAAAGGCGGCAAGGTCTGCACCTGCCGCCTTGCCGTCCTTAGAACGGAATTTCGTCGTCCATGTCCGAGCGGCCACCGCCCCCTGCGCCGCCGCCAAAGCCGCCGCCCGATCCGCCGCGCGCAGCGCCGCCTCCCGATGATCCGCCGCCATAGCCGCTGCCCTGATCTTCATATCCGCCACGATCGTCATAGCCGCCGCCGCCAGCCCCACCGCCCGCGCCGCCGCCGTCACGCCCGCCCAGCAAGGTCAACTCCCCCCGGAACGGACGCAGCACGATCTCGGTGGTGTAACGCTCGGCCCCCGACTGGTCTTGCCATTTGCGGGTTTCCAACTGGCCTTCGATATAGACGGTCGAGCCTTTCCGCAGATATTGCTCGGCAATCTTGCCCAAGGCTTCGTTCATGATCGCCACGCGATGCCATTCGGTGCGTTCCTTGCGTTCGCCCGAGGCCTTGTCACGCCAGGTTTCCGAGGTGGCGATGTTCAGGTTCACGACCCGGCCGCCGTTCTGGAACGACCGCACTTCCGGATCGCGGCCCAGATTGCCGACGATGATGACCTTGTTGACGCCTGCCATGCGATTCTCCCTGATTCCGCCTCTGTCCGGCAGTTTCGCCGGACTTGGTTAGCAAAATCTATAGACCGCCCCCCAATCTGCTGCAACCAAACTGCCCAAGCGGCTTTGCGGATGCTGTCGGGGCGGGTTCGGCGGCACGAGCTAATGGCACGGGTCAAGCCATACGTCATGCGACAGCGGTTAAAACAGGGTGATAACATGGCGACGGGCCGGACAGGGCGCGCGGCATTCCGGGTTGATCCTGTTCCAGAGGCTTTGCACATCCGGCTTCCTGCTGCGCGTCCGTGCCGCCAGAATACCCGCAGGCCAGACGGGGCCAGTCGGCAAAGCCTTGCCGATGGCCGTTGCACACTGGAAACCTCTGCGAAATCGGCTATAGTCCTGCCGATTGCGGTAAGCGGAAATCAAGATGTTGTCTTTTCATCCAGTGGTTCGGATCAGTCTTGCTGCTGCTTTGGCGCTGTGCCTGCCGACTCTGGCCGATGCCGAAGGGCTGAAGCTGTCCGGCTCGACCAAGAACCGTACCTCTGTGTTCAAATCCCAAGCCGCCTTGCTGGATGGCCGTCTGGCCAAACAATACAGCGCCTCGGTGAAATTGCGGCCCGATTACAAACCGGAAGAGGCCGCAAGCGGCAGCGGCGCAAGCGCGACCTATAGCGGCAAATACAAGGGCGAATATCTGGAAGTCGCGCGGGAAATGGCCCGTAAACACGGCGTGCCAGAGGAAATGTTCCTGCGGCTGGTGCAGCAGGAAAGCGGGTGGAACGCAGGCGCGGTCTCGGTCAAAGGCGCGACAGGGCTGGCGCAACTGATGCCCGGCACGGCGGATCGTCTGGGGGTGGATATCAATGACCCCGGCCAGAACCTTGAAGGCGGGGCGCGCTATCTGCGGATGATGTATGACCGCTTTGGCAGCTGGCGGCTGGCTTTGGCCGCCTATAACGCGGGTCCGATGGCGGTGGAAAAACACGGCGGCATCCCGCCCTATGACGAGACGCAGAACTACGTCAAAGCCATTCTGGGCTGACGCGGGGTGCGTGCAAAGCACACACCCTACACCCGCCGGTAAACGGCCTTTTGCTTCATCTTGGCCTAAATACTCCCGCCGGAGGCTCTTGCGGCCAAGGCCGGATGCCTCCGGCGGGAGTATTTAGGCCAAGATGAAATGCGAGGGGTAGGGTGCGTGATTTCACGCACCCTGATCGCAGGGTCATTCTGCGGCGGTTTTGATCACGGGTTCCATCGTGGCCAGCACGTCAGCCGACAGGTGGCATTTGATCTGGTGGCCACCTTCCAGCGTTTGAACCGGAGGCATTTCGCGGTCGCACAACCCGTTTGGCACCTGCGATTTCCAGCGGCAGCGGGTCTGGAAGGGGCAGCCGGGGGGAGGGTTCACCGCCGAGGGGATGTCGCCTTCCAGCACGATGCGTTTGCGGATCACCTTGGTGTCGGCGATTGGGACTGCCGAGAGCAGCGCTTCGGTATAGGGGTGGTAGGGGGGCTGGAACACCTGATCGGTGGTTCCCATCTCGACGACATGGCCCAGATACATCACCATCACGCGGTCGCTGAGGTAGCGCACGATCGACAAATCGTGGCTGATGAACAGGAGTGTCGTCTTGTTCTCGCGCTGGATGTCCATCAGCAGATCGGTCACGGCGGCCTGCACCGAGACGTCAAGGGCCGAGACGGGTTCATCCGCCACCACCACCTTGGCGCCACCGGCAAAGGCCCGCGCGATGCCGACGCGCTGCTTCTGCCCGCCCGAAAGCTGCCGCGGCATGCGTTCGGCAAAGGCGCGGGGGAGTTTCACAAGGTCCAGAAGCTCTAGCATCCGCGCGTGACGCTCTTCGTCGGACTTGCCTTGCTTGAAAATCTCAAGCGCGCGGATGATCTGGCGGCCCACGTTCATTGACGGGTTCAGGGTGTCGAACGGGTTCTGGAACACCATCTGCACGCTTGAGACGGTATCGACGTTGCGTTTCTGGATCGGCGTCGATTGCACGTTTTCGTCAAACAGCATGATGCTGCCGCTGGTCGCGGTTTCCAGCCCCATCAGAACCTTGGCGAAGGTGGATTTGCCGCAGCCGGATTCGCCGACGATGGCCAGCGTCTCGCCCTCGCGCGCCTCGAAGGACAGGGTTTCATTGGCCTTGACCACTTTCTTCGAGCCTGATCCGAAAGACCCGCCCGAGACGGAGTAGTATTTCTTCAGGTCGGCCATCTTCAACACGACGCGGCCGATGGGGGTTTTCTCTTTGGCGATTTTGGCCTTGACCGGTGCGTCCCAGTCGATTTCCTGCCATTTCAGGCAGCGGCTTTCGTGGCGGTCGTTGCCCGGAACCGTCGACATGGCAACCTCGGCGGCGTTGCAGCGGCCGTCCTGAAAGTAATCGCAGCGCGGGCCGAAGTTGCACCCCTGCGGGCGTTCATGCGGCAGCGGGAAGTTGCCGGGGATGGCCACCAGCGGATGCGAGTTCTTGTCGGCCCCCGGCAGCGGGATCGAACGGAACAGCGCCTGCGTATAGGGGTGGCGCATCTTGTCAAAGACTTCGCGCACGTTGCCGGTTTCCACAGCCTCGCCGGAATACATCACGCAAAGCCGGTCGCAGACATCAAGGATCAGGCCAAGGTTGTGGCTGATGAACAGCATCGAGGTGCCGTATTTATGGCCCAGATCCTTGACCAGATCGACGATGCCAGCCTCGACCGTCACGTCAAGCGCGGTGGTGGGTTCGTCCAGAATCAGCAGCGCGGGTTTCGACATCAGCGCCATCGCGATGACAATGCGCTGTTGCTGGCCGCCCGAAAGCTGGTGCGGATAGGCGTTCAGGATGCGGTCGGGGTCGGGCAGGCGCACATCGGCGACGATCTGGCGGGCCAGCTTCCACGCCTCGTCTTTCGACATGCCCTGATGGATCATCGGCACTTCGGCAAGCTGCGCGCCGATCTTCATCGCCGGGTTCAGCGAGGCCATCGGTTCCTGATAGATCATCGCGATTTCCGAGCCGCGCAGGTGGCGCAGCTCTTCTTCCGACATATGGGTCAGATCGCGGCCCTTGAAGCGGATGCTGCCGCCGACGATTTTGCCGTTCTTGCCCAGATCGCGCATCACCGCCAGCGCGACGGTGGATTTGCCGCAACCGGATTCGCCCACCAGCCCCATCGATTCCCCCGCCATCACCGTGCAGGAAAAATCCATCACCGCAGGGATTTCGCGCAGGCGGGTGAAGAACGAGATCGAGAGGTTCTCGATTTCGAGGATGGGTTTGGAGGGGTCCCAGGGTTGGTCAGTCATGGCAGCCTCGCGTTTGCGGAGAGGGTAGGAGCGGGGGCCAGCCCCCGCACCCCCGGGATATTTATGAACAGATGAATCCCGGGGCGGGGCATCAGTCTTTCAGGCTTTCTTCGCGAAGGCCGTCGGCGAGCAGGTTGAGGCCTAAGACAAGGCTCATCAATGCCAGCGCGGGGGCGAGGGCGGGGTGGGGGAAGATCGACAGCAGTTTGCGGCCATCGTCGATGGTCGAGCCCCAGTCGGGGGATTCGGGGGAAACGCCCAAGCCGAAGAAGCCGAGGGTGCCGAGCAGGATCGTGGTGTAGCCGATGCGGAGGCAGAAATCGACGATCAGCGGGCCGCGCGCGTTGGGCAGGATCTCCCACAGCATGATATACCACGGGCCTTCGCCACGGGTCTGGCCTGCGGCGACGTAATCGCGGGCTTTCAGGTCCATCACGATGCCGCGCACGATGCGGAACACGGTGGGGGAGTTCACGAAGACGACCGAGACGAAGACGTTCAGAAGGTTCGGGTCCATCGACCACACGCCCAAGGGGTCTGCGTTGAAGGCAAGGCCGGAATAGGCCCAAAGCCCGATCAGCAGGGTAACACCGACATAAAGGTTGCGCTTGGGCGGGTTGGTGAAGAAGCGCGAGTTGAACAGGGTGCAGAAAAAGATCACCGGAAAGATGAACAGCACCGCGGCAAGGTAGGTCGGGATACCCGTGACGCGGATTTCCGGCGTGACCAGCAGGTAGAACAGCAGGATCACCGGAAAGGCCAGCACGAGGTTGGCAAAAAAGGACAGCGTGGTATCCAGCTTGCCGCCGAAATAGCCCGCAGGCAGGCCAAGGGTGACGCCGACCATGAAGGCAAAAGCCGTGGCGGCGGGCGCAATCGCCAGCACACGCCGCGCGCCCATCACCATGCGCGAGAACACGTCGCGGGCAAGGTGATCGCCGCCTAGCAGGTAATGCAGGTAGTCCCCCTCTTTGGGGGCCTTGAGCGCCGAGCCGGGAACCGCGTTCTTCAGGCCGGACAACTGGCCCAGCGGGTCATGCGTGATGATCAGATCGGCAAAGATCGCCGTGAACACCCAGAACATCACGATGCCAAAGCCGATCATGCCGACAGGGCTGTCGAACAGCTTGCCGTAAAGCCCCAGCCGCCGCTTGTAGCGGATCGAGAGCAGGTAGGTGGCCACCAGCGCAATCCAGACCGGCAGGAATTGCTGTGCCATGCTGAGAAGGATCATGCCCCAGGATAGTTTCTCGCCCATAGGTCAGTCCTTATGAAAGCCGGATGCGGGGGTTCAGGAACACATAGCCGATGTCGGACATCAACTGCGTCACCAGAACAACAAGGACGGCCACGACCGAACAGCCCAGCAGCAGCTCGATGTCGTTATTGCCGGCGGCTTGCACCAGCGTCCAGCCGAAGCCTTTGTAGTTGAACAGGGTCTCTACGATCACCACGCCGTTCAGCAGCCACGGGAATTGCAGCATGATCACGGTAAAGGGGGCGATCAGCGCATTCCGCAGGGCGTGGCGCAGGATCACATCGCGGAAGGCCACGCCTTTCAGGCGGGCGGTGCGGATATATTGCTGCGTCATCACCTCGGTCATCGAGGCGCGCGTCATGCGGGCGATATAGCCGATGCCGTAAAGCGCGATGGTGGCGACGGGCAGCGCGAAGTTCCAGAAGGTGATGTCGTCCATCGCAGAGGTGGCGGTGCCTTGGAACAGGGTCTTGCCGGAAATCCAGCCCCAATCGGCCAGAATGGGGGACAGGCCCGCCGTGGCCGAAGCAAACAGCGCCACCAGAATCACGCCCGACACATATTCCGGCGTGGCGGTCGAGGCGATGGCGATGGTGGACAGCACGCGGTCAAGCTTTGATCCTTCGCGCATGCCCGACAGCACCCCCAGCAGCAGCGAGGTCGGCACCATCACCAGCATCACCGCCAGCATCAGCCATGCGGTCTGGCTTAGGCCGCGGCCCAGAATTTTCTGCACCGGTTCCTTGAACACGGTGGATTTGCCCCATGTGCCTTGCACCAGACCGCAGAAGCGGGGGGCCGCCGCCGGATCGCTGCCGACCGCAATGCAGCGGCCGCGCGTGGTTCCATCCTCTTGCAGCATGGTCCAGCCGGGCATCACACCCAGCCATTCGCCATAGCGGCGCAGCACCGGCGTGGCATAGCCGTTCTTCTCGATCCAGCTTGCCACGTCTTCATCGGTCATGCGGGCAGAAGCCTCGGATTTGGCGAGTTTTTCCAAATTCGGGGGCAGGTTGGTCAGATAGAACACGATGAAGGTCAGCGCCAAGGCGGTCAAAAGCATGACCCCGAACCGGCGTAGGATGAAGTAAAGCATGGCGGGTCCGATCCGGGAATGGGTCTAGGCACGCGGTCAAGCGGTGACTGTAGGACGAGGGGCGCGCGGGTCGGACCGCACGCCCCCAATTCAGGCTGAAACGCCCCGGATCAGGCCGAGATCGACCACTTGTAATGGTGATGCTCGAAGGTCGGGTGCATGTCGGCACCTTTCACGCGCGCATCGAAGTGGCGGAAGATCGAGCGCCAGTAGGGCTGCACCAGAACGCCCTGTTCCTGCATGATCGCTTCCAGACGGGCCATGACTTCGCGGCGCTTGTCGGCGTCGGCAATCGACATCGCCTCGGCCAGCTTTTCGTCGAACTCGGCATTCGAGAAGGCCGCTTCGTTCCATGCTTCGCCGGTGCGATAGGCAAGGGCAAGGATCTGCACGCCCAAGGGACGCATGTTCCATTCGGTGCCAGAGAAGGGATACTTGGTCCAGTCGTTCCAGAAGGTCGAGCCCGGCATCACGGTGCGCTTGATCTTGATGCCCGCATCGCGGATCTGCGCTGCAACCGCGTCACAGCTGGAGGCTTGCCATGCGTCGTCCAGCGAGATCAGTTCGAACTCGTGGTCCGCCATGCCCAGATCGGTGATCGCTTTGAGCGCGGCAGCCGGATCGACAACCAGCGGGTCCAGCTTGGCATATTCCGGGTGGATCGGGCAGACGTGGTGGTTTTCGGCCACGGTGCCACGGTTGGAATAACCCAGTTCCAGCACGACATTGTTGTCGACAGCCTTGATCAGCGCGGTGCGGACAGCCGCATCCTTGTATTCATCCGCCAACTGGTTGAAGCGGATGGCGATGGTGGCCGCCGTCACCGCTTCGGACTGGGTCCAGCCAAGGCCCGCCATGACATCGATGAATTCGCCGGTGGTCTGGTAGGTGGCGTCAATCTCGCCCGAACCTGCCGCAGCGACAACTGCCGCCGGATCGGTGCCGAAATCGATATATTCGATGCTGTCCAGATAGGGGCCGCCGTAAACGTCGGTTCCCCACCACGCATGTTCGGCGTTCTTGACCAGAACCTGCTTGACGCCGACTTCGTTGACCGAAGGCAGATAGGGGCCGGTGCCGATCGGGTTTACCGAGGGATCGCCGCCATCATAGGACTGATGCACGACCGAGGCCGGATAGTCTGCCATGCCGACGATCACGGTGATGTCGGGGGCAAGCAGCGTCAGCTTGACGGTGTGGTCATCGACCACGGTGATCGCGCCGTCACGGGCGGTCTTGGTATCGGGGTTGACCAGCGCAGCCATACGGCCCGCCATCGAGTTGCCCTCGACATTGCCATCGCACCAGCGGGTGATGTTGAAGGCCACATCGGCGGCGGTAAAGGCATCGCCATTCGACCAGGTGACGCCCTTGCGGACATTCAGGGTGTATTCGGTGGCGTTGTCATTGGTGGACCAGCTTTCCAGCAGCATGCCGCGCAGCGAGCCGTCGGCATTGTATTCCACCAGATATTCCAGCCAGCCGCGGGTAAAGTTCGCCAGTTCCGACCAGTCGAACAGGCGCGGGTCTTTCAGGGCCTTGGTTTCCATCGCCATCCGCAGCGTGCCGCCGGCAGCCGGTGCGTCCTGTGCCACAGCCGGAGCCTCAAGCCCCAGCAGGCCATAGGCTGCCGCAGCGGAAACGCCCAAAGCGGTGGTGCGCACCAGAAACTCGCGGCGGCTCAGCTTGCCAGCGCGCACTTCGTCGGCGTGCATATAGGCTGCGTGATGCAGCCCGCCGTCGATCTTGGTCATGTCGGTCATTCTGTTCTCCCTGTCAGGCAAAGCCTTGTCATTGTTTTTGGGTGGCGATGACACTGGGCAGCGCCCCCTCAGCCGACCCTTCCCCACGAAGGGAGCAGCCTGACGGACCGGGGCATTCAGCAGCACACCTCACCCCGTCATTCCGCACCTTTTCGGCCGCTACGTCAACGCCCGGATTCGCACAGCTGAGTGTCTTTTGCGACATTGGCGCTGTTGATCCGCTGGCAATCGCCGGATTCGCGGCAATGACCGCGCTTCCGCCCAAGGCGGACAGGTTTCCGTTACAGCGGAAGAATCAGCCCGTTCGTGCCGCGATCACTGCGCCCGACGGAAGGCCGAGGGCGACAAACCGGTCAAATGCGCGAAAGCGCGGGTGAAATAGGCCGGTGAGGTGAAGCCGATGCTTTCGCCGATCCGCCCCACCGCGATGTCGGTTTCCGACAGCAGGCGCCGTGCCTCGAAGATGCGGCGGTCTTGCAGCAATTCGATCGCGGACCGGCCACAGGTTTCGCGGCAGCAGCGGGTCAGATGCGTCGTCGTGACGCCAAGGGCGGTGGCCAGATCGCCCACACCCATGCCTGTGCGGAACTCGCGCTCCATCAGCGCGGTATAGCGCGCAACCAGACGGCGCGCGGCATCGGGGCGCAGCGTTTCGGGGGCGGCGCGCACGGTCTGGCGTTCCAGCCAGACCCCCAGCAGCCCCAGATAATGCCGCGTCGCGCGGTCATGGGCGGGGGTGGTGCTGTCCATCTCGCGCTGGATGCAATCCAGCACGACGTTCAATTCCTGCTGGGCATGCACCTCGCGGATGCGAAGATGCTGCGGCTGATCGGGCAGGGTGACCGAGGTGTCGCGGCCAAAGAACACCGCCGAGCCGAACACCTGCGGCCCGACCTCGAACCCGTGCATCACACCGGCGGGGATATAGATCGCGTTGTGGGCGGTATAGCCGCGCGTCACACCCGCGATGGTGATGCGGCCCTGACCCTTGGTGAACCACAAGAAACACGGCTCGGACAGCGTGCGCATCGCCTCGACCCGCCAGCGCCCTGCGGCGGCAAGGCGGGGGATTGCGACAAGTCGCATTTGAGAGGGGTCTTGAAGCGCGCTCATCCGGGGGCAACCTTGCGTGGCAGGTAACATTAGATAACCGCTCTATGCCCCAGAACCCAAGCGAAAAAATGACATTCCGGGTGCATTGCCGTGACAGATTGCCGAAACCTGTGGACAAGTCTGTGGAGGATTATCCCAGCGCCACGCCGCGCCAGTTCCCCATGCGGGACCGGAACCACGTCCTTTGCCGCTTGGCATATTGGCGCGAGGCGATGATGGCGGCCTCTATGGCCTCGGACAGCGTGATTTCACCGCGCAGATGCGCGATCAGGTCCGGCGCGCCGATGGCGCGGGCCGAGGGCAGGCCGGGCTGCCAGACCGGCAGTTCCGCCCGCGCCTCCTCCAGCGCCCCTGCCGCGATCATGGCGTGAAAGCGGCGCGTGATTCGGTGGTTCAGCCAATCGACCTCGGGACGCAGCACCAAGGCCTCGCAATCGGCCAGCGGCATCAGGGCAGGGCCGGTGTCATCCTGCCACGCGGCCAGACCCCGGCCGGTGGCCGCCCAAACCTCCCAGGCGCGCTGCACGCGGGCAGGGTTGGCCTGATCAATGCGCGCAAGGGTGGCGGCGTCCAACTCGGCCAGCAGGGCCGCGCGGCCCTCGGTCGCCATGCGCGCATCGGCCCGCAGACGCAGCGCGGGCGGCGTGGGCGGAATGTCGGCCAAACCTTCGGTCAGCGCCGAGAAATACAGCCCCGTGCCGCCGACGATCACCACGGGGCGATGCAGCAGGCCTTGCACCTCGCGCAGCCAATGCCCCACCGAATAGGGCTGATCGCGCGCGATATGGCCATAAAGCGCATGCGGCAGTGCGGCCTCGTCCGCCTCGCTGGGCCGCGCCGTCAGCACCCGCCAGTTGCCGTAAACCTGCAAGGCATCGGCATTCACGATCAAGCGGCCATCGCGCGCGGCCAGTTCCATCGCCAGCGCCGATTTGCCACTGGCCGTCGGCCCCGCGATCAGCACCGGTGCCTCGCGCGAGGTGGCACGGATCACCTGTGCGAAGGCAGTGGTTTCATCTTGGCCCAAATACTCATTCCACCCGTGATGCCGCAACGTGACGTTCGCCGTTGAACCCGCCCGCGTTTTCATACATTTTGCACGACAGTCAATTCAAACCACGAAAAGCGGGGAAAACCCATGTCGAATCCGGGCCAAGAGGCTGGTGTCACCTATAGCCGTGTCATGCTGAAAATCTCGGGCGAGGCGCTGATGGGCGATCAGGGCTTTGGCCTGCACCCGCCGACCGTGCAGCGCATCGCGCAAGAGGTGAAATCGGTCCGCGACATGGGGGTCGAGATCTGCATGGTGATCGGGGGCGGCAACATCTTCCGCGGTCTGGCCGGATCGGCGCAGGGGATGGAGCGGACCACTGCCGACTATATGGGCATGCTGGCCACCGTGATGAACGCACTGGCGATGCAATCGGCGCTGGAGCAGATCGGGGTCTTCACCCGCGTGATCAGCGCCATCCCGATGGATCAGGTCTGTGAGCCCTATATCCGCCGCCGCGCCGTGCGCCACCTTGAGAAAAAGCGCGTCTGCATCTTTGCCGCAGGCACCGGCAACCCCTATTTCACAACTGACACCGCCGCCACCCTGCGCGCCAACGAGATGGCCTGTCAGGCGATCTTCAAAGGCACCAAGGTGGATGGGGTTTACGACAAGGACCCCAAGAAACATGCCGACGCCAAACGCTATGACCGCGTGAGTTACGACGAGGTGCTGCAAAAGCATCTGGGCGTCATGGATGCCTCGGCCATTGCCCTTGCGCGCGACAACGATCTGCCGATCATCGTGTTCAGCCTCGACGAGCCGGGCGGCTTCAAGGGCATCCTGTCAGGGCAGGGCACCTATACCCGCGTTCACGGGTAAGACCTTCGCAGAACGGTGGTAGGGTGCGTGCTTGCACGCACCTTTGCCAGCCGCCCAAGAAAGGTGCGTGACAAGCACGCACCCTACCCCTGATCCACCTGCCAGCGTATCTCGTTCGCCTCGATTGCGGCGATGCGTTGGGCAGTTGCGGGGTGGCTCATCAGCCAAGCGGGGGCCGTGCCGCCTTTGGCTTTGGTCAGGGCTTCCAGCTTGCGGAACAGTGATTTCTGTGGGGCGGTGCCGATGCCCGCCTTGAGCAGCAGGGCCGAGGCATAGGCATCCGCCTCGAATTCGTCGCGCCGCGACAGGCGGGCCATCAGCGCGGTCGAGATCAGATTGGCGATCCAGATGCCAAGGCCGGGGATAAAGCGGTTCAGCAGCGCCGAGAGCATCACGAAAACAGCGTTCTGCCCGGTGAAGTCGATCATCCTGCGACGGAGATGTCCCAGCGCGACATGGCCCAGTTCATGCGCGATGACGGCGGCGAGTTCCTCCGGTGTCACCTCGCCACGCATTTTGGCATTCAGAAAGCCGCGCGTCAGGAAGATGCGCCCGTCGGGGGCGGCAAGACCGTTGACCGGCTCGATTTCAAACACATGCACCTTGATGGCGGGCAATTCCAGCGCCGCTGCCAGCCGGTCGGCAAGGCTGATGATCGCGGGATCGGTCAACGGGCGCGACTGCTGGTCCAGCATGGCTTTGGTGCGCCAGACCGAAAAGCGGTAGCTGAGCAGGGCATAGGCGATGGCGATCAGGATAGGGTAAACGGTGACCATCCTTTCAATATGGGGGTTTGGTCGCGCGGGGCAAGCGGCGGAACGGGGGTTTCACACCCCCGCGCCCTTTCAGGGCTTCCCCCCGTGGGATATTTTTGAACAGATGAAACGGCGCTTAGCGCGGGGGAGCGGTGGTTTTCTGGGCCTTGAGGGCGTTCAGGAGCCACAGGCCGAGGATGAGGACGGCGGCGGCGCTTGCCAGCAGGCCGAGGGCAGAGCCGAGCATGTCGCTTGCGGCTTCGATATTGCCGGCAAAGCCGTAGCCCATGCCGACGTAAAGGCCGGACCAGACCGCCTCGCCCGCCACGCCTGCCACGGTGAAGCGGTGCCAGCGGTAGCCGGTGCTGCCTGCGGTCAGGTTGACCCACGGTCCCAGCGGGCTGAACAGCCAGCGGGTCAGGAACACCGCGATGATGCCGCGCCGGTCCATCATGCGGACGGCGCGGGCCAGAAGCTTGTCACGGGCGGAGTCGCGGCGCAGGCGCGTCAGCAGGGGGGCGCCGACGCGGCGACCGGCCCAGAAGCCCAACTGGTCGCCCGCGATGCCACCGGCGGCGGCGGCGGCGAAGGTGGGCAGCAGGGCAAGATCGCCTGCCGCCACGAAACCTCCCGCTGTCATCATCAGGATCGAGGCAGGGAAGGGCAGGGCGAGGCAGGACAGGAACGTCGTGGCCGCCAGCAGCCACAGCCCGTATTGGGGAACAAGTCCAAGCAGCCAAGCGGTCATTCTTGCGGCTTTTCCGATTGCAGGATGGCAAGGGCGGCTTCGACCTCGGCGATCACGGTTTCCACCGACACGCCGCGATCGCGGGCGATTTCGACCAGGGGCTGCGGGTGGCCTTTTTCTTCGGGCAGGGGCAGCTTGGCCAATTCATCCAGACGGCGCGGGTCGATGTTCCAGGATTTGCCGATATAGCCCACGGTCATCCAGCCCTGCACCGCCTGATTGTGATGCGCGGGGTCGGCCCAGTAGACCGCCTTGGTCACAAAGCGCGCGCCGAAGAACAGCGTCACCGCGCAGGCCAGCAGGAAAGCCGATACCAGATAGGGGCGTTGCCGCCACAGGGTCAGCATCAGCGCAACTCCTTGATTCCGCGAGCGATGCCGTCCAGCGTCATCGGCACCATGCGGTTGTGGAAAATCCCGCGGATCAGGCGGGTGGATTCGGTATAGTCCCAATGGGCTTCGGGCGTGGGGTTGATCCAGAGGTGGTTCGGCCATTGCATGCAGGCGCGCATCAGCCAGACTTGGCCCGCCTCTTTGTTCCAGTGTTCGTTCGCCCCGCCGGGGTGCAGGATTTCATAGGGACTCATCGCCGCATCGCCCACGAAGATGCATTTGTAATCGGGACCATAGGTGCGCAGCACATCCGTGGTGGGGGTCTGGGCGTTCCAGCGGCGGGCGTTGTCGCGCCACACGCCTTCGTACAGGCAGTTGTGGAAATAGAACGGCACCAGATGCTTGAATTCGGCGCGGGCGGCGCTGAAGAGTTCCTCCATGACGCGGATATAGGGGTCCATGCTGCCGCCCACGTCGAGAAACAGCAGCACTTTTACAGCGTTGCGGCGTTCAGGGCGGGTTTGCACATCCAGCCAGCCATGATCGGCGGTGGCGCGGATGGTGCCATCGAGGTCCAATTCGTCCGCCGCCCCGTCGCGCGCCCATTTCCGCAGGCGGCGCAGCGCAATCTTGATGTTGCGGGTGCCGAGTTCCTGCTTGTCATCCAGATTGCGGAATTCGCGCTTGTCCCAGACCTTGACCGCGCGCTGGTGGCGGCTTTGGTCCTGGCCGATCCGCACGCCTTCGGGGTTGTAGCCATAAGCGCCAAAGGGCGAGGTGCCTGCGGTGCCGATCCATTTATTGCCGCCCTGATGGCGGCCCTTCTGTTCGGCAAGCCGTTGCTTCAGCGTCTCCATCAGCGCGTCAAAGCCGCCAAGGGCGGTGATAGCGGCGCGTTCTTCGGGCGAAAGGTGCTTTTCGGCCAGCTTTTCCAGCCAGTCGCGCGGCAGATCGATCGCCTCCAGAACCTGTTCCGGCGTGATGCTTTCCAGCCCTTGAAAGGCGCTCGCAAAGGCGCGGTCAAAGCGGTCGAGGTGGCGTTCGTCCTTCACCATCACGGTGCGGGCAAGGTAGTAAAACCCCGTCACATCATAGGTGACCAGCCCCGCCGCCATGCCTTCCAGAAAGCCAAGGTATTCGTGCAGCGATACCGGCACGCCCTCTTTCCGCAATTCCTGAAAGAAGGGCTGGAACATCGGTCAGCCCGCCAGAACGCGTTCCAGAAGGATGGTCAGGAACAGGCCCGCCAAGGTAAAGGCAATGGCATAGCCTGCGCCATATTGCAGCGCATCAAGCTTGCGCCCGCCACGCCGCAGGGCCGTCGCCGCCCCGATCACAGCCCCCAACAGAAATCCGCCAATGACGATCAAAGCCTTGCCCTTTTGCCTTTTGGGCAGGGCGTGTGGCCCTTACCCGTTGCGTCCGCGCGCGCCCAGTGCCGCGATTTCCGACATCCTTGCGCGCACGTGCTGTTCCGAGCCAAAGCCATAGCGCGCCCAGCCCAGACTGTCGAGACGCAGCGCCTTTGCTTCGGCGGCTTGGCCAAGGCTGTCCAGCGCTTCGGCCTTGATCAGCATCAGCGTGGCCAGCAGGGCCGCGTTTTCGGCACGCTGCACCACCGGAATGGCACGGTCGGCAAAGCCTATGGCCTGTTCGGCCTGACCGGAGGACAGCGCCAAGGCGGCCAGTTGCATATCGACATGGGCGGCGTGGATGTGCGCGCCGGAAAGGCTGCGGTAGATGCGGCCTGCCTCGGCAAAGGCGGCGACGGCGGCCTGTGGATCACGCGCGACCTGTGTGCGGCCCAAGGCGTAATAGCTGAAGGCCAGACGGCTGTCGCGCCAGCCGTGCGCCTTGGCAATCGACAGCATCCGCTGCGCGGCAGAGGTGCGGCTGCCGACCGAGCCACGCGGGCCAAAGGCGGCTTCGACCGAGGTCGTCCATGCGCGGGGGGAGAGTTGCGCCGCTGTGCCGCCAATGCCTGCGCCCGCCGGATTCAGGCGGGCCAGAATCGCGGGAAGATGCCGGGCGGTCTCGGCCTCGGTCATGCCTGAATACAGTTCGGGCGCGTAATGCATCCGCAGGATCAGCATATCAAAACCGGTCAGCACGGTGTTGAAATTGTCGTCGTTAAAGACGGAATCGGGCAAGCGGTAGAGGTCGTTCAGCGGTCCCATCGCCTGCGCCAGTTCTTCGTGCAGACAGTCGCGCACCTCTTGCGGGTTGGTGTCGGACGGCACGAAGATCGCCACATTCTGCCGCGTGGTCATGTTGGTCCAGTCTACGGCGGGACCATTGCGCGCGGCCTTGTATTCGGCAAAGGAGCGCACGCGCGGCACCACGAAACAGGCTGCCGTTGGCACCACGCGCTGTAGTTGCGCGCGGGGCCGGAATTCGATGGTCACCGACGCATTTGCAGTCGACGCGGCGGTGCTGATGTCCAGACCCGCCTCGGAACGGAAGCGCTGGATCAGGCGGGCCAGTTCGGCCGGTGCGGTGGCGGGAACATCGCCGGTCAGCGCCACGGTGATCGGGCCTTCGAACCGGCTGAGAACCGGAATCGTCCGCCCGCTTTCCATGCGGAATTCAAGGTCGAGAAAGTCTTTGGCGATCTCGGTGTTGGATTTCAGGGGGGGCGTGCCGGTTGTGCCGGCAAAGGCCTGTATCGCCGGACGGCTTAGCCCTGCGCTATTGTCCAAGGCCGTGTTCTTGGACACCTGCACCTGCTGCACCGGCGCGCAGGCGGCGGCGGTCAAAAGGGCGATCACGGGACATAGACGCATGGTCTGGCAGCTCTTTATTCAAGGTTCCAAGGGGTGTGGCCCCTATCGTATTGAACACAGGCACCAATATCGCCAGCCTGCCGATCGGGCGCCCCGCAGCGGATACCCCCGTATCCGCCGCGAGGGCTTTGCCTGAACGGCAAGACAACAGCCTTGCCCCATGTCCGTGGCCATCCGTCACGCCCCAAGGGACGCGACGGACGGTCGTGTCTTGGGATCAGTCCCGCAGCCCCCGCTGCGCTTTGATCCCAAAGCCCGGCCCTTTGCTCTGGTGCTGGTCCTTGGGTTGCCGAGCAGAGGCATCCAAGCGGGCAAACCCATAGCGATACTCCGGCGGCAGAACACCGGGATCACCGCCCGCCTTCCCCGCAGAGGGGCCAAGGCTCAGGGTTCGTCACCAAACTGACCAGCATCGGAACACAGGACGCCGTGGGCAAAGACAACATGGCCCAAGTGTCGTTTCAGCGGCAGGTTCGTGTCAATCTTCGGGTTTTTCCCGCAACGGTCCGAGTCTACCCATGGACATCGCAACGGCTGCACCGACCAGATTTGCCTTGCGACAATCACGCAATGTTGCGATTTGTGTCAAAAAATGACTATTGCGTGATTCAAATGCGGCAAGACTATGGCTAAGCCATGGCAATCACGTCCGATTCGGGGAAAATGCTTATCGCTGTCCACGCGACAGGAAGGCCAGCCGTTCGAACATCTGCACATCCTGTTCGTTCTTCAGCAGCGCCCCGTGCAGACGCGGCAGGCTGGCTTTGCTGTCGCGCTTCAGGTCTTCGGGGGTCAGATCCTCGGCCAGAAGCAGTTTCAGCCAGTCCAGCACTTCCGAGGTCGAGGGCTTTTTCTTCAACCCCGGTGTGTCGCGGATTTCAAAGAATTGCGTCAGCGCGGTGGTCAGCAGCGCCTCTTTGATCGACGGGTGGTGCAAGCGCACGATGGCGGCCAAAGTGGCGGGATCGGGGAAGCGGATATAGTGGAAGAAACAGCGGCGCAGGAAGGCGTCGGGCAGTTCTTTTTCGTTGTTCGAGGTGATGATGACCACGGGACGATGCCGCGCGCGGATGGTCTCGCCGGTCTCGTAGACGTGAAACTCCATCCGGTCGAGTTCTTGCAGCAGGTCGTTCGGAAATTCGATATCGGCCTTGTCCACCTCGTCGATCAGCAGCACCACGCGAGACGGGGCGTCAAAGGCCTGCCACAGCTTGCCCTTGCGGATGTAATTCTTCACATCATGCACACGTTCTTCGCCCAACTGGCTGTCGCGCAGACGCGAGACCGCGTCATATTCGTAAAGCCCCTGCTGCGCCTTGGTGGTGGACTTCACATGCCACTCGATCAGCGGCATCCCCAGCGCCTGCGCCACCTGCCGCGCAAGTTCGGTCTTGCCGGTTCCCGGTTCGCCCTTGACCAGCAAGGGGCGTTGCAGGGTGACCGCCGCATTGACCGCGATTTTCAGATCTTCCGGCACGACATAGGCCGCAGTTGTTTCGAATTTCATCACAGTCTCGCTGCTAGGGGCTACGCGGCGCGGGCAACCTAGCGTCCACGCGAATTTG
Organism: Rhodobacterales bacterium RIFCSPHIGHO2_02_FULL_62_130; assembly: GCA_001828855.1. Classification (GTDB taxonomy): domain Bacteria; phylum Pseudomonadota; class Alphaproteobacteria; order Rhodobacterales; family Rhodobacteraceae; genus Cypionkella. Next base: position 138,566 of record MHZT01000006.1, on the reverse strand, counting down.
TCGCAACTGCTAGTGACAATGCCCCGCACATCCGCTAAATGCACCACCATCAGGAGAGCGCCATGACAGAAGCCCACCTGTCGGCGCGGTCCGGCGATTTGGAGAGTGCTGCAATGAAGGTCGAAACCTTCCTGCCCGATGATTATCGTCCCGCCGAGGACGAACCTTTCATGAATGACCGCCAGCTTGAATATTTCCGTCGCAAGCTGATCGTGTGGAAGCAGGAGCTGCTTGGGCAGTCTGCCGAAACCATCGACAATCTGCAGGATTCGGGGCGCAATGTTCCCGACATTGCAGATCGCGCGTCCGAGGAAACCGACCGCGCGTTGGAGCTTCGCACCCGTGACCGTCAGCGCAAGCTGGTGTCCAAGATCGACGCAGCCCTGCGCCGGATCGACAACAACGAATTCGGCTATTGCGAAATGACCGGCGAGCCGATCAGCCTGAAACGTCTGGATGCGCGTCCGATCGCCACCATGACGCTGGAAGCGCAGGAAAAGCACGAGCGTCGCGAAAAGGTTCACCGCGACGACTGAGCGCGTCGACTGGCCGCGCCTGACAGGCTTGCGAAGGCCGCGCGAACAGGAAAAGGATAGCGCCGGGCCGATGGGTCCGGCGTTTTTCGTTCGGGGTGCGGCATGAGCGTGGCAGGGCAAGAGATCACCGTGGTGGGGGCAGGGGTTGCGGGCCTTGCCGTGGCGCGGGCTTTGGCGCTGAAGGGCGCTGCGGTGACGGTGCTGGAACAGGCCGATGCCATCCGCGAGGTCGGGGCGGGGCTGCAAATCTCGCCCAATGGCGCGGCAGTGCTGCGGGCCTTGGGGCTGCAAGACGCGCTTGAGGCCGCCTCGATGCGCGCAGAGGCGGTCGAGTTGCGCGATGGGCTGGATGACAGTCTGGTTTTGCGGCTGGATGTGGCGCGGCTGCGCCCCGAGCAGGGCTATCATTTCCTGCACCGCGCCGATCTGATCGATCTGCTGGCCAAGGGCGCGCGCGATGCGGGTGTGCAGATCCGGCTGCTGCACAAGATCGAGACGGTGGATCTGAGCGGCCCGCGCCCCCGCATCGTCACAGCACAAGGCGTGGAACATAGCCCTGCGCTGCTGATCGGCGCGGACGGGCTGCATTCTGCCACCCGCGCGGCGCTGAACGGCATGGTTGCGCCCTTTTTCACGCGGCAAGTGGCATGGCGCGCGATCATTCCTGCCGAGTCCGGGGCCGCTCCGGTCGCCGAGGTGCATATGGGACCGGGCCGCCATCTGGTCAGCTATCCGCTGCGCGGCGGCACGCTTCGCAATATCGTCGCGGTCGAGGAACGCAACCGCTGGGTCGAAGAGGGCTGGTCGCTGCGCGATGACCCGATGGAATTGCGACTGGCCTTCGATGGGTTCAGCCCGCGCGTGAAGGGGTGGCTGGCGGCGGTGCAGGATGTCTACCTCTGGGGGCTGTTCCGGCATCCGGTGGCAAAGGTCTGGGGCAAAGCCTTGCCCGAAGGCGCTGTGGCGATTCTGGGCGATGCCGCCCACCCGACGCTGCCCTTCCTTGCTCAAGGAGCTTCGATGGGGCTGGAGGATGCCTGGGTGCTGTCCGACAGGCTGTCGCGCCTGCCCTTGGTTGCGGCCCTTGCCGATTACCACTCTACCCGCGCCCCGCGCGCCGCCCGTATCGTGGTGGCGGCAACCGGCAACGCGCGATCCTACCACCTCTCGGGCCTGACCCGCAGCATTGCCCACACCGGCCTGCGTCTGGGCGGAGCCTTGGCACCGGGTCTGGCGTTGAAGAAGTTCGATTGGCTTTATGATTTCGATGTGACGGTGGGGTGAATTGCGGAGAGAGTCGGGGTGAACCCCGACCTACGGACATGCCGGTTTTACGTGTGACCCGTTCACCCGATCCCCTTTGCAAAAATATCCCCGCCGGAGGCATCCAACCTCCCCCCAAACACCCACCCGTAGGTCGGGGTTCACCCCGACTCCCCCCCCGTTACCTGTCCCAAAATCGGGGTGAACCCCGACCTACGCGGCTTTCAGAAGGCCGCGGGCAGGATAAGCCCGTTCTCCTGCAGCGCGGTCCAGAGTGTTTCCGGCACCTCGGCGCGGGCGGCCAGCAGGTTGCTCTCCATCTCGGCCACGCCCTGACCGCCGGGGATGACCGAGACAACGGCGGGGTGCCGCAGCGGGAACTGGAACGCGGCATCGACCAGCCGCACCCCGAACTGCGCGCAGACCCTTTGCAGGGCGGCGGTCTTTTCCAGCACCCAATCCGGCGCGGGGTCATAGTTGTAAAACGCCCCCGCTCTTGGTCCGGTCGCCAGAATCCCCGAATTATAAGGCCCGCCGATCACCACGCCCACGCTGCGCTCCTGCGCCAAGGGCAGGAATGTTGCCTGCGCCTCCTGTTCCAGCAGGGTATAGCGGCCTGCCAGCAGGAACAGGTCGAAATCGCCGCGCTCCAGCAGCCATTGGCAGGGCTGCCACGCGTTCACGCCCGCCCCGAACGCCTTGATCACCCCCTGATCGCGCAGTTCGATCAGCGCGCGGTAGCCGCCTGCCATCAACTCGGCCAGTTTTGCATCCAGCGCCGCCTGCGTGCCGTGGTTGAACAGGTCCAGATCATGAGCATAAAGAATATCAATCCGGTCCAGCCCCAGCCGTTCCAGCGACGCCTCAAGCGAGCGCATCACCCCGTCATAGCTGTAATCGTAAACCCCGGTGCGGGACGGCACCTCGAACCATTTGCCGATGCCATCGCGGGCCTCGGGCGTGCTGGCCCGCAAAAGCCGCCCGATCTTGGTGGAGATCACGTAATCCGCGCGCGGTTTGTCGCGCAGGAAATGGTTCAGGCGGGTTTCCGAAAGACCATAGCCATAAAGCGGCGCGGTGTCGAAATAGCGCAGGCCTCCCTCCCATGCCCGCGCCAGCACTGCCTGCGCCGCATCTTCGGAAATGGCACGGTAAAGGTTGCCCAAAGGGGCAGCCCCGAAGCCGATTTCGGTAAAGTTCAAGCCGCCGTTGCCCAATCTGTCCCAATGCCGCACGCGCATGCTCGTCCCCCAAGGAATGTCATTCCATCTGCCGTCAAATCGCTGACATGCTAGTATGATCTGTCTTCCCGTGCCAAGGCTTTCGCGTTAGCCTTCCCCGAAACACGGGGGGGAAAGATGGCGCTTTTCAGGGAAGTATTCGGGGACAAGAAGCCGGTGATTGCCATGGTGCATCTGGGGGCGATGCCCGGCACGCCGCTGCATGATGCGCGGGCGGGGGTTGAGGGTATCATTGCGGGTGCGGCGGCGGATCTGGCGGCATTGCAGGCCGCAGGCTTTGACGCGGTGATGTTCGGCAATGAAAACGACCGGCCCTATGAGTTGAAGGTGGATACCGCCAGCACCGCGACGATGGCCTATGTGATCGGGCGCTTGCGTGATCGGATCACCGTGCCGTTCGGGGTGAATGTGCTGTGGGACCCGATGGCGACGATGGCGCTGGCGGCGGCCACGGGGGCGGCCTTTGTGCGCGAGATTTTCACCGGCACCTATGCGTCCGACATGGGGGTCTGGGCGCCGGATGCAGGGGCTGCGCTGCGCTATGCCCAGCGGATCGGGGCAGGGGGCGTGGCAAAGCTGTATAACGTCTCGGCAGAGTTTGCCGGATCACTTGACCCGCGCTCGCTGCCGGATCGGGCGCGCTCGGCGGTGTTTTCCTCGATCCCCGATGCGGTGCTGGTCTCGGGTGCCATCACCGGCGAGGCGGCGCGGATGGTGGATCTTGAGGCGGTCAAGCGGGTGTTGCCGACAACGCCGGTTCTGGCGAATACCGGCGTGAAACATGCCACTGTGGCCGATGTGCTGGCGGTGGCGGATGGCTGCATCGTGGGGTCGGCGCTGAAGGTCGGGGGCGATACCTGGGCCGCCGTCGATCCGGCCCGTGCCGCCGATTTCATGGACCGCGTGCGGGCGGCGCGGGGCGGCAAATGACTGGCCTTACCGATACCCTGCGGGAATTGATGCTGATCCCCGGCCTTGCGGGGCATGAGGATCGCGTTTGCGCCGCCATCGCCGCCCATCTGGACAGGCTGGGCCTGCCGCACCGGTCTGACCGCTTGGGCAATCTGGTGACGACGATTCAGGGCGACCCTGCCGCGCCCTCGGTCATGGTCTTTACCCATATGGACCAGTTAGGATTCATCGTCCGCAAGGTCGAGGCGAACGGGCTGATCCGGCTGGAACGGCTTGGCGGCGTGCCGGAGCGCGCGCTGGCCGCCCAAGCCGTGCTGATCTGCACCCGAAAGGGCGATCTGCCCGCCGTGATCGCCAACAAAAGCCACCACGCCACCACGCCGGAAGAAAAATACCGCGTGCTGCCCTATGCCGAGCTTTACGTCGATGCGGGCTTTGCCAGCAAGGCCGAAGCAGAGGCGGCGGGCGTTCTGGTAGGCACGCCGGTCGTTTACCTGCCGCGCGTGCTTGATCTGGCGGGCGGGCGGATTGCGGGAACTTCGGTGGATGACCGTGCCGGCTGTGCGGTGCTGCTGGCGCTGGCCGAACGGCTGGCGGGGCGCAGCGCGGGCCCGACGGTGCATCTGGTCTGGTCGGTGCAAGAGGAATACAACCTGCGCGGCGTGCTTCCCGCCGCCACCGCCTGCGCGCCTGACATCGCCTTCCAGATTGATCTGCTGCTGGCCTGTGACACCCCCGACATGACCGCGCGCGGTGATGTGGCTTTGGGCGGCGGGGCGGGGATCAGCCTTTACTCCTTCCACGGGCGCGGCACGCTGAACGGCGTCATGCCGCATCCGGCGCTGGTGCGGCTGATGGAGGAGGCGTCCGATGCCCTTGGCCAGCCCCTGCAACGCTCGGCCCATACCGGCGCTTTGACGGACCTGTCCTACATTCAGTTCATGGGGACCGAAGGGGTTGCCTGTCTCGATGTGGGCTTTCCTATGCGCTATTCGCATTCCGCGCTTGAGGTGGTGGACCCTGCCGATCTGGAGGCCTTGGTGGATTTGCTGTCGGCCAGCCTTGATCGGATCACCCCCGATTTCAGCCTGAAGCGGGGGGTGTGATGGGCTATACTCTGGGCGTCGATATCGGAACGTTTGAAACCAAGGGCGTCTTGGTGGACGAGGATGGCGCGATCATCGCCACCGCCGCACGGGCGCATAAGATGCTGGTGCCGCGCGCCGGATGGGCCGAACACCGCGCGGATGAGGATTGGTGGGGCGATTTTGTCTTTGTCACCCGCGCTTTGCTGACCCAAAGCGGGGTGGACCCTGCCGCGATTGCCGCAGTTGCCTGCTCGGCTATCGGGCCTTGCATGCTGCCAGTGGATGCGGGCGGCGCGCCGCTGATGAACGGGGTGCTTTACGGGGTGGATACGCGGGCCGCCGACCAGATTGCCGCGCTGACGGACCGCATCGGGCAGGATGTGATCCTGACCCGCTGCGGCAATGCGCTGACCTCGCAATCGGTTGGCCCGAAAATCCTGTGGCTGAAGGAATGCTGCCCCGAGATTTACGCGCGCACCGCGATGGTGCTGACCTCGACCAGTTATCTGGTGTGGAAACTGACTGGAGCCTATGTGATCGACCACTATACGGCGGCCAATTTCGCGCCGCTTTACGATGTGAACCGGCTGGACTGGACCGCCGATCTTGCGCCCGAGATTCTGCCGCTGGACCGTCTGCCGCGCCTGATGTGGTCAACCGAGATCGCAGGCCAGATCACCCCCGCCGCCGCTGCCGAAACAGGCCTTGCGGTGGGAACGCCGGTGACCTGCGGCACTATCGACGCCGCTGCCGAGGCGGTGTCGGTGGGCGTCAAGGACGCGGGCGAGATGATGATGATGTATGGCTCGACCATCTTCATCATTCAGGTCACGGCAGAACCGGTGCGAGACGCGCGGATGTGGTATGCGCCTTGGCTTTATCCGGGCCAACATGCCTCCATGGCAGGGCTGGCGACCTCTGGCACCCTGACGCATTGGTTCCGCGACCAGTTCGCGCGCGAGTTGGGGGCAGATGCCTTTGCCGTGCTGACAGCCGAGGCTGCAGCCAGCCCGAAAGGCGCCAAGGGCTTGCTTTGCCTGCCCTATTTCTCGGGCGAGCGCACTCCGATCCATGATCCAAACGCCAAGGGCGCCTTCTTTGGCCTTGATCTGACCCATACGCGCGGTGATCTTTATCGCGCGGTTCTCGAAGGCATCGCCAGCGGGGCCGCGCATGTGCTGGACACCTGCCGCGAGTTGCACGCAACGCCCACGCAGGTGCTGGCGGTGGGCGGTGGCACGCAGAACGCGGTCTGGATGCAGGCCACATCCGATCTGGCGCGCGTGCCGCAGATCATTTGCGAAAAGACCATCGGTGCGAGTTACGGCAATGCGTTTCTGGCTGCGGTCGCGATAGGTCAGGCGGCACCCGACGATGTCCGCAGCTGGAACCCGATCAACCGCGTGGTGACGCCCGCCGAAGTGCCCGCCTATACCCGCCAATATCCGCTCTGGCGCACGCTTTACACCAGCACGCGCGACATCGCCCACAGCCTTTCCGACCAAGGTGCGTGACAAGCACGCACCCTACCCTTGGTGCTTCAGCTTGGCCCAAATACTCCCGCCGGAGGCATCCGACATGTGCGGCAAGAGCCTCCGGCGGGGATATTTGAGCAAAGGGGATTTCGGAACCGTGCTTAAGAGGGGGGTAGGGTGCGTGCTTGTCACGCACCTTTGGCGAGAAGGGTTTCGATTTCCGTGCGCGACGGCATCGAGGGGGCGGTTCCGGCGCGGGTCACGGAAATCCCCGCCGTGGCGCAGCCAAAGCGCACGGCCTCGACCACATCGCGCCCTTCCGAAAGCGCAACGGCAAAGCCGCCGTTGAAGGCATCGCCTGCGCCGGTGGTTTCCACCACGGGGCCTGCCGAGATCACCGGCACATGCACGGACCTTGTGCGGTCACGGTACAGCGCGCCCTTGTCGCCCAGCGTGATGATGACCGCGCCCACGCCCTTGGCCAGCAGCGCATCGGCGGCTGCCTCGGCCTCTGCTACGGTTGTCACCGGCAGGCCGGTCAGGGATTCGGTTTCGGATTCGTTGGGGGTCACGTAATCGCACAGCGCCAGAATGTCGTCGGACAATGTGGCGGCGGGGGCGGGGTTCAGGATTGTGGTGACGCCCGCCGCTCGGGCGATTTCCAAGCCCCGTTTGGCGGCCGGGATTGGCTGTTCCAGCTGGGTCACGAACACGGCTGCTGAGGCGATCAGATCAGCCTTCTCTTCGACATCCTGCACCGAAACGCGGCCCGCAGCCCCCGGCGAGACGATGATGGCGTTGTTCCCCGTGGACGCTTCAATGAAGATATAGGCCGCACCGGTATAGCTGTCGTGGTCGATCTTGACCTGCGGCGTCACCCCCGCCTTGGCCCAAGTCGCCCGCGCGATGTCGGCGAAGGCGTCATTGCCCAAGCGGGTGATGAAATGCACATTCCCCCCCGCCATGGCGGCGGCAACGGATTGGTTCGAGCCTTTGCCGCCCGGACCGAGGACGAAAGAGTTGCCCATGATCGTCTCGCCCATCTTCGGCTGACGCTCGGCGCGGTAGGCAGTGTCGGCAACGAAGATGCCAAGGATTACAATGGGTTTCATGGTTCAAGCCTCCGGCGGGATCACGCCCTTGCGGAACATGAAACAGCCATAGAAACGCCGCTCGCCGGTTTGCACCACGGCATAGGCCTTGCGCGCCATGTCATAGAAGGCAAAGCGTTCGATCGAGATCATTGGGCGGTCAGCACCTTCGGCTGCGTTGATCGCGGCCTGCACCTCGGCCTGCACTGGCGGGACGTCCGAAGGCGCGCCCACCACCTCCATCCGGCCCGCAAAATCCGGCACGAAGGTGTCCAGCGGCAGCACCGACAGAATGGCCTCGGCGGCTTCGGCGGCGGTCAGGTTGTCCATCCGCAAGAGCTGCCCCGTCACCGTGGCCCGCGCGACCGAATCCGACGGAAAGTTGGTGTCGGCAAGGATCAGCACATCGCCATGCCCCATGGCGCGCAGCGCGCCCAACACCTCGGCATTCAGCCGGTGGTCAATTCCCTTCAGCATCGCGTTCCTCCCGCATTTGCGCCAAGGTGACGCGGTTTTGACCCTATGGTCAAGGCTTTACCCCAAACGCGCGCCGCTGGCTTTGTCAAAGATATGGGCGGCCCCTGCCTCGGGGGCGAGGGTGATGGCATCGCCGGGCCGGATCGTGACACGCTCGCGGAACACCGCCACCATGTCGCGGCCCTGAATCCGCACGACGACATGGGTTTCGGACCCCGTGGGTTCCACCACCGCCACCGTGCCTGCCAGACCATCGGCGGCGGGGCGGAAAAACTCGGGGCGGATGCCGAAGATCACCTCTTGGCCTTCAGCCACCTGCACGCCCGCAGGAACTGCCAGCCGCGCGCCGCCAGCCAGCACCGCGCCGCCCTCGATCCGGCCTTCGATCATGTTCATCGCAGGCGAGCCGATAAAGCTGGCCACAAAGGTATTCGCGGGGCGGTCATACAGCTCTAGCGGGGCGCCGACCTGCTCGATCCGGCCCCCCTGCATCACCACGATCTTGTCGGCCATTGTCATCGCCTCGATCTGGTCATGGGTCACATAGACGGTCGTGGTTTTCAGCCGCAGATGAAGCTCGCGGATTTCGGTCCGCATCTGCACGCGCAGCTTGGCGTCAAGGTTCGAGAGCGGTTCGTCGAACAGGAACACCTGCGGGTCGCGCACAATCGCGCGGCCCATCGCAACGCGCTGGCGCTGGCCCCCCGACAGGGCGCGGGGAAAGCGGTCAAGGTAGGGCGTCAGGCCCAGCACCTCGGCGGCGCGTTCCACCTTGGCGCGAATCGCCCCCGCCTCCATCCCGCGCATTTTCAGCGCAAAGCCCATGTTTGCCGCCACCGTCTTGTGCGGGTAAAGCGCGTAGTTCTGGAACACCATGGCGATGTCGCGTTCCGAAGGGGGCAGGTTGTTCACCCGCCGCGCGCCGATGTTGATATCGCCGCCCGTCACCGCCTCAAGCCCCGCAATCATCCGCAAAAGCGTGGACTTGCCGCAGCCCGAGGGGCCAACCAGCACCACAAACTCGCCATCTGTAATATCAAGGTTCAGCCCTTTGATAACCTGAACCCCGCCATAGGCTTTGGATAGATCGCGGATCGTGACTTCGGCCATTCGGTTTTCTCCCCCGTCTTGAGGCTAGTGGTAGCGAAGGGGGGCGGGCCTGTCCACATGCTGATCATACTAACATGTTAGAATCTTGACAGGGACCAAGCCCCGCGCCAATCTGCCCCGCAAGGAACGCAGGCGCTGCCAATCGGCGTTGGGGGAGGGGAGGCCCCTGAGGCCATGTCTATGGGGGACCGGCGCTCCAGTCTGACTTCGCAAATGTAACAACTGTCCCCATGGCCTTGGCCGCAAAGGGGATGTCAGGGAGGAAAAGACGTGAAAGTAGAACTCTACAAGGCCGCAACGGCAGGCGTTCTCAGCCGTCGCCGGATGCTGCAAGGCGCGACCGCCCTTGCCGGTCTGGCCGCGATGCCGCGCGTGATGGGCTATGGGGCTGCGGCGGCACAGGACTCGGTGCGCGCGCAGATTCTGGCGATTCCGGGGGTTGGCGCGGGTAGCCCGACTGATGCCGACTGGCAAAAAGTGGGCGAACTGACGCTGGCCGCCACCAAGGCCAGCGTGGCCGAGGGCGAGTTTGCGGGGATCGAGCTGACCTTCCTTGGCCTGAACAACCAGAACCTGCACAACCTGCTGTTCCGCGGCTTCCTTAAACCGTGGGAAGCCTACACGGGGGCCAAGATCAACTGGATCGACCTTGCACAGGCCGATTATAACCCGCGCCTGCAACAGGCGATCGCCACCGGAACCGTCGATTTCGACATCATCGAGATGGGCGCGCCGTTCGAAGGCGACACCGCAGGCCGTGGCCTGCTGGACGAGATGCCCGATTGGGTCAAGGCCCAGATCGAGATGGACGATTATGTGAACTACCTCAAGGCGCCGGTCGGCACGTGGGATGGCAAGACTTACCGCATCACCATCGACGGCGACTGCCACACCTTCGCTTACCGGAAGGACTATTTCGGTGAGGGCGCCATCGGCGGTGCCGAGGTGCCAAAGACGTGGCAACAGGTCAATGCGGCGTCAAAGGCCGTTGTCGGCCAGACCGACCCGCTGACCGGGCTGCCAGCCTTCGGCTATCTTGACCCGCTGAAGGGCTGGGGCGGTTTCGGTTTCTACTTCCTTGAAAACCGTGCGGCAGCCTATGCCAAGCATCCGGCCGATCCGGCGTGGCTGTTCGATCCCGAAACCATGAAGCCGCGGGTGAACAATCCGGCATGGGTGCAGGCCATTCAGGACGTGATGGACCTGATCGCCACGCCGGGCGCATACCCCGCCGACCAGATCAACGCCGACCCGGGCACGACGGCCTTCTCGCAGTTCCTTGCGGGCACGGGCTCGATGCTGACATGGTGGGGCGATGTGGGCTCGAACGCCCGCACCTCTGACAGTTCGGTCGTGGGCGATGTGGTGGGCTTTGGCATCAACCCCGGCTCGGACAAGGTCTACAACAGCCAGACCGGCGCATGGGAGGAAACCTATAACGAGTCGCCCAACATGGCTTACCTCGGCTGGGGCATCTATGTGACCAACCGCGTCTCGGGCGATGAGGCCAAACGCAAAGCCGCATGGTCCGCCGCAGCCCATCTGGGCGGCAAGGACATCTCGCTGTGGACGGCGGCCTACCCGTCGGGCTTCCAACCCTACCGCAACTCGCACTTCCAGTATGACGAGTGGGAAGCCGCAGGCTATGACCGCGCCTTTGTCGAGGATTACCTCGGCTCCAACGCGGACAGCTACAACCACCCCAACGCCGCCATCGAACCGCGTATCCCCGGCATCTTCCAGTATTATTCGGTCGCCGAGGACGAATTGGCCAAGGGCTATGCAGGGCAATACACATCGGCACAGGAAACCGCCGACGCCATTGCCGCCGCATGGGAGAAGATCACCGACCAGATCGGCCGCGACAGCCAGATCGCGCTGTATAAGGCCAGCTTGGGGATGTGACGCAAACAGGGTGCGTGAGGATCACGCACCCTACCCCCGCCGCACGGGATGGTGCCAGCACCTGATGTTGCGACAGGGGCAAACCGCGGCCTCCGGCGGGAGTATTTGTGCCAAGATGAAGAGACCATGGTTTCAGCTTGGCCCAAATACTCCCGCCGGAGGCTCCACCAGCGCAGCCAGAAGTATGGCGCGCAGAGCATAGGGTAGGGTGCGTGCTTGCCACGCACCTTCTTTGTCTGAAAGGCGGCCCCTCGCGTGAGCAGTTCCGGCGATCTTCTTCACGTTGTCACCAATGACAACATTCCGGCCGGCCGGAAGGCATTCGGTCGTGCGATCATCTGGGGGTCTGCTGCCGTCATGGCGGCGGTCGCGGTGGCGCAGACTTTGCAGGTTTCGGGGCAGGCAGCCTTCGGGTTCGAGACCTGGCGGCCCACGCTTTATGCCTATGTAGCTTGGGCAATTTGCCTGTGCTGGGGTCAGGTGTTGATCAATGGCGAGCATGGCAAGCGCACGCTGTTCGTGCTGCCTGCGGCGCTTTTCGTGATTTCGCTGACGGTGTTTCCGCTGTTGTTCGGTCTGATCATTGCGTTTTCGGATTGGAATCTGAGTTCGCCGACGGGCCGCAAGTTCAACGGGTTGGACAATCTGCGTCAGATGTGGGCCGATCCGTTCTACTGGAATGCGCTTCTGAACATGGTCTGGTATGTTCTTGCGATCATTGTGGAATATGCGATTGCCTTTGGCCTTGCGCTTGCGCTGAACGCCGAGATACGGGCGCGGAAGTTCTTTCGGGTGGCCTTCCTTTTGCCGCTGATGCTGTCGCCCGTTGCCGTAAGCTGGATGATCGGGAAATCCATGCTGGAGCCGCGGTTTGGCCCCTTGGCACGGTTGGCGCGGGCATTGGGCTGGGATGATCCGTCCTTTTTCGGCAGCCCGTGGATTGCCAAGCTGACCATCATGCTGATGGACGCATGGACCTTTATTCCCTTTATGATGATCATGATCCTTGCTGGATTGCAGGCCATTCCGAAAGAGTTGAACGAGGCCGCCAAGGTGGATGGCGCGAACGGGTGGCGCAATTTCTGGGAGGTGACGTTCCCCCTGATGTTGCCGGTGTCGATCACCGCCATCCTGATCCGCATCATCTTCAAGCTGAAGCTGGCCGATATTGTGATTGCCGTCACCTCGGGCGGGCCGGGGGGGGCGACGGATACGGTCACGTCGTTCATTTTCCGCGAGTATAGGGATCGGTCGAACGTCGGCTATGGCACGCTGTTGGCGATGGTTTACCTTGTGGTCATCATCATCGTGATGACGCTTTTGATGAAACTTGCAGACCGTTTTACAAGGCCACGGACATGAGCAGCGCGCAGATATTTCACGACTCGGACGCGGATCTTGGGCATCGGGTGAAGTGGTGGTCGGGGCGGGTGGCGGTTTACGGGATGCTGATCCTGTGGGCGCTGATCTGTCTGTTTCCGATCTACTGGACGCTGACCACCAGCTTCAAGATGGCGCCGGACGTGATGAAGGGGAACATGATCCCTTGGGTGGATTTCACGCCGAAGTGGCTGGGTTGGAAATCGCTGGGGCTGTCGCCGGATACGATCGGCGATGACAACACGGTGCGGGCCGAGTTTCTGAAGCGGTTCCTGAACTCTGCGATTGCGGCGCTGGCGTCTTCGTTGCTGGCGGTGGTGTTGGGGTCTTTGGCGGCCTATGGGTTAAGCCGGTTCAGCTATAAGTTCGCATGGATGCGGAATTCCGACATCTCGTTTTTCTTTCTGTCGCAGTTGATCCTGCCGCCGGTGGTTTTGGCGCTGCCGATGTTGGTTTTGTATAAAGAGCTGGCGCTGCTGGATACGCGGGTGGGGTTGATCCTGCTGTATACGCTATCGGTTTTGCCGATTGTGATCTGGATCATGCGGGATCAGTTCAGTTCGATCCCGACCGAGCTGGAAGAGGCGGCGCTGGTGGACGGGTTGTCGATCTGGGGGGCGTTCGTGACGATCATCCTGCCGATCGCGCTGCCGGGGATGGTGGCGGCGTTCATCCTGTCTTTGGTTCTGACGTGGAACGAGTATTTCTTCGCGGCGCTGCTGACCTCGACCTATGCCAATACCTTGCCTGTGATGGTGGCCAGTCAGACCGGATCACAGGGGATTTCGTGGTGGTCGATGGCGGCGCTGGCCTGGGCGGCTATTCTGCCTTTGATCGTCATTGGTGTCGTGCTGGAGCGGTATATCATCAAGGGGATGGCGGCGGGGGCGGTGAAATAGTCCCGCGTCGGGACCGGATCGCCTGCTGTGAAATCAAGGGGTTGGGCTTGCGCGTTAACCCGTTTTTAAGGATTGGAGCCTGCCAATGCTGAAAGGCATCGACCAGCGGCTGTCGGCCGAGATTGTGCATGTGCTGATGCTGATGGGGCATGGCGATGATCTGGTGATCTGCGATGTGAACCATCCGGCGGCAACGATTGCGGCGGAAACCACTTACGGCAGGCTGATCGACATGGCGGGCTGCGATATTCCGACGGGGGCGGCGGCGGTCTTGTCGCTGATGCCGCTTGATAGCTTTGTGGCAGCACCTGTGCGCCGGATGCAGGTGGTGGGTGATCCTGATGGCGTGGTGCCGATTTTCGCCAAGATGCAGGCGGTGGTGGACCGTGCCGAGGGGCGGGCGATTGACATCGAACCGCTGGAGCGGTTTGCCTTTTATGCCGCCGCAAAATCCGCCTTTGCGATCATTCGCACGGCGGATTCGGGGCCTTATGGCTGTTTCATCCTGAAAAAGGGCGTGATTGACCTGCCGCCTTTGGCCTAAACCCAGACCTGCCTAAACCCAGACCTGATCGGGGTCGGGCAGCGGGATCGCGTCCAGAAGGTCGCGGGTATATTGCGCCTGCGGGGCCGCGAACACATCGGCGGTGGCAGCATTTTCGACGATCACACCGTGATGCAGCACCAGAACGCGGGTGCACAGGCGGCGGATCACCGACAGGTCGTGGCTGATGAAGGCCAGCGTCAGGCCAAGGTCTTTGACCAGTTGCTCCAGCAGGTTCAGCACTTGGGCCTGCGATGACACATCCAGCCCCGACACGATTTCATCGGCCAGAATGAAATCGGGTTTCAGCGCAATCGCCCGCGCGATGCCGACGCGCTGGCGCTGGCCGCCCGAAAGCTCGTGCGGGAAGCGGCGGGCAAAGCTGCGCGGCAGGCCGACATGATCGAGCGCCTCCAAGGCGCGGGCGTGGGTGTTGTCCAGCCCGTGCAGCGACAGGGGGGCGGCGATGATCTGGCCGACGCGGTGGCGGGGGTTCAGGCTGCTCATCGGGTCCTGGAAGATCATCTGGAAGCGGCGGCGCAGGGCGCGCAGATCCGGTTCCGCCATATGGGTGATGTCGATGCCGTCAAAGCGGACCTGACCGCCCGACGGTTCCAGCAGGCGCACCAAGGCCCGCCCCAGCGTCGACTTGCCAGAGCCCGAGCCGCCGACGATGCCCAGAATCTCGCCCTTGGGGATGGTGAAATTCAGCCCCTTCAGGATTTCCAGACGCGGGGCGGCCCCCAGCAGGGGCTTGCGCGTCATGTCGGCCAAGGACAGGCGCAGGTTCTCGATCTGATAGAGGTCAGACATGGGTCATCCTATCGGCGTCGGCCACTTCGGCGCGGGTGGCCGCGATCACGGCATCGGGCACGGGTGTCAGGCTGCCATCGGGGTCGGTGTATTTCGGGGTCGCGGCCAGCAGGGCGCGGGAGTAGGCGTGGCCAGGGGCTGCGAAGAAATCGCGCACGGTCGTGTCTTCCAGCACCTTGCCCGCATAAAGCACTGACAGGCTTTGGCAGACCTTGGACACCACACCCAGATCATGCGTCACAAACAGGATCGCGGTGCCGTGGCGGGCCTGCATTTCGGCAATCAGCTTCAGGATCTGCTTTTGCACGGTGACATCAAGCGCGGTGGTCGGTTCATCGGCCACGATCAGTTTGGGTTCGGCGGCAAAGGCCGACGCGATCAGGATGCGCTGGCGCATACCGCCCGACAGCTCGTGCGGATAGCTGCGCATCACGCGGTCGGGGTCGGGAATGTGAACTTCGGCCAGCAGATCTCGGGCGCGCTTTTCGGCATCGGCGCGCGACCAGTGCAGGATATCGACAAGCCGGTTGGTGATCTGCGGGCCAATGCGGCGTGACGGGTTAAGGGCTGTCAGCGGGTCTTGCGGGATAAGCGCGCAAATCTGGCCGATGCGGGTGCGGCGTTGGGCAGGCGGCAGGGTCAGCAGATCGGTGCCATCAAGGATGATCTGGCCGCCGGTGATTTCCACCGATAGCGGCAAGGTTCCCAGAATGGCTTTGCCGATCATCGACTTGCCTGCACCGGATTCGCCGACCAGCCCGCGCACCTCGCCTGCGGCGACGTTCAGCGAGACGTTGCGCAGGATACGATCCTCGGGGCGGCCCTTCAGGGCGGCGGACAGGTTACGGATGGACAGGAAGCTCATCTTAGCACCGGATCATAGCGGTCTTTCAGCCCTTCGCCGAGTTGGCTGAAGCTGAGGACGGTGAAAAACAGCGTGACCAGCGGGAAAACCAGCACCCACCACGCCTGATGCACAGAGGTGCGGCCTTCGGCGATCATGCCGCCCCAGGTGGGATCGTCGGTGGAAATCGACAGGTTCACAAAGGACAGGATCGCCTCAACGATGATGGAAATGCCCATTTCCAGCGTCAGCAGCACCACGATGGTGGGCAGCACGTTGGGCAGGATTTCGGTGACCATGGTCGACAGGCGGGTGCGGCCTGCGACCTGTGCCGATGCGACGTAATCCATCGCACCCTGGGCCATGGCCTCGGCGCGGATGACGCGGGCAAAGCGGGTCCAGTCGATCACCACGATGGCGATGATGATGGATGTCAGGCCCGGGCCAAGCACCGCGATCAGCAGGATGGAAAACAGCACCGGCGGGAAGGCCATCCAGATGTCGATCATGCGGCTGATGGCGATATCGACCCAGCCGCGCAGGAACCCTGCCAGCAGGCCAAGCGTGGCCCCGATGATGCAGGTCAGGCTGCCTGCGATCAGCGCCACCGTCAGCGCCAGCCGTGCGCCGTGCAGGATGCGCGACAGCACATCGCGGCCAAGGCTGTCGGTGCCAAGGTAATAGCCCGGCTCGGCCCCCGTCACCCAGAAGGGCGGCAGGCGGCCAAGGAACAGGTCTTGGGCCAGTGGGTCCTTGGGCGCGATCCACGGCGCCAGCAGGGCTGCGGCGACCAGAAAGGCCAGCCATGCCCCCGACAGGATCAAGCGTGGCGACCATGGCCGCGAGATTTGGGCGCGTCCGTCAAGCATGGCGCAACCTCGGGTTCAGGGCGGCATAGCACAGATCGACAGCCAAGTTGACGGCGGTAAAGATCACCGCAAACAGGATCACGATGCCTTGGATCAGCGGAAGATCGCGGTTGATCACCGCATCAATGGCCATATTGCCCAGCCCCTCATAGGAAAACAGCCGCTCGATAATCACGGTGCCGCCGATCAGAAAGGTGAACTGCACCCCCACCAGCGTCAGCGTCGGCAGGATCGCGTTTGGCAAAGCCTCGGACAGGATGACATGGTTTTCGCCATAGCCCTTGGTGCGGGCCAGCGTGACGTAATCAAGGTTCATGGTTTCCTTCAGACTTTGCTTCAGCAATTGCCCGATGATCGCCGCCAAGGGGATCGCCAGCGCCAAGGCCGGCATGAACATATGCCCGACAATATCGGCCCAGAGATCGAACCGCAGCCGCAGCACGGATTCAAACAGGTAGAAGTTGGTCGAAAACGGCAATTCCAGACTGGGTGTCACCCGTCCCGAGATATGGAACACCGGCACCAGCACCCCGAACAGCAGGATCAGCACCAGCCCCCAGAGGAAATCCGGCACCGACAGCGCCACCCCGTTGCCGACATCGATCGCGGCCTCGGTCTTGCTGCCGCGTAGCCGTGTGCCGGTCAACGCCATGAAGCCGCCCAAGGCCACCGCGATCACCAGCGCCATCACCGACAGCTCCAGCGTTGCCGGCAACCGCCCCAGCACCAGATCCAGCACCGGCTGGCGCGAGGTGATCGAGGCTCCGAAATCGCCCTGCAAGACGCCCGCGCCCCAGATCAGGAATTGCTGCGGGATGGATTTGTCCAACCCGTAAAGGGCGGTCAGCTGCGCCACATCGGCCTCGGTGGCCCCCGGCGGCAGCATCATCGCAATCGGATTGCCCGGCACCACACGGATCACGAAAAACACGATCACCGCGACACCGAACAGGGTCACGGCCGTGGTCGCCAGCCGTAAAAGGAAGGTTCGTAAAAGCTGCATGAGGCCCAACATTCCACCAAGAGCGGGCCTTACCCCTTCATCTTGGCCTAAATACTCCGCGGGGGGAGTTCCAAGGGCCTTGGCCCTTGGAACGTGCGGGGGGCGCGAAGCCCCCCGCGGCTGATGCGGTTACGCCCGCTTCATCAGATGCGGGAGCAGTGCGCCCGACGCATGCGGTGTCACAACCACGCCCGCCGCCGACAGGATCGGCTGCACATATTGCAAGAGCGGGATCACCAGCGCGTTTTCGGCGATATGCTTGTCCACCGCTTTCCAGCCTGCGATGCGCTTGGCCTCATCGGCCTCGCCCCACAGCGGGTTGATCATGTCGATCACGTCCTGACCGTCCCAGACCGAATGCGGCGAGGGGCCATACATGGCAAAGCCGGTCGAAGTTGTCGGGTCGCCTACCGAGTTGCCCCAGTTGTAGAAGGACGCCGGAGCAAGCTGGTCTGCCGCGCGCAGCTCGTAATGCTTGGCGATCTCGTAGACTTCGATCTCGGCCTCGATCCCGACCTTGCGCCACAGGCCCACGATGGCCTGGATCATCTCGTAATCCTTGGGCTTGTAGCCCTTGGTGGTCTGGATCTTGAACTTGACCGGATTATCAACCGAATAGCCCGAAGCCGCCAGCAGCTCGACCGCCTTTTCGGGGCTGTATTCGACGGTGATCGACGGATCGAAGGCGTCGTATTGCGGGGTTTCCAGCGTGTCGATCTTGGTGCCATAGCCGCCCATCAGCCGGTCGATGATCGCCTGTTTGTCGATGGCATGGACAGCGGCCTTGCGCACGTTCGCATCCAGCATCACGTCGATGTCGTTCAGGAAGATCATGCCGATGTCCGACACAGGTTCCGCCGTGCCGGTGAGGGTGGCTTTCAGGCGGTCATATTCCTCGTAAGGCACTTCCAGCGTGACATGAGAGTTGCCGGACTCCACTTCGGCCACACGGGCTGCGGCATCGGTTACGAACTTGATGGTGACGGTCTTGAACTCGGGCGCGCCGCCCCAGTAGGATTCGTTGGCTTTCAGGCGGACAAAGGCGTTGCGCTCGAATTTCTCGACCATATAGGGACCGGTGCCGATCGGGGCTGCCTCGAAGCCTTCGGCGCCGACCTTTTCGAAATAGGCCTTCGGCAGGACATAGCCGGTCAGGAAATACATCCATTTGAACAGGGTCGGGTCAAAGGATTTGGCGTCCGCCGTCACCTTGTTGCCTTCAACCACAAAGTTCGACAGGTTCGCCCAGACAAAGTTGATCGGGCTGCCGGTGGCCGGATCGGCGACGCGGGCAAGGCTCCATGCCACGTCATCGGCGGTGAAGGGGCTGCCGTCGTGCCATGTCACGCCTTCGCGCACGGTCATCCAGACCTTGGTGCGGTCATCGTTCCAGCCCCATTCGGTCAGCAGGCCGGGGGCGGGCTTTAGATCGGGCTGTTGCAGGATGTATTGGTCGAAGACCGACTGATAAAGCCCCTGCAGCGTGGGATTCACCGCGCTGGGTCCGGTGGTCGGGTCCCATGCGGGCAGGTTGACGTTATAGGCGATGACCAGCTCGTCAATGGCTTGGGCGCGGGCGGGGAGGCCCGCAAAGCCCAAGGCGGCGGTGGCGGCCGACAGTTGCAGCAGGCTGCGACGGTTCAGTTTCATAGGTGTGGTTTCCCTGTTGTTGATTTTGTTCATTTGCCTGCCAGCTTTTGCGCCAGCAGGTATCCCGGACCTGCCCCTGTTCCGGCTCCGGGCCAGACGCCCGCTCCGGTCAGGTGAAGGTTGCGGATGGGGGTGGACCCGTCGGCATGGCCGCGCACGGGTCGGAAAAGGAAGTTCTGCGCCAGATGGTGACTGCCGCAGACCTGATCGCCGCCGATCAGGTTGGGGTTGTCGGCTTCCAGCTCGGCGGGGGTGACAATCCGCTGCCCGATGATCTTGGCGCGGGTGTTCGGGGCGTAACGCTCCAGTATATCCAGCGCGCGGGTGGCGAAGGGGTCGGCGGCAGTGCTCCAGTCGGTCGCGGTGATCTGGCCAGCGGCATCGCCACGGATGGTGCCGGGGGCCATGCGGACCTGCACCCAAAGCACATGCTTGCCATCCGGCGCGCGGCTGGGATCTTGGGTGGTGGGCTGGCCTACAACCAGAATCGGCTCATCTGGCAGAAGGCCCGCCTGTGCCTGTTGGTAGGTGCGCGCCATCTGGTCAAGGCTGGGGGCAAGGTGAATATAGGCAAAGCGGTGCAGATCGGGGCCTGCCGCCCAGTCGGGCAGGGCGTCCAGTGCCAGATGGATCATCATCGTGCCGGGGGCATGGGTGAAATCGGTCAGCTTCTGGTCATAGTCGCTCGCAGTGCCGGTCAGGCGGGGCAGGGCGCGGGGGGCGACACCGGCGATCACCGCCTTTTCCGCCATGATCTTGCGCCCGTCGGCCAGTTCGATGCCTGTGGCCTTGCCGTTTGTGTGCAGGATGCGCGAAACGGTCGCGCCGGTCTCCACCCGCCCGCCGCGCGCCTCGATTGCTGCGACCATCGCACGGATGATCGTATCCGCACCGCCCTTGCCCAATGCCATGCCGAAGGCTTGCGCCGCCATGCCCTCAAGATAGGGAAACAGCGCGCCGCCGGCGACATCGGGGGCGAAATCCAGATGCATCCCCCAAGCGCCCAGCATGGCCTGCACTTTCGGGGATTGGAAGGTTTGGCCCAGCCAGTCGCGCGGGCTTTGCAGCAGGAAGCGGCCCATGTCAGCGGTGCCGCCAAAGCCCTTGGCGCGGAGTGTTTTGAACCCGAAATATGCAAGCGCACGCATTTTCATCGGGCTGCCCAAAAGGCCGAACAGATGCGGTGCCTCGGCCCCGAATCCGGCGACAAGGGTTTGCCATGTTGCGGCGTCTTGCGTGGAGTGGCCCGCGATTCGCGCGGTGGTGGCCGCCATGTCGGTCGACACGCCGCACCATGTCCCGTCGGGAAAGGCGCTGGCGAAAGGATGGCTGACCGGCACGAAATCTGCACCATGCTTCACCAGTTCCGCCGCATGAGCCTTGAAAAACGCTGATCCTGCGAACAGCGACAGGTTCATCGCCGCCCAGTCATGCCGGAATCCGGGCAGGGTATAGTCGCCCGTCTTGACCGCGCCACCGGCCACGCCTGCCTGTTCGAACAGACCGACACGCCAGCCACGCACCGCAAGGTGCAGCGCGCAGGCAAGGGTGTTGTGGCCGGCCCCGATAAAGACCGCGTCGAAAGTTTCGGACATTTCTTGACTCCGAGTGACACAGGGATATTTGCAAATGCATTTAATTCTGTCTAGTCTGATTCATCGAAGGACGGGACAACCGTCGCAAACAGGGAGATTGATATGACATCTGCAACTGTGCTGGCCGGTCTGGCGGGAATGTTGGCCTCGGGCGGGATCGAGGTGGTGGATTGCACCGGCGTTCTTGGCCCGAACACGCCGCTGCTGAAGCTGCCCCCCGATTTCGCCAAGGATACCCCCGCGATCGAGATTCACCGCATTTCCGAATATGACGCCGATGGCCCGTTCTGGGCGTGGAACTGGCTGAAGGTCGGCGAACATTCCGGCACCCACTTTGATGCGCCGCACCACTGGATTACTGGCAAGGATTATGCCGACGGCTATACCGACACCCTGCCGGTGCAGCGCCTTGTCGCCCCCGTCAACGTGCTGGATTTCGCTGCGGAATGTGGCGCAAACCCCGACTTCCTGCTGACCATCGACCATGTGAAGGCATGGGAGGCCAAGCATGGCGCGATCAACGCGGGCGAGTGGGTTGTTTTGCGCAGTGACTGGGACAAGCGCAGCCATGATGAAAACCTTTTTCTGAATGCGGATGAAACCGGCCCGCATACCCCCGGCCCGACCGCCGAGGTGATCGAATATCTGCTGTCAAAGGGCATTGTCGGCTGGGGTTCGCAGTGCATCGGCACCGATGCAGGTCAGGCCGGTGGCATGACGCCGCCTTTCCCCGCGCATAATTTGCTGCACAAGAACAACTGCTACGGTCTGGCCAGCCTTGCCAATCTGGACAAGCTGCCCGCCAAGGGCGCGATCCTGATTGCGGCACCGCTCAAGATCGAGAACGGCACCGGATCGCCGATCCGCGCGCTGGCCTTGGTGGCGCGTTAATATGGCTGCCGTCGATCACATCATCATCGGGTCGGGCATCAACGCGCTGGTTGCAGGTGCGATGCTGGGTCTGAAGGGCGACCGCGTTCTGTTGTTGGAGCGCGAATCGGTTGCGGGGGGCTGTTTGCGGACCGAAGAGGTGACGCTGCCGGGCTTTTCGCATGATGTGATGGCGGCAACCTTTGTTCTGTTCATGACCTCGCCAGCGGGGGCCGTTCTTGGTCCGCATCTGGTGCGGCATGGGCTGGAATATTGCCACACGCCCCATCCGACTGCCGTGCTGCGGCCGGATGGGTCTGCCTTGGTTCTGACGACGGACAGGGCAAAGAATATCAGCGGCTTCAATGCTTTGGCAGCGGGCGATGGTGATCGGCATGGCACTGATGTCGGTGCGATTCAGGCCGACGCGCCCTTCCTGTTTGCGCTGCTGGGCGGGTCGTTGTGGTCATGGCCGACCGCGAAGCTGCTGTTCGGTCAGGTGCGCAAGCGCGGGCTTCGGGGCCTTGCGGCGTGGATGGGCAGCGCCCTTGCCCCTGCGCGCGGCTGGCTTGAGGGCTATCAATCGCCCTTGGTGCAGGCGCTTTGGGCGCCTTGGGTGCTGCATTGCGGGCTGACGCCGGAAAGCACCTATTCGGGGCAGATGGCCAAGGTGGTGGCCTTCGCGCTTGAGGCCGCCGGTGCGCCGGTGATCAAGGGCGGGGCAGGGGCGGCGGTGCGCGCCTTCCGTGGTCTGATCGAGGAAAAGGGCGGCGAGATTCGCTGCGGCGCGGATGTTGACAAGATCACGGTCAAGGATGGCCGTGTCACGGGGGTGCGTCTGGCGGATGGCGAAGAAATCGCCTGCCGCTCGGTTCTGGCTTCGGTGGCACCGGGGCAGCTTTACGGGCGGTTGCTGGATGTGAACCTGCCCGAAGATCGCGCGGCGGTGCAGGGCTATCGCCACGGGCGCGGCGATTTCCAACTGCATTACGCGCTGGATGCGGTGCCGGAATGGACCACCGACGGCTTGCAGGATGTGGCGCTGATCCATCTGGCGGATGGCATCGATTCGGTCTCGAAATCCGCGAACGAGGCGGAACGCGGGATGCTGCCTGCAACCCCTACGATCTGCGTCGGCCAACCGCATCGGCTGGACCCGTCGCGCTGCCCCGAAGGCAAGGCGATTCTCTGGCTGCAAATCCCAGACGCCCCGCGCGTGATCAAGGGCGATGCGGGCGGCGAGATTGCGGGCAACGATTGGGACACGGTGAAAGAGGCTTTCGCCGACCGGCTTGAGGCTATCCTGTTACGCCACATCAGGAATTTTGACCAGATCAAGCTGGCGCGCCGCGCCTATTCCCCCGCCGATCTGGAACGGATGAACATCAATCTGGTGGGCGGCGACCCCTATGGCGGGGCTTGCAGCATCGACCAGTTCTTTATCTGGCGGCCCTTTGCCCATTCGACCAATGGCACTGGCCCTGTGCGCGGGCTGATCCATATCGGCGCCTCCACCCATCCGGGGCCGGGGCTTGGCGGTGGGTCGGGATTCAACGCGGCGAAAAGGTTGGGCGCATGAAGGACGGCGTGCCAAGACGGCTGGGTGAGGTGGGGCTGGCGAATTTCGCGCCCTATCTGATGAACCGGATTATGGGGCGCTATAACGCGTCCTTGCGCGAGGAGATGGCCGATCTGGGCCTAACCACGCCCAAGATGCGGGCGCTGGCGGTGCTGTCGGTCGTCGAAGGCCCGCTGATCCGCGAGCTGTCGGTACTGACCGTGGTGGAACAATCCACCCTGTCCCGCGCGCTGGAACAGTTGACCAATGACGGGCTGGTGCGCCGCGAAACCGATCCCAATGACAGCCGCGCGGTGCGGGTGTTCATCACCGATGCGGGGCGCGCCTCGTTCGAAACCCTGTGGCCGCATATGGCCGAGGCGCAGGCGCGGATGTTCCGCGGTATCCCCGAGGATGAACGCCGCGCCTTTGTGGCTACGCTGCAGAAAATGCTGGCAAATATCAGAAAGCACGAGATTTAGATGGCAGAGCGTTCTTTCAAGGCCGAAGTCGAAGACCTGCGTTTGGGCGCGGGTGAAACCTTTACCGGCGAGGGGATTCTGGCGCTGACCAAGGCGCTTTTGGAAAACGGCGTCGGCTATGTCGGCGGCTATCAGGGCGCGCCGATCTCGCACCTGATGGACGTTCTGGCCGATGCCGAGGATTTGCTGGGCGAATTGGGCGTGCGGTTCGAGGCCAACGCGAACGAGGCGGCGGCGGCGGCAATGCTGGCGGCTTCGGTGCATTACCCGATCCGCGGGGCGGTGACGTTCAAAGGCTCGGTCGGGGTGAACGTGGCGTCTGACGCTTTGGCGAACCTTGCCTCGTCGGGGGTGACGGGCGGTGCGCTGATCATCGTGGGCGAGGATTACGGCGAAGGCAGTTCCATCATGCAGGAACGCAGCCACCCCTTTGCGATGAAGTCGCAATTCTGGCTCTTGGACCCGCGCCCCAGCCTGCCGACGATTGTAAAGGCCGTGGGCGATGGTTTCGCGCTGTCCGAGGCCAGCAATACCCCCGTGATGCTGATGGTGCGCATCCGGTCTTGCCATGTCACGGGGTCTTTCCAGACCCGCGACAATGTGCGGCCCAGCCTGACGGTGCGCGATGCGCTGTCCAACCCGCGCAGCGATTTTGCCCGTGTGGTGCTGCCACCGATGTCCTTTGCACATGAGCAAGACAAGGTGAAAAACCGCTGGCCTGCGGCGGAAAGGTTCATCCTTGAGAATAGCCTGAACGAACGCTTTGGCCCTGCCGATGCCCCTGTCGGTATCGTGGTGCAGGGGGGGATGTTCAACGCGGTGATCCGCGCGCTGCAACGGATGGGGCTGGCCGATATTTACGGCGACAGCCAGATCCCGATCTATGTGCTGAACGTCACCTATCCGCTTGTTTCTTCTGAATTCCTTGAGTTCTGTCAGGGCAAGGAACAGGTTCTGGTGGTCGAGGAGGGCCAGCCTGAATTCATTGAAACGCAGCTTGGGTCTTTCCTCTATCGGGCCGGTTCATCGGTGAAACTGCACGGCAAGGGCGTCTTGCCGATGGCGGGGGAATATACCGGACAGGTCATGCTGGACGGCATCACCGCCTTCCTGAAACAGGCCGCGCCCGCCATGCTCGCCGCCGTGGTGCGCGCCCCGAACGAGGACAAGCCGCAGATCCCCGATCTGTCGAAAACCGTGCCGATCCGCCCGCCAGGTTTCTGCACCGGCTGCCCCGAGCGGCCCATTTTCGCCGCGATGAAGTTGGTGGAAAAGGAGTTGGGCAAGCACCAGATCGCCGCCGATATTGGGTGCCACCTGTTCGCTTCGCTGCCGCCGTTTGAAATCGGCGGCGCAACCATGGGTTACGGCCTTGGTCCCGCCGCAAACGCCGCCTTCGATGGCGGGGGCGAGCGTCGCCCCGTGGCGATCATCGGCGATGGTGGCTTCTGGCATAACGGGTTGAGTTCGTCCTTCACCAACATGGCCTTCAACAAGTCCGACGGTGTGGCGATCATCGTGGACAACTATTACTCGGCGGCGACGGGCGGGCAAGACGTGATGTCGAGCCGCGCCGACAATGCCAGCAAGGCCACGAAAAACCCGATCTCCAAGGCGCTGAACGGCATCGGCATCAACTGGGTGCGCCAGATCGACCGCACCTATGACGTGAAAAAGATGCGCGACACCATCCGCGAGGCGCTGACCACAGACGCCCCCGGCCCGCATGTGATCGTGGCCTCATCTGAGTGTATGCTGAACAAACAGCGCCGCGAGAAACCCTTGCGGGCGGCGGCGATCAAGGAAGGCCGCAGGGTTGAGGCCCCGCGCTTTGGCGTCGATGAAGATGTCTGCACCGGCGATCACGCCTGCATCCGCCTGTCGGGCTGTCCGTCCTTGTCCTTGAAAAGACTGGATGATCCGCTGCGCGATGATCCGGTGGCCAGCATCGACCAATCCTGCGTCGGTTGTGGCAACTGCGGCGAGGTGGCGGATGCCGCCGTCCTCTGCCCCAGCTTTTACCGCGCCGATGTGGTGCATAATCCGGGCAAATGGGAGGCGAAATGGGCCGCCTTTTCGGCCCGCGCAATTGGTTGGCTGCAGGCCCGCCGCGCCGCAAAACGGTTGGAGTTCGGAGCATGACGCTGCATCAATCCTTTGTTCCCGCCACGCCCGATCCGTCGATGGCAGGCATCATCAAGCTGGCCTGCCTTGCGGTGGGCGGACAGGGCGGCGGCGTGCTGACCGGCTGGATCGAGACGGTCGCCCGCGCCAATGGCTATGTCTGTCAGGCCACTTCGGTGGCCGGTGTGGCGCAGCGCACGGGGGCCACGGTTTACTATGTGGAAATGGCCCCCGCTTCGGCCCGTCCGCCGATCTTCTCGCTGGCCCCTGCGGCGGGCGACGTTGATATCATGATCTCGGCCGAGTTGATGGAGGCGGGTCGCTCGATCATGCGCGGTTTCGTGACGCCCGATCGCACGGTGCTGATCACCTCGACTCACCGCGCGCTGGCGGTGTCGGAAAAGATGGAGCCGGGGGACGGGATTGCCAACGGGGCCGAAGTGCTGGCCGCCGCCGATATTGCCGCCCGCCGCGTGATTACCGCCGATTTCGACGCGCTGGCGATTGCCAAGGGGTCGGTGATCTCGGCCAGTCTGTTCGGTGCGCTGGCAGGGTCGGGCGCGCTGCCATTTGCGCGTGAGGCGTTCGAGGCTGCGATCCGGTCGGGCGGGAAGGGCATCGAAGGCTCTTTGCGTGCCTTTGCTGCGGGGTATGAGGCGGCGCAGGGGGCAACAGTTGCGCCCGAAAAACCCGCAGTCAAAGCGCCAATCGCCCCGAAGGGTCCGGCCAAACTGATGGCGGAATGGGCGCGCCTGTCTGCGCGCGCGGCTGCCCTGCCGGACTCCGCCGCGGAAATGGCGCTGCTGGGGCTGAAGAAGGTCGTGGATTTCCAAGACCTTGCCTATGGCGCGGACTACCTCACCCGCGTCGAGGCCGTTCTGGCCAAGGACACCCCCGCCAAGGGCCATGCCCTGACCCGCGAGGCTGCAAAATATATCGCCAATGCCATGTGCTATGACGATGTGATCCGCGTGGCCGATCTGAAAACCCGCGCCCACCGCTTTGACCGCATCCGCGCGGAAATGGGCGTGAAGGACAAGCATGTGTTGCAACTGACCGAATTCATGCACCCCCGTGCCGAGGAAATCGCCGGAATGCTGCCCGCGAAACTGGGTGCAAAGGTCGAAGCCAGCCCTGCATGGATGGCGCGGCTGGATCGCTGGTTCAACAAGGGCCGCCGCCTGCGGACAGACGGCCTGCGCGCCTATCTGATGCTTTACGTGCTGGGTGGCCTGAAATCCCGCCGCCGTGGCACCCTGCGCCACAAACAGGAACGCGCCCATATGGACCGCTGGCTGGCCGTGGCCGACAGCTATCTGGCACAGAACTACGATTTGGCAGTCGAGATCC
This sequence comes from Rhodobacterales bacterium RIFCSPHIGHO2_02_FULL_62_130, assembly GCA_001828855.1. GTDB lineage: Bacteria > Pseudomonadota > Alphaproteobacteria > Rhodobacterales > Rhodobacteraceae > Cypionkella. Next base: position 111,487 of record MHZT01000006.1, on the reverse strand, counting down.
TCAAATGCCGCCGTCTGGTCAAAGGCTATTCCGACACCCACGCGAGGGGGCTGTCGAAGTTCGACAAGGTGCTGGCGGGCATCGCCCTGATCGCACAGCGCGATGACGCCGCCGACTGGGCGCGCCGCCTGCGTGAAGCGGCGCTGAAGGATGAAGAGGGTAAGGCGCTGGACGGGGCCTTGGCCACCATCCGCAGCTTTGCCTGACAAGACAGGGTGCGTGAAATCACGCACCCTACCCCAATCCTGACTTGCCGGTTTCATCTTGGCAAAAATACTCCCGCCGGAGGCTCCTGTGTCATACCCAAGGAGCCTCCAGCGGGGATATTTAAGAACAGATGAAGGGCAAGGGTAGGGTGCGTGCTTGTCACGCACCTTTGCGTCAGGTCAGGCTGCGATAGGCACCGTTCCAGTAGATCAGCGCGCCTGCGCCTTCGGTGATGCGGATGGCCTGGACGCGGCCGATCAGGATCGAATGGGTGGCGCGGTCGATCATTTCTTCGACGGTGCAGTCAAAGGCGGTGGGGGCGCCTGTCAGCAGGCGCGCGCCGGTGACGGCCGTTTCCCATTCCGCACCGTCATAGCGGGCGGGGCCTTTGACGCCGCCAAAGCCCGAGAAGCGTTCGGCGACGGGCTGGTGAGCGGCCCCGAGGCTGGACCAGCCGAATTTACCGCTTTCTTTCAGCACGGGCCAACTGGACGACGAGCGGTTGATGCAGGCCAGCAGCAGCGGCGGTTCGGCGGAAAGCGAGATCGCGGAGGTGACGATCAGGCCGGTGGCGGCTTCGCCCTCGCCCGTGGTGATCACGCTGCAATTGCCGACGAAGGCGCGCATGGCGTCGCGGAACTCTTTGGGGCTGGGTTCGGTCATGTCGCGTCCTTTGGGGCTTCGCCGGATGATCCGGCGAAGCTTGACTTAGGGTGGTTTTGCCCGAAGGCAAAGTGATTTAGCGAATACCGGCCTCTTTCAGTTTCGGCAGCACGGTGTCGCGGAAATAAGGGAATTCCGCCACATAATCCACGAAGGAGAGCGTGGTGCCGGCAAAGCCTGTGGCGTGCAGCTTCAGGATACCTGCTGCCACATCATCGGGCGTGCCGATCAGCGGGAAGCCGCCGTGGCCCAATGCGAACAAATGTTTGATTTGCGCCAGCAGATCATGCGGGAAGCTGTGGGCATGGGCGAATTGCAGGTTCACCAGATTGTCGATGGCATCGGTGTCGGCATTATCGACAGCGGTGTGCTTGGCGAAGGCCTCGGCCTCTTCGCGGGTGGGGCGGCAGATCACATGGCTGAAGGTCAGCACGTCGATCTTGCGGCCCTTGGCCTGACCTTGGGCTTTCAGATCGGCGATCTCGCCTTTCGACCGTTCCAGATCAATCGCGGGGGTGAACAGGAAGTTCGCATTGTCGGTGGCAAATTCGCGGCCCTGCGGGCTGCCTGCGGCGTTGATGATCGGGACAGAGCCGCGCACGGGGGCGGGGTTGCCCTTGATCTTCTTGGCCTTGAAATACTTGCCATCCCAGTCGAAATGCGTGTCCGAGGCCCACAGCTTGCGGATCAGGTCGAACCATTCCTGTGCATAGGCATAGCGGGTTTCGTGATCGTCGGGCAGCGACAGACCCAGCGCCTCATACTCCGGCTTGTTCCAGCCTGCGACGATGTTCAGACCTGCGCGGCCATGGCCGATCTGGTCGGCCGCCGTGGAAATCGGTTTCACCGCCGTAGCCGATCCAGCGCGCGATCGGCAGCATGAAATCAATCCCTGCGTCGTCCAGCATCTTGGCCAGCGCAAGGTTGTTATCCCAGCTATTGTCCCAGCGTTCTGCGATTTTCGTGGGCGTCATGCCCGACGAGCAGTTCGAGGAAAAGGTGCCCAAGCGAAAGTGATCGCCCGACAGCATCGGGTTTTTGGTCATGGTAGACTCCCTGTTTGGTTTTTGGATTTATTTTATGTTTGAAAGTCTATTCTAAAATCAGATTGCGTCAACGGATTTGTGCAGCCATTTTGGCGGCAAAACGGAAGGTAGGCGCATGGCGAAAAAAATCGTGGAAACTCAAACCGATGGGCAAGAGTCTGCTGTGAATTATCGCTGGCATCTGGCGCAAAGCGGTGCCGAGGTGGACACGACCGAGCTTGAATTTGCGCTGATGCGGACCTTCGAGGGATTCGGTCGTTGGCAGTCGGAGTGTCTGGCCTCGGTGGTCGATCTGGCCGCGACGGGGCCGGAAAATGCCATGCTGCACATCATCCGCATGAACGAGAGGCCAAAATCGATCAAGGAACTGGCGCGGATGACCAACCGCGATGATGTGCCGAACATCCAGTATAGTTTGCGCAAGCTGATTGGGGCGGGGCTGGTGATCCGCAAGGGCGCGGGGCGGTCTGGCGTCACCTATGAGGTGACAGAGCGCGGGCGGCAGGTGACGGATGATTACGGTGCGGTGCGGCGGCGCTTGCTGATCGCGCAGATTGAGGATTTGCCGGGGTTTTCGGCGCGGCTGGCCGACGCCACCCGCACGCTTAATCTGTTGTCCGGCATCTATGAGGAAGCGGCGCGGGTGGCCGCGACGCATCGGCGGGGGGAGGGGGCTTAGCCCCCCGCCCGTAGGTCGGGGTTCACCCCGACTCTCTTTCCCCTCTAAATCGCCTGCAGCCGATGAAACCGGCTTTGCTCGTAAATCAACGCAGGCGCTGCCCCAAGCGTCAGCCCCGTAATCTGGCCGATGAAGATCGAATGCGATCCCGCCTCGGTCACCTCGGCCACATCGCATGAGAAACTTAGCGAGGCTTCGGCCAGCAGGGGCAGACCGCGTGCGTCCGCTGTCCAGTCTCCGGCGGCGAATTTATCCTCGCCCGTCACCCCGCCTGCACCGGCAAAGCGCAGGGCAATCGGGCTGGCGGCATCGGGCAGCAGGTTCACGTTGAACATGCCGCTTTCGCGCACGGCGGCACAGGTGCCGGTCTTGCGGTTCAGGCAGACCAGCAGGCTGGGCGGATCGGCTGTCACCGAACAGACGGCGGTGGCGGTGATGCCGCGCCGTTCGGACCCTGACAGGGCTGTGACGATGGTCACAGCCCCCGGAAAGCGCGCCATCGCAGCGCGGAACTGGGCGGCGTCGATGGGCGCGCTCATCTTATGCCGCCCGCAATTCGGCAAGGTAGTTGGCGGCGGCGGTGGGATCGGCGAACCACGGGAAGAAATCGCGCGGATCGTCAAAGCCGTTGGCCATCCGGTGCGCCAGACGCGGATCGGCGCAGGCGGTTCCCATGATTTCAAGGATAAAGGGCGGCGGCGGCAGCAGCAGCATATTGGTCCAGCCCACCACCCATTGCGCGTAATCCCAGAACTGATCGAAGGTGCCTTGCATCCATGCCGCATCGAACGGTTTGTCGCCGTGATCCAGAATGCGCTTGAGGTAAATCGCCGCCGCCTTGGCCGCGTTGTTCGAGCCCTGTCCGGTGATCGGATCATTCAGGCAAACCGCATCGCCCAGACCCAGCACCTTACGGCCCGAAGGCAGGGTGGCGACGGGGTGGCGGATCGTGGGGGCAAAGCGGCCCGCAAGGATGCCGTTGTCATCGGTCAACTGGCAGTTTTTTGACCGCTCATATTCCCAAGGCAGGAAGGTTTTCAGGATATTGAGCGAGGTTTCCAGATGCTGCGCGGGCGTTTTCACATCGGCCCAGCAATCCATCGGGCCACCGGGGATGCCTTCGAATACCATGATCTCGCAAGGGCCGGTGGTGGTCAGGGCCGGAAACACGAAATATTCGCCCACGCCGGGGATCAGGTTGAATTCAACCGCCGAATGGGGTTCACGCGGGGTCATGCCGGTCACATAGGTCAGCGCCAGTGCGCGCATCGGCTTGTCATAGGCCGATTTCTGCGCGTCGCGGGTGAACATCGCGCCCACCTCGCCCTTGCCCGAGGCGACAATCACCAGATCATCGCGCGCAGCATAGGTTTCAATCTCGGCGATCCCTGCATCGGCGATCACCAACTGCCCGCCAAGCGCCTGAAACTCTGCCATCCAGCGCGGGATCTTCACGCGCTGATCGACGGAATAGGCGTTGCTGTCCAGCCTTGCTGCCCAGTCGATCACTTTGCTGCCCGACCCGTCGGGGTTCGGCACGATAAAGTTGATCCCTTCGACCGGCGGGCAGGTCGCCGACCAGAAGTCGATGCCCAGATCTTTCTCATGCTGCACCGCGTTGGAAAACATGCACTGGCTGGACAGCACCTTGCCTGCCGCAATCTGCTCGGCCGTGCGGTTCTGCACGATCCGCACCCCATGCCCCGCCTTCAGCAACCCGATACCCAGCTGCAAGCCCGACTGCCCGCCGCCGATGATGGTGATTTTCCGCATTGTTATCTCCCTGATTTCATCTGTTTCTTAAATATCCCCGCCGGAGGCATCCGCCCCCAAGGCAGGGCGCTAGCTCATCAGTTTCGGAATTGCCGGCTCCGCCTGCTCCGGCCCCATCGCCGTGTAGCCGCCGTCCACACAGATATCGGTGCCGGTGATAAAGCTGGCCTCGTCCGAACACAGGAACAGCACGGCACTTGCCACCTCTTCGGGGTTGGCCACGCGGCCCAAAAGGTGGAAGGGGGCGGCGACGGCATCGGTCTTGGCGCGGTCGCCACCGGTCAACTGGTCCATGATGTTCGACCACGTCCAGCCGGGGGATACCGCGTTCACGCGGATGCCCAAGGGCGCAAGGTCCATCGCCTGATTGCGCGTCAGTTGCAGGATCGCGGCTTTGGACACCGGATAAACCCAGCGCCCGGTCTGCGCCACCCGCGACGATATCGAACCAAAGTTCACAATCGCGCCCCGCGTCGCCGCAAGTTCTGCCTGCGCGGCCTGCATCAGCATCACCGAGCCGACAATATTGATGTCCAGCGCGGTCAGCCAATCGGCGCGGGTGGTTGCCGCGCCATTGTCCAGATAGGAACAGGCGACATTGACCAGAAAATCAATCCGCCCGAAAGTGTCCTTGGTGGCCTTCACCAGCGCCGCAATCTGGGCGTCGTCGCGCAAATCGCAGGGCTGGAAGGCCACGCCCTCGGACACAGGCGCCGGCGCAATATCCGCCACCATCACCCGCACACCCGCGTCGCGGAACGCCGCCACCACGGCTTGCCCGATCTTGGTGGCCCCGCCCGGCACGATCGCCACTTTGCCTGATAATCCGCGCATGTTTCCCCCTTGGTGTTTCAAGTTCAAAGCAGCGTCCGCCCAAGCGCCCGCCCGCGCTATCCGGCAAACGGGGCGACTATCCGGAAAACGAAAAAATCGTCATGAACAGGGTTGCAGCGCGCCAAAGCGTGATAGGCTGCCGCATTGTCCTTCGGAGACAGGCAATGCAGGCCGACCCGCTACAGGCGCATAAACTGTTCCACTCGACCGACCTCGACGAGGCGCGGGAGCGGGTGGCTGCGGTGTTTTGCCCGCACAGGCTGGACCGGATCGGGCGTGGGGTGACGGATGCGCGCCAGCACCATCTGGCAGGCGACCGGCTGAGCCTGAATTACATCCAGTACGGGGCCAAGACCCTGATCGCACCGGGAGAGTTGGAGCGCTTTTATCTGCTGCAGATTCCGCTGTCGGGCGGGGCGGCGGTGGTGAACGGGACGGATCGCTATTACTCCAGCCCGGCAGCGGCGGCGGTGCTGAATCCGCATCAGGCCACCACGATGATCTGGGAGGAAGGCACGCGGCAGGTGCTGGTGCAGATCGACCGTCAGGCCTTGATGGATCATCTGTCGGCGCAACTGGGCGCAGCGGCAGACCGGCCCCTGACCTTTACGGGCGCGCTGGACCTGACGCGCGGGGCAGGGGCGGCGCTGCGACGGTTGGTGTTGTTTCTGGTGGCCGAGGCGGATGGCGGCACATCGCCAATCGGGACGGGTATGACGGGGCGGGCCGTGGAATCGGCGCTGCTGTCGGGATTGCTGGAGGCGCACCGCCACGATTATGACTCTTTGTTAGGCCGCCGCAGGGCCGCCCCGCGCCCAAGGCATATGCGGCTGGCAGAAAGCTATATCGAGGCGCATCTGGACCAGCCGCTGACACTGGAGGACATTGCCGCCGCCGCAGGGATAAGCCCGCGCGGCCTGCAACTGGCCTTCCGCCAACATCGAGGCACAACGCCCTTGGGATTCTGGCGCGATTTGCGGCTGGCGCGGGCGCATGGCGATCTGGTTGCGGGCGCAGGCACAGTCACCGAGGTTGCATTGCGCTGGGGCTTTGCCCATTTCGGACGGTTCTCCGAAAGCTACCGCGCCCATTACGGACTATCCCCCCGCGACACTCTGCGGGCGGCCAAAGGCAGCGGCTATCAGGACTGACCGCAAAGGTGCGTGACAAGCACGCACCCTACCCCTGCCATTCACCTTGGTTCAAATACTCCCGCCGGAGGCGTCCAGCTGCAATGGCGGGTGCCTCCGGCGGGAGTATTTAGGCCAAGATGAAGCCGTCAGATCAGAACAGGGGGTAGGGTGCGTGATTTCACGCACCTAGGGGCGCAGAAGTTTGCCCAAGGCCGCGATCAGGGTTTCGGTGCCGTCCAGCGTTGTCAGGTTGCCCGGAGACAGGCGCAGCGTCTGGCTGCGGGCATCTGTCGTGATGCCTTGCGTGCGCAGGGCGGTGACGATTTGGGCCGCGGGGCGGTCGTCTGGCAGGCGCAGCATGACCGAGCCGCCACGTTTTTCAGGGGCGCGGGGGGTGATGATGTGCAGGGCCAGATCGTCTGCCGCCTCGATCAGGCGGGCGGTCAGGCGGCGGTTATGGGCCAGAAGGGCGGCCTGATCCTGGCTTGCGTGCCAGTCGAGTGCCGGAAGGCTGGCGAGGGCTGACATCACTGACGGGGTGCCGTTGTCAAAGCGGCTGATGTCGGGGGCGTAGTCGAAGGCGGTGATGTCCCAGTTGAACGGGTTGGTCTGGCTGAACCAGCCGCGCAATTCGGGGTGGCAGTGGCGGATCAGGCGGGGTGACAGGTAGAGAATCCCTGCTCCGGGTGTGCCGCACATCCATTTCAGCGAGGTCGAGACGGTGAAATCCACCTCGGGCGCATGCACGTCGTAGGGGATCAGACCTGCGCCTTGGGTGATATCGGTGCCGATCAGCGACCCCATCCGGCGGCCATGTGCAACCATGCGTTTCAGGTCGATGCGGTGGCTGGAGGTGGAGGACACCCATGTCAGCAGCGCCAGCCCTACCTCTGGCGTCCATGCGTCAAGGAAATCCTCGTCCTCGACGAAAGCGGCACCTTGGCGCAGGGGAACGGTGTGCAGGGTAAAGCCGTATTTCTGCGCCATCCCGTTCAGAAGGAAGTGGTTGGACGGAAAGCAATCCGCCCCCACCAGCACTTTGCGCCCGCGCAGGTGGCCTTCGGGCAGCGATGTCAGCAGGGCATGAAAGGCTGCTGTCACATTCTCGAACGTCGTGACCGTATCGGGGGCCGCGTTCAGGATCGCGCGCCAGCGGTCGATGAACCGCGCCCGCGCGCCCAAGGCATAGGCCCATTGGCTGTCATCGGGCTTGCCCCAGACGAAGGCGAACTCGGCCATTGCGCCCGCTAGGTCGCGCGCCTTGTTGGGATACATGCCGATGGAATGATAGAGGAAATAGGTTTCGGACATGTCACACCGCATGAAGGGAAAGGGCTACGCCTTGGCCGACGCCGACGCAGAGGGTTGCGAGGGCATGTTTGCCGCCCGTCTCGTATAGCCTGCGCGCGGCGGCCCCTGCAATGCGTGCGCCAGATGCGCCCAGAGGATGCCCCATGCTGATCCCGCCGCCATAGGCGTTCACATGCGCTGCGTCATCGGGAAGGCCCCAGGCGCGGGTGCAGGCAAGGGCTTGGGCGGCGAAGGCCTCGTTCAACTCGATCACGTCGAAATCATGGGCGGTCAGGCCGGTGCGCGCGGTCAGTTTTGCAAGGGCCGCGACGGGGCCTATGCCCATGATGCGGGGGGCGACGGCGGCGGCGGCGGCAGTGCCGATGCGGGCAAGGGGTGTCAGGTTATGGCGTTTTACCGCCGCTTCGGAGGCCAGAATCACCCCTGCCGCACCGTCATTGACGCCCGAGGCATTGCCCGCTGTGACCGTTCCGCCTGCGCGGAAGGGGGCCTTGAGGGCTGCGAGTTGCTCTGGCGTGGTGGGGCGCGGGTGTTCGTCGATGCTGACGATGGTATCAGCCTTGCGGCCTGCAATCGTCACCGGCAGGATGTCGGCGGCGTGCCAATCGGCGTCATAGCGGGCTTGGCTGCGGTGCGCGAAGGCGTCTTGGTCGGCGCGGGAAATGCCATAATCTGCGGCGACGTTCTCGGCGGTTTCCGGCATGGATTCAACGCCGTAGAGTTTCGCGATGCGTGAATGGACAAAGCGCCAGCCGATTGTGGTGTCGTGAATCTCGGGTGCGCGGGCGAAGGCGGTGTCGGATTTTGGCATCACGAAGGGGGCGCGGGACATGGATTCCACCCCGCCCGCGATGATGATCTCGGCGGCACCGTCGCGGATGGTGCGGGCGGCGGTGATGATGGCATCCAGACCGCTGGCGCAGAGGCGGTTGACGGTCAGGGCGGGGACGGTTTCGGGCAGGCGCGACAGCAGCACCGCCATGCGGGCGACGTTGCGGTTATCCTCGCCCGCCTGATTGGCGCAGCCGAAAATCACCTCGTCTACGGGCAGATCGTGCAGGTCCAGCAAGCCGTCGATCACGCGGGCGGCCAGATCGTCGGGGCGCACGGGTGAAAGGCTGCCCGCGTAGCGGCCGATGGGGGTACGGCGGGCGGCGCAGAGGTAGACTTCGGTCATAGGGCCTCCAAGGCTGGCGCGGGCAGGTAGCGGGTTTTCAGATGCGGCGGGGCGGCGGATTCGAGGGCGGCGAGGGTGGCAAGGATGGCAGATTTGCCGTGCTGGCTTAGGGCCTCGAAGGGGCCGCGCGGGAAGTTGAGGCCAAGTTTCATCGCGGTATCAATGCCTTGCGCTGAAGTGCCGCCTTCGGTCAGCAGCCATGCGGCCTCGTTCACCAAGGTGGCTTCGATCCGCAGGGCTATGGCGGGATCGGGCGCGGGATCGGTTTTGGCGGGGAAGAGGAAGCCTTGGCCGGATTTGCGCCCCAGATGGCCTGCGGCGACCTGATCGCGCAGGGCCGCAAAGGCGTGATAGCGCGGGTGGTTTCCCATCGCGGCATTAAGGCCCAACGTGGCGGCCAGATTGATGTCGGCGCCGATCAGGTCGATCAGCGCGAAGGGGCCAAGGCGATAGCCTGCGGCCTGCATCGCGGCGTCGATATGGGCGGCGGGGATGCCTTCCTCCAGCAGGGCCAGCGCCTCGCCGTAATAGGGGCGGGCGCAGCGGTTCACGATGAAACCGGGGCGGTCGGGGCATTGGATGACGGTTTTGCCAGCGGCTTCGGTCAGGGTGCGGGCGGTCGCAAGCGCGGTGGCAGAGGTGCCAGCGTGGGGTGCCAGTTCGACCAGTTTCATCGCGGTGGGCGGGTTGAAGAAGTGCAGCGCAAGGATGCGGTCGGGGTTTTGGGCCGTGCTGGCGATGGTGGCCACCGGGATGGACGAGGTGTTGGTGGCAAGGATCGTGGTGGCCGAAACGATGGTTTCAAGCTGGGCGAACAGCGCCTGTTTGGCGTCGGCGCGTTCCACGATGGCCTCGATCACCAGATCGCAGGGGGCAAAACCGGACAGGGTTTCGACGGCCCGCAGGTTGGACAGGGTGGCGTCGCGGTCAGCTTCGGACAGTTTTCCGGCAGTGACTCGGGCGGCCAAGGCGTCGGCCATGCGCGCGCGGGCCGTGTCGCGGGCGGGGGCATGAGCGTCGGTGGTGATGGTGGTAAATCCTGCTGCAGCAAAGACTTGGGCGATACCAAGCCCCATGGTGCCAAGGCCCACGACTCCGATGGTTGCCATCATTTCCCCCTGAAATCGGGTTTGCGTTTCTCGCGGAAGGCGCGGATGCCTTCGGCCTTGTCGGCGGTATCCAGCAGGGATTCAAAACCGCTGCGTTCCAGCGCAAAGGCGTGGGCGGATTCGTCGCCTGCCACCAGTGCCGCTTTGGCCGCCTGCAAGGCCAAGGGTGCGCGCAGGGCGATTTTTGCGGCCAAAGCCTCGGCCTCGGGCAGGGCAAGGCCAGCGGCCAGATAAGATCCTATCCCCCAGTCAAAGGCAGTCGCGGCGTCAATAATCTCGCCCGTCAGCACCAGACGCGAGGCCCGCGCGCGGCCTGCAAGCGCCAAAAGCCGCTGGGTGCCGCCCGCGCCGGGGATCAGGCCAAGGTTGGTTTCGGGCAGGCCCAGTCGTGCCGACTCGCCCAAAATCAACAGATCGGCCATCAACGCCAGTTCCAGCCCACCCCCCAGTGCAAAGCCATCCACGGCGGCGATCAGTGGTTTCGGAAAGGCGCGGATCGCGGCCCAATGGGCCTTGCGCGGATCAACCGCCCCTTCGGCTGTGGTCTTGGTTTCGATTTCCCCGATGTCGGCGCCGGCGGCGAAATTGCCATCGGCCCCGTGGATCAGAACGGCGCGCACCGACGGGTCGGCGGCGGCATCCGCCAAGGCTTTGGCCAAGGCGGCCAAGATGGCGGTGTTCAGCGCGTTTTTGGCGGCGGGGCGGTTCAGGGTAATTTGCACCCATCCGGCCTGCGGTGTGATGATCAGATTTTCCATGCTGCCACTCTGCATCCCTGCGACAAAATTTCAAGTCAGAAATTTCAAGCTTGAAATTGTTTTGCGGCGGTGTAACTCTGGCTTCAACGCATGATGGAGGAATGGCCATGAAAGTTCTGTGCTTGGGCGGTGGCCCCGCCGGTCTTTACTTCGCAATCTCGATGAAGCTGCGCGACCCTGCGCACGAGGTCGTCGTGATGGAGCGCAACAAGGCCAACGATACGTTCGGCTGGGGTGTGGTGCTGTCGGATGACGCGCTGGGGCGGATGCAGAAGAATGATCCGGTCTCGACCGAGTCGATCCGCAGCAATTTCGCCTATTGGGACGATATTGCGGTGGTGCATAACGGGGTTCGCACGGTGTCGGGCGGGCATGGATTTGCAGGGATTGGCCGCAAGGCGATGCTGATCCTGCTGCAATCCCGCGCGCGGGAATTGGGCGTGGATATGCGCTTTGAGACCGAGTTCAAATCGGCTGAAGAATACCGCAAGGAATACGATATCGTCGTGGCGACGGATGGCATCAATTCCTTGGTGCGGCGCGAATACCAAGAGGTGTTCCAGCCCGATATTGATCTGCGCAAGTGCAAGTTCGTCTGGCTTGGCACCCATGCCAAGTTCGACGACGCCTTCACCTTCATCTTCGAGAAAACCGAACATGGCTGGGTCTGGGCGCATGTCTACCAGTTTGACGACAACACCGCGACCTTCATCGTGGAATGTCTGCCGGAAACGTGGGACCGCTGGGGCTTTGCGGATATGTCTAAGGAAGAAACGGTGGAAACCTGCCGCAAGATCTTTGCGGCCCACCTTGGCGGGCATGATCTGATGTCGAATGCGGCGCATTTGCGCGGCTCGGCGGTCTGGATGCAGTTCCCGCGTGTGATTTGCGGTCAGTGGTATCATGAAAACGTGGTGCTGATGGGCGATGCGGCGGCGACGGGGCATTTCTCGATCGGCTCCGGTTCGCGGCTGGCGTTTGATAGTGCGATTGCGCTGGCAGAATATCTGCACTCCGAACCCGATATGAAATCGGCCTTTGAGCGTTATCAGGCTGAACGTCGGGTTGAAGTGCTGCGTCTGCAATCGGCGGCGCGCAATTCGCTGGAGTGGTTCGAGGAGGTTGAACGTTATCTTGACCTGCCGCCGCAGCAATTCGCCTATTCGCTGCTGACCCGCTCGCAGCGGATTTCCCACGAAAACCTGCGCCTGCGTGATCCGGCTTGGCTGCGTGAAACCGAGGACTGGTTTGCCGCGCAATATGGCGGGCAGGCGGGCCGCGCGCCGATGTTCGCGCCGTTCCAACTGCGTGGCATGGCGCTTGAAAACCGCGTTGTCGTGTCGCCCATGGCGCAATATCGCGCGATTGATGGTGTGCCGGGGGATTGGCATTTCGTGCATTACGCCGAGCGCGCCAAGGGCGGCGCGGGGCTGGTTTATACGGAAATGACCTGCGTTTCTGCCAATGGCCGTATCACCCCCGGCTGCACGGGGCTTTATACGCCAAAGCACGAGGCCGCATGGAAGCGGATCAACGATTTCATCCATGCCGAGACCAAGGCGAAAACCTGCTGCCAGATCGGCCATGCGGGGCGCAAAGGCTCTACCCAAGTCGGCTGGGCCGATGCGGATGCGCCTTTGGTTTCGGGGAATTGGCCGCTGCTGTCGGCATCCGCGATTCCTTGGGCTGCGGGCAATGCGGTGCCAAAGGCGATGGACCGCAATGATATGGACGCGGTTCTGCGCCAGTTCATCAAGGCCGTGGAAATGGCCGAAGGCGCAGACTTTGACATGATCGAGTTGCACGCGGCGCATGGCTATCTGATCTCAAGCTTTATCTCGCCGCTGTCGAATGTGCGGGAAGATGAATACGGCGGTTCCTTGGAAAACCGGATGCGCTATCCGCTGGAAGTGTTCCGCGAGATGCGGCGCTATTGGCCGGGGCATAAGCCGATGTCGGTGCGGATTTCGGCAACCGATTGGGTGGATGGCGGTGTCTCGCCCGCCGAGGCCGTTGAAATCGCGCGGATGTTTGCGATGGAGGGGGCCGATATCATCGATGTGTCGGCAGGCCAGACCAGCACCGACGCGCGCCCTGTTTATGGCCGCATGTTCCAGACCCCGTTCAGCGACCGTATCCGCAACGAGGCAGGGCTTGCCACGATGGCTGTCGGCAATATCACCGAGGCCGAGCAGGTGAACCAGATTCTTCTGGCGGGCCGTGCCGATCTGGTCTGCCTTGCCCGCCCGCATCTGGCCGACCCCTATTGGACGTTGCATCAATCGGTGGCCTTGGGCGATGCTGGCACCGAATGGCCGCTGCCCTATCTTGCGGGCCGCGATCAGGCGCGGCGGTTGGTGCAGAAACAGCAGGAGACGATCCGCGTATGACACTGGCAGGCAAACGCGTTCTGATTACCGGTGGCGGCACGGGGGCGGGCGAAAACCTCGCCCTCGGCTTCGCCGCTGCGGGGGCCGAAGTGGTGATCTCGGGCCGCAGGCTGGCACCCTTGCAGGCGGTGGCGGCGCGGGCCTCGGGTATCCGCGCGGTGCAGGCTGATGTGACGGATGAGCTTTCCGTCAAGGCGATGTTCGCGGCGGCTGGCCCTTGCGATATCGTGATCGCCAATGCGGGGGCGGCGGATTCCGCGCCGATGACGAAAACCTCGCTGGATCAATGGAATGCGATGATTGCGGTGAACCTGACGGGGGTGTTTTTGACCCTGCGCGAGGGGTTGTTGCAGATGACGGGCTGGGGGCGGCTGATTTCGGTGGCCTCGACCGCCGGGCTGAAGGGCTATGCCAAGGTTGCCCCCTATGCGGCGGCGAAACACGGGGTGATTGGCCTCACGCGGTCCTTGGCGCTGGAAATCGCGCGCAAGCCGATCACGGTGAACGCGATTTGCCCCGGCTTTCTGGACACACCGATGACGGATCATTCCGTGCAGGTGATTGCCGAGAAAACCGGCCGTTCACTGGCCGAAGCACGCGGCGCACTTGAGGCGATGAACCCGCAGAACCGGCTGATCCAGCCTTCGGAAGTCACCGCGACCGCGCTGTTTTTGTGCGGGGCGGGGTCGGACGGCATCAACGGCCAAGCCATCACCATCGCGGGGGGCGAATTGTGAGCGACCTGTCAAAACGCCGCCTGAAGATGTGGATCAGGATGCTGGGCGTCACGCGGGCCTCTGAAAGCCATCTGCGTGAGTTTCTGCGGGTGAAGCACGACACCACCTTGCCGCGTTTTGACGTTCTGGCGGCGCTGTATCGCCGCCGCGATGGCGTGACGATGAGCGAGCTTTCGCGGATGCTGCTGGTGTCAAACGGCAATGCGACGGCGGTGGTGGACCGGCTGGAAAAGGATGGTCTGGTGCGGCGTACGCCGTCGGAAACCGACCGCCGCACGGTTTTCGTGGCGCTGACCCCCGAAGGGTTGGCGCAGTTTGAAGGGCTGGCCACCGACCATGAACGCGAGGTAGATCGGCTGTTTGCGGGCCTGTCCGAGTCTGATCTGGACGCGCTGACCGAGATTTTGAAAAGGATGGCCAAGCAATGAAACTGGCAGGGTTGAAACCGCAGCATTTCCTGTGGGAGGTGGCAGACCGCATCGCCGTGGTGCGGCTGAACCGGCCCGACCGCAAGAACCCGTTGACCTTTGAGAGCTATGCCGAGTTGCGCGACACCTTCCGCGCGCTGGTCTATGCGGAGGATGTCGATGTGGTGGTGTTTGCGTCAAACGGGGGGAATTTCTGCTCGGGCGGGGATGTGCATGACATCATCGGGCCGCTGATCGGGCTGCCGATGAAAGACCTGCTGGCCTTTACCCGCATGACGGGCGATCTGGTCAAGGCAATGATTTCCTGCGGAAAACCGATCATCGCGGCTGTGGACGGGGTGGCTGTTGGCGCGGGGGCGATCATCTCGATGGCCGCCGATCTGCGGCTTGCGACACCCGAGGCGAAGACGGCCTTCCTGTTTACGCGCGTAGGCTTGGCGGGCTGCGATATGGGCGCTTGCGCGATGCTGCCGCGCATCATCGGGCAAGGGCGGGCGGCGGAACTGCTTTATACGGGCCGCGTGATGTCAGCCGCCGAGGGCGAGCGGTGGGGCTATTGGAACGCGCTGCATGGCGCGGACGTGCTGGAGGCCGAGGCGATGACCCTTGCGCGGCGGCTGGCTTCGGGGCCGACCTTTGCCCATTCCATGACCAAGACGCAGTTGAACCACGAATGGAATATGGGGCTGGAGCAGGCGATCGAGGCCGAGGCGCAGGCGCAGGCGATCTGCATGCAGACCAAGGATTTCGAGCGCGCCTACAACGCCTTTGTCGCCAAGGAAAAGCCGGTTTTCGCGGGGAACTGACAGACGGGGGTTTCACACCCCCGCGCGGCCAAGGCCGCTTCCCCCGTGGGATATTTGAACGAAGAGGATGAACCCGTGCCGGATCGCAGTTTCTTGGAATGGCCGTTTTTCGAGGAGCGCCACCGCGCCTTGGCCGAGGCACTTGAGGCTTGGGCCGGCGCGCATCTGCCGGTGGATCATGGCGATGTGGATGCGGCCTGTCGCGGGTTGGTCGCGGCCTTGGGTGCGGGCGGCTGGTTGCAGCATTCCGGCGCTGCGGCGGGCGAAGTGCTGGATGTTCGCACCCTGTGCCTGATCCGCGAGACTTTGGCGCGACATGACGGTTTGGCGGATTTTGCCTTTGCGATGCAGGGGCTTGGCATGGGGGCGGTGTCGCTGTTCGGGTCCGAGGTGCAGCGGGAATGGCTGTCACTGACGCGGGCGGGCCATGCCATTTCGGGCTTTGCGCTGACCGAACCGGGGTCGGGGTCTGACGTGGCGGCGACGGCGACGACGGCGGTGCGCGGCCAGGGCGGCTGGGTGCTGAACGGCGAGAAAACCTATATCTCGAACGGCGGGATTGCCGATGTTTATGTGATCATCGCCCGCACGGGTGAGGCTCCGGGGGCCAAGGGGCTTTCGGCGTTTTTGCTGCCTGCGGATACGGTCGGGCTTTCGGTGGTGGAGCGGATCGAGGTGATCGCGCCGCATCCTTTGGCGCATCTGGCCTTGCGCGATGTGATCCTGCCGGAAGGCGCACTGATCGGGAAGGCGGGGGATGGCTTCAAGATTGCCATGTCGGTGCTGGATGTGTTCCGGTCCACCGTCGGGGCGGCGGCCTTGGGCTTTGCGCGGCGCGCGCTGGACGAGGCTTTGGCGCGGGTGAAGGCGCGGCGGATTCAAGGGGCTGCGCTGGCGGAATTGCAGATGGTGCAGGGGCATTTGGCGGACATGGCGCTGCAGATCGATGCCGCGGCTTTGCTGATCTACCGCGCGGCTTGGGTCAAGGATCAAGGGGCTGCGCGGGTGTCGCGCGAGGCGGCGATGGCCAAGCTTTATGCCACCGAGGCCGCGCAGAAGGTGATCGACATGGCGGTGCAACTGCATGGCGGTGACGGGGTGCGGCATGGCTTTGCGGTTGAGGCTTTGTATCGTGAAATCAGAGCCTTGCGGATTTACGAGGGGGCTTCGGACGTGCAGCGCGTGGTGATTGCGCGGAGCATTCTGGCATGACCTACTCCCGCGATATCCAGATCGAGTTCAACCACTGTGACCCCGCCGGGATCGTGTTTTATCCGCGCTATTTCGAGATGACCAACTCGGTCGTGGAAAACTTTTTCAAGGATGAGGTCGGGCGGTCTTTTGCCTCGATGCATGTTGCGGCGCAGAACGGCGTGCCGACGGTGCGGATCGAGGCGGATTTCATGGCGCCCTCGCGCTTGGGCGATATCGTAACCTTTGCGCTGGATGTGGTGAAGGTGGGGCGGTCCTCGGTGACGGTGCGGATCACCGGTGTGATGGCGGGCGAGGCGCGTTTGCGTGCCACCCTGACGCTGGTGTGGATTGACGGAATGAAGGCGGCGGAATGGCCGGTTGAAATGCGGGACCGCCTTGCGCGGCATTTGGAGGGCGCGGCATGAGCCACGAGATTTTGCACCCGAAACATTGGAAAGCGGCGCGGGGCTATGCCAATGGCGTGGCTGCCTCGGGCCGGATGGTGTTTACCGGCGGGATTATCGGCTGGAATGCCGAGCAGGAGTTCGAGACGGATGACTTTGCGGGGCAGGTCGAACAGGCCCTGCGCAGCATCGTCGAGGTGCTGGCCGAGGGCGGTGCGAAACCCGAACATCTGGTGCGCCTGACGTGGTATGTTACTGACAAGCGTCAATATCTGGCCAGCCTCAAGGAAATCGGGGCGGCCTACAAGGCGTTGATCGGGCGGCATTATCCGGCGATGGCCTTGGTGCAGGTTGTGGCCTTGGTCGAGGATCGGGCATTGGTGGAAATCGAGGCAACGGCCGTTGTGCCGGAGGGGGAATGATGCTGGGACCATCGGGCCACGTTGACAGCTTTACCCGTGATCGTTTGCCCCCTGCCGATCAATGGCCGGAAATCCGGCTGGAGGGGTTTGACTACCCAGACTACATGAATGCGGCGGTGGAACTGACCGACCGGATGGTCGAGCGCGGCTTTGGCGACCATACTGCGCTGATCGGCAACGGGCGGCAGCGGACCTACAAGGAGTTGACCGACTGGTCGAACCGGATCGCGCATGCGCTGGTTGAGGATTACGGCGTAAAGCCCGGAAATCGTGTGCTGATCCGGTCGGCCAATAATCCGGCGATGGTGGCCTGCTGGTTGGCCGCGACCAAGGCGGGGGCGGTGGTGGTCAACACCATGCCGATGCTGCGGGCGGGCGAGTTGGGGCAGATTGTTGACCGCGCCGAGATCGAATTTGCCCTGTGCGATACGCGGTTGATGGAAGAACTGGTGGCCTGCGCCAAACACTCGCAGCACCTCAAAACCGTGATCGGCTTTGATGGCACCGCGAACCATGATGCGGAACTGGACCGTGTGGCGCTGTCGAAATCGGTGCGCTTTACCGCGCCGCCGGTCGGGCGCGATGATGTGGCGCTGATCGGGTTTACCTCTGGCACCACCGGAGAGCCGAAGGGCGCGTTGGCCTTTCATCGTGACCTGCTGATCATCGCGGATGGCTATGCGCGCGAGGTTCTGGGGGTGACGCCCGAGGATGTGTTTGTGGGGTCTCCGCCCTTGGCCTTTACCTTTGGGCTGGGCGGGTTGGCGGTGTTTCCGCTGCGCTTCGGGGCGGCGGCGGCGCTGCTGGAGCAAGCGACCCCCACCAATATGATCGAATTGATCCAGACTCATAAGGCGACGGTGTGTTTCACCGCCCCCACCGCCTATCGGGTGATGCTGAAGGCGATGTCAGAGGGGGCCGATCTGTCGTCTTTGCGCGCGGCGGTTTCGGCGGGGGAAACCCTGCCCGCGCCGGTTTATGAGGAATGGATGGCGAAAACCGGCAAGCCGATGCTGGATGGTATCGGCGCCACCGAGATGCTGCATATCTTCCTGACCAACCGCTTTGACGACCACCGGCCGGGCTGCACGGGGCGGCCCGTGACGGGATACGAGGCGCGGATCGTGGACGAGAACATGCAGGAAATGCCGCGCGGCGAGGTGGGCCGGCTGGCGGTGCGGGGGCCGACGGGCTGCCGCTATCTGGCAGATGACCGGCAGATGAAATATGTGCGCGATGGCTGGAACCTGACGGGCGACAGTTTCTGGCAGGACGAGGAGGGGCGTTTCCACTTCGCTGCGCGCTCGGACGATATGATTATCAGCGCGGGCTACAACATCGCGGGGCCAGAGGTGGAGGCGGCGCTGCTGTCGCATCCCGATGTGGTTGAATGTGCGGTGATCGGCTGTCCGGATGAGGAACGCGGCCAGATCGTCGAGGCGCATGTGGTGCTGGCCGAGGGGCGCGAACCCGATGCGCTGATGGTCAAGCTGTTGCAGGATCATGTGAAACGGGTGATCGCGCCCTATAAATACCCCCGCCGCGTGGTTTTCGTGCGGGCCTTGCCGAAAACCCAGACCGGCAAGATCCAGCGGTTCCGGCTGCGGCAGAGTTAGTGCAGCGCCCCGCGCTGGATCGGCCAGCCGGGGCGGGGCGGCAGAGGCGGTGCATTGGCGGCGCGGGCCGACAAAACCGCCTCACGCTGGCGGAGCCGTTCGATTTCGGCGCGGATTTCGGCCAATTCATCTGCGGCGGACATGGGGGGCATCCTTTCTGGCAAGCTGACTCTGGCCCCAGAGTGCCGTGAAAGGATTAATGATTCGTCGATGCGCGGGCGGGAAAAGCCGTGCTTTGCGCGTCTGGTCCGGAAAACCTGAACCGGTTTTGCAATCCTTTGATGTCGGGGCGCGCTATGCGGTGCGAACCCGACGGCCCTTGGCCTGACGCGACCTCTGTGCCTTTCGTGCAGTTTGGGGCGCGCGTCCGGCCACAGCGGACGAAAAAGCGCGGGCAAGGGGGGGCTTGGCCTGCCTTCCCCCGTTGCCCCGCCCCTGCTTATGTGGCAAGACGGAAAGTAACGCAGAACTAGACCGACGAGTTCAGACATGAGCCAATACACTGACCTTCGCGTGATGATGGTGGACACTCAGGTGCGGCCTTCGGATGTGACCAAATTCCCGATTATCGAAGCAATGCTGACTGTGCCGCGCGAAGAGTTCGTGCCGCCTGCGCTGCGTGCGGCGGCTTATGTCGGCGGCAGCGTCGATCTGGGCCACGGGCGCGAGGTGCTTGAGGCACGCAGCCTTGCCAAGCTTCTGGATGCCTTGGACATTCAGCCAGCGGAGTCCGTGCTGGATGTGGGGACGGGTCTTGGCTATGGCGCTGCTGTGATGGCGCGGCTTGCGGCTTCGGTTGTGGCGCTGGAAGAAGATGCGGATCTGGCCGAAGGTGCCAAGGCGGCTTTGGCGGGGATTGGCAATGTGGCGGTGGTGGCAGGGCCTTTGGCCGCGGGTCATGCCGCGCAAGGCCCCTATGATGTGATCACCGTGCAAGGCGGGGTCGAGCAGATCCCTGTCGCCCTTCTGGCGCAACTGAAAGAAGGCGGGCGCATCGGCGCTGTCTTTATGGAAGGCGCGCTTGGCACCGTGAAGGTCGGATTGAAAACCGAGGGCAAGATCAGCTGGCGCTTTGCGTTCAATGCGACCGCGCCTGTTCTGCCCGGATTTGCTGCGGCGCGCGCCTTCGTTCTGTAGGCGCGGCCTGCCAAGGGCAGCCTTGGCCAAAGACATAGGTGCCACGGCACCGGACATGGGGTGATGATGCGGAAGTTTCTTGCAGCAGTGGCCGTGACGGCGGGTCTTTTCAACGCGCAGGCCATACAGGCGGAAACTTTGTCCGATGCCCTGATCTCGGCCTATAAAACCTCGAACCTGCTGGACCAGAATCAGGCCGTGCTGCGCGCAGCGGATGAGGATGCGGCGATTGCGATGGCGAAACTGCGGCCCGTGGTCGATTTTGCGGTGCAGGGCGGTTGGCGCAAATATGACAATGCCGCGACGACCAGCACCTTGCCGAACCCCTATTTTGAGGCTTTTGCCGGATCGTTCACGCTGACCACCAGCATCCTGATCTATGGCGGCGGGCGTGCGAAACTGGGTCTGGAACTGGCGCGCGAGGCGGTTTTGTCCACCCGCGCCGTTCTGGTTAATGTCGAGCAAGAGGTGCTGCTGGCCGCCGTTTCGGCCTATGTCGATGTGCGCCTGCAAGCGGAAATCGTGGCGCTGCGTCAGTCCAACGTGCGGCTGATCACCCAGCAACTTCGCGCGGCGAAAGACCGCTTTGATGTGGGCGAGGTCACGCTGACCGATGTGTCCTTGGCCGAAGCGCGGCTGGCTGCGGCGCGGTCGGGGCTGGCGGCGGCGCAGGGCGATCTGATGATCGCGCGGGAACGCTACAAGGCGACGGTCGGGGAGTATCCCGGCAATCTGGCGGGGCTGCCCAAGCTGCCCGCCACAGCCAAATCGATGGAAGATGCCCGTGCCGTAGCATTGCGGACCCATCCTTTCGTGATTCAGGCCCAGCATGAGGCGAAAGGAGCCGAACTGCGGGTGGCTTTGGCCAAGGCGGGGATGTTGCCAACCTTGTCGGGGCAGGCGATTGCCTCGGAGGATTTTGACGGTCTGGGCAATGTTCAGCTTGGCCTGTCGCTGAACCAGACGCTTTATGCGGGCGGCGAGCTGTCGGCAACCTACCGTAAAGCCTTGGCGGGCAAGGATATTGCCGAAGCAGCACTGCATCAGACTGCTGTGGTGATCGGTGAGAATGTGGGCCGCGCCTGGACCAGCCTGCAAGTCGCCCAAGCCTCGATCGAAGCGGGGTCGCGGCAGGTGACGGCGGCGCAGGCGGCGTTTGACGGGGTGCGCGAAGAGGCGACCTTGGGCGCGCGCACCACCTTGGACGTGCTGGATGCCGAGCAGGAATTGCTGGACGCCCGTGCGACCAAGCTGCAATCCGAAGCGGCGCGCTATGTCGGCACCTATGCGCTGTTGTCCGCGATGGGGCTGCTGACGGCGGATCATCTGCAACTGGGCATCCCGACCTATGATCCCGAAGCCTATTACGATGCCGTCAAGAAAGCCCCCGCCACCAGTGCGCGCGGCAAAAAGCTGGACAAGATTCTGGAAAAGATCGGCAATTGAGCTAAAGCCGATCCGTCCGCCTTGCGCCAAATTCTTGTATTGGCGCAGGGCTGGGGTTACACTTCGGATAACAAAGCAAAGAACCGGGTGTTGGGGCGCAGAATGTCGGAACCGCTAACCTCTGTCGAGATTGAGGATGTCTTGTCGTCGATCCGGCGCTTGGTGTCCGATGACATGCGGCCCGCGCCCCGCCCTGATCCTGTTGCCGTGCAACCCGTTGGCGAGAAACTGATTTTGACTCCGGCGCTGCGGGTTGTCACAGAGCAGGCCGAGGCGCCGATGGCAGAAAATGTCGGGATAGAACAGGTTGTGGCCTCGCTGGGTGCGGCTGTCACCAGCGATGACCAGTGGGAACATGACACCTCCGATGTCTTGCCCGAGCGGGCTTTGCCGCAGGATTGGAGCCTGCCGGAAGATGCGGTTCCCGCCGCTGCGGATGCTGCCGATGCTGCAATGACTGCCGTTCCCGGCTGGGCGCAAGAGGGGGATGGCCAAGAGGACAACCGCGAGGCCGAACCTGCCCTGACCGACACGCCCGAGCCGGACCCGGCTTGGGCCGCCGCTGCCGAGGCGCGGGTGATTGCCGAGTTGGAGGGCAGCGACGATCTGCACTCTGACGCCGCGCAGACCGGACCCGCAGGTGGCATCTTTGCCGCCGATGATCCGCTATCCTATGACGAACAGGTGTTGCGCGACATGGTGCGCGAGATCATCCGCGAAGAATTGCAGGGCGGTCTGGGGGAGCGGATCACCCGCAATATCCGCAAACTGGTGCGGGCCGAAATGGCGCGGGCCTTGGCGACGCAAACGATGGACTAGACCGGAACCCTTTGGCCAGAATGAAAAAACGCGCCCGATGGGCGCGTTTTTCGTATTTCGGGGCTGGACCCAGATCAGGCGGCTTCGGCCTGTTCGATTTCCAGCGCGTGACGGCGTTCGCTTTCTTCGCGCGACAGGGCGACAGAGGTGCGGACGCCTTTGGAGACAAACTCCATCAGACCTTTGACAACGCGTTCGTTCGGGTCGATGCCCGCGCAAGACAGCACTTCACGGCCATCGCGCGACCGCGCCCAACGGGCAATCTGGTCAGGACCATTGCCATATTTCTTGTCATCGGCGATTGCATCGTCGAGGGCCGCCAGCACAACGGCGGCAAAAAGTTTGCGTGCGCGCTGGCCTTGTTCAAAATTGAAGGCAGTGCTGTCAACGGAACCAAGCATCGCGTCTTCCTTTATTCTTGCTCTTGTCTTTCGTGCGTTCTGTGCTTGTAACGATTTAGCAACGATTCGGCTTGTCCTATTTGGAATGACAGTTATGCACCTGACGCATAGCTTGCCGCAAGCTTTACCGTATCTAGTCGCCTTGCCGGGAACGCCTCGGCGATATATAGGGTCCGCTCAAATTCCTTCAACCTTTTGACAAGGTTTTGCCACAATGCCGAAGATAAACGGAAACGAAATCAAACCCGGGACGATCATTGAACACGATGGGGGTCTTTGGGCTTCGGTCAAGGTCAACCATGTCAAGCCGGGCAAGGGCGGCGCCTTCGCTCAGGTCGAATTGAAAAACCTGCGCGATGGCCGCAAGCTGAACGAGCGCTTCCGCTCGGAAGACAAGGTTGAAAAGGTCGAGCTGGAGAACAAGGACCAGCAGTTCCTGTATGAAACCGACGGGCGGCTGGTGTTCATGGATGCCGAAACCTATGAGCAGGTCGAGATTGATGCCGAATTGCTGGGCGACCGCCGCCCCTTCCTGCAGGACGGCATGACCGCCACTGTGAACTACTACGGTGAAGAACCGCTTAACGTCACCCTGCCGCAGAAAGTGCGCTGTCAGGTCGTGGATACCGAGCCGGTGCAGAAGGGCCAGACTGCGGCCAACAGCTTTAAGCCTGCCATTCTGGACAATGGCGTGCGGATCATGATACCGCCGTTCATCGGACCGGAAGAATTCATCATCGTGCATACCGAATTGATGGAATATTCGGAACGCGCGTAACGATCTGGCCGCCTTCGGGCGGCCTTTTCATTCCTGCGTGATTTGGGCCGGCGTGATGCGGGCGCTGCCTGCGGTCAGCCCCTCGGTCCGGTCAAAGCGCAGATAGGCGATGGCGTGGCCGTGGCTTTGGGTGAACAGGGTGCCTGCGGGCTTGTCGCCTTGCAGGATTGGGGTGCCTACGGGGGCCGCCCCGTCGATCTGCACGCGGGTCAGGCCCTTGCGAAGTTCGGTCTTGTGCTTCATCCGCGCGGTCACTTCCTGCCCGACATAGCAGCCCTTGCGGAAATCGACGCCGTGCAGGCGTTCAAAGCCGGATTCCAGCAGATAGCTGTCGTCTGGGATCAGCTCGATTCCGGTTTCGGGGATGCAATGGGCGACGCGGATGGTGTCCCAGTCGATTTGTGGCGCGCTGCCTGCCGCGCCGTATGTCCGCCAGCCAAGGGCGGGGTGGCGCGGGTCGGGCAGGGCGTTCGCGGGTGTCTCGCCCAGCCCGCGCGTCACCACAAGATCGATGGCGGCAAACTGCACATCGGCGCGCAGGCGATACATCGACAGGCGGCGGATGGTGGCTTCGGCGATGCTGTCCTTGATGTCCAGCAGAAGGCTGCCCCCCTGCGCGATCAGCAGGAAATCGGCCAGATATTTGCCCTGTGGCGTCAGCAGCGCCGCCCAGACGATGCCATCGCCCTTGCCCAGTGGCAGCACGTCATTGCTGACCATGCCTTGCAGGAAGGTCAGCGCGTCCTTGCCTGTCACCTCGTAAACGCGGCGGTCAGGGGCGGTTTCGCCAAGGGTCTGGGGCATGTGCATCTCCTATTCGTCTTTGAACTGGAGTTTATAGAGGCCTGCGTAAAGCCCCCCCCGCGACAAAAGCGCGTCATGGCTGCCTTCTTCGGCCACAAGCCCCTGATCCAGCACGATGATCTTGTCAGCCCCGCGCACGGTGGCAAGGCGGTGGGCGATCACCAGCGTGGTGCGGCCCTGCGATCCGGCGGCAAGCGCATCGGCCACGGCGGCCTCGGACTGTGCGTCAAGCGCACTTGTCGCCTCGTCCAGCAGCAGCACAGGCGCGTCCTGTATCAGCGCCCGCGCGATGGCCACGCGCTGCCGTTGGCCCCCTGACAGGGCCGAGCCGCGCGGGCCTACGGGGGTCGTCAGCCCCTGCGGCAGGGCATCGAGAAAATCGCTGACATGGGCGGCGGCAAGGGCGGCTTGCAACCGATCCGGCGCGATGCCATCGCGGCCAAGGGTGACGTTATCCCGCAAGGTTTCATCGAACAGCGCCGAGTCCTGCGTGACGGTGGCAAACAGCGCGCGCTGGTCGGGCAGGGACATCCCCGCGCTGTCGGCCCCGCCGATGCTGATCCGGCCCGCGTCAGGTTCCAGCAGGCCCGTCAGCAGGTGGAACACCGTGCTTTTGCCCGCACCCGACGCGCCCACCAGTGCCGTGGTCTTGCCAGCGGCGGCGGTAAAGGTCAGCCCGCGCAGCACGGGGCTGTCGCCATGGGCAAAGCGCACATCCTCAAACCGGATTTCCGGTGCGCCAGCACTGGGCCGCGCCACGCTGACCGCAGGGCGCGGGCGGGCGGGTTTGGTGTCCAGCAGCGCATAGATGCGGTCAAGGCTGGCGGCGGCAATCTGCCATGTCCCCGACATCTCGCCCAGACGGCGCAGCGGTTGGAAGGTCAGCGACATCGCGGTGAAGAAGGACATGAAATCCCCTACCGTGCGCGAGCCGTCGGCAATCTCGTCCCCTGCCATGTAAAGCACGGCAAAAAACCCGATGCCGGTGACCAGATCGATCATGCCGGGCATCAGGCTGCGGCCCAGCACGGATTTCACCTCGGACCGCGTGATGGTTTTCAGCACGGCACGGAAACGGGCGGTCTGGTAATCCTCCATCCGGTTCAGCTTCACCGCTTGGATGCCGTGGAAAATCTCGTCCAGTCGGGTGGCGCGCGCGCCTGCCTGATCGCGCAACTGGCTGGATTTGCGCCGCACATAGGATTGCAGCAGGGCCGAGGGCAGGATCAGCAGGGGAGCGCCGATCAGCGCATAAAGCGTCCAGTAGGGATCGATCGAGATCGCCACCCCGAACAGCAGCGCCAGACCCAGCGCATCGCGGCCAATCCCCGTCAGCAGGCTGGACCAGATGCCCTGCACCGCGATGGTATCACCCTGCACCCGCTCGATCAGAACGCCCGGCGCGTTGGTCTGGAAGAACCCCGCGTCCAGCGTCAGGATATGGCGCAGAAGATCGGCCTGCATCGCCGCAGACACCCGCTGCGCCACTGCCGCCATCAGCGTGCGCGACGACACCACGCAGACCGCCCGCACTGCAAACAGCGCAAGGATGCCCAGCCCCACCGCCATCAGCGCGCTGCTACCACCGGGGGCAAAGACCTGATCGAACAGCGGCTTCAGCAGATAGGACAGCCCCCCCAGCGCGCTGCCCTCGATCACCATCAGCGCAAAGCCGGCGGCAAGGGCTGGCACCTGCGGGCGCAGATAACCGGACCAGAACCGGCGCGACAGTTTGGAGGGGGCTTCGGGCAAGGGGCGGCTTTCGATGGGGTGGGAGTGGTCTAGCTTGGGCAGGGCGGGGGTGCAAGCGGGGGGCGGGTCTGGTGTGGCAGAGTCGGTGGCAGTAGATTCGGGGGCGGCAGAGTCGGGGTGAACCCCGACCTACGGGCGGTTGACGCTGGCTTGGCTGCCGCGTAGCCATTGCGGATCAGCAGACGGAGCCTCAGATGAGCCTTGCCAACGGTCGTCCTTACCTTGCCATTCCAGGCCCCTCGGTCATGCCCGACCGCGTGCTGGCGGCGATGCACCGCGCGGCCCCGAATATCTACGAGGGGGATCTGCACAGGATGGTGGAGACGCTGTGGCCGGATCTGCGGACCCTTGCGGGGACGACTGCCAATGTGGCGGCCTATATCGGCAATGGCCATGCGATCTGGGAGGCGGCCAATGCCAACCTGTTCTCGCGCGGGGACAAGGCACTGGTGATTGCGACGGGGCAGTTCGGGCTTGGCTGGGCGGGGACGGCGCGGGCGCAGGGGATCGAGGTCGAAGTGCTGGATTTCGGCAAATCCTCTCCCGCCGATATGGGGCAGGTCGAGGCGGCGCTGCGGGCCGACAAAGCAGGTCGGATCAGAGCTGTGCTGACAACGCAGGTGGATACGGCATCAACGGTGCGGACGGATGTGGCGGGCTTGCGTGCGGCGATGGATGCGGCGGGTCATCCCGCACTTCTGGCGGTGGATTGCATCGCGGCGCTGGGATGCGATGAATATCACATGGATGCATGGGGTGTGGATGTCACCGTGGCGGCCAGCCAGAAGGGGCTGATGACGCCGCCGGGGATGGGGTTTCTGTGGTTCTCGGAAAAGGCGCGGGCGGCGACAAGGGCGGCGGATCTGCGCTCGCCCTATTGGGACTGGACGCCGCGCGCGGATGGGGCCGAGTTCTGGCAACTCTGGAACGGCACCGCCCCCACGCATCACCTCTTTGGCCTGCGCGAGGCTTTGACGATGATCCTGCACGAGGAAGGCCTGCCAGCCGTCTGGCACCGCCATGACGTGCTGGCCCGCGCGGTCTGGGCGGCCTTTGACGCATGGTCGGCGGGCAATCCGGCGATTGCGCTGAATGTGGCCGATCCGGCCCACAGGGGGCGGTCGGTCACGGCGGCGCGGTTCGGCGCGCCCCATGCGACGCGGCTGCGGGAGTGGACGGAAAAACACGCGGGCGTCACGCTGGGGATCGGCTTGGGCATGGCGGCCCCGTCCGAGCCTGCCTATCACGGCTTTTTGCGGGTGGCCCATATGGGGCATGTGAACGCCCATATGACGCTGGGGGCGCTGGCGGTGATGGAGGCGGGGATGGTCAGCCTTGGCATCCCGCATGGCGGTGGGGCGCTGGCGGCTGCGGCAAGGATCGTGGCGGCGGGGGTTTAGGGCGGTCCCAACGCGGGACCATTTTTAGATATGGTTTATCAAGGGCTTGGGATGGGCATTTAACCGGTTCTTAACCTTTGCCGTCGTCGGGGATTTGAATTGGTCGTGGTTTCATCTTGGTCCAAATACTCCCGCCGGAGGCACTTGTCGCGGATGCAGGACGCTCCGCGGGGAGTATTTGGGCCAAGATGAAGCGCAAGGGGTAGGGTGCGTGCTTGTCACGCACCTAGGGTTGTTCGAATTCGATTGGCGGGGCGATGCCGCGCAGCCTTTCGCGCCATGAGATGAAGATCGCGCAGCCGATCAGGATGGCGACGCCGAGGATGGTCCAGTGGTCGGGGAAGTCTCCGAAAAACCACCAGCCCAGCACAGTGGCCATCACCATCTCGGTATAGGCGAGCGGGGCCAGCAGTGAGGCCTCGGCATGGTCATAGGCGCGCACGATCAGGTAATGGCCAAAGGTGGCGATGCTGCCAAGGCCCAGAAACATCGCCCATTGTTCGGCATTGGGCGTGACCCATAGAAACGGCATGGCGACGCAGGTGATCAGCGCGCCCATGACGTTGGTTTGAAAGGTTGTCACCATTGCGGGGGCTTGGCCGGAAATCTTGCGTGTCATCACGAAGTAGATCGCAAGGTTGGTGCCTGCGGCCAGAGCCAGCAGGCTGCCGGGGTTCAGCGCCACGAAACCGGGGCGGATGATGATCAGCGTGCCGATAAAGCCGATGCAGACGGCAATCCAGCGCTGGCGGCCCACCGTCTCGCCCAGCACCAGCGGCGACAGCAGCGTGACCACCAGAGGCTGCACGAAAAAGATCGCCAGAGCGTCGGCAATGGGCAGGAATTTCAGCGACAGGAAAAAGCAGAAGGTCGCGGCAATCAGAAAGCCCGCTCGGAACAGGTGGTAGACCGGGCGTTGCGGCACCAGCGCCGCCGGGCCGCCGTGGCGCAGCGCGAAGGGCAGGGTGACGATGGCCCCAAAGGCGACCCGCGCCCAGACGATCTGCAGCACGGGAATGCCCTGGTGGCCCAGAAATTTCGCAAAGACATCGATCATCGGCAGCGCGGCCATCGCGCCCAGCATCAGGGCGATGCCAAGCAGGCTATGGGGTTTGGGGCTGGCGGCAGAAGCGCTGGGGGCGGGCATGGCGGTCCTTCGGGTTGTTGCCCCGTTCTAGGCGGTGATCCTGCGGGTGGCCTGTCTGATTGCGACATGCACGGGATCTGTGCGCGGATCGCGGGACAATGGAGGCCGTGGCCCCTTCACACTCTGCCAGAGCCGTGCCTAATATGACAAAACCATTACAAGACCGGTTCCCGCATGTCTGCACCCAAGCCGCGCCGCCCCGTCGTGGGGATTATCGGCAACAGCCACAATTTGAATGACCGCTATCCCGTGCAGGCCAGCGGCACGATCAACGCAGAGGCGGTGGCGCAGGCGGCGGGGTGTTTGCCGCTGATCATCCCGTCGGACCCGCGCTATGTCTCGGTCGAAGAGTTGATGGCGCTGTGTGACGGGTTCCTGCTGACCGGCGGGCGGCCGAATGTGCATCCCAGCGAATATGGCGAGGCTGAAACCCCCGCGCATGGTGATTTTGACCGCTGCCGCGATGCGATCACGCTGCCGCTGATCCGCGCCTGTGTGGACCGTGGTCAGCCCTTCCTTGGGATTTGTCGCGGGTTTCAGGAATTGAACGTGGCGATGGGCGGCAGTCTGCACGCCGAAATCCGCGATCTGCCGGGGCGGATGAACCATCGCATGCCGCCTGATGGCTCTCTGGAGGAGCAGTTCGCGCTGCGCCATGTGGTGCGGTTCACCGAAGGCGGGGTGTTTCACCGCCTGATGGGCGCGCAAGAGGTGATGACCAACACGCTGCACGGCCAAGGCATCGCGCGCACGGGATCGCGGATTGTGATTGACGGTGTGGCCCCCGATGGCACGCCCGAGGCGATCTATGTCGAGGGGGCTGCGGGGTTCACGCTGTCGGTGCAATGGCATCCCGAATGGAACGCGGTGGGCGATCCGGTGTCGCGGCCGCTTTTTGCTGCCTTCGGGGCGGCGGTGGCGGAGTGGGCGGCGCGCTAACGCTTGTCGAGGGGTCCGCAATCGATATAGTCGCGACGAAACGCAGCGGAGGGGCGCAATGAAACGGTCTCGGATCAATGACATAATGGCAGCGGCGGAGGATATGATCCGCCATTACGGCTTTGTCTTGCCGCCCTTTGCCAATTGGTCGCCGGATCAGTTCAAGGCCAAGGCGGGCGTGGCGCGGCGGGTGATCGAGGGGCGCTGCGGCTGGGATATTACCGATTACGGGCAGGGGCGGTTTGACGAGCTGGGGCTGTTCCTGTTCACCCTGCGGAATGGCTCGCTGGCCGATCTGCAACGGGGCGGCGGCATGTGCTATGCCGAAAAGCTGCTGATCAGCCGTCAGGATCAGCTTTCGCCGATGCACACCCATGTCATCAAGGCCGAAGATATTATCAACCGTGGCGGCGCGACCTTGGTGGTCGAGTTGTTCGGCTCGGACGATGCGGGCGGGTTTGCGCCCGATCGCGGCGGGCTGGTGCGCTGTGACGGGATCGACCGGCCCTATGCGCCCGGCGACAAGCTGCGGCTGGCTCCGGGCGAGTCTGTCACGCTGATGCCGGGCGATTGGCATGCCTTCTGGGGCGAGGGGGGCGATGTGCTGATCGGCGAGGTTTCGACGGTGAACGATGATGTCACCGACAACGTGTTCCGCGAACCGATTGGCCGCTTTGCCGAGATTGACGAGGATGTGGCACCCACGCATCTGCTGGTCAGCGATTACGACAAGTGGCTGTAAGACTGGGCGGAATGGAAACGGCCCCGCAGCGTTGCGGGGCCGTTTTGCATTATGGGGTTGTCTTGACCTCGGGCGGGCAGGCACCTGCCACCAGTGGCACTTTGCAGGCCGGTGGCTCTGCGGTCGCGGCCGGGGTGGTTGGCAGGACGGCGGGTTTGGCGGGGGCCAGAACCGGCGTGGGGGCCACGACCGGCGTCGCACCCGTGATCACCGGCGCGGGCATCACGGCGGGTTTGGCGACGATGATCGGGGCCGCTTCGGGCGCGGGTTTCTTCTTGGCGGGCGGCTTCGGCGGCAGGTTCAGCCCTTTGGGGAAAGACCCGTCCGCATTCAGCACGATCACCTTGGTGCCGTTCGGCACACGGTCAAACAGGTCCATCACGTCCTGATTGATCATGCGGATACAGCCCGACGAGGCGTTCTTGCCGATGGAAAACCATTCCGGCGTGCCGTGGATGCGGTAGCCGTAGTCGATGCCGTTGGTCGTCAGATACAGCGCCCGCGCGCCCAAGGGGTTCTCGGGGCCGCCGGGCTGGCCTTTCTCCCATTTCGCCAGTTCCGGCTTGCGGTCGATCATTTCCGGCGGGGGCGTCCATGTCGGCCAGTTCTTGCGGTCGGTGATCAGCGCCTCGCCCGACCACTGAAAGCCCGCGCGCCCCACGGCGATGCCATAGCGCACAGCGGTTTTCTTGCCGGTCAGCAGGTAAAGATGCTTGGCCGAGGGATCAATGATGATGGTGCCTGCGGGCTGCTCTGTGGGATTGTCATAGCGCACGGTCTGGCGCTGGAATTCGGCGGGAACCTTTTCCACCGGCACGGCGGGAACGCTGAATTGCGGGTCTGACACCGGACCATAAACGCCTGCCAGAAGTTTCGGGGCAGGTGGGGCCACCAGCCCCGCATCGACAAGGCCGGCATCCGGCACGCAAGCCGCCAAAGACAGAAGCAACGCGGAGGCGGCCAGAAGTTTCGTCCCGAAAAGGCGCATAAATGGGTCCATCGACAGGGGGCGGCACAGGGGCGCGCCCGGATTCTCTGGCCAGAACGCTAGACGAGGGGCGCGCGGGCGTCAAAGCCCCTCGTCCAAAGCGCGTTGAAAAATCACAAGGTTGTGCGAAGGTGCCATAGTTCGGGGAAAAGCTCGACCTCCAGCATCCGGCGCAGGTAATTCACCCCCGAGGTGCCGCCGGTGCCGCGCTTGAAGCCGATCACACGTTCCACCGTGGTGACGTGGTTGAAACGCCAGCGGCGGAAGTAATCCTCGAAATCGACCAGCTTTTCCGCCAGTTCATAGGCTTGCCAATACTGCGCGGGGTCGCGGTAGACGGTTTCCCACACGGCCTGCACCCCTTCATGCGCCACCCAGGGCTGACGCAGATCGCGGGTCAGCACTTCGGCCGGAACCGGCAGACCGGCGCGGGCCAGATGGTGCAGCGCCTCGTCATACAGGCTGCGGCGGGCCAGTTCTGCCTCCAGTTTCGCGGTCAGGTCGGCACGGTGGGCATGCGGTTTCAGCATCGCCAGATTGCGGTTGCCGACCGCATATTCGATCAGCCGGTACTGCCATGACTGAAAGCCCGACGATTGCCCCAGCCCTTCGCGGAAGGTGGTGTAATCCGAGGGCGTCATGGTGCGTAGCACGTCCCAAGCGTTGTTCAACTGCTCGAATATCCGCGCGATGCGGGCCAGCATCTTGAACGCCTCGGGCGCGCGGTTGTCGGCAATGGCGCGGCGGGCGGCGTCGAGTTCATGCAACGCCAGCCGCATCCAGAGTTCCGAGGTCTGGTGCTGGATGATGAACAGCATCTCGTCATGTGCGCCGGTCAGCAGGCGCTGGCTGTCCAGAATACGGTCGATCTGCAGATAGTCGCCGTAAGACATCCGCCCGTCAAAGGACATCTGCGCGCCGTCGCCTGCGGGGTCATAGGCGGTCCCTGCTTTGGGATCGGCCTGCATCGGGCATTTGGGATCATTGGTCATGGTCATTCTTTCCTAAGGGGTAAGCCCCGAAACGCGGGGCCGCGTCAGGCGAAGGAATGAGCAGGGCGGCAGTTCAGCACGGACATGGCCCCGATGGTCCGCCACAAGGCGATCCATCCGGCGGGGCGGCACAGCGCGGGCAGCGGTTTCATCTTGGCCCAAATACTCCCCGCGGAGCGTCCTGCATCGGCGGCAGAAGCCTCCGGCGGGAGTATTTGGGCCAAGATGAAACGGCGGGGCATCAGGTGACTTTCGCGCGGGTTTTATACTCGGGGCGGTCCCAGAGGTTGTTTTGCATGATGTCGGCGATGATGGCGATGGCGCGAGCCACATCGGTTGCATCGATGAACAGCGGGGTAAAGCCGCAGCGGATGATGTCAGGCGCGCGGAAATCGCCGATGACGCCGCGGGCGATCATGGCCTGCATGATGGCATAGCCTTGCGCGTGGCGGAAAGACACTTGACTGCCGCGCAGGGCGTGGTCGCGCGGGGTGGCAAGGGTAAGGGTGGGGCAGGCGGCCTCGACCCCGGCGATATACTGGTCTTGCAGGGCGAGGGAGGCTTTGCGCAGGGCGGCCATATCGACCGTGTCCCAGATGTCCAGCGAGGCCTCGAGTGCTGCCAGTTGCAGGATCGGCGGGGTGCCGACGCGCATCCGTTCCGCGCCGGTGGCGGGGCGGTAATCCAGATCGAAGGCGAAGGGGGCGGCGTGGCCTTGCCAGCCGGACAGGGCCGGGCGGGCGGTATCGGCGTGGCGGGGGGCGACATAGATGAATGCGGGGCCACCGGGGCCGGAGTTCAGGTATTTATAGGTGCAGCCCACCGCGAAATCGGCGTTGCATTTGGCTAGTTCTACCTGAAACGCCCCTGCCGAATGGGCCAGATCCCAGATCGCCAGCGCGCCTTTTTCATGGGCGCGGGCGGTGATGGCGGCCATGTCGTGACGGCGACCCGTGCGGTAATCGACCTCGGTGATCATGGCCACGGCGACGGTTTCGTCGATGGCGTCCAGCACGTCTTCGGGGGCGACGGTTTTCAGTTCATACCCCTGACCCAGCGTGCGGCAGAGACCTTCGGCCATATAGAGGT
Organism: Rhodobacterales bacterium RIFCSPHIGHO2_02_FULL_62_130; assembly: GCA_001828855.1. Lineage (GTDB taxonomy): Bacteria > Pseudomonadota > Alphaproteobacteria > Rhodobacterales > Rhodobacteraceae > Cypionkella. Next base: position 78,366 of record MHZT01000006.1, on the reverse strand, counting down.
CGGAGGGGAAGTTGCCGGTATCGGACAGGATGATTTTTCGGGACGGGTTCATCTCAAGGCAAGAGGCCAGCGCCTGATAGACCTTGATCGACAGGGTGTCGCCCATCACCACATGGCCTTCCTCGGCCCCGATCAGCCGCGCGATGCGGTCGCCCACGCGCATCGGCTTGTCCATCCAGCCGGCCTTGTTCCAGCCGGTGATCAGCATGTCGCCCCATTCCTGTTCCACCGTCTTTGCCACCCGTGCGGCCGTGGCGCGCGGCAGCGGACCCAGCGAGTTGCCGTCAAGATAGATCATGCCTTCGGGCAGGTGGAACTGGGCTTTGGTGGCGGCGAAATCGGTCATCTGAGGCTCCTTTGGCGGCAGGGTGCCACGCTTGGTTCCGGGGGATCAATAGCGGAGTTTGGATAAATTTCAAGCTTGAAATGATTTTCGATCGGGTGTTTGCTCTGGCCCGTGGGGCAAGTCGTGCCATAACAGGGGAAACGGAGGGGTGATGCTGCGTCAGATCGATATTCCGCCGTTCTGGCTGGGGCTGGCTTTGCTGGCGGGTTGGGGGCTTTCGTTCCTGCTGGCGGTGCCGTTTGTGGCGGCGGGGGTCTTGTTGATCGGGCTTGGCGGTGTGGTGATGCTGGGGGCGGTGGCGCAGATGGTTCTGGCGCGCACGACTTTCATTCCGCGCCGCAATCCGACGGCTTTGGTGACGGGCGGATTTTTCGCCATCAGCCGCAATCCGATCTATCTGGCGGATGCGCTGATCCTGACGGGAGCGATTCTGTTTTGGGGCGCGCTGTTTGCGCTACCAGTGATTCCGGCCTTCATGTCGTTGATAACGCAACGATATATCCTCGACGAGGAAAATCGTCTGCAAGCGGGGTTTGGCGCGGAATATTCGACTTGGGCGGCGCGAACGGGGCGCTGGATCGGGCCGCTTTAACGTGGTGAAAGCATGAAGCCGACAGGTTTTTCGCCAGAAGCGGCAATCAGACATTGAACTATCGGGCTGCGATGTTATGGCTCGAAATGGAGCTGGCGGCGGTCACGGTTCGGCCTTGAACCGCCCAAAGGACGGGGGAATACAGTGAAGATAGGCGCTTTGACGGAGATTTTTGCAGGCGAAAACCGGGTGTCTATGACCCCGGATTCGGCGCTGCAACTTGTAAAGCTGGGGCATAGCTGCTGCATTCAGGCGGGGGCGGGGGCCAAGGCGGGGTTCTCGGATGCGCTTTACGCGAAGGCGGGCGTCGAGGTGCTGGCGGATGCGGCGGCGGTGATCGCGGCTGCCGATGTGCTGGTGAAGGTGCGCGGGCCGGAAGTGGCCGAGGCGCAGGCTTTGCGGGAAGGCCAGACGCTGATCTCGTTCTTCTGGCCTGCCCAGAACGCGGAATTGCTGGAGATCGTCAAGGCGCGCGGCGCGACCGTGGTGGCGATGGACATGGTGCCGCGGATTTCCCGCGCGCAGAAGATGGACGCGCTGTCGTCGATGGCGAATATCGCCGGTTATCGCGCGGTGATCGAGGCGGGGTCCAACTTTGGCCGTTTCTTCACCGGTCAGGTGACGGCGGCGGGCAAGGTTCCGCCTGCCAAGGTTCTGATCGTGGGCGCGGGCGTGGCTGGGCTTGCCGCGATTGGCACCTCGGTTTCCTTGGGCGCGATTGTACATGCCTTTGACGTGCGCCCCGAAGTGGCCGAGCAGATTGAGTCGATGGGCGCTTCGTTTGTCTATCTGGAATTTGACGCCAGCGAATTGCCCGATGGCGCGGCGACGGGCGGCTATGCGGCGCCCTCCAGCCCCGCCTTTGCGGCCAAGCAACTGGCGAAGTTCCGTGAACTTGCGCCCGAGATGGACATCGTGATTACTACTGCGCTGATCCCCGGACGGCCCGCGCCGAAACTCTGGACCGCCGATATGGTGGCGATGATGAAGCCCGGATCGGTCGTGGTCGATTTGGCCGCCGAACGTGGCGGCAACTGTGATCTGACGGTGATGGACCAGAAGATCGTATCCGATAATGGCGTGACCATTGTGGGCTATACCGATTTCCCCAGCCGGATGGCCGCACAGGCATCGACGCTTTATTCCACCAATATCAGGCACATGCTGACCGATCTTACACCGAAGAAAGACGGTGTGATCGTGCATAACATGGAAGACGATGTGATCCGTGGCGCGACGGTGGCGAAAGATCACGCCATCACCTTCCCGCCACCACCGCCGAAAATCGCGGCGATTGCGGTGCAGAAACCGAAGGAAAAGGTCAAGGAACTGACCCACGAGGAGAAGCGCGCGGCGGAAGCTGCGGCGTTCAAGGCGCAGACCCGGTCTCAGGTGGCGATGCTGCTGGTGGGTGGGGCGCTGATCCTGTTGGCGGGGCTTTATGCGCCGGCAAGTTTCATGTCGCATTTTATCGTGTTCGTGCTGTCGGTTTACGTGGGCGTGCAGGTGATCTGGAACGTGTCGCATTCGTTGCACACGCCCTTGATGGCCATCACAAACGCGATTTCCTCGATCATCATTCTGGGCGCGCTGATGCAGATCGGGTCGGGCAACTGGCTGGTGATGGTGCTGGCGGCGGCCTCGGTGTTCATGGCGGGGATCAACATTTTCGGTGGCTTCATGGTCACGCGGCGCATGCTTGCCATGTTCCAGAAGTCGTAAGGGAGCAGGCAGAATGGAATACGGATTTACCACGGCGGCCTATGTTGTCGCAGCCGTTCTTTTCATCCAGTCGCTGGGCGGGCTTTCGGGACAGGAAAGCGCGAAACGCGCGGTCTGGTATGGCATTGTTGGCATGGCGCTGGCCGTGGCGGCCACGCTTTACGGCCCCGGATCGGGCAACTGGCTGATTTCATTGGCCATGATCGCCGCAGGGGGCGCGATTGGCTGGGTTGTTGCACAGCGCGTGCAGATGACGGAGATGCCGCAACTGGTGGCGGCGATGCACTCGCTGGTTGGTCTGGCGGCAGTGTTCATCGGCTATAACACCCATATCGAACTGGTGCGGGTTGCGGGGCTTGATGAGGCTGCGCGCGCGGCGCTGAACGGGTTTGCTGCCGTGATCGCGCATAAATCCCCCGTCGAAGTGTCGATCCTGCGGGTGGAAACCTTCCTTGGCGTGTTCATCGGGGCGGTGACCTTTACCGGATCGGTGATTGCCTTTGGCAAGCTGGCGGGCAAGGTCGATGGCAAGGCGAAAAAGCTGCCGGGCGGCCATATGCTGAACGCGACGGCGGCGGCGGTGTCGCTGGTGCTGCTGCTGGTTTACCTGCAATCGGGGTCAACACTGGCGCTGCTGGGCATGACGGTGGCGGCGCTGTTCATCGGCTATCACCTGATCATGGGCATCGGCGGCGCGGATATGCCGGTGGTGGTGTCGATGCTGAACAGCTATTCCGGCTGGGCGGCGGCGGCGATCGGCTTTTCGCTGTCGAATGACCTGCTGATCGTGGTGGGCGCACTGGTGGGTTCTTCGGGTGCGATCCTGTCTTACATCATGTGCAAGGCGATGAACCGCAGCTTCGTGTCGGTGATTTTGGGCGGTTTCGGTGGCACCACCGGCCCCGCGATGGAAGTCACCGGCGAGCAGATTGCCATTGATGTCGAAGGGGTTGCGGCGGCGCTGAACGATGCCGACAGCATCATCATCATTCCGGGTTACGGCATGGCGGTGGCGCAGGCCCAGCAATCGGTCAGCGAGTTGACGCGCAAACTGCGCGCCAAGGGCAAGACCGTGCGCTTCGCCATCCACCCCGTTGCGGGCCGTCTGCCGGGGCATATGAACGTGCTGCTGGCCGAGGCCAAAGTGCCCTACGACATCGTGATGGAGATGGACGAGATCAACGAGGACTTCCCGACAACGGATGTGGCCATCGTGATCGGCTCGAACGACATCGTGAACCCTGCGGCACAGGAAGACCCGAATTCACCCATCGCAGGCATGCCGGTGCTGGAGTGCTGGAAGGCGAAACAGGTGTTCGTGTCCAAGCGCGGGCAGGGAACCGGCTATTCCGGCATCGAGAACCCGCTGTTCTACAAGGAAAACACGCGGATGTTCTATGGCGATGCCAAGAAGTCGCTGGATAGCCTGCTGCCGATGATCGAATAAAGGTGCGTGAGATCACGCACCCTACCCCCTGATGCGGCGGCCCCTTCCTATGGCAGGGGCCGTTTGCGTTTCCGTATACCGTTGTATTCCGCTAAACCGCTGGATTGGTTGGGGAATACCGGCTAGGTCTGCCCCTATCCCCGAATTGGACCCGCGATGACGCCATTGACCGACCACCCGCAGCGCTATGCCCTTGTCAACGAGTTGCACGCCCGCCCGTTTCCGGCGCTGACCTGCCCTTGCACGGCGGTCTTCGTGGCGATCAAGGAACCGGTCGAGGCGGCGGCGCGGGATCGCGGGCTGGACCGCGCGCATCTGCTGGCGCTGCTGGACCGCAACGGCTCGGCCCATCCGCAGCCCGAGGCCACGCATTTCTCCGGTGCCATCGGGCGGTCGGATCTGAAATGGGAAAGCCATACCGAATTCGTGACCTATTCGGCCTTTACCCCCGGCCTGTCGGACCGCGCCTTTGATCCGTCGGAGGCGGGGGTTTTCCCCGAGGACTGGCTGGCGGCGGCTCCGGGCAAACTGCTGACCTCGGTGCTGATCCGGGTCGAGTTCATGCCCGAGGATGAAGCGCAGGTGCTGGACAAGCTGGACGACTGGTTCGTGCCGGAAAGCCTTGCGGTGGCGCGGGTGGTGGACGGTGCGGCGATTGTGGCGGGGGATTTCCGCATCGATCCGGCGGGCCATATGCGCTTTGTGGTCTTTGTGCGCCAAGGCACCGGCGCGCGGCGGATCGGCCGCATCGTGCAGCGCTTGTGCGAGATTGAAACCTATCGCGCGATGTCGATGCTGGGGCTGATGCGGGCGCGCGATCTGGGCAGCAAGCTGAACGCGCTGGACCCAAGGCTGTCGGCGCTGGTCTCGGGGCTGGACCGCACCAACCGCCCCGCTGAAGCCGCCCTGCACGAGCTTTTGAACATTTCGGCGGAACTGGAAAGCCTTGCGGTGCGGGTGTCGTTCCGCTTCGGCGCGACAGGCGCCTATGAGGCCATCGTCAACCAGCGCATCGAAGCCTTGCGTGAAGTGCGCTTGCAAGGCCGCCAGACCTTTGGCGAATTCATGATGCGCCGCTATGATCCGGCGATGCGGACGGTGAAATCGGCGGAAACGCGGCTGCGGAATCTGGCCGAACGCGCCACCCGCGCGGCGGAACTGCTGCGAACCCGCGTCGATGTCGAACGCTCGGCGCAGAACCAGCAACTGCTGGAAAGCATGGACCGCCGCGCCGATCTGGCCTTGCGCCTGCAACACACCGTCGAAGGCCTGTCGGTGGTGGCGATCAGCTATTACGCGGTCAGCCTTGCCTCTTATGCCGCCTATCCGGTGATCAGCGCGCTGCATCTGTCCAAAGGCATGGCGATGGCGGCACTGACGCCGGTGGTGGTCGCCCTTGTCTGGTATGCCGTGCGCCGCATCCGCAAGGCGATGCACTGATCCCCCGATCCCCTTTGCAAAAATATCCTCGGGGGGAGTCCACATTCGCCTGCGAATGTGGACGGGGGGCAGACAGCCCCCCAAAATTTTTCGGACGAAAAATTTTTTGGTCCCGCCTAGCGACCGCGAATCCTTGGATCAAGCGCATCGCGCAAGCCGTCGCCGATGTAGTTCACCGACAGAACCGTGAGCGAGATCGCAAGCCCCGGCCACATCACCCGCTGCGGGTAAAGCTGCATGTATTCGACGCCATCATACAAAAGCCGCCCCCATGTTGGGAAATCCGGTGGAAAGCCCAATCCCAGAAAGGACAGCACGCTTTCGGTGATGATCGCGCCTGCGATGCCAAGGGTGGCAGCCACCATGATGGGGGAGACCACGTTAGGCAATATATGGCGCAGGATCACGCGGCGCGAGGGCGTGCCGATGGATTTCGCGGCCATCACGAACTCGCGCTCCTTCAGGGCCAGCACCTGACCGCGCACGATGCGGGCCGAGTGCATCCAGCTTGTGACGCCGATGGCAAAGACGATCAGCAGGAAGGTTCCGGCCTCTGGCCCCAGAAGGGCGCGGATGCGGTCGCCGAACAGCATCATCAGCACCAGCAGCAGGGGCAGCAGCGGCAGTGCAAGAAACAGGTCGGTCATCCGCATCAGCGTGCCGTCCAGCCGTTTGAAATAGCCTGCCATCACCCCGATAAAGGTGCCGATGAAGATCGAGATCAGCATGGCCACGGTGCCAACTGCCAAGGATACTTTGCCCCCCGCCATCATCCGCGCCAGCATGTCGCGGCCCAACTGGTCGGTGCCAAGCGGATGCGCCCAAGTGGGGGGCTTGTTGCGCGACATGATCATCTTGGCGGCGTCGGGTTCCACAAAGGTGGGGTCGATGCGCCAGATAAACGGGCCGACGACCACAAACAGGATCAGCGTGGCCAGCACGATCAGCCCCGCCATCGCCCCCTTATGGGTGCGGAACTGGTCCCAGACATCGCGGGAAAAGCTGCGCGGTTTTTCGATCACTGTCGTGTCAGTCATAGCGAATCCTCGGGTCCAGCACCCCGTACAGGATGTCGGCAATCAGGTTGAACAGCACGATCAGCACCGCAAAGATGAAAGTCAGCGTCTGCACCATCGGCAGGTCGTTGGCGTGGATTGCCCCGATCAGGGCCGCACCGATGCCGTTCACCTTGAACACCTGTTCGGTGATGATGGCGCCGGCAAAGATGCTGGGGATACCCAGCGCGATCACCGTCACCACCGGAATCATAGAGTTGCGCAGCACATGTTTCAGCACCACGGTCTTCTCGCTCATCCCCTTGGCGCGGGCGGTGCGGACGTAATCCTGTGACAGGTTGTCAAGGAAAGAGGCGCGGGTATAGCGGCTGATCTCGGCTGCGTTGAACAGGGCCAGAACAGTGACGGGCAGGGCCATTTGCATGACTTGTTTGATGAAGCTGTCCCAATCCACCACCTTCAGCGTCGTGTCATAGATCGACGGGAACCAGCCCAGATTGACCGAGAAGATCACGATCAGCAGCACGCCGGTAAAGAAGGTCGGCACGGAATAGCCGACCATCGCCACGAACGTCCCCAACTGGTCGAACCACGAATATTGCCGGTAGGCGGAGTAGATGCCGATGGGCAGGGCGATCAGCACGCCGATGGCATAGGCCGATCCGATCACCGTCAGGGTCTGCGGGATACGCTGGCCGATGGTGACAAAAACCGGGCTGCGGGTCTGCCACGAGATGATGCGCTGCTGGCCCTCGGCCAGACTGGTGCCGAACCAGCCATCGATCAGCCCCGCCGGCTCCACCCAGAAAAACTGGCGCAGCCACAAAAGATAGCGGATGAACACCGGCTGATCGGCGCCCATCGCCTCGATCATTTTCTGGCGCACTTCGGGCGGGACGGTCAGCGGGATTTCCGACATTGGGCTGCCGGGGGCGAAATCCACCAGAAGGAAGATCACCAGACTGATGAGCAAAAGCGTCGGTATGGCAAGCAAAAGCCTGCGAAGCGTATAGGTCAGCATGGGCAGGACGCCTTGGATCAGCAGCCGGAAGGGAAGGGCGCGCCCGAAGGCACGCCCCAAGGTCAGATCACTTCACGCGGAACCAGTCCTGGGCATTCCACAGCTCGGTGTCCCAGGTGTTCAGCACCACACCGCCAAGGGTGTTCGAGGCAGCCGACAGACGGCCACGGTCCACCAGCGGGACGACGACATAGCTGTCTTTGGTCAGCATGTCGTTCATCTTCTTGGCCAGTTCCGACCGCTTGGCCAGATCGGCGGTCGCCGACATTTCCTTCACCAGCGCGTCATAGGCCGGATCGCAGAAGCGGTTGATGTTCTCGCCCTGCCACTGGTTCGACGGGCCGGGGATCTTGTCGCACATGTATTGCGCAAGGTAGGGTTCCGGATCGGTGCCGTCGAAGTTGTTGGCATACATTTCCACGTCGGCGTAGAACTTCTGGAAGGTGTCGGGCGAACCCGCATCACCGCCGAAGAACACGGACGCGTCGATGTTCTTCAGCTCGACCTCGACGCCCAACTCGTTCCACCAGCCTTTGACCAGAGCCTGGAAGTCCTGACGGACGGGGTTGGTCGAGGATTGATAGAGGATCGACAGTTTCTTGCCGTCCTTGTCGCGGATGCCGTCACCGTCAGAGTCGGTCCAGCCTGCGGTGTCCAGAAGCGCCTTGGCGGCGTCCATCTGCTGCGGGATGCACTCGGTGTTGTCCGAGGCGTAAAGCTCGGGCGCAGGCACAAGGTTGCAGGTCGGGCGGCCCGCAGCGCCATAGCCGACATCGACCAGAAGCTGACGGTCGATGGCCATCGACAGTGCTTTGCGGACGTTGATGTCCGACAGGATCGGGTGGGCGTGGGCAACAGTCGAACGCTCCCCTTCCGGCAGGTCAGCCGAAGGATCGGTCATGTTCATCTCGATCCGTTCGACCAGCGTGCCGAAGCCGTTCAGGAACACACCCTTGCCGCCAGCCGCCATTTGCGCCTGCATTTCGGGGTTGATCTGGGTGTTCCATGCATAGTCGAATTCGCCGGTTTCCATCACGGCGCGGGCTGCACCCTGCGCGTCGCCGCCGCCCTTGACGGTCATGGTGGCGAAGGCGGGCTTGGCCGGATCGCGGTAGTTCGGGTTGGCTTCAAGCGACACGGTGTCGTTGGTCTTGAATTCGGTCACTTTGAACGGGCCGGTGCCGATGGGCATGAAGTTCTGGTCGGTGCAGGTCGAGGCCGCAGCGCCAAGGCAGTTGGCGAATTGCGCGGCCTGAAGGATGGGCGAGGTGCCGCCGACGAAGGCCTGATAGGGGTTCGGCTTGGGGGCATCGAAGGTGATCACGATGGTCTGGGCATCGGGCGTATCGATCGACTTGATGCCTTCATACCGCGCAGCCTGCGCGCAGCCGCCTTCGGGATGGGTGCAATAGTCATAGGTGAATTTCGCATCCGCCGACGTGACGGGGGTGCCATCAGACCACAGCAGGCCAGCCTGCAATTTCCATGTGATCGTGGTCAGATCTGCCGAGACGCCGCCATTTTCCACGGTGGGAACGGATTCGGCCAGACGGGCGATGACTTCGCCCTTTTCGTTAAAGCCGCCCAGACCTTCAAGGATCAGCGAGGCGGTTTCCACGTCCTTGGTGCCGGACGAGAGATAGGGGTTCAGGATGGACGGGGCTTGCCAATACAGCACGTTGACATGGCCATCGGCGCCGCGTTCGGCATAGGCGGCGGGGGCAAGCGCGAAAGCGCAGGCCGCGCCCAGAAGGGCTGTTCTCAATTTCATCGGGTCTCTCCTTGTTGATTATGCTCTGTAGCCTCGGCACCGCCGGTTGATCCGGCGGCAGGGTTATTCGGGGTGAAAAGGTGGCAGGCGACAAGGCGGCCCGGCTCTACCTCTTGCAATTGCGGTTTTTCGGCATGGCAAAGGTCAAACGCCTTGGGGCAGCGGGTGCAGAAATTGCAGCCTTTGGGCGGGTTTGCGGGGGAGGGGACATCCCCTTGCAGGATGATGCGCTGGCGCGTGGCCTCAAGATTCGGATCGGGTTCGGGGACTGCGGACAGCAACGCCTCGGCGTAAGGGTGCAGGGGGCGGGCGAACAGGGCGTCGCGCGGGGAAAGTTCGGCAATCCGGCCCAGATACATCACCGCCACACGGTCGGCGATATGGCGCACCATCGACAGATCATGGCTGATGAACAGGTAGGTGAGGCCGAATTTGGCCTGAAGATCTTCGAGCAGGTTGACCACCTGCGCTTGGATAGAGACATCCAGCGCGGCAATCGGTTCGTCGCAGACGATGAATTTCGGGTTCAGCGCCAAAGCGCGGGCAATGCCGATGCGCTGGCGCTGGCCGCCGGAAAATTCATGCGGAAAGCGGTTGGCAAAGCGGCGGTTCAGACCGACGGCATCCATCAACTCATAAATGCGTTCGGTCTTGCGGTCGCGCGTCCAGTTGGTGTGTTCTTCCAGCGGTTCGCCAATGATGGCGGCAAGGGTCATGCGCGGGTTCAGGCTGGCCTGCGGGTCTTGGAACACCATCTGCATCTGCGGTCGTTTCTTGCGCAGGGCTTCGGGCGAGAGGGTGGCGATGTCTTCGCCGTCGATGATGACCTGCCCTGCGGTGGGATCGTAAAGCCGCAACAGCGCGCGGCCCACGGTGGATTTGCCGCAGCCGGATTCGCCCACAAGGCCAAGGGTTTCGCCCTTGATGATGTCAAAGCTGACACCATCCACCGCCTTCACATCGCCGGTATGGCTGCGGAACAGGCCGGTGTGGATCGGGAAATACATCTTCAGGTCTTTGACCTGAACCAGCTTTTCGGGGGATTGGTCAAGCATGGGCCACCTCTGGCGTCCAGTGGCAGGCAACGTCATGGCCGCGCCCGACCTCGCGCCCGTCAATCGCACGGCGGAGCGGGTTTTCGCGCGCGCAGCGGTCAAACGCCTGCGCACAGCGGTCGCGGAATGGGCAGGCGGTGGGGGCGGCGGTCATGATCGGGGGCTGGCCCTCGATCACCTGAAGCCGGTCCGCGCGTTCACCGGTCAGCGAGGGGATCGTTTTCAGCAGCGCGCGGGTATAGGGGTGCTGCGGGTTGCCGAACAATTCCTTGACCGGAGCCTGTTCCACAACCTGCCCGCCATACATCACCATCACCCGATCCGCGATGCCCGCGATGACGCCCAGATCATGGGTGATCCAGATGATCGCCATGCCCAGCTTGCGGCGGAGTTCCTTTACCAGTTCAAGGATTTGCGCCTGAATCGTCACATCGAGCGCCGTGGTGGGTTCATCGGCAATCAGCACATCGGGGTCACAGGCAAGGGCGATGGCAATCATCACCCGCTGCCGCATCCCGCCGGAAAACTGGTGCGGATAGGCTTTCAGGCGTTTCCGCGCATCCGAGATGCCCACCAGTTCCAGCAGTTCCACCGCACGGGTTTCGGCCTGCGCCTTTGACAGGCCCATGTGGCGGCGCAGCGGCTCCATGATCTGCATGCCAACGGTGAACACAGGGTTCAGCGAGGTCATCGGGTCCTGAAACACAAAGCCGACCTTGGCCCCGCGCACCGCTTGCAATTCGGCAGCGCTGATTTTCAAAAGGTCGCGGTCGCCCAGCATCACGCTGCCTGCGCGCACATCGGCGGGGGGCGAGGGCAGCAAACCGATCAGCGACATCATTGTCACCGATTTGCCCGACCCGCTTTCGCCCACCACGCCAAGCAATTCGCCACGCTCCAGATGGAAGCTGACCGAGTTTACGGCATGGACTTCGCCGCCGCGTGTCTGAAATACAGTCTTAAGCCCCCGCACATCAAGCACGGGCGCGGCCAGATCGGCCATATGACACTCCCCAGGTCTTTGTATTCTTTTCGTTTTGTTGGGTGGATCGTTGTCCACCTTTGGCTTTGGGTCAAGTCTTTCCCATTTCCATCACCCGATCAATCCCGAATTTTGGGCGCAATCCAGCCGGATGTTTCGTCAAAATGCAGTGAATGCGATCAATTTTGTGCGGTCTTGACAGGGATCGTGGGGGGTAGCAGGTTTGCCCACAAGATATGGGGGTGCCGATGGAAGAACTTACGCCGCGTCAATTGCTGCAGGCCTTGGTGGGGTTTCCGACCGTCAGCACTGGGTCGAACCTTGATCTGGTCGATTGGCTGGAGGGCTATCTGGCGGGCCACGGGATCGCCGCGCACCGCCACTGGAACGAGGATCGCAGCAAGGCCGCGCTGTTCGCCCATGTCGGGCCGAAGGTGGCGGGGGGCGTGGTGCTGTCGGGTCATTCCGATGTGGTGCCGGTGGAGGGGCAGGTCTGGACCTCTGACCCTTGGGTCGTGACGGAACGCGACGGGCGGCTTTACGGGCGTGGCACCTGCGACATGAAGGGCTATGTCGCGCTGGCGGTCTGGGCCTTGGTGCGGGCGCAGAAGCTGGGGGTGGCGCGGCCCCTGCAACTGGCACTGTCTTATGATGAGGAGTTGGGCTGCACCGGCGCCCCGCCGATGATCGCGGCGATGCAAAAGGTGCTGCCTCAGGCCGAAATTGCGCTGATCGGCGAACCTTCGGGGATGAAGCTGATCAATGGCCACAAGGGCGGCACCGGCTTCAAGGTGCATGTGAAGGGGTTCGAGGTGCATTCGTCCCTGCTGCCCTACGGCGTGTCGGCGGTGATGGAGGGCGCACGGCTGATCCACTGGCTGAACGGGCAGAACGCGGATATTCAGGCCCGCCCCGTGGCCGCCCGTGCTGCCGCTTTTGACCCGCCCTTCACCACGCTGCATGTCGGCACCATCAAGGGCGGCACCGCCAACAACATCACCGCCGCCGATTGCCAGTTCGCCATCGAGATGCGGGTGGTTCCGGGCGAAGACCTTGAGGCTTGGGCGGGTTCGGTCGAGGCCGAGGCGGCGCGGCTGACGCAAACCATGCAGGCAGTGCGGCCCGAGGCGGGCTTTCATCTGGAGCGCTTCTTCCGCGTGCCGGGATTGCAACCCGAAACGGCGGGTGCGGCCGAGGCTTTGGTCCGCCGCCTGACCGGCGACAATGCCACGGGCGTTGTGTCCTATGGCACCGAAGCGGGGCAGTTCCAAGAGGCGGGCTATTCGGCGGTGATCTGCGGGCCGGGCCATATCGCGCAGGCGCATCAGCCCGACGAATATCTTGATCTGGCCGAATTCGCGGCAGGCCAGCGCTTTATGGAAGCCTTGTTGCAGGAGTTGGCATGACCCCGTTTCCGATTTCGCTGTCAACGCCGGTCCGTTTTGCAGGCCCGCCCCCCGCTGCTTGCGATGTGGTTGTGCTGGGCGGTGGTGTCATCGGTGTGATGACCGCGTGGCATCTGGCGGAGCGCGGCTTCAAGGTGGTCTTGTGCGAAAAGGGCCGCATCGCGGGCGAGCAGTCCAGCCGCAACTGGGGCTGGATACGGCAGCAAGGCCGCGATCTGGACGAATTGCCGATCATGGTGGAAAGCCTGCGGATCTGGAAATCGCTGGCGCAGGAATTTGGCGAGGCTTTGGGCTTTCGGCAGGAAGGGGTGATGTATCTGGCGCGGACTGGGGCCGAGATGGCAGGGTTCGAAGACTGGCTGAGCCATGCAAAGGCACTTGGTCTGGATACGGTGATGCAGACGGCAGGTCAGGTGCAGGATCGCATCAAAGGGGCGGCGGCCCCGTGGCTGGGCGGGCTGCTGACTCCCTCGGACGCGCGGGCCGAACCTTGGGTGGCTGTGCCGATGCTGGCGCAGGGGGCGGTCGCACGCGGGGCGGTGATCGTGGAAAACTGCGCCGTGCGGCGACTGGATATTGTGGCGGGGCGCGTGGCCGGGGTTGTGACCGAAGCAGGCCGCATCGCCTGCGATCAGGTGGTGGTGGCGGGGGGGGCGTGGTCCTCGCTGTTCCTGCGCGCCGAAGGGGTCAATATCCCGCAACTGTCGGTGCTGGCCTCGGTTGCTGCGACCGAGCCGATGGCCGAGATCTTTGCCGGTAACGCCGCCGATGACCGCTTTGCCTTTCGCCGCAGACAGGACGGCGGCTATTCGCTGGCACCGGGGGCAAGCCATGATTTCTTCATCGGGCCGGATGCGTTCCGCCATTTCGGCACTTACCTGCCAGTATTGAAAAAGGATTTCAAGTCGACCGTGTTCCGCCCCAAAGCCCCCGCCCATTTCCCTGACGCATGGGGAACACGGCGGCGTTGGTCCGCCGATATGCCATCGCCCTTCGAGCAGATGCGCGTGCTGAACCCCGCCCCGAACATGCAGGCCCTGTCGGATGTGCAGGACAATTTCGCCCAAGCCTTCCCCGCGCTTGGCCGCCCGAAACTGCGCGCGGTCTGGGGTGGCATGATCGATACCATGCCCGATGTGGTGCCGGTGATCGACCGTGTGGCGGCGCTGCCCGGGCTGGTGATCGCCACAGGCATGAGCGGCCACGGCTTTGGCATCGGCCCCGGCATGGGCCGCGTGGTCGCCGATCTGGTCGCAGGCAATGACACCGGCCATGACCTGACCCGCTTCCGCCACGCCCGCTTTACCGACGGCAGCAAGATCGCCCCCGGTCCCACGCTGTGACCAAAGGTGCGTGACAAGCACGCACCCTACCCCTTGTGCATCATCTTGGCCTAAATACTCCCGCCGGAGGCATCCGACACCAAGGGCAAGAGCCTCCGGCGGGAGTATTTGGCCCAAGGTGAAATCCAAGGGGTAGGGTGCGTGATTTCACGCACCTTGCGCGGGGGGTGGGTTTACTTGGGCCTGTGGTCGGGGTAGGCGCGGCGTCTTGCGTTTCGGGGGCGGGCTATGACGTTGTTTTGCGGGATCGACTTTGGCACTTCAAACTCCACGGTTTCGGTGGCGGGACCGCAGGGACCGGCGCGGTTGATCGCGCTGGAGGGCGAGGCGGTGACTTTGCCTTCGGCGGTGTTCTGGGAGAGCGATGGCTCGGCACCGGTGTTCGGGCGGGCGGCGATTGCGGCCTATGTCACGGGCGAGGACGGGCGGTTGATGCGGGGGCTGAAGAGCACGCTGGGGTCTTCGCTGATTGACGAAAAGACCCGCATCGGGGCGCGGGCTGTGGCGTTTCGCGATGTGCTGGCGCGCTATATCGGGCATTTGCGCGGGCTGTTGGAGGCCGAGGCGGGGGCGGTGTCGCAGGTGGTGCTGGGGCGGCCCGTGCATTTTGTCGATGACGATGCGGCGGGGGATGCCCGCGCGCAGGCGGTGTTGGAAGAGATCGCGCGGGGCTGCGGGTTTCGGGACATCGCCTTTCAGTATGAGCCGATTGCTGCGGCTTTGCATTACGAGCAGTCGGTGGCGCGGGAGGAGTTGGTTCTGATCGTCGATATCGGCGGCGGCACCTCGGACTTTTCCATTGTGCGCGTCTCGCCCGAGCGGGCGCTGACGGCAGATCGGGCGGGGGATATTCTGGCCAATGACGGTATCCGCGTTGGCGGCACGGATTTCGACCGTTTGCTGAGCCTGTCCGAGGTGATGCCGCATCTGGGGTTCAAGGCCAGCACGGGCGGCGGCAAGGGGATCATGCCGCGGCATTACTATCTGGATCTGGCGACATGGCACCGGATCAACATGCTTTACACCCAACGCTGTGCCTCGGATCTGAAGGCCTTGCGCGCGGTGGCGGACCGGCCTGAATTGATTGACCGTTTGATCCGCGTGGTCGAGGGGCGGCATGGCCACTCGCTTGCCATGGCGGTCGAGGCCGCCAAGATCGCGCTGTCGGAGGCAGAGGCCGCGCGGATTGCGATGTCGGCCTTTACCGGCGGGCCTAATCCGATGGCGTTGCGCGCGCGGTTTGAAGAGGCGGTTGAAGCGCCGGTGCAGCGGATTTCCGCGATGCTGGGATCGGTTCTGGCCCAGGCGGGGGTTGGGGCTGCGGATATCGGGACGGTGTTCATGACCGGTGGTTCCAGCGGGTTGCCGGTGTTGCGGGCCTGTGTGCAAGCGGCGCTACCCGGTGTGGCGATTGCGACGGGGGATATGCTGGGATCGGTCGGCACCGGCCTTGCGCTGGATGCGCGGCGGCGCTTTGCCTGAAGGGGAGGGGGTTGCAGGGCGCGGGCGTTTGGATCACGCTGCGCGCAAAGGAGAACCCCCATGCCACCGAAGAACCGCTTTGCCGAGATGCTGCCCGAGATCACCGAATGGCGGCGCGATTTCCACGCCCACCCCGAGTTGCAGTTCGACGTGCAGCGCACGGCGGGGCGGGTGGCGGATTTGCTGCGCGGATTTGGCGTTGACGAGGTAACGCCGGGGATCGGGCGCACGGGTGTTGTCGCTGTGATCAAGGGCAAGACCGATACGGCGGGTCGTGTGGTCGGCTTGCGCGCCGATATGGATGCGCTGCCGATCACCGAGTTGACGGGGGTGGATTATGCCTCGACCGTGGCGGGCAAGATGCATGCTTGCGGGCATGACGGCCATACCGCGATGCTGCTGGGGGCTGCGAAATATCTGGCCGAGACGCGGAACTTTGACGGGACTGCCGTGTTGATCTTTCAGCCCGCCGAAGAGGGCGGCGGCGGCGGGCGCGAGATGTGCGCCGATGGCATGATGGACCGCTGGGGCATTCAGGAAGTCTACGGGATGCACAATATGCCGGGGATTCCGGTGGGGCATTTCGCGATCCGCCCCGGCGCGATGATGGCCGCCGCCGATACGGTGGATATTACCATCACCGGCAAGGGTGGCCATGCCGCCAAGCCGCATGACTGCATTGATACCACCGTTGTCGCGGCCCATGTGATCGTGGCGCTGCAGACCATCGCCTCGCGCGGGGTGGACCCGTTGAAACAGGTTGTGGTCTCTATCTGTAACGTCACCACCGATTCCACCGCGCATAACGTCATCCCACAGGTGGTCAAGCTGAAGGGGACGGTCCGCACCATGGATTTCGAGGTGCAGGATTATACCGAGCGGCGGGTGCATGAGATTGTCGATGGCGTGGCGCAGGCGCTGGGGGCGAAGGCTGTGGTCGATTACCAGCGCGGCTATCCGGTGACGATGAACCACGCCGAGAACACCGATTACGCGGTGTCGGTGGCGCAGGCAGTGTCGGGCCATGTCGATGCCGACACGGCCCCGCTGATGGGGGCCGAGGATTTCAGCTATATGCTGCTGGAACGCCCCGGCGCCTATATCTTCCTTGGCAACGGCGACACCGCGATGGTGCATCATCCGGCCTATAACTTTGACGATAACGCCATCCCCTTCGGATCAAGCTGGTATGCGGGGATGGTCGAGGCGCGGATGCCTGCGGCCTGATCTTTGGCCATAGGGTGCGTGCCGAGCACGCACCCTACCCTTGATCCTGCGGGCGGGGGCGCTGATGGAGATGTGCGCCTCCGGCGGGGATATTTGAGCGAAGAGGATGGGGAACGCGGGTTTTGGGCCTGCGTTCCCGTTCGTTTTCAGGCAGCGCGTCCATAGAAGCCGATCTGTTCTTCGGGGGTGAAGAGCACACCGGGGCGGTCGAAGAAGGAAAACACCGCGATGATGCGGGGGGTATTGCCTTCGACGGGGGTGACGCGGTGGGCGGTGTTCTTGCCACGGAACACGTTCAGCGTGCCGGGGGTCAGGGTGATGCGTTTCAGGTCGGGGTCTTGACCGGTCAGCAGTTTGGCGACACCGTCGTAATTGGGATTGTCAGGGGAGCGCAGGTCAGTGCGGTATTCGAAATCGCCGCCCTTGTCGGGGGCTTGCAGCAGCAGCGTGGTGGTGAACTCCGACCGGTCGAAGTGCCAGTTCAGGCCTTCGCCTGTGGCATAGCGCATGGCGTTCACGCGGGCGAGCGGGTCTGCCATCGTATATAGCGCGGGCATTTCCATCGCGGCGGCCAGAAAGCGCGCGAAGGGTTCCCATTCGTAAAGCCGCTGCACCACGCCGCCGATCTGGTCGGCGCAAAGGGTCTGGTTGATGGTTTCAAACTGGGTCAGCGCGGGGTGGTCGGGGGCAAGGCCTGCGATGTCCTTGCGGAAGTAGATATTGTGCTTGCGGGCATGGGTGAAAGCCTCGGCGTCAAAGCGGGGGGCAAGGTCGGCCACGGCTTGCGCCAAGGCCTCGGGGCGCAGGAAGCCCACCAGATCGAACATCCCCTCGCGCGCCAGATCGGCGCGGGCGCGGGCGACCATCGCCTGCCATTCGGGGCTGTCGGGACGGTCAAGCGGAAAGCGGGTGAGGTCGATGATATCTTGCATGGGGGACTCCTCTTTGATCGCAGGATGGCGGGGCTTGCGCTGTGGCGCAACAAGAGGAATTATCGGGGAGCATAAGAAAAACTGTAGGCTCGTATGTCTGATCTGCCGCTGAACGCCCTGCGCGCCTTCGAGGTTGCCGCCCGCACCGGATCTTTCGTGCAGGCGGGGGCAGAACTGGGCGTGACCTCGGCGGCGGTCAGCCAGCAGGTCAAGGCGCTGGAGGCGCTTTACGGCAAGCGGTTGTTCCAGCGCATCGGCAACCGGATCATGCTGACCGATGCGGGCCGCGCGATCTATCCGCGGCTCGAGGCAGCCTTGGCCGATATTGCCGCCCTCGGTGCCGAGTTGCGCGAAGATCAGACGCGCGGGCGGCTGGTGGTGTCGGTGCTGCCGACGCTGGACGAACACTGGCTGATCCCGCGCCTGCGCGGCTTTGACGGCGGTGTCGGGATCGAGATCCGCGTGCAGGACGATCCGGTGGTGCTGGCGCGGGACGGCGTCGATCTGCGGGTGACATATGGCGGCCACGCCTATCCCGATCACCGCATCGTGCCGCTGTTCCGAGACGAGATCGTCGCCGTCGCCGCCCCCGATATGGTGCAGCACGGGTTGGCGGCGCTGCCGGATGCGGCCTTCATCCATACCGATTGGGGGGCGGCCTATGTCACCCAGCCGTCATGGGCGGCCTATTGGCGGCAGGCTGGCACGCGGGTTGCCCCTGACCGGCGCGCAGGCCTGGTGGTGGACCAGACCCGCATGGCGATGGCGGCGGCGCGGGCGGGCTTTGGGGCGGCCTTGGTGCCGCGCAGGATTGCCGGACATGACATCGCGGCGGGGCGGCTGGTTATCCTGTCCGATATCGCTTTGCCGATGCCCTGGGATTATGTGCTGGTCTATTCCAACGCCACGGCGCGGCGCAAATCCTTGCTTGCGCTCATCGACCACCTCACCGGTTCCCCCGATCCTCTTTGCATAAATATCCCACGGGGGAAGCCCTGAAAGGGCGCGGGGGTGTGAAACCCCCGCAGCGTGGCAAATGCAGCCGTCAGCCGCCGGTATGGCTCATGTGCCGCGTCATCTGGCCGGCCACTTTCTGGCGGGTATAGTCAAAGTCATGGCCCTTGGGCTTGCGGGCGATGGCGCTGCGGATGGCGGTGGTCAGGGCGGCATTGTCGGCACTGGCGCGCAGGGGCGCGCGCAGGTCGGCCATATCCTCTTGGCCAAGGCACATATACAACTCGCCCGTGCAGGTCAGCCGCACGCGGTTGCAGCTTTCGCAGAAGTTATGCGTCAGGGGCGTGATAAAGCCGATGCGCTGGCCGGTTTCCTTCAGGCGCACATAGCGGGCGGGGCCGCCGGTGCGGTCGGGCAGGTCTTGCAGGGTATAACGTTCCTCAAGGCGGGCGCGCAGGTCGGACAGGCTCCAGTATTGGTCGATGCGCTGCGCCTCGCCCATATCGCCCATCGGCATGACCTCGATGAAGGTCAGGTCATGGCCGTCACGGGCGCACCATTCGGCCAGCGAAAACAGTTCGTCCTCGTTGAAGCCTTTCAGGGCCACCGCGTTGATCTTCACCTTCATGCCGGCGGCTGTGGCGGCGGCGATGCCCTCCAGCACCTGCGGCAGGCGGCCCCAACGGGTGATCTCAGCGAATTTCGCAGGGTCCAGCGTATCGACCGAGACGTTGATCCGTTTCACCCCGCAATCGGCCAGTTCGGTCGCGTATTTCGCAAGCTGGCTGCCGTTGGTGGTCAGCGTCAGCTCTTTCAGCGCACCCGAGTCCAGATGCCGCGACATCGCGCGGAAGAAGGTCATGATGCCTTTCCGCACCAGAGGCTCTCCGCCGGTGATCCGCAGCTTTTCGACGCCAAGGCCGACAAAGGTCGAACACAGCCGGTCGAGTTCTTCCAGCGTCAGAAGTTCGGCCTTGGGCAGGAAGGTCATGTGTTCGGTCATGCAATAGCTGCAACGGAAGTCGCAGCGGTCGGTGACCGAAACGCGCAGGTAGGAAATCGCGCGGGCGAAGGGATCTATCAGGGGCGCTGTCATAGGGGAAAGGTAGGGATGCGGCGGCGCAAGGGCAAGGCTGAATCCGGCAGTTGCAGGGGCTGGGGCGGCAGACTATCGTCGTAGGCATGAAACATATCGGCTCCATCTCGCTTGTGCTGGCCCTGATGCTGTCGGGCTGTTCGGGTGTTCCTTCGGAAGAACCCGAAACCACGACCGGGCCGATCGTGGCCCCAGTAGAGCCTGCCGTGACGCTGCCCCCCTTGGGGGCGGGGCAAGATGCGGCTGCACTCGATCAGACCACCGAGGCCGAAAAGGCGGCGGCAGAGGCGCCGATGGCAGAGGGGCGGCCCTTGGGGCTGGTGACGGTGGCGCTTGGACCTCCGGCCGAGCAGGGGTTCTGGCTGAAATCCGCCTTGGTGGCAGAGGCGGGCAAGGGCTGGGTGGTGACGGCCACGGGCGCGATGGTTGCGGTTGATCTGCTGCCTGCCGAGGGGGCGGCCCAGTTGTCACTGGCGGCGTTTCGCGCCTTGGATCTGGCGCTGACCGATCTGCCCGAGGTCTTGGTCTACGCGCAATAACCTTCGCCCGAGGGTGCGGTCCAAAAATTTTCGGACGAAAATTTTTTGGGTCTGCGGGGCGGGCCTCGGGTCAGGCTTCGGGCGGCAGGTATTGTGCGGCCTCTTTGCGGGCAAAGGCTTTCATCCGGTCGCCATGGGCCTCTAGGAAGGCGCGGGTGCGGGCGGGGTCGTGTTTGGACAGATCGCGCAGCCACCATGCCACGGCCTTCTGGATGAACCAGTCCTTGTCATCGCAATAGGTTGCGGCCCAGCCAAGGATGCGGTCACGGGCCTCCAGCTCAAACGGTTTGGGGAAGTTCTGCTTGGTGAAGGGCAGGGTCGCCACAAGGGCGGCGCGGCGGGTCCACATGTTTTCGTGGGTGGTCCAGGCTTCCACCACATCCAGCCGCGCAGGGTTGGCGGTGATGCGTTTTTGCGCCGCGATGCAGACATGATCGGCAATCGACCACGCATCAAACTGCGGCACCCAAGTGCAGATCAGATCCCAAGCCCCCGTATCATCAGGCTTGATGCGGGCTTGGGTCAGCAGTTTGGCTGCTGCCACGCGGGCCTCGTGGATATTGGTCTCCCACAGTGCGGCGGCAAGGGCGAGACGTTCCTCCAGCGTGCAATCTGCGCGCCATTGATCCGTCAATTCCTCGATCTGCGGCACGCGCAGGCCCAGATAGGGGCGGTCAACCTTGTGATAGGCTTGTGCTTCGATGGCGCGTTGCGGGTCGGCTATGGCCTGCAACTGGGCAAGGGCTGTTTCGATCATTCCCCCGATCATTCTACGGTCACCGATTTTGCAAGGTTGCGGGGTTGGTCCACATCGGTGCCTTTGGCGATGGCGGTGTGATAGGCCAGAAGCTGCGCGGGGATCGAATACAGGATCGGCGCGAAGGCGGGTGACACTTCGGGCAGCGTCAGGCTGCGCCAGCAGCCCGCACCCGCCTCGGCAATGCCCTGCGCGTCGGAAATCAGCAGCACGCGGCCATGACGGGCCATGACCTCTTGCATGTTCGAGACGGTCTTGTCGAACAGCGCGTCGCGCGGGGCCAGCACGATCACCGGCACGCGGTTGTCGATCAGGGCGATGGGGCCGTGTTTCAACTCGCCCGAGGCATAGCCTTCGGCGTGGATATAGCTGATTTCCTTGAGCTTCAGCGCGCCTTCCAAGGCCAAGGGATACATCGCGCCACGGCCAAGGAAGAGGATGTCCTGCGCCTCGGCCAGTTCCTCGGCCACGGTGGCGATCTGGGGCGACAGGGCTAGGGCGTGGTTCATCAGGCCGGGCAGGGCGGCCAGATCGGCCAGATGGGTGGCCAAACCTGCGGCATCAAGGCGGCCACGGTCCACGGCGGCTTTCAGGGCCAGCAGGGCAAGGGTGACAAGCTGGCAGGTGAACGCCTTGGTCGAGGCCACGCCCACCTCGATCCCCGCCATGATCGGCAGGGCCAGATCGGCCTCGCGCGCGATCGACGACGTGGGGACGTTCACCACCGCCACCACTTTGGCCACCTTGTCGGAGGTATAGCGCAGCGCGGCCAGCGTGTCGGCGGTCTCACCCGACTGGCTGACGAACAGCGCCCAGCTTTGCGGCGAAAGCGGCGGTTCGCGGTAGCGGAATTCCGAGGCCACGTCGATGTCGGCGGGCAGGCCCGCGATCTGTTCGAACCAGTATTTTGCCACATGGCAGGCATAGGAGGCCGTGCCGCAGGCGACCATCGTGATGCGGTCCACGCCTTTGAAATCCACCTCGGCAGGCAGGTGCAGCGCGCCGGCTTGCACATAGCGGCGCAAAGCATCCGCGATCACCACCGGTTGTTCGGCGATTTCCTTGGCCATGAAGTGCTTGTAGCCCGCCTTTTCGATGCGGGTGGCGTCGATCTGGATACGGGCCTCGGCGCGATTGGCAAGGCGGTCTTCGGCATCGAAAATCTGCGCGCCCGCGCGGGTCAGGATGGCCCAGTCGCCCTCTTCAAGATAGGTGATGCGGTCGGTCATCGGGGCGAGCGCGATGGCGTCGCTGCCCACAAACATCTCGCCCTTGCCGTGGCCGATGGCCAGCGGGCTGCCTTTGCGGGCGGCGATCATCAGATCATCCTCGCCGTCGAACAGGAAGCAAAGCGCAAAGGCCCCGTGCAGGCGTTTGATCGTGGCGCGGGCGGCCTCGGTCGGGGTCATGCCGCGATCCATGTGCAGGCGGGTCAGCAGGGCCACGGTTTCGGTATCGGTTTCGGATTCAAACGCGAGGCCAGCGGCGGCAAGTTCGGCACGAAGGTCGCGGAAGTTTTCGATAATGCCGTTATGCACCACGGCCACAGGGCCAGAGCGGTGGGGGTGGGCATTGGTGGTGGTGGCGGCGCCGTGGGTCGCCCAGCGGGTATGGCCGATGCCGGATTTGCCCGCCAAGGGGTCATGCACCAGAAGGTCGGACAGGTTCACCAGCTTGCCCACCGCGCGGCGGCGATCCAGCTTGCCTTTATTGACCGTGGCGATGCCTGCCGAGTCATAGCCGCGATATTCCAGCCGCTTCAGCGCCTCGACCAGCAGGGGGGCAACCTCGTGGTTGCCAAGAACGCCAACGATCCCGCACATGGTTATTTATCCTTACTTTTCGCAGCTTTAATCGCTTTTAGCCTGTCAAATAATTTGGTCGCAAGGCCCGCCTTGTTCTGTTGGGCAGCGCGGGAAATTGCCAGAGCCTCGGGCGGCACGTCCTGCGTGATCACCGATCCCGAGGCCGTCAGCGCGCCGTCGCCCACCTTGACGGGGGCGACAAGCATGGTGTCCGATCCGATGAAGGCGCGTTTGCCGATGGTGGTGCGGTGCTTCATCACCCCGTCGTAATTGCAGGTGATGGTGCCTGCGCCGATATTGGTGAATTCGCCGACATGGGCATCGCCCAGATAGGTCAGATGGCCCACCTTGACGCCTTCATCCAGAATGGCGTTCTTGATCTCGACAAAGTTGCCGACATGCACATCCTCGGCCAGTTCGGCACCGGGGCGCAACCGGGCGAAGGGACCGACGACCGCCCCGCGCGAGATATGGCAGCCTTCAAGGTGGCAGAAGGATTTGATCTCGGCGCCGGATTCCACGGTCACGCCCGCGCCGAAGAAGACGTTCGGTGCAATGGTGGTGTCGCGGCCAACGTAGGTATCAAGGCCGAAGAACACGGTTTCGGGGGCGGTCAGGGTGACGCCGTTTTCCATCGCCTCGGCGCGGGCGCGGGTTTGGAAGGCGGCTTCGGCCTGCGCCAGTTGTTCGCGGGTGTTCACGCCCAAGGTTTCGGATTCGTCACAGATCACCACGCCTGCCGACAGCCCAGCCGCACGGGCGATCTGGACTATATCGGTCAGGTAGTATTCGCCTGCGGCATTGTCGTTGCCCACCTGTGCCACCAGATCGAACAGGGTCTTGGCATCGGCGCAGACAACGCCGGAATTGCACAGGGTCACGGCGCGTTCGGAGTCCGTCGCATCTTTGTATTCGACAATCTTTTCCAGCCTGTCGCCGTTGACGATCAGGCGACCATAGCGGCCCGCGTCACGGGCCTGAAAGCCAAGGATCACCACGGCGTGCTGCGCGCGGGCCTCCAGCATGGCTTGCAGGGTTTCGGGGCGGATGAAAGGGGTGTCGCCATAAAGCACGATGGCATCGCCCGCAGCCCCGGCCAGAAGGGGGGCGGCGGTGGTGACGGCATGGGCGGTGCCAAGCTGCGGCTCTTGCACGACGACCTGCACCGACTCGTCAAAGGCCTGCGCGGATCTGGTCACAGCCTCTGCCTCGTGGCCTGCGACGACGACAACGCGGGCGGGGTCGAGCGCGCGGCCAGCGGTCATGGCGTGGTGCAGCAGGGGGGCCGCAGCGACATGGTGCAAGACCTTGGGCAGATCGGAATTCATCCGCGTTCCCAAGCCCGCCGCCAAAACAATGAGTGAAACCGGCATGACGCCCCTTCCTTTTGCAATGCGCCCGTTTTACCGAAGGCGGGCGGGGCCGCAAGGGCTGGCCGCTTCACGCAAGGTTACAGAAATATGCAGGCGGATCGGCGCACGGTGGTTTTTGATCTGGATGGCACGCTGGCGGATACGTCTGTTGACCTGCTGGCGGCGGCCAATGCCTGTTTTGATGCGCTGGGGCATGGCGGGGCGGTGCTGGACGCGCGCGACACGCTGACGGCCTTTCATGGCGGGCGGGCGATGCTGCGGGCGGGGTTTGACCGGCTGGGCGTTGCGTGGTCCGAGGAGGACATCAGCCGCGAATATCCGCGCCTTCTGGCGGCCTATGCCGAGGGGATCGACACGCATACGCGGCTTTATGACGGGGCGGTGGCGGCGGTGCAGGCCTTGCGCGGTGCGGGCTATGCCACCGCGATCTGCACGAACAAGCCCGAGGCGCTGGCGGTGGAGCTGGTGCGGCGGCTGGGGATCACCGATCTGTTCGGTGCGCTGGTGGGGGCCGATACGCTGCCCACGCGCAAGCCCGATCCCGCGCCCTATGTGGCGGCGGTGACGCGGGCGGGGGGCGTGGTGGCGCGATCCATGCTGATTGGCGACACCGAAACCGACCGCAAGACCGGCCTTGCCGTGGGCGTGCCGGTGGCTTTGGTGACATTCGGTCCCGAGGGGGCGGGCGTTGCGCGGCTGTCGCCCGAGGCGCTGCTGGATCATTACGACGATCTGCACGGGCTGGTGGAGCGGCTGCTGGGGTAAAAGGTGACACGCGCGCTGTTTGACACCTTCTGCCACCGCAAATAGGGTGCGCGGCATGGAAAACCTTGACCAATCCCCCCCGATCCAGCCGCCGTCGCGCCATGCGGTGAGCTTTGTCTTGCTGTGTGTGCTGCTGGATATGGTGGGCTTTGGCCTGATCATTCCGGTGCTGCCCGCGCTGATCCGTGATGTCGGTCATGTCGATATTGCCGATGCCTCGATCATCGGGGGCTGGATGTTTCTGGCGTTTTCGGCGACGGCGTTTCTGTTCAGCCCGCTGATGGGCAACCTGTCAGACCGCTTTGGCCGCCGCCCGCTGTTGCTGCTGGCGATCCTTGGGCTGGGGTTGGATTACCTGCTGCAAGCCTTTGCGCCGACGCTGGCATGGCTGTTTGTGGGGCGGATCATTGCGGGCCTGTGCGGATCAAGCTGGGTGATTGCCAACGCCTTTCTGGCCGATGTGACTCCGCCCGAGGACCGTGCGCGGGTGTTTGGCATCATGGGGGCGGCCTTTGGCGCGGGCTTTGTGGTCGGGCCTGCGATTGGCGGGCTGCTGGGAACCTTTGGCCCGCGTGTGCCGTTCTTTGTGGCGGCGGCGATTTCCGGGCTGAACCTGATTTACGGCTACTTCGTGCTGCCAGAAAGCCTGCCGCTGGACAAGCGGCGCAAGTTTGAATGGGCGCGGTCGAACCCCTTTGGCGCGTTTCGGGTATTCCGGCGCTATAAGGGCGTGATCCCGATGTGCGTGGTGATGTTCGTGTTCTTCTTTGCCTCGTCGGTCTATCAGGCCATTTGGCCGTTCTGGGGCATCGCCAAATTCGGCTGGTCCGAGGCGATGGTGGGCCTGTCGCTTGCGGCGTTCGGGGTGGTCATGGCGGCGTTTCAGGGGCTGCTGACGGGGCCTGCGGTGAAATATGTCGGCGAGTTCCGGGTGGTGATCATCGGGCTGGTGTGTTCGGCCATCGCGGCGCTGGGCTATGGGCTGGCGGGGGGCATGACGGCGGTGCTGGTGCTGATCCTTGTGCATGGGCCGGAGGGCTTTGTGCATCCGATGCTGGCCGCGATGATGTCAAAGGCGGTGCCAGAGGACGCGCAGGGCGAATTGCAGGGCGGGATCGCATCGCTGTTAAGTGTGGCGATGCTGCTGGGGACGCTGTTTTTCAGTCAGGTCTTTGGCTATTTCATGCGCGAGGATGCGCCGTTCCAATCGCCGGATGTGGCGTATTTCATTGCGGCGGCAGTGGTTGCGGCCTCTTTGGCGGCCTTTGTCTGGCTGGTAAAGCCTGAAGGAAAGAAAGCCTGATGCAAGAACGGTTTACGGGGCTTTTTACCCAGCAGGAACCCATTCCCGAGGACGGGATCGAAGCGGCGATTGCGGTGCTGCGGCATGGGCGGCTGCACCGCTATAACACGGCTGAAGGCGAGGTTGCGGAAGCTGCCCTGCTGGAGGAGGAATTCGCCGCACTGACGGGGGCGAAGTATTGCCTTGCGGTGGCCTCTGGCGGCTATGCTTTGGGCTGTGCCTTGCGTGCGGTGGGGATTGCGGCAGGGGAGCCGGTGCTGACCAATGCCTTCACGCTGGCCCCTGTTCCCGGCGCGATTGCAAGCGTGGGCGGTCAGCCGGTGTTTGTCGAAGTGACGGAAGATCTGACGCTGGATTTCGATGATCTGGCGGCCAAGGCCAAGGCAACCGGCGCGCGGCTGTTGATGCTGTCGCATATGCGCGGGCATCTGTGCGATATGGAGGCGCTTGTGGCGCTTTGTGCCGATCTGGGTGTGACGATCATCGAGGATTGCGCGCATACGATGGGGGCTTCGTGGAACGGCGTTCCTTCCGGTCGGCACGGGCTGATCGGCTGCTATTCGATGCAGACCTACAAGCATGTCAATGCGGGCGAGGGCGGGTTTCTGATATCGGACGATGCCGAGGTGATGGCGCGGGCGGTGCTGCTGTCGGGGTCGTATATGCTGTATGGCAAGCACCGCGCTGCCCCGCCGCCCGAGGCGTTCGAGGCGGTGCGGATGGTGACGCCGAATGTGTCGGGCCGGATGGACAACCTGCGCGCGGCAATTTTGCGGCCGCAGTTGCGGGTCTTGGGCGAAAGGGTGGCGCGCTGGGAGGTGCTGTATCGCACGCTTGAGGCAGGGTTGGCCGATACCAATGGCTTGCGCCTTGTGCCGCGTCCCGATGCCGAAACCTTTGTCGGCTCGTCCTTCCAGTTCCTGCTGCCCGATTTCAGCCCTGCCCGCATTGCCTCATTCCTTGCGCGGTCGGTGGCGCGCGGGGTCGAGGTGAAGTGGTTCGGCGCCGATGATCCAGTGGCCTTTACCAGCCGCTATGACCACTGGCGCTATGCCGCGCCGCAAAGCCTGCCGCAGACCGACCGCATCCTTGCTGGGCTGTTCGATCTGCGCCTTCCGCTGACCTTTACCCCCGACGATGCCGCCCAGATCGCGCGGATTCTGCGGGCCGAGGTGCTGGCGGTCGGGCAGGGGCCGGAACCCGAAGCGGTCGCGCTGCCGAAGGTGCAATAGCGCACTTTCCAAAGCGGTTTCGTGATTCTGCTGCATGCCGGAAAACCGGCAGGGCGCGGGATTTTGCCCTTAAATCGCGCGGGCGTGGTATACATTTGCATACAGTCGCAAATCCCTGTGCCAATGCGGCATCTTTTCGCCCCACGTTCGGTTGACCGCGCGCAGGGGGCGGGGTAAACGGGGCGCAAGAGTGACGTGGTCCGCTTGGGGCTGCAACTCGCCGTTCGCAGCGATAGGAGCCCCTCTTGGACGCACTTCTTCGAGAGTATCTGCCGATTTTGATCCTGATGGGCGTGGCCACGGGGCTTGGCCTTGTGCTGATCCTTGCCGCCGCCGTGATCGCGGTGCGGAACCCGGACCCGGAAAAGGTTTCGGCCTATGAATGTGGTTTCAACGCCTTTGACGATGCGCGGATGAAGTTCGACGTGCGGTTTTATCTGGTGTCGATCCTGTTCATCATCTTCGATCTGGAAGTGGCCTTCCTGTTCCCCTGGGCCGTGGCCTTTGGCGAGATTTCGATGGTCGGGTTCTGGTCGATGATGGTGTTCCTTGCCGTGCTGACGGTGGGCTTTGCCTATGAATGGAAGAAGGGGGCGCTGGAATGGGCGTGATGACTGGTGCGAACACGGCTGGGGCCGACCGCGAGGTTGCCACGCAGGCGCTGAATGCCGAGTTGCAGGATAAGGGTTTCCTGCTGACCTCGACCGAGGATATCATCAACTGGGCGCGAAATGGCTCTTTGCACTGGATGACCTTCGGTCTGGCCTGCTGCGCCGTCGAGATGATGCACACCTCGATGCCGCGCTATGATCTGGAACGCTTCGGCACCGCCCCCCGCGCCTCTCCGCGCCAGTCGGACCTGATGATCGTGGC
The DNA here is from genome assembly GCA_001828855.1 of Rhodobacterales bacterium RIFCSPHIGHO2_02_FULL_62_130. Taxonomy (GTDB): domain Bacteria; phylum Pseudomonadota; class Alphaproteobacteria; order Rhodobacterales; family Rhodobacteraceae; genus Cypionkella. The sequence goes on along the minus strand of MHZT01000006.1, from coordinate 49,887 downwards.
AGGGACGCTGACCAACAAGATGGCACCGGCGCTGCGGAAGGTTTACGACCAGATGCCGGAACCGCGCTATGTGATCTCGATGGGGTCCTGTGCGAATGGTGGCGGTTACTACCACTATTCCTATTCGGTGGTGCGTGGCTGTGACCGGATCGTTCCGGTCGATATCTACGTTCCGGGCTGCCCGCCCACGGCAGAGGCCCTGCTTTACGGTATCTTGCAGTTGCAGCGGAAAATCCGCCGCACCGGCACGCTGGTTCGCTGAGAGGACGCCATGTCAGAAGCCCTGAACAGCCTTGCCAGCCATCTGGCCACCACCCGCGCCGATGCGGTGCTTGCCACCGAAGTTGCCTTTGGCGAGTTGAATGTCACCGTTGCGCTGGCGCATCTGGTTGATTTCGTTGATTTCCTGAAATCCGATCCGGCCTGCAAATTCTCGTCGCTGGTCGATATTACGGCGGTGGATTACCCCGAGCGGGCCGCGCGGTTCGACGTGGTTTACCACTTCCTGTCGATGTATACCAACGCGCGCATCCGCGTGAAGGTGGCGGTTACGGAAGAGGAGATGGTGCCTTCGATCCACGTCACGCATCCGTCGGCCAACTGGTTCGAGCGTGAAGTGTTCGACATGTTCGGCATCCTCTTCACCGGCCACCCCGACCTGCGCCGCATCCTGACCGACTACGGCTTCCGTGGGCATCCGCTGCGCAAGGATTTCCCGACCACCGGCTACACCGAAGTCCGCTATGACGAGGCGCAAAAGCGTGTGGTCTACGAACCCGTCAAACTGGTGCAGGAATACCGCCAGTTCGACTTCATGTCACCGTGGGAGGGGGCGACCTACATCCTTCCGGGCGACGAAAAGAAAGCGGGGGCATAAGCGATGGACGGTGATATCCGCGTGAACAGCTATGACGACGGCAGCAACGATGCGCTGACGGGCGAGCAGCGCATCCGCAACTTCAACATCAACTTCGGCCCGCAACACCCCGCAGCGCATGGCGTTTTGCGTCTGGTGCTAGAGCTGGACGGCGAGATTGTCGAACGTTGCGATCCGCATATCGGCCTGCTGCATCGCGGCACCGAAAAGCTGATGGAAAGCCGCACCTATCTGCAAAACCTGCCCTATTTCGACCGGCTGGATTATGTGGCCCCGATGAACCAGGAACATGCCTGGTGTCTGGCCATCGAAAAGCTGACCGGAACGGTCGTGCCGCGCCGTGCCTCGCTGATCCGTGTGCTGTATTCCGAAATCGGCCGTATCCTGAACCATTTGCTGAACACCACGACGCAGGCCATGGACGTGGGCGCGCTGACGCCGCCGCTCTGGGGCTTTGAGGAACGCGAAAAGCTGATGGTGTTTTATGAGCGGGCTTCTGGCGCGCGTCTGCACTCGGCCTATTTCCGCCCCGGTGGCGTTCACCAAGACCTGACCGATGATCTGCTGAACGACATCGAGGCGTGGTCGTACACATTCCCCAAGGTGTTGGACGATCTGCACGGGTTGCTGACCGAAAACCGCATCTTCAAACAGCGCAACGCCGATATTGGCGTGGTGACCGAGGATGACATCCAGAAATACGGCTTCTCTGGCGTGATGGTGCGCGGGTCTGGTCTGGCTTGGGACTTGCGCCGCAGCCAGCCCTACGAATGCTATGACGAATTCGACTTCAAGATCCCCGTGGGCAAGAACGGCGACTGCTATGATCGTTATCTCTGCCGCATGGAGGAGATGAGCCAATCCATTTCGATCATCCGGCAGGCGATTGCCAAGCTGCGGGTGGAAAAGGGCGACGTTCTGGCGCGCGGCAAGCTGACCCCGCCGAAACGGGCCGAGATGAAAACCTCGATGGAGGCTTTGATCCACCACTTCAAACTGTATACCGAAGGCTTCCACGTGCCTGCAGGCGAGGTTTACGCCGCGGTCGAGGCTCCGAAGGGTGAGTTTGGCGTGTATCTGGTGGCCGATGGCAGCAACAAACCCTACCGCGCCAAGCTGCGCGCGCCGGGCTTTTTGCACCTGCAAGCCATGGACTACATCTGCAAGGGCCACCAGTTGGCCGACGTTTCCGCGATCATCGGCACGATGGATATCGTGTTCGGGGAGGTTGACCGCTAATGCTTCGCCGTCTGCACAAAGACCAGCCCGCTTCTTTCGCCTTCACTCCGGCGAACCTTGCTTGGGCTGAAGGCCAGATTTCCAAATATCCGGCGGGGCGTCAGGCCTCGGCTGTGATCCCGCTGCTGTGGCGCGCGCAGGAACAGGAAGGCTGGCTGACCCGTCCGGCGATTGAATATGTCGCGGACAAGCTGGGCATGGCCTATATCCGCGCGCTGGAAGTGGCGACGTTCTACTTCATGTTCCAGTTGCAGCCGGTTGGCTCCATCGCCCATGTGCAGATTTGCGGCACCACGTCCTGCATGATCTGCGGGGCGGAAGAGCTGATTGCTGTCTGCAAAGAGTTGATCGCGCCTGCTGCGCATCAGGTCTCGCTGGATGGGAAATTCTCGTGGGAAGAGGTCGAATGTATGGGCGCTTGCGCCAATGCGCCGATGGCCCAGATCGGGAAAGACTATTACGAAGACCTGACCCCTGCGAAGCTGCGCGAGTTGATCACGCGGTTCTCGGCGGGCGAGGTTCCGGTTCCCGGCCCGCAGAATGGCCGCTATGCCGCCGAGCCGCTGTCGGGTCTGACCTCGCTGAAGGACTTCGAGTCTGGGCGTCAGCAGTATAACGCAAGCGTGCAGAACGCGGTGGACATCGGCGATACCGTCAAGCGCATCGACGGCACCGAAGTGCCATTGACGACGCCGTGGCTGGGCAAATCCGCCGATGTGGCCGAGGCCGAGCGGGCCGAGACGCCGGAAGAAAAGGCCGCCCGTGCCAAGGCGCGGGGCGAGCGCAAGGCCGCCAAGGCCGCAGCCGAAGCTGCCGAGGCCGCCGCTGCTGCCGTTGCGGCCCCTGCCGAGGCGGGCAAGCCGCAGGCTTTGGCCGCTGCCCGGGATGGCAAGGCCGATGCGCTGCAATCCATCGAAGGCATTGGCCCTGCGCTGGAAAAGCTGTGCTTTGAACTGGGCATCTACCACTTTGACCAGATCGCCGCTTGGGGTGCGCCCGAGGTGGCTTGGATGGATGCGAACCTGAAAGGCTTCAAGGGCCGCGTGACGCGTGACAAATGGGTGGCGCAGGCCAAGCTGATCCTTGAGATCGGGCTTGATGCCTTCAAGATCCGCGCCAAATCCAACGATTATTGAGGGCTATGATGGATCACGGTCACGATCATGCAGCGGTTGACGGACCTTGGGCGGGCGGCTGGTTTGTCGCCGCACTTGCCGGTCTGATCGCGGCGGCGCTGGCGCGGGTGCTGTCGGATGTGGGTGTGACGCCTGCGGTTCTGGTGGGCGCGATGGTGTTTGCCGTGTTCGGCGTGCTGCTGGGCAAAGGCGGGGTGGAGCTGGGTGCGGTGGATCATGGCGACCATGACCACGGCAACGATCACCACCACTAGGGGTTAGAATGGCAGACCCCGAAACAGAGCGCCATCTGGCGCGGCAGGCAAGGCTGGTGGCCTTGGTGATTGCCGGCACGATGGTTCTGTGGATCGGGGCGCAGTATGTCGGGGGGGAGATGGGCTGGCCGCCCAAATATGTCCTTCTCTTTGATCTTGCTGCATTGGCCGGGTTCATTTGGGCCTTGGTCGTGACGTATCAGATCTGGCGCAAACGCCGGAATTAGGAAGGGGCAATCATGCTCAAGGATCAGGACCGCATCTTTACCAACCTGTACGGGATGCACGACCGTTCGCTTGCGGGCGCGAAGAAGCGGGGCCATTGGAATGGCACCGCCGAGATCATCGCGCGCGGGCGGGACAAGATCGTTGACGAGATGAAGGCAAGCGGCTTGCGCGGGCGGGGCGGGGCGGGTTTCCCGACCGGTCTGAAGTGGTCGTTCATGCCCAAGGTGTCGGATGGCCGCCCGTCCTATCTGGTGATCAACGCCGACGAATCCGAACCCGGCACCTGCAAAGACCGCGAGATCATGCGGCATGACCCCCATACCCTGATCGAAGGCGCGCTGATCGCGTCTTTCGCGATGGGGGCCAATGCCTGCTATATCTACATCCGTGGCGAGTATATCCGCGAGCGCGAGGCTTTGCAGGCCGCCATCGACGAATGTTATGACGCGGGGTTGCTGGGCAAGAACGCCGCGAAATCCGGCTGGGATTTCGATTGCTACCTGCATCACGGGGCTGGCGCCTATATCTGCGGCGAGGAAACCGCGCTGCTGGAGTCCTTGGAAGGCAAAAAGGGCATGCCGCGGATGAAGCCGCCGTTCCCTGCGGGTTCGGGGCTTTATGGTTGCCCGACCACGGTGAACAACGTTGAATCCATTGCCGTTGTGCCGACGATTTTGCGCCGCGGGCCGGAGTGGTTTGCGTCTTTCGGTCGTCCGAACAATGCTGGCACCAAGCTGTTCGGCATTTCGGGCCATGTGAACAACCCTTGCGTTGTTGAAGAAGCGATGTCGATCCCGCTGCGGCAGTTGTTGGAAGAACATTGCGGCGGCGTGCGGGGCGGCTGGAAGAACATCAAGGCCGTGATCCCCGGCGGGTCTTCGGTGCCGATGCTGAATGCCGCGCAATGCGAAGATGCGATCATGGATTTCGACTGGCTGCGCGGCGCGCAATCGGGTCTTGGCACGGCGGCGGTGATCGTGATGGATCAATCCACCGACATCATCAAGGCGATCTGGCGGCTGTCGAAGTTCTACAAGCATGAATCCTGCGGCCAATGCACGCCCTGCCGTGAAGGCACCGGCTGGATGATGCGTGTGATGGACCGCCTCGTGAAGGGCGACGCCGAGGTTGAAGAAATCGACATGCTGATTTCGGTGACCAAGCAGGTCGAAGGCCACACCATCTGCGCGCTTGGCGATGCGGCGGCCTGGCCAATTCAAGGCTTGGTGCGGCAGTTCCGTGAAGAGATCGAAGACCGGATCAAGGCCAAGAAGACCGGTCGCATGGGCGCTATGGCGGCCGAGTGAGTTGAGGGGTGTTGTCGTGACCATTGCTGTTGCCCTGACTGCCTGTGGCGCGCCGGTTTCCCGGCCGATGCCGCTTGCGGCCAGTGGGCCTGTGGCGGTGGTGCATGACGGGGCTTCGTTTGTCGTCGATCTGCAGCCGGTGACCGGCGGGGCAGAGATGAGCGTGGCACGCGATGGCGCGGCCTTTGGCTATGACGAGGGGCTTCTGGCCAAGCGTGTCGCGGAGGATTTCTGCATGGCGCGGTCAGCGCGGCTTGATCCGGCGGCTTTCGGGCGGTTCCGCGCGGGCCAATGGGTGTTTGACGGGGGCTGTGCATGAGCCTGCATGTCACACAGGACCGGATGCCGTCGGGAATGACCGCTTGTCATGGCATATCAACGGCCAAGGGCGCAGGAGGTTTGGCAGGATTGTCAAAGGAGACTGCCATGAAACCCCGTTTTGCGACCCTTGCTGTGCTGGCGCTGCTGACCGCTGCCCCTGCCTTTGCGCTTGAACCGCTGAACACCGAGAAACGGTTCATTGACTCGCTGGTGGCTGGCCGTGTGGCCGATGTGATCCGCAACACCTGCCCGTCGATTTCCGCCAAGATGTTCACGGTCTTGCAGGAATTGAACGCGCTGGAAGATTATCTGCGCGACAAGGGCTACTCCGAGGCAGAAGTTAAGGCCTTTCGTAAGAACAAGGACGAGAAGGCCCGCATCAAAGGGCTGGCCAATGATTACCTGACGGCGGCGGGTGCTGTCGAAGGCGATGCGGAAAGCTATTGCAAGGTTGGCCGTGACGAGATCGCCAAGGAAAGCCTTGCCGGCAGCCTGTTGAGGTCGTGGAAATGACCGCGCGGCCCGGATACCAGCTTGCGGAACTGAACGTGGGGCGCCTGTTGGCCCCCACCGATGATCCGCGCGTGGCCGAGTTCATGGCCGCGCTGGACCGGGTGAACGGGCTGGCCAAGCGCATGTCCGGTTTTGTCTGGATGATGGAAGGCGCGGCGGGGCAGGGCAACACCGAAGCCGCCGTTTCCGATGATCCGCAACTGATCTCGAACCTGTCGGTCTGGGCCGATGTGGTCAGTTTTGAAAACTTTGTCTGGAACACCCTGCACCGCGCCTTCTACGCGCGTCGGGCAGAGTGGTTTTCGGTGATGGGTCAGCCGCATTTCGTGATGTGGTGGGTGCCTGAGGGCCATAAACCATCGCTGGACGAAGCACTTGAACGGCTTGCACATGTGCAGGCAAACGGCGATACGGACCACGCCTTCGGGTGGTCATTCCTGAAAGAAGCGCAGTTGTGGAAAACCCACAAGGGCGCGCATGTGGCAGCGGAGTAAGCTGATGTCGAACCTCAAGAAAATCAGCATCGACGGCATCGAGGTCGAGGTGGATGGTGCGATGACCATCATTCAGGCCGCCGAAGTGGCAGGCGTGGAAATCCCGCGCTTTTGCTATCACGAGCGTCTGACGATCGCGGGCAACTGCCGGATGTGTCTGGTTGAGGTTGTCGGTGGTCCGCCCAAGCCTGCAGCATCCTGCGCCATGCAGGTGCGCGATCTGCGCCCCGGCCCGAACGGCGAAGCGCCCGTGGTGAAAACCAATTCGCCCATGGTCAAGAAGGCCCGCGAGGGCGTGATGGAATTCCTGCTGATCAACCACCCGCTCGATTGTCCGATCTGCGATCAGGGCGGCGAGTGTGACTTGCAGGATCAGGCGATGGCCTATGGCGTGGATTTCTCGCGTTACCGCGAGCCGAAGCGGGCGTCCGAGGATCTGAACCTTGGGCCGCTGGTCGAAACCAAGATGACCCGCTGCATTTCCTGCACCCGCTGCGTGCGCTTTACGTCGGAAGTTGCGGGTATTTTGCAGATGGGCCAGACCGGACGCGGTGAAGATGCCGAGATCACGTCCTATCTGAACGCGACGCTGGACAGCAACCTTCAGGGCAACATCATCGATCTGTGCCCCGTGGGCGCGCTGACGTCCAAGCCCTATGCCTTTACCGCCCGCCCGTGGGAGCTGACCAAGACCGAAACCATCGACGTGATGGACGCTTTGGGCAGCAACATCCGCGTCGACACCAAGGGCCGCGAAGTGATGCGGATCATTCCGCGCAACCATGACGGCGTGAACGAGGAGTGGATTTCCGACAAGACCCGTTTCGTCTGGGACGGTCTGCGTCGTCAGCGGCTGGACGTGCCTTATGTGCGCGAAAACGGGCGTCTGCGGAAATCGAACTGGGCCGAGGCGCTGACGCTGGCCGCCGCCGCGATGAAGGGCAAAAAGGTTGCGGTTTTGGTCGGTGATCTGGCACCGGTCGAGGCGATCTATTCGCTGAAGGCGATTGTCGAGGGTCTTGGGGGTCGCATCGAATCCCGCACCGATGGCGCGCGTCTGCCGATCGGCAATCGCTCGGGTTATGTTGGCACGGCGTCGATTGAAGACATTGATAGCGCGAAGACCATCCTGCTGATCGGCACCAACCCGCGGGTTGAGGCTCCGGTTCTGAACGCCCGTATCCGCAAGGCATGGTCGGCTGGCGCGAATGTGGGGCTGATCGGTCAAGCCGTTGATCTGACCTATGAGTATAAGCACATGGGCACGGATCGCGCGGCACTGGCGGCTTTGGTCGGCAAGGTCACCGAAAAGCCCGATACCATCGTGATCGTGGGGCAGGGTGCCTTGAACGAGGCCGATGGTGAGGCTGTTCTGGCGCATGCGATGGCCTATGCGGCGGGCGCTGGTGCGAAACTGCTGGTGCTGCACACGGCGGCGGCCCGCGTGGGCGCGCTGGATGTGGGCGCGGTTACCGAGGGCGGTCTTGCTGCGGCAACCGACGGGGCCGAGGTGATCTATAACCTTGGCGCGGATGAGGTCGAAATCGCCGCCGGTCCGTTTGTGATTTATCAGGGCAGCCATGGCGACCGTGGTGCGAACCGCGCCGACATCATCCTGCCGGGTGCTGCCTATACCGAGGAATCGGGCCTGTTCGTGAACACCGAAGGCCGCCCGCAACTGGCGCAGCGCGCTGGCTTTGCGCCGGGTGAGGCCAAGGAAAACTGGGCGATCCTGCGGGCCTTGTCGGCGGAACTGGGCGCGACCCTGCCGTGGGACAGCCTTGCGGCCCTGCGTCGTGCGCTGGTCGCCGCCCACCCGCACTTGGGTGCGATTGACGTGGTTCCGGTGAACGACTGGCAACCGGTTGCGCTGCGCGATATGGGCCGTGCGGATTTCCGCAATGCCTTCAAGGGCTTCTACCTGACCAACCCGATTGCGCGGGCCTCGACCGTGATGGCCGAACTGGCCGCGATGGAAGCAGAGCGCGCCAAAACCGCGCTGGCGGCGGAGTAAACAACCATGTGCCGCCTTTGCACAGCCATCGCAGGTCTGACAGTCGCCGCTGGCGTGCTGTTGGGCTGCGCGGGCGGTGCGGATGTGGCGCAGGGCGATTACGCGCCGTCCTATGACGGGATCGAGACGATCTTGCTGGACGGCGATCTGGTGAATTTCCGTGTGTCCATGCAGGGCGCGCGGGACAATAGTGATGTGGCGGGCTATGCCCGTTGTGCGGCTGCACAATATGCGTTGATCCGTGGTTTCGGATTTGCGCGGCACGTGCGGACGAATGTAGAGAAACAGGGTAGCACTTGGCGCGGGGATGCGGTTTACACCATCTCGGCGGCGCTGCCCCGCGGCATCAAAACCATCGACGCGGAAGTGACCGTGCGCGATTGTGGCGAACAAGGCATACCAACGGTTTAACGCCGGGACTTTAGGGACGTGAGGCACCATGACTGAATTCTTGCAAACGGGTCTGGGGACGGCGCTGCTGATTGTGGCGCAGAGTCTTCTGATCGTGGCTTTCGTGATGATCAGCCTTCTGTTTCTGGTCTATGGCGACCGCAAGATCTGGGCTGCGGTCCAGATGCGGAAGGGGCCGAACGTTGTGGGGCCGTTTGGCCTGCTGCAATCTGTGGCTGACGCGCTGAAATATGTGGTCAAGGAAATCGTCATTCCGGCGGGTGTTGACCGTCCAGTGTTCTTCCTTGCGCCGATGCTGTCCTTTGTACTGGCGATCCTGGCCTGGTCGGTGATCCCGTTCGACAGCGGCTGGGTGCTGGCCGATATCAACGTGGCGATCCTGTTTGTCTTCGCGGCCTCCAGCCTTGAGGTTTACGGCGTGATCATGGGCGGTTGGGCGTCCAACTCCAAATACGCCTTCCTCGGGTCGTTGCGCTCTGCCGCGCAGATGATTTCCTACGAGGTGTCGCTGGGCCTGATCATCATCGGTATCATCATCTCGACCGGCTCGATGAGCTTTTCTTCGATCGTCTCGGCACAGTCGGGCGATTACGGGCTGTTGAACTGGTACTGGCTGCCGCACTTCCCGATGGTGTTCCTGTTCTTCATCTCGGCGCTGGCAGAAACCAACCGCCCGCCGTTTGACCTTCCGGAAGCGGAATCCGAACTGGTGGCCGGTTTCATGGTGGAATATTCCTCCACACCGTATCTGCTGTTCATGGCGGGCGAATATATCGCGATCTTCCTGATGTGCGCTCTGATTTCGCTGCTGTTCTTCGGCGGCTGGCTGTCGCCCATTCCGGGGCTGGCCGATGGCTGGTGGTGGATGGTTGCCAAGATGTGGGTGTTCTTCTTCATGTTCGCCATGGTGAAGGCCATCGTGCCGCGCTACCGCTATGACCAGCTGATGCGGATCGGCTGGAAGGTGTTCCTGCCCCTGTCGCTGTTCTGGGTTGTGGCTGTGTCTTTCCTTGCGAAATTCGAAGTATTCGGCGGCTTCTGGGCGCGCTGGACGATTGGGGGCTGATCATGATGGGACCGGCACGGACCACCGACTACACCCGCGCGGCGAAGTATTTCCTGCTGCTGGATTTCTTCAAAGGCTTTGGGCTGGGGTTCAAATACTTCTTCGCCCCCAAGGCGACGTTGAACTACCCGCATGAAAAGGGGCCGCTTTCGCCCCGTTTCCGTGGCGAACACGCGCTGCGCCGCTATGCCAATGGCGAGGAACGCTGCATTGCCTGCAAGCTGTGCGAGGCGGTTTGCCCCGCTCAGGCCATCACCATCGACGCCGAACCGCGTGAGGACGGCAGCCGCCGCACCACGCGCTATGACATCGACATGACGAAATGCATCTATTGCGGCTTCTGCCAAGAGGCTTGCCCTGTGGATGCCATCGTCGAAGGCCCGAATTTCGAATTCGCCACCGAGACGCGCGAGGAGTTGTTCTACACCAAGGAGAAACTCCTTGAGAACGGCGCGCGCTGGGAAGCCGAGATTGCCCGCAACCTCGAACTGGATGCGCCCTACAGATGACCGAAGCATTCGCCAATATCTTCAAGCAGATGATGGAGCAGGGCCAGCAGATGGCCCGTGCTTTTACGCCCGGCTTGGAGGGTGTTGATGTCAAGGCCTTCGAAAAGCTGTTTCCGGCGATGCCGAAGGAATTGCTTGAGGCGTTCTTCGGCAAGACCTTCAACCCCGAAGGGCTGGATGCCCGCACCCGCTTTCTGGTGACGATTGCGGCGCTGACGGTGCTGGGTCCGGTCGGAGAGCCGCAGGTGCGGCTGACGGTGCAGAACGCGCTGGCAGCCGGGGCGACGAAACGCGAGGTCGCCGAGGTGATCTGGCAGATGAGCATGTTCGGCGGCCTGCCCGCCACGCAAAAGGCGCTGGAAATCGCCCAGACCGTCTTTGCGGAAACCGAGGAGAAAGCGCCATGAGCGTAGCCGATCTGGCCTTCTATGCCTTTTCCACCGTGACGGTGGCGGCGGGGCTTCTTGTCACCCTGTCGCGGAATCCGGTGCATTCGGTGCTGTGGCTGATCCTTGCCTTCCTGTCGGCGGCGGGTCTGTTCGTTCTTTTGGGCGCTGAATTCGTGGCGATGCTGCTGATCATCGTCTATGTCGGCGCGGTCGCGGTGCTGTTCCTCTTTGTGGTGATGATGCTGGACATCGACTTTGCCGAGCTGAAGGGCGAGATGGTCAAGTATATGCCGCTGGGTCTGCTGGTGGGCGTGATCATCATCATGCAACTGGTGATCGGGGTCGGGGCCTGGGTGCAGGCCGAAGGGGCCTTGGGCCTGCGCGCCGCTGTTGCACCCGATCTGGCACAGGTGGAGAACACCCGCGCGCTGGGTCTGCTGATCTATGACAAATATCTGCTGCTGTTCCAACTTGCCGGACTGGTGCTGCTGGTGGCGATGATCGGTGCCATCGTGCTGACGCTGCGCCACCGCAAGGATGTCAAGCGCCAGAACGTGCTGCACCAGATGTGGCGCGATCCGGCCAAGGCGATGGAATTGCATGACGTGAAGCCGGGGCAGGGCTTGTGATCGCTTGAGTCGGGGTAAACCCCGACCTACGCGGTCTGTGACCGGCCTGACGACGAAAAGACAGGTAGGTCGGGGTTCACCCCGACTCGCGCACAACGGCCAAGGCGGGAACACAGCCGCCGAACGAATTTAACGGCACGGCGGGGTTTGCTCCGCCCTGCAGGAAGAACACGGACAACGGGCAAAGACCCGGAGGGACGAAAATGGTAGGACTTGAACATTACCTGACTGTAGCAGCCGCGCTGTTCGTCATCGGGATCTTTGGCATCTTCCTGAACCGGAAGAATATCATCGTGATCCTGATGTCGATCGAATTGATGCTGCTGGCGGTCAACATCAATTTCGTCGCCTTCTCGTCCTATCTGGGCGATCTGGTGGGGCAGGTGTTCACGCTGTTCATCCTGACCGTGGCCGCTGCCGAGGCGGCGATCGGCCTTGCCATTCTGGTGGTCTTCTTCCGCACCCGTGGAACCATCGACGTCGAAGACGCCAACGTGATGAAGGGCTAAGCCATGCCGACGATCATTCTCTTTGCTCCGCTGATCGGGGCCATCCTGTGCGGTTTCGGCTGGCGTCTGTTTGGCGAGAAGGCCGGTCAGATCATCGCAACCGCCTTGTTGTTTCTGGCCGCCGCGCTGTCGTGGCAGATCTTCCTGACCTTTGACGGCGAGACCCAGCACATCACCGTGCTGCGCTGGATTGAATCCGGTTCGCTTGCGACCGAATGGGCGATCCGGCTGGACCGGATGACAGCGATCATGCTGGTGGTGGTGAACTCGGTCTCGGCCTTGGTTCACCTGTATTCCTTCGGCTACATGGCGCATGACGACAACTGGGGGCATGGCGAGGCCTATAAGGCGCGCTTCTTTGCCTATCTGTCGTTCTTCACCTTTGCGATGCTGATGCTGATCACCTCTGACAACCTTGTGCAGATGTTCTTCGGCTGGGAAGGTGTGGGTGTGGCGTCCTACCTGCTGATCGGGTTCTACTACCGCAAGCCCTCGGCCAATGCCGCAGCGATCAAGGCTTTTGTGGTCAACCGTGTCGGTGACTTCGGCTTTGCGCTTGGCATCTTCGCGCTGTTCTACCTGACCGACAGCATCCGCTTTGACGATGTGTTTGCCGCAGCGCCGAAGCTGGCCGAGACGAACCTGCCCTTCCTGTGGACGGAATGGAACGCGGCCAACCTGATTGGCGTTTTGCTGTTCATCGGGGCGATGGGCAAATCGGCGCAGTTGTTCCTGCACACATGGCTGCCGGACGCGATGGAAGGCCCGACGCCTGTGTCGGCGCTGATCCACGCCGCAACCATGGTGACGGCGGGCGTCTTCCTTGTTTGCCGCATGTCGCCGCTGTATGAATATGCGCCCGATGCCAAGTCGATGATCGTGATCCTTGGCGCGACCACCGCGTTTTTCGCGGCGACCGTGGGTCTGGTGCAGAACGACATCAAGCGCGTGATCGCCTATTCGACCTGCTCGCAGCTTGGCTACATGTTCGTGGCGGCTGGTGTGGGCGTCTATCCGGTGGCGATGTTCCACCTCTTCACGCACGCCTTCTTCAAGGCCATGCTGTTCCTTGGCGCAGGCTCGGTCATCCATGCGATGCACCATGAGCAGGACATGCGGAACTATGGCGGGCTGCGGAAGAAAATCCCGCTGACCTATTACGCGATGCTGATCGGCACGCTGGCGATTACCGGTGTCGGTATCCCGCTGACGCATTTCGGTTTCGCCGGTTTCCTGTCGAAAGACGCGGTGATCGAAAGCGCGTGGGTCGGGTCGAACTATGCCTTCACGCTGTTGGTGATCGCGGCCTTCATGACCTCGTTCTACTCGTGGCGCCTGATGTTCATGACCTTCTTCGGCAAGCCGCGCGGCGATCATCACGCGCACGACCATGCCCATGAAAGCCCCACCGTCATGCTGATCCCGCTGGGTGCGCTGGCGCTGGGGGCGGTGTTCTCGGGGATGGTCTGGTACAACAGCTTCTTCGGCGACGAAGACAAGATGCGTGACTGGTTCGGGATGGAGGCTGCCGCCCACGGCGAAGCCGCTGCCGAAGGTGAAGCCGCGCCGGAAGGCACGACGACCGAGGCCGTTGCCGCCGAGGATCATGCTACGGACGTTGTGGCAACCGAGGCCGCTCCGGCCGAGGATCATGGGACCGAGGCTGCGGCCCACGGCGCACCGAAAGGGGCGATCTATCTGGGAGCTGACAATCATGTGATCCACGAAGCGCACCTTGCGCCGACCTGGGTCAAAGTCTCGCCCTTTGTTGCGATGATCCTTGGCCTGCTGCTGGCGTGGAAATTCTACATCCGCAGCCCCGAACTGCCCGCGAAACTGGCCGCGCAACAGCGTCCGCTGTACCTGTTCCTGCTGAACAAATGGTATTTCGACGAGCTGTATGACGTGATCTTCGTGCGTCCGGCGAAATGGCTGGGCCGGTTCCTGTGGCAAAAGGGCGATGGCGTGGTGATCGACGGGGCGCTGAACGGTGTTGCCTTGGGGATCATCCCCTTCATCACCCGCCTCGCTGGCCGCCTGCAATCGGGCTACGTCTTTACTTACGCTTTTGCCATGGTGCTGGGGATTGCCGCCTTGCTGACCTGGATGACGCTTTCGGTGGGGCATTGATCCATGAATAACCTTCTTTCCCTCATCACCTTCCTTCCGGCGGTGGCTGCTGTCGTGCTGGCACTGTTCCTGCGCGGCAATGATGCGGCGGCACAGCGCAATGCCAAGTGGCTGGCGCTGATCGCGACCACTGCGACGTTGTTGGTGTCCTTGATCCTGCTGAAGGATTTTGATCCGGCCAACACCGGCATGCAATTCGTCGAAGAGGCGACATGGATCGCCGGTCTGAAATATAAACTGGGCGTGGACGGGATTTCGGTTCTGTTCGTGCTGCTGACCACCTTCCTGATGCCGATCACCATCCTGTCCTGCTGGGGTGTGACGGATCGGGTCAAGGATTACATGATCGCCTTCCTTCTGCTGGAAACGCTGATGCTGGGCGTGTTCATGGCGCTGGATCTGGTGCTGTTTTACCTGTTCTTCGAGGCTGGCCTGATCCCGATGTTCCTGATCATCGGCATCTGGGGCGGGCAGAACCGGATTTACGCGGCGTTCAAGTTCTTCCTCTATACCTTCCTCGGTTCAGTGCTGATGCTGGTTGCGATGATCGCCATGTATATGGCGGCGGGCACCACCGACATTCCGACGCTGATGACCTTCGAGTTCGCGTCCGAGACCTTCTCGGTGCTGGGGATCACGGTTGTGGGCGGGTTGCAAACGCTGCTGTTCCTTGCCTTCTTCGCCTCTTTCGCGGTGAAGATGCCGATGTGGCCGGTGCATACGTGGTTGCCCGATGCCCACGTTCAGGCCCCCACGGGTGGCTCTGTCGTGCTGGCGGCGATCATGCTGAAGATGGGCGGCTATGGCTTCCTGCGCTTCAGCCTGCCGATGTTTCCGGTTGGCAGCCATGTGATGACCGATCTGGTACTGTGGATGTCGGTGATCGCCATCGTCTACACCAGCCTTGTCGCGCTGGCGCAGTCGGATATGAAAAAGCTGATCGCCTATTCCTCGGTGGCCCACATGGGTTACGTGACGATGGGGATTTTCGCCGCGAACCAGCAAGGCATTGACGGCGCGATTTTCCAGATGCTGTCGCACGGCTTTATTTCGGGCGCGCTGTTCCTCTGCGTGGGCGTGATCTATGACCGGATGCACACCCGCGAGATCGAGGCTTATGGCGGTCTTGTGAACCGGATGCCCGCCTATGCGCTGGTGTTCATGTTCTTCACCATGGCGAACGTTGGCCTTCCGGGGACCTCCGGTTTCGTTGGCGAATTCCTGACGCTGATGGGGATTTTCCAGGTGAACACATGGGTTGCCGCCGTGGCGACCTCGGGCGTGATCCTGTCGGCGGCCTATGCGCTGTGGCTGTATCGTCGTGTGGTGTTCGGGGCGCTGGTGAAGGAATCGCTGGCCACCATTCAGGACATGAGCCGGCGTGAGCGGGCGATCTTTGCGCCGCTGATTGTCATGACCCTGCTGTTGGGCGTCTATCCGGCGGTTGTGACCGATATCATCGGCCCGTCGGTGACCGCACTTGTTGACCAATACCAAACGGCCGTCGCAGCCGTCGCTGTGAACTAAGGATTACCCAGATGAACGCTACTGATTTTCACACCGTTCTGCCCGAAGTGATCCTTGCGCTATACGCCATGGCGGCGCTGCTGGTCGGGGTTTACGCGGGCAAGGACAAGCTGACCGGCGTGATCACATGGGCCACGGCGGGGCTGTTTGTCGCCTTGGCGATCTGGATCGGCTTCAAGGGCGAGGGTGTCAATCCGGCCTTTGGCGGCATGTTCATCGACGACGCCTTCGCGCGCTTTGTGAAGGTGGTTGTGCTGCTGTCGGCGGCGGGTGTGCTGGTGATGGCGCAAGAGCACATGGCAAGCCACGATCTGGGCCGGTTCGAATATCCCATTCTGGTCACGCTGGCCGTGGTGGGCATGTTCTTCATGGTTTCGGCGGGCGATCTGATGTCGCTTTATCTGGGGTTGGAGCTGCAATCGCTGGCGCTTTACGTTGTGGCGGCGTTCCGGCGTGATAGCGCCAAATCCACCGAAGCGGGTTTGAAGTATTTCGTGCTTGGCTCGCTGTCGTCGGGTCTGCTGCTCTATGGTGCGTCGCTGGTCTATGGCTATGCCGGAACCACGCTGTTCTCGGGCATTCTGTCCACCTTGGGCGGAGAGATTCCGCTGGGCGTGCTGTTCGGTCTGGTGTTTGTGCTGACGGGTCTGGCGTTCAAAGTCTCGGCGGCACCGTTCCATATGTGGACCCCCGACGTTTACGAAGGCGCACCGACGCCCGTGACCGCTTTCTTTGCCACCGCGCCGAAAGTGGCGGCGATGGCGCTGATCGCACGGGTGATCTATGCGGCCTTTGGCGCCATCCCTGCCGAATGGTCGCAGGTTCTGGCGGCGCTGGCTGTGCTGTCGATGTTCCTTGGTGCCGTGGCGGCGATTGGCCAGCGCGACATCAAGCGCCTGATGGCCTATTCCTCGATCGCGCATATGGGCTATGCGCTGGTTGGGCTGGCGGCTGGCACGGTTGAAGGCGTTCAGGCCATGCTGATCTACATGGCGATCTACGTCACCATGAACCTTGGCACCTTTGCCTTCATCCTGTCGCTGGAAAAGAACGGCCAGCCTGTGTCCGACATTGCCAGCCTGAATATGTTCGCCAAACGGGAACCGCTCAAGGCGCTGGCCGTGCTGGTGCTGATGTTCAGCCTTGCCGGTGTGCCGCCGATGCTGGGCTTCTTCGGGAAGTTCTATGTGCTGAAGGCGGCTGTCGATGCCGGTATGACTTGGCTTGCGCTGGCGGGGGCTGTGGCCTCGGTCATCGGGGCGTTCTACTACCTGCGGATCGTGTTCTTCATGTATTTCGGCAAGGATGTCGAAGGCGCTGACAGCAAGATGGCTCCGGTTCAGTGGTTGATGCTGGTGGCGGTTGCGGCGGCGATGGTGCTGGGGGTGGTGAACCTGTTCGGCATCGAACCGGCGGCGGCTTTCGCGGCGGCCTCTCTTGTTGGCTAAGGGCTGGCCCGAAGGCGTGGCCCGCCACGTTTTTGAGACGATAGACAGCACGAATGCCCATGCGTTGCGACTGGCCCCGTCTTTGACGGGGCCAGCTTGGTTTCTGGCGCATGAGCAGACGGCGGGGCGCGGGCGGCGGGCGCGGCCTTGGGTCAGTCCGCGCGGGAATTTCTATGCCTCTCTGGCGATGCAGCCTGCGGGTCCGCCTGAACAGGTGGCGCTGCGGTCTTTTGCGGCGGCACTGGCCTTGCGTGATGCCTTTGTGGCGCTGACGGGTCTGGACGCGGCTTTCGCGCTGAAATGGCCGAATGATGTGCTGCTGAACGGCGGCAAGGTGGCGGGGATCTTGCTGGAAAGCACCGCTGCGGGGCAGGGTGCCTTGCATCTGGCGATTGGTGTCGGGGTGAACCTGATCGCCGCCCCCGATGCCAGCGTGGTCGAGGCAGGGGCGGTGGTGCCGGTGTCGTTGCTGGCCGAAACCGGCGTGCGGGTGACACCGGAGGCCTTCCTTGACGCGCTGGCACCTGCCTATGCGGCGTGGGAGGCGGTGTTCACTGCCGAAGGGTTTGCGCCTTTGCGCGCTGCATGGCTGGCCCATGCCGCCAAACTGGGAGAGCCGATCCGCGCCCGCACCGGCACTCAGACCCGCGAGGGTGTGTTTGACACCATCGACGCGGGTGGCAACCTGATCCTGCGGACAGCCCAAGGCCCTGTCGCCATTCCGGCGGCAGAGGTGTTTTTCTGATAGGGGGCAGCCATGCTTCTGGCCATTGACTGCGGCAACACCAACACCGTGTTCTCGATCTGGGACGGGGCAAGGTTCATCGCCACATGGCGCATCGCCTCTGATCACAAACGCACAGCGGATGAGTATTTCGTCTGGCTTTCGTCACTGATGATGCTGACCAAGACCGAGGCCACGATCTCGCACGCGATCATTTCTTCGACCGTGCCGCGGGTGGTGTTCAATCTGCGCGTGTTGTGCGACCGCTATTTCAACTGTCGCCCGCTGGTGGTGGGGCGGCCCGACTGCAAACTGCCGGTGGCCCCGCGCGTCGATCAAGGCACGACGGTTGGACCTGACCGTCTTGTCAACACGGTGGCCGGATTTGACCGCCACGGTGGCGATCTGATCGTGGTGGATTTTGGCACCGCCACCACCTTTGACGTTGTGGACAGCGATGGCGCCTATGTCGGCGGCGTGATTGCCCCCGGCGTCAACCTGTCGCTTGAGGCGCTGCATATGGCCGCCGCCGCCCTTCCGCACGTCGATATTACCAAGCCCGCCCGCGCGATTGGCACGAATACGGTGGCCTGTATGCAATCGGGCGTGTATTGGGGCTATATCGGCCTGATCGAAGGCATTGTCCGCGAAGTCCGGCGTGAGCGTGTGTCACCCATGAAGGTGATCGCCACGGGCGGCCTTGCGTCCTTGTTTGCCCAAGGGACCGACCTATTTCATTCCATCGAGGATGACCTGACGATGCACGGTCTGGTTCTGATCCACGATTACAACAAAGAGAACGCAAACGCATGAGCGGTGAACGTCTGATCTATCTGCCCTTGGGCGGTGCCGGTGAAATCGGTATGAATGCCTATGTCTACGGCTATGGCCCCAAGGGGCGCGAACGGCTGATCCTTGTCGATCTGGGCGTGGCCTTCCCCGATATGGACACCAGCCCCGGCGTCGATCTGGTGCTGCCCGATATTTCGTGGCTTGCCAAGAACATCAACCGGCTTGAGGCGATTTTCATCACCCACGCGCATGAGGATCACATCGGCGCGCTGGCGCATCTGTGGCCAAGCTTGCGGAAGCCGATTTATGCGCGCACCTTCACCGCCACCATCGGGCGGCTGAAGTTTGAAGAGGCGGGTTTGCCCAAGGATGCGATCACCACGGTTGCGGCCCGTCCGCATGTGATCGAGGCCGGCCCGTTCAAGGTGCAGTTCGTGCCGGTCAGCCACTCGATCCCGGAAAGTGCGGCGCTGATTATCGATACGCCGGCGGGGCGGATCATCCATTCGGGCGACTTCAAGCGCGATGCCACGCCCATCGTGGGCGAAGGCTGGGATGATGCGCTGATGCAGCAAATCGCCGCCGAGCGTCCTGTGAAGGCGCTGATGTGCGATTCGACCAACGTGTTCTCGCTGCACGAAGGCCGCTCGGAAAGCACGCTGAAAGGCCCGATTGCCGAGCTGATCAAATCGGCCTCGGGCATGGTGGTGGCGACGACCTTTGCCTCGAACGTCGCGCGTCTGAAAACGCTGGCCGAGGCTGGCCATGCCGCAGGGCGCACCGTTTGCCTGCTGGGCCGCGCGATGAAGCGGATGGTTTCGGCGGCGGAAGAGTCCGGCGTGCTGCCGCAATTCCCGCGCACGGTGACGGCGGAAGAGGCCGCCGAGGTGCCGCGCCGCAACCTGATGCTGATCGTGACCGGATCGCAGGGCGAACGCCGCGCGGCTTCGGCGCAGTTGTCGCGCGGGAAATATCTGGGGCTTGAGATGAAAGAGGGCGACATGTTCCTGTTTTCCTCGAAAACCATTCCGGGCAACGAGAAAGAAGTTGGCCGCGTGATCAACGCCATGTCGGCCATCGGGGTGGATATTGTCGAGGATTCGGGCGGCAAGTATCACGTCTCGGGCCATGCCAACCGTCCTGATCTGGAGCATGTGCATCGCCTGTTCCTGCCCGACATGCTGCTGCCGATGCATGGCGAACACCGCCATCTGCGCGAACATGTCCGCATCGCGCATGAAGCTGGCATCGCCGCCGCCGTTGCGACCAATGGCATGATGATGGACATCTCTGGCGATTTCCCGCAACTGGCCGAGCAGATCGAAGCTAGCCGCACCTATCTGGACGGCTCGGTTCTGGTGGGGTCGATGGACGGGGTGGTCCGCGACCGTATCCGCATGGCGCTGAACGGCAAGGTCATGGTCACGGTTATTCTGGACGAGAACGATCAGCCCTTGGGCGAGGCTTGGGTCGAGTTGATGGGCCTGCCCGCGAATGGCAAGGGCGGACGGCCCTTGGCGGAAACGCTGGAAGCCGATCTGACCGAATTCCTTGAGTCTTCGGGCAAGAAGATCCTGACCAATGACGACAAGATGGACGAGGCGCTGCGCCGCATTGTCCGTCAGGTCGCGATGGAAGAAATCGGCAAGAAGCCCGAGGTGACGGTGGTGATCAGCCGGTTGGCGATGGAGTAACCCTTTCCGCAGGCATAAAAAAAGCCCCGCTTTTGCGGGGCTTTTTTGTTTGTGGGGGCCGGATCAGCCTTTGGTTTCAGCCTTCGGTGCCAGTCGCGGGTGCCTCTTCGGCATCGTCGGCGGTCACGGTGGTGATGGCAAAGCTGCGCAGGATGAAATCCGGCACATGGTCGCCCATGCCCACGACACGCTCACCATGGTCACGGTTGCCACCGCGATAGTCGCGGCGGTCATCCCGGCGGCGATCATCCGACGAGGTGTCGCGGCTGCGGTCATCGCGCGGACGTTCTTCACGGGCTTCGCGCGGGCGGTCGTCACGAGTGCGGTCGTCACGGGGGCGATCCTCACGGCGGGGCGCGCGCTCGGTGCGCTCGGCCACAACGGGGGCGGCCACTTCGACGACAGCTTCAACCACGGGTTCGACTGCGACCACGGCTTCCACCGGCTTTGCCTCACGCGGGGCGCGGTCACGACCACGACCTTCGCTACGTTCACCGCCACGGCCACTGCGCCCGCCACGCTCTTCGCGGGGACGTTCGGGACGATCCGAGGCACCGTCCAGCGCGCCTTCCGGCACTTCGCCCCGCGGAATCGGCTGTTTCACCAGATGCTCGATAGCGCTCAGATATTTCTCGTCCGAAGGAACGGCGATGGTATAGGCCTTGCCCAGACGCCCCGCGCGGCCGGTGCGGCCAATGCGGTGGACGTAATCTTCGGGATGCGACGGCACATCAAAGTTGAACACATGGCTGACGGCGGGAATATCAAGCCCGCGCGCGGCCACGTCCGAGGCCACAAGCAGGTGAACCGATCCGTCACGGAATCCGTCCAGCGTTTTGGTCCGCACCGACTGGTCCAGATCGCCATGGATGGGCGAGGCGTTGAATCCGTGCGATTTCAGCGACTTGGCGACCACATCCACATCCATCTTGCGGTTGCAGAAGATGATGGCGTTGGTGCAGCTTTCGCCTTCGGCCTTGATCAGCGCCCGCAGAACGGCGCGCTTTTCGGCAAAGGATTTGTCCTTGCGGGTGGGCTGGAACTGGATCAGCTTCTGCTCGATCGTGGTCGAGGTGGTGGCCTGCCGCGCCACTTCGATCTTGACCGCGCCGGTCAGGAAGGTGTTGGTGATGCGCTCGATCTCGGGCGCCATGGTGGCCGAATAGAAGAAGGTCTGGCGGCCCTTGGGGGTCAGCGAGAATATGCGTTCGATGTCGGGGATAAAGCCCATGTCCAGCATCCGGTCGGCTTCGTCCACCACCATGATCTGCACGCCGGTCAGAAGCAGTTTGCCGCGCTCGAAATGGTCGAGCAACCGGCCGGGGGTTGCGATCAGCACGTCAACGCCACGGTCGATCAGCTTGTCCTGTTCGCCAAAGGCCACGCCGCCGATCAACAGCGCCTTGGTCAGCTTGGTATACTTGGCGTAAACGTCAAAGTTCTCAGCAACTTGGGCGGCGAGTTCGCGCGTCGGAGCCAGCACAAGGCTGCGCGGCATACGGGCGCGGGCGCGGCCTTGGCCCAGCAGCGTGATCATCGGCAGCGTAAAGCTTGCGGTCTTGCCGGTGCCGGTCTGGGCGATTCCCAGCACGTCTTTGCCTTGCAAAGCGTGCGGAATGGCCTGTTCCTGAATCGGGGTGGGGGTTTCGTAGCCAGCTTCGGCGACGGCTTGCAGCACGCGGGGGTCCAGCGCGAGGTCAGAAAATTTGGTCATCTGCGTCCTAAAGATGCGGGTTCGGCCCGCATGGGGAAAAGGGACGCTGATTTCCGGGCGCCCCGGCGTCTGGGCCGCATGGCCCCTGCACGCGCCTTTATCCGAAATCGCCCACAGGGTCAAGGATGCCGCATTTTCCTGCGGCATCCTTGGTGTTTTCAGTCGATGTCGAAGGTTACGCCCTGCGCCAGCGGCAGGGTGGTGCCGTAGTTGATCGTGTTGGTGGCACGGCGCATATAGGCTTTCCATGCGTCCGATCCGCTTTCACGTCCGCCGCCGGTTTCCTTCTCGCCGCCAAAGGCCCCGCCGATTTCCGCACCCGAGGGGCCGATGTTGACATTGGCAATGCCGCAATCGGAACCTGCGGCGGAAAGGAAGGTTTCGGCCTCGCGCAGGTCATTGGTGAAGATGGATGAGGACAGGCCTTGCGGCACATCATTATGTGCTTCAAGAACGTCGCGGAAGTCTTTGTAACGCATGACATAAAGGATCGGTGCGAAGGTTTCGTGCGCGACGGGGCCGGTCTGTGCGGGCATCTCGACCAAGGCAGGACGGGCATAGGCGCCGCCCATGCCGGTGACAGGCTCGCCGCCATGCACGGTGCCACCGGCGGCGCGGGCGGCGGTCAGCGCCGCTTGCATCGCAGCCAGCGCCGCATCGTCGATCAATGGCCCGATCAGCACACCGGTTTCCAGCGGGTTGCCAACCTTGACCGAGGCATAGGCCGCTTTCAGGCGGGGCAGGAAGGCGTCGTAGATGCTGTCATGCAGGAACAGGCGGCGCAGCGTGGTGCAACGTTGGCCTGCCGTTCCCATCGCCGCAAAGGCAACACCGCGCAGGGTCAGGTCCAGATCGGCGGAAGGGCTGACGATGGCGGCGTTGTTGCCACCGAGTTCCAGCAAAGACCGGCCAAAGCGCGCGGCCACCTTCGGCCCCACGGCGCGGCCCATTGCGGTCGATCCCGTGGCCGAGACCAGCGGCACAAGGGGGCTGTCGACCAGCGCCTCGCCCAAGGCGCGGCCGCCGATCAGCAGGCCCGACAGACCTTCGGGGGCATGGCCTCCGGCTGCGTTAAAGCGGGCAATGGCGCGCTCCAGCAGCGCATGGGCCGCGAGGGCCGAGAGCGAGGCTTTCTCGGAGGGTTTCCACACCACGGCATTGCCGCAGACCAGCGCAAGGGCCGTGTTCCATGACCAGACCGCGACGGGGAAGTTGAAGGCTGAGATCACGCCCACGACGCCAATCGGATGCCATGTTTCCATCATCCGGTGCGAGGGGCGTTCCGAGGCGATGGTCAGCCCGTAAAGCTGGCGCGACAGGCCGACGGCAAAGTCGCAGATGTCGATCATTTCCTGCACTTCGCCAAGGCCTTCCGAGACCACCTTGCCCACCTCGATCGATACCAGACGACCCAAGGCGGCCTTGTGGGTCCGCAACTCCTCGCCCAGAAGCCGCACCAATTCGCCACGCTGCGGGGCAGGCACCACGCGCCACGCGCGATAGGCGGCATGGGCGGCGGCGATGGTGGCGTTTGCCTCGGCGGGGCTGTGTTCGGCAAGGCCGGCCAGCACCTCGCCCGTGATCGGGCTGCGCGCGGGCAGGCTGCCTGCGGTCAGCGTCACGCCCATTTCGGCAAGCAGAGTGAGGGCTTCGTGTGTCAGGGTCATGGTGGCCTCTTTGGCAATGTTGCGCGCAGTAAGACGGGCCGCGCGACAAGGGGCAAGGGGGGCGAAAACGCGCGTAGTGGCGCAAAACGGCGGAATATCAGTCAATACGATGCAAAATTCTGGCATAATGTGGCGCAGGATCGGCAGTAATGCAGCAATCGGCCAGATGACAAACAGCAAGCTGCCGGATCGAAAAATATCCCGTGTCCGTGCCGCAAGCGGCGGGAAACGGCTAAACCTTTGGCATAAGCCCCGGATTTAGGCCGCAAGTTGAATTGAAAGCACGTTCTGGCTGCTATCAAAAGAGAGCGATTTTGCCAGAGAGGTCTTATGTCTTTTGAAAGGTTTCTTCGCAGCCTGCATGCGTGGCTGGGGATATGCATTCTGCCTTGGGTGGTGGTCGCGGGCTTTACCGGCTTTTATATGAACCACGGCAAGTTGATCCTGTCGCTGCTGCCCGATAGCGGTTTTGATGTGACGCAGTTTGACGCCTCGCCCTTGGCGAAAGAGGTCACGCGGGCGCAGGCCTTTGCGCTGGCGCGGTCGATTTTGCCGGATGTCGTGCGCGGTTTGACGGTGAGCAAACCCTATCTGGGGCGGGAAAGCTATCGTTTCGACGGCGGCGATACGGATGTGATCGTCGATCAGAAAACCGGACATTACTGGGTGACGGGGCGCTATATGCGCCAGACCTTTGCGCCGGACGGGGCGCGGCTGGACACGGTGATCCGCTGGTCGCGGGTGCTGTCATCGCTGCATACGCGCGGCTGGGTTGGCACGGTGCTGGGAACCTGGCTTGCGGATATTACCGCAGGGGCGCTGATGGTGTTCGGGATCAGCGGACTGTATCTGTTCAGCGCACCGCGCCTGCGCCGCGCCAAGAACCGGCGGGCAAGGGCAAAGGCCGCGCGCCAATAGCGCACGGCGGGGTTGTGTCAGACCATCATCTCTTTGGTGGCGGTCAGTTTCAGCTCGGGGTGGTCACGCTCGATCCGGTCGATGTCCCATTTCAGGCGGGTCATGAAGACGGTGTCGCCGTCGTTGTCGATGGCGATATGGCCCTTGTTCACGTTGATGAACTTGTCCACATCCGGTTTTGCCCCCGAAACCCAACGGGCGCTGGTGAACTGGCTGGGTTCAAAGCGGACGGGCAGGGAGTATTCCTGTTCGATCCGGCTGGCCAGCACTTCGAATTGCAGCGCGCCCACGACGCCGACGATAAAGCCCGAGCCGATCATCGGTTTGAACACCTTGGCGGCGCCTTCTTCGGCGAATTGCATCAGCGCCTTTTCCAGATGCTTGGCCTTCATCGGATCGCCCGCGCGCACGACCTGCAGGAGTTCCGGCGCGAAAGACGGGATGCCGGTAAAGCGCAACGCCTCGCCTTCGGTCAGCGCGTCGCCGATCCGCAGTTGCCCGTGGTTCGGGATGCCGATGATGTCACCGGCCCAAGCCTCTTCGGCCAGTTCGCGGTCGGCGGCCAGAAACATCACAGGGTTGGCGATGGCCATCGGTTTCTTGGAACGCACATGCAGCATCTTCATGCCGCGGGTGAAATGGCCCGAGGCAAGCCGCACGAAGGCCACACGGTCGCGGTGCTTGGGGTCCATATTGGCCTGCACCTTGAACACGAATCCGGTGACGGTGGATTCGGACGGATCAATCACCCGTTCGGCGGCCTTTTGCGGCTGCGGTTCGGGGCCGTATTCGCCCATGCCGTCCATCAACTCTTTGACGCCAAAGGAATTGATCGCCGAGCCGAACCAGATCGGCGTCATCGAGCCGTTCAGGAACGACGCGCGGTCAAAGGCGGGCAGCAGTTCGCGCGCCATCTCGATCTCTTCGCGCAGCTTGGCCAGAAGGTCGGCAGGCACATGGTCGGCCAGTTTCGGATCATCAAGGCCGGTGATCTGGACGGTTTCGGCCACCTTGTTGCGGTCGGCGCGGTCCATGATTTCCAGCCGGTCATGCAGCAGATCATAGGCCCCGACAAAATCGCGCCCCATGCCGATGGGCCAGCTTGCCGGTGTCACGTCGATGGCAAGGTTTTCCTGAATTTCGTCGATGATATCAAAGGTGTCGCGGCTTTCGCGGTCCATCTTGTTGCAAAAGGTCAGGATAGGCAGGTCGCGCATGCGGCAGACCTCGAACAGCTTTTGCGTCTGGCTTTCCACGCCCTTGGCCCCGTCGATCACCATGATCGCGGCGTCAACGGCGGTCAGGGTGCGGTAGGTGTCCTCGGAAAAGTCCGAGTGGCCGGGGGTATCGACAAGGTTGAAGCGGTAGTGCCGGAAATCGAAGGACATGGCCGAGGCGGACACGGAAATCCCGCGTTCCTGCTCCATCTTCATGAAGTCCGACCGCGTGCGCCGCGCCTCGCCCTTGGCGCGGACCTGTCCGGCCATCTGGATCGCGCCGCCGAACAGCAGGAATTTTTCGGTCAGCGTGGTTTTGCCGGCGTCGGGGTGCGAGATGATCGCAAAGGTCCGGCGGCGGGCGATTTCGGGCGGGAGCGGGGCGCGGTTTGTCTGGGTCATGGTGCAGCGGCTTTAGAGCAAAGCGGCGGGTTCGTCTAGGATGGGGAGAGGGGGGGAGGTTGCGGGAGTCGGGGTGAACCCCGACCTACGGTTTGGGGTTGGGGGGGGGCGGGGTGAACCCTGACCTACGGGGGCACGCGACCATGGCAGAGTTCGGGAGCCTCCGGCGGGAGTATTTGGGCCAAGATGAAGCTGTGGGGCGGGATGCTTCTTCGGGCTTCAGTCCCTGCGGGGTTGGTAGAGGGCGGCGGGGCCGAGTTGGTCGAGGAATTTGCGCCCCGCTTCGGAGCCGAAATGCTGGTGTTGCGACAGGCCGGGGAAGCGGCGTTTGACGTCTTCGGAGAGTTCGGGCGGCAGGCGGTTCAGGGTGGCGTCGTTGACCATCAGGCTTTCGGCGGGGACGCCTTCGGCATAGATGATCTCGTGGCGATCGAACACAAGGCTGAAGTAATCGACAAAGCCGCCCTCGCGGATGAACACCCTTTCGCCATCCACCAGATGTTTGGCCTGTACCAGCAATTCGGCGGTTGGCACGCCTGCTTGACGGGTGCGCTGATACAGGAACATGCGGTGATGCTGCGATACGATCAGATCGCCCGCATTGCCCAAGGTTCCCGCCGTGATCACCACGGGCGCAAAGACGCCCACAGCGCGCAGGGTGGTGTGGCCGATCCAGCGGATCGGTTGTGCGCCGTGGTCACGGGTCAGCACCGCATCGCCAGAGGCCAAAGCCTCGATCGGGCGCTGGACGCCGGTGGCCAGTGTGATCATGGTGCCGCGCGCGAAGGACACGCAGAGCAGATCGGACAGGCCGGTATCTTCGGGGGCCTCCTCGACCTTCAGCAAGGTATAGTCGGTGCGCGCCGCCATCGGCGACAGCGGCAGCACAAAGCGGTGGCCCCCCGGCAGCGACAACAGCAGAAGTTCCACCTGATCGCCATCCGACGCCATCAGGGCATAACGGGCTTCAAGCTGGATCGGCTCGCCGGGGTGGCCTGCGGCGCTGCCTGCGCCGACGCGCTGGCCACCACCTTCGGGGCGGGTGACGACAAGGCGCAGCGGCGCGTGATCGGGATCAAGCTGATAGATATCGCCGGGGCAAACCTCGTCAGGGCCGCCAAGTTCATCGCCCGCATTCACGCCAAGCGATACAAAAAGATCAGCGGCAGATAGCACCTGACAGGCGTGACCGGGAAGGGAAATATGTTCAGAGTCAGACATGCTGGGCTTTCGGCTGCTTTCGTTAGATATGAAACCTTACGGGGGCCGAAACAAGCCGAATTGGTCGGGTTTGGGCCAAGGGCGGGGCGGCTTTTGCAGACGCGGGCAGGGTGCTAGGGTGGCACCTGACAGGCGCAAATCAGGAGAGCGGCGGATGGATCTGGGCATCAGGGGCAAGCGGGCATTGGTGACGGCGGCATCAAAGGGCTTGGGGCGCGGTTGTGCCGAGGCGCTGGCGGCGGCGGGTGTCGATCTGGTGATCAATGCGCGCGGGGCCGAGGCGCTGGAGGCCACGGCAGCCGCCTTGCGCGCGGCCTACGCCGTGGATGTGGTCGCGGTTGCAGCCGACATCACCACGGACACAGGGCGGGCCGAGGTGCTGGTGGCGGCGGGGGCTGTCGATATTCTGGTGACGAATGCGGGTGGGCCGCCTCCGGGGATGTGGCACGACTGGGGCCGCGAGGATTTCATCCGCGCCATTGATGCCAATATGTTGACGCCCATCGCACTGATGACGGCCTTGATGCCGGCGATGATCGACAAGGGCTGGGGCCGCGTGGTCAATATCACCTCGCAATCGGTCAAGGCACCGATCCCGCAACTGGGGCTTTCGAATGCGGCGCGGACGGGATTGACGGGCTATGTTGCAGGCACATCGCGGCAGGTGGCGCAATATGGCGTGACGATCAACAACCTTCTGCCGGGCATTCATGCAACCGACCGCGCCGTGGCGCTGGATGGCGGCGTGGTGGCCGCGCGCGGGATCACGCTGGAACAGGCGCAGGCAGAGCGTGCCGCGACCATCCCTGCGCGCCGCTATGGCACGGCTGCCGAATTCGGCGCGGCCTGTGCGTTTTTGTGCAGCCAGCATGCGGGCTTTATCGTGGGGCAGAATATCCTGCTGGATGGGGGGGCGACCAACGCCACGATTTGATCCCTGTCTTGCTGACAGGCGGCGGGGCTGTTAGGGAATGTCTGACCAAATCGCTTGGGAAATCATGGCCGACCCAAATCCCCTACGTCTTGAAGTACAGTCCTTGTCCCGCGCCTTTGGGGGCAGGATGGTGGTTTGTGATGTGTCGTTGCAGGTGGCGGCGGGGCAGGTGACATGCTTGCTCGGCCCGTCCGGCTGCGGCAAATCCACAACGCTGCGGATGATCGCGGGGGTGGAAACGCCGGAGACAGGCCGCATCCTGATCGACGGGCAAGAGGTGTTCGGCCCCCATGTCAACCTGCCGCCCGAGGCGCGTGGCGTCGGGCTGATGTTTCAGGATTTCGCGCTGTTCCCGCATCTGACCGTGGCGGGGAATGTCAGTTTCGGGCTGACAGGCGACAAGGCGGCGCGGGCGCGGCGGGTGGATGAACTGCTGGAGAAGGTCAATCTGCCCGGCTTTGCCGCCAAGCATCCGCATGAGTTGTCGGGCGGCGAGCAACAGCGCGTGGCCTTGGCCCGTGCGCTGGCCCCGCGCCCGCGTGTCATGTTGATGGACGAGCCGTTTTCCGGCCTTGATAACCGGCTGCGCGACGGCATCCGTGATTCCACGCTTGAGGTGTTGAAGGACGAAGGCGCTGCCGTGCTGCTGGTCACGCATGAACCCGATGAGGCAATGCGGATGGCCGATGAAATCGCCCTGATGCGGGGGGGGCGCGTGGTGCAGCAGGGCGCGCCCTATAACGTCTATAATGCGCCGGTCGACAAGGCGGCGGCGGCGTTTTTCAGTGATGTCAATGTGATCCGCGGCGTGTCGAAAGGGGCTTTGACGGATACGCCGTTCGGGGCCTTCCTGACACCCGGCCATGCCGATGGGGCCGAGGTGGATATCGTGATCCGCCCGCAGCATTTGAAAATCGATCTGGACCGCGCAGGGCGTGGCCCGAACCCGACGCCAAGGGAAGGCACACCGGCGCGCGGGCGGGTGCAGCGTGCGCGTTATCTGGGCCGCGAAAGTCTGGTCGAGTTCAGGATGGATTATGACGGCTCGGTGCTGACCGCCGCCGTGCCGGGGGTGTTCCTGCCAAAGCTGAACACGCCCTTGTGGCTTATGATCCGGCGGGATCGCTGCTTTGTGTTTCCGGCGGGACCGGTGCAGGCTGGGTAATTTCGGCCATGCGCACACGGTAATCTTCGATCCCGCGTCCTGCCTCGTCCGGAAAAATTTCCCCCGTGGGCAAGGCCGCAACAATCCGGTCCACCCGAAAGCTGCGGAAATCCTGCCGCCCTTCGCACCACGCGGTCAGGGTGCGGACCTTGCCGGACAGGCCCAGTTGCAGGGGGCGGATGTCGCGGTGGCTTTCCTGACCTGACGGCTCGATATAGGTGATGGTCAGCCGCTCATGCGCTTTGACCGCTGCGCGCAGGATCGGCAGATGCGGTGCGGCGCGTGCAGATTGCTTGCCGGGAAAAGCGAACAGATCGTCGGGGTCGGCAGTGGTGGGGGCAGGGGTGACGCCAGCAATCTTGGTCGCAATCCCGCGCGCCGCCCGTGCCAAGGCCACATCGGGACCATCCGCCACCAGCCGCACACCCAGCCGCAACGCTTCAAGCTCCACCGCTGTCAGGATCATCGGGGGCAGGGTGATCGGCGCGCGCAGGATATAGCCGACGCCGCGCTCACCCTCGACCGGAAGGCCGCTGGCCATCAGCGTGGACATATCGCGCCAGATCGTGCGGACGGAGACATCCAGCCGTTCCGCAATCTCTCCGGCGCGGTGCAACCGCCCGTCGCGCAAGATCTGGATCAGGTCATAAAGGCGGTCGGTGCGGCGCATGGCGGCTTTCTGCTGAAAATAGCAACTGACATATAGCTGTCAGCTACATGGGGGTAAAGCAGGGGTTTGGGGCCGGTTTCAGGCTTTGATTGACGCGGCTTGTCCCCTAGACCTGTGCAGGCAACCGGTCCGCACGATGCGGCCAAGGGAAGGAATTCGATTATGCAAATGGGACCCTGGCAGATTCTGGTGATCGGGATTGTCGTTCTGATCCTGTTCGGGCGCGGCAAGGTCAGCTCTTTGATGGGCGAAGTCGGCAAGGGCATCACCGCCTTCAAAAAGGGCGTCAAGGATGGCACCGCCGAGGTTGAAGCCGCCGCAGCCGAACCCGAAACCCCCGCAGCCCCGCGCGACGTGACGCCGGTGGACAAAGACAAGGCCTGATCCCCGGGGCGAGCGCCTTGGACTGAACGGGGGCGGGGCCACGTGGGTGGCCTTGCCTGAAACGGGGTCGCTGCTGCGGCCCGCTCTCCCGCAAAGGGGCTAAGTCAGAATGTTCGATATCGGCTGGACCGAACTTGTGTTGATCGGCGTTGTCGCGCTGATCGTGATTGGTCCGAAAGACCTGCCCGAGATGTTCCGCCAGCTTGGCCGCTTTACCGCCAAGCTGAAATCCATGTCGCGCGAGTTTACCCGCGCAATGGAGCAGGCCGCCAATGAGGCGGGCGTGAAGGATATTTCCAAGGATATCAACAAGATCGCTTCGCCTACCGGATTGGGGCTGAACACGGTCAAGGATGCTGCTGACCGTTTTGAGAAATGGGACCCGCTGAAAAATGCGGCCAAACCCACGGTGCAGCCCGAGCCGGCCAAGAAGATCAATTTCGGTGCGACGCCGGGCAGCCATGATGCGGCAAAGCCCGTGGCCGAAGTGGCAGCAGAACACGGCCCCGCCACGCAGGCGCTGATCGACAAACAGGCGGCCAAGCAGGCGATCCTGAAGGAAACCACCGAAAAGCTGAAAGCGGTCGAGGCCGCCCCCGCAGCGGTTGCGGCTTCGGCTGGTGCGGACACCCCTGCCAAGCCCGCGCGCAAACCGCGCGCGAAACCCGCCGAAACGGCACCTGACGCAGAACCCAAAGCCGCCCCGCGCGCGCCACGCAAAAAGAAGGCCCCCGAGGCATGAGCAACGCAGACCATATCGACGACAGCGCCGCCCCGCTGATCGAGCATCTGAAAGAGTTGCGAAACCGTATCCTGTGGTCGCTGGCGGCGTTTTCGGTCTGCTTCATCATCGGCTATGTGATCTGGCAGCATATCTTCAACTTCCTTGCCCATCCGATGTGTCAGGTTCTGGCCGAGCGCGGGCAGGAATGTCAGTTGGTGCTGATCAAGATGCAGGAAGGCTTCTTCGTTGCGATCAAGATCGCGATGTGGGGCGGGTTTGCGATGTCTTTTCCGATCATCGCCTATCAGATGTGGCGGTTTGTGGCGCCGGGGCTGTACAAGCAGGAAAAGAACGCTTTCCTGCCCTTCCTTGTTGCCAGCCCCGTGATGTTCCTGATTGGCGCGGCCTTTGCCTATTACGTGATCCTGCCCTTTGCCTTTGCGTTTTTCCTTGGCTTTCAGGACAGCTTTGCGCTTGAGGTGGCCAATGGCGGCAGCCTGTCGTCCCCGCCTGCGGGTGTGGTGTTCCAAGGCTCGGTCGAGGCTTATCTTTCCTTGACGATGACCTTTGTGATGGCCTTCGGTCTGTGTTTCCAGATGCCGGTGCTGCTGACGCTGATGGGGCGGGCGGGGCTGATCTCGTCCAAGGGTCTGCGGGCCACGCGGAAATATGCGGTGGTGGTGATTCTGGTCGTGGCAGCTATCGTGACGCCGCCGGATGTGTTCTCGCAACTGGTGTTGTTCGCGGCGATCTATCCGCTTTACGAAATCTCGATCTTCCTGATCGCCCGGTTTGAGCGGGACCGCGAAGCCAAGGCGCGGGCAGATGGCACTTGGGTGGATGAAGAAGACGACGCATGACTGACCCGTTGATCCGCATTGCCGAGGCGCTGGAGCGGCTGGCTCCGGCCCCTGCCGCCGCCCCTGATTTCACTGCCGAGGCCTTTGCTTGGCACACCGGCCCTGACCGGCTGGAGCCTGTTTCCCGCGTGTCGCGAGTCGACATCAGCCTGCTGATCGGGGTCAACCGGTCGCGCGATACGCTGCTGGAGAACACGCGGCACTTTGCAGCCGGATTGCCTGCCAACAACGCGCTGTTGTGGGGCGCGCGGGGGATGGGGAAATCGTCCCTCGTCAAGGCGGTGCATGCGGCGGTGCGGGCCGAAGGCCATGATCTGAAGATCGTGGAACTGTCGCGTGAGGATCTGCCCTCGGTGCAGCGGTTGCTGGCGCATCTGCGCCGCAGCAATGCGCGGTTCATCCTGTTCTGCGATGACCTGTCGTTCAGCCATGACGACCAGCATTACAAATCGCTCAAGGCCGTGCTGGATGGCGGCATCGAAGGGCGGCCTGACAATGTGCTGCTGTATGCCACCTCGAACCGCCGCCACCTGATGCCGCGCGATATGATCGAGAATGAACGATCAACCGCCATTACCCCCGGCGAGGCGGTTGAGGAGAAGGTATCGTTGTCAGACCGGTTCGGGCTGTGGCTGGGGTTCCATCCCTGTTCGCAAGACGAATATCTGGACATGATCCGCGGCTATGCGGCGGCTTACGGCGTGCAGGTTGCGGATGATGTTCTGCGCGCCGAGGCGATTGAATGGCAGGCCACGCGCGGGTCACGTTCGGGGCGGGTGGCGTGGCAATTCTTCTGCGATCTGGCGGCGCGGCATTCTGTGCGGCTGTAACCTCTTGCCATTTGCGGCAACAGGGCTGATCTTGCGGCCATGCTGATAGAAATCCTGATCGTAGTTGCGCTGATCCTGTTGAACGGCGTGTTGGCCCTTTCTGAAATGGCCATTGTCTCGGCACGGCCTGCGCGGCTGCGCTCGCTTGAGGGCAAAAGCCGTGGTGCGGCGGCGGCGCTGCGGCTGGGCGAAAATCCGGGGCGGTTCTTGTCAACCGTGCAGATCGGCATCACGCTTGTCGGTGTGCTGTCGGGCGCGTTTTCGGGGGCGACCTTGGGCGCGCGCCTGACGGGGTTTCTGACGGCGCAGGGCGTGCCTGCCGATTGGGCCGCGACCTTTGGCGTCGGCGGCGTCGTCGTGACGCTGACCTATCTGTCGCTGATTATTGGCGAATTGGTTCCCAAGCAACTGGCGCTGCGCGATCCCGAGGGGCTTGCCATGCGGGTTGCCCCCGCGATGGCGCTACTCAGCCGTGTGGCGGCGCCCTTGGTCTGGCTGTTGGAACATTCGGGCCGCGCGGTGCTGTGGCTGATGGGCCAGCGCGGCGTAGGTGGCAACAAGGTGACGGAAGAAGAGGTTCACACCCTGCTGACCGAAGCCCATGAGGGCGGCGTTCTGGAGGATGAGGAACGCGAAATGATGGCGGGGGTGATGCGTCTGGGCGACCGGTCGGCCCGCGCCCTGATGACCCCGCGCCACGAGGTCCAGATGCTGGAGCTTGAGGCGACCTCGGCCGAAGCCGTTGCCGCAATCCGCAAGATCGCCCGCCCCAAGATGCCGGTGCAAAGCCGTGCCACGGGCGAGGTGGTGGGTATCGTGACGCTGTCCGATTGCTTTAACGTGGTGTCGCGTCGGGATGCGCTGGATCTGCGGGCGCTGTTGCAGGATGTGCCGGTGGTGTCGGACATGGCCGATGCGCTGGATGTGATGGAGGTTTTGCATTCCACCACGCATCACATGGCGCTGGTTTATGACGAATACGGCCATTTTGAAGGCCTGCTGACCACCGATGATGTGCTGGGCGCGATTACAGGGGCGGTCAGCTCGTCCAATGTCGATGAACCGGCACTGGTCACGCGCGAGGATGGCAGCCTGCTGGTGTCGGGCTGGATGCCTGCGGATGAATTCTGCGACCGCATGGGCCTGCCGCGCACTCTGGCCGGGGAATATGACACGATGGCGGGGCTGGTGCTGCACCAGTTGCACCGCATGCCCAAGCAGGGCGATGCCTTTACCGTGTCGGGCTATCGGTTCGAGGTGATCGACCTTGACGGGTTGCGGATCGACAAGGTGCTGGTGTCCGAGGCCTAGACCTATTGCAGATAGGGCATCGGATCGACGGAATCGACGCCCTTCCGCACCTCGAAATGCAGGAATGCGGGATTGCCCGCGCGCACCGTTGCAATGACCT
Organism: Rhodobacterales bacterium RIFCSPHIGHO2_02_FULL_62_130; assembly: GCA_001828855.1. GTDB lineage: Bacteria > Pseudomonadota > Alphaproteobacteria > Rhodobacterales > Rhodobacteraceae > Cypionkella. The sequence continues at coordinate 15,559 of MHZT01000006.1, read as the reverse complement.
GACCACGTTTCACCGCAGCGCCCTTGGCCAGCTTTACACCGTCCACCCCTGCATAGACCGTCAGGATATTGTCGGCGTGGCGGATCACCACAATCGGCGTGCCTTCGGTGTCTTTGGTCACGGCGGCCACGGTGCCATCGGCGGCGGCCTTGACGGGCGTGCCAGCGGCGGCGGCGATGTCGATGCCGTCATTCTTCTTTTTCACATAGCCACGGATGATCTTGCCCGCGACCGGCATGGCGAACTGCGCCGTGGTGGTGCGGTCCGCCGCCATATCGGGCGAGGCCGGAACCTCTTTCGGCTTGGTTGCAGCAGGGGCAACATCCTCATCGGGCAGCGGTTTCTTGGCCGAGGGCGGCTGGGGCGTTTGCGAGCCCGAACCGGGGGCCGAGGCATCCACCAAGGGCGCGGGGGCGCCTGCGACCGGAATGATCAGATATTGGCCTTCGCGCACCGCAAGATCGGACCCCAGACCGTTCCAGTCGGCCAGCGATTTGGCCGAGACATTATAGCTGCGTGCAATCGAGAATGCGGTTTCGCCGCGCGCGACGCGGTGGCGGACGGGTTCGGCCCCGCTTGCGGGCTTGGAGGGGGCGGCGGGCGCGGTGCCAACGCGGTCAAGTGCTGTGGTGGCGATGGTGGTCACGTCAATCGGGCCGCCTGATCCGGCAGCGCCGATCACCGATCCGGTGCTGCCTGCGGGGGCTGCGGAAACACGGCTGGGCAGGGCCAGAATCTCGCCCTCGTTCAAGCTGTCATTGGGGCGCAGGGCGTTGTATTTCGCCAGCGCATCGGGTTGTAGCCCGACGCGCGACGCAACCGAGGCCACGGTATCGCCGCGCCGCGCCGCGGCAACCTGATAGCCGGGATAGGAGATCACGCCATTGGCATCCGCCGCAGGGCGCGGCCCCGCCTCGCGCACGGCGGCAGAGGTGTTCAGGCCGGTGCCGGCAGACCGCAAATCCCAATCCAGCGCGGGCGCATTGGCGCAGGCTGACAGCAGCAAGCTGGCCATAAGGCCGAAGGCGGGAAAGCTTTTTGCGGTCAGGGGGAAAAGGGTCATGCAGTTGCCTCGTTCAAATGGTGCGGGTTGGTCCCGACGCGTAGATCATTCAGTCCCAAGCCCTTCGACCAGTGGCACAAAGCGCACGGGGCGAAGTTCTTCGTAGTCATAGCCGGTCTCGTGCCGCGTCACCTTGATGAGATGCTGCACGGTATCGGACTGTCCCACGGGGACCACCATGATACCGCCGATCTTCAACTGCGCCAAGAGCGGCCCCGGAGGGTCTTCGGCGGCGGCAGTCACGATGATGCGATCAAAGGGGGCTTGGTCGGGCAGGCCAAAGCTGCCATCTGCGGCCATTGCGACGATATTGACCAGCCCCAGATCGCGGAACACATCCTGCGCCTCGCGCACAAGGCGGCGGTGGCGGTCCACGGTATAGACGCGGCGGGCAAGCTGCGACAGGATCGCGGCCTGATAGCCGGACCCCGTGCCAACCTCGAGCACCGTATCGCGGGGCTGCACGTTCAGTGCCTGCGTCATAAGACCCACGACCGAAGGCTGCGAGATGGTCTGCCCGCAGGCGATGGGCAGCGGCATATCCTCATAGGCGCGTTCGGCAAACAGGCCGCGCACGAAATGGCCACGGTCGATCCGCTCCATCGCGGTCAGAACGCGGATGTCGGTCACACCTCGGGATCGCAGGGCAAAAAGAAAGCGCATCTTGCGTTCGGCTGCCGTCTCATCGTCTGGCAAGCCGTCCTCCGTCATCCCAGAGCCACCGCCAACTCGGCCAGCCGGTCATGCGCTGTCAGATCGGCGCGCATCGGCGTGATCGAGATATAGCCCTCAAGGTTCACGGCCGCATCGGTGCCGGGTAGGGTCGGGGTTTGCTGCGGGCCGCCCTTGATCCAGAGAAACCGTTTACCCGTGGGAGACAGTTGCGGCGCGACCGAAAAGGCGGTGTCGCGGCGGAAGCCTTGGGCGGCCACCTTGTGACCCTTGACGACGGCGGCAGGCACAGGGGGGAAGTTGACGTTGTAGAAGATGCGGTAGTCGATGCCGTCCCACAGCCCGTTTTTCAACAGATTCCGCACGATAGCGGCGCCATACACGCGCGCGGCCTCGAACGGGTCGGCCAGATCATTGGTCAGCGGCCCCATGAATTGCGACAGCGCAATTGCGGGGATGCCATGCAGCGCCGCCTCCATCGCGCCGCCGATGGTGCCGGAATACAGCACATTTTCCGCCGAGTTGTTGCCACGGTTCACCCCCGACAGCACCAGATCGGGCTTGGCCCCTTCCAGCACGTCGAAGATACCGGCCAGCACGCAATCGGCGGGGCTGCCTTCGGTGGCATAGCGGCGGGGTTCAAGCTTGGCGATCAGCATCGGGTGGGTGTAGCTGATGCAATGGCTGACGCCGGATTGCTCAAAGGCGGGGGCAACCGTCCAGACCTCGCCCTCTGGTCCGGCGATTTCGGTGGCGATCTGGGTCAGAACCTCAAGGCCGGGGGCGTTGATGCCGTCGTCATTGGTAATCAGAATACGCATTTTCGGCCTTTCGTGCTGACGTCCTGATTAGACGAGGGCGGGGCTGTCGTAAAGCGCGCTTGGCACTTCGGGGGCAAGCTTGCCGCCTTTTGTAGCTTGGCTTAGCATGACCGCAACAGCTTGCAGAAAGTCCCACGATGACACGCCTTCCCCTTCGCATCGACAGCGCCGAATTGCGGCTGGTGCGGTTGCCCTTGGTCACGCCCTTTACCATCGCCACCGGCACCATGCATGAAAAGATTTTCCCGCTGCTGACGCTGCGCGCCGACGGGATCGAGGGCTATGCCGAGGCGGTGATGGACCCGTTGCCGGATTATCTGGATGAAACCATCGCGGGCGGCATGGCGCTGCTGCGCGAGGTGATCCTGCCGCAGATCGTGGGGCAAGCTTTCGCCAATCCGCAGGCCTTGCACCGCGTTCTGACGCCGTGGCGCGGGCATCGCATGACTCTGGCTGTGGTCGAGATGGCGTTCTGGGATCTGTGGGCGAAATCGCTGGACCTGCCGTTGCAGACCGTGCTGGGCGGGGCGGGGGATGCGATTGATGTGGGGGTATCGCTTGGGATCGGGCCGATCCCGACCACGCTGGACCGGGTGCGGGCGCATCTGGAGCAGGGTTACAAGCGCATCAAGCTGAAGGTGAAGCCGGGGCATGATCTGGACCTGCTGCGGATGGTGCGGGATGAGTTTCCGATGGCGCATCTGACGGTTGACGCCAATTCCTGCTATACGCTGGCGGATATGGGGCTGCTGCAGCGCATGGATCATTTCGGACTGGATTATATCGAACAGCCCTTGGCCTGGGATGACATCCACGATCATGCGGTGCTGCAAAGCCGGATGCAGACGCCGATCTGTCTGGACGAAAGCATCAAGACCCCTGCGATTGCCCGCAAGGCGCTGCAATCTGGGGCGGGGCGGGTGATCAATATCAAGGTGGGCCGGTCGGGCGGTTATGTCGACAGCCTTCGCATTCATGATCTGTGTGCGGCCTTTGATGTGCCGGTCTGGTGTGGGGGGATGCTGGAATCCGGCATTGGCCGCGCGCATAACATCCACCTCTCCACCCTGCCGAACTTCACCAAGCCGGGCGATACCTCGTCCGCCAGCCGCTATTTCACGCGCGATATTGTCGAGCAAAAGCTGGAAGCAAAGGCGGGACGGATGCCTGTGCCGCAGGGACCGGGAATTGGGGTGACGCTGGATCGCGACTACCTTGCCGCAGTTACCCTAAGTTCTGAGGATTTTCGCGCATGACATTGATATTGCGTGATCTTGCCGGAATGGATGAGTTCCGGCAGGCTGAAGCCTTGCAGCGCGCGGTCTGGGGTGAGGGTGACAAGGAAGATCCTGCCGATCTGATGATGGTCATTCAGGCCGAGGGCGGTCTGGTGGCCGGTGCCTTCGAGGATGGCGCGCTTTTGGGCTATATCTTCGGCTTTCCCACTGTCACGGCGGTGGTGCAACATTCGCACCGTCTGGCGGTGCTGGACAGCGCGCGCGGGCGTGGGATTGGGCCACGGTTGAAATGGTATCAGCGTGACTGGTGCCTTGCCCGCGGGATCACTTTGGTGCGCTGGACCTATGATCCGCTGCGCCGCGTCAATGCCCTGATGAATATCACGCGGTTGGGTGCGCAGGTTTCTACCTATTTGCCCGACTATTACGGCGCGATGGAGGGGATCAACAAGGGAACCGCGTCAGACCGGTTGCTGGCCGAATGGCGGCTCAACTCGGACGCGGTGCAGGCCTGTGCCGCAGGTCAGAGCGGCCTGACGCCCGCGCAGCAGGGCAAGGCGGCGCGGGTGGAAATTCCGTTCGATTTCGCGGATTTGCTTGATCGCGATCCCGACCTTGCGGCATCTGAACGCTTGCGGGTGCGGGCCGCCTTGCAGGACGCTTTTGCACAAGGGCAGGTCATCTGCGGCTTTGAACCCGAGACCAGCGCCTATTTGTTGCTTTAGGCGGGCAAAAGCGCGGCAAGGTGCCGCCGAAGGTCTTCAAGGTGATAGGGTTTGAACAGGATCGGCGGCGTTGACGGGGCGTCGGACAAACCCTTGCTATAGCCTGTGGTCAGCAAGACGGGCAAATCGGGATGGCTGACCTTGAGCTGTGCGGCGAATTGACGGCCATCCATGCCGCCGGGCATCATGATATCCGACAGGATCAGATCAACCTGCAGCCCGTCTTGCAGCAGTTTGATGGCCTCATGCGCCGAAGCGGCCTCGGTGACCTGACAGTTCAGGCTGATCAGGCTGTGACGGGTCTGCACGCGCACCAACTCGTCATCGTCGACCAACAGGATATGCCCGTGGCGCGGCGTGGCGTCTTGCAGTTTGCGCGGCGAAAGTGCGGTTGCGGTGATGTCTTGGGTAGCGGGGAAATAGAGGCGGACGGTTGTGCCGTGGCCAAGCTGCGAGTCGATGTGAATGCCGCCGCCGGATTGCCGCACAAAGCCGTGGATCATCGGCAGGCCAAGGCCGGTGCCTTTCCCGACATCCTTGGTTGAAAAGAACGGCTCGAAAATATGGGAAAGCGTGGCCTCGGACATGCCGGTCCCGCTGTCTTCCACGGTGACCAGAACATAACTTCCCGCAGCCAGATCCGGTATCCGCTGTGCCTCGGCCTCGGCAAGGGTCACGCCGGTTGCGCCAATCCGCAAGGTGCCGCCGTCGGGCATGGCATCGCGGGCGTTGACACACAGGTTGATCAGGGCGTTTTCAAGCTGGGCAACATCCAGCGTCGCCATCGGGGGGGCCTGCAACGACAGTTGCACCTCGATCCCCGGACCCAGCGTGCGTTTGAGCATTGGCACCAAAGCCTCGATCACGGCGGCAGGGGCGACCACCTGCGGCGACAAGGATCGTTGGCGGGCGAATGACAGCAGACGGTCGGTCAGCGCAGCGCCTCTTTCGGCGGCTGCAAGGATCATCTGGACCATTTCGGTGCTTTCGCCTTCGGGGGGGACGCGATCCAGCAACAGATCGGCACTTCCCATCACAATCGCCAGCAGGTTGTTGAAATCATGCGCGATTCCGCCCGTAAGCTGGCCAACGGTTTCCAGACGTTGCGCGCGGGCCAACTGGGCCTCCAACTGGCGGGTCTGCGTCAGATCGACAATGGCCCCCACCGCACGATAGGCCACCCCCGCGCTGTCACGCAGGATGCGGGCGGTGTCGCGCACGGTGACGAAATGCCCGTCAGCATGTAGCAAGCGGTATTCGTCCGCCCAAAGATCGGTGCTGCCTGCCACTGTGGCCGCAAAGTCCTTGGTTACGCGGTCTCGGTCATCGGGATGGATGATGTTGCGCCAGACCTGTGGATCAGAGGAGAGGGCGGCTTCGGCGATGCCCAATTTGTCGCAAAGCCCATCGCTCCACCAGATGGAGTTCGCCACAAGGTCCATGTCCCAGATCACATCCGAGGTGACCTTGACCGCCAGATGCAGGCGCTCTTCGATGGCTTTGCGTTCGGTGATATCGATCAGCGCGCCGACAACGCGGGCTGGCCCTTCGGAAGAGTCAAAGACCCTGCGTGAGCGGACCTCGACATTGGCGTAGCGTCCGTCGGCACGGCGCAGGCGGTATTCGGCACGAAACCGTGAGGCCGGAGCGCGTTCCCATGCCGCATTCAGCGCGATAAGCCGGTCAAGATCATCGGGGTGGATCAGCTCCATAAAAGCCGCAACATTATGCGCGGCCGTTTCGGGATCATGGCCAAAGGTCGTACGGAAACCCTCGCTCCACCACAGCCGATCTTCGCTGCGATCACTTTCGAACACCACATCCGAGGTGTTCTCGGCAACGATGCGAAAGCGCTGTTCGGCCATGGCGCGGTCGGTCACATCGACCAGAGTGCCGATCATGCGTTGCGGCCTGCCCGCGGCGTCGGTCAGAACCCGCGCGCGCTCTTCGATATGGGCATAGCTGCCGTCGCCGCGACGAAAGCGATAGCTGGTGCGGACGATCATGTCAGGCGTCTTGCGCGCCTGTGCCAGAATTTCTTGCACCTTCGGCAGATCGTCGGGATGAACCAGCGCGGCCCATTGGTCCGTGCTGCCCGCCAAGGCCGCAGGATCATGGCCAAAGCTTGTCATCAGGCCTTCGCTCCACCAGAAGGTGTCGTCGCGCAGATCATGGTCAAACACGGCATTGGCGGTGGTCTGGATGATCGAGTGAAAGCGGCGGCCGATGGTTTCCTGTTCGGTCACGTCCAGTTCGGCCATCAGCACGCGCGTGGAATTGCCTTGGGGCAGGCTCATTTCGGTCAGGCATTGAAAGGCGCTGCCGTCCAGCCGGTAGGCGGTGCCAGAGGCCACAAAGCGCGGCTTTCCGGCGGCAAGCGCAACAAGGTAGTCGCGGTAGACCGCGCGGAATTCGGCGGTATTGGCGGCGGCATGAAAGCCGTCTGACAGTTCTTCCAGCGATTTCGCGCCGTAAAGCGCAAGTGCATGGGCGTTGACCTGTTTGACGCGGTGATAGCCGAAAGCCTCGGTCAGCACGTCGGGATGGGCATCCAGATAGGCGGCAAGGTCAGAGACGCCCTGCGCCTGCAAGCGCCGGACAAGGGCAAGCTCGTCCTTGATATCGTATTCCCAGATCGACACCGGAGCGAGGTGGAAAATATCCTCGTAGCGCGCATCGCTTTCGCGCAGGGCGCGGCGCTGCTGGGATCTTTCGATCAGGTTTTGCAGGAAGGTGCCAAGGCGGGACATGATGGCGCTGTCTTGCACCGTGGGCTGGCGGGGGCGGTCGGAATAGAGGCTGACGACCGCCAGAACATCGCCATGCAATCCGATCACCGGTGTGGCCCAGCACGCCCCCAGATGGTGCTGCTGTGCCAGATCGCGCAGATCGTGCCACAGCGGATCGCTTTGAGTATCGGTCACAAATACCGGCTTTTTGCGAAAGGCGGCGGTTCCGCAGGCTCCGGCTGCTTCGGCGATGGGCAGGCCATCAAGGGCTGCCATATAGGCGGCGGGCAGATGGGGCGCTGCGGACCCGTGCAGTTTGCCATCCGCGCCCACCACCATGATGGCCGAACGAAAGGCGGGCAACATCCTGTCTATGGTTTCCGCAACCAGTCGCAGGCCCGCGCCGTTGGTCACTTCGTGGCCCGCCGCGTCAAGATGGTCGATTTCAAGCTGGCGCAGGGCTTCGCCCAATTTACGGTCTGTGACATCGCGGAACGACAGGATGGCACCCAGATGCGAGACCTGATCGGGGGCCTGATCTGCGGTCAGCCGCGTATCCGGCACTGGCAGCACCGAATATTCCACGGGAAAGGCGCTTCCGCTGGCCCGAAAGAAGACTTCGTCAACAATATGACGCGGTTTTCCATCGCGGACCGTCTGGTGGATCGGACAATCCTCCTGTGCATAGGGCGTGCCGTCGGGATGGCTGTGATGCAGGACATCATGCACCTGCATGACGCCAAGCTTATCCAGTCCGATCTCGAACATCCTTGCCGCCGCAGCGTTCTGATACAAAAGCTTGCCATCCCGCGCCAAGGCCTGCACGCCTTCGCTTATGGTATCCAGCACCGTCAGGGCCTGACCGCGCAGCAGGTCTTGTGCCGTTTGCCCTAGGGCGGGCGGGGTGATTTCGCGCAGGCTGCACATGGTTTCGCCGCTGCCATCGCCAAGCGGCAAAAGCGTGGCTTCCAGCCGGATCGGGGTATGCGTCGGGCAATTCCCTGCCAGATGCAGGCTGCACGCCTGACCTGCGCGCGCCATGTCCAGCAAGGCCGCAATCGCAGCAGCCTCCGCCCATGGCAGCGCCTTGGACAAGGGGAGTCCGATCAGGTTCGCCTGACCCAGATCCGAGAGCAACGCCTGCGCTACAGGGTTGGCATCCAGCACCGTGCCGCCTTGCGCCAGACGCAACACCGCAACCGCCTGTGTGGTGATATCCATTGCCGGTGCGGGGGGATTATGCAAAGATTGTATTCCTTTATGCATAAACTGACTGTGGCGATTTCGTTTCAATATCTTGACATCGGGGCGTCGCGTCCACAAGTCAGCCCACCACGAATATGTCAAAGGACTTGGAACGTCGCCGCCATGGTATTGCCGCTTGTTGTTGCCATTGATGATGAACGCGCAATCCTTGCGATGCTGTCAACGGCTTTGGCCGCTGCCGGCTACGAGGTTCGCACGGCTGGCACCGTGGCCGAGTTGCGGGCGCTTGATACCAGCCGCGCCGAGGTGTTCATTGTTGACCTGTCCTTGCCCGACGGCAACGGTCTGGCTCTGGTGAAGGAATTTCAAAGCCGGGGCGGTTGCGGCGTGATCATCCTGTCGGGGCGCAATGACGAGACGGATCAGGTCTTGGGGCTGGAGTTAGGCGCGGATGATTATATCACCAAGCCTTTCCGCATGCGCGAACTGGTGGCGCGGGTGAACGCGGTTCACCGGCGCATCGCGCGCAGGCCGGACCACGGCACCGAGACCATCGCGTCCGAGGATGCGGCGGATGTGATCGATGTCAGCTTTGACGGCTACAAGATCAGCTTTACCGCGCGGCGTGTCTGGGGGCCGGATGGTGACGAGATCTCGCTGACAACTGCCGAACTGGATCTGTTGCTGGCCCTGCTGCGGCGGCGCGGCGCAGTGCTGAACCGCGAGCAGATCATGGCCAAGATGAAGGGCCGCGATTGGGTGGCATCGGATCGTGCGGTTGATGGTTTGGTCAGCCGTTTGCGGCGCAAGCTTCCTCCGGCGTTGCCGCGCACCACGCCCTATATCCGCACGGTGCATGGCACCGGCTATTCCTTCGTGGTCTAGGCCTGATTCCATCTTGGGTTGCGCTGTAGGAAAGTGGACCGTCAGGTCAAATTTTCACATTTTTTGACAACTTTTCAAAACGCTTTGTATAAATCTTACCTATTTCTTACGCTTCAACGCGCAGGGTTTCCGGGCGCGAGTCTTTTGGAGCGATGCGATGACGATACATGTATCCGACATTCGGTCAGACCGACGCACCAATGTAATGCCGGTAAACGGCACAGAGGTTGCTGGAATGCGTGTGATCCTTGCCGATGATCATGTGATGGTTCTTGAAATGTTTGCGGATGCGCTTGTCCGTGATGAGTCCATGGCAGTTCGGACCGCAACCAGTTTTGATGACGCTTTGAGACTGGCCAGCATGGCCGATCCGGTTGATCTGATCGTGCTGGATTACGACATGCAGGGCATGAACGGCTATGACGGGCTGCGGCGCATGGTGGCGTTGCAAAAGGCGCCGGTTGCCATCCTGACCGACCGGATCACGCATGACATGGCCGAACTGGTGCAGGCTTCGGGTGGGGCAGGTCTGCTGAGCAAGTCTTTCGGCATATCGGAAGTTATCGGTTTGATGCGGCGGCTGGGTCTTGGCGGCACCGCTTTTCCCGTTCAAAACGCGGGAGCGGTGGCGATTGACATCCCGATTCTGTCGAAAAATCAAAACCGCGTCATTCGGATGATCGCAGCGGGCCAGTCCAACAGTGATATTGCAATCGCTTTGGCCATGCCGCTCAGCACGGTGAAGATGCATGTGCGCGCAATTTTCAAGCAGCTTGGCGCGAGAAACCGCACCGATGCCGTCCGTATCTGGCATCGGGATTATGCGCCCTTTGCCAAGCTGGCGACGCAAGCCGTACACGCAGAGACCTGATGCGGCCTGCGGGCTGACAAAGCCGCAATCGGGCGGGGCAAGGCCGTGATGCTTGTTGGCCGCCGTCTTGCCGCTGGCTGGCCCCTTTGGGCCATTGTCTGTGCTTGTGTGGCGGCGGTGCTGCTGGCGCTGTCCCTTTCGCTTTCGCCCCATGCGCCGCGGTCGCAGCACGGTCTGATCCGGTCGATCGGCTATTTTGCCGATCCGGGCGGTCAGATGACTGTGGCGCAGGTGGCGCGGTCGGCCAGCTTTAGCGCGGTGGCGCCGATCCTTACACGGGGGTATTCCAAAGATGCCCACTGGCTTCGGCTGACGCTTGCGCCCAAACCGGCAGAGGTTCCCCTGATCCTGACCGTCGGGGTTCCCAACCTTGACCGGATCAGCCTGTTTATCCCCGATCCGCACGGCGGCTGGAGCGAGACCCGCTCGGGTGACAGGCTTGCCTTCAGGGATCGTCCCTGGAAATCGCCGCTGCTTGGCTTTGTGATGCCCGAGAGCGGCACAGCCGCGCAGACGGTCTATCTGCGGGTGCAGACAAGCGGCACCTCGGCCATGCTGGTTGATCTTGTTCCCGAAGGCGAAGCCTATGCGCGGCTGTTTCGCATGGGCGTAATTCAGGCGCTGTTCTACGGCCTGATGATTACCGCGCTTGCCCTGTCGATCGGGCTGTATTTCTACTCGGGCGACACGGTGTTGCTGTGGTTTGCCGCCAGCCATCTGACCTATACGCTGATGACGGCCAGCTTTTCCGGTTATGTCTCGGTGGCTTTGCCGATGCTGGCGACCCATGGCCTGACCTCGGTGCTGACCATCGGATCGGGTATTCTGAACACGTTGTTTCACCTGCAACTGCTGCGAAGGTTCGCTCCGGCGCGTGGAATGCTGCTGATCGGGCAAGCGATGGCCATGATCCAGATCGCAAGCCTACTGATCAATGTCTTTTACGATGAGACGTTCGGGCTTGGGTTGTCGATGCTGCTGTCGACCTTCTCGATGCTGTTTCTTGCGGCTTTGGCCTTTACCGCGCGCACATCGGCCCATCTGTCTTTGCAAGGGCTGCGCGCGGTCTACACGATTTACGGCCTGTCTATCCTGATCTGGCTGCTGCCCGCAGCGGGAATAGGCATAGCGGGGCGCTATTCGATCTATGCGGTTCAGGTGCAGGGTTTGCTTAACTTTGTGCTGGTGTTGTCGATGCTCAGTTTTCTGGCGCTGCGGACGCGCCGGGCGGCCGAAGCCGCGCAAGCGGCCGTCGTGGCACTGAACGCAGAGGCCGAGGCGCAGGCGCAAACTGCGCTGGCCCAACGCAACCTGACATGGATGCTGGCGCATGAGGTGGCAACGGCGCTGTCGATCATCCGGCTTGCGACCGCCAAGGAACCGCTATCGGCGCGCAATGCCACGCGGATTGACCGCGCGATTTCCAGTCTTGATCAGGTGATGCAGCATTGTGTCGAGGTCGGGCGCATCGAATCCGCACGATGGAAGCCGACACCGGCCCGCTGTGATCTGGTCGCCCTGGCTAAAGACGCGCTGGCGCAGTTCGACACGCAGGGCCGTCCGGTGATGCTTGATCTGCCGCCCGTGGCCATGATCCAAAGTGATCCCGAACTGGTGCGTCTGGCCTTTGCCCATCTGATCGACAACGCGCTGAAATATGCCCCCGCCCGCGCACAGGTGACCCTGCGGCTTGGCCCGCCTGTTCCGGCTTCGGGCTATCGTTTTGCGGTCGAGAACCCGCACATGCCCGGCGCAGCACCGGATGTCAGCAAGGTTTTCAACAAATTTTATCGGGATGACCGGGTGCTGGGCCTGAGCGGTTCGGGGCTTGGGTTGTTCATCGCGCGTGATGTGGTCGGCACCTTGGGCGGGCATGTGGATATGGACGTCAGCAACGGGATTGTAACGACATGGATCACGCTTGGAGATCTGGCATGAAGTTCATTGTGATCGAGGACAACCCCGATCTGAACGAGTTGCTGGTCGAAGACCTGCAATCCGAGGGCTATGACGCCACCGGCTTCCTTTCGGTCGAGACCTATGAGGCGGCGGGGATGGTGGGGGCGGTCTATCTGCTGGATCTGAACCTGCCGGGGGAATCCGGCATGTCCTTTGCTGCCCGTCTGCGCGCCCGCTCTCCCGAAGCGGGCATCATCGTGCTGACTGTGCGCTCTGGCACCGAGGTTCGCACCCAAGGCTATGATACGGGCGTCGATATCTATCTGCAAAAGCCCTGTGACCGCAGGGAAATCCTTGCTGCGATCAAGTCGATGATGCGCCGGATTTCCGCCCCCGTGCCGCCGCCACGCGGATTGACGATCTACCCCGCGCGGCTTTTGCTGGCCGGCCCGTCGGGAGAGGTTTCGATCACCTCCAGCGAGGCCACCTTGTTCGAGGCCCTTGCCACCGCGCCGGAATACATTCTGCCCTATGAGCAGGTCATGGCGATCCTTGGCGCGCGCAATACACCGTCGCTTGCCACGCTTGAGGTTCGCATCACCCGGCTTCGCAAAAAGATTGCCAATGTCCTTGAGGACGAGCGTGCCATCGCTTCGGTTCGCAATGTTGGCTATAGACTGCTGGTTCCCGTGGCGATTGGCGGTGCCGTGGCCTTGGTCAATCCCGACGAGATGCGCTAAGCAGAAAAAAGACCCGCGCGGCAAGGCCGGCGGGTCAAGGTCTGGTAGGTTATAAGAAGAACAACTCGGTAATCTTACCAAATCTTACAGCCATGCCTATCTGCCGCATCGCGCCGGATGTCAATTCAAAACAGAACCAAGCCGTTGTGGGTCACAAGTATTTTCACAAGGCCTGATGGTTTCATCCGCGCCTTACGCCACAGCACGCGGTCTGGTTTTCAAGGGCGGAGTCTATATCGGGGATTTTCATATTGTAAGAAGACGCAATATCTTACATTTTCACGGTTCGAATTCAATAAAGTCATAAGTTTATATCGAGAGATAGCGCCAAGGATAGGCTTGGCTGCGACTATATCATTTGCGCCCTCCGATTACCCTGATGATCGAGTGCGCGTGCATGATTGATGGCATACGAAGAATTATCCAACGGAGGTTCTTATGTCGAAAGCATGCATTGTTGCCAGCCTTGTGACCGTCGGTGTGGCCGTGCTTGGTTGCTCTGGCGATACGTCCTATTATGTTGATGCCTCGGGGCAAAAATATGAAGCCTATCGCGTGAAGTGCATTACGGCACCCGTTGGATATGTGGTTCCCGATGACATCTATACTGCAAAGTATGGCCAGCCGTGGAGCATTCGCTGCAAGGCAGGGACTATTCCCGCTGTAATCTCGACCGGACCGGATGGCGAGGATATCGAGGTTCCTGTCACGCCAAGACCGCCGCGCCCGCCTGCGGGAAGTGTCGATGACAGTGTATTTGCCGATACGACCGGTGCCGCCGCAATCGATCAATATGGCAATGTCGCTTTGGCAGGATCAACGATCGGGGCCAGCGCCAATGGCACAAAGGCGCAAGACGCTTTGAAGAATGCCCAAAGCATCCTGCAAAGCACGCAACAATCCGTATATTCCCAAGTGGAGCAAGATCTTGCTGGGAACTAAGGCATCCAGAATGCATGGCCGCGCGCCGTTTGTGGCGGCAATGCACAGATCGATAGTTGCGCTTGCGGCCATGTTTGTTTGCATGTCCGGCGCAGAGGTTGTGCAGGCTCAGGGCTTTAGTGGGGGCGGGCAGAACTGGTCGGCCAGCTGGGGGTTTCTGTCCGCCAGTGACCGCAGCATTGCTTTGCAGCAGGCGCAGATGATCCGCAATGCCGAGAACGGGACCGACCCGACCTCGGTTTACAATACCTACAACGACAATCGTTACAACTATATCGACACCACCAATCCCGGAGATGGCACAGTCAACGCCGATTTGCATATCGGTGATGAAATTGGCACGAATACCAACTCTGTCGGTGCCATGAATACCGGAAGCACCACCATCGAGCTGAATGGTGATGGAAATACTGTGATTGCGGACAATACGGCAGAGTCCACGGGCTGCGTGGACGGGTCTGTTAGTGCTGGAAATTCAAATCCTTTGCCCGGCCTATATCTGAACGCCGATGCAAATGGCGCAAGCGTCTATGATCCGTCATCCGGCACCAATGCCTACGCTGTCCTGATCCCCGTCGTGAAAGCCGAGGCTGATGGCTGCCAGTAAGTTCAGTCTTTTGCACTCTGTGGGGGTCATGGCCGGTTGTCTGGCCCTGATCGGCTGTGCGCCGGGCGTGATTACCAGACGGGCGCAGGATGTTTCCCTGATCCAAGGGCCGCCAATTCAGGATATCAAGACGCCTTTCGATCAGGCGCTTTCCTGTCTGTCTGGCAAGATCCCTTCAAACGCCGTTTTTGCGGTGGGTGCTATTGCCGACAATACCGGCAAGGAACAATACGCCGACAGCGGAACCGGTAAAATGGTAACGCAAGGCGCTGGCGATATGGTGCAATCCGCGCTGTTTCAGGCTGGTGTCCGCGTTGTCAACCGCCGTGATCCGAATATTCCGATTGCCGAAAGCAATTGGGGCTTGCGGACTATGGGCGATCAGACCGCCGCCGATTTCTTTATATCCGGCAGCATCAACAGCCTTGACTATATTCCGGGCGGCGGGGCTTCGGTCAAGATCGCCGGAGTGGGGCCAGAGTTTCGCCAGACCCGTATTCTGATCGGCATGGATCTGGCCTTGACCAATTCCTTCAATGGCGAGGTGATCGCCAATATCCCGCTGCAAAAGCAGATCTATGCCAATGAAACCGGTCTCGGCAGCGGGCGGTTTATCGGTGATACGCTGGTGGATATCGACGCGGGCGCAATGCAGCGCGAGGCATTGCATTACGCGCTGCGCCAGATGCTGAGCTATGCCACGCTGGACCTGCTGGCGCAGGTGATCGATCCGGCCACCGCGCAGGAGTGTCTGGGCAAGATCAACTCTGCCGATGCCGAGTTGATGCATCTGCCCGAGCGGTCGGTCAACGGGCCAAGGCGGGCCTCGCTTGAAGCGATGATTGCTGCGGCCAAATCGGCTCCGGTCGCGCAAATGCCGCCCGCTGCGGCGCCTGCTGGCGGGCCGCAACCCGTGCCACAGCAATCCGCGCAACCGCAGCAGGTCGAGGTGCAACCCGTTTCGCCGGACGCAACCCGCCTTGCGAACGAGGCGACAACCTATGCCGCGCGCGCCATTGCTGCCGCCGAGGATTCAGTGCGCGCGGAAACCTATGACCATGCGGCGGGTCTGGCGAACAACGCGCTTGGATTTGTGCAACTGGCCGTCAAGGCGCTGCGCGAGGCGGCGGCGGCAGGGTTGAACGGCCCTGCGGGCGATGC
>MHZT01000005.1 GCA_001828855.1 Rhodobacterales bacterium RIFCSPHIGHO2_02_FULL_62_130 | reverse complement strand
TCGCTGCCGTCAACGTCGTCTTGCCGTGGTCAACGTGGCCAATCGTGCCGATGTTGATATGCGGTTTGTTCCGTTCAAACTTTGCCTTTGCCATGTCGGGCGCCCTTGCATTTGCGGACCCGGGATAGGGTCCTGTGCTACACGCGCGGGCATCTAGCCTTTGGGCAAAGGAAAATCAAGCGCTGTTCGGCGGATGCGTTACTTTGCAGGCGCAGGTGCCGGAGTGGTTTTCGGCAACGGCGGCAGGCCGAACCATTCAGGATTTTCCAGCAACCATTCCTCGACACGCTTGACAGCGTTGTAGGACAGGATCTCCATCTGCTTTTCTTTGCTTTGCGTCAGGCCGGAACCGATCACAGTCTCGGGCGACATCTTTTCAAAGATGGTGAACTGCTTGCCTTCGGGGTTCAGCTTTTTCTGCGCGGCATCGTCCCAGATATTGGCGGTGATCACCAGAATCGATTTGGGTTTCAGCACCACCGGCACACCCGGAGGGGCCAGCGCATAGGCGTCGATGGAAATGCCGATGTTGTAGAGTTTGGAGCCGACATAGCGGCCAAAGCGGTCATCCACCGCCTTTGTCATCGCAGCTTCCCACGCCTCGGGCGTGGTGGGGCGCGAAATCGGGACCATCTCGACATTATCAGCGACGGCGATGTTCAAACCCAGCGCGAAGTTACCCAGCAGAGCCGGCGGTTCGTCCAGATCAGAGTTCTGGCAAGCGGCCAGAACAGACAAACCAACGCAGCAGGCCAAAAGACGCAAAAGGCGCATATGTCCGATTCCCAAAGCGCGGCGATGCTGCCGCATCCTCCAGATAGCCCGCGCCCTGCATTGGCGCAACCTTTGCAGCTTTGTCACGGGCCGGAAGCGCCCTATATTCAGCGGATGATGAAGGGATGTCCTGTCATGCGCGATGAAACGGGGACGGAACAACCTGCGCGGGTGCGGCTGGCGACGACGCCCTTGGGGGTGTTCGGATCGCTGACGGCGGCGCGGCGCAATGTGCTGGAGCTGATCCCCGAGATTGCCACCCATGCGCCGATCCTGTCGGGGCGGACGGGCAAACGCTGGCATATGGTGATGGAGCCGGGCGCGTTGCGGCAGATTTTGCGCGACAAGGTGGTGGATTATCCCAAATCGGTGACGACCAAGCTGATACTGGCGCCGGCCATCGGTGACAGCCTGTTCGTGGCCGAGGGCGAGCAATGGCTGTGGCAGCGCCGCGCCGTGGCCCCTGTGTTCACGCACCGCCATGTGGCCGCCCTTGCGCCGGTGATGAGCCATGCCGCGGAACGATCCGCCGAACGCATTTCGCAGGCGGTGGGGCGTGGGGCGGATATGTTTGCCGAGATGGTCACGGCGACGTTCGAGGTTATCTCGGATGTCACCTTTTCCGGCGACGGATCGGGCGCCTTTGACCGCGATGCGGTGCATCGCGCCATCGAGGTTTATATCGGCCAGACGGCGAAGGTTTCGCTGCTGGATATACTTGGCGCACCCGCCTGGGTGCCGCGCCCCAACCGCCTGTTCAGCGCGGGGGGCATGCGGGACATGAAGGCGATGGCGGATGCGGCGATTGAGCGGCGGCGGGCCGATGGGGCGCAACCGGTGCCGGATTTGCTGGATCTGCTGCTGGCAGCCGAAGACCCTGCCTCGGGGCGGCAGATGACAACGGCAGAGTTGCGCGACAACCTGCTGACCTTCATCGTCGCGGGGCATGAAACCACGGCGCTCACGCTGGCTTGGGCGCTGTATCTGTGCGCGTTCGATCAGGATGTGCAGGACGCGGCGCGGGCCGAGGCGCAGGCGGTGCTGGGGGATCGTGCGGCGGGGGTGGCCGATCTGCCCGCCCTGCCGCTGGTGCGCCGGATCGTGGACGAGGCGCTGCGGATGTATCCGCCAGCCGCGTTCCTGTCGCGCACGGCGCAGGTCGCCGATACCCTGTGCGGGCGCGAGGTTCTGCCCGGTGACACGGTGATCCTGCCGATCTATGCGCTGCACCGCCACCATGCGCTGTGGGATCAGCCCGACCGCTTTGATCCGGCGCGCTTTGCCGATCCCAAGGCGATTGACCGCTTTGCCTATCTGCCCTTTGGCGATGGTCCGCGCATCTGCATCGGGGCGAGTTTCGCGCTGCAAGAGGCGGTGATCATTCTGGCGACCCTGCTTGCACGGTTCCGGTTCTCGCGGATCGCGGGGGTAGAGCCGAAGCCTGTGATGATCCTGACGCTGCGCCCCGAAGGCGGGGTCTGGTTGCAGGTGGAACGGGCAACCTGAAGGCCAGTGCCGGATCGCGGTTGACGGACTGCCATAGCTCCCGCAAGCTGTGGTCTGGATCATCGCCTACAGGACACCCCATGCAACCCGAAGCGCTTGCCCTGCATATGGGTCTGGATATCCCCGATTTTGACGTGATGGGCTATTACGGGGCCGATTACGGCACGATGAAGCCCTATCACCGCATCGGCAGCCTGCTGTTCCTGTCCGGCCATGTGGCGCAGATCGGGACCGAGATTACCCACAAGGGGCGGTTGGGGCAGGATCTGACCACGGATCAGGGCTATGCCGCCGCACGGCGCACGGGGTTGAACGTGCTGGGGGGGATCAAGCAGGCGGTGGGGTCGCTGGACCGTGTGAAATCGATTGTCCGCACGCTGAACTTTGTGGTTTGCACGCCGGAATATGAGGACGTGCATAAGGTGTCGTCCGGCCTGTCCGATCTGTTCGTCGAGGTATTCGGGCGCGAGCGTGGCCTTGGCGGTCGCGCCACCATCGGGGTGATGGCGCTGGCCGGTGGGGTATGTTTCGAGACTTGGGCGACGGTGGAAATCGCGGACTAAGCCTTGTCGCGCACTTTCATGCTGTTGTTCTGGCCTTGGAACACTTCAAAGCGTCCGGTTTTCCGCAGCAGGTCCGACAGTTTCGCCGACCCGTAGGTGCGCGGGTCGAAATCGGGGTGCAGTTGGGTGATCACCTGCCCCAACTGGCCCAAAGAGTAATCGTCCTGATCGGGGTCGATCTTTTTCATGGCATCACGGATCAGCGGAATGGCGTTGAAGGCGGGTTCCTTGACGGGGGCCGTCGGCTCTGGCTTGCCTGCCTTGTCCACGGGGGCAGGTGCCGCCTCGGCCCCGCCACCCACGATGTTTTCAATGAAGACAAAGCGGTTGCAGACCTTGCGCAGGCTGTCGGGGGTCTTGGATTCGCCGATACCGATCACCTGCAAGCCATCCTCGCGGATGCGCGACGCGAGACGGGTGAAATCGCTGTCTGACGACACCAGCACAAAACCATCCACCTTGCCTGCGTGCAGGATGTCCATCGCGTCGATCACAAGCCCGATGTCGCTGGCGTTCTTGCCCTTGGTGTTGGCGGATTGCTGATGCATCACAAGGCCCAGATCGCGGGCCTGCTCTTTCCACTGGCCCAAGGCTTGGCTGGACCAATCGCCATAAACCCGCCGCAAGGACGGTTCGCCAAACGAGGCGATTTCATCCAGAATGGCCGCAGCGTGGCGGGCTGGGATGTTGTCGGCATCGATCAGAACGGCCAGAAACGGGATGCTGCGCGCGGGGGTCATGTCAGGCTCCTTACTGGCAAGGGGTGGTCACTTCGACCGTGTAGGTGGTTTTTCCAACGCCTTCGGGGGGATGGCCGATCACGCGGACAACCAGATCACACTCCTGCACCCGAACCGTCCATTCATCCGCGCCATCAGGGGCGGTGCCGGTGTTGGCAATACTGCCAATCGGGGCCTGACGCAGCGCATCGGCCACCACCGCACTTTGCAGAATGGCGGTGATCTTTTCGGCGCTGTCATAATAACCCGACAGCATCGCCATGCTTGGTGTCGCGGCAAGTGCAGCAAGCGTGAACATCACTTTTGCGCGCATCACGATCCCCTTTGAACAGAAAAGGGCCAGCGCGTAACGCTGGCCCCGAAGGTCATGCCGGAAGGATCAGTACACCACAACCGCGCGGATCGACTTGCCTTCGTGCATCAGATCAAAGCCCTTGTTGATGTCTTCCAGCTTCAGGATATGGGTGATCATCGAGTCGATCTCGATCTTGCCATCCATATACCAGTCCACGATCTTCGGCACATCGGTGCGGCCCCGCGCGCCACCAAAGGCGGTGCCTTTCCAGACCCGACCGGTGACAAGCTGGAAGGGCCGCGTTTCGATCACCGCACCTGCCGGAGCCACGCCGATGATGATCGACTGACCCCAACCGCGGTGGGTGCATTCCAGCGCGTCGCGCATCACCTTGACGTTGCCGGTGCAATCGAACGAGTAATCCGCGCCGCCGATCTTGTCGAAGGGGGTCTTGGTCAGATCGACGATGGCCTGCACGACCGAGCCTTCGATCTCTTTCGGGTTGATAAAGTGGGTCATGCCGAATTTGCGGCCCCACTCTTCCTTATCGTTGTTCAGATCAACCCCGATGATCATATCGGCACCGGCCATTTTCAGGCCCTGAATCACGTTCAGACCGATACCGCCAAGGCCAAAGACCACGGCCTTCGCGCCGATTTCCACCTGAGCGGTGTTCAGAACCGCGCCGATACCGGTGGTGACACCGCAGCCGATGTAGCAGATCTTGTCGAAGGGCGCGTCGTCCCGCACCTTGGCCAGCGCGATTTCCGGCATGACCGTGTGGTTGGCGAAGGTGGAACAGCCCATGTAGTGATAGATCGGTGTGCCATCCAGCATCGAAAAGCGGGTGGTGCCGTCCGGCATCAGGCCCTGACCTTGGGTCGCGCGAATGGCGGTGCAAAGGTTGGTCTTGCGCGACAGGCAGGACGGGCATTCGCGGCATTCCGGCGTATAAAGCGGAATGACGTGATCGCCGACCTTCAACGATTTCACGCCCGGACCGACAGCAATGACCACGCCCGCGCCCTCATGGCCCAGAATTGCGGGGAACAGGCCCTCGGGGTCAGCGCCCGACAGGGTGAATTCGTCGGTATGGCAAATGCCGGTGGCTTTGATTTCAACCAGAACCTCGCCCTCTTTGGGGTCGTCAAGGTTCACGTCCATGATTTCAAGCGGTTTGCCGGGTGCAACGGCTACGGCGGCGCGGGTACGCATCGATAATCCCTCCCCTGATATTTGTGGCAAGGCTGTGCCAAGACTGGAAAAATTGCAACGCGGGAAACGACATGAAATGCAGCCTTTCGCCCATTTGCCCGCCTGCCGACCCAGTATCGGCTGACCCCATTGCATGCAAGCGGATGCCTTTGTTTTTGCGCGTTACCGCTGTCTGGCGGCGATGGGCGAGGGTTTGCGCCCTGCCCTGATCCCAAGCTTGTCATGGCCAAGAACTTGCCGGACCGCTACGGCCTGCACCGGTCATGGCGTGACAACCGCGCCGCGATCAGACAGGCTGAACGCGCAGATGTCCGGCGATGGCCGCATCCTGCGCCCGATATGTGCTGTGCTGAAAGGTTGATCATGTCCCGCCACCTTGCCCTCCTGCTTTGTGCGCTGCTGCCTGCCGCCTGCGTTCCGCCTGCCCCTCCGGTCCTTGCCACCTCCTGCGGCGCAGAGGGGCTGCAATCCTTGGTCGGTCGTCCCGCATCAGTGCTGCAAACCATGCGCTTTGGCACCCCCACACGCATCATCCGCCCCGGCATGGCGGTGACGATGGATTTCGCGCCCGACCGGCTGAACATAGAGATCAATGCCGCCGAAACCATCAGCCGCGTCAGCTGCGGCTGACGGCCCAACCCCGTTCCCCCCGATCCTCTTTGCATAAATATCCCACGGGGGACGCGGCCCCGGCCGCGCGGGGGTGTGAAACCCCCGCCTTCGCCTGCCAAGCCAAACCGCCGCACAGAAAAAGGCCCCCGGTTTGCACCGAGGGCCAGCCTGCTACTCATACATACTAGACTTGCGGATTTTACATCCGGTAGGCGGTGTGGCAGGCCTTGCAGGCGCCACCGATTGCGCCCATGCCCGCCTGCACACCTTCCAGCGTGCTGGCGTCCAGCGCGGTGGCTGCGGTGTTCAACCCGTTGGCTTTGGCTACAAAATCTTCCCAGTTGGTCCAGATTTCCGGTTTGGATTCCGAGGCCGGATCGCTGCCGGCCTTCTCGAATTTGACATGGATCTCGGCCGATCCCGCGACCAGCGTGGCCTTTGCAGCCTCGGCGGCGGCGGCGTCGAACGCGGTTTTGCCGCCCGCGAAATCACCCAGCGTCTTGGCCGCACCGCCGAAGGATTTCATCAGGTCTTTCTGTGCGATCACCAGCGGATCGGTGGCTTCGGTTTCGGCAAAGGCAACGCCGGCAACCAGCATCAGGCCAGCTACAATTGCTTTGGTCGGGAATTTCATGGGGTCACTCCATTAACAATATTCTTCTTACTATACGCGGGCGCAGAGGCGGTTCGATACGGACTTTGGTCTGAGCCTTGCCGTCTCACGCAAATGTCATCCGTCGGGATGCGGCACAAAGCCCCGCACGGCGGCAAAGCCGCGTTTGCGGCTGCGATCCACCGCAACTTGCCTTCGCGTCCTGCGGCGCTGCAAGCGGCGTGGCCGTCATGTCGGCAGGATCAGCGGGGTGCGACGATTTCCGGCAGGCGTTGCGCGGGCGGGGTATTGCGGCTGCGGTGGCTTCGCACCACACCGTCGATCACCGTCATGCCAACGCCCGGCAGATTGCCCAGTTGCACCGATTCCAGCAGGGTCCGGCCCGGCGCATGCTGCGCCTGATCCATGAGCACGAAATCGGCGGCAAAGCCGGCCTCCAGCAGACCCACATCCAGTTCCCGCTGGCGGGCGGTGTTGCCGGTGGCAAAGCAAAAGGCGATCTCGGCTGGCACATTGCCCAGACTGGACAGCATCGCCACCATCCGCAGTATCCCCAAGGGCTGCACCCCCGATCCGGCAGGGCCATCGGTGCCAAGGATCAACTGGTCCAGCTTGCCCAATTCGCGCGCGGTGTTCAGCGTCAGCAGGGCGGCGCGTTCGTTGCCGTTGTGAACAATCTCCAGCCCCTTGGAGCAGTTTTCGCACAGGCAGATGATCTGGTCATCCGGCAGGGCGGTATGGCCGCCGTTGATATGGCCCACCACGTCTGCACCGGTTTCCAGCACCATATCGGCGTCGATCAGACCCGATCCGGGGATCGACGGGCCGCCGGTGTGGATCGTGCTTTGAATGCCGTATTTGCGCGCCCAATCCACCATCTGCCGCGCGGTCTTGCCATCCTTGACCGAGCCAAGCCCGACCTCGCCCAACAAGCGCACCCCTGCGGCGGCCAATTCCTTGAAGTCTTCCTCGACCATGCCCTGTTCGATCACCGGCGCACCGGCGCGCACCTTGACCCCGGACGGGCGGAAATTTTCATACCAGCGCTGTGACGCGATGGCCATCGCCTTCAGCCCCACAATGTCGCGGGGGCGGCCGGGCATATGCACCTCGCCCGCCGAGATCATCGAGGTGACGCCGCCGTGCAGCGTGCTGTCGATCCAGTTCAATTGTTGCTGGCGGGGGGTGTAATCGCCAATGACGGGATGCACATGGCTGTCGATCAGCCCCGGTGCCAAGGTGGCCCCCATCGCGTCGATGGTTGTGGTCGCGCCCTCGGTATCAAGGTCTTTCTCGGCCCCATAGGCAAGGATCTTGCCATCCACCGCGACCACGCAATTGCCATCCGCAATCGGGGCTTCGATTTTGCCGGTCAGGATCAGACCGATATTCCGGATCACAAGCTTGTCGGGGGACTGTGTCATCATCTGGCCTTTCAAATCGTTTGTGTCTTGGTCCTGCGCCGGATCGCGTCAGCGCAGACCGTCCTTGCCGATCGCCTCGTCGGCGCGCAGACCGCCGATGCGTGGCAGGGGGCGTCCGCTGTCGGTGATGGCCAGCGCCACGATGATTTCATCAGCGCGCGGCGCGTCGTTAAAGCGGATTTCCACCGCGTCAAAATGCGAGCGCACAAAGGCCGCGTCCTTGTGGCCCAGCGGGATATCCAGATCCTGCCCCAAGCCGCCGCGCTTTTTCGACGACGGGATCAGCGCGGCACCTTTTTCCACCGCTTCCCGGAACGGAGCGCCAAGTTTGGGATGCAGGATCGCTGCGGCATGTTCCAACTCGCCGTTCTCGCCGACCATCGCCGCCTTGCCATAGCTTTCAACCTGATCCGGCCTGATCCCGAGTGCCGCAACACAGCGGGCGCCCAGCAGCGCGCCCAGTTCGGCCCCGATCTCGATCAATTCGGTCAGGTCTTCGACATAGCGTCCGGCAAAGGGGTTCTGGATCACCGCCGCCGCCACGGCCTTGCGGGTGGGCGGCGCGATGGTCTTGCCGATTTCCTGATGGGTTTCCTCGACCCAGACGCCGATCTTGCGGATCTTTGCACTCATCTCAGCCCATCCTCCCCTTTGACCTGCGCCGCCTCAAGCCCGCCCATCCGCGCGTGAACCCGTGGTCCGGTGGTCATCACCAAGGCCAGCAGAAGTTCATCGGCGCGCGGGGCGTCGTTCAGACCGACCTCCATCGCGTCAAAATGGCTTCGCACATAAGAGGCGTTGATATGGGTGATCGGCACGTCGATCCGCGCGCCCATCGCGCCCACCTTTTTTGACGATGGCACGATGGCCTTGGCACCGTTCAGCACCTCGCGCATGGCATAGCCGCCCGGCGCATGCCACAGCGCGCCATGCTCCAACTCGCCAGCCGATCCGACCAATGAAGCCTTGCCATAGCCCTCGATCTGGTCGGCCCCGCCCAGAGCGGCGGCAAGCCTTGTCGCCATCGACAGGCCAAGGGGGCGCAGATCGTCCATAAAGCCTTGGATGTCCGGCTCATAGCGTCCGGCAAAGGGGTTGCGGATCACGGCAAGCGCGGCCCCGCGCCGGTGCGGCACTTCTCTGACGGGACCGCCTTCGTGAAAGATTTCCTCGATGACAAGCAACAGCTTGCGGATCTCAACTTGCGGCATCTGTGACCTCTTGAAGCTGGGCAAGCGCCCCGAATTGATCCCCGACCATGAGCGACTGGCCTTGCAGAAACAGCGCAGTCCCCGCGATGCGGCCCGCGCGCAGATAACTTTGGGCGCGGGCGGCGCCTGCGGCAAGCGCTGTTGCAGCTTCGGGCAGGGAAAGCGGGCCGACGGCAGTGACGACGGCCAGTTCCCCCAGATCGCTGTCGGGCTGAAGCGCCGAGGCGGGGCTGCGGCGCACGGCGGGATGGCCGGGCAGATCGACGGCATTGGCGACCAGCGTCGCCGCCACATCCGCCGCCGCCGCTGTGCGGGCCAGCACGGTTACACTGTCGGCAATGCCCAAGGACAGGCTGCGCCCGCCTTTGCCACTGGTGGCAATGCCGCCGATGCCATCGCCGCCGTTCACGACGATCCGGCCCAGATCGCGCCCGTCCAGCCCCCGCATGGCACTGACAAAGCGCGCGTCGGGGTCAAGATGCAGCGCGATGTCGCCGCCGTTGTTCACATAGGCGCGGCGCAACGGCGCGGCTTGGGTCATCGCCGACAGGATTTCGTCGGCCACCGCCCCCGCCACCGCCGCCATCGCGGTTAAAAACACGGCGCTGCCATAGGGCCGCGCTGCCGCATACATCCGGCGCGCGACGGTGCCTTCGGGGTCCGGCAGATCGGGCGTCATGGCGGCGCGCAGCAACGGCAATTCCTGCACCAGCGCCGCCAGCAGGCCATCAAAGTGCCGTTCTGCGGCGGCAAAGGCCAGATTGCGCCCATCGGCGTGATAGCCATCGGCCCCGATAATCAGATCAATCGGCCCATGCTGCAGATGCAGGCGCGTGCCACCCTCCAGCCGCCGCGCGGCATAGGCCCCGCCCGCCGTCATGGCGTTTCATCCTTGGCCCAAGCATAGTTGTGCCGCGCCAAGGGATCGGCAGCACCCTCAACCGGCGCAACGCGGCGCAGGGGATCGGTCAAGACCTCGGCCACGGGGCGGATCTGGGCGGCGTGACCGCCCAGCGCCAGATAATCCGACAGGCGCAGGGTGAATTCGATCGGGGCCACCAGCGCGGGCGTCGGCACATAGCCAAAGGAATTGCTTGGCATGTCGCAGACATCGACCATCACTGTGATACCGCCGCCGGGCCAGACATAGGCCTTGGCCCCGCCGCAGGACACAAAGGTCAGCGCCTGTTTCACCGAGCGCGTCAGCATGACCGGATTTTCCGTCACCCCCGCCCGCAGCGATCCGCCCGCCCCCGCCATGAACAGCACCGAACACAAGGACGGCTCGCAGTTCTCGGCAATGCGGTCAACCGAGGCCTGCAAGGCCGGCGTCAACGCAGTCGGCACCGGGCGCAGATCACCATCCAGCACATAATAGGCCGATTGTTCGCCCGTGGTTGACACCATCAGCAGCCGCAAGCCCGGCCATGCCTTTGCCGGATCGGGCGGGCGCAGGATGGTCAGCGGATCGTCAACATCGGTGCCACCCCAGCCGGTGCCGGAGCCTGCGACCTGAAAATACCGGCCCGGAGTGGAGCGACGGCCCTTTACCCTGATCCCGCTGGGCCGCAGGTCCAGCAGCTTGCCGGACTGGTGTTCGGTCAGCACGCCGGTGATATGGTCATCGACCACCACCACCTCATCGGCATGGCCCAGCCATTGCGTGGCAAACATGCCGATGGTGGCCGAGCCGCAGCCGACCCGCATCAGCCGTTCCGCCGCCCCGTTGATGATCGGCGGCTGCCCTGCCTGCACCACAAGGCTGGCCCCGTCATCGATGGTCATCTCGACCGCGTTGCGGTTGCACAGGTGCAAAAGCGCGTCGCAGGTCACGCGCCCCTCTTTCTTGCTGCCGCCGGTCAGATGCTCGACCCCGCCAAGTGACAGCATCTTTGACCCGTATTCGCTGGTCATCACATGGCCGACGGGTTCGCCCTCGACGCGGACGATGGCGCGTTCGGGGCCGATAAAGCGGTCGGTGTCGATCTTCACCTTGACGCCGCAATAGCTGAAGATGCCTTCGGTCACGACAGTAACCATATCCACCCCGTCAACCGGCTGGCTGACGATGAAGGGGGCGGGTTTGTAATCGGGATAGGTGGTGCCAGCGCCGACGGCGGTGACAAAGGGCCGCCCGCCCTGCACCAGATCGCCGTTCCAGTCCGGCCCGTCATCGCCCCTGTAGAACGCGACCGCCGTGCCGCCCTGTTCGACGGTGTTCTGGATGATTGTCAAAGGGTCAAGACGCACCAGCGCGCCGCCGTGGTTGGCATAGCGGTCGCAAGCCCCTGCGCGGCCTTCGGCGATGTAGCACAGCACGGGGCAGGCATCGCAGCGGATCTTTCCCGACGGGGTGGCGGCGCTGTCAGACATGATCGCCCCCCCTGATCGCCGCCGCCAGCGTGGCGGGCGTTACTGGCACGTGGGTCAGCCTTGCACCGCAGGCATGCCGGATTGCGTTCAGCAGCGCCGGAGCGGTCGGGATCAGCACATGCTCGCCCAGACCTTTGGCGCCATATGGCCCGTGGGCATCCGGCACCTCGACCAGAATAGACTCGATGGGCGGGATGTCTCCGATGGTGGGGATCAGGTAATCATGCAGGTTTTCGCTGCGACCGGGGATATATTCCTCCATCAGCGCCATGCCGATGCCTTGGGCGACGCCGCCCTGAATCTGTCCTTCGGCCAGCAGGGGGTTGATCGCTTTGCCGACATCATGGGCGGCGACAAAGCGCAAGATCCGCAGGGTGCCAAGCGTGATGTCCACCTCGACCACGGCCATTTGCGCGGCATAGCCGAATTGGGCATAGGGCGCGCCCTGACCGTTGGCGTCCAGCGGTCTGGTTGGCGGATCATAATGGCCGGTGGCGGTAAACACGCGGCCTGCGGCATCCGCTGTCAGGCTGTTCAGGGCAATTTGGCGGCGGGTGGGACCGTCCTGCGCCATGATATGGCCTGCCGCGATGGTGAGTTCCGCCTGATCCGGGACTTGCAGCACCGCCAATATCTGCGCGCGCAAGGCCTGACCACAGAGCCGCGCGGCATTGCCCGACACAAAGGTCTGTCGCGAGGCCGAGGTTTTTCCGGCATCCGGCGTCTGGTCGGTATCGGCCCCGATCAGGTTGATCTGCGCCACCGGCACGCCCAGCGCCGTGGCGAAGATCTGCGCGATGACGGTATTTGACCCCTGCCCGATATCGACCGCGCCCTGATGCAGCAGGATACGGCCATCCGCCATAAGATGGGCCATGATGGTGGACGGGTTGGGCAAAGAGGTATTGCCGCAGCCATACCAGCCCGAGGCCAGCCCGACACCCCGCCGCACCGCGCCTTCTGCACTGCGGTTGAACGCCTCGGCGGCCAGCCTTTCGGCCTGCCACGCGGGGGCAAGCGCCGTCAGGCAGGGTTTGATGCCGACACCTTGGGCGAACACCTGACCACAGACGGTTGGCACACCGTTGTCCAAGGCATTCCGCAGGCGGAATTCCAGCGGGTCGATGTCAAGCTTGATCGCAAGTTCGTCCAGCAGCGACTCCAGCGCAATCGCTGCCTGTGGCACGCCAAAGCCGCGAAAGGCACCCGAGGGCGGGTTATGGGTATGAATGGCGCGAGATTCGGCGCGGTAATCGGGGAGGAAATAGGGACCAGAGGCATGGACCGGCACGCGGTTGGCGACGGTCGGTCCCCATGAGGCATAGGCACCGGTATTGAAGTCACCGCGAAAATCGCAGCCGGAAAGCCGACCGTCACGGGTTGCGCCAAGACGCAGGCGGATGTCGCTGGGGTGGCGCTTGGTGGTGGATTGCATCGACTCGGTCCGGCTGTAGGCCAGCCGCACCGGACGTCCGGTTTTCAGCGCGGCAATCGCCAGATAGGGCTGCACCGACAGATCCAGCTTGGCCCCGAAGCCACCGCCTACCGCTGTTGGAACGATGCGGATGCGCGCGCGGTCCATTCCCAGCAGGATCGCCATCGACTCAAGGTCCATCACCGGGGCTTGGGTGCAGGCGTGAATCTCGATCCGGTCCTCGATCACTTCGGCAAATCCGGCCTCTGGCTCCAGATAGGCATGTTCGACAAAACCGCTGAAGAAATGGCCTTCGACGGTGACATCGGCGGCGGACAGCGCGGCGGCGGCGTCACCACAGGCGACAAAACCGCGGCACATCAGATTGCCGGGGCGATCCTGATGCAAGAGCGGCGCGCCTTCGGCCTGCGCTTCGGCCATGCCTTGCACGGCGGCGCGTTCCTGCCAGATCACGGGAAAGCTGGTCGGGTCCAGCGCGCGGATGGCATCGGGCGTGCCGACCACGGCGGCCACCGCCTCGCCGCGAAAACGCGCGGTGGATTCGGCAAAGGCGGGCTGGTCGATAAAGGCCGGAATGACGCCAAAGGCGTTGCGCCCCGGCACATCCGCAGCCGTCAGCACCGCCACAAGGCCGGGCCGTTCGGCGCGCCACGCCTCAAGATCGCCAAAGGCAAAGGCCGCATGCGGGTGGGGCGCGCGGATCACCAGAATCTCGAGCGTGCCTGCCGGAGCAATATCATCGCCAAAGCTTTCGGCCCCCGCCACCTTGGCCGCGCCATCCACCCGCCGGATCGCGGCTCCGGCATGGCCAGAACCACCCACCGCAGCCTGCGCGTGCGGGGCATCGGCCACGGCGTCAATGATCTTGCGATAGCCCGTGCAGCGGCAAAGAACACCGCCAAGGGCTTGGGTAATCTCGGCCTCGGAAGGGGCGGGGTTGTCGCGCAACAGCGCCACCGAAGCCACCATCATGCCGGGCGTGCAGAACCCGCATTGCGCGGCGGCATGATTCTGAAAGCTGTCGGCCAACCGCTGCGCCCGTGCATCGGTTTCCAGCAGACCAGCCACAGTCTCCACCAGCCGCCCCTGCACCTTTTGCACCGGCATCAGGCAGGCACAGTGCAGCTTGCCCTCGACCAGAACCGAGCAAGCGCCACAATCGCCCGCATTGCAGCCGATCTTGACGTCGCGCGCGCCCAGCCTTTCGCGCAGGGTTTCCGAAAGCCGCTCCCCTGTCGGGGCGGCAACCGAGACCGGCCTGCCGTTCAGGGTAAAGCGGATTTCGGCATCAGCGGGCATCGGGGCGGTTCTCCTCGGCCTCGGCCACGCTTGCGGCTTGCAGCAAAGCCCTGCGGCACAACTCTTGCGCGGCGCCGGTCCGGTAGGCGGCAGTGGCGCGCACGTCGCTGATCGGCGCAAGCGGCGCAAAGTGCCGCGCCGGATCGGGCAGCAGGGCTGCAAGATCGGACAGGGACCGCCCTTCCAGATCGGACTCAAAATCGGTCAGCCGTTGTGCCACCGCCGAACAGGCCCCGACCGCCACGCGCGCCTCCACGATCCGCCCCGCGCTGACCCGCAGCACCGCCGCCACCATCGCAATAGAGATCACCATAAAGCTGCGCGCACCGAGTTTGAGGAAAGCCCCGCCCGCCGCGCCAGCATCCTGCGGGATCACCACAGCCGTGACAATTTCATCCGGCGCAAGATCGATCCGGCGCGGGCCAGTGATGAACCGAGACAGCGGCACCCGCCGCAGACCTGCGACCGAGGCAACCTCGATTTCCGCATTCAACGTCAGCAGCGGTGGCACCCCGTCTGCGGCGGGCGAGGCGTTGCAGATATTGCCGCCGATTGTCCCCGCATTCTGGATCTGGATTGCCCCGACCTGCCGCGCCGCCTGCTGCAAGCCCGCCATCGCGGGGGGCAGGGCAGCGCGGGCAATCTCGGTCCATGTCGTTGCGGCCCCGATGCGCCAACCCTCCGGCCCGTGGCTGATCCCCTGCAAGGCGGGCAATTCCGACAGGTCCAGCACGGCGGCGGGGCGCTGCCCTTGCCGCTGGGCGGGCAAGACATCCGTGCAGCCTGCCACGATGACAAGACGATGCTGGCGCAGAAGATCCAGCGCCTCATCCACTGAACGGGGAGTCAGATAGGCCAAGATATGTCTCCAGCCGCCACTGTCATTTGTATGCAAATGGTATGAAGCCGGTTTGATGCTGTCAAACTTTTCTTTGGCGTCCGGCGCGCTGTGCGAGGCGGTTGCCTGACGGCAATTCCCAGCCTAAAGCGTATCAGGTTTGCATTGAATCGAAAATCGCTGCCTTTTGCAGGCGTGCGAACGCGGGTTTCGACAGGTTTGATTAGATGTAGGCCTGACGCGCTTTGGGTGCCATGGCGGGAACAAGGAATGTAGCATGGTTGATACCCCCTCTGCCCCGCCCGAACGCAAGCGCGGCTCCGGAGTGCGGCTGGCCTATGAGGTGTTGCGCGACGAGATACTTGATCTGACGCTGCCCCCCGGCAGCCCCGTGGACGAGGTGGCGCTGGCCGAGCGTTTTGCCATGTCGCGCACCCCCATCCGCGAGGCACTGGTGCGGCTGGAGGGCGAGGGGCTGGTGACGACGCTGCCCAATCGGTCTACCGTTGTGGCCAATATCGACTTTCCCAATCTGAACGCCTTTTTCGACGCGCTGACGCTGATGTATCGCGTCACCACCCGCCTTGCCGCCGAATTTCACACGCCGGACGACATGCAGAATATCCTTGCGCGTCAGGCGGTGTTCGCGCGCGCCGTCGCGGATGGGGATGAGCAGCGGATGATCACCTGCAACCGCGATTTTCACGTTTCCATCGCCGAGGCGGGCCGGAACCCCTATTACCTTCAGCTTTTTGCGCGGCTGTTGGACGAGGGGCGGCGCATCCTGCGGCTTTACTATTACCCGACCTTCCAGCCCAGCCTGCCGCACCCCTATATCACCGAGCATGAGGCGATCATTGCCGCCGTTGCCGTGCGGGATGTTGGCCTGTGTGACCGCTTGGCCAAAGACCACGCCGACCAGATCGTGCGCCAGATTCAGGACATGATCGCGCGCGACCGCCGTCAGGACATACCGCTTTAACGCTTGCGAAGGGGTTTGGCGCAGGGGGGGATCGGCGCGTAAAATTCTTGTCGACAAATAAAATACAAAGTGTATATTTTAGGCATCCGATCCAGATTCGCCCTGTTCTCCGAAGGAGCCACCGATGAACCCCAGCATTTTCTCCGGCACGATCCCCGCTCTGATGACGCCCTGCAAAGCCGACCGCAGCCCCGATTTCGACAAGCTGGTCGAAAAGGCGCAGGAGTTGGTGGGCCTTGGCATGTCGGCGGTGGTTTACTGCGGCTCGATGGGGGATTGGCCGCTGTTGACGAATGAACAGCGGATGGAAGGCGTGGAGCGGTTGGTCAAGGCGGGCATCAAGGTTGTTGTCGGCACCGGTGCCGTGAACACCGCCACCGCAGCGGCGCTTGCCGCCCATGCCCAGAAGGTTGGCGCGCATGGCTTGATGGTGATCCCGCGCCTGCTGTCGCGCGGCACGGTGGTTGCAGCACAAAAGGCGCATTTCAAGGCGGTGCTGTCCGCCGCGCCGAACCTGCCTGCGGTGATCTACAACAGCCCCTATTACGGCTATTCCACCAAGGCCGATCTGTTCTTCCAGATCCGCGCCGAGCATCCGAACCTTGTCGGCTTCAAGGAGTTCGGCGGCTTTGAGGATCTGTCCTACGCGGCCGAGGCGATTACCTCGGGCAATGCCGACATCAAGCTGATGATCGGCGTCGATACCGCCGTGTTCCACGGTTATGTGAACTGCGGGGCCGATGGCGCGATCACCGGCATCGGTAACGTGCTGCCGCGCGAAGTGCTGCACCTGACCGCGCTGTGCAAGGCGGCGATGGCGGGCGATGCCGAGGCGCGGCGTCTGGCCTATGAGTTGGATAGCGCGATGCAAGTGCTGTCCAAGGTCGATGCCGGTCCCGATCTGGTGCTGTTCTTCAAGCATATGCTGGTGGTGAAGGGCGAGGCCGCCTATCGGCTGCATTTCAACGAAACCGATGCGCTGTCCCCCGCGCAGGCCGGTTTCATCGAGGCGCAACTGGCGCTGTTCGATGCGTGGTATGCGGATTGGTCCAAGCAACCGCAGGCGCTGAAATACGCGGCCTGAGGATATGGCGGGCGTGATTGTCATCGGGGCAGGTGTTGTCGGGCTTTCGGCGGCGCTGGCCGCCCAAGCGCGGGGACTTTCTGTCACCGTGATTGATCGTGACGGACCGGCGGCGGGGGCTTCGGCAGGCAATGCCGGAGCCTTTGCCTTCACCGATATTCTGCCTCTGGCCTCGCCCGGCATCCTGCGGAAAGCGCCGAAATGGCTGCTGGACCCGCTGGGTCCGCTGTCGGTGCCGCCGTCCTATGCGCTGCAAATCGCGCCTTGGATGTATCGGTTCTGGCGGGCCTGTGCGCCGCGTGCGGTGGCCCATTCCACTGTGGCACAGACCGCGCTGATGGATCTGTCCAAAGCGGAACTGGAGCCGTTTCTTGCGGCCACCGGCACGCTGCCTATGCTGGAAAAGCGCGGTAATTTGCAGGTTTACGAAGGTGCGGCTGAATTGAAAGCCTCGGCTGACGGCTGGCAGGCGCGGGCCGATCACGGCATCGAATTTCACCATCTGACCGCGTCCGAGATGGCGGCGCTGCAACCCGGCCTTGCCCCGCGTTTCACCCATGGCACATTTACGCCCGGTTGGTATTCCATCGCGGACCCCAAGCTTTACACGCTGGCCCTTGCAGAGCGGTTCCGCGCGAATGGCGGCGAAATCCTGCGGGGCGAGGTTGTGGGCCTGCGTCCCGATGATGCGGGCGTGAGCATTGCCATTGCCGCAGGTGAACCGCTGCGGGCGGATCGGGTGGTTCTGGCGGCGGGGGCGTTCTCGCATCGCATCGCGCGGACTTTGGGCGAGAAAATCCCTCTGGAAACCGAGCGCGGCTATAACACCACGCTGCCGCCGGATGCCTTTGATCTACGGATGCAGGTGACGTTTGGCGGGCATGGCTTCGTAATCAGCCGCCTGTCCACCGGCATCCGTGTCGGCGGAGCGGTGGAATTGGGCGGGCTGCAGCTTGCGCCGAACTACAAACGCTCCGAGACGATGCTGAGAAAGGCCAAGGCGTTTCTGCCCGATCTGAAAACCGGCAGCGGGGTGCAGTGGATGGGCTTCCGCCCGTCGCTGCCCGACAGCCTGCCTGCGATCGGGCGGGCGCGCGCAACCCCGCGTGTGGTCTATGCCTTTGGCCACGGCCATCTTGGGCTGACCCAAAGTGCAGGCACCGCGCGGCTGGTGGCCGATCTTTTGACCGACCGCGCGTCTGCCATCGACATTACCCCGTTCTCGCCCCAGCGTTTCTGATCATTTCCGCAAAGGTTCCGACATGGCCAACCATACCTTC
Organism: Rhodobacterales bacterium RIFCSPHIGHO2_02_FULL_62_130; assembly: GCA_001828855.1. GTDB lineage: Bacteria > Pseudomonadota > Alphaproteobacteria > Rhodobacterales > Rhodobacteraceae > Cypionkella. Next base: position 94,954 of record MHZT01000005.1, on the reverse strand, counting down.
AACTGCATCGACGGTCACACCTGCGGCAACCCTGTACGGCTTGTGTCGGGCGGCGGGCCGCGTCTGGAAGGGGCGACCATGCTGGAGCGCCGCGCCCATTTCCTGCGCGAGTTTGATTGGGTCCGCACCGGCCTGATGTTTGAACCGCGCGGGCATGACATGATGTCGGGCAGCATCCTTTACCCCTCGACGCGCCCCGATTGCGACGTGGCGGTGCTGTTCATCGAAACCTCGGGCTGTCTGCCGATGTGCGGGCATGGCACGATTGGCACGATCACCATGGCGATCGAGAACGGCCTGATCACCCCCCGCGAACCGGGGCGGCTGTCGATTGACGCGCCTGCGGGCAAGGTGGACATCACTTACGTCCAGAATGGGCGCTATGTCGACGAGGTGCGGCTGACCAATGTGCCGGGCTTCTTGCATTCCGAGGCGCTGACCGCCGAGGTGGAGGGCTTGGGCGAGGTGGTTGTGGATGTGGCCTATGGCGGCAATTTCTATGCGATTGTGGAGCCGCAAAGGGCCTTCCGCGATATGGCCGATCATACGGCGGGCGAGCTGATCGGCTGGTCGCCGAAACTGCGCGCGGCGCTGAATGCCAAGTATGAGTTTATCCACCCCGAACATCCCGCCATCAACGGGCTGTCGCATATCCAGTGGACCGGCAAGGCCACCGTCGCGGGCGCCCATGCCCGCAACGCGGTGTTCTATGGCGACAAGGCGATTGACCGCAGCCCTTGCGGCACCGGCACTTCGGCGCGGATGGCGCAACTGGCGGCCAAGGGCAAGCTGGCGGTGGGGGATGATTTCGTGCATGAATCCATCATCGGCAGCCTGTTCAAAGGACGGGTCGAGGCGGCAACCACGGTGGCGGGCCGCCCTGCCATTATCCCTTCGGTTGCAGGATGGGCGCGGATGACGGGCTATAACACGATCTTCATCGACGACCGCGATCCCTTCGCGCATGGTTTCGTCGTCAAATGACCGCCATAGCGCAGGGCATTCTGGCCGGTGAAGCCGAAGGGCCGATCCTTGCCAGTCCGGATGCGCTGAGTTTCTGGGGCGGGGTTGATCCGGCGACGGGGTGTGTCATTGACGTGCATCACCCGTTGCATGGGGCCTGCCTGACGGGGGCTGTTCTGATGATGCCCTCAAGCCGCGGGTCTTGCACGGGGTCGGGGGTGCTGCTTGATCTGGCCCTGACAGGGCGCGCGCCTGCCGCATTGATTTTCCGCGAGGCCGAGGACGTGCTGACCCTTGGCGCGTTGATCGCTGCCGAGATGTTCGGCAAGGCCTTGCCGGTGCTGCGTCTGAACGCATCTGCCTATGATGCGCTTGCCACCTCTGGCCACGCGCAGATTACCCCGACGGGCATACGGGCCGGCGGGCTGGTTATTCCGGTCAGCCCGCCAGCCACGGCCCGGCTTGACCTGAGCGATGCCGACCACGCCATACTTGCCGGAGCAAACGGCGAAGCGGCGGCGCAGGCGATGCGGATCATCTGTGCGATGGCGACCAATCAGGGTGCAACGCGGCTTGTAGATGTGACGCAGGCCCATATCGACGGCTGCATCTATGCCAGCCCTGCCAATCTGACCTTTGCCGACAAGATGGCCAGTCTTGGCGCGCAAGTAGTAGTGCCGACAACAATGAACGCGATCTCGGTCGATCATGCCAACTGGCGCGCGCAAGGTGTGCCGCCGCAGTTTGGCGGACCGGCGCAGCGGCTTGCGGATGCCTATGTGTGGATGGGGTGCCAGCCGACCTTTACCTGCTCGCCCTACCTTCTCGACACCGCCCCCAAGGCTGGCGAGGCGATTGCATGGGCGGAATCCAATGCGGTGGTCTATGCCAATTCGGTGCTGGCAGCGCGCACGGCAAAGCATCCCGATTTTCTGGACCTGTGTATCGCTTTGACGGGCCGCGCTCCGCTGGCGGGGGTTTATCTGGACGATCCGCGCCGCCCGGCCCGTGTGATCGAGATCGATCTTCCAGACGGGATAGATGACGCATTCTGGCCGTTGATCGGCTATATGGCCGGAAAGGCCGCACCGGACCGTATCCCGCTGCTGCGTGGTCTGTCGGCCGCCGCGCCGGATCGGGATGATCTGAAAGCCCTGTGCGCGGCGTTCGGGACCACATCTGCAGCACCGATGCTGCATATCGAGGAGGTGACGCCCGAGGCCGCTCTGCCGCTGCAAGTCGATGCTGATACCCTGCGCCTGACGCTTGCGGATATGGGCGCGGCCTGGGCCGCACTAGATCAGGGTCCGGCCGAGGTGGATCTGGTCGCCATCGGCAGCCCGCATGCGTCGCTTGCGGAATGTCGGCGTTTGGCTGCCGCCCTGACAGGCCGCAACCGGCATCCCGAGGTGGCGGTGATCGTTACCGCCGGGGCGGCAACCATTGCCCAAGCACGGGCAGACGGCACGCTGGGGCTGTTGCAGGCGGCGGGCGTCGAGGTGTTACCCGATCTGTGCTGGTGTTCGATCTCGGAGCCGGTCTTTCCCTCAAAGGCCCGCGCGCTGATGACCAATTCGGGAAAATACGCGCATTATGGCCCCGGTCTTTCGGGCCGTGCGGTGCGGTTTGGCAACCTTGCTGCCTGTGTCGAAGCCGCCGTTACCGGACGCGCGCGGCAGGCGCTGCCTGACTGGCTTCAACTGCGCCAAAGCTGACGCCATGCCGCGCCACCCGTCGGGCGGGCCGATCCGGCTGCCGCGACCGTCAGTCCTTGGGGGCCGGTGGCCGGACCGTCTGTGATTCCGGAAACTGCGGCGGAATGCCGAAAATAAAGGCCGCGCCGGTATCGGGGCGGCGGGCGGCTCCGGCCTGCGACCAATGGATTGTATCAATCAGAAACAGCGGCCGCCGCTTTGTCTCGTTGAAAACCCGCCCCAGATATTCCCCAATCACGCCCAGCGCCATCAACTGCGCCCCGCCCAAAAGCAGGATTGTCAGGATCAGCGTCGGAAAGCCCTGGACCTCATTCCCGAACAGCAGCGTGCGAAGAAACAGAAACGCCCCCCAGACAAAAGTGGTCAGCGCAATGGCAAAGCCAAGATAGGTGGTCAGCCGCAGCGGCACGGTTGTGAAAGAGGTGATCCCTTCGATGGACAGGTTCAAAAGCTGGCCATATTTCCATTTCGTCTTGCCGGAAAATCGCGGCTCCCGCACATAATCCACCGAGGCCGAGCGGAACCCCACCCAAGCGAAAAGACCTTTCATAAAGCGGTGTGCCTCGGGCAAGCGCAGCAGCGCATCAACCGAGCGGCGGCTCATCAGGCGGAAATCGCCGACATTTTCGGGCAATGGCACCGGCCCGAGTTTCCGCATCAGCCGGTAGAACCCCCACGCCGTGACCTTCTTGAGCCAGCTATCGCCCTGACGTTCGCTTCGCCGCCCGAAGACCACGTCAAAGCCGTCCCGATACCGCTGAAGGAAAGAAGGGATCAGTTCGGGCGGGTCTTGCAGATCGGCATCAATGACCACGATGGCATCACCGGTCGCATGGCAAAGGCCCGCCGTCAGCGCGACTTCCTTGCCAAAATTCCGCGACAGATTGACGATGGTAAGATTGCGCTCGGTCTCGGCCAAGTCATACATCGCGGCCAATGTGCCGTCGGTGCTGCCATCATTGACAAACACAATCTCGTAGGGCTGCCCAAGCGGCCCCAGCACCTTGCCAATCCGGCGCACAAACTCTGCCAACCCGCCTTCTTCGTTGAAGCAGGGGCAGACAATCGAGAGCAGGGCCGGTGCAGGAAAGAGGTCACTCATAAGGGGTCCGTTCGGTTTGGCGGAGGCGACCGCCGGACTGCACATGCAGGTCAGTTGTGAAGATTTGGCAGACAGTGTTACATGGAGAGATCAAAGTTTAAACCGCAGTCGGAGTTTCTATGTCCAGGAAATCTGAGGTTTTCCTTTTCATTGTCCTCATTTTCGGTGTCGGATTGCGGCTTTGGAACGTCTATGACGATCCGGTTTTGTGGATGGACGAGATATTTTCGGCCCAGATGGCTGAAAGCCCGCTGCGGGATTTGCTGTTGGCGGTGCCGCGCTTTGATACGCATCCGCCGTTGTATTACCTGCAGTTGCATTTCTGGGCGATGCTTCATCAGGGTGATGGTTGGCTGATCCTGAACTCCGTTCTGATTGACACGCTTGTCATCCTGTCGCTGTTTCATGTGGCGGGGCGGATCTATGGTAAAACGGTCGGCCTGTGGGTTGCAGCCGTTTATGCGGTGATGCCGATGAGTCTGGTCTTTGCAGAGAACCTTCGCATGTATGCCCAGTTCTTTCTGCTGATCGTCTGGCTTTGGTATCTGCTGGAGCAGCGGATAACGCGCGGTCAGGCCAGCGCCAAGGCGCGGATCGGGGCGGTGCTGCTGGGGCTTGGCGCGACCTTGACCCACGGGCTTGGGTTCTTTGTGGTATTTTTCATCTATCTTCAGGCGGTGATCCGGTCACGGCACCTTGGCAGAGGCCGCGCAGGAATGCGCCCTGCGGCCCAGATTGTTACTGATTACATCCCTGTTGCGCTTGCGGCGGGCTATTCCTTGGGGATCGGCATGTTCCGCCAGACCGAGGGCGTTGCCAGTCTTGATCTTGATACCATTGGCGTGCATCTGGCCATCAGCCTGTTCGGGATGGAATTTCCTGCGCCGGTTCTTGCCGGTTATCTGGGATTTGTCGTGCTGATGATCCCGCCGCTGTTCGGCGCCAGATCACGGGTTTTGCATCTTTGGCTGGTCTTGCTGCCAATTGCCACCTTGCTGCTTTTGTCCCTGACCGTGAAAAGTGTTTTCATGTATCGCAGTCTGGGTCTGCTCACGCCCTTTGCCGCGATTTCGCTGGGGCTGTTCTATGCAGATGCGTGGCGTGCAGGCGTGGTCTGGAAGCAGCTTTTGTCGGTCACGGTCATGGCTTTGCTGATCGCGGCGGCGCTGAACTCGTCCGTAAACTTCCGCAAAGAGGGCTACAGCCAGATCAGCGCGATCTGGGACCGCGAGGCAGCCGCGGATGCGGTGCTGTTTACGGATGGTGCTCTCAACCTGTGGGGCATTTCGCGCTATCTGCCACAGGTTCCGCGCTATTCGGCGCTTGCGGTGCAGCCGCCGGTCCGAGACGGGATGCTCTGGCTGAAAGGCAAGCTTCAGGGCAGCTATTTCGATCAGGCGGGCCTTTTTGGCAAAAGCGATCATCTGATGGCCGGTGACCGCAAGATCTGGCCCTATGCCGATGAATCCAATCTTGCATTGGTGACAGATTATTGGGTGCTGGACCCGGTTGCGGGCGCATGTCTGCGCCCGCAAGACCGCCTGCTTGCCCGCTTTGCCGCGACCGGCAAGACTTTGCTGCACTGCGGCAAGTCCTGATCTGGACGGTCAGGACTGTTTTGGCTTAGGCCAGCTTGTGCAATGGCGGCGGGGCGTAGCCGCCAAGCCGCGAGGTTTTCAACCCCAGCTTTGCCATCGCCTCGGCCAAGCCGATGGCGCAGGTCACCCCGTCCAGAACCGGCAGACCATGTTCGGTGGCCAAGGTCTCGGCCAGATCGGCCATGCCGGCACAGCCCAGAACCACCGCTTCGCACAGATCTTCGGCAACCGCGCGCCCGATCTCGGCGCTGATGCGGGCGCAGGCATCCGATCCGGGATGTTCTAGCTCTAGCACCGCGACATCTGACGACCGCACGCGCGCGACGCGGGTGATCAGCCCGTATTTGTGCAGATTATGCTCAAGCGCGGGAACCGAGCGGGCAAGTGTGGTGACCACGCTGAACTTGTTGGCGATCATGCTGGCGAAGTGATAGGCCGCCTCGCCAATCCCGATCACCGGCTTGTCGGTCAGACAGCGTGCGGCATCAAGGCCGGTGTCGTCGAAACAGGCGATCACGACGGCATCGAAATCCGGCGTGGTGCGGATGACCTCCAGCAGTCCGGCAAGGCTTAACGCCTCGTCGTAATAGCCCTCGATGGATGCGGGGCCAGAGGCGGGGTTGACTGCGACAATCTCGGTGCCGCTGGACGCCACCCGCCGCGCCGCCGCGCCGATCTTGGCCGTCATCGAGGCTGTGGTATTGGGATTAACAACCAGAATCCGCATCAAAGCTCGCCCCCGAGATAGGCGGCCTTGATACGGTCATCTCCCATCAACTCTTTGGAATCACCCTGCAAAACCACCGCGCCCGTCGACATGGCATAGGCGCGTTGCGAGATCGACAGCGCCATGCGGCTGTTCTGTTCCACCAGCAGCACGGTCACCTTTTCATCGCGGGAAATCGCCACGATGGCGCGGGCGATGTCCTGCACCAGTTTGGGCGCGATGCCCAAGGACGGCTCGTCCAGCAGCAGCAATTTCGGTTTGGCCATCAGCGCGCGGCCAATCACCATCATCTGCTGTTCGCCACCTGAAAGCGTGCTGGCCTGCTGGCTGTAGCGTTCTTTCAGGCGTGGAAAGCGGGTCAGAACGCTGTCCAGCGTATCGGTAATGCCTGCCTTGTCACTGCGGGTGAAAGCCCCCATCAACAGATTGTCCTTGACCGACATGAAGGGAAACACGCGGCGGCCTTCCGGCACCATGGCGATGCCCTTGCGGACGATCTCGGCGGCGGGCGTGCCGTCCAGCCGTTCGCCCATGAAGGTGATCGAGCCGCTTTTGATCTTTCGCAAGCCGGTGATCGCCCGCAGGATCGAGGATTTCCCCGCCCCGTTCGCCCCGATCAGCGCCACGGTTTCGCCCTGCTGAAGGGTCAGCGACACGCCTTTCAGCGCATAAACATGGTCGTAGTAAAGCTCGACATCCTTGAAATTCAGCATCTCTGTCATGGCTTTACATCCCGATCGCGGCGTCTTCGGAACCGAGATAGGCCTCGATCACCTTGGGGTTCGCCTGAATTTCCGCAGGCGTGCCTTCGGCGATCTTCTCGCCGAAGTTGATGACGACGATGCGGTCGGAAATTTTCATCACCGCCGGCATGTCATGTTCGACCAGAAGCACCGTCACCCCACGCTCGTCGCGCAGGCGGCGCACGTTGGCGACCATCTTCATCGTCTCGTCATGGTTCATGCCCGCAAAGGGTTCATCCAGCAGCAACACCGTCGGGTTGGTGGCAAGACCGATGGCCATGCCAAGCGCGCGCAGATGGCCTTGCGGCAGGTTCGAGGCGAGTTCGTTGCGGATAGACTGGAGGCCAAGGAAATCCACGATCTCGTCGGCGGATTTGCCGAAACCGGCTTCATCCGCCTTGGCCTGTTTGCTGCCTAGGAAAAAGCCCAGCAAGGACGCCTTGGACCGCAGATGATGCGCCACGATGATATTTTCGCGCACGGTCATCGACTTGAAGATGGTGGTTTCCTGAAAGGTCCGCACCACGCCCATGCGCGCCACCTTATGCGGCGCGAGGTCGGATATTTTCACGCCCTTGAACAGCACCTCGCCGCTGGTGGCATGGACGAAGGAGGCGATCAGCTTGAACAGGGTCGATTTGCCTGCCCCGTTCGGGCCAATCACCGACAGGATTTCCCCCTTGGCCACATCAAAGCTGATGTTGTTGTTCGCGGTCAGCCCGCCATATTTCTTGGTCAGACCACGGATTTGCAGGATCGGCGTCATTTCTTGCCTCCTTTGCGGTCAAGCAGACTGAGAATACCGTTGGGCAGCACCAGCATCATGGCGATCATCGCGCTGGAATAGATCAGCAACTGATATTCCTTGGCGATGGAAAGCAGATCCCAGCCGAAATACAGCAGGAAGGTGCCGACCATCGGGCCGGAGACAAAGCCCAAGCCGCCGACAAAGCAGTACAGCATGAAGTTGACGCTATCGTTGACGACAAAGCTGGACGGGTAGATCGACTGCGAGATGGCGACGAACACCGCCCCCGCCAAGCCACCGAAGAAACTGGAGATCGCATAGGCCAGCACGCGCAGATAGGCGGTGTTGACGCCGATCGACGACGCCAGTTCCTCGTTCTGTTGCAGGCTGCGGCAGAGATGCCCCAGACGCGAATTGACGATCCGCCACAGGGCCGCGAAGGACAGCACCATCAGCGTGACCGCCAGCAGGTAAAAGGCCAACTTGGGATTCTCAAGCGTGGCAAAGTCGGGGATCAGCGGGATGCCGAACACACTAAGCCCCCCCGGCAGCGGGATCGACGTGATGCCTTTGGCGCCGTTCGTTACCGGCAGGGCAAGGGCGGTCAGGCGGGTCACCTCGGTCAGAACCAGCGTGACCATGGCGAAATAGACCCCGCGCAGGCGCAGGATCGGCAGACCGATGGCCACCGAGATGACAGCGCAGAAAATCCCCGCCAGCGGCAGTGTTGCCCAGAAGGAAAACCCCGCCTTGGTCATCAGCACCGCCGAGACATAGCCCCCCATCAGCGCATAAGCCCCTTGGCCGATGTTGATGCGCCCGATGTAGAAGGTCAGCCAGACCCCCATCGACCCGATGGACAAAAGCGCCACCGAGGTCAGCGTATAATACAGATCCCACCGCCCCGTCGCCGCGATCAGCAGCGGCACCACGACAAAGACGAACAGCAGAAAGGCGGCAACGCCCAGAACAGCTTTGCTCATGCTTTCAACCCCACGGCTTGCCCATCAGCCCTTGCGGACGGAAGGCGAGGAACACCATCAGCGAGGCGAAGATGGCAAGATAGGTGATGTCGCCATAGGCCGACAAAACCGTCAGGCCGATGCTTTCCATCATGCCCAGAATGAAACCTCCGGCGATGGCACCCGAGATCACGCCGGCCCCGCCAATCATGATCATCATGAAGGCCTTGACGGATGTTGGCCCGCCCATGCCAAGGTTGATCCCGGTGATCGTGACCAGCAGTCCGCCGACCAGACCGGCCAGCATCGCGCCCAGTGCGAAACCGATCATCGAATAGCGGTCCACATCAACGCCCATCAGTTGCGCCGCAACACGGTCCTGCGCCAAGGCCCGCATGGCGCGGCCTGCCTTGGTATATTGCATCAGCGCAATAAAGCCCGCGATCAGCGCGATGGCCAGCACGCCGATCAGGATGCGGTCATAGGGCATGATGATCCGCATATCCCAGTTCAGCACGCCGCCCACGATCTTCGGCACGCCGCGCTGCTTTTCTCCGAACAAAAGCAGGATCACCGCGTCCAGAAAGAACGCGATGCCTGCGGCCAGAAGCATGGTGGATTCGTCGCGTTTCGATTTTCGGATCACGGGCCGGAACAGGAACACCTCGATCAGCGCGCCCATCACCGCCAGCACCAATGCCGAGGCGACCAGACCGACAATAAACGGCAGCCCAAGCTGCGCGACAACGGTATAGGTGACAAAACCGCCAAAGACATACATCTGTCCATGGGCGAAGTTCAGCACATTCATCAGCGAGAAGATCAGGGTCAACCCCAGCGCGATCAGCGCATATTGGGCGCCCAGATACAGCCCGTTGGCAAGGATCTGTTCCATGCTTGGCCTTTGTATTCAGGGAAAGGCGGGGCCGCCCGATGCGGCGACCCCGATGGTTTCAAGCCTTGATCAGTCGACCTGTGCGACGAACAGCGTCTCGAAAGCGCCGTTGTTGAAGGTATTGACCACCAGCGGCACCGACACCTGACGCTTTTGCCCGAACGAGGTGGTGCCGACATATTTCAGCTTGGCATCGCCCTTCATGTAGGGGTTCGGGGCCTCGAACGTGTCCATCGTGGCCTTGAACGCCTCGACATCGGTCATGCCTGCCGGATTGGCGGCGATGGTGGCAAGGATGTATTCCAGCGCATAGACCTTGGTGTTCGACTCGTCGTTATATTCGCCGAACATCTTGGTGTAGCGGTCAACGAATTCCTTCATCTGGTCCGAAGCCAGTTCGGCGGTCGACGCGCCGCCGACCGAGATGAAGCCGTTCGCCAACTCGCCCGCGCCCTCTTGCAGAACGGCGGCGTCTTGCGCGGTTTCAGTCGAGATCAGGCCGGTAAAGCCCAATTCGCGGGCCGAACGGATCAGTTGCGGCGCATTGGCAGGTGACACGCCGGACAGCACCAGAAGATCGGGCGCAGTCTGGATGATCGGCAGCAGGACAGGGGTAAAGTCGGTTGTGTCGACCTGATAGGTCACGGTGTCAGAGACGATCTCAAGCCCCAGCGCCTTGGCGGCGGCAGAACCGGAATCGCGCTGCGACAGCGGATCGGATTCATTGGCAGCCACGAAGGCGACCTTCTTTACGCCGTTGTTCTCCATCAGGTATTTGTAGATTGCCGGGCCGGATTGATAGTTCGCAACCATGCCCAGCACCGCGTTCGAGGCGGGGGCGGTGTAAAGCTCTTTCGGGAAGGCATAGGGGAAATAGATGATGCCGTTCTGTTCGGCCACGGGGCGGACGGCTGCGGCACCGTCATCGACGTTGGGACCGACGACGTAATGGATGCCCGCCTGCGCCATCTGCTCCATGCCCGCAATCGCGCGCTTGGGGTCTTTCTGATCGTCGAAGGACACGATCTCGATGTCGTATTTCGTGCCGCCGATGTCATAGCCGCCGGTCTCGTTGATCCATGCCGCGCGGGTTTCCATCGAACGCTGGTTCGAGGTTCCCCAAGCCGCAGCCGGACCAGAGGTTACACCGACAAAACCGATCTTCAGAACCGGGTTTTCGGCAAAGGCCGCGCCGAACATGCCAAAGCTGGCGGCGGCGGCAAGTGCGGTCGATTTCAGAACTGTGCGACGAAGCATGGCGGACTCCCTGTGAGCCAAGAGGTTGTTGTTATGTGTCCCGGTTTCGGGCTTGATACGGCCAATGGCTGACCTGCCCTGATTTGGAATTATTGTTAACAATCCTGTCAACACATATTATGCAAAACGTCGACGCGCGCCGCACCTTGCCGCATGATCGATTGGTAACTATCTCTTTGTGAAATACCACATTCACGCCGGACCCCGCGCATGACCCTTGCTGCCCCAGAAATCGGCCAATCTTCCGCTGCTGAAGAAATAGCAGAGGAGGAAATCGTGGAACGCATTTTTGAGGCAGTTGTGGAACAGCGTTTGCCGCCCGGAACCAAGCTGTCCGAATCGGCGCTTTGCGAGGCTTTTGGCGTGGGGCGGATGCGTATCCGGCGGTCTTTGCTGCTGCTGGCGTCGCGCGAGGTGGTCGAACTGCATGCCAATCGCGGGGCCTATGTCGCCTCTCCGACCGCAGAACAGGCGCGCGAGGTGTTCGAGGCCCGCATCGCGCTGGAACCGACAATCGCCCGCCTTGCCTGTGAACGCGCCAGCGAACAGGATATAGCGGCGCTGGCCTTACATCTGGAACGCGAACACGCCGCCAATATTCATGGCCAGCGCCATGAGGCGATCCGACTGTCGGGGCAGTTCCACACGCTTTTGGCGCAGATCGCGGGCAATGCGGTGCTGTTGCGGATGATGAAAGAGTTGGTGACGCGGACCTCGTTGATTATCGGCATTTTTGGTGCGGCAGGGGCGACGAACTGCCGTGACGACGACCACAAGACCATCATCGATGCGTTTCTGGCGCGTGATGGCGCAAAGGCTGCCGCGTTGATGGCAGACCATCTGCGCCATATCGAAAGCCATCTGGATCTAAGCGGACAGAACCGCCGCGCCGTTGATCTGATCAGCCTTTTCGCCCAGAAATAGCACGCAACCCGCGTCAGCCGGCAGCCCGCGCCGAGATGGCATGCACAAGGCTGGCCCCTGTCTCGTAATACACCTCGCGCAAGGCGGTGAAGCGTTCGGTATGCGTGGCGACGGGGGTGACGGGCAAAAGATCGGGATTGCCCGAAAGCAAGGCCTGCGCCGCATCGGTGCCAAAAACCGTGCCGGGACCGATGCCGCGGCCGGAATAGCCAAAGCAGGCAAAGGCATCGGGACCAAAGCCCACGATCTTGGGGATATGATCACCGGTCATGGCGATACGGCCCCGCCATGCGTGTTCGAAGGCAATACCCTTCAAAGTCGGGAAGAGTGCGGCCAGTTTGCGCCGCGCCCAAGCCGCGTGGAGTGGCCCGCCCGCCCCCTCGCTATTGCCGATGCCGCCAAGGATCAGCCGCCCCGCCTGATCCAGCCGGAAGGACGACATCACCGTCGCGGTGTCCCAACAGCCCTCGCCACCGGCAAGGATCGTTTTGCGTTGGGAGATCGGCAAGGGCGCGGTGGCAAACTGGCAATAGCTGACCGCGACAAATTGCGGGCGGAACGGGGAACGAATGCCCAGATGATAGGCGTTCGTCGCCACCAGCAGCGCTTTGGCCCGCAGGGTCTTGCCCCCCGCCACAAGCTGCCAATGGCCGCTTTGCCGCGTCAGCGCCGAAACGGCCGTGTGTTCGCAGATTTTCGCACCTGCGGCTTGCGCGGCACGGGCCAACCCGCGCGCATAGGCCAAGGGCTGAATCGTTCCGGCGCGCGGGTCGAACAGGGCGCCATGATAGGCGGATGTGCCGGTGCGCCGCGCGGTTTCGGCCGCATCCAGCAGGCGCAGCGGCGCACCCAGTGCAACGCCTTGGCGGTGACGCTCGGCCAGATCCTTCAGGCCGGACGGCGCATGTGCCAGATGCAGGGTGCCGGTGCGGGTCGGCTCGCAGGCAATGCCCTCACGCGCGATCAGGTCGAACACCCGCGCCGGTGCCGCCGCCAAGGCTGTGATCAGCCGATGGCCCGCCGTGGCCCCCATTTGCACCACGACGGTTTCGGGTGGCAGCCACAACCCCGCGTTCGCCAGCCCGACATTGCGCCCTGATCCGCCATGCCCAACGGTTTCCGCCTCAAGCACGCAGACCGAAGCGCCCTGCCGCGCCGCCTCCAGCGCCGCCGCCAAGCCGGTAAAGCCGCCACCGATCACCGCAAGATCGACAGTCAGATCGTGGTCAAGCGCGGGGGCAGCAAAGTGTTCGGCGCTGCTTGCGCGCCACAGATTCGGCTCAGACATCAAAGCGCACCCCCTGCGCCAGCGGCAATTTGGCGGAATAGTTCACGGTCGAGGTCTGCCGCCGCATATAGGCTTTCCACGCATCCGATCCGCTTTCGCGCCCGCCGCCGGTTTCCTTTTCGCCGCCAAAAGCCCCGCCGATCTCGGCACCGGAAGGCCCGATATTCACATTGGCAATGCCGCAATCCGAGCCTGCGGCAGAGAGAAACGTCTCGGCCTCGCGCAGGTTCAGGGTGAAAATGCACGAGGACAGCCCCTGCGGCACGTCATTCTGGATCGCAATCGCCTCGTTCAGGCTGTCATAGCCCATGACGTAAAGGATCGGTGCAAAGGTTTCTTCGCGCACGGTTTCGGTCTGGACCGGCATTTCGACCAGGGCGGGAGTGACATAGGCGCCCTGCGGGACATCCGCCGTCACCGGCGTGCCGCCGTGGACGATGCCGCCCTCGGCCTTGGCCTTGGCAATCTGGGCCAGCATGCGGTCGCGCGCGGCGGTGTCCACCAGCGGGCCGATCAGGGTGCCAGCCTTGCGCGGATCGCCCACCGGCAGGCTGGCATAGGCCTTGACCAGCCGTGCCACCAGATCGGCGCGGATCGAGTGATGCGCGATCAACCGCCGCAGCGAGGTGCAGCGCTGCCCCGCCGTGCCAACAGCCCCGAAAACGATGGCGCGCACGGCCATATCAAGGTCGGCAGACGGGGCCACGATCATCGCGTTATTGCCGCCCAGTTCCAGAATTGGCCGCCCCCAACGCGCCATGACCTGCGGGCCAACCACGCCGCCCATCCGGGTCGAGCCTGTGGCCGACAGGATCGGCACCGCCTTGGATGCCACCAGCGCCGCGCCGATCTCCGGCCCGCCGATCACCAACTGGCACAGCCCGTCTGGCGCATCGCCAAAGCGGGCCAGCGCGCGGTCCATGATCTTCATCGTGGCGATGGCGGTCAGCGGGGTCTTTTCCGAGGGTTTCCAGATCACCGGATCGCCGCAGACCAGCGCCAGCGCGGCGTTCCAGCTCCAGACCGCGACGGGAAAGTTGAAGGCGGAAATCACCCCGACCGGACCCATCGGAAGCCATGTTTCGGCCATGCGGTGACCGGGGCGTTCGCTGGCGATGGTCAGGCCATAAAGCTGCCGCGACAGGCCGACGGCGAAATCGCAGATGTCGATCATCTCTTGCACTTCGCCCAAGCCTTCGGAAGTGATCTTGCCCACTTCCAGCGTGACCAAAGCCCCCAGTTCGGTCTTGGCGGCGCGCAATTCTTCACCCAGAAGCCGCACCAGCTCGCCCCGGCGCGGGGCAGGCACCTCACGCCATGCGTGGAAGGCGGTTTGGGCGCGGGCAATGATGGCGGGCATCGCGGCGGGGTCGGTTTCGCGGACCAAGGCCAGTTCCGCCCCGTCAATCGGCGAGCGCACCGCAAGGGTGCCGCCGGACAGGTCGGCAGGCGTCAGGCCGGCAGCGGCAAGAATTGCGGAATGGGTCATGGTATGTCTCCTTGCATGGGGCGGCGGCAAGTTCTGGCAGCCCTGGCCACCCCAAGATTGTTTTTCGATTTCGGTCAGTCTAACAGGAAAATTCGGCTTATATGAGAAAGTAATGGTTCATATCCTTGGAGGAAAAGTCACATGATCGCGCCACGCCGCTTTCTTCCCTCAGTCAGTTCTCTGTTGGCGCTTGAGGCGGTCGAGCGGTTGGGAACCGCGACCGCCGCCGCCGAGGAATTGGCGCTGACACATTCCGCCGTCAGCCGGCAGCTCAAGGCGCTTGAGGAGCAGATCGGCGTGCCTTTGTTCCGACGTGAGGGCAAAGGACTGGCGCTGACTCCGGTTGGGGCCGATTATGCCGCGTCGATCCGCGACTATTTGCAGGATCTGGCCCGCGCCAGCCTGCGGATCAGGGCCGCCGGATCACGCAGCAGTCTGACGCTTTCGGTGCTTCCCGCCTTTGGCACGCATTGGCTTTTGCCCCGGCTGCAAGGCTTTGCCCAACTGCACCCCGAAATCACGGTGAACCTTGCAACGCGGCTGTCGCCGTTTGATTTCACGCGGGAAAAATTCGATGCCGCGATCCATTTTGGCGGGCGCGACTGGCAGGGGGTGAAGTATCTGCCCTTGGCGCGCGAGCAGGTCATTCCCGCCGCATCGCCCAAGCTGGTGCCACAGGGCCAGATTACACCCGAGCGCCTGCTGACCCTGCCGTTGTTGCATCTGGAAAGCCGCCCCGGTGCCTGGGAGGATTGGTTCGCCCGTCACGGCTGCGAGGCAGAGCATCTGCGCGGGATGCTGTTTGACCAGTTTTCCCAAATGGCCGAGGCCGCCGCGCTTGGCTTTGGCGTGGCGCTGCTGCCCCGTTTTCTGGCCGAGGCAGAGTTCCGGTCCGGCCGCCTGCACCCGCTGTCCGACAGCCATACCGAGGTGGATGGCCGCTATTTCGTGGTCTGGCCCCAGTTCCGCAACGCCAGCAAGCCGCTGCAAAAATTTCTGCACTGGCTGGGATCGGAGGCCGAGCCGACCTAGCGCGGATCAGCGCAGGCGGTTCAGGATATCAAGGCTGGGATAGCCGTCGGGGATCAGGCCTTGGGCCTTCTGGAAGGATTTCACCGCGCTCAGGGTCAGCGGGCCGATCTTGCCATCCGCCTCACCGCCATAGACGCCCGCGCGCAGCAGCAGGCTTTGCATCTCGATGCGTTCGGGCAGGGTCAGCGCGCGCAGATCGCGCGGCCAGTGCGCCGTGAACGGGCCAGCCCCGCGGATGCGGTCGGCAAGATGGCCCACGGCGATCACATAGGAATCGGCTTTGTTATAGGCCTCGATCGCGGCGAAATTGTCATAGACCAGAAAGGCCGGACCGCGTGCGCCTGCGGGCAGCAGCAGGGCTGCCCAAGCCTCGGGCAGCAGGTCTGCCGCAGCCCCGCGCACCCCCAGCGCCGCCCAAGCCGACAGCGGTTTCTGCGTGCGGTTTCCGGCCAGCGCATAGTCAAAGCCCTGCGGCAGCGTCACCTCATCCCCCCAGCGCCCGCCTTTCTTCCAGCCGAAATTGGCCAGATAGGCGGCGGTCGAGGCCAGCGCGTCGGTCGGATCATCGCCCCAGACATCGGGTTTGCCGTTGCCATCGTAATCCACCGCATAGGCAAGGAACGAACTTGGCATGAACTGGGTATGCCCCATCGCACCAGCCCAACTGCCCAGCATCCGTGCGGGCGTCACGGCGCGGGCCTGCAATATCCGCAGCGCGCCGACCAGTTCTGCCTCGAAGAAATCACCGCGCCGCCCGTCATAGGCCAGTGTGGCCAGCGCCGACAGGGTGGGAATATCGCCGCGCACCGCGCCATAGGCGCTTTCCAGACCCCAGATAGCCAGCACCACATGGCGGTCCACGCCATAGCGCGCCTCGATCTGGTCCAGCAGCGGGCCGTGCTGTTTCAGCGCCTTTTGCCCCGCCGCGATGCGGTCATCCGACACGGCCTTGTCCAGATAATCCCAGATCGTCTTGGTAAATTCGTCCTGCTTGCGGTCGCGTTCCACCACGTCGGGACGGAAATGCACGTCGGCCATTGCGGTTTCAAACGTCGCAGACGAAATCCCCGCCGCCAGCGCGCGGGCGCGAAAGCCTGTGATCCAGTCTTGCAGACCCGCTTCGGTTCCCACCTGCATCTCTTGCCCTTTCGCCACCGGCACGGCCAAAGCCATCAAGGCAACCGCAAGACCGGCTTTGAGAAAAGCGAAAAGGCCGCGCATGACACCACCGGGAAAATCCATTCCCGCCAGTGTAACCCGCCGCGCTGCAAGGGCAACCCAAAGCCGGATCACCCCCGCACTGTTCGGCAAAAGCCGCCTATTTCCGGTTGCGCACGACCTTGCGCTTTATCTTGCCGGCCTTGGCATGGGCCGCCCCCGGCTTGCGCGGCTGATACCGGCCCGCGCGCGCACCGCGCCCTGTGGGCAGGGTGGCCCCTTCCAGCATCAGCAGATCCAGCACCAGCCCACCCGTCATCGGGATCGCTTCGGCCAGCCGCACCGTCACGCGCTGACCGATGCCGATGGTCACGCCGGTATCGGCCCCCGTCAGGGTAAGGGTATCACCGTCGTAATGGAAAAACTCGCGCCCAACGGACCGGATCGGCACCAGACCGTCGGCACCGGTTTCATCCAGTTTCACGAACAGACCAAACCGCTGCACGCCGGAAATCCGGCCCGTAAACTCGGCCCCCACCCGATCCGACAGGAAGGCCGCCAGATAGCGGTCGGTCGTATCGCGTTCCGCCAGCATCGACCGGCGTTCGGTATCGGAAACCTGCTTGGCGGTCTCATCAAGGTTCTCGATGTCCCAAGTCGACAGCCCGTCATCGCCCCAGCCGTGGCCCGCGATCAGCGCGCGATGCACGATCAGATCGGAATAGCGCCGGATCGGCGAGGTGAAATGCGCGTAATTCCGCAGCGCCAACCCGAAATGGCCAAAATTCTGCGCGTTGTAATAGGCCTGCGTCATCGACCGCAGGGTCGAGACGTTCATCAACTCGTCAAACTCGGTCCCCTGCGACTGCGCCAGAAGCCGGTTCAGATGGGCGGTTTTCAGCACTTGGCCCTTGGCAAGGGTAAAGCCCGACGCCTCGGCCACCTCGCGCAAGCTGTCCAGCTTTTCGGGGCTGGGTTCTTCGTGGACGCGGAACAGCAGGGGCCGCTTCAGCCGGATCAGTTCTTCGGCTGCGGCCACATTGGCAAGGATCATGAATTCTTCGATCAGCTTGTGCGCGTCATAGCGGTCGCGGAAGGCGACAGAGGTCACCTTGCCTTCGTCCGACAGCTCGATCTTGCGTTCCGGCAGATCAAGATCCAGCGGTTGCCGCGCCGCACGGGCGGTTTTCAGCGCGGCATAGGCGGCATAAAGCGGCTTCAGCACCGGCTCCAACAAGGGTGCGGTCTTGTCGTCGGGCTGCCCGTCGATGGCCGCCTGCACCTGCCCGTAATGCAAAGACCCCTGCGACCGCATCAATCCGCGCACAAAGCGGTGCGACAGCTTGTTGCCGTGGGCGTCCAGATGCATCCGCACGGCCATGCAGGCGCGGTCCACATGTTCATGCAACGAACACAGATCGCCCGACAAGATATCGGGCAGCATCGGCACCACGCGGTCGGGGAAATAGGTCGAATTACCACGCTTGCGCGCCTCGCGGTCCAGCGCGGAATTGGGGCGCACGTAATGGGCGACGTCGGCAATCGCCACCCAGATGATATGGCCACCGGGATTGCGCGGATCGGTGTCAGGCTCGGCATAGCAGGCATCGTCACGGTCGCGCGCGTCGATGGGGTCGATGGTGATCAGAGGAATGTCGCGCAGATCGGTGCGGCTGCCAAGCGTCACAGGCTGGGCTGCATCGGCTTCGGCCACCACCGCATCGGGGAACTGGTCGGGGATGCCGTGCTGATGGATCGCGATCAGGCTGACCGCCCGCGGGCCGCCCGGATCACCCAGACGCGCGGTGATGCGGGCCTGCGGCAGGCCCAGATGCTTGCGGCCCACCTGTTCCGCCTCGACCAACTCGCCATCCTTGGCGCCGTTGGTATAGTCGGCGGCAACCTTCCATTCCTTGTCCTGCCCCTTGTCGATGGGGACAATGCGCCCGCCCTCGGCCCCGACGCGGAACACGCCCAGAATCTTCAACGGGTTCGAGCCGATCTTGCGGATCAGCCGCGCCTCATAGCCGTAACCTTCGCCCGCAGCGGGGGTCAGCCGCGCCAAAATCTTGTCGCCATCGCCCAAGGCCGGATCGCCCTTTTGCGGAAGTATCAGAATTCGCGGGCTGTCCTGCGGCCCCGCCTCGCCCGCGTCTTCCAAGGGGATAGCAAAGAGATCGCCTGCCGCATCGGGCGGCAGCACCAGTAGCACCGACACAGGTGGCAACGCGCCCGGATCACGGAACCTGCGCGCGCGTTTCTCAAGACTGCCCTCGGCCTCAAGCTCTGCCAGCAGGCGCTTCAGATCAATGCGGGCATCGCCCTTGATGCCGAATGCCTTGGCAATATCGCGCTTGGCCGAAAGGCCGGGGTTCTCGGTGATCCACTGACGGATCTGGTCTTTGGTGGGTATAGGGTTCATCCCCTGCCCCTAGCACGACCGCAGCTTTCCCGAAAGGCCACACCGCACGCGGGGCAGCAACAGATGAGTATTTGGGCCAAGATGAAGCCGCACAGGCATCATCTTGGCAATAAATACTCCCGCCGGAGGCTCCGACAGCGCCCCACATCCGACCTTTATCATCTCAGTGTAGGATGCGTGATCTCACGCACCTTTGCGGCAGGTCAGAACGGCAGAACCATATCCTGATGCTCGATCCCCGCATCCAGATACACCTCACCCACCGGCGCAAAACCAAGGCCGGCGTAAAAGCCCAGCGCGTGGGTTTGCGCGCCGAGTTTGGCTTTGGTAACCCCTGCCTCGGCCCGCAGACGGGCGACGGCGGCACGGATCAGGGCGGCACCGATGCCAGTGCCACGGCCTTCGCGCAGCACGCAGACGCGGCCGATCTTGCCGGTCTCACCCAGAACCAGCAAGCGGGCGGAGCCGATGGCCTGGCCATCTTGGGTTGCCAGAAGGTGAATGGCGCTATCGTCGAGATCGTCCACCTCATCCGCCTCGGACACGCCCTGTTCTTCGATGAACACGGTGCGGCGCAGGGCGCGGCAGGTGGTGATATCGCGGGTTTCTTCGATCCGCAGGGTCATGCGAAATAGTCCCGCAGCACACGGGCGTAGATCGCCTTCAGCGCGTGGATTTGCGCCACTTCGACGCGTTCATCGACCTGGTGCATGGTTTTTCCGACAAGGCCGAATTCCACCACCGGACAGTGATCTTTCACAAAGCGCGCGTCCGAGGTGCCGCCCGATGTGGAATAGTCCGGCACCCGCCCTGTCTCGGCCTGCACCGCCCGTGCCACCAGTGCGGAAAAATCACCGGGCGGCGTCAGAAAGCTTTCGCCGGAAATCGTGATCCGCAGGCTGATCTGCACGCCGGTTTCGGCCTGCACCGCCGCAGCATGGGCGCGCAGCCAATCCGACAGCGACGCGCCGGAGTGGCTGTCGTTGAAGCGGATGTTCACCGTGGCAGTTCCCTTGGCGGGGATGACGTTGGTGGCCGGATTGCCGCAATCGATCGTGGTGATCGCAAGGGTCGAGGCGTCGAAATGCGCGGTGCCTGCGTCCAGCGGTTTTTCCTCAAGCCGCGCCAGCAGGGCGACAAGCGCGCTCATGGGATTTTTGGCGCGGTGGGGATAGGCGGAGTGGCCCTGCACGCCCACCGCCGTGATATAGGCAGTCATTGATCCGCGACGGCCGATCTTCATCATCTCGCCCATCTCGTTCGGACAGGTGGGTTCACCCACAAGGCAATGGGTCATGCGTTCGCCCTGCCCCGCCATCCAGTCGAGCAGGGCCACTGTGCCATCCACCGCGTCGCCTTCTTCGTCGCCGGTAATCGCCAGGATCACCGCGCCGTCAGGCGGGGTTTGGCGCACGAAATCCACCGCTGCCGCTGCAAAGGCCGCGACGCCCGATTTCATATCGGTGGCCCCGCGCCCATACATCCAGCCATCGACCACCGCCGCGCCGAACGGGTCTTGTGTCCATGCCGAGACATCGCCCACCGGCACCACATCGGTGTGGCCGTTAAAGCCGAATGCCTTGTTCGCGCCCTTTTTGCCCCAGCGCGCGTAAAGGTTGGCCACCCCGCCACGATCAACGCGGGTGCATTCGAAGCCCGCGCCCGCCAGCAACCGCTCCAGCAGAACCAGCGCGCCGCCTTCGACCGGCGTGACCGAAGCGCAGCGGATCAGATCGGCCGTCAGTTGCACGGGATCGATCAGGGAATGGGCGGGGATATCGGCGGGCATGGGCGGCACCTTTGGCATGGGAAAACCACGAAACCGATAGCCGCTTGCCCCGCATTTCGCAACTGCTGCACGCTGTGCGGCCTGTGGCACAAGCGCAACCCCCGCCAAGGTGCTGCGCGGCTTATGGCTTTGCGGGTGACAGCGCCTGCACGCGCCCTTACCTTGTATCGAAAGAAACCGTCCCGAGGCAGGACAGAAGCAGGGCAAAACAGCCCGAAACCGGCAGATCCGCTTTGGCGGCCCTGTCTTGCCACAGGCTTTCTCGCGGCATATGGGCAGAAATGATCGTCACCTTTCCTCGCTGCAATCGCATTTGGGCCGGATGTGCTTCCAAGGTTGCGGGGCGATCCGGGGCATGATGACGGGCGCGCAAAACTGGCTGGCGCTGTCGGATCGCGGCCTTTGCAACGACGATCCGGTGCCGCATGCCTTGCTGGATCAGGGGCTGTTCGTGATGGAATTGGCCCTTCCGCTAGAGCCGACCACCATTTTGCTGAACCATCAGGCCGAGGATGGTTGGCCACGCACATTTGCCGTGTTTCACGATGGGGCTGCGGGGCTGGTGCTTTTGCACCGGCAGGGGCAATCCGTTGCCCGACACCATCTGCCCGGCCCATTGCCTTTGGGCAGCGGTGTGGGGCGGTTGTGTTTTCACTTTGATGCGCCGGCACGACACTGGAGCCTGACGTTCCAGATGATCATCGAAACGGGTGCCGCGCCGGACCCTGCGCGCAGACTGTCGGCCTGTGGCAGCAATCCCTTGCCCCTCCGTCTTGCCGATATGGCTGCGCTTTGTGCGGCCAGTGCAACAAAATCCGCGCATCCTGCCGTCTTGTGGTTTGGGCTGACCCGTGGCGATGCGCCTCCGGCCCGCGCGCCTTGGGTCGGGCAGCGGACTCCGGTTGAAACCACACGGGGGCCGGTTGCGGCAGGACATCTTACCGCCGGAGATATAGTATTGACGCTGGACGACGGCCCGCAGCCACTAACGGCCGTGCATCGGTTTGACCTGCCCTCGAAAGGATCGTTCGCCCCGATCCTGCTGCGCGCGCCCTTTTTCGGGCAGGGGCAGGACTTGCTGATTTCATCGGATCAGATGATTGCCTTGGCAGGTTCAGAGGTGGAATATCTGTTTGGCGAGGATGAGGTTCTGGTCGAAGCAGGTCATCTGGCCGATGGCCGCACCGCCTTGCTGGACCAGCGCCGCGCGGTTACCGCCTCGGTTGCGCTTGAGTTTGCCAATCCGGCACTGGTTCTTGCGGATGGATGTGCGCTGCTGTGCGCGCCGATGGCACAAGCGGCGACTGGCCCCGACACATTGCCACGGCGCAGTTTGCAGGGTTACGAAGTCTTGACTCTGATGGCGCTTATGGGGCGGTCCGGCCGCCACCGCGCGGCCTGAGCCTGAGCCTTAGCTTCAGTCGAAGAACGGATTCATCTGCGCCACGACGACCGAGTTTTCAGCCAAGGCCCGCTCCATCAGCGCGCGCTCTTCGTCGTCGATCTCGTCGCCCGCTTTCAGGCGTTCGTCCAGAGTGCCATAGCCCGAGACATCCAGCGGGGCCAGATCGGCGGCCTTGAGGATTGCCACGGTTTCGCGCACGGCCTCGGCCTCGTCCACGCCGCTGGCATAGCACATCAGCGCGGCTCCGGTCGATTTGTCGGGAAGCCCGTCCCCGGCCTTGCGGCCCACTTCGACCACCAGCGTATACACCTGCTGCTTGCCTGCCTCGCTTGCCATTGCCTTGCTCCATAGCGTTTGGCTTTGCTTGGCGCGGAACGGGGCAAAGTGCAAGCACCTAGTCTTTCGAGACAGTTTTGCGCTCTTTCGGCTAGGCAAACCTCCAGATGGTGACTCCGGCTGATCTTCTGCACCCCGCCCGCCATCTGAGGATCAGCATAAGGATTACCTATATTTGCTGCACAGATTCGGGGGATTTTGGGATGGCGAACGCGGTTGAACTGTCCATCAACACCAGCGCAAGCGCGCTTGCCATGGCGCAATCCATGTTCGGCAGCGGCATCACCATCGTCGATGCGAAATACACCGGAGATACGTTTTCAAGCGGGATCTACTCGGGTGCGCTGCAAACGATCCCCGGCATCTCGCCGACGGACAGCGGCGTGATCCTGTCAACGGGCTATGCCAGCGCGTTCACCTCGGGCGCATTGCTGTTGCCGTCGAGCAATACCAACACCGCCAGCAACACCAGTGCCGATACATGGGGCGTGGATGGCTATGCCCCCCTGAAAGCGCTGGACGGCGCCAATATCTATGATGCCGCGATCTTTGAAGCGAATTTCATCCCCAGCACCAACTTTCTGACGATGCAATTCGTGTTCTCGTCCGAAGAATATCTGGAATACGTGAACGCAGGCTTCAATGATGCGTTTGGTGTCTGGGTCAACGGGCAATTCGTGCCTTTCGCCATTTCCGGCGATGGCCATGTCGCGGTTGATACCGTCAATACCAGCCAAAATTCGAACCTCTACGTCAACAATCCGGCCAGCCTTGATCTGTATAACACCGAAATGGACGGCTTTACCGTCACGCTGACGCTGAAGGCGCCGGTGCAGGCGGGCCAGACCAACAGCATCAAGATCGCCATCGGGGACGCGGGCGACGCCTATTACGATTCAAACCTGCTGATCATGGCAGACAGCATCCAGAGCGTGACCTTTGCCAACAATGACTCCGCGACCGTCGAGGCTGGCGAGAGTGTGACGCTGAATCTGCTGGCCAATGACAATACGGCAGGCGGCGGCGTGATTACTGTCACCAAGATCAACGGAGTCCCTGTCGTTGCGGGCCAGACGGTGGTGCTGCCCTCGGGCGAACACGTCACGTTGAACGCCGACGGGACGGTGTCGGTTCTGGCAGATCTGGACACCGGCACGCAAAACTTCAGCTATACGATCAAGGACTCGGTCGGGAACACCGATGTGGGGTATGTCACAGTCACGACAACCGCCGCCGTGCCGTGCTTTGTCGCAGGCACGCCGATCACGACGGACAAAGGCGAGCGCCTGATCGAAACACTGCGTCCGGGCGATATGGTGGCGACACGCGACCATGGGCTGCAACCGCTGCGCTGGATTGGCAAGGCCGAGCATCGCGCCACGGGCAAGGCCGCGCCGGTGCGGCTGGCGGCGGGGGCGCTTGGCGATCATGGCGAAGTGTGGCTGTCGCAGAACCACCGCGTGATGCTGTCCTCGGTCTGGGCGGAACTGCTGTTCGGGGAACATGAAGTGCTGGTCCATGCCAAGGATCTGGTGAACGATCATGCGATCCGCATCATCGATGATGGCCGCAAGATCACCTATGTCCACCTGCTTTTCGATCAGCACGAGATCATCACAACCAGCGGTCTGGACAGCGAAAGCTATCATCCCGGCCGCCAGACGATCAGCGGTTTTGATGCCGATACACGGGACGAGATACTGGCGCTGATGCCCAACAGCGATGCGATGACCGGCTTTGGCTATGGACCCACCGCCCGCACAAGCCTGCGCCACCCCGAGGCTTTGGCTTTGCTGTCCAGGATGTCATCCCAATTTTGCGGTCCGTCCGCAGCAGAGATGGCCCGCGCGGCCTGAGGCGGCGCAAGGTCACAGGGGCTGAGGGCAAAAGCCCCCACCAAACCCTCAGCCCCGACATTTCCGCCCGAAGGTGCGTGCCAAGCACGCACCCTACCCTCGGGGAGGGCATCTTGGTTCACATTCTCCGACAGTGGGGGATCTGCGTCCGGAAATTGGTCTTGCGGATGAACCCAGCAGCAAGCGGCCCAGACCTTGCGGGGCCGGTAATCGACCCATGCAAAAGAGCCTCCGGCGGGGATATTTGGGCAGAGAGGATCGGGGGAAGCGGTGGCATCCCTACAGGACGTGGAATCGAAAAGGGGACGCGGCGCGCCCCCTTTTGTCACTGTCTCGGATTGGATCAGTCGCGCAGCAATTCGTTGATCGAGGTTTTCGAGCGAGTTTGGGCATCGACCTTCTTCACGATCACGGCGCAATAAAGGTTGATACCGTTCTTGCTGGGCATCGAGCCTGCCACCACGACCGAGCCTGCCGGAACCTCGCCATAGGTGACTTCGCCGGTTTCACGGTCAACGATCTTGGTGGATTTGCCGATGAAAACGCCCATGCCAAGGACCGAGCCTTCGCGGATGATGCAGCCTTCGACGACTTCGGATCGCGCGCCGATAAAGCAGTTGTCCTCGATGATGGTGGGGCCAGCCTGCATCGGTTCCAGCACACCGCCGATACCGACGCCGCCCGACAGGTGGACGTTCTTGCCGATCTGCGCGCAAGACCCGACCGTGGCCCATGCGTCCACCATCGTGCCTTCATCGACATAGGCGCCGACGTTGACGAAAGACGGCATCAGCACCGCGCCCTTGGCCACATAAGCCGAGCGGCGCACAACGCAGTTCGGCACAGCACGGAAGCCTGCGGTGCGCCAGTCTTCGGCGGTCCAGCCTTTGAACTTGCTGTCGACTTTGTCCCACCAGCCGCCAGCCTGCGGGCCACCGGGCTGGATCTCCATGTCCTGCAGGCGGAAGCCCAGCAGCACGGCCTTTTTCGCCCATTGATTCACATGCCAATCCGCGCCGCGCTTTTCGGCAACGCGCAGGCGGCCCTTGTCGAGCGCCTCAAGCGTGGCTTCGATGGCGTCACGGGTTTCGCCTTTGGTCGCGGGCGAGATGGCGTCGCGCGCCTCCCATGCGGCGTCGACGGCGGTTTCAAGGGCTGCGTAGGACATCGGGGATTCTCCTCGGTGAAGCGGTTCGGCTGGCTATAGGGGGCAAGACCCCGTGTTGCAATCATACTGTCTCACGACAGTGGCGGCGCGCGGGCGATCAGGCTAGACCATGCACAAGCCAGAAACGACAGGACCAGATGCACGACGAACCCCGCCCCCACCCGTTCCGCGATTCCGTTCAGGATGTGGCGGCCACGCACCGGCTGCCCGATACCCCGCAAACCCGCGCGCCAGCCTACCGACTGGCCTTTGCCGATCCGGATTTCCTCACGCGCGAGGAATTGCGCCCCGTCCGGCTGCAACTGGAATTGCTGAAGCCGCAACTGATTTTGGATGAGCGCGGGATCAATTCAACCGTGGTGCTGTTCGGTGGCGCGCGCATCCCCGATCCGGCAAACAAGGCAACGGCCAAGACCCCGATGCTGGCTGAATTGTCCCGCTATTACGACGAGGCCCGGCGCTTTGCCAAAGCAATGACAGAACGCAGCCTGCAAAGCTATGGCCGCGAGGATGTCATTGTGACGGGTGGCGGACCGGGGGTGATGGAGGCGGGCAACCGCGGGGCGGCGGATGCAGGCGGCCAGTCCATCGGGCTGAACATCGTGCTGCCGCATGAACAGGCGCCGAACCCCTATGTCACGCCGGATCTGTCCTTCAACTTTCACTACTTCGCGATCCGCAAGATGCACTTCCTGATGCGGGCGCGGGCGATCTGCATCTTTCCGGGCGGCTTTGGCACGATGGATGAGATGTTCGAAAGCCTGACCCTGATGCAGACGGGCCGGATGAAGAAAGTCCCGTTCGTGCTGTTCGGACGGGAGTGGTGGGACAAGGTGATCAACTGGGACATGCTGGCCGAGGCGGGCGTGATTGCCGAAGCAGATCTGAAGCTGTTCGAGATCGTCGAGACGGCAGAAGAGGCGCTGGATGTGATCGACCGCTGGCACGACCGCTAGCACCGCAAGGTGCGTGCTTGTCACGCACCTTTGCCGGGGCGGTGCCAGTCGTCGAGGAACGCGACCTGATCGCAGGCGGCGAAGCTGGCGAGGCGGTGGAGTTCGGCTTCCAGTTTCTTTTGGCGCTGCGGTGTCAGGGGGGCGTCGGGTTCGGGCCAGTAGGCTTTGACGCGCAAGGTGCTGGTATCGCGGAAGGCTTTGACGTCGATGCGGCCGATCAGGCGGTCGGACTCCAGCACCGGAAAGACGTAGTAGCCGTATTTGCGCTGGGGTTCGGGGACGAAGACTTCGATGCGATAGTGGAAGCCGAACAGGAATTCGGCGCGGTCGCGGTCGCGCAGGGCTGGGTCGAAGGGCGACAGTATCCGCATGCGGCGGGGCGGTTCGGGGGCCATGGCGGCTTGGGTCAGCACGTCGGGGCGGGCAAAGCTGCGTTTGCGGCGGCCATCGGCGGCTTCGAGGTCGATCTCGATGATTTCGCCCCGGGCAAGGGCGGTTTTCACCCATGCTTTCACTTCGGCAGGGGTCAGCGCGTGCCAATAGGCACGCAACTCTGACGCGTCGGCAAAGCCGAGATTGTCCAGCGCAGAACTGCAGGCCCAGTCGATCAGCGTTTCGGGATCGGGCGCGGGCAGGCGGTGGGCGGTTGGGATCACGCGGTCGGTCAGGTCATAGACCTTTTGAAAACCGTCGCGGCGGGAAATGGCAAGCTGCCCTGTGCGCCACAGCCATTCCAGCGCGGTTTTGGACGGGTGCCAATCCCACCAGCCGCCTTTGCCGCGCGTCTCGCCCTGCCCGACATCGGTGGAGGTGACCGGGCCATCTGCCTCGATCCGGCGCAGGATGGTGTCGAACTGCGCCTCATACCCGTCGCGAAACCAGCTTTTCCAGTTCTTGTGCAGCCGTTCCGCGTCGCGGGCAAAGCGGTGTTGCCACAGGGGATGCAGATGGACCGGCAGGATTGAGGCATCGTGGGTCCAGTGTTCCCACAGGCTGCGATCCCGCTCCAGCAACGGTTTCAGGGCGGCGGGGCGATAGGATTGACGGCGGCTCCACAGGATCATGTGGTGGGCGCGTTCGACTGTGTTGATGCTGTCCACCTGCACAAAGCCAATGCGATCAATCAGGCGCGCCAGATCGGCACCCGTGGCGGGGCCGGTCGGGGCCTCGGCCAGCGCGTGGCGATGCAGGAACAGGCGGCGGGCGGCGGGGTTGGGCAAAAGATCGGGCATGGCAACAGGCGTAGCAGGCGGGCGGCGCGGGTCAACCGCGACGTGACAGGGCGCAAAGCCGACGCATCGTAACATACGGACATATTTGACGGTTAAATCGTGACCTTTCCGCAGGATTCAGTGCTTGATCGGGGGGGCGGGCTGCTTAGGTTGGGTGCGAACCCCGAACCGGAGAGCCCCCATTGCACCATGAGACGCCCCTGATTTCCACGATTGTTGTCGGCTTGTGCCTTGCCTTTGTGTTCGGCCTGCTGGCGAACCGCCTGAAGCTGCCGATGATTGCGGGCTATCTGATGGCTGGGGTGGTGATCGGGCCGTTTACGCCGGGCTATGTGGCCAATCAGGAATTGGCGAACGAGTTGGCCGAGCTGGGGGTGATCTTGCTGATGTTCGGGGTGGGGTTGCACTTTTCACTGCAAGATCTGTTGGCGGTGCGGCGGATCGCCATTCCGGGGGCCTTGGCGCAGATCAGCGTGGCGGCGGCGGCGGGGATAGGGCTGGGGATGGCCTTGGGCTGGGGGCTTGGCGCGGGGGTGATCTTTGGGCTGTCGCTGTCGGTGGCATCCACGGTGGTGCTGCTGCGCGCACTGCAGGAGCGCGGGATGGTCAAGGAGCCGCGCGGGCGCATCGCGGTGGGCTGGCTGATTGTCGAGGATCTGGTGATGGTGGTGGTGCTGGTGCTGATCCCGCCGCTGTCAAGCCTGCTGGGGGGCGTCACCGTCCCCGTCGAGGAGGGCGCGGCGCAAGAGGTGGCGCGGCTGGGCTTTGGCCCCGTGGCGGCGACGCTGATGATTACGGCGGTCAAGGTCGCGGGCTTTGTCGCGCTGATGCTGCTGGTCGGGCGCAAGGTGATCCCGATGGTGCTGCATTACACCGCCCACACCGGCCAGCGCGAGTTGTTCCGGCTGGGCGTGCTGGCGATTGCCTTGGGGGTGGCGTTCGGATCGTCGGCGTTTTTCGGCGTGTCCTTTGCGCTTGGTGCATTCTTTGCGGGCATGGTGATGGCCGGATCAAGCCTGTCGGCGCAGGCGATGAAAGACACGCTACCACTGCGGGATGCCTTTGCGGTGCTGTTCTTCGTGTCAGTCGGGATGCTGTTTGATCCGACGGTGATCTGGACCGCTCCCGTGGCGATCCTTGTGACGGTGGGGATCATCGTGGGGGTAAAGGCGGCGGTGGCCTTTGGCCTAATGCGCGCGCTGGGACATGACCGCGCGGCGGCGGCGACCATCGCGGCCAGTCTGGCACAGATTGGCGAGTTTTCCTTCATCCTGATCGTGATGGGCGTCGATCTGTCGATCGTGCCACCCGAGGCGCGCGATCTGGTGGTGGCGGGGGCGCTTGTGTCGATCCTTGTGAACCCGCTGCTGTTCCGGCTGCTGGACCGAAAGACGCAGGCCGCCTAGGCCCGCGTCCAAAGATCAGAGCGCGCCGTAAAGCTGACGGGCCTCGCGGAAGGACATCAGCTTTTGCAGCTTTTCGTCCCACAGATGCAGGTTCACCGAGCGGAAGCTTTCCCAGATCGTCAGGCGCTGCGCCTGTGCCAGATCGGCATTGTCGCGCAGCACTTCGGGCAACCGGTAGAACGGGATGCGGGAATACAGGTGATGCACGTGATGGATGCCGATATTTGCGGTCAGCCAGCGCAGGGGCGCGGGCAGCACGTAATGCGATGAACCTTCAAGGGCGGCCTCATGCACTTGCCAGTCTTCGGGCTTGGCCCAGTGGGTATCCTCAAACTGGTGCTGCACGTAGAACAGCCAGACTCCGATGGTGCCTGCAATCACCGAAGTGGGCAGATAGATCAGCAAAACCGGCATCAACCCGCCCGCCCAGATCATCAGCGCAAGGCCAATGGCGATGATGGCGTTGGTCCCCATGGCCGATGTCCAATAGCGCCAGCCGGATTTCATCAGACCGAAGGGCAGGCG
The DNA here is from genome assembly GCA_001828855.1 of Rhodobacterales bacterium RIFCSPHIGHO2_02_FULL_62_130. Lineage (GTDB taxonomy): Bacteria > Pseudomonadota > Alphaproteobacteria > Rhodobacterales > Rhodobacteraceae > Cypionkella. The sequence continues at coordinate 65,258 of MHZT01000005.1, read as the reverse complement.
GTTTTGCAGGATGAACAGATAGCTTGGCCCCAGCACGAACAGCACCAAGGGGTTGCGATAAAGCCGGTAGAGCAGCCGCCCCATCGGGCTGCGCGCGCGGTATTCTTCGACGGTCAGCGTCATAACATCGCCGATGCCGCGTTTATCAAGGTTGCCGTGATGCGAATGGTGGATGGAATGGGTGCGCTTCCACACGTCATAGGGGGTCAGCGTCAGCACGCCCAGCACGCGGCCCACCCAATCCTGAGCGGTGCGGTTGTTGAAGTAGGAGGCATGGCCGCAATCATGCTGGATCACGAAAATCCGCACCAGAAACGCGCCGTTCAGCACCGCAATCGCAAAGGTCAGCCAGTAGCTGACCGAAAGCGACATCCACGCCAGCACCCACAACAGCAGAAACGGCACCAGCGTGACCGCCAGTTCAAAGATGCTGCGCCATGTCGAAGGCTCGCGGTATTTGGCCAAAACCTGCACCCAGTCGCGCGCGGAACGTGTCTGCGCCGGTTCGGTCGCGGTCTTTTCTGCTGTCATCTCAAGCGCCCTTACGCTTTGCCCGGTCTGCCACCGGAGGGCCGCAGCATCTTGTGCATGCCTTGTGTGATTGGGTCAGGCGATCATCGCGTGACCAAAGTGTCCGTCCGCATAGCGGTTTTGCGACAATGACGCCAGCAAACCCTCCTGCAAAGCGCTAATTTGTCGCGATCCGCCTGCACGGCAAGGTGCCGCCTGCCGACGTGGCGTCAGGCCCCCGCCTTTTGCGCCGATTTGCGCTGCTTTTCGGTGGCAGATTTCAACTGACCGCAGGCGGCCATGATGTCTTCGCCGCGCGGGGTGCGGATCGGGCTGGCATAGCCTGCGTGATAGATGATGTCGGCAAAGGCATGGATGCGGTTGCCCGAGGACCGCTTGTAAGGCGCGCCCGGCCATTCGTTGAAGGGGATCAGGTTCACCTTGGCGGGGATGCCGCGCAGCAGTTCGACCAGACGGTAGGCGTCTTCCTTGCTGTCATTCACATGGTCCAGCATCACATATTCAAAGGTGATGCGTTCAGAGTTGGACAGACCGGGATAATCACGCAGCGCGTCGAGCAGGGTGGCGATGTTCCATTTCTTGTTGATCGGCACCAGTTGGTCGCGCACCTCGTCGGTGGTGGCGTGGAACGACACCGCCAGCAAACAACCGATTTCCTGCGCGGTGCGGGCGATTTCGGACACGACGCCGCTGGTTGACAGAGTGATGCGGCGGCGGCCAAGGGCGATGCCTTCGTTGTCCATCACGACTTTCATCGCGTCGCGCACGTTGTCGAAGTTATACAGCGGCTCTCCCATGCCCATCAGCACGATGTTGCTGACCAGACGGGTTTCATCCTTGGGCGCGCCGGGGGTGGGCCATTCGTCCAGATCATCGCGGGCAAGCATGACTTGGCCCACGATCTCTGCCGCCGTCAGGTTGCGGACCAGTTTTTGCGTGCCGGTATGGCAGAAGGAACAGGTCAGCGTGCAGCCGACCTGAGAAGAAATGCACAGCGTGCCGCGATCGGTTTCAGGGATATAGACGGTCTCGATCTCATGCCCGCCGGCGATGCGGACCAGATATTTGCGGGTGCCATCTTCGGAGACTTGTTTGGTGACGATCTCTGGCACCTCAAGCACGAAATTCTCGGCCAGCAAGGTGCGGTAATCCTTGGCAAGGTTCGACATGCGGTCAAAATCGCGCACGCCCCAGTGGTAAACCCATTGCCAGACCTGCCCCACGCGCATCTTGGCCTGCTTTTCCGGCGTGCCTGCGGCGATCAGCGCGGCGCGCATCTGGTCGCGGGTCATGCCGACCAGATTGGCCTTGCCGCCCTCGGGCAGCTTGCGCGGGATGGTCAGCACATCTTGGGTGATTGGCGCGGTCATTCGGGGCGTCCTTGATAGATCAGCGGCTGATATAGGGCAAAGCCGGTCAAAATAAAAGCGCCCCGGCCTGCGGGGGCCGGGGCACGAAAATCTGTCAGGCGGCGCTTATTGGCAGCGCTTTTCGGCCTCTTCCATTGCGGCGGTGAAGCCGCGCAACGAGAAGGTATCCTGCGTCTGGGTGCCTTTGCCCGAACGCCCCTTCAAAACGGCTGTCGAGCCTTTCTTGAGCGCGGCCAAAATCGCGGCATCATCGCCTTCGCTGCCCGGCCAGCCCCATTCGCCATCGGTCACCAGACCAAAGGTGATGCCGTCCACGGTCAGATCCACAGTCGAACCGGGGGCAAAGGGATAGCCGCCCGAGAACGAAATCTCGCCCTTGCCCACACCCGGGCGGAAGGTGACGAACAGCAGGATGTCACCACGACGCACCGAAACCGGCTGGCCGTCGCGGGTGTTCACGGTTTCCTGCGGGCTGGACACGCCCCAGCATTCCTTGGGGTCTTCCTCGGCAAACACGCTCCAGTCCGTTTTGGTGGCCACGCGGTTGGTCGATTCCTGCGCGAAAGCAGCAGAGTTGAACCCGATTGCAGAGATCATGGCCACGCTTGCGGCCCGCATCATCCAGCTTGTCATATCGTTACAGCCTCCAAGCTGCTGTTTGCCTCGGCCCCTGCTGCCGCTTGAGGCGCGGTTTCCTGTAGCGCGGGGCGCTTCCACTCGATATTCCTGCAATACCGAAAAGGGATGCACCGCGAAAGCCCCGCAAGGGCGGATCGGGCAGAAAATCGCGCATATGTGTAGGGGGATGGCATGGCAGCGGCTGAGATGGCACAACTTTGGCGCGGCGGATTGCTGGAAAGCACACATCGCGGGCATGCGGTGATCTGCGATGATACCGGCGCGATTGTGGAAAGCTGGGGCGATGCGGATCGGGTTATATTTCCGCGATCATCCTGCAAGATGTTGCAGGCGTTGCCGCTGCTGGAATCGGGGGCGGCAGATGCTGCGAGTCTAAGCGATGCCCAGGTGGCCTTTGCCTGCGCGAGCCATCAGGGCGAGGCGCTGCATGTGAACATGGCACGCCGCTGGCTGGGCGATCTGGGGCTATCGGAGGCCGATCTGCGCTGTGGATCGCACGAACCCTATGACAAGACCGAGCGTGACCGGCTGATTTTGGGCCATGAGGCGCCTTGCCAGCTGCACAACAACTGTTCGGGCAAACATTCAGGCTTTCTGACTGTGACCAAGCATCTGAAGGCAGGGCCGGAGTATGTGGAACTGGACCACCCGCTGCAAAAGGCCGTGAAGGCAAGCTTTGAAGAGGTCACCGGCGAAACCAGCGCCGGTTATGGCATCGACGGCTGTTCCGCCCCGAATTTTGCCTGCTCGGTTCACGGGCTGGCGCGGGCGATGTCGGCCTTTGCCATTGCGCGCGAGGACGGGCCGGTGCGCGAACGCGCGATGCACAGGCTGACCCGCGCGATGGGGGCTTATCCCGAACTGGTGGCGGGACAGGGCCGCGCCTGCACCGAACTTATGAACGCGATGGGCGGCAAGGTCGCATTGAAAACTGGGGCCGAAGCGGTTTTCGTGGCGATTGTGCCGGAAAAACGGCTGGGCATCGCGCTGAAGATCGAGGACGGCAATTCCCGCGCCTCCGAAGCGGTGCTGGCCGCGCTGCTTGCGCGTATCGGAGTGTTGGACGCCAACCATCCGGCGGCGCAAAAGCGCCTGCCCGCGCCGCAAACCAACTGCCGTGGTATCCGCACAGGGGAAATGCGGCTGGCGGAGCGCTTCCTCTAGGGTAAATGGCAAAAGGCTCTTGCCTGCTGGCAAGAGCCTTTGTTTAGCAGCAAGGTCCGGCAGGACAGGCAGGGTGGGGGCAATAAACCTGCCCCGCCGGGGTCTTCAACTTGCTACCCGTTCTGTATGGTCCCTGATCGTGGCGGCGGTTTGGGCTGGCTGCGGTGAATGCGCGGTCATTTCGCGGCAAGAATCTGGCGTGGACGGGCGGGCTTGATTTGAACCGCCAAGGGCGTCATGATTCTGTCATGACAGTGCTGACGCCCTCCCCTTTTCCCACTGCCGAACCCCTGCCCGAGCAGGTGCATTTCGACCGGCACGAATTGGGCGCAATCCTGCGGCTTTACGGGCAGATGGTAGCGGCGGGCGAGTGGCGCGACTATGGCATATCGGCGCTGCGCGAGGCGGCGGTGTTTTCGGTGTTCCGCCGCACCGCCGAGTTTCCGCTATATCGCATCGAAAAGCGCCCGAAACTGCGTGGCAAGCAGGGGATGTATTCGGTCGTCGGGATGGACGGCTTTATCTTGCGGCGCGGGCATGATCTGGCGCAGGTGCTGCGCGTGCTGGAGCAAAAGCTGATCCGGCCAATCGACTAGCCGCAAACTTGGCGCTTCAGGCTGCGAAGTCTTCGCGCGCATAGCCTTGCAGGAACAAAAGCGCGGTCAGATCACCGTGATTGATGCGGATATCACACTGGGCCTGCACCGAGGGCTTGGCATGCAGCGCCACTCCTGCCCCCGCCAGCCCCAGCATCCCCAGATCATTCGCGCCGTCCCCCACGGCAATCGCCTGTTCCGGCGTAATCCCCAGCCGTGCCGAGATTTCCTCCAGCGCCTGCACCTTGGCGGCCTTGCCCAGAATCGGATCGGCCACCTTGCCCGTCAGCTTGCCGCCTTCGACCAGCAGTGTATTGGCACGGTTTTCGTCAAAGCCCAGAACCGTGGCAATCTGCGCGGTAAAGGCCGTGAACCCACCCGAGACCAGTGCAGCATAGGCCCCGTTTGCCTTCATCGTGGCCAGCAAGGCAGGCCCACCGGGCATCAGGGTGATGCGGTCGCGGATCACCCCCGCAATCACCGTTTCCGGCAAACCCGCCAGCAGGCCCACCCGCTCGCGCAGGGCATCCTCGAAATCCAACTCTCCGTTCATCGCGCGGGCGGTAATGCCTGCCACATGCGCGCCGACGCCCGCCTCATCTGCAAGCTCGTCGATGCATTCCTGCTGGATCATGGTGCTGTCCATGTCGGCAATCAGCAGGCGCTTTTTGCGCCCTTCGGCCTTCTGCACCACCAGATCGACGCCAAGCCCCTGCAAGCCCTGCCAGACCTCCCACAGATTCGCCGGAACCGCCCCCAGAACAAATTCCGCAGCCACGCCGGGATCAAGCCAGATCGCATCGCCGCCACCCCAGGCATTACGCAGGGATTCGACGGTGACGCGTTCCAGCACGGGGCGGGCGGGGTTTGTCAGCAGGCTGGCGATGAACATGGCGTGTTTCCGATAGTGGAGCGAAGCGTCGCATTTGATGGGTCAAGCGCCGGATTAGTGCAATTTTCCGGCTTGTGCCAGCCCGCGCAGCGCCATATCCCCATCGGCGGGACACCCCTCCCCAACGGGGGGCTTATATCTGGAAGGATACCATGTCTGATCTGCAGACCCCGGCCGCGCGCCCGGCTAACCCGCGCTTTTCCTCTGGCCCCTGCGCCAAGGTTCCCGGTTTCTCCCTTGAGATGCTTGCTGATGCGCCCTTGGGCCGCTCGCACCGTGCCGCTGTTGGCAAGGCAAAGCTGAAAGAGGCGATTGACCTTACCCGTGAGATTTTGGGCGTCCCGGCGGATTACCGCATCGGTATCGTCCCCGGTTCTGATACCGGTGCTGTCGAGATGGCGATGTGGTCGCTTTTGGGCGGACGGCCCGTCGAGATGCTGGCGTGGGAATCCTTCGGTGAAGGCTGGGTCACCGATGTGGTGAAACAGCTTAAGCTGGATGCGAAGGTGAAGATCGCCCCCTATGGCCAGATTGTTGATCTTGCCACCGTCGATTTCAATTCGGACGTTGTGTTCACATGGAACGGCACCACCTCGGGCTGCCGCCTGCCCAATGCCGATGCCATTCCGGCAGATCGCCAAGGGCTGACCATCTGCGACGCCACCTCTGCCGCCTTTGCGATGGATCTGGACTGGAGCAAGTTGGACGTCACCACCTTCTCTTGGCAGAAGGTTCTGGGCGGTGAAGGCGCGCATGGGATGCTGATCCTGTCGCCCCGCGCCGTGGAACGGCTGGAAAGCTATACCCCTGCATGGCCACTGCCCAAGATTTTCCGGCTGACTTCGAAAGGCAAGCTGATCGAAGGCATTTTCGTCGGCGAGACGATCAACACGCCGTCGATGCTGGCGGTTGAGGATTATCTGGTGTCGCTGAAATGGGCGAAATCGGTGGGCGGGCTTTCGGGTCTGGTCAACCGCGCTGCGGCCAATGCCAAGGTCGTGTGGGATTTCTGCGCGGAAAACCCGTGGCTGCAAAATCTGGCGGCAACGCCGGAAATCGCCTCGACCACCAGTGTGTGCCTGAAGTTCAACGATGCGCGCATCAAGGACGGCGAGGCTTTTGCCAAGGCCGTGGCCAAGCGTCTGGAAAAAGCGGGCGTTGCCTATGACATCGGCGCGTATCGCGATGCCCCAGCCGGTCTGCGGATCTGGTGCGGCAGCACTGTGGAAACGGCAGATGTGGCGGCCCTGATGCCGTGGCTGGCCCACGCCTTCCACGCCGAAATCGCAGCGCAAGTTTGAACCGGAGTCGGGGTTAACCCCGACCTACGTAGGGCGGGGTTAACCCCGCCATACTCACCCCATCATATGGAGTCCCAAATGGCCCCCCGCGTTCTTGTATCCGACGAACTTTCCGAAACCGCCGTTCAAATCTTCCGCGACCGTGGCGTCGAGGTGGATTACATGCCCAAGCTGGGCAAAGACAAAGAGGCGCTTGCCGCCATCATCGACCAGTATGACGGGCTTGCCATCCGCTCGGCCACCAAAGCCACCGAAAAGCTGCTGGCCGCTGCCACCAACCTGAAGGTGATTGGGCGCGCAGGTATCGGCGTGGATAACGTCGATATTCCGGCCGCGTCGAAAAAAGGCGTGATCGTGATGAACACGCCCTTCGGCAACTCGATCACCACCGCAGAACATGCCATTGCGATGATGTTCGCCGTGGCGCGGCAAATTCCCGAAGCCAATGCCTCCACCCATGCTGGCAAATGGGAAAAGTCGCGCTTCATGGGGGTGGAACTGTTCAACAAGACCCTCGGCGTGATTGGTGCAGGCAATATCGGCGGCATCGTCTGCGACCGTGCGGTCGGGCTGAAAATGAAGGTCATCGCCTATGATCCCTTCCTGTCCGACGAACGCGCCAAACATCTGGGCGTCACCAAGGTGGAACTGGACGATCTGCTGCACCGCGCCGATTTCATCACCCTGCACGTGCCGCTGACGGACAAGACCCGCAACATCCTGTCGGCAGAAAACCTTGCGAAAACCAAGAAGGGCGTGCGGATCATCAACTGCGCCCGTGGCGGGTTGATCGACGAGGCAGCTCTGCTTGAGTCGCTGAAATCCGGTCATGTCGCCGGTGCCGCGCTGGACGTGTTCGAAGTGGAACCCGCCACCGACAGCCCGCTGTTCAACCAACCCAACGTGGTCTGCACCCCGCACCTTGGCGCTGCCACCACCGAAGCGCAGGAAAACGTCGCGCTGCAAGTGGCCGAACAGATGTCGGACTACCTGCTGACGGGTGCGGTGCAGAACGCGCTGAACATGCCCAACGTCACGGCGGAAGAAGCTTCGGTCATGGGGCCGTGGATCAAACTTGCCTCGCATCTGGGCGCTTTCATCGGCCAGATGACCGAAGAGCCGATCAAGGCCATCAACATCCTTTACGATGGCTCTGTGGCGGGGATGAATCTGGCCGCGCTGAACTCGGCTGTCATTGCGGGTGTGCTGAAGGCGCATAACCCCGATGTGAACCTTGTCTCTGCCCCCATCGTGGCGAAAGAGCGCGGCATCCAGATCTCGACCACCCGTCAGGACAAGACCGGCACCTTCGACGCCTATATCAAGGTCACTATGGTCACCGACAAGCGTGAACGTTCGGTGGCTGGCACCTGCTTCTCGGATGGCAAGCCGCGCTTTATCCAGATCAAGGGCATCAACGTCGATGCCGAAATCGGCGCGCATATGCTGTACACCACCAACGAGGACGTTCCGGGCATCATCGGTCTGCTGGGCATGACCATGAGCAAGAACAACGTCAACATCGCCAACTTTACCCTTGGCCGCGCCGGCGTGGGCCAAGAGGCGATTGCGATCCTCTATCTGGACCAGCCGATTGACCCCAAGGTGATCGACACGCTGGAAAGCACTGGCATGTTCCAGCAGGTCAAGGCGCTGCAATTCGACGTGGCGTAAACCGCTCTGCGGCTGATCTTCCCCTGATTGGCCGCATCCCTGCCTGCTTGCGCTTTCATCTTGGCGCAAATACTCCACGGGGGAAGCCGCATTGGCGGATGCCGATGCGGCGGCGGGGGTGTGAAACCCCCGCTCTTTCCAACATGAGGCCCGCATGCGAACCTATGCCATCGGCGACATCCACGGCCACCTTGACCAGTTGCGCCGCGTGCATGACTGGATCATGCACGATCAGGCCACCCACGGCCCTGCCCCGATTGTCCATATCGGAGACTTGGTGGATCGTGGCCCGGATTGCCGTGGTGTGGTGGAGTATCTGCGCGCGGGCATCGCGGCGGGGCAGGACTGGATTGTGCTGAAAGGCAACCATGACCGGATGTTCACCGGCTATCTGGGGGATATCGCCTACCATGATCCGCGGCTGCGTGCCGATCTGTCCTATCTGCACCCGCGCATTGGCGGGGGGGAAACCTTGGCCTCTTACGGGGTGAAAAACGCTGCCGACCGTCCGCTGGCGCCCGTGCATGCCGAGGCGGTCGCCGCTGTTCCTGCCAACCATCGCGCCTTTCTGGAAAGCCTGCCCACCAGCCACCAGCGCGGCGAGGTGATCTTCGCCCATGCCGGTATCCGCCCCGGTGTGGCGCTGGCCGATCAGACCGAGGATGATCTGGTCTGGATTCGCCATGAATTTCTGGACGACACCCGCGATCACGGCGCGTTGATTGTGCATGGCCATACCGCCATCGACACGCCGACCCATTACGGCAACCGCCTCAATATCGATTCCAGTGCCGCCTATGGTGGCCCGCTGTCAGCTGTTGTGATCGAAGGTCGCACAGTGCATCTTCTGACCGCGACGGGCCGCGTGGCCTTGCATCAGGCGGACTGACCGGCCCCGTCGCGCGCCAGATCCAAGGCCTGCGTCAAGACTTCAGCATCACCGATATGGTTGGCCAGAACCAGGACCAGCCGGGCATTCAACGCATGGCTTTGCGCTTCGGTCAGCCCTTTGTGCGTGGCCAGAAGCCGCGCATAAAACCCATCAGCATCCGCGATATTCGGCTTTGTGATCAAAGGCATCAACGGCCCTCCCATATGTCGGCCAAGGCTGCGCTGACAGCGGCGGCATCCGTCGAAATCCACCGTGCCGCAACCACCTGATCGGGCCGGATCAGATAGATCGCCTGCGCCTGCGCTCCCAGATAGCGGGCGCGCAAAGTATCCGTGACATCGGGCGTCAGCACCCGCACCCCTGCAACCTGCGGCGGCGCAACGCCCAAGGCCAGCAGCACGACATCCCGCCCCAGTGCCTCGGTCAGCCAGCCATCTTCCAAAGGTGCATCAGGGGCCACCGCCCCCGGCCTTGCGCCGCTTGGCAGATCGGCATCGGGCGCTGTCAGCGGATAGACGCAAGGCCGCGACAGCCGCCCCGAATTCACCATCGGCCGCGCAAAATCCGTCCGCCCCGCCAGATGCAGCACCGCATCGCGGAACAGCCGTTCAACCCCATCCTCGGGCGACATGAAACGGGTCGAGCGGGATGAATTCAGCAGATTTTCATCCGCGCCAAAGCAGCGCTCGCGGTCATAGGCGTCCAGCAGGTCGCGGTTGCCACCCCTGACCACCGCCGCCAACCGCCAACCCAGTGCATCCACGTCCTGCAACCCGCCGTTGCCCCCCCGCGCGCCGAAGGGCGACACGATATGGGCCGAGTCTCCAACGAACAGAACCCGATTGTGAACAAAGCTTCGTAAACGTCGGCACTGGAAGGTATAGACGCTGACCCAATCCAGTTTGAAATCCGAATGGCCCACCACTTTCTCGATCCGAGGGATCACATTCTCGGGCCGTTTTTCAACCTCGGGGTCAGTGTCCCAGCCCAGTTGCAGGTCGATCCGATAGATATTGTCGGGCTGTTTGTGCAGCAAGGCCGATTGGCCGGGATGGAAGTTCGGCTCAAACCAAAAGCGCCGTTCGCTGGGAAAATCGGCCTGCATTTCAATATCGGCAATCAGAAAACGCTCTTCGAACAACTCGCCATCGAAGTCCAGCCCAAGCATGTCCCGAATAGGGCTGCGCGCACCATCGCAGGCGATCACCCAATCCGCCGACAGTTGATAGGGACCGTCCGGTGTTTCGATGGATAGCACCGCATGGTCGGCATGCTGTTCAACGGCAGTTACACGGTTTTTCCAGCGCAGATCAATTGCCAGATCCGTGGCCCGTTCGGCCAGATATTCTTCGACGTAATATTGCTGCAAGTTCACGAAGGCCGGCATTTTATGCCCGCTTTCCGGCAGCAGATCGAAATTGAACACCTCTTGATCCCGATGCAGCGTGCGGCCCACTTTCCATGTCACGCCTTTTGTGACCGAACGTTCACCTACGCCCAGACGATCCAGAATCTCAAGGCTGCGCTTGCTCCAGCAAATCGCGCGACTACCCACGGAAACCACGTTGTTATCATCCAGCACAGTCGCCTGAATGCCATGGTTGGCCAGTTCCACAGCCATCGCCAAGCCAATCGGCCCTGCGCCAACGATCACAATCTTGTGCCGGGGTTCCGGTGCCGTAAGGCCCGAAGGCGGGGTATAGGCAAAGGGGCGATAATCGTAGGCCATGGCTTTTCTCTTTTACAACAGAAGGTTGCCGATCCTCTGAGCCGGATCAGAGGCGCGCTCTGACCCGGAACAGGATGTTTTATTTGGCGTAGCGGACATCAGCCTTGCAGCGCCGCCCACATCTCAAGATCCCGCTGCGCGGTCCAGACACGCGGGGTATCGATGCCCCGCGCTTCGTCATAGGCACGGGCGACGTTGAAGGGCAGACAATGTTCATAGATCGCAAAATTTACGAACTTATGATCACATTCAGCCCGCACCGCATCCCATGCTTCTTTCAGACTGCCCCCGCGCGCCGCAACTCTGGCAGCCGGACGATAGGTCGATTCGACAAAATCGGCGGTCGAGGCGATGGCCCGCGCGACCATCTCGCGGCCAACCAAGGCATCGCCGCGCCCCGGAGCAATCGCAACCGGATCAAAACCGGCGATATTGGCCAGCGTGTCGGCCCAGTCCGAAAAATGGCCATCCCCGCAGTAGCAGGCCGAGTGATATTCGACGATATCGCCCGTGAACATCACCTCGGCATCCGGCACCCAGACCACGGCATCCCCCGCAGTATGCGCGCGGCCCAGATGCATGATCTCGACCTTGCGCTTGCCGAGATAGACGGTCATCTGATCGCTGAAGGTTGTCGTCGGCCATGTCAGGCCGGGAATCTCCTCATGGCCTTGAAACAAGCGCGGGAAGCGGCCAAATTCGCTGTCCCAATCTTCTTGGCCCCTCTCGACCACCATGCCGCGCGCCGCGTCGGACATGATGATTTCCTTGGCGCCATAAGCACTTGCACCCAGAACCCGAACGGCGTGATAGTGGGTCAGCACCAGATGGCTGATCGGTTTATCCGTGACGGTCCGGATACATTCCACCACCTTGCGCGCCAGTCGCGGCGTCGCCTGCGCCTCGATCACCATCACCGAGTCATCGCCGATAATCACGCCGGAATTGGGATCACCCTCGGCGGTGAAGGCGTAGATTCCGTCTCCCACCTCGACAAAAGAGGTCTTCTTTTCCGACAGATCGCCCTGCGACGCAAAAGCCTTGGCCATTTTGTGACTCCTTGTTCACTTTGCCCAGTCGGGCAGATCCTTTGCAGCAAGTAACCGCCCCGCGCAGTCACCAAACCCGATACGATAGCCATCGCCCGCCGCATGGCCGCGTAGAGTGATCGTATCGCCATCCTCGATAAAGCTCCGCGAGCCTCCTGTGATCGGCAGCGGCTCTTTTCCGCCCCAACTCAGCTCCAAAAGGCTGCCACGGCTTTCGCGGATTGGTCCCGAAATCGTGCCGGAGCCCAGCAGATCGCCGATATTCATCGCGCAACCAGAACTGGTGTGGTGGCACAATTGCTGCGGGGCCGAATAATACATCTGCGCGTAGTTGGTGCGGGTGATTACGGTTTCTGCACCGGCCTCGGGGGTCAAACCAACCTCAAGCGCGATATCATAGAGCATCGGACCCGGTTCACGCAGATAGGGCAACAGCGGCACTTCGCGCGCAGGCGTTGGCACCCGGAACGGCTCCAGCGCCGCCTTCATGACGATCCACGGGCTGATCGTGGTGGCAGTCGCCTTGGCCTGGAAGGGACCAAGCGGCTGATATTCCCAAGCCTGAATGTCGCGCGCCGACCAGTCATTCAGCAGGACATAGCCGAAGATCATCGCATCGGCCTCGGCCACCGACACCGGTCCGTCACTGCCCCGCCCGACCACGGCGCCCATCTCCAATTCAAAGTCAAACCGCTTGGAGGGGCCGAAATACGGCACGTCCGCGCCCGGCGGCTTAAGCTGTCCCAAAGGGCGGCGCACGTCGGTTCCCGAAACCACCACAGACGAGGCCCGCCCGTTATAGCCGATAGGGATATGCAACCAGTTGGGCGGCAAAGCATTTTCAGGATCACGGAACATCGAGCCGACGTTGAAGGCATGGTTCCGGCCCGCATAGAAGTCGGTATATTCCGAGATCAGGAAGGGCAGATGCAGCGTGGCCCCCGCGCGCGGCACCAGATGATCTTCGACAATCCAGCGTTTGCTTGCCCCTTCCGCTAACATCGCTGTGACCTGTGTGCGAAAATCGGCCCAAGCTTCGGAGCCAAGTTCCATGAACTCGTTCCAGAACGGCACATCGAACACGGGATGATCCGCCAAGCTCAGCAGGCCCTCGGCCTCAAGGGCCGCGACATCCAGAATGAAATCCCCGATTGCAACGCCACAGCGCGGCGCATCGTCGGCCACAGAGAACACACCGCAAGGCAGGTTGTTCAGAGGGAAGTCGGTGCTCGCAAGGTTGGCACTTTCGACCCAGCTTTTCATCAAGGGCATGGCTTGTCTTTCTAGGGTAGGGTGCGTGATTTCACGCACCTTTGGCGGCGGAAGGTGCGTGAAATCACGCACCCTACACTCTTATTTCACACCGTCAGTTCCGTCGAACTTCTTCTGCAGGCTGTCCCAGCAGTCGATGTAATCGTCCTGAAGCGGGGCTTCTTGGGCGGCGAAGCGGGTCAGGTGTTGCGGGAAGCGGGTTTCGAACATGAAAGACATGGTATTGTCCAGCTTTTCGGCCTTCAGGTCCGCGTTCGATGCGCCCTCAAAGGCGTTCTTGTCCGGCCCGTGTGGCAGCATCATGTTGTGAAGGCTCATGCCCCCCGGAACAAAGCCTTTGGGCTTTGCGTCGTAGATGCCGTAGATATTGCCCATCATCTCGGACATGACGTTCTTGTGATACCACGGCGGGCGGAAGGTGTTTTCGGCCACCATCCAGCGCTCGCGGAACAGCACGAAGTCGATATTCGCGGTGCCTTCCACACCCGACGGCGCGGTCAGGACGGTAAAGATCGACGGGTCGGGATGGTCGAACAGGATCGCGCCGACGGGGCAATAGGTCCGCAGATCGTATTTCACCGGGCAATAGTTGCCGTGCCATGCCACCACGTCCAGCGGACTTTGGCCGATTTTCGTCTCGTGGAACTGGCCACACCATTTCACGGTGACGGTGGATGGCACCTCGCGATCCTCGAAGGCTGCCACCGGCGTCTTGAAATCACGCCGGTTCGCCATGCAATTCGCCCCGATCGGGCCACGGCCAGGCAGGTCGAACTTCTGGCCGTAATTCTCGCAGACAAAGCCGCGGGCGGGGCCTTCCAGCACCTCGACGCGGTAGACCAAGCCACGGGGAAGAATAGCGATTTCCTGCGGGGCAAGGTAGATCACGCCCAGTTCCGTGCAAAAGCGCAAGCGGCCTTCTTGCGGCACCACCAGCAACTCGCTGTCCGCCGAGAAGAAATATTCGTCCACCATCGAGGCGGTCACAAGGTAAACATGGGCTGCCATGCCGACCTGCGTGTTCACATCCCCCGCCGTAGTCATCGTCCGCATACCCGTCAGCCAAGTCAGCGGCTGATCGCTGTGCGGCACCGGGTCCCAGCGGTATTGGCCAAGACTGATGACATCGGGATCGATATGCGGTGCAGATTTCCAGTAAGGCAGATCAATCTTGGCAAAGCGCCCCGTATGCTTGACCGAAGGGCGGATGCGATAGCACCATGTCCGTTCGTTCTGATGGCTTGGTGCGGTAAAGGCCGTGCCGGACAACTGCTCGCCATAAAGCCCGTAATTGCATTTCTGCGGGCTGTTCATCCCCTGCGGCAAGGCCCCGGGCAGCGCCTCGGTCTCAAAATCATTCCCGAAACCGGGCATATAGCCTTCATGCGGGCCAGACAAGCTTGGCGCGCGGGTCATACGGTCGGGCAAAGCGGAATGGGTCACAGGCAGCCCCTTGAATGCGTAAGATTTGATGAGTCTTGTTCGCACAAATTATCGTTGCAACTGCAACGATGTCAAGCACTGTAACCGCAGCGCAAGAGATTGCATGCAATCTTCGGGATTGAGGCGGCGTTCGGGGGAAAGGGAACGTCTTGGCGTTCTGTTCTGATAAGAAGGCAAATGTGGTGGAACCGGCCAACTGCGGTTGGCCAATCGGGCGAGATCAGGGCTGTTCAACCGCTGCCTGCGGCTTAGCGGTTCATAGGGCGCAGGACAGTCAGACCGATGATGGCGGCGCTGCCTGTCACGGTGGCGACTACCCAGAAAAATCCGCGGTCGCCCATCTGTTCCAGGAAGGGCGACAGGAGCAATGGGGCAAGAATACCGCCCACCAGACCAGCGGCGATGATCGACGGGGCCACGCGCGGGTCTTCCCCCATCTTGCGCGAGGCCGTGACGTAAGAACTGGGAAAGAACATACCCGCAAACAGGCCAATGACGACAAAGAACACTCCGGCATCAAACAGCGCAGCCCCCGTTGCGGCCAGCGCGGTGCCACCCACCGCCAACACATGCAGGCTGAACGACGGGATAAGATGCGCCACAAAGGTCAGCACGACGCGCGCGGCCAGAAAGGTCAGGAAGAACAAGGACAAAAGCTGGGCGGCGTGAACCTCGGTCTCTCCGGCCGCGATCAGAGCGGCAGGGCCAAGGCCAATCAGGCAAGCCTCGGTCGCAATGGCGACAAGACTGAAGGACAGGGCAGGCAAATGCAGGCGAAACGGCTTGGGGGCTTTTGCTGACACCGCTGCCTCAGGGCGCGACGCGGCCCCTGCCCCCAGCCAGATCGCCACCGCCAAGACGCCACAAATCGCAAAGGCCAGACGCGGATCGTTGCCCACGGCCACGAACACCAAAGGCGCGATGATGGCCCCGATGCCAAAAGTCGCGTTCAGCAGGCTTACCATTGCCGGACCACGCGGCCCAAAAGCCCGCAGCACGCGCGGGTTGAAAACCACCGTTGCACAGCCATAGCCCGCACCAAAGACCACAGCGCCAAGCAGGCTGATATACCAGCCCAAACCCGCCGCGATCATCGCGCTGCCCAGCCCCATCAGAACCAGCACATGACGCGGTGTGATGCGCGCGCCAAACAGGAACATGCCCGCAACCCCGACCGCGCAGCCGATCCAATGCGCCGAGACCATCATCCCCGCAACGCCAAGGCCAACCCCAAAGCTGCGCGAAAACGCCGGAAGGGCCGGACCATACAGCGATTGCCCTGCCCCCATCAGCACAAAAGAGGCAATCCCCGCGAACAACAATGCGGCATTGGCCTTGATCAAGTCTTGCACGGGGCTTCTCCTGTTAGCGCTCTCGTTTCCCCCGACACAGACGGACTGTCAACCACGCCACCTTGCGAAAACCGTCCCGCCCATGCAGGTTATTCCGATGCAACGGGGCCGTGCCATGAGTTTTGATCTTTCCGCCTTCCTTCCCTATCAACTTGCCGTCGCCTCGGCCCGCGTGTCCAAAGGCTTTGCTGAACGGTATCGCGCAGAATTCGGGCTTTCGATCCCGGAGTGGAGGGTGCTGGCACATCTGGCACAATCGGATGCGGTGTCGGTGCGCGAGATTCACGCCCGCGTCGATATGGACAAATCCAAGGTCAGCCGCGCCGCCGCCCGTCTGGAATCCGCAGGGCTGATCGAAAAGCGCGAAAATGCAGGCGACCGCCGCCTGCTGGACATGCGGTTGACGGACAAGGGGCGCGATCTGATTGCCCGCATCGTGCCGATTGCCGACGCCTATCAAGACACGGTTGTGGCGCAACTGGGTGAGGATGGTCCCGCCTTTCGTCGTGCGCTGCTGAAATTACTGGACGAGAAATGAAGCTTTACGATTACTGGCGATCCTCGGCCTCTTACCGCGTTCGCATCGCGCTGAACCTGCTGGGGCTGGACTATAGAGTGCAGTCGGTGAACCTTGTCGCCGGCGAGCAATCCCAGCCCGACAATCTGGCGCGCAACCCGCAAGGTCTTGTTCCTACACTTGAAATCGACGGGATCAGCCTGACGCAATCTCTGGCGATTGTGGAATATCTGAATGATACGCGGGGCGGGTTGATGCCCGCCGATCCTGTGGGCCGCGCACGGGTCCGCGCGCTGTCCTATGTGATTGCGATGGAGATCGCACCAATCTGCAACCTGTCGGTCCGCAGCCATGTCGCGGCGGTGACCAACGGCGCGGCAAGTGCAGATGACTGGCAGCGGCACTACATCGCCAAAGGCTTGGCGGCGTTTGAGGCGATGCTGGACCACCCCGCCACTGGCCGCTTTTGCCACGGCGACACCCCCGGCATGGCCGACCTTTGCCTTGTGCCGCAGATCTACAACGCCGAACGGGTGGGGATTGACGTCACGTCTTTCCCCCGTATCGCCCGGATCGTGGCAGAGTTGGCGCAGATTCCGGCGGTTGCCGCCGCGCACCCGGATCGCGTCAAACCCTGAAGGTTGCCATGACCGATATCTATATCCTTTCCGCCGCCCGCACCGCCATCGGCAGTTTTGGCGGCAGCCTGTCCGCATTGTCTCCGATTGATCTGGCCACCCATGCGACACGCGCCGCGCTTGAGCGCGCGGGGATGGACCCCGCCCGAGTCGGCACTGTGGTTTTCGGCCATGTCATCAACACGGAACCACGCGACATGTATCTAAGCCGCGTCGCGGCGCACAATGCCGGTGTGCCGGATGAAACTCCGGCAATGAACGTCAACCGGCTCTGTGGCTCTGGCGCGCAAGCGATTGTTTCCGCGATGCAAATGCTGCAACTCGGGGATGCCGAGATTGCGCTGGCCGGTGGGGCCGAATGCATGAGCCGCGCGCCCCATATTCTGTCTGCGGCACGGTTCGGTCAGAAAATGGGCGACACCAAAGCGGTGGACATGATGACCGGCGCACTGACCTGTCCCTTTGGCACCGGCCATATGGGCGTCACGGCGGAAAATATCGCCGCACGTCAGGGGATTAGCCGGCAGGCTCAGGATGCCTTCGCCTTGCAGTCGCAAAGCCGTGTCGCCCATGCCATCGCGGAAGGTCGCTTTGTCGATCAGATCGCGCCTATCGAGGTGGCGACGCGCAAAGGCTTTGTCCATTTCGCGCAGGATGAACACCCCAAACCCACCACGCTGGAGGCCTTGGCCGCCTTGCGCCCTGCCTTCCAGAAAGACGGCACTGTCACGGCGGGCAACGCTTCGGGAATCAATGACGGGGCGGCGGCCTTGGTGCTGGCGCGAGGCACGGCTGGCGGAACGCCGCGCGCGCGGATCATGGGCTACGCGGTGGCAGGGGTGGCCCCCGACGTGATGGGGCTTGGCCCGATTCCGGCGGTGCAGGCACTTTGCCGCAAGTTGGGGATGCGACCCGCCGATTTCGATCTTGTCGAATCGAATGAGGCTTTTGCCGCGCAGGCCTTGGCGGTCAGCGCGGCGCTTGACCTTGATCCGGCGCGCGTCAACCCCAACGGCGGCGCGATTGCCTTGGGTCATCCGGTCGGCGCCACAGGGGCGCTGATCACTGTCAAAGCCCTGTATGAATTGGAACGTATCGCCGGAAAAACCGCATTGGTGACACTCTGCATCGGCGGCGGTCAGGGCATCGCGCTGGCGCTTGAAAGGGTCTGAGACAGGGGCCGCGCCTTGGATCAAGCTAGCGCAGGCGAACCTTAGCGCGTGCTGACAGGCCGGTCGCATCAATGACCGACAGGGTAACAAAGCCCTTTCCCAGATCGGACAGCATCGTCTCGCGTCCCACCAAGGACACGGCCACCGGCACACCATCAGCCAGCCATGTGAAAGGGGCGGTGCCGCCCCGCACCCGCACCAACAGGCCTTCGGGCAGAAGTTCCACCTCGGCCCCATCAGGGGGGAAGGCGACGGCGGGCGCGTCCTTTGCCACCTCGAACGCGGCGCTGCGCGAGCGGAAATGCTGCAACGGCTGTGGCAGTTCTGCGTTTGAAACCAGAAGGGTCGCAGGCGGAGCAGGGAGCTGCGGGTCAAGTGCTGGCTTCAGACGCGCGAAGGCCTGAAACAGCACGGGGGCCGCCAGATCGGCCCCGAACGCGCCCGGAACCGGAGTGCCATCGGGCCGCCCCATCCAGATGCCGATCACATGCCTGCCATCAAATCCAATCGCCCAAGCGTCGCGGTGGCCATAGCTGGTGCCGGTTTTATAGGCCAGACGGTTCTCAGGCGCACCGGGCGGCGGTGCCAAGCCCGCCAGAATATCCGCCACCAGCCATGCCGCCGATGCCGAGATTACACGTTGCCCCTCCTCTCGCCGCCCCTGCATCTGGTGGATAAGCGGCAATGAAACACCACCCCTTGCGATGGCCGCGTAAAGTTGGACCATATCCTCAAGGCTGATCCCGATCCCGCCCAAAGCTATTGCAAGCCCCGGCTGCCCGCCAGGCAAGTCATAGCCCACACCGGCCTTGTCCAAGGCCGCCAACAGTTTGGATGGACCCAAAGCCTCGGTCAGCGCCACAACCGGAATGTTCAAGGATTGCTGCAGCGCCTCACGCAGGCGGATGGTGCCACGGAAGTGGCGGTCAAAATTCTGCGGCTGATAGCCGTTGAAATCGGTGGGGCGGTCTTCGATCAGGGTTTCGGGATGGGCCAGACCTTCATCAAAAGAAAGGCCGTAAACCAGTGGCTTAAGCGTAGAACCCGGGCTGCGGATCGCCCGCGTCATATCCATGAACCCTGCCCGTGCATCGGCCTGAAAGGCTGCCGAGCCAACCGAGGCCAGCACTTCGCCCGATTGGTGATCCGCCACCACAATGGCAACCTGCAACCGCTCGCCCTGTCCTTCCACCACCTCGGCCGCCAATTTCTCGATCGAGATTTGCAAGCTCCGCGACAGGGTGAGCTGATGGCGCTGGGTGGCCTCCTCGGACAAAGCCCGATCTGACATATGCGGGGCAAGTGCCGGAAAAGGGCGGCGCAGCGATGGGACAACCTCTGTCCGCGCCGCCGCTGCCTGATCGGCATCAATCAAGCCATCCCCTGCCGCCCGCGCCAAGACCCGATCTCGCGCATCGGTTGCACGCGCGACCGAGCGGTCGGGCCGACGGCTTTCGGGGCTTTGCGGGATTGCCACCAGCAGGGCGGATTCGGCGGGGGTCAGACGTCGCGGTTCTTTGCCGAAATAGGAAAGCGTCGCAGCGCGGATGCCTTCCAGATTGCCACCATAGGGCGCAAGATGCAGATAAAGCGACAAAATCTCGTCTTTGCGAAGCCGCCGCTCCAGCGCCAGCGCCACGCGGATCTGCCGTATCTTGCCATCCATTTGCCCCGTGCCGCTGTCCTCCAACAAGCGGGCGACCTGCATTGTCAGGGTAGAGCCGCCAGACACCACCTGCCCATTCCAAGCCGCCTGCGCGACCGCCCGCAGCAACGCCCAAGGATCAACGCCGATATGGTCGTAAAACCGCTTGTCCTCATAGGCTAACAGGGCAGAAACATAGCCGGGATCAACCTGCGCCAAGTCCACGGCCAATCGCCAGCGCCCGTCTGCCACCGTATAGGCGCGCAACAAGGCGCCATCGCGATCCAGCACTTCGACCGACGTTTCCACGATCAGCGGCGGCAGAACCGTCGCGGCGATCCATGCCTCAGTCGTATCGCGGGCATAGGCGGCAAGCCAAAGGCTTGCCGCCAAAACAAAGGCATAGCGTGACCGCATCACTCGGCAATAGTGATCGTGCGGGTCTCGGTTCGCCCGATCAGATCGGGACGGTACATATCCTCGACCGAGGCCGCAGGGTGATGGAAGGTGCCGGGCGAAACCGCACGCACCAGATAAGCCAGCCGGAACGTCGCATTGTCATAGCGATCAATCGCCGTCAGAAAGCGATCCTGCCGGAATTCGCTGTGGGCCACTTCGGTTTCCAAGCCCAAGGTCGCCAAAGCCTCGGCCCCGCTGGTGATCAGGTTCGGGTTGTCGATTTCAAACCCTGCTGGCAGCGGATCAGACACCATCAACCGCGCTTCGCCACGACCAAAGGGCGTTATCTCAAGCACGGTCACCAAACGCTGCCCGACCTTGACACCATCCAGCGTCGTTGGTGCGCCCTCAAGCGTGTAGTATTTCCGTTCGATGCCATAGCCTGTGCCGCCTGCCGGTTCAGACTCGGACGGAACGCCATAAGTGGTGATTGTCAGCGTTGTATCCGCACCGGTGTTCTTCACCGAAACCGGCGCGCTGCTGGCATCCAGCACCTTGACCAGCGGCCCTTCGGCGGCAGCACCGTCAATCAGGATGCCATCGGCCCCCTTGCGATCAATCAGGGCATTCGCTGCCAGAAGCGTCCAAGTTGCCTCTTGGGTGGACAAGGCAGAGCTGGCGGAAACGCGATCTGCCAGCGACTCGCGGTCAATCGCCTCGGAACCGGATTCGACAGCCAAGGTCAGGACCGCTGCGGCATCCCGGAAGTTGGTGCCATAGTCGGCGCGGAAAACCTGATCGGTTTCAGGGCCTTGCAGCGCCTGCAACGCCGCTGCGGCACGGCGGAACATGGCATCTGCCCGGGGCTGGTCGCCATAGCTGGCCAAGGCAGCGCCCAGTTGCGCCATCGCCGCCGGTGTTGCAAAGGCATCACCTTTCACATCGACATAATAGCGCAAATCGCCCACCGCCGCAGCGCCTTCACGGGCCAGAACCATCAGCGCATAGGCCAAAGGCTCGCCCCCCGTGTCGAAATCTGCATAGTAGTTGACCTGATTTCGCAGATTATCCAAGGCGTTGCGGAAGGCCTGATCCGGCACCGAGTAACCACGCGATCTGGCACGGCTCAGGAAATCGGTGACAAAGGCATCCAGCCACATATCGCCGCCCTCGGATGGCCCCCACAGCCCGAAAGACCCGCTGGAACCTTGGTTCGTCAGCACCTCGGCAACAGCCTGTTCGACCCGCAGTTGCAGATTATCCGCGCCCGGCAGACTTAGGGCGGCTGCGACCTGATCGAAATACAGCAGCGGCAAGGCCTTGGAGGTGATCTGCTCGGTGCAGCCATAAGGATAGGCGTCTAGCGCGGCCAGAACACCGGGGGCGTTCAGGCGGGCAATCGGACCAGCAGCCATTGTCGCCTTGCCCGAGCCAGCCACAAGCCCTGCGAAGACATTGCTGTCAAAGGTAAATTCCTGTCCCTTCTTCAAGTCAAAGCGGCTGACGCGCACCACTTCGGGATCATTTATCTGCACAGGAATAGTCAGGGTCTTTCTGAGCACCCTACCATCCGGTGTGGTCAGCGCCACATCAATGGTCTGTGTCCCCACACCATCGGCCTTGAGAGGAATGGCAAAGACAGCCTTGGCCTGCGCGCCCAGATCAAAGCCCGACGGCACATCGCCAAGGGTCAGCCCTGTGGACGAAACATCAAGGCTCATCCGGCCCGACGGACCCGTGGCATGGACAATTTCCAGCAAAAGACGCGTGTCATCCCCCGGCGAGAGGAAACGCGGCAGGCTGGCAGTGACCACAACCGGATCACGTACCAAGACATCCGCGCTGGCTTGGCCGACTCCCTTTTTCGACCATGCCACCGCCATCACCTTTACCGTGCCATTGAAGGACGGCAGATTGAACGAGGTGCGGGCATAGCCATCAGCCCCAACCTGAACAGGGCCGGTGAAATAGGCGACCAGTTCCTCTGTCGGTGGCGGGGCTTGCAGACGGGCCTGCGCCCCTGCATCACCGCCGGAACGCACTTGGCCTTCGGCTCCGTTCAAGCTGTCAATCAGGCGGCCATAGATATCGCGGATGCCAATGCCCAGTTTGCGCTGGCCGAAGTAGTGGTCTTGCGGATCGGGGGGGGCAAAGCCGGTCAGGTTCAGGATGCCCTGATCTACGGCTGCGATGGTGACATAGGCGGTCTCGCCAGCCGCGACGCCATCCACTTTGACCGCGATATCCAGAGGGCCGCGCGGAGCGGCCTCGGCAGCGGTTTCGATGGTGGCGGTCAGCGCATGCACGCCCGGATCGATGCTGGCATGGGCCACGCCCAACGCGCGGGCAGGGTTGCGGCCGGCGGCCACATCCATCGGGCGCAGGGCGGACACAGTGACATAAACACCCGCACCCCAATCATCGGTAACGGTCAGCGGGATGGTATTTTCGCCCTCTTTCACTTCGACCACCTGCATCGACACCAATCGGTTCGACAGCACTGTCACCAATGCCGTGCCAGCGGCGCGTGGAACCACGCGCAGGGTGGCTGTGTCGCCCGACTTGTAGGCCGGTTTGTCCAACGACATTTCCAGCGTATCGGGCGTGTCGGTGGTATCGGCAGGGGCATACCAGCTTGCGTAGAACGGGGTAGAGGTGGCGGCCTGTTCGCCATCCACACGTTCGACCAGCAATTCATATTCGCCCCATTTCACCGGTGCAGCGATCTCAACAGGAGTTGCCCCCAGATCAACCTCGCCCTCGGCAACCTTGGCGCGGGAATAGACAGGCTCCCAGTTCCAACTACCATAGCTTTGATACCATTGATAATTTGTCTGCACCTCGGTGACTGTCCATTTGACCTTCATCGCTGTGGCTTTGCTATTCTGGTCAATTCCGATCAGGCTAAATCGTGCCTCGGCCCCCTCTGGGACCACCTGATCGAACAGCGCTTTTACCCCGATCAGCGGCGCGGACGGGGCCAGCAGGCGGGTTAGCTGACGCTCAACCGGACGGCCCGATCCTTCGGCCACACGGACTGTCGCGCGCAGTTCAAGCGGAAGGCCCGGATCTTCGACGGCAGGCAGCGGCAGATCGACCACAGCCTTGCCTTCCGCATCGGTGCGCTGATCCCCGAAGGATTCCATCATCGCATCAAAGGGTGCATCATGGCGGCCAAAGACATAAGACGGCCAGTCTTCAAGTTCCTTTGCCGCACGCAGCAAAACCTCGCCCTCGATGGCCAGATCGGCACCGTCTGCACCGAACAGATAGCGCGCATCGACCGACATCTCTGGCACATCGCCGAGATGGATCGGGGACTCGGGCAGGGACAAGGTGAAATCGATCCGCTCGGGCAGGAAATCTTCGACAAGGAAGGTTTTTGCAGTCAGCGGATCGGCATCCAGATCGGCCAGCACCTCAAGCCGCCACACGCCGCGCGGGGCAGAACCTGCGATGGGAAAGGCAAAAACATGCCCGCCAGCACCACCATCCTCGACCAATGCGCGGGAATATTCCACGCCATCGGGACGGCGCAGGATGGCCGTCAGGGGCAGGCCCTCAACCGCCTCGGCCTTGGGGTCGCGGGCCAAAGCGGTGGCGTAAACGGTTTCACCGGCACGATAAGCGCCGCGATCGGTGGTCAGGAACACATCGATCGGCGGCGCAGCCTCGCGCCCTTCGACCCCGCGATCCGACAGATCAAATTCGGCATCGGTCAGCGACAGGAAGGCGATATCCTGATCGCCATCATGGGCCACAACCATCGCCGCCTCGGCAGCGCCCGTGCCACGGATCAAGCCTGCATCAAAGCGGGCATAGCCGGTGGTGTCGGTCTTGACCGTGGCCAGAATCTCGTTCCCGCGCGACAGCAGATCGACGCTGACGCCCTCTTTCGCGCCCGCGGTGCCAAGGCTGCGGACAAAGACATGCAGACCGTCAACGCCCGACATTGTGGTAAGGCCCAGATCAGAGACGACAAACCACTGCCAGCTTGCCGGAATCGTATAGTCATCCACCCCCGGAATGGCCGCACGCAGGGCGTAGACGCCGGCAGGTTGACCCGCAATCGCCTCGTCCAGCGGCAGGCGGGTGGTGATGTCGTGGTTTACCTCTTGGGAAACCGTGGCCGACCCCGTCCAGATTTCGGTGCCGATCTCGGTCGAGAAATCATATTCCTGATAATCCGCAATCGGCGCGCCCATATAGCCGTTTTGCAGCGCGCGCAGCAGGTTGCGATCCGTCACCTTATACAGCGACAGCTCCAGCTTTTCGGTGTTCACGGTTTCCACCGGAATCGCGGCGCTGCCGGTGCGCGGTAGCACATAGCCCCGCCCCGGAAAGCGCACGCCGGGGTTACGGTCGCGCACATAAGAGGTGATCGTCACCGATTTCGCCAGACTTTGGCCATCCGCCGCCGGAAGCCCCTCGCGGAAAATGATCGACTGGCGCGAGCCATGGGTCACGCCTTCGACGCACATCTGCTGCCACCCGTCCGTCGTTACCGTCAACCCCGGTTCGGGAAGTTGCACATAGGTTGCATAATCCACGCCCGATTTCGCCAGCACCTCCGAGAAGGTCACGCAAATGCGCGGGCGGGCGGAATCGGATTCGACCACATTGTCGGTGATCCGAAAGCCATATTTGCCAATGGCATCATCCAAAGCCACGGCGGTATCGTCACGCGGTTGTATCTGTTGCGCCAGACGCAGGGCCTGCACGGTATCGCGGCCCCGATCAAGCCTCTCAAGCGCGGCCCCCATCATGGCAAGGATCGTATGTTGCAGCGGTTTGTTATCGGCACGCAGATAGGCGTTCACAGAGGCCTGATAGGATTGATCGTTGAAATACCGCTGGTTAGAGGTATTCATCCCCCCCGCAGCCAGCAAAAGCCGTGCATATTCCGCCCAGCCGTCGGCACTATCGGTCAGGTTCAATGCAGCGCCCGCATAGCGGCTGGCCACATCGTATTCGCCACGCAGTTCGGCATCGGCGGCGGCGGCAAGGTGTTCTTCTGCGGTAAACGCATTGGTGACATGGGCATTGGCAAGATTTGCAGCCTGCCCCGTGATGCCGGAATATTCCCAATCGGCAACAAAGCCCAACTCTGCCGCGCGTTTCTTGGCCACGACTTCAAGCGCGGGGTCCGATGTCAGAACAATACCCGAATAGGCCCCTTGAAAGAACGCAGGCTCCCCCTGCCCCGACTTCACAAAGCACGAGCCGTTGCGGGTGTTGAAAGTAAAGGCGGTGCAGGACTTGTTGGAAAGGCAGGCGCGCTGGCACGGCTCAAGTGTGGTGTCGAAGATCGCCGCCAGATCGCCGCCCGGAAGATCGGTATTTTCACTTAGAACCAACCGCTTGGACGGGATCAAGTTTTCGGCGGATGCCACTGTGGGCAACATCGTCAACAGCGCGGCGATAACTCCGGCGACGGCCGTTTTGCCAAACAAACGCATCCTAAAAACCTCCCACAAGAATGGCCGGATCGTCGCAGAGCGCCGAGTCCCACGCAAGGATTCTCGACAACAGGATAAGTTTTGTCATCTTAAGACCCCGTTCATTTTGTTGCGGCAATCTGCACCCGAACCGGCCCCATCGGGGTGGGCGTGGATGCAGAACGGATCGGATATGGAATTCGCGGAAAGGCTGGCAAAAGAACGACGCGCCAGACTTGCAGCCGAACGGCTGCTGGAACAGAAAAGCCGCGAATTGTTCACGGCCAACGAAAAACTGGCGATTCACGCACGGTCCTTATCGGATCAGATCGTCGAACAGCGGCAGGTGGTGAAATCCGCACTGACCGAAGCCGAGGTTCTAAAGGGACAGCAATCCCGCTTTGTGGCGGATCTGGACCGCGCGCATACCGCCGCTGTGATGGCGGAACGGCGGCTTTGGGATTCGATCAACAGTATTCAGGACGGGTTTGCCGTGTTTGATTCCGGCCTTCGGCTGGTCACCGCGAACACGGCATATCTGGCCCTGTTCCGTGACAAGACCATAGCACCCGGCATTGGCTATGCCGAAATTCTGCGGCTGTCTGCTGCCTCCGGTGTGGTTGAAATCGACCAGCCTGTTGACGATTGGGTTGCCGACATCCTTGCCCATTCCGAAGCAGACCGCCCCGAACCCGTCGTCGTGCGCTTTCGCAACGGCACTTGGGTAAGGCTGGTCAACCAACGTTCCCGCGATGGGGACATGGTCGCACTGGCACTAAATATCACCGAACAGATGCGAATCTGGGCCGCTATCGAGGCAATTCCAGATGGATTCGTTCTGTTTGACAGGGAGGAACGGCTTTTGACCTGCAACCAACGCTACCGCGACACCTATCCTGCCACGGCTGCCACAATGATCCCGGGAACCCGATTGGAAGATATTCTGCGCTTTGGCCTGACACAGGGGCAATATGCGGACGCCTTCGGTCGGGAAGATGAATGGCTTGCCGACCGCCTGCACCAGCATCGCAATCCGGGAGAGCCGGTAGAACAGGAGCTTGCCGATGGCCGCTGGATCAAGGCGCAAGATCACGTCACGCCGGACGGTGGCCGCGTCGGCCTACGTGTGGACATCACCCATCAGAAGGAACAGCAGGCGGCCCTTGAAGCCGCCCGCGCACAGGCCGAGGCTGCCAATCGCGCCAAATCTGCCTTCCTTGCCAATATGTCCCATGAAATCCGCACGCCGATGAATGGGGTGGTCGGCATGGCAGAATTGCTGTGCGACACAGCCCTGACCGAAGAACAGCGCCTGTTTGCAGAAACCATCCGCTCGTCGGGTGAGGCGTTGCTGGTCATCATCAACGACATTCTCGACTACTCCAAGATCGAGGCCGAACGGCTGACGCTTTATCCAGAGCCCTTTGATCTGGAACGCACAATCCACGAAGTCACCATGCTGTTGCAGCCCCGCGCGCGCGAAAAGGGCATCGATCTGATGATCGATTTCGATATGTTCCTGCCCACCCGCTATGTTGGCGATCCGGGCCGCTTGCGTCAGGTGCTGACCAATCTTGTCGGCAACGCGGTGAAATTCACCGAGACGGGCCACGTCCTGATCCGCGTTGTCGGGCTTGAGGATGAACCGGGGCGGCAGCAGTTGCACATAACGGTAGAAGATACCGGCATCGGCATCGCACCGGAAAATCTTGACCATATTTTCGGAGAGTTCAATCAGGTCGAAGACCAGTCAAACCGCAAGTTCGAAGGCACAGGGCTGGGCCTTGCGATCACCCGACGTCTGATCGAACGGATGGAGGGCGCTGTTTGGGTCGATAGTGAAATCGGCAAAGGATCGTGCTTTGGCTTCCGCATGACCCTGCCCGCAGCCGAAGAGGCGATTGCGCCACAACTGCCCATCGCCATCAGGCGGGTTCTGGTGGTCGATGACCAATTCATCAACCGTACCATTCTGGAACGCCAGCTTTCACCCTGCGGCATCGCCGTGACATTGGCGCGCTCGGGGGCGGAAGCCTTGGCCGCACTGAAATCTGGCAGTTTCGATGTGATCTTGACCGATCATGACATGCCGGAAATGGATGGCCTGACTTTGGCCTGCCATATCCGAGACGCAGGTGTTGCAACGCCGATCATGCTTTTGTCGTCCAACCCTTCGGCCGCGCGCGATGGAGAGGGCGCGGAACACATTGTCACCACACTCCAAAAGCCGATCTTGCGCGCAGATCTTTACCGTCGGCTGCAAAGCTTGGGCGACGTGGTGCCATTGGCGATTGCCCAGCCAGAACCCGTCAAAGACCGCCGCCGGATGCGGGTTCTGGCCGCCGAGGACAACCGGACAAATCAGTTGGTCTTTCAGAAAATGGTCCGCGAAATTGATATTGACTTGGCCTTTGCCAACAACGGAGTTGAGGCCGTGTCGCTGTTTCAGTCTTTCCAGCCAGACATGATCTTCATGGATATCTCGATGCCAGAAATGGATGGGCGCGATGCCGCGCGGGCGATCCGCGCGCTTGAGGCCGGACACAGCCATGTCCCTATCGTGGCCCTGACCGCCCATGCGATGGATGGCGATGCCGAAGGGATTTTGGCCGCCGGCATTGACCGCTACATGACCAAACCCCTGCGAAAGGTGGCAATTACCCAAACACTCTCGCAGTTTTGCCCGGCAGACGCCTACCCGATCGAAGTTGCGTCCGAAAATGCCGCCTAAGCGGCCGCAGCGTCTTGCGCGGGCCGCAGAAATACCAGGCGTGTCGCATCGGACATGTCGGCACAGAACGCATAGCCACCGATGTTGAAGCCACGCAAATCGGCAGGGTCGGTCAGATGGTTCTGCGCGATAAAGCGGGCCATCGCACCGCGCGCCTTCTTGGCCCAAAAGCTGACAATCTTGGCCTGCCCGCCCTTTTCCTCAAGGAAAACCGGCGTGATAATCGGCAATTTCAACGTCTTCTGATCGACAGCCCCGAAATATTCCTGCGAGGCACAGTTGACCAGAACCGCGGCCCCTACCTCGGCCATCTGGGCATTCAAGGCCTTGGCGATTTTCGTCCCCCAGTAGGCATAAAGATCGGCACCTTTGGGATTGGCAAGGCGGCTGCCCATTTCCAGACGGTAGGGCTGGATGGCATCCAAGGGCCGCAACAGGCCATAAAGGCCAGACAGAATCCGCAAATGGCTTTGCGCCCACCGCAGCGTGTCAGGCTCCATCGCGCGGGCCTCAAGGCCCGCATAGGTGTCGCCATCAAACAAGAACGCCGCAGGCCGGCCTTCAGCATCGGCACGGAACGCCCTGAAGCGGTCATGGTTCAACGCGCCCAAAGCCGGAGAAATATCCATCAACGCACAAAGTTGATCCGACGTCAGGCCACGGGCCAGTTTCGCAAGCCGCACCGCATCTGCTGCAAAATCCGGCTTGGTGGGCGCAAAACCTTCTGGCAGGGCATGCGGCTTTTCGTTCAGCCGTTTGGCGGGGGAAATCACGGTCAGCATCAGGGACTCCTTTGGGCGAAACATAGGGGGCGCCGCGCATAGGTCTAGTCCCCGCGCAGCACTTCCAGAAACGCCTCGCCAAATCGTTCGATCTTCAACTCGCCCATGCCCTGAATATCGTCCAGATCGGCAAGACTGCTTGGGCGACGTTCGGCAATCTGGCGAAGTGTGGAATGGGTGCAGCTCAGGTATTTGCCTGTGCCATCTTCACCCCGCGCAAGGCGGACCTGCACTTCGGCCAGTTTATCAAAGACCTGGCCCGCATCTCTGCCAACGAGTTGCCGACGGGCAGGGTGCATCGCGCCCGCCGCAGCCCCTGTGATCACCGCCAAAAAGCCCGCGCCATAGCTTTCCAGCTTTTTCGCGCCAACCCCTGTTATCCCCATCATCTGATCCAGCGTTGCAGGGCGCGTTTCAGCCATCTCGATCAGCGTGCGATCCGGAAAAATCACATAGGCCGGAACGCCCGCCGCCTCGGCCAGCGCACGGCGCTTGGCCTTCAGCGCCGAGAGCAGGCTGGCATCCTCTTCTGCAACAAGGGTTCTCACGGCCACACGCGGCACAGCGCGGTCAACCGTATCGCGGCGCAGGGTGATGGATTCTTCGCCACGCAGGATCGGGCGGGCGGCATCGGTCATGCGCAGCGCTCCGAAACGGTCAGGATCGGGGCGCACCAGATCGCGCCCCATCATCTGCCGGAACACGGCACCCCAAGCGGGTTTGGACAGATCGCGGCCGACGGCGAAAGTGGGCAGCGCATCATGTCCCTTCTCGCGCACTTTGGGTGTGGCATTTCCGGTAAGTATATCAATCAGATGGCCCGCCCCAAAGTATTCGCCCGTTCGCAGGATCGCGGAAAGCGCCTTGCGGACCGCATCGGTCGCATCGAACACCAGCGCGGGGCGGTCGCACAGATCGCAATTGCCGCAAGGTTCAGCGGATTCACCAAAGTAGCCTAGCAAGACCTGCCGCCGACAGCCTACCGCCTCGGCCAGACCAAGCAAGGCGTTCAGGCGGCCATGGTCAGCGTTCTTGCGTTCGGGCGGGGCCAGCCCTTCGTCGATCTGGGTGCGACGCAGGCGAATGTCGTCGGGACCATAGAGCGTCAGCGTTTCCGCCGCAGCGCCGTCGCGGCCCGCGCGCCCGATTTCCTGATAATAGCCCTCGATGGATTTCGGCAGATCGGCATGGGCGACCCAGCGGATGTCAGGCTTGTCGATGCCCATGCCAAAGGCAATCGTGGCCACCACGATCAGCCCGTCTTCCTGCTGAAACCGGATCTCGACGCGGCGACGGTCCTCGGCCTCCATCCCGCCGTGATAATGGCAGGCGGAATGGGCTTCGGCGCGCAGGGCTTGGGCCAGCGTTTCGGTTTTCGCGCGGGTGGCGCAATAAACGATCCCCGATTGCCCACGGCGCACGGCGGCAAAGGACAGAATCTGATCGCGCGGCTTGTCCTTGACGGCAAAGGCAAGGTGGATGTTCGGGCGGTCAAAGCCGCGCAGAAAAGTGGAAGGCGTCGCGCCGTCGAACAGGCGCGTGACCATCTCGGCGCGGGTTTCCTCATCCGCCGTGGCGGTAAAGGCGGCCAAAGGCACACCCAAGGCACGGCGCAATTCACCGATCCGAAGGTAATCGGGCCGGAAATCATGCCCCCATTGCGAGACGCAATGCGCCTCGTCCACCGCGATCAGGGTGCAGTTGATCCGCCGCAGCATCGGCAGGGTAGCGCCAGAAGCAAGGCGTTCCGGTGCCATATACAGCAGTTTCAGCCGCCCTTCGTCCAACGCGGCAAAGACGGCCTCGGTTTCCTCATCGGTGTTGCCAGAGGTCAGCGCCCCCGCCTCTACCCCCGCCGATTTCAGCGCCCGAACCTGATCGCGCATCAGGGCGATCAGCGGTGAAATCACCACCGTCACCCCGTCGCGACACAGCGCAGGCAATTGGAAACAAAGGGATTTTCCGCCACCCGTCGGCATGATTGCCAGTGTGTTCTGCCCCGCCAGAACCGCATCGACAATCTCCTCCTGTCCGGGCCGAAAGGCCGGAAAACCGAAGATCGAAGACAGCAACTGACGCGGTTCGGGCATATTCACTTCAAACGGACCGCGTGCAGCATGGTCCGGCAGGGTTAGGAAAGGATGAACTTAGTAGAAAGCTGCGATGTTGTTGACCAGCACGATCCGCAGCGCATAGATCGCAAGGATCACCACCAACGGTGCCAGATCAAGGCCCGCCATCACCGGCAAAACGCGGCGCACCTGCCCGTAGATCGGCTGCAACAGGCGATTAAGCAAGTCCCACACCTGCGACACAACGGGTTGGCGCAGGTTAAGCACCTGAAAGTTGATCAGCCACGACATGATGAAATGGGCCAGAACGAACCATTTCGCCACATCAAGGATCAGAAGAAGGATCTCGAACAAAGAGGTCATCGCGGACTCCGGCCACAAGGGATTGTGGCAGAGGTAACGCCAGCCCCCACAAAGGGCAATGCCTGCCGCAGCGTTTTGCTTGACCTTGCCCCGCGGCACGGGCAGGCCGTGGCCCGGAGGTGACGCATGTATCCCTATGTCCGCATGGCGAAAGCGCTGTGGAAATACCGCAATGCCCCGCGCTTGGGCATTCTTGATCCACATATCAGCACGCACCGGATCTGGCCGCAGGATCTGGACCCGTGGCGCGAGCTGAACAACGGCCGCACTCTGACCCTGTTCGATCTGGGGCGGATACCGATGTCGCTGCGGATGGGGTTTCGGGATGCGGCGCGGGCGCATGGCTGGGGATTACGGTTGCGGGCAATTCGACCCGCTATCGGCGGAGGGTGACGCTGTTCACCAAACTGACACAGGTCAGCCGCGTGGTGGGCTGGGATGACCGCTTCACCTATATCGAGCAAAGTTTCTGGAACGGCGACGACTGTACCAGTCACATGCTGCTACGATCGGCCTTTATATCCAAGGCGGGAATTGTGCCGCCGCAAACGGTGCTGTGCGCCTTGGGTCAGCCAGAGGTCAGCCCGCCCCTGCCGGATTGGATCGCCGACTGGATCGCGGCGGATCACAAGCGGATCTGGCCGCCCGCGCGTTAGGCCGCGCCGCCACGCTTGCGCCACCAGAGGTTTTCAGGCTTGATCGCGGAAAATCATAAGGGGACAGGGCATGGCCACACCGCGTCAGCGCATCTGGGGATGGTATTTCTTCGACTGGGCGAGCCAGCCCTATAATACGCTTCTGCTGACCTTTGTGTTCGGCCCCTATTTCGCCGAGGTCGCCCGTGGCTACTACATGGGGTCAGGGATGGAGGAAGAGGCCGCCAAGGCCGCAGCGCAGGCCTATTGGGGCTTTGGGCTGGCGGTTGCTTCGGTCATCATCGCGGTTCTGGCCCCGATCTTGGGGGCGATTGCCGATGGCACCGGACGGCGGCTGATCTGGGTCTGGATCTTTTCGGCGTTCTACGTCGCGGGATCGTTCAGCCTGTGGTGGGTGGCCCCCGGGGGCGATCAGGCGATGCTGTTCTGGGCCGTAAGCTGCTTTGGCCTTGGCTTTATAGGGATGGAATTTGCCACCATCTTTACCAATTCGCTGATGCCGTCGCTGTCGGATCACGATGATCTGGGGGCGATTTCGGGGTCAGGCTTTGCCTTTGGCTATCTGGGCGGGTTGCTGGCACTGATTATCATGCTGCTTTTGCTGGCAGAAAACGCCACCACCGGAAAGACGCTGCTGGAGATAGATCCGCTGTTCGGGCTTGACCCGGAGGCGCGTGAAGGCACCCGCGCGGTGGGTCCGTTTACCGCGATCTGGTTTGCTGTCTTTATGATCCCGTTCTTTTTGTGGGTGAAAGAGCCGAAAACCGACGCGCGCCCACTGAACATCGGCGCGGCGATGGCAAGCCTGATCGCGCTTTTGCGGTCCTTGCGCTATCGGCGCAGCATGTCGGCCTATCTGGCCTCGTCGCTGTTTTACCGCGATGCGCTGAACGCGCTGTATGGTTTTGGCGGGGTGTATGCCAGCGGAGTGCTGAACTGGTCGATCATCCAGATCGGCACCTTCGGGATTTTGGGCGCCGTCACGGCGATGGTGGCAAGCTGGTTTGGCGGCAAGGCGGACCGGCGGTTCGGGCCAAAGCCTGTGATCTCGATCTCCATCGTGGTGCTGATTTTGGTCTGTCTGGTTATCGTCGGCATGACCCGCGAAAGCGTCTGGGGCATCGCCCTTGATCCGGCCTCCAACGCGGCAGACCAGATTTTCTATGTCTGCGGCGCGCTGATCGGGGCGGCGGGCGGCACCTTGCAGGCAGCCAGCCGCACCATGATGGTGCGCCACACCACCCCAGACCGCGCGACCGAGGCGTTTGGCCTGTTCGCCCTGTCGGGCAAGGTTGCCAGCTTTATGTCGCCCTTCCTGATCGGCGTCGTCACGGCGGCAAGCGGATCGCAGCGCATCGGGATTTCGCCGCTGATCGTGCTGTTTGCTGTCGGGCTTATTCTGCTACTCTGGGTCAAACCAAAGGGCGAGCAGGCATGATCCGACAGTTTTTTTTATGTGTGGCGCTTTTGGCCCCGCTTCCGGCACTGGCGCAAGATCTGGCAAACCAGTTGTTCGGGGCCAAGGACG
This sequence comes from Rhodobacterales bacterium RIFCSPHIGHO2_02_FULL_62_130, assembly GCA_001828855.1. Lineage (GTDB taxonomy): Bacteria > Pseudomonadota > Alphaproteobacteria > Rhodobacterales > Rhodobacteraceae > Cypionkella. The sequence goes on along the minus strand of MHZT01000005.1, from coordinate 31,413 downwards.
CGCCATCGCAGCAAGACCCGATGCCGGTGGGGTCCTATGCCAAAGGCTGCGGCGCGGGCATGGTGGAACTGCCGGAAACCGGACCAAGCTGGCAGGCGATGCGGCTGTCGCGCAACCGCAATTTCGGTCAGCCGGTGCTGATAAATTTCTTGCAGGATCTAAGCCGTGACGCGCAACAGATCGGTTGGGCGGGGCTTTATATCGGGGATATGAGCCAACCGCGCGGCGGGCCGATGACTTCGGGCCATGCCAGCCACCAGATCGGTCTGGATGCCGATATCTGGATGCTGCCGCCCAAAAGGCTGGATCTGACCCGCACGGAACGCGAGAATATCAGCTCGATCCCGGTTCGCTCGGCCGATCAACGGTCGATCACGGAAAACTGGACGCCGCGCCATGCTGAACTGCTAAAAGCCGCAGCCTCGGACAAGCGGGTTGATCGGGTGTTCGTGGCCGCCGCCGTCAAGATCGAAATGTGCAGAACCGCCACCCGCGCCGACAAGAAATGGCTGCAAAAGATCAGGCCAATTGCGGGGCATGACACGCATTTCCATGTGCGGCTGAAATGCCCCAAAGGCGCGCGGCTGTGCGAAACCCAGACGCCTTCGGTTTCGGAACTGTCCAAGGGCGGCGACGGCTGTGACGACACGCTGATGTATTGGGTATCGGATGCCTATCTGAACCCGCCAGCGCCGACTGAACCCGCCGCGCCTGTCCGGGGTCCACGCGATTACACGATGGCGGATTTGCCCGAACAATGTGCCGACGTGCTTGCCTCGGAATAGCGGCAGGTTTGGTGCTGATTGCGGGACTTGAGCGCAGCACCAGCCCTGCCCCTCCGCCCGGCTTTCTGGGCGCCTACGCTTGGTCAGTGGCCGACCCGCTTTTCGGCGGGATGTCAGGGCTTGAGATTTCGGCGGACGGAAACCACTTCGTCGCAATTACCGACAGAAGCAATGCGACCCGCGGCGCCCTTCAGCGCGATGCTGAAGGCCGCATTACACGAATTTCCGCCGCCCCTTTTGAACCGTTGACCGACGCGACCGGTGCGGTATTCCCGACGGAACGGAACGACAGCGAAGGTTTGGCGATCGGTACAAATGGGCGCATGTTTGTGTCGTTCGAGGGACCGGCGCGGGTGCAAAGCTATGCGCGGTTCGGCGGCACCTCTCAACAGCTGCCGATCCCAGACGCATTTTTGCTGATGACAAAAAACAGCGCGCTGGAATCTTTGGCCGTCGGGGCCGACGATACGCTTTACACCGTGCCGGAAAACACACCCCAGAACGGCCCTTTTCCGCTTTTCCAATTTCGCCAAGGCCAGTGGAACAGCCCGTTCCGCATAGCGCGGATCGGGAATTTTTTGCCCGTCGGGGCAGATATCGGACCGGAGGGACGGCTATATCTCTTGGAACGGCAGTTTCGCGGATTGGCAGGTTTTGCCAGCCGCCTGCGCCGGTTTGATCTGAATGCATCGGGCGAAGCCATAGGCTTGGTCCTCCTCCAAACCGCCCCGGGCGTGCATGACAACCTTGAGGGTGTTGCCGTCTGGCGCGACGCAGAGGGCCGACTGACCGCCAGCATGGTATCCGACAACAATTTTATGGGCTTTCTGGCAACCGAAATTGTCGAGTACCGCCTGCCGGATTGACGCATCCCGCCAACAGGTCTAAAGGCGGGTTTCCCCAATCCGGGGCCAAGTCTCCGCGACCTTGTAAAAAACGGATCACAAGATGAACAAAATCCTGCTTGGCACAATTGCCATGGCCACCATCGTCGTGGCATCCAATATCCTCGTGCAATACCCCATCGGCCAATGGCTGACTTGGGGAGCATTTTCCTACCCGCTCGCCTTTCTGGTGTCGGATTTGGTCAATCGCTTTCAGGGAGTCGAAGCCGCGCGCCGCGTGGTTTTTGCCGGCCTGATCGTGGGGCTGGTCTGCTCTTTCATCGGCACCAAAATCATGGGCGAGTTTGGCCCCTTGGTGACCTGGCGCGTTGCGCTTGGATCGGCCATCGCCTTCTTCATCGGACAGATGCTGGACGTCACCCTGTTTGACAAACTGCGCCGCTCGGCTTGGTGGCGCGCACCGTTCCTGTCGACGCTTCTTGGATCAACCGCCGACACGCTGATCTTCTTTTCCGTGGCCTTTTCGGCTGCGCTGATCTGGCTTGAACCGGCCAATGATGTTTCCTGGGCCACCGCCCCTGTGCCACTTCTTGGCTTTGGCCGCGAGGTGCCGTTGTGGGTTTCGCTGGGTGTGGCCGACTGGGGCGTCAAGATTGCGGTCGATATTTTGGCACTGTTGCCCTTCCGTTTGGCAATCCAAAAATACGCAGCACGGGTAGCGTAAAAACTTTTGACAAACACAAAATCTGTGTCAGGCTCACCTCATCGGCAACATTTTGAAAGGAGGTGACCCAGTGTCTAGAGTGATATTGGAGAGCGGTGTCGGGACAGTCATGGGGGGTGTTTTCTAGAGGCAGCCCTCTGGATAAACAGACCAATGATTGGGTGGATACCTAACCTACCCATCTCCTTAGATCTCGGAAAGGGTCGCCGCACACCGGCGGCCCTTTCTCTTGTGCGGCGCTTCTGATAGCTTTGTGAACATGCTAATCATCACCGACACTTTGCACATTGCCGACTGGGAATTGGTGGAAAGCTTTATGCGCTCCTCCGGTCCGGGCGGGCAAAATGTGAACAAGGTCGAAACGGCGGTCGAATTACGATTCGAAGCCGAACGGTCGCCTCATCTGTCTGCGGCTGTCAAACTACGGCTGAAAAAGCTGGCCGGACGGCGCTGGACCAATGATGGCGCCATCGTGATTCAGGCCGAGGAAACCCGATCCCAAGCCCGCAACCGCGAATTGGCGCGTGAGCGGTTGGTCGAGATGATCCGTGCCGCACTGGTCGCGCCCAAACGCCGTATCGCCACCAAACCCACCCTTGGCAGCCAGCGTCGCCGCGTCGCCGCCAAAGTGCAGCGTGGCGAAGTCAAAGCCCTGCGCGGCAAACCCGGAGGAGAGGACGAATGACCGAATCGCTGCTTGATCGCCGCGCACGCCTGATGGGGCCGAACATCCCTACCTTTTACCGCCACCCCGTTCATATCGTGAAGGGTCAGGGCGTCTGGCTGTGGGATGCGGGCGGCAAACGCTATCTGGACTGTTACAACAACGTCCCGCATGTCGGCCATTGTCATCCCCGCGTGGTGCAGGCGATCTGCGAACAGGCCGCTACCCTGAACACCCACACGCGCTATCTGCATGATCTTGTTCTGGATTATATCGAGCGGCTGACGGACAAACTGGGCCACGGTATCAGTCAGGCGATCATGGTCTGCACCGGGTCCGAAGCGAATGACATCGCGCTTCGGATGGCCCAAGCGATAACGGGCAAGACCGGCATCATCGCCACCGACGCCACCTATCACGGCAATACCACCGCCGTTTCCCAGCTTTCGGCGCGCAAACCGCCGATTGGCGGACGCTGGCCCAACGTGCGGCTGGTCCCCGCCCCCGACAGCCTGCGCGCGCCCGATCCGACCGGTGCGATCTTTGCCGCCCATGTCGAAAAGGCTGCGTTGGACCTTGAGGCCGCCGGTTTCGGATTGTCCGGGATGCTGTTCTGCCCGATGTTCGCCAACGAAGGCCTGCCAACTCTGCCGCGCGGCTTTATGGATGCGACAGTTCAGGTTATCCGCAAGCATGGCGGCATCGTTATTTCGGACGAGGTGCAGCCGGGTTTTGGCCGTGCGGGCAGTCATTTCTGGGGCCATGACAAGATGGGATTCGCCCCCGATGTGGTCACGATGGGCAAGCCGATGGCGAATGGCCATCCCGTCGGCGCGGTCGCCACGCGACCCGACATCATGGCCGCATTTCGCAATTCTTTCAGCTACTTCAATACCTTTGGCGGCAATGCGGTGTCCTCGGCGGCCGCCTTGGCCGTTCTCGATGTGATCGCCGACGAAGGCCTGCAAGAAAATGCGGCCCGTGTTTCGGCGCATGTGCTGGAACGGATGCGGGCTTTGTCACACCCTCTGCTCGCTGATGTGCGCGCCAATGGCATGTTCTTCGGGGCCGAATTTGTTACGGATGCCGACCATACACCCGCCACGGCCTTCGTCGGCAATCTGGTCGAGGCTATGGTGGACAAGGGCTTTATCCTGAACCGTATCGGTCGCGCCCAGAATACGTTGAAGATCCGCCCGCCGCTGCCATTTTCCATCGAAAATGCCGATATGTTGATGGACGCGATGGAAGCCGCCTTGCGTGAAACACCGGTGACAGCATGATCGAAGCCCTTGCCGCCGAGGCCGCACAGCATTGGGGCGGGACTGTCCTGCGCCTGATCCGCAACCGTGAGAATGCCGTTTTCGAGATCCGACTGCCCCAAGGCCGCGCGGCACTTCGTCTGCACAGGCAGGGTTATCAGGACGACGCGGCAATCCGGTCAGAACTGTGGTGGTGCGCCGCCCTCGCAGCCAAAGGCGTCGCCGTTCCCGCCGCTTTGCCCGCGCACGATGGGTCGCTTCTGGTCCGACTTTCAAACGGTCGCAACGCTTCGGTCATCGATTGGGTCGAGGGTGAGGCGTTGGGTGAGGCAGGCAAGCCTTTCACCAAACCGATTGCCACGGTTCTTGCCCAGCACCATGCGCTTGGCAGGCTTGTCGCCAGCTTTCACGCCGCCACCGATGCGCTTAGCCTGCCCGCTGATTTCACTCGCCCGCACTGGGATATCAATGGGTTGGTCGGCGAAACCCCGTTCTGGGGCAGATTCTGGGACCATCCCTCGGCAACCGCCGATCAGGCCAAAACCCTGCAAGCCGCCCGCGCCTATCTGCGCGAACGCCTCACCGATCACGCCAAAACCGGCGATTTCGGCCCGATCCATGCCGATGTCTTACGCGAAAACGTGCTGGTGAATGGCAACAGGCTATCGCTGATCGACTTCGACGATTCCGGCATCGGCTTCAGGCTTTACGATCTTGGCACGGTGTTAAGTCAGAACCTGTATGAACCGGCCTACAGCGACATCCGCGATGCGCTGGTGGCCGGTTACACCGAAACTCGTCCTGCCACCATCGATCTGGTCGAGGTGTTCACCCTTGCCCGCACCTGCGCCTCGGTCGGCTGGACCATGCCGCGGCTTGCCAAGGACGATCCGATCAACGCGCGCCACATTGCGCGCGCCGTGATGTGGGCGGAAAAGATGCTGGCTAAACCGTAACCGCCTGCGGCACCTGCGCGCCGACACCAAACACCCGTTTATACCGGGCAATTTCGTCTGCCGGTCCCATCGCCTTGTTCGGGTTGTCCGACAGCTTCACCGTCGGACGCCCGTTCGCAGAAATGGCCTTGCACACCAGACTGAACGGAGCCAGCGCGTCCCCTGCCACCAGACCGCGGAAATCATTGGTCAGCATCGTTCCCCAACCAAAAGACACTTTCACACGTCCCAGAAACTGCCGATGCAATTCTTCAATCTTTTCAACGTCCAAGCCATCTGAAAAGATCACCAGCTTTTGCCGTGGGTCTTCACCACGATCTTTCCACCACTGGATCGCAATTTCCGCACCCTTCGCCGGATCACCCGAATCGATCCTGATCCCCGTCCAAGAGGCAAGCCAATCCGGCGCGTTCCGCAAAAAGCCCTCGGTGCCATAAGTATCCGGCAGGATGATCCGCAGATTGCCTTCGTGTTCCTCCTGCCAATCGGCCAGCACCTGATAGGGTGCCAGCGACAATTCAGCGTCGGAATTGGTCAGGGCGGAATAGATCATCGGCAATTCGTGCGCGTTTGTGCCGATCGCCTCAACCTCGCGGCGCATGGCAATAAGACAGTTGGAGGTGCCGGTGAATTTGCTTTCCAGCCCCTCGCTCATCGCCTGCACCGCCCAATCCTGCCACAGGAAAGAATGGCGGCGGCGGGTGCCGAAATCAGCGATTTTCAACCCGTCAATGTCGCGCAAACGGGTGATTTTCTCCCACAGTTTGGTCATGGCGCGGGCGTAAAGCACCTGCAATTCAAAGCGGCCCTTGCGTTCAAGCACCACACGGCTGCGAAGTTCCATCAGCACCGAAAGCGCGGGAATTTCCCACAGCATCACCTCGGGCCAGCGGCCTTCGAAGGTCAACTCATATTGGCCATCGCGCTTTTCCAGATGGTAGGCAGGCAGGCGAAGCCCTTCGAACCATTCCATGAAATCGGGACGGAACATCTGGCGCTTGCCATAAAAGGTATTGCCGCGCAGCCAGGTGCTTTCGCCCCGCGTCAGCGACAAGGACCGCACATGATCCAACTGCTCGCGCAATTCGCCTTCGTCGATCAGATCGGCCAACCTGATGGATCGAGAGCGGTTGATCAGGCTGAACGTTACCAAAGTGTCCGGCTTATTCCGAAAAATAGACTGACACATCAGCAGCTTGTAAAAATCCGTATCAATCAGAGAGCGGACGATCGGATCGATCTTCCACTTGTGGTTCCAGACGCGCGTGGCGATGTCGACCATGTCGGCCCTCCATTTGACACCCTGTCTACGGCATTGTCCGGGCAAAGGTCAAAGGGCGGGTCTTGTGCGACGCGTTCCAGCAATGCGTACAACTCGGCCCGGACCAGTGGTTTGGTCAGCAAACCATCCATTCCAGCCGCCAAACAGCGCGCCAGTTCATCAGCAGAGGTATAGGCGGTCAGCGCAAAAATCGGACAACGGGGCAGGCCTGAATCCGACTCGAACTGACGGATTTTGCGGGTGGCGGTGTGGCCATCCATTTCGGGCATAGAGACATCCATAAGCACCAGATCAGGCGGTGCAGCGCGATAGGCCGAAACTGCCAAAGCCCCATTGGCAGCCTCGACAAGGCCCGCGACAGACCGCTCCAGAATCTTGCGCGCTATAAGCATATTGGTTCGGTTGTCTTCGGCGACAAGCAAGCGAAGCCGGGTGCGCGGCGCCGCTTTTCGCAGATCAAGACCGGCGTCTTGAGCCATGCCCGCGCGCGGCAATCGCAACGTGATGGTAAAGACCGATCCCTTGGCCGGAACCGATGCCACGGCAATATCACCCCCCATTTGCTGGGCCAGCAGGCGCGAAATGGTTAGCCCAAGGCCGGTGCCACCGAATTGACGCGCAATCGCACTGTCGGCTTGGGTGAAACTGTCGAACACCTGCCCGATCCGGTCTGCGGCGATGCCGATGCCTGTGTCGGAAATGGCGATTTTGATACAGTCACTCTGGCCTTTCGGCTGGATCGAAATGACAGCCTCAACATGGCCCTGCATGGTGAACTTTACGGCATTTCCCAATAAATTCAGCAAAACTTGTCGCAAGCGCCCTGCATCGCCGCGATGCAGGGGAAGATCGTCCGGGACGCAGGCGCGCAAATCCAGCCCTTTTTTCTGCGCCGTGGGCCGCAAAAGATCCAGTGCGCGCAGCACGCAAGTTGATATTGAAAAGGGTTCATCCAGAAGATCGGCCTTGCCCGCCTGCAGCTTCGACAGGTCCAGCACATCATTGATAATGGTCAGAAGGGCGCGGCCAGAGTCGATGATCGTGCCGACATATTGCTTTTGCACGGAGTCCAGCGCGGTTTCTTCAAGCAACTCCGCGACGCCGATCACGCCATTCATCGGCGTGCGGATTTCGTGGCTCATGGTGGCCAGAAACTGCGATTTCGCTTGCGCGGCCACTTCGGCAGCGACGCGCGCCTGTGCAAGTTCGGCCTCATGCGCTTTGGCTTGGGTGATATCCCGTTCGACCGCGATGAAAACCGCGGGCGAGCCATCGGGATTCAGCACCGGATTCATTGAAATTTCCATCCAGACCTTCCGGCCATCCTTGGTGCGGTTCTGGATTTCCACGCGACAGGGAACACCGGCAGCCCGCGCGCGGGTCAGTTGCTCCATGGATTGATCTGACGTTTCAGGCCCGTTCAAAATATCGGTTGGATTGGCCCCGACCGCCTCGTCGAAACTATAGCCGGTAACGCGGGAAAACGCCTCATTCACCCATTCGATCCGGCCATCGGGTGCCGTGAACACCACACTGTCATTGGCATGCCGTGCCACGAGCGCCAGTCGTTCCGCCTTTCGGGCGGCCTCGGCCAGAGCGTGCCGCGAGGCCTCCAACTCGGCCTGCTCGGCCAGCAAGGCCTTTTCAAAGCGCAACCGTTCGGCCTGACCACGCTCAACCGCGCCGATAAACAGCGTGGTGGTGTAGCCCATGATGCCGACCGCAATCAGAAAAAACCATCCGCCAAAACCGGCGCCCGCAGCGATATCTTGCGCCACCATAGCGACGGCAGTTGCCGCATAGACGGATAATCTGGCTATCGCGCCTGCGGGAAAGAAGTGGCGGACCAGACCCGCATTGATACCCGCAGACATCAGGAAAGCGGCGGCAAAAAATCGCGCCTCAGTCAGTGGGATAAGCCGCCAGCACAGGGCGACGCATCCAGCAATCGTCGATGCCTGCACCAAGGCCGTGATAACCGAAAGAATCCGCGCGCGGGTGGGGACCGGCCGTCCCTGATAAAGTTGCGACAGGCGAAGCAAGACGATGCAATCCACGGCCTCGCCCAGCAATGCCATGCCTGCGGCCAAGGCCCCCAAAGTCGCCGAGCCGAGGACGGCGATCGTCAAAGCCCCCATCACAGTCATGGTCTGACGCATGGCAAAGCCTTTGGCCCGCCCGCGCGCATAGCGCAGGAATAGCCCGTCGGGGCTGTTACGGGCGATGAATTGGCCCACTGCGCCAGTCGCGCCTGCTTGCATGGTCGAAGGCTCCTTGCCTTTTCACCGGCAGGCTACAAGGCAAGGATTAAGCTTTGGTAAGCAGGCTCAGATTTTCCAGACGACACCCGCCGCCAGACATTGCGCCTTGGCCTGCGCCAATGATCCGTTCAGATTAATCGCGCGGCACGCAGACTCCGACACGGTTACCGCAAAACCCAGACGCGCGGCATCCAGCGCAGAATAGGCAACACAAAAATCGGTCGCCAGCCCCACAAGCGTAACACTCGAAACACCCCGCGCGCGCAGGTATCCGTCAAGCCCCGTCGGGGTGGTCCGGTCATTCTCAAAAAAGGCTGAATAGCTGTCGATATCGGCGCGAAAGCCCTTGCGGATGACCAGATGCGCCGGATCGGTCGCAAGATCGGTATGAAAGGCAGCGCCCTCAGTGCCTTGCACGCAATGGGTCGGCCAAAGCACCTGCGTGCCATAGGGCATTTCGGTGGTGGAAAACGCAGCCGCACCCGCGTGGTTGGCGGCAAAAGAGGCGTGATTTGCGGGGTGCCAATCCTGCGTAAGCACCACCACCGGAAATTCCGCCATCCGCGCATTGATAGCCGGAATGATCGCATCGCCCCCCGCCACGGCCAGCGCCCCACCGGGGCAGAAATCATTCTGCACGTCGATCACGATCAGGGCTTCGGTTGCGGGGCGCATGCGGGTCTCCGTTCTTGGCTGCGTCAATGGGTAAGGAAGCGGCTCCCGCCGGTCAACCGCAGACCTGAGACAGCCTGTCAACTTGCCCCGCACGCCGCAATTTCGTAAAGCCATACCATGTTGATCGTAGCCGCCCTATACCACTTCACCCGCTTCCCCGATCCCGCCGCCCTGCGCGCGCCTTTGCTGGCGCTGTGCCAGTCGGCGGGGGTCAAAGGGTCGCTCCTTCTGGCCAACGAAGGCATCAACGGCACTATTGCCGGCCCGCGTGAGGGGATTGATGCCGTGCTGGCCCACCTGCGCGCGCTTCCAGACTGTGGCGGGCTGGAGCATAAGGAAAGCACAGCGCAGGCGATGCCCTTTGGCCGGATGAAGGTCAAACTCAAGCGTGAGATCGTGACGATGGGGCAGCCCGATGTCGATCCGCTGGCGCGCGTCGGGTCTTATGTCGCGCCACAGGACTGGAACGCGCTGATCTCAGAGCCGGATGTGGCCCTGATCGACACGCGCAATGATTACGAGGTTGGCATTGGCACATTTGAAGGTGCTGTCGATCCCGATATCCGCACCTTCCGCGATTTCCCCGCATGGTGGGAGGCGCATAAGGACGACTATCGCGGCAAGCGTATCGCCATGTTCTGCACCGGCGGTATCCGCTGCGAGAAATCGACGAACTTTCTGCTGGGTCAGGGCATCAACGAGGTTTACCACCTCAAGGGCGGCATCCTGAAATATCTTGAAGAGGTTCCTGCCGGTCAAAGCCTGTGGAACGGTGAATGCTATGTGTTCGATGGCCGCATCTCGGTCGGGCATGGGCTGGTTCCGGGCGATTATGACAGTTGCCATGCCTGCCGGCGCCCGATCAGCCCCGCCGACAAACTGCGCCCCGAATATGAACGCGGCGCGTGCTGCCATCATTGCGCTGGCGAATATTCCGAGGCCGACCGCCAGCGCTTCCGCGAGCGTCAGCGCCAGATGGATCTGGCCGAAGCGCGGGGCGTGCCGCACTTTTCCGATTAAGGCGCGCCTCTAGGGCTGCGGAAACTGCCAGCCCTCGGCTGCGGTCGCAATCGCCGCCGCTGTCTGTTTGATCGGCGCGGCCCAGCGGTCAAGCCCCGCAAGATCGCTGTGCGCGGTGGTGGTGGTTACCGAAACCGCGCCCAACACCCGCCCCGCCTGCGACAGGATCGGTGCGGCGATACAAATGATTCCCGCCTCGTGTTCCTCGCGGTCATAGGCATGACCATTTGCGCGGATCGCCCGCAACTCGGCTTTCAGGGCCTGCGGCGTATCCAGCGTGGTTGCGGTAAACCGATGGAACGACTGTCGCGCCAAGGCATCCTCCAGCGCGGCATCCGGCAGATGGGCCAGCATCGCCTTGCCCACCCCCGTGCAATAGGCTGGCCCCACCTTGCCCGCCGAGGAAAACATCTCGACCGGTCGCGCAGCGTGGCGCTTGTCCACATACAGAACCTGCCCCTGATCCAACTGTGCCAGATGCACTGTCTCTCCGGTTTGCACCGCAAGCCGGTCCAGCATCGGCCGCGCCAAAGGCGCAAGCGAGCTTTGCGCCCAAGCCACATGCGCCAGCCGCACCAGTCGCATGCCCGGCGCATAGGTGCCAAGATCGGGGTCAAGCGCCAACATGCCCTGCCGCGTCAGGGTTTGCAGCAGACGGTAAAGCGTGGCTTTCGGATAGGCGCTCCCCTCCAGCAATTCGGCAAAGCGCACCGGCCTGCCTGCAACCGCCACTTGGTCCAATACATCAAACGCCTTGCCGACCGTGCCGTCCACACCATCCCCCTGTTTCATCACGCCCCCCTGCCCCAAAGGTTGACAGCCCTGCAGAACCGCCGCACTATTCCCATTATACAGAACAAAGTTCCACATAATGAAACCAGAAAATCAAGCGCCGGATTTCATCTTGGTCCAAATACTCCCGCCGGAGGCTCTGCCGCCAATGCCACGCACCACCGCTTCGAACGAAAGCCCCCGCGCATGCCACAGATGAAACCGGACTGGATTGCGGTCGATTGGGGAACCTCGAACCTGCGCGCTTGGGCGATGGGCGCAGACGGGGTGCTGGCCGAGGCGGTGTCAGATGACGGGATGGGCAAGCTTGCGCCGGACCGGTTCGAGCCGGCGCTGCTGCGTCTGATTTCCGGCTGGCTTGGTGCTGGGCAAACGCCGGTGATAGCCTGTGGCATGGTGGGCGCGCGGCAGGGCTGGCATGAGGCACCCTACCGCGCCGTTCCCTGCCTGCCCGTAGCGTCGGGCGCTTTGGAAAGCGTGCCAACCAATGACCCGCGCATCGCCATGCGGATCGTGCCGGGGCTGGCGCAAACCAAGCCTGCCGATGTCATGCGCGGCGAGGAAACCCAGATCGCGGGGGCGCTGTCGTTGCTGCGGGATTTCGATGGCGTGATCTGTCTGCCCGGCACCCATTCGAAATGGGCGCATATTTCGGCGGGCGAGGTTGTCAGCTTTCAAACCTATATGACAGGCGAAATGTTTGCCCTGCTGTCCACGCAATCCGTGCTGCGGCACGGCATGGCGGGGGGCGGCTGGGATCAGACCGCCTTTGACGAAGGCCTGTCCGAGGCCGTCTCGCGCCCCGAAAAAATCGCCGCCCGCCTGTTTACCTTGCGCGCCGAAGGTTTGCTGACGGGGCTGACCGCCGATGCAGCGCGCGCGCGCTTGTCGGGCCTGCTGATCGGCATAGAACTGGCTGCGGCACGTCCGTATTGGCTGGGGCAGGATGTGGTCTTGGTCGGGGCGCAAAGCCTGACCAACAGCTACGCCCGCGCCTTGGCAACCCAAGGGCTGACCGCCCGCACTCTGGACGCCACAGCCTGCACGTTATCCGGCCTTGCCACAGCGCGCGGCCTGCTTGGAAAGGTATCGCAATGACCCGCCCCCTGATCGCCATCCTGCGCGGCATTACCCCGTCCGAAGCCGTTCCCGTGACCGAAGCCCTGATCGCCGCAGGCATCAGCCGTATCGAGGTGCCGCTCAACTCGCCGCACCCGATGACCTCCATCGCGGCAATGGCCAAGGCCTTTGGCCATCGCGCGCAGATCGGGGCTGGCACTGTGTTGACCGTGCGCGATGTGAAAGAGGTGGCCGATGCGGGCGGCACCCTGATCGTGTCGCCCAACGCGGATGCCGAGGTAATTGCAGCCACCAAATCGCTGGGCCTGCAAAGCTGGCCCGGTGTGATGACCCCGACCGAATGTTTCGCGGCCCTGAAGGCAGGCGCGGACGGGCTGAAGATATTCCCCGCAAGCCTGATCGGCCCCGACGGGCTAAAGGCGATCCGCGCCGTGCTGCCAAAGGGGTGTCAGGTTTATGCGGTAGGCGGTGCAGGCGCTTCGAACTTCGGTCAGTGGATCAAGGCGGGGGCTGATGGCTTCGGCATCGGAACCGCCCTTTACACCCCCGGCCTGTCGGTGGACGAGGTCGCCACCCGCGCCGCCGCCATTGTCGCCGCCTATGACGAGGCCGTGAAATGATCTTCGACGACCGCCGCTGCGAATTGGGCGAAGGCGCGCTCTGGCATCCCGCCCGCAAACAGATGTTCTGGTTCGACATCCTGAACCAGAAACTTCTGTCGCAAGACCTTGATGGCCCGCGCGAATGGCGCTTTCCCGAACTGGTTTCGGCGGCAGGCTGGGTAACCGAGGATGTCCTTCTGATCGCCGGAGAGCGGGACTTGTTCCTGTTCGATCTGGACTCCGAAGAAATCGAAACCCTGTGCCTGCTGGAACAGGACAACCCGAAAAACCGTCCCAACGATGGTCGTGCCGATCCTTTTGGCGGCTTCTGGATCGGCACTATGGGCAAGAAGGCCGAGGCGGGCGCAGGTGCGATCTATCGCTATTATCGTGGCGAGTTGCGGCAGCTTTTCGCGGGGCTGACCATTCCGAACTCGATCAGCTTTCCGGCAGGCGGGGCATTCGCGCATTTCTCGGATACCGTCACAGGTCATGTGATGCGGGTGGCATTGGATGCCGACGGCTGGCCCAAAGGCATGCCAGAGACCTTCCTTGATCTGACTTCACTTGGCCTGAACCCCGATGGTGCGGTGATTGACGCCGAAGGTGTATTGTGGCTGGCGCAATGGGGCGCCGGGCGCGTTGCGGCCTATGCGCCGGACGGCAGTTTCCTGCGCGCGGTGGAGTTTGATGCGCCGCACACCTCTTGCCCTGCATTTGCTGGCCCGAACCTGTCGGCACTGGTCGTCACCACGGCCCAAGAGGGCATGGACGCAACCGCCCGCGCAGCATACCCCAACGCGGGCAAGGTTTTTGTGGCCGAAGGCATCGCCAAAGGCCAAGCCGAACATCAGGTGATCTTGTGACGCTTGGCCAATCCGGCCCTGACATGCGTGCTAAGTGAGCAGCGACCAAGACCTGTCGGCAGAATGGTTCGGGTAGACAATCCGGTTGCCACGGTGGCTTTCTTGCACAATTGCTGACGGCCCTTCGCTACCCGAAAGGCCGTCAGACAGGGATCATTTGACCGAAACCGGCCCTGTCGCTGTCAGGAAAGCAAAGCCGTTGCCTCCCAACTCTACCTGACCGCCCGCCAGTTCCGCCGCTTGCGAAGGGCCAACCAACGCGCCTACGCCTGCCACATCGACCGAAACCGGATCGGGGGACAGGTTGAACAGGCACAAAAGGTCATCGCCACGGGTAAAGCCAAGGATCGGTTCGGGCAGATCAAAGAACTGCGTGCGCCCTTCGATCAGCGCCTTCGACCCGCGCCGGAAGGCCAGCATCGCGCGATAGGTTTCCAGAACCGAACCGGCCACCCCCTGCTGGCTGGCCACATTGCGCGCCAGTTGCGGTGCCTTGACCGGCAACCATGGCTTCACATTGCCCCCCGTGAACCCGCCATTGGCCGACCCATCCCAGACCATCGGCGTGCGGGTGTTGTCGCGGCCAATCGGTTCCGGCCAGAAGTTGATCCCCTGCGGATCAGTCAATTCCTCGAACGCCAGTTCCGTATCGGTCTGCCCCAACTCTTCCCCCTGCCACAGGCAGATAGAGCCTTGGAATGACAGCAACAGCGCCCCCGCCTGCCGCGCCAAGGCGTCCTGCGACACCCCATGCTTGGCCCAGCGCGACACCTGTCGCACCACGTCGTGGTTGGAGAAGGCCCACATCGGCCAGCCATTCGGCGCGCCGGTGAAAAACTCGGTGATCTTGTTGCGGAAGAAGGCCGCCGAGTAGTCGTAGCCCATCATCTCGAAACTATAGCACTGATGCAGACGCCCCGGTGCGGTGTAGTCGCCCATCATACGGATGGCGTGATGCGCCTCGCCCATCTCGCCCACGGTGGCGCGGTCGTCGTAATCGTCCATCACGCGACGGATACGCTCCATCCAGCCCAGATTCTCGGGCTGGTTCTTCGAGAAGATGTGATACTGCATGTAATAGGGGTTGCCGTCGGGCTGGTCCTTGACCTTGAAATCGGCGGGGTCATGGCGGAACAGCGCGTCCTTGTAGAAATAATTCACAGTATCAAACCGGAACCCGTCCACCCCGCGATCCAACCAGAAGCGCAGCACGCCTTCCATGTAATCGACGACATCGGGGTTGCGATAGTTGAAGTCGGGCTGCTGTGGCAGGAAGGAATGCAGGTAATACTGCTTGCGCCGCGCATCCCACGTAAAGGCGGGGCCGCCGAACACCGACAGCCAGTTGCAGGGCGGGGTGCCATCGGGGCGCGGATCGACCCAGATATACCAGTCGGATTTGTCATTGGTGCGGTTGGCGCGGCTTTGCGCGAAGAACGGGTGCTTGTCGGACGAATGGTTCAGCACCTGATCAATGATGATCTTCAGGCCCAGTTCATGCGCGCGGGCCACCAGCGCATCGAAATCGGCCAAAGTGCCAAAGCTGGGATCAACGTCCTTATAGTCGGACACGTCATAGCCCATATCCAGCATCGGCGAGGTGAAGAACGGCGACAGCCACACCGCATCCACACCCAGCGCCGCGATATGATCCAGCCGCCGCGTGATGCCCGACAGATCGCCGATCCCGTCGCCGTTATCGTCCTGAAACGAACGGGGATAGACCTGATAGGTTACAGACCCGCGCCACCACTCTGCCATGTCACCCTCCGAACAGCATGTTTTGCGCAGCCTAAACCGCTTTGGATGCGTTTGACAGGGCCAAGGCCGCGCCGCGCAGGGGCAATCTTGTATGTATCACAAAAATAGGTTTGACCCTGCCGGACAGCGGGATCACCTTGGCCCCGACACAGGAGTTTCCGATGACCAAAGCCGCGCTCTTTACCCCCGTTCTGATCGCAGGCTGTGTGATCCTGATGTTCAACTTTGCCATTCGCGCCAGCTTTGGGGTGTTCCAGATCCCGATTGCTGCCGAGTTCGGCTGGCTGCGGGCCGATTTCTCGATGGCGATTGCGATCCAGAACCTTGCATGGGGCATCGGGCAGCCGATCTTTGGCGCGCTTGCCGAACGGTTCGGCGACCGTCGCGCCATCATCACGGGCGCGATCCTGTATGCGGCGGGGCTGATCCTTTCCAGCTATGCTGTAACCCCCGGGCAGCACCAGTTTCTTGAGATTCTGGTCGGCTTTGGCATTGCAGGCACCGGCTTTGGCGTCATTCTGGCTATCGTGGGCCGTGCGGCCAGCCCTGAAAACCGCTCTATCGCCTTGGGTATCGCTACAGCGGCGGGTTCGGCGGGGCAGGTAATCGGCGCGCCGACCGCAGAGTTCCTGCTGCGTTACTACCCGTGGCAGGGTGTGTTCGTGATCTTTGCAGTGGTGATCCTTGCGGCCCTGCTGGCGCTGCCCTTCCTGCGCTCGCCCACTGTGGCGACCAAAAAGGAACTTGAGGAATCGCTTGGCACGGTGCTGATCCGCGCCTTCAAAGACCCGTCCTATCTGCTGATCTTCATGGGGTTCTTTTCCTGCGGCTATCAGCTTGCCTTCATCACCGCGCACTTCCCCGCCTTTGTCACCGAGAAATGCGGCGCGATTGATCCGTCGGGGATGTTGGCCGCCATCGGGATCACCACCACCTCGACCCTTGGCGCGGTGGCAATCTCGCTGATCGGCCTTGCGAATATCGTAGGGTCAATCACGGCAGGGTGGCTGGGCAAGCGCTATTCCAAGAAATACCTGCTGGCGGGGATCTATACGGGAAGGGCGATAGCCTCGGCACTGTTCATCATGTTACCGATGACGCCCGAGTCGGTCCTGATCTTTTCAGTGGTGATGGGGTCGCTGTGGCTGGCCACGGTGCCGCTGACCTCGGGTCTTGTCGCGCATATCTACGGGCTGCGCTATATGGGCACGCTTTACGGCTTTGTGTTCCTGTCGCACCAATTGGGCAGCTTCCTTGGCGTCTGGCTGGGTGGAAAGATGTATGATCTTGATGGCAGCTATACGGCCGTCTGGTGGTTCGGCGTCGGCATCGGCGTGTTCTCGGCCATCGTCCACTTACCGATCCGCGAAAAGCAACTGGTCCCGCAAGCGACCTGATCACGGCACAACAAAAAGGGGCCACCATGCGCGCCGGTATCGCCAGCCTTGTGCTGGCCTATGTCCTCTCGCAGTTCTATCGGGCGTTTCTGGCCGTGCTTTCGCCGGTTCTGGCCACTGACATCGGGGCCACGGCGGAATCGCTGGCCCAAGCTTCGGGGCTTTGGTTTCTGGCCTTCGCGCTGATGCAGATCCCCGTTGGCTGGGCGCTGGACCGGATCGGACCAAGGGTAACAGCCTCGGCCCTGCTGGCAGTGGGGGGGCTGGGCGCTGCGGTGTTCGCACTGGCGACAGGCCCGCTATGGATCAATGTGGCGATGATCCTGATCGGAATCGGCTGTGCGCCGGTGCTGATGGCATCCTACTACATCTTTGCCCGCGCTTTTCCTGCCAAAGTTTTCGGCACTTTGGCGGGCATCACCATTGGCGTCGGGTCGATTGGCAACATCGCCGCATCCGTGCCGCTATCGGTGCTGGTCGAGTCGATCGGCTGGCGCAACACAGTCTGGGGGCTGGCGGTTGTGACGCTGATCACCGCCGCTGCAATCTTGGTTCTGGTGCGCGACCCCGAACGCGTCTCTGGCCCGTCAAAAGGGTCGCTGCTGGACCTGCTGAAGATGCCCGCGCTGTGGCCGGTGCTGATCATGATGGCCACCTGTTACGCGCCTCCTGCAGGGCTGCGCGGACTATGGGCAGGTCCGTATTTCAGCGACGTGTTCGGCGCGGATGCCGCACGGATCGGGCAGATCACCCTGATCATGGGGCTGGCGATGGTCGTGGGCAACTTTGCCTATGGCCCGCTGGACCGGTTGCTTGGCACACGCAAATGGCTGGTGTTCGGCGGCAATGCTGCGATGACGGTCTGCCTTGTGGTGCTGGCCTTTAACGCGCAGGCCAGCGGCTGGCTGCCGGTTGCGCTGTTTGCCGCCGTGGGCTTCTTTGGCGCGTCCTTCCCGATGGTCATGGCGCATGGTCGCGCCTTTCTGCCACCGCATCTGGTCGGGCGCGGGGTGACGCTGATCAACCTGTTCGGAATCGGAACGGCAGGCATCTTGCAGGTGGCGACGGGCAGGCTGCACACCGCCCTGACCCCAAGCGATACACTCCTGAACAGCGCCCCTCCCGCCACCCCCTATGCCGCGCTGTTCCTGTTCTATGCGGCCACTGTTGCGGCAGGGCTGCTGGTCTATCTGTTATCGCAAGATCGCACTGACTAAGCCTTTCTCAATCACCCCTTCCCCCGCGTGAAGGCTTGCGTTAAGGGGGCAGCGTCTTTGACGGTCAAAGACAGATTTAGGAGAACCCCGATGGGCTATAAGGTCGTCGTCGCGGGTGCCACGGGTAACGTGGGCCGCGAAATGCTGAATATCCTCGCTGAACGCGAGTTCCCGGTTGACGAGATTGCCGCACTGGCATCGCGTAAATCGCTTGGCACTGAAATCAGCTTTGGCGACAAGACCGTCAAGACTAAGGATCTGGATACTTTCGATTTCACCGGCTGGGACATTGCCCTGTTCGCCGTTGGCTCGGACGCGACCAAGATCTATGCCCCCAAGGCCGCGGCTGCGGGTTGCATCGTGATCGATAACTCGTCGCTTTACCGCTATGATCCGGCTGTGCCGCTGATCGTGCCGGAAGTGAACGCCGATGCGATCATGGGCTACAAGAACAAGAACATCATCGCGAACCCGAACTGTTCCACCGCCCAGATGGTTGTGGCGCTGAAGCCGCTGCATGATCGCGCCAAGATCAAGCGGGTTGTCGTGTCCACCTACCAGTCGGTTTCCGGCGCGGGCAAGGAAGGCATCGACGAGCTGTGGGATCAGACCAAGGGCCTTTACGTCCCCGGTCAGGAAGTGGCGCCGAAGAAGTTCTCCAAGCAAATCGCTTTCAACGTCATCCCGCATATCGACGTGTTCCTTGACGACGGCTCGACCAAGGAAGAATGGAAAATGGTCGCCGAGACCAAGAAGATCCTTGATCCCTCGATCAAGGTCACCGCGACCTGCGTGCGGGTTCCGGTCTTTGTCGGCCATTCGGAATCGATCAACATCGAGTTTGAGGAATTCCTCGACGAGCATGAGGCCCGCGACATCCTGCGCGAAGCCCCCGGCATCATGGTGATCGATAAGCGCGAACCGGGCGGCTACATCACCCCGATCGAATGTGTGGGCGATTATGCCACCTATATCTCGCGTATTCGTCAGGACAGCACGATTGATAACGGCATCAACCTGTGGTGCGTGTCTGACAACCTTCGCAAGGGCGCTGCTCTGAACGCGGTGCAGATTGCCGAAGTGCTGGGCAACCGCGTGCTGAAAAAGGGCTGATCTGCCCGCAAGACCAACCAAGGCCCCGCCCGATCCGGCGGGGCTTTTTCGTTGCGGGATGCAGGATGGTATCTTACCGCTTGGGCAGACGCCAACTGCGGCCCAAACCAGCCACGGGACATATCATGCCAAAGCCTGCGACTGCGCTTTTTGCGATTCTGATGGCCCTTCCAACCTCCGCATTTGCACAAGACCCACAGCTTGAGGCTATCGATCAAATCGTGGCCCCCTATCTCGAAAGCACTGCGCCCGGCCTTGGCGTTCTGGTGATGCAGGACGGAGAAATCCTGCACATTCAAGGCTATGGGTTTGCCGATATCGACACACAGTCCCCTGTCGATCCCGATAGCCTGTTCGACCTTGCCTCGGTGTCCAAGCAGATGACGGCGCTGGCGGTGATGCTGCAAATCGAGGACGGGCTTTACACCCAAGACACCCCGATTGCCGATCTGCTACCGGTCTTCGCCGATACCGATTTCGGCGGGCGACCGGTGACCGTGGGCGATCTGGTGCATCATCTGGGCGGGATGACCGACTATCTGTCGGGCGATGAAAGCCTTGATTACAACGCCGGAACCACCAACGCGCAGGTGCTGGACTGGCTGGCAGAACAGCCGCTTGATCACGCGGCGGGGCGTCAGTTTGACTATTCCAACAGCGGCTATCTGACCCTTGGCAGCCTTGTCGCCGCTGCGGATGAGGCCAACTCGCTGGCCGAGGTGCTGCAATCCCGTATCTGGGATGAATTGGGCATGGACAGCACTGCCCTTGTCACCCCCGCCGACGCCGACCGCGTTGTGACCGGATATGCGGGCGAAGATGGCGATTTCACCATCAGCCATGATCCCACAGCCACCGAGGGCGATGGCAACGTCTTTACCAGCCTGCGCGATCTGGCCTTGTATGAATCCGCCCTGTCCGGTCACGCGCTTTTGTCCGAAGCGGCCACCGAAACCCTGTTCAGCAATGGCACCTACACCAACGGCGAGGCCATCGAGGACGAAGACGGCGCGGGTTATGGCTTTGGCTGGTCTATCGAACACGCGGGTGGCGACACCTATGCCAGCCACAGCGGAAGCTGGATGGGAACCGCCACCTATTACCAGCGTAACCTGACTAGCGGTGTCACCGTAATCGTGCTGGCCAATGGCGAGGATGCGGATGTGACCGGCATTGCTGCCGAGATCGAAGCCGCGCTGGACTGATCAGCTTTGCCCTGCGGCCTTCAGCGCCGCCTCCAGATCACCGAACTCTTCGCAATCGCCACAAAGGCCGCGCAGCGTTTCCAGATTGGCCTTGGCCCTGTCGACCGCACCAGTTTGCAGGAACAACTCGCCCTGATATTCCAGCGCGCCCAGATGGGCAGGATTGATCGTCAGCGCGCTGTCATAGGCCACGCCCGCAGCATCAAACTCCCCCAGTTTGCGCTGGGTAAAGCCCAGAAGGTTCCACGCATCGGCATTCGTCGGCTCATCCGCCGTCAGTTCCAAAAGAATCGGCAGCGCGGCGATATAATTGCCCGCAGCGATGCTGGCCTTCGCCTCGGCATAGGCGGGAATGCCAACTTCGGACTCGCTGGCCTCGTCACTGGTGCCAACCGCCTGCGCGGGTGAGGTTGCAAAGCTGACCAGCGTGAAAAGGGCAATGACCAGATAGGACGGGATATGCGGCATCGGTTTTCCCCTTTTGCTTTGCCGCATCCTACCACGATCTGCCGATCACCCGTTCTCAAGCCTGCGTGATGGGATCAGGCCCGCAGCACCTGCCGGATCGACAGCGCGGCTTTCTCGACAATCTCGGCCAGTTCCGCATCAGTCGCATTATAGGGCGGGGCAAGGATAACAATATCCCCCCGCTGCCCGTCAACATTGCCGCCGACCGGATAGCAGATCAGCCCGTTCTCCATCGCCTGCTGGCGGATCTGCATGAACAGCTTCAACTCGGGATCAAAGGGCGCTTTGGTGTCACGGTCCGCCACCAGCTCGGCACAGATGAAATGACCGCGCCCGCGAATATCGCCAACGGCATCAATGCCCGACAGGGCATCGGCCAGCCAGTCCTTGATCCGCACCTCATTCGCCGCCACCCGCGCCAGAAGCCCTTCACGCGCTACGATCTTTTGCACCGCAACCCCTGCCGCACAGGCCGCGGTGTGGCCGGTAAAGGTGTGGCCGGTGCCAAAAGCCCCGTCCTTGGCGCGGATCGCCTCCCACACGGCGGTGGTGCAAACCGCAGCGCCCAAAGGCATGTAGCCCCCCGCCAACCCCTTGGCGACCGACATGATGTCAGGTTCAACCCCGTCGGTTTCCAGCGCGCGCCACGGCCCGCAACGCCCTGCCCCGCACATCACCTCATCCGCGATCATCAGCACGCCGTATTTCGTGCAAATCTCGCGCACGCGGCGCGCATAGGTTTCGGGCGCAGGCACACAGCCCCCCGCCGCCCCCACCACGGGTTCAAACACAAAGGCCGCAACGGTTTCCGGCCCTGCCGCCAGAATCGCAGCCTCCAACTCAGCCGCGCAGGCTTCACCCGCCGTTTCCGGCGTGGCCCCCGCAATCGGGCGATAGGCATTGGCGGGCGACAGCTTGATCGACGGCACGAAGGCCCCTTCATAGGCCTCGGTGCGCTCCGCAAACCCCGACAAGCCCAGCGCACCCAACGTATTGCCATGCCACGACCGCTGCCGCGAAATGAACCGACGACGCGATTTCTGCCCGATGGCGGTTTGGTATTGCAGCGCGATCTTCATGCAGCTTTCCACCGCCTCGGACCCGCCGGTGACAAAGACCATCTCGCGCAGGGTGCCGCCTGCATTGGTGCGGATGATCTCGGTCAATTCCTCCAGCGCATCGGTGGTGAAGTTATAGCGATAACCATGCGCGATATGGCCCAGTTGCGCCGTGATTGCATCGTTCACTTCGGCATTGCCATGCCCAAGGCAATAGACCGCAGGTCCGCCGGACCCGTCGATATATTGCTTTCCCGAGGCATCCCAAAGGTAACTGCCCTTCCCCCGCACGACTTTCGGCAGTTTTCCGGTGGCGCTGATGCTGGGGGGAAGCGGAGTTGCGGTCATGGTTCATCCTCTGGAAACTTGCGGCACCATGGCAGGGCGCGGAATGGCCGACAAGTGGGGCGGGGCTTGCCAGCCAGCCGGCAAAGCGCGAAGCTTTGTCAGATTTTGGAGGATAATTTCATGCGCGCTTTTGCCCTGCTTGCCCTGCTGTTGCCCTGCCCCGCGCTTGCCGATCAGATTTTGGCGGCAAGTCAGGTCACCGCCGTGACGATCTATCCCCAAGGCGCGCAAGTGACGCGCGAGGTGACCTTTACTGCCCCTGCGGGCCAGCATGAACTGCTGATCACCGATCTGCCCTCGGCCACCCAGCCCGAACTGATCCGCCTTGGCTCTGACACCGCCCAACTGGGGGCGTTCTCGCTGCGAACTGACCGCCTGCCGCCGCGGGATCCGCTGACCAGCCCCGCGCTGGCCGAGGCGAAGACCCGGATCGAGACCGCCGAAGCAGGTGTCCGCATTGCCCAAGCTTCGGTGGATGACATCAACGCCCGCGTCGAGGCCGCAGAAGCACAGGCCGATTTCCTGCGCCGCGTGAAGGCCGAAGGCGGGGCGGTGACTGTGGCGGACCTGCAAGCCATGGCAGACATGATCGGCACCGGCGTGCTGGCCGCGCGCGAAACCGCCCTTGCAGCCCAAACCGACCTGCCTGCCGCCAACAAGGCGCTGACCAGCGCGCTGGAGGCCTTGGCAAATGCCCAGGCCGCCTATGATGCGCTGTCGCAAGGCGATCAGGACTATGCCGCCCTGTCGGTTGCCCTGACCACCGCGACCACAGGCGAAACCCGCCTGACCGTCACCCATTACATCGCGGATGCAAGCTGGCAGCCGGTCTATGATCTGTCACTGACCCGCAAAGAGACGCCCGGCCTGACCATCGGGCGCGGCGTTCTGGTCACGCAGTACAGCGGCGAGGACTGGGCGGGCATTGATCTGACCGTCTCGACCGCGCAGCCTTCGGCCCAAGCTGCCCCCTCACAGCTTTGGCCAGACCTGCGCCGCATTGCGGATGAGGAAGAAGAAGCCGCACGACAGCAATACAGCAGCGATGCCATGTCCGAAGCGGAGGTGATGGCCGAACCCGTTGTAGCCGCCGCCCCGATGACGGCGGGGGCCGAGGTGCAGGGTGATGTGGTGGTCTATCACTACCCCGCCGCCGTTGATGTCGCCGACGGCGTCGAAAACCTGCGCCTTGCCTTGGACGAGCTGAGCGTCACGCCAAAGGTTCAGGCCCGCGCCGTACCGCGCTATGACGCCACCGCCTTTGTTCTGGCCAGCTTTACCAATGACACAGACGAGATTTTGCTGTCCGGTCAGGCCTTTCTGATGCGCGAAGGCACCTTGGTCGGCAGCACCTACCTGCCCTCGATCGCGCCCGGAGCCGATACCGAAGTGGCCTTTGGCGCCATCGAAGGCCTGCGCCTGACCCGCGCGATGCCTCTGCGCGCCGAAGGCGATCGCGGCATCCTGACCAGCTCCAGCCAGATCGAGGAATCCGCTGTGCTGAAGATCGAAAACCTGACCGACGAGTCATGGCCCCTGCGCGTGATCGATCAGGTTCCCTATTCCGAACAGGAAGATCTTGAGATCACCTTCACCGCCGACCCAGCCCCCACCGAGACCGATGTCGACGGCCAGCGCGGCATTCTGGCTTGGGAGTTCGACCTTCCGGCAGGCGAGACAGAAGAGATCACACTGGATCACCTGCTAAGCTGGCCGGAAGGCAAGGTGCTGCAATGAAAGGTGCGTGAAATCACGCACCCTACCCTTTGTGTTTCATCTTGGTCCAAATACTCCCGCCGGAGGGTGAGGCGCGCCCGGAAAAGGGTCCAGTGGACCCTTTTCAGCGTTGAACGCCCCGGGTCTCACGGAGCCGGGGCGACCATTGGAAGCCTCCGGCGGGGATATTTATGCAAAGGGGATGAGCGGAACCGTTTTCAGACGGGGCTAAAGCCGCCCCGCGCCGGATCATATTGCTCTAGCCCGCCTTCGCCCGTGTTGGTCCACAACCCATGCAGCGTCAGCCGGTCATCCTCGACCGCCGCCTTGACGAAAGGAAAGGTCATCAGGTTTTCCAGACTGACCAGCACCGCCTGTTTTTCCAGGGCTTGCAGGATTTCCTCGGGCGGCAGATCCGCCACGCGCTGAAATCCGGGCCGCAGAATATCCATCCAGCGCCCGACAAAGCTGGATTTCTTTTCCAGTTCGGGGGCATGGCCGGAACACATATCATGGCATCCCTTGACGCCGCCGCAATTGGAATGGCCCAGCACAACGATATGCGCGACGCCCAGACCCGTCACGGCATATTCGACCGCAGCCGAAGTGCCGTGATATTCGCCATCCGGGTTATAGGGCGGCACCAGATTGGCGACGTTACGGTGGATGAAAAACTCGCCCTCATCCGCGCCAAAGATCGAGGTGACATGCACACGGCTGTCACAGCAGGAAATCACCATCGCGCGCGGGTGCTGGCCGCTTTCGGCAAGGCGTTTATACCACGCCTTGTTGTCCTGGTAGGCGGTGGCGCGCCAGCCGTGAAAACGCTGGACAAGATAGGCGGGAAGCGGGCGGGCGTGGCTCATCCTCGGCATCCTTTGATGTGATCTTTCTCCTTCCCTATGATGCAATTGCAGAAAATTCGAGAGGTTTCTTTCAGCGCAAGCAACCTTTTCTTCAGCACAAGGCGGCAGGATGGGCTTGGGTGTTGGACGATAGGGTGTGTGATGACCGATGATAATGTGGTGGCCTTGCGGCCAATGGAACGTGTGCGGCAGGATGCCGAACCGATTGCGACGATGTATCGAAATCTGGGGACATCTTCTGCGGAACTGGTGGTGACACGGGCGCTGGGGGAGCTGGCGCTGACGATGGCGGGCCTTGCCAATCAGGTGCGCGACCATCAGTTGGACGATCTGTTCCGGCAGTTGCGGCGCTTGCAGAGAATGGCAGAAAATCTGGGGATGGTCTCTTTGGGGATGGTTGCCGCCGACGTGCGTGCCTGTATCGTTTCTGCGGATTCCACCGCTTTTGCTGCCGTCTGGGCGCGATTATTGCGAATCGCGGAACGGTCATTGGCCCCCGACAAGGCGCTGATGGATCAGACCTTGTTCTGACTGCTCTTGCAGGCGGATATGGAACGGCTAGGGTTTGGCGCAACCTGAAAGGATGATGCCATGCCCCCCGTTTTTGCCGATCCCGCCGCCCCGTCCCGCGCCCTGCATGTGGTCTCTGCTGATGGCTTGGCCGATTTTCTGGCTGCACAACCTGCAACCCTGCGCGCATGGCTGACCGGTTCGGGGTTTGAGGCCGGTCTGGGTGAGATGCGCCTGCTCCCCGGACCGGACGGGGTTGCAGCGGCTGTCGCAGGGCTTGGCAGCCCGCAAACCCGCGCGCGGCAGCGGTTTGGTCTGGCGAAGGCCGTGACAGGTTTGCCCGCCGGAAACTGGCATCTTGAAGGGGCTCTTTCAGCCGAACAACGCAGTGAAGCCGCCTTGGCGTGGCTGCTGTCGTCCTATCGATTTGACCGCTACCGCCCCAGGAAATCCTCTGCCGAAACCGCCCTGCTGAAAGCCCCCGCAGGCATTGATACCACCCGCCTTTTGGCAATGGCCGAAGGGGAATTCCTGACCCGCGATCTGATCAACACCCCCGCTGCCGATCTTGGCCCTGCCGAGTTGGAGGATGCTTTCCTGACGCTGGCCGCCCGTTTTGGTGCGGCTACAAAGGTGGTGCGCGGTGATGACCTTCTGGCGCAGAATTTCCCGATGATCCATGCCGTTGGACGCGCCTCGCCCCGCGGGCCGCGCCTGTTGGAGATGAACTGGGGCAGCACCGGCCCGCATCTGACGCTGGTCGGCAAGGGCGTTTGCTTTGACACCGGCGGGCTGAATATCAAGCCTTCGAACGGCATGTTGCTGATGAAGAAAGACATGGGCGGGGCGGCCACAGTGATGGGGCTGGCGCATATGATCATGCAGCTTGGCCTGCCGATCCGGCTGCGGGTTCTGGTCGCAGCGGTAGAAAACGTGATTTCCGGCAATGCGTTAAAGCCGAAAGACATCCTCACCTCGCGCAAGGGTCTTACGGTTGAGGTCAACGATACCGATGCCGAAGGGCGGCTGGTGCTGGGCGATGCGCTGGCCTTGGCGAATGAAACGCCGACCGATGCCATCATCTCGATGGCCACGCTGACGGGGGCCGCGCGGGTGGCGGTTGGCCCCGATCTGGCCCCCTATTACACCGACGATGCCGTGATGGCGCAGGCCTTGGAGGCGGGTGCCGCAGCCGGTTTCGATCCGGTCTGGCGGATGCCTTTCCATACGCCTTACGAACACATTATAGAACCCGGCATCGCCGATCTGGATAACGCGCCCGGCTGGGGTTTTGCCGGTTCCGTCACGGCGGCCCTATTCCTGCGGCGCTTTGCAGACCACCCGCGCTATATGCACTTTGACATCTATGGCCACAGCCCGGCTGACCTGCCCGCCCGTCCCAAGGGCGGCGTGGGCCAAGGCGCAAGGGCAATCCTGTCGGGCCTGCCCGCAATGCTGGGTTTCTAGGATGGACCGCCGCCTGACCCCCGCCACACCGCGCGTGGCGCATATCTCGATGAAGGGGCGGATCGACGCTCCAAGGTTTTCCGAGGGTGAGAGGCTGCGTGTCAGCATGCCTTTGGTTGATCTGTTGCGCGCGCCGTATGGCGCACGGGATCGGCAGTTGGTTCTGGGCGAGTCCTTCACCGTGATCGACCATCTGGATGGCCACGCCTTTGGATTTGCATCCAAGGATGGCTATTGCGGCTGGCTTCCCAACTCTGCCTTGTCCGAGGCGCCGACACCCACGCATTGGGTTGCCACCACCGGCACCCATCTTTACCCCGAACCTCGGGTGCAGGCGCAAGAGGTTTCGGCGCTGCCGATGGGCGCGCAGGTGGCGGTGATCGCTCCGGCGGGCAAGTTTATGGAAACAACCGAGGGCTTTATTCCCGCCCCGCATCTGCGCCCCCTTGGCACGCAGCTGACCGATCCTGTTGCTGTCGCCGAGGGCTTTTTGGGCGCACCCTATCTTTGGGGCGGCAATTCGCGCGCGGGCATTGATTGTTCGGGTCTGGTGCAGGCGTCCTTGCTGGCATGCGGTATTCCGGTGGCGGGGGACAGCGATTTGCAGCAAACGCTGGGCCATGAAGTGCCGCCAGAGGCCGCCTTGCAGCGCGGAGATTTGCTGTTCTGGAAGGGACATGTTGCCTTGATCGTGGATGCAGACCGGCTGATCCATGCCAACGGGCATACGATGTCGGTGGCCTATGAAGGTATCACGGCCTGTATCGCGCGGGTGCTGGAACAGGACGGCGGGCCTGTCACGCATCGGCGGCGGCTATGATGTTCGAGGTTCTGCCCGATATTGCCATCTTTCTGATCTGCGCGGCTTTTGTGGCGGGGTTTGTCGATGCCATTGCGGGCGGGGGCGGGCTGATCACGGTGCCGGCCCTGCTGCTGGCGGGGGCGTCGCCGCTTGAGGCACTTGCCACCAACAAGGTGCAGGGAACCTTCGGGGCCGGAACGGCGGCGCTGACCTATGCGAGGGCGGGGCATGTGCGGCCTTTGGATCAACTGGGCATGGCGGCGGTGGCGGCACTTGCGGGGGCGGGCGGGGCGCTGGTGGCCCATGCGGTGCCTGCGGAATGGCTGCGGGTGATCATGCCGGTCGTGCTGGTGGCGGTGGCGCTGTTTTTCGCCTTCAAACCCGGGCTGACGGATGCGGCGCGGGTCGAGCGGGTGAAGCCTGCGGTGTTCGTCTTGACGGCGGTGCCGTTGATTGCGGGGTATGACGGGTTCTTCGGGCCGGGGACGGGCAGCTTTTTCATGCTGGCCTTTGTGATGCTGGCGGGGTTCGGGGTTTTGAAGGCGACGGCCCACACCAAGATGCTGAACTTTGCCAGCAATCTTGGATCTTTGGGGGTGTTCGCACTGTCGGGGGCGACGTGGTGGGGGATCGGGTTTGCGATGGCCGCCGCGCAGATCGGAGGGGCGGCTTTGGGAGCGCGGCTGGCGATGCGGATCGGGGCGCGGCTGATCAAGCCCTTGCTGGTGGTGACCTCGACGGGGCTGGCGGTGCGGCTGCTTTGGCAGGCTTGGGGGTAAGTCCAAACTCGGGACCATTTTAGTTTGTTTTGAATCAATACCTTAGGGTGTTGTCGTTAACGAATATTTAACGTTTGTGCGGCTTGGCGGGCGGTGGAGCGGGGGTTTCACACCCCCGCGCGGCCAAGGGGCCGCTTCCCCCGTGGGATATTTGAGAACAGATGAAGACAATTTTAGATAAATTGTCAGGGTTCAATGGCGCTGGCCTCTTGCCCCCATGCGGCACCTTGCATTTCGCGCAGGCGTGACGCGGTGCGTTCGAATTCGAAACTGCCCGAGCCTTCGATGTAGAGGCGTTCGGGTTCGTCGGCGGCAGAGCAGATCAGTTTGGTCTTGGCCTCATAAAGCGCGTCGATCAGGGTGACGAAGCGTTTGGCCTCGTTATAATTGCTGGCGGAAAGCTGCGGGATGTCTTCAAGGATCAGCACCCGCACCGCCTGAGCGATGGCCAGAAAATCGGCGGGGCCAAGCGGTTTGGCGCAAAGATCCCAGAAGCTGGCGCGACCGATGCCAGAGGCAAAGCGCGGCAATTCGGTGGTGCGGCCATTCACGGCAAGGTGCAAAGGATCGCCCGCAGCCCCCCCTGTCAGGTCTGACCAAATTGCGTTGATCTCGCCTTTGACCTTGCCTGCCGGATGGAAATAGACCTGCCCGCCTTGCAGGCGGTGCTGGCGGTAATCATTCGGAGATTCCAGTTCGACCACATGGAATCGGTCGTGAAGCATGTCGATAAAGGGCAGGAACAGCACACGGTTCAGCCCGTTCTTATACAGGTCTTCGGGCGGGCGGTTCGAGGTGGTGACGATCACCACCCCCGCCGCCAGCAGCTTTTCAAACAGCCGCCCCACGATCATCGCATCGGTGATGTCGGTGATCTGCATTTCGTCAAAGGCCAGCAGGCGCAGGTCTTTCAGCGCATCCGCGACAGGTGCAAGCGCGTCTTCGATGCCCTTTTTGCGCGCCGCGTGCATGCCACGGTGGATTTCCTGCATGAAGGCATGGAAGTGGACGCGGCGCTTTTGCGGAATTCCGGTGGCGTCAAAGAACAGGTCCATCAGCATGGATTTTCCACGCCCGACCCCGCCCCACAGATAAAGCCCCTTGGGCGGCGCAACCGGCTTGGCGAACAGCCCCGCGAACAGGCCGATCTTGCGGGTGGCATTGGTTTCAAGCCAGACCCGCAAGGTTTCAAGCGCGGGCAATACGGCATGCTGCGCCGGATCGGGGCGCAGCTTTGCTTGGGCTACAAGCGCGTCATAGCTTTCGGTGAGTGTCATTCGCATACCGTTGTATACCGTCTTTGCGGCAGGCAGGAAAGCCCAAGCCTGTTGCACCCAGCCCGCGCATCCCACCCTTTCGATAGCAAAACGGATATTTCGATTGCGTCATCTCCCGAGGAATGCCTAGGGTTGCACTAATTTAAGCAGATTTCCACCCAGTTCGAAGGGCAGTCTACCTATGTCTCAATGTGTTTACCTGTCACCCAAAGCCCTTATCGTTTCGAATCAACTGCGGCAAAGGGGTCCGCACGGACGGGCCGGATTGCTGGCCAGCACCGCGCTTGTGCTGGGCTTGGCGCTTATGCTGCCGCAGGCGGGGCAAGCGCAGACCTGGGATGGGGACACAGATACAAGCTGGAGTGACGGAGACAACTGGACCCCTAACGGCGTGCCGGGTGCGGGTGATACCGTCACGATCAACAACGGCGCGTTGGCAAACCAGCCCAATGTAAACAGTGACCAGACAGTGGATCAAACCAACGTCTCGGCAGGAACCCTGACGGTGACGGCGAAGCTGACCTCGCCTTTGGCCGTCAGCGGCACTGGGGTTGTCAATATTCAGCCTGTGGGTGAGGTTGCTGGCGACATCACCACTTCTGGCACCGCTCAGGTGTCAAACGACGGGACGGTGACGGGCGGTGTCACGGTAAACGCTGGCACTTTTGACAACGGCGCGACGAT
The DNA here is from genome assembly GCA_001828855.1 of Rhodobacterales bacterium RIFCSPHIGHO2_02_FULL_62_130. Lineage (GTDB taxonomy): Bacteria > Pseudomonadota > Alphaproteobacteria > Rhodobacterales > Rhodobacteraceae > Cypionkella. Next base: position 931 of record MHZT01000005.1, on the reverse strand, counting down.
CACTGGCACCATCACGGTGAACGGCGGTGTTTTCGACAACGGCGGTTCGGTGAGCGGGACGGCCACCGTTGCCGGTGGCACGCTGAACCTTAACACCGGCACCGCTTTGTCGGACTCGGCGGCTTTGGTGGTGAACAGCGGCACGGTGAATGTGAATGCCTCGGAGACCGTGGGCAGTCTTGCTGGCACGGGCGGCTCGGTTGCCATCGACAGCACGATGGCGCTGACGACGGGCGACGGGAACAACACGGAATTTGCCGGTGTGATCTCCGGCGACGGGGCCTTGGTGAAGAACGGGGCTGGCACGTTCGAGTTGTCGGGCGACAATACCTATACCGGCACCACCACGGTGAACGCGGGCGTGCTGCATGTGACGGGTAAGGTCGCGGGCAATGTGACGGTGGACGAGGGCAAGCTGGTCATCGGCAATTCGGATGCAATCGGCGGCTCGATCACCACGACAGGTTCGGTGATCAGCTATGCCGATACCGTGGTGGAGGCCTCGGCGATCATCCTGAACTCGGCCGATACCCAGCTTGAGGTTCTGACCGGAGAGAGCGCCGAGCAATCGGGGATCATCAGCCAGTTCGATGCCACCGACCGGCCGCTTGAAAAGATCGGCGGGGGGAGTTTGACCCTGTCGGCCGCGAACACCTATGAAGGCGCGACCACGGTTACCGCAGGCACGCTGGTTGTGACGGGGTCGATTGCTTCGGCGGTAGTGACGGTCGATAACGACGCCACATTGGAAGTGGATGGCAGTGCGATTTCGAACACGGCGGCGGTGACACTGAATGATACCTCGACGCTGAACCTGACGGGCAACGAAGAGATCGGTTCGCTGGCGGGGGCTTCGGGGTCTTTCGTGACGCTGGGGGCGAATACGCTGACGACGGGCGGGGACAATAGCTCGACCAGCTATGCCGGAACG
>MHZT01000004.1 GCA_001828855.1 Rhodobacterales bacterium RIFCSPHIGHO2_02_FULL_62_130 | reverse complement strand
ATGTTGCGCCGACGGCAGCAACCCAAAACAAACAAAGGGGAAATCAAAGCCCGGCAACATAACCCGCGCCGCAACATGTTCGGTGTTATGTTGAGTTCAACATAACACGGATGGCGCGACCGGTGAACATGGTGATCTCCTCGATATCATCCGCGAGCGCACCGGGATCTCCCGCTTTCCCGACCTTCTCGCCGAGGCGCGTGCGCATCTTGGCCGTCCGGCGCCGGTTCTCCCGGATGGTCCGTTGCCCAAGAAATCGAAGACCCCCAGGGGCACGCCAGAGGCGGCGGCGCGCTTGTTTGCGGCCTCGGTTCCGGTCGCAAGCACACTTGCGGAAACCTATCTCCGCTCACGGGGCATCACCCTTGGCGGCAAGGCCGGCTCCTTACGCTTCCACCCGAAGTGTTGGCATCGGGATGAGGGCCAGACCAAAAGCATTCCCCGACCGGCGTTGATCGCTGCGGTCACCGATGGGGCAGGGGCCCTGCAAGGTGTGCATCGCACCTGGCTTGCGCCTAACGGCCGAGGCAAGGCGGCAGTTGTGACGAAGCGGCGTGCCATGGGTCACCTTCTTGGCAATGCCGTCAGGTTGACGCCGTGTGATGACATTCTCGTCATCGGCGAGGGCATCGAGACCATGCTCTCCGTTCGTGAAGCTGCCCCCGGCCTTCCCGTCTGGGCAGCTCTCTCGTCGGGTCACCTTGGAGCCGTCCTGTTGCCTGAAGGACTGCAGCGCCTCTACATCGCCATCGACCGCGATCCTGCGGGGCAGCGCGCAGCGGAAAGGTTGAGCGCCAGAGCAGCAGAGGTCGGGATTGGTTGCCATGTGCTCGAGCCACGGCTCGGGGACTTCAACGACGATCTTCGGGCAGACGGACCGGCGGTGCTGCGTCGGCATCTCGCGAAACAGATCGGTCCCGAGGATCAGCAGCGCCTGGAAATCTGAGCCTCTCCGCGCATGGGGCGTTTCAGGACGGCGGGGCAGGGAGAACGGAACCATCGCAGGTCTGACCCGTCACCTCCTGCCTCTTCTCGGGGAAGCTCATCCACCCGTCCCCCGAGCGGCCTTCAAGAGATGGGCAGGCGGCCGTCAAAGGGGACGACCCTTCAAGGACGGGGGGCAACTGATTTCCGCCGGCGGCAGAGCCGCCTTTGCATCGCGAAGCAAATCAGCCGCCCCCCGTCCTCCTCCACATCCGTTCCGGCCCCGAAGAGGGGGTGAAGGGTCCTCCCCCGTGACGGCTTTCGCAGCCCATGAAGGCCGCGCGAGATGACGCGCGGACAAGACAGGCCCGGAGGCAAGAAGAAGATGACGTTCCAAACCCGCGACGACGCTTACGAACCCGCCCACACCGCATCCCAGACCGCCCATGCGCTTGAGGAGCTGCAGCTTTACGGCTACCGCCCCTTCGAGGACGAGCCCGATCCGCGCCCGATGCCCGACGCAGACCGCCTTCGGGTTGCCGTCGCCGACATCTTCGACGCCCTTGTCGCGAGCCTGACCGATACCCGCATGGAACCCGACCTCGAAGAGGTGCTCTGGGGCCAGGTCAACCTTTTCCACCGCGCCACAGCCCGGATCGAGCGGTCGCTTGACGACAACGAACAGGCGCAGCGCCGCCTCCAGCGCGAGCAGGACGGCTCCGAGGTGAAATCCACCGAACTCGAGCGTCTGACGGCCGAGGGCCTGACCCTCACAGAACGGCGGAACTGCATGGACATGATGCGCGACCACGCTGCCTCTGAGTTCTGGCATCACACGGGCTCGACGTGGCGGCCGCGCACCGGCTCAAAGGTGAACCACCAGCACCTGACCGCCGCCCTGATCGACAGCCGCGACTTCCTGGCCGCCAGGCGCCGCGCCGAAACCGAGGTGATGCTGCCCGCAGGGCCCAAGGTCGCCCTCACCGGCGGGACCGACTTCAACGACCACCGCCTGATCTGGGGCAAGCTCGATCAGGTCCGGATCAAATATCCCGAGATGGTCCTTCTTCACGGGGGCGGCGTGAAGGGTGCAGAACTCATCGCCGCCAAATGGGCTGAAGCCCGGGGCGTCACCCAGGTCGCCTTCAAGCCTGACTGGACCAAGCACGCCAAGGCCGCACCTTTCAAGCGCAACGACGCCATGCTGGACGTGCTGCCCGTGGGTGTCCTCGTCTTTCCGGGCAATGGCATCCAGGAAAACCTCGCCGACAAGGCCAAGAAGCTCGGCATCCCGGTCGTGAAGTTCGAGAGGGGGGCGTGAGCCCCCTCCATCCATCCCTGAAACGATCAACAGGCCCACGAGACGACTTCGCGCACGCTCATCTATGTGGCAGGACAGCGTCCCGGCTCCAGTTCATTCCTATTTGCTTGTTCCCTAAGGGCACACCCTGGCGTAGAGTTGTCGAAAAAACAGGAAACGAGGCATGGCACAAAAATCAGAGATTGAATGGACGGATGCGACGTGGAACCCGGTGACGGGATGCACCAAAATCGGTCCCGGTTGCGACAACTGCTATGCCGAGCGTTTCGCGGAGCGTTGGCGCGGAATTGAGGGCCATCCCTATGGCCAGGGCTTTGACTTACGTCTCTGGCCTTCAAGGCTCGGGCAGCCTGCTCGCTGGAAGAAGCCTCGGATGATCTTCGTCAACTCGATGAGTGACCTGTTTCACAAAGACATCCCAACGGCTCACATAGATGCTGTTTTCGATGCGATGGAGGCCGCAGATTGGCACGTATACCAAGTGTTAACCAAACGCTCCTCACTGATGCGCAATTACGTCAAACGCCGGTACGACGGCGGACGCGTCCCATCACACATATGGCTGGGCGTATCGGTTGAGGACAGCGCGCACAAAAGCCGAATAGAGCACCTGCGCCAAATCAATTCGGACGCACGGTTCATTTCGTTCGAACCTCTTCTTGGGCCCATTGGAAAAGTTGATCTGACGGGAGTTGCATGGGCTATTGTCGGAGGTGAAAGTGGGCCACGCGCTCGACCGATGGAACCAGCATGGGCGAGCGAGCTAAAGTTGGCGTGCGATCAGTTTGAGGTCGCCTTTTTCTTCAAGCAATGGGGGGGCGCGCGTCCAAAGTCGGGTGGTCGCCTGCTTGAAGGCGAGGAATGGAACGGATTTCCTTGGAAGATAGTGCCGCAATCAATAATGGCGGAATTGACAGGTTTGGGTGCAAATGGCGAAGAACTTCATATGGGGGCCTGACGGTGCACTGCCGCGCATCGAAGAGCATACAAAGCGCAAGCTCGATGTTCTGAAGAATTACCTCGATGTCTACTTCGACACTGTCGTACGCAACCCGGCTCAGGACCGACTGAATATCACGCTTGTCGACGGCTTCAGCGGTGGTGGCGCATATCAGGATGGCCCAGAAACTCGGGCGGGAAGCCCGCTAGTGTTGCTCAACGCTGTTCAGCAAGCGGCGATCAGACTAAATGTCGGTCGCGACAAACCCCTCGAGATCAACGCTAAGTTTATCTTTGTGGATGATGAGCCCGAGCATGTTGCCGCCCTGCGACGGGAGTTGCTCAGTCGCGGGTATGCGGCGGACGATCCACAAATCACGATCCTAGAGGGGACGTTTGCCGAGCACTTGCCAGCGATTATTCAGCAGATCAACGTAACTCAGCGCAAGGGTCGTTCGATCTTCTTCCTAGATCAATTCGGGTATTCAGATGTGCCAATGTCGTCGATCCAGGCGATATTCAGATCTTTGGACCGCGCGGAGGTTGTGCTTAACTTTGCGATTGATAGCCTTCTGAATTACCTTCAGGAAGCATCGGCGGACCTGCAACTTTACCGTCAATTTGGGATTGATGCGAGATTCATCGCGGACTGGAGGCAGCGCAAAGACGAAAACATGGGGAGGGCCATTACACAGCGGGCTTTGATGGCACACATCCAGGCAAACAGCGGCGCCAAGTTCTTCACACCGTTCATGCTCTGGTCTCGGACGGACAATCGCTGGATGATGCTGGCCCACCTTTCTCAGCACCAGGCAGCCAGAGATAAGATGTTGGGCGTCCACTGGCAGGAGCAGAACAGTTTCACGCACGTCGGTTCGGGCGGACTCTTCACTTTGGGTTATGACACGCGCCTGATCGAGAGCTGCGACTCGCTGTTCAATTTCTCTGCCATCGACAGGTCTGCTCTCAGCAGGGAACTCGTGAACGCCTTGCCGTCCGAAGTACACCGTATAATGAACGGTGGGGAATTGGAGGTCTCGCGTCTGCTTTCCGAGATTGGAAACCGCACGGCAGGAACCAACGATGACATTTTCCAAGTTCTCTCAGAACTTGCCCAAGCCCGCGAACTGGAAGTGCTGTCTGCGAAGGGCAAGCCCAAACGCGCCGGGACACAAATCGCGGTCAATGATCGGTTGATTATGCCAAGCCAGCCCACGTTGTTTTTTCCATCGAGGTGGTAACGCCCTTGCTCGCGATAGCTGCATGAAGTCGCCCAGTGCCCCCCCCGGCTGGCTACTCGCTTTTGCATCCCGTGCTTTTTCGCTACGGGGGAGCCCGGCATCTTTGGCCGATGATTGCGGCAAGCCAGCCGCCTTCATCGGCAAACGGCTTGCGACCGGCGCACAGGCCTGCTTTTGCGCCGACTGTAAGGAGCGCGGTCACGAGGCGCGAGGCTTTGGGGCATGGCAGGTGGTCGACTGGGCGGGGCTGGGGGCACACTGATAAGCCTGAGGCAGCAAACGGAGCCCTTGGAGGCGCGTCTTCCTATCACCGCTTTCGGACCGCCGCGCGCCTCGAGATGGGCAAGGTCCCAGCCCGCCAGGTCTCCCGGCCGGGCCGAGTGATGGTCAGGCATCTCCGGATGCCGGGAGGACATCGTCGAGGACCCTCGCTCGATCTTCTGCCCCTCGAGGTCCGCCAATTCGGCAATCGAGTGACCCAACTCATGGGCGAGGATCGCCAGCTTGTTCCGGCCACCTGCTTTCTCCTGTCCTTCGAACTTGGTGAGGGCCCAGACCCCACCCTTCTGACCTTACCGCAGGTCTACGATCGACATCGGCGCAGATTGAAGCAGGAAGCCAGGTTCTGATCGGTGTGCATCCGGGCGCCGTGCTCAACAGGCATCGCGGCAGCTCGGCCGGTGGGGCAGGGGGCATGGGTAGGCGTGGTGATCTCTTTCTCTCTTTCCGGGACGGTTCCTGCTGGGCCTGACATTGCCGGATGAGGTCGGCTGAACTCGTCTGCTTGGGTTCCTCTCCCCTGTGGCCTGGTTGAGGCACCTCCCCTTCGACGGACAATCCCCTAAGCCTGTTCGGTTTCCTGCCCGCAACCCCGCTCCTGTCCGGGCCGTGTTGGCCGCAAAGCGTCCTGCCCGCTCCACCCCGGCCCCTCGGGGGTTTCCGGCTGGTCCCTTGGCCCAGCCGTGCAGACGTCTCCCGACAGGCTTCTGCCGGGTCTTGTCGAAGGGATGGTCCCTCGCACCAGACAAGAGGTTAAACACCATGCAGAACATCGTCATCCTCGCCGGAAACATCGGTCAGGCCCCGGAAGCCCGCACCACCCAGGGCGGCACGAAGATCACCCACTTCACCCTCGCCACCTCGCGCCCCCGCCTGTCGGAAGGCCGCCCGATCCGCGACGAGCACGGCTACCGCGTGATGGACACCGAATGGCACCGCATCACCTGCTTCAACGGCCTCGGCAAATCGGTCGCCGAGAATTGCGAGAAGGGCATGAAGGTCCTGGTCCATGGCCGCATCCACTACACGAAGTGGACCGATGCGGCGGGAGTCGACCGCTACGGCTGCGAGATCATCGCCGAGAAGGTCGACTTCCTCAGCCGCCCGAAGGCGGCCGAGGGCGAAGGCCCCGAGCTGGTCGACAACAACGACGAGGTCGGCTTCTGAAGCCGACCATCACCCGGCGGGGAAACCCGCCGGGGGGCGTTTTCAGCCGAGGCTGTGTGGAAACTCCAATTTCGAAAATCTGAGGAGAACAGTTTTCTCAGAAGCCCGCCCTTGGCGGCCCATGTCAGAAAGAAATATCGTAGTTGCTCGGTCGGGAGAACGTCCTTCCGGGGCCGACCATGCTGGACTGAGTTTTCACACAGCCTCGGCCCTAAACGGCCGTTCCACTCTTGCCTGAAACGAACCAAAACCGGTTGATCACGTTCGGCGCGGCAATCAATACAAAGTGCGTGAACTACGCTTTTTGATCCATGCTACGGAGGCTCCAACCTGGAAGGCCCCTTCCTGCAGTGCCTTCCACCTTCTAAGTTCTTTGCCTGCGGACGCGCGCAATGAAGGAGAGCTCTTGCCGCTAATAAGGGTGGCCAGCAATTTATCCACCACTGCGAAGGTGTCCCAGAAGTAAACATTGCCGAGATCTCTGGCTTGAGCGATTAGGTGTAGGCAGCCATCTTCGTCTTTGGGCGTATCAATTGCATTCCACCATGCGCCAATAATGCCCAAGTCGGCCATCCAAGCATTGCGCGAAGCGAGGCGCGCCGCCCACGAAAGTGTGGTTCTGGACTGGCCACCATTAAGCAGCAATAAGCCAGCAGCGGCGGCAAGCCATGGATCGTCACGCGATTGCATCAGCGATTTAACTGCATCGTCAGTGCTGCCGCCGGACGCCCACTGAATGATGTGAATCACCTCGCTCCTTAGCGAATGGGATAGGCTTCCAACAACGGCAGCTGAAGTCTGTTCGAACGGAAGGATGTTTGCGATCCCCTCAGTGCTGCGTTTGATCTGCGTGCCGCCGCTAAACATCGGCACGTAGACGTGCGCTGGACCGAGGCTCGTGTCGAACTGAAGGCGTAGGACCGGACTTTCCGGCCAAGCGCCCGGCCGCATGATTTTGAGGCTTTCTGGAAAGCGTGGGTTGGTAAGCACCTTTCCAGTGAACTTTCGCCACCCGCCACTTAGTCTTTTCGTCTGCAGACGGTATCGGCCCTTGTTTCCAGTTATCTCCTCCTCCCAAGGGGTTGCGGTTGAAGGCAGCTCGCTTTTCTTGGCCAAGGCATTGCGCCAAGAACCTGTCGACAGTGCAGTTGCTTGCGACATCTGAACTCTGACAATTTGATGGTTGTTTCTGTCGACTACCACCGGAAAACGATCCTCCGCGCCCGTAGAAAGGTCGGTGACGTGCGCGAAGTACTCGCCATCATCCAGCTCGAGTTCTCGTTCATCGCCCGAACCGATGAGCATCACGGTGAATACGTCGTTGGGGCGAGGACCAATAACGTTCACTCTGAAGGCACCCTTCACTACTGCTGAAAATGTCAGTTTGCTCATGGGGCCTCCGCTGCGTGGACAAGCACGATCTTGTGGCTAGGTGGTTCAGGCCGAAACGTTTGCGGGGCAAGTTCGGCATCTCCAGCAGCGACTGTACATTCAACCTTTAGGTCTCGGTCCACGATGGGTACATCGACCCGCCACACAAAGTGTGCCTCGGTAGTCGAATACATCAATTCCGCTCCATCCATGATGTGTATGGCAGTAGCCATGTGCAGTGCCATTTCAGGGTCAGAACGCACTGCGACGGGCGTGAACGGAGCGGCGACCTTCGCGAAGGCCTTGTCCTCAGAGTAACGCAGTAGCGACTGTGGGGTGACCACGACGGCTTCGATAATGGCGGAGGACAGTTCTCGTAGCTTGAACAGTAGTGTTTGACCCGTCACCGCCCAGCCATGCGCCCGTGTCTTTTCGACACAGCAGCCGCTCAACCCCTTGAGAAGTACCTGGGTGAAGTATGGGGGTAGGTAGGCGTCAGGTGCCCATGCGAGTTGCCCAAATTTCGAGCCGGCAATCGCTAGCGGCTCGCAGCTTTCATTTGCGAGGTCGTCGAGGGAGAGTTCCTTGATGATGATGCCGTTCGAGCTCCAGATGGTATTCGGTAGCGTGCCCGATATCTCTTGGCAGGCGTCAAAGAAAACCCATGCGCTCTCCGCTCCAATGGTCCCTAGGGCCTGTGCGAGCGGCTGCACGTTGAAGGTTGCGGCCCAAGGCCGGTTCTTCACTGCCTTCACATCTTCGAGCAATCCAATCGCGCTGCCTGTCCGGTTGACGACACCGTGTCCGGAAAAGTAAAATACGACCGAGTCTCCAGTACGAACCCTGCCGAGCCATGCGTCGCCAGCCGCTTGGAAATGTTCTGCGTCCGCTTGATCAACGTAAGCTATTCCAAGTTGGGGCAGCCGTTCGGCAATCGATGCCGCTCCGCCCACATCTGCCGGATCTGAAATCAGCATCTCTACTGAAGCCAATGGAGCGATCAGGCTGTCGGCGCTTGCGATGAGCCCTTCGATCACAGCCACCGCGCCCGCCACTGGGCTCTTCCTATCGGCCAAGTTACCTGGGCCTAAGTGTGGGTAACGGCCGCAGCCGACGACGAAGGCGTGGGTTCCAGGTCCTTCCAGTGGGCGATTAAAAACTAGCGTCAACTGATAATCCCGATGGCCTTCAGCCTTGCCTTCAGCCGCGCGTAGAACAGCGCACTCTGGAAGTAGGCGGAGTGGGATTCAATGAAACCGGCGGCAGTGTTGACCTCGAAGTCGACCGACCCCTTGACTAATGGCCCGCACAAGAATGCCAATGTGTCGGTATAGTCGTAGATGTTCCAGTAGTTCTTGATCGGGACGGCCAGGGCACGTTCTCCAGAAGATGTCGGGAAAAGGTTCAGCTCGGCGAAAAGGCCGATCTGAGTGCCTACGCTGAGGAAAAGGTCGACGACTAGCGGACGGCCAAGCTGCTTCTCGATCAAGGCCACTTCCTCTGGGTCGCTCAAAACTTCATGGAGCACGGTTCCGCCCATACTGTGTCCAATCAGAATTAGGGGGCCATTGTCGACCGCCGCCGCTGTTGCTGCCAAGACAATGTGCTTCGTGATTTCCTGCCGGACTGCGGCACTCTGGGCGCGTCGCGAAAAGAACATCAGTGCGTCGCCGAGGAACTGTGCGAGGAACCCTGCTGCGACTTTTCGGGCTCCTTGGGCCGCAAGGGCATGGAAGTCGAATTCTGGAAGGCCCGGCAACCAACCAGTGCCAAGTGAGCGGATCTTCGAAGCCATTCCGACTTCGGCGCTGAGCTTGTCAGCGAACTCTGCGTCCGTGCCTACATCGACGAGCCAGCCGGGTGTGCCCCGGGCTTCCGCATAGGCAACGGCCGCCATCCAGTAGTCCTCGATCGCGCGCCGATCTTGGTCGCTTGACAAATCTGCGGTGGAGATTGCAGCGACCGACAACGCCGCGATGAGATCAATGAAATTCTTCTTGGCGAGCGCAAGAAAAGACTCTGTCGACAGCGGCGATCTCGGGTTGCCCAGTGCCTGCACCGCACCCTTCGCTGCCGGGAAGCTCTCAAGGTCTTTTCCCGGCAGGCCGTACTGTCCCCAATATGGGCTGTAGACCTTGGCGTCTGCCCCGAACGCAAGGCGCCTAAGGCGATCGTCTCGAGCGGCCACGGCCTGCTTATAGAGGTCGTGGCCGTTGTCGCGAGTGTTCACGCCATGGACGAACACTACCTGCATTAACTGGCTCCAAACAAGTGCTTTTCAAGGTGAAAAATGTGTGTCATAAAAAACTATGCCAATCAAGTGGCAAAAAAAAGCTAGGTAAATCAAGTGTCTAAAAAGATTGCGGGCGAAGTAGATGATCTTGCGGGCGATTTAGCCCAGAGCGTACGCCTCGGCCTGCACAGCGGGGCGGACGGAATCCGTCTGTTTGCCGCGAAGCTGGTGCGTAAGTATCGGCAGTCGGCGCCTGATTTGTCCCAACAGATTGACGGATACCTTCGCGCCTCACCCGCAGCCTCGCCGATGCGAAGGAAACCGTCCGATGAAGCGCGGCCAGACGTGACCCAGCCTTCCGATGACTTGGCTGTGTTGCGGATCGACACTGCCGGCGCCCGGCAACCTGTGCTGTCAGAGTCAATCATGACGGGGATTCAGCAGTTGCTGGCAGAGCGTCGTCAGGCGCAGAAATTGCTCAGCCTGGGGCTTGAGCCAATGAGGTCGGCGATATTCGTTGGGCCGCCGGGCGTTGGGAAGACGATGACCGCCAAGTGGATTGCACGGCAGCTCGATTTGCCGCTTTTTGTGCTGGACCTCACTGCGATCATGAGTAGCTACCTTGGGCGGACGGGCAACAATCTTCGTGCGGTCCTCGACTATGCCAAGTCGATCCCGTGCGTGCTGCTACTCGACGAGATTGATGCGATCGCCAAGCGCAGAGCGGATGTCTCTGACATAGGCGAGCTAAAGCGTCTTGTCACCGTGATCCTTCAGGAGATCGATGCTTGGCCATCGACCGGGTTGCTGCTGGCCGCAACGAACCACGCCGAACTCATTGATCCAGCCTTGTGGCGGCGGTTCGACATGACATTGGAGTTTCCAAAGCCCGAGCGACGCCAGATTGCCGAAACGCTCGGCACAGTGCTGGCCTCGGACCGGCAGCACTTTGAGCGGTGGTTGCCGATCCTCGCTCTCCTTTTCGAAGGCAGCTCTTTCAGCGACATCGATAGGACTATTCGGCAGTTTCGCAAAGCCGTGACCCTGCAGACTGCATCGGCGCCTGATCTCGTGGAGGGCCTGGTGCGCCGCCATAGCGCCGAGCTTGATCGCCCTGCTCGGCATCAACTCGCGATGCAACTGGTCGCCCACTCGCGTTTGTCGCAGCACAAGATCAACGAGTTAACTGGGGTGAGCCGGGATACCATCCGGAAATTCCAAAATACGGAGGGTGGACATGGCGACTAACTTTTTGATCGGCCGAGGCGAAGTCTTGGCGCATCAGGTGCCGCCTCCGCCGCGCAACCCGGGTAAGGGCTCGATCTACTCGTTGGCCGAGGCACGCGAGGTACTCATTCCGCAGATTCAGCAAGCCATTGAGAGCTTCGACGACGCGCCTGTTGGCGCCCTTCCGGACGATCTCGCAGTCCTCAAGGTTATAATGAACCCAGCCTATATCTCGAAATCCTCTTTTCCTCAGGATCTTCTGAAGGAAGCAGGGCTTGAGACCGTAGGCAGCCGCACCGTCAGCGTCACACCGCGAAAGTGGGCCCGTAAGGGCCCGCCCCAAGAGGTTCCGACGACCCAGCTGTTCGTCGCAGGACGGCGAAAGAGTTTCCGTTCGCTGCCGAACTTCATCGCCTCGGTCGAAGCCACGGATCGAGCCGCTGAAGACTTCACCCACATCGAAGCGATTGGCGCTGTCGCGTCCACCGATAAAGTGAAGGGGTATGCTGCCGGGAAACGGCCGACTTATGAGGTCGGTGTGCATATGGTGTCGGGTGGCCAGGACGCGTTGCAGGAAGCATTCCTACGTTATGCCGAGAAGGTTGGTGTCGATGCGCTACCTAAGCTGGGCTTTTTTGCCGGCAACCTGTGGTTTCTTCCGGTTTCCGGAAAACGCAACCAAATTGATCGTCTGAGCCAGTTCACGCTGGTTCGGGTGATACGACCCATGCCGATCCTCAGAAGCATGCGGCCGATGCCTATGCCGAGCAGCGTCAGGCTGCGATGCGACCTGCCGAGCGCTCAGCCATTGTCGTCGCAGCCACGAGTTGCCATTCTAGACGGCGGCTTGCCCGACCATCATCCGATCCGCCCTTGGCTGAACAGATATGAATCTCTTGATCCCGATGCGAATGATCACCACGATGGGCCGGCCCACGGCCTGGCAGTCAGTTCGGCTTTCCTTTTCGGTCCGATCCGACCTGACGGGCAGGCGCGACGCCCCTATTCGTTTATCGATCACCTGCGCGTCGTAGATGCCGATATCGACGGTGAGCATCGGACTGAGCTTTACCGGACACTTGGACTTGTAGAGCAGGTTCTGCTGTCCCGCCAATATGAATTCCTGAATCTTAGCCTTGGTCCTGAAGCGGTGGTGGATGACGGCGACCCACACGGCTGGACTTCCCTTATCGACGAGCACCTCAGTGACGGACGGACGTTCATGACCGTGGCAGTCGGCAATAATGGTGCCGAAGACGCCGAAGCCCAGCTCAACCGCATCCAGGTTCCTGGTGATTGCGTCAACGTGGTTTCAGTGGGAGCTTCCAACACAACAAAGTCTTCTTGGGAGAGGGCACCGTACAGCGCGGTCGGCCCGGGTAGGAGCCCCGGCTATATCAAGCCGGACCTTCTAGCATTCGGCGGTAGTTCGGAAGAGTATTTCCACGCCTTGATGCCTGGGAAGCGACCTTCACTGGCACCACAGCTTGGCACTAGCTTTGCAGCCCCGTATCTTCTCCGGAGTGCTGTCGGCATCCGCGCCATCCTTGGGAACGACCTCAGTGTCCTCGCCATCAAAGCTCTTCTGGTTCACGGCGCCTCGCGTAATGAACATCCCCAGGCGGAGGTCGGCTGGGGCAAGGTTTCAGAGAACGTCATGGACGTGATCACCTGTGGCGACGGCGTGGCGCGGATCGTCTACCAGGGCGAGCTGCGGCCGGGAAAATACTTGCGGGCACCGCTACCGATCCCGAGAGAGGGGCTTCGGGGCATGGTCAACCTCAAAGCCACATTCTGCTTTTCCACGCCCACTGACCCTCATCATTCAGGCGCATATACTCGGTCGGGGCTCGAGGTAGTGTTCCGGCCTAATGAAGGTCGGCGCAAGGAAGATGCGACTAACGCATCGTCGCGTTCCTTCTTCAGCCTGCGCGACTATGCCGATGAAAACTTCCGACGGGCCGATGCCGGCAAGTGGGAGACCGTACTCCACGCGGAGGCACGAATGCGTGGTTCATCCTTTGTCGATCCGGTTTTTGATATACACTTTGTCGCCCGGCAGGATGCCGGCCCAACCCGTTCGGCTCGCCCATTGGCCTACGCGCTAGTCGCGACCATCGAAGCGCCAAAGCATACTGACCTCTTTTCCACGATCCTTGCACAATACGAGAGCCTGCTCGCAATCGAGCCGGAAGTGGCGGTGCCGATTCGCGTCTAGCAACATTCCGGAGGGCATAATGGTGACTAAGCCAGTTTTGTTCAGCAACAGCATGAAGTTCGAGAAGGCCGGGGATGCCGAAGCGCATTTCAGGGCGATCCTGAACACAGGCGAGATGAATACATATCTTGTCGGCGCCGAACGGGACGCCGTGCACATCCTGTTTCATGACTATTGCGTTGCCACTGATTGGAAGATGCCCGGTGAGCCAGAGCACTATTATAGAGCGTGGAACCGCGCTGAGGGGCGAAGCACCAAGGGCTTCTTTGTCGAGTACGACAACGGTGAAGTCGACGACTTCAGCTACATCAAGGCGGTGCGCGCCGTCGCGAACTGGAAGCGCTAGGTAGATCACGTATCTGGCGCTACACCGTTATCTTTCCGACGGCGGCGGATGTCGGCTAACGCCCAGTTCTGAGGCCGCCATGTTGCTCTCCCGTCCGTCAGCTTCCAGCCCTTGCGACGACATGGATTACATAATTATACTTATCAGATTTTCATTAACACAATGAAAACAAATGAATAAGGCAAAATTTAACGTGGCCCCGCGCTACATGGAACCCCGTCAAGCCGGACTCAACCAGTTCTCGACCTGAAGGCCCCGTATCCGGCTGAACTCACCCGTGTTTGCCGTAACTAGGATGGCTCCGAGAGAATAGGCGTGTGCTGCGATCAGAAGGTCGTTCGGTCCGATGGGCTTGCCAGCGGCTTCCAGTTCGGCTCGGATCCCGCCATACTCGGCATCGGCCGGGACATCGAGGGCAAGCACCTGGATGCTGCCAAGAATGGCTTCGACATTGGCAAGCAGCTTGGCTGACCCTTTCCGGGCGCATCCATAGCGCAGCTCGGCCGCCGTGATGATACTGACGCAGACGGTCTCCGCTCCGACCCTGACGATGTGCCGCGTGACCGGACCATGCGGATTTCGAACCAGATCGGACACGATGTTCGTGTCCAGCATATAAAGCCGACTCAAAGGTCGACCTCGCGCAGGGGCAAGAGCGTATCGTCGATGTCAGGAAACTGGTCTTCCGGACCAAGCGGCTCAAGATCTGCCAACACGGCCAGAAGACTCCGTCGCCGAACGGGTTCAAGGATGAGGCGATCACCGTCACGGTGGATCATCACGCGATCACCCGGCATTTCGAAGTCGGCAGGGATGCGCACGGCCTGACTCTTGTTGTTGCGGAAGAGTTTGGCTTCGCGTCCGGGAAGGTGATCATGGGTGTGAGGTTGCGGCATGGCGGCCTCCATTGCATATGCACAAGCATATACAATGACGTTGCGCGATTTTCAAGGTTCATGTGTTCTTTGCGTAAAGTGCTGAGTTTAGAACTCTGCACCCTTCCGCTCTGTGCCCAGTGACACCCAATCCTGTCCGCCAAAGGCAACCAAGGCGATCTGAAGAACGTCGCGCTGGACGTCGGCGTGGAACACAATGGTCAAGCGATGACCTCGTCCGCCGTGCCGGACCAGCCATCCGTCAAGCGGCCCCGTAAGCCGCATGCCCGACGTCGGGTTTGCTACGATCTCGCGGATGAGATCGTCGATCTCGTCAAGCCGACGTGCGGCGGCGTCGAAATCGCCCTGCGTCACTTCGACGATATGTTCCACTATCCCAACCAGGTCGCGCTCGACCAGCGGGTGCTTGCTCTGACGCATCAGGATTTCGCGCTGTTCTCTCGGGCGGATCTGAGCCGGGTCAGGTGATCGCGCGCGTTCGATGTGAAAGTGCCAAGCGCCGCCACCGGTTCCCATTGGTCAGGTGGCAAGGCAAGGCGCCGCTGCACTTCGGCTTCCAGCAAGGTGCGTTCGCGTTCCCTCGCTGCCTTGGCACGGGCCATTTCACCGGAGACTGCGGCGCTGAAATTGGGATACTCGCCTGCTTCGACCAGTTCGCGGGCGAAGGTAAAGGCTGCATCGGTGAAGCTCACGCTCTGCTTATGCACGGTCATCGTGGGCCCTCGCATGGTGTTCCATTGGAGCACCATAGCGCAGAGTCCTGTGTCAAGCAATCGACGGCTGATTGCAGGAAGCGACGCGATATCCGCGCCGCTCCTTCACGCGAACCAATTCAGAGGCCGCGGCTTCCGCCAAAAAGGTCGATCGATAGGACGCCGCCCGGCATTGCCCCCTGCCCCCGATCCGACCCCAGCGGCGTTCTACGATGATTGCGCCGAAGAGATCAGGCAGCACCTCGACCCGGTAGAACCGAGCCATGTTCAGATTGGGATCGACGCGGTGGAGCAACTGGCAGGGCATCGGGGCCTCCTGACACCAAGATGTGCCCCCTGCTCTGCCCTGTCCAATCAGAAATCTGCATCGTAGCAGCGGCGCCGATTCAGGATGCTGATGCATCGCCTACATTGCCGTTTACCTCTTCGACCCACATCACCCCGAGGATGGACTTGGGGTCGACATGCCATGTCATCGTCAGGAGGCCGTCCTGCTTGCGGAAGCGCTCACCGATCAGCACCGCGCCACTCGCATCTTTGACCCAGACCCGTACTTCCAGAATGCCAGAGTTCTCATCGCGCATGTTCGGGTCTCCTGCAGAAAACTTCTTGCCACGCGGTGGACAGGCCGGTCGTCAAAACATATCTTTCGATGCTGATAGTGGTGACGAGACGTTGGAGTGCCCCCACTGAAGTGGTCCACCAACTGGGATAGTATGATCCCATTTTTTGGAGGACCAGAAGATGGCTGGAAAGCGTGAGAAGCCCGAGGACATCGTTTTGAAGCTGCGGCAGGTTGAGGTGCTGCAAGGCCAGGGCAAGTCGGTTCAAGAGGCGGTTCGTCAGATCGGCGTGACGTTGCAGACCTATTATCGATGGCGCAAAGAGTATGGCGGGATGAACCGCGATCAGCTGAAACGACTGAAAGAGCTGGAGGTCGAGAACCAGCGTTTGCGGCGTGCCGTGTCGGATTTGACGCTGGACAAGCTGATCCTGACCGAGGCCGCACGGGGAAACTTCTGAGCCCTTCGCGCCGCCGTCAGTGCATTGATCATGTGCGGCAGACCCTTGGCGTATCTGAGCGCCGGGTCTGCCGCACTCTCGGGCAGCATCGTTCCACTCAGCGCAAGGTGCCCTGCGGCCCGCCAGACGAAGAGCGGCTGACCGAGGACATCATCGAACTGACCCGACAGTTCGGACGCTACGGTTATCGCATGATCACCGGCATGTTGAACAATGCTGGCTGGCACGTAAATCATAAGCGCGTCGAGCGGATCTGGCGGCGGGAAGGGCTTAAAGTCCCACAGAAACAGGCCAAGAAGGGTCGGCTTTGGCTGAACGACGGATCCTGCGTTCGGCTGCGGCCCGAACATCCCAACCATGTCTGGTCCTATGATTTCGTCCAGGACCGGACCCACGACGGCAGAATATTCCGCGCGCTCAACATCATCGACGAGTTCACGAAGGAGGCGCTCGTGATCCGCGTCAAGCGCAAGCTCAATTCCACCGACGTCGTCGATGCTCTGACGGATCTGTTCATCCTGCGCGGCCCGCCCAGATTCATAAGGTCCGACAATGGCGCCGAATTTATCGCCGAGAAGGTGCGAACCTGGATCGCCGCCGTCGGGGCAAAGACCGCTTTCATCGAACCCGGTTCACCTTGGGAGAATGGGTATTGCGAGAGCTTCAACGCCCGGTTTCGGGATGAACTCCTCAACGGCGAGGTATTCTACTCCCTGCGCGAAGCCCAGGTCCTGATCGAGAAATGGCGCCGCCACTACAATACAGTCAGGCCGCACAGCGCCTTGGGATACCGTCCTCCAGCGCCGGAAACCACCGTCCCGATGGACCCGAGGCCCACCATGCACTAACATTCAAACCGGACCACTCAATGGGGGCAGT
>MHZT01000003.1 GCA_001828855.1 Rhodobacterales bacterium RIFCSPHIGHO2_02_FULL_62_130 | reverse complement strand
CGGATTCTGCGTCAGATAAACCGCAATCCGCTGATACGTCTTGCTCATGTCCTCATACCTATCATGAATCACACGGATCAGATCTTCATAGCTTTTGGGCGCGTGGGCATCTGTCATGGCTTGGGTCCGGTTGGGGTCTGCAAAACTTGCAGCCTCTGCCCCGGCGCTGCAATCGCCAATTTCTGTTTCCATAGGCACCCCTCGCAACATTCATTGCTGTTTGCTGTGAATAATTATTGACAATGTTTGTTGCAAATGGGAAATATTGTCAAGGCGAGATGCCTGACCGGTCTGAGGAGTCCGGTCCATCCATGGGAGGATACAGAATGAAAAAAACGATTTTGCTGGCCAGCACGATTCTGGCCTGCGCAACCTCGATGGCCCAAGCCGCTGATCTGAAGGTTTGCGTAAGCTGGTCCAACTTCCGCGAAGAGCGTTGGAAGACCGACGAAGCCGCGATCAAGGGCGCGCTGGATGCAGCGGGCGCTGAGTATATCTCGGCTGACGCGCAAACCTCGGCCACCAAGCAGCTTGCCGACATCGAAGGTCTGATCACCCAAGGCTGCAACGCCCTGATCATTCTGGCGCAAGACTCGGCTTCGATTGGTCCGGCCCTGGATGCGGCTGCGGATGCAGGCGTTCCGGTGGTGGGCTATGACCGCATGATCGACGACCCGCGCGCCTTCTACCTGACCTTCGACAACGTCGAAGTGGGCCGGATGCAGGCCCGCGCCGTTCTGGAAGCGATGCCCAAGGGCCGCTATGTCATGATCAAAGGCTCGCCGGTTGACCCGAACGCAGACTTCCTGCGCGGTGGCCAGCAAGAGGTTCTGCAAGCCGCGATTGACGCAGGCGACATCACCATCGTTGCCGAAGCCTACACCGACGACTGGCAGCCCGCCAACGCCCAGAAGAACATGGAGCAGATCCTGACCGAAGCTGACAACGGTGTTGACGCTGTTGTGGCCTCGAACGACGGCACCGCTGGTGGCGTTGTGGCGGCGCTGACCGCGCAGGGCATGGCCGGTATTCCGGTTTCGGGTCAGGATGGCGACATGGCCGCCCTGAACCGTGTGGCGCTTGGCACCCAGACCGTTTCGGTGTGGAAAGACAGCCGTGCGCTTGGCAAGGCCGCAGGCGAAATCGCCGTGGCTCTGGCCAGCGGCACCGCGATGGCTGATGTCTCCGGCGCGGCCGCGTTCACCTCGCCCGGCGGCAAAGAGCTGACCTCGATCCTGCTGAAGCCGCAGCCGATCACTAAGGCAAACCTGAACCTTGTTCTGGATGCCGGCTGGATCACCAAAGACCTGCTGTGCCAGGGCGGCCCTGACGTCGACGTCTGCAAATAAGTCAGGCTGACCTGTCACCGGATGCTCCGGAGCCTTGCTTCGGGGCATCTGCCTTAACATGGGAGGAGAGAGAATGAGTGATGCAGGCCCGACGACCACAGGCGCCCCCGCGCGCCGTGGATTGGCCGACACGCTGGAACTGGACAAACGCCTGTTCGGGATGATTCTGGCCTTTGCGGTTCTTTGCGTGGTGTTCCAGTTCATGACGGACGGCAAATTCCTGTCCCCGCGCAATATTTTCAACATCTCGGTGCAAACGGTTTCCGTGGGCATCATGGCGACCGGCATGGTCTTTGTGATCGTGGCACGCCATATCGACCTTTCTGTCGGATCACTGCTGGCGATCTGTTCGGCGCTGATGGCGCAAAGCCAGATCGAATGGCTGCCGCAGGTGTTCGGCTTGGGCAATCCGGTCATTCTGGTGGCGACCATTGCCTTCGGCCTTGCCGTCGGCGCACTGATCGGCGCGGTCACCGGCTGGCTGGTGGGCTATCAGGGCATACCTTCATTCATAGTCACGCTGGGCGGGCTGCTGATCTGGCGCAATCTGGCGTGGTATACGACCAACGGCCAATCGGTTGCCTTGACCGATCCGAATATCCTGATGTTCGGCGGCACCGAAGGCGTGCTTTACCCGACCGTAAGCTGGGTCTTGGGTGCGCTTGGGTCGGCCTTGGCGATCTGGGGCGTGCTGGCGGCCCGTCGCGGCAAACAGCGTCACGGCTTTATCGTAAAACCCGTCTGGGCCGAGGCCACACTGATTGCAATGATCGTTGCGCTGATCATGGGCTTTGTCGCCATCCTGAACTCTTACCCTATCCCAGACGCCAAGCTGAAACGCATCTACGAAGCCAAGGGGCTGACCGTGCCGGAAGGCTTTATCGAGTTTCACGGCCTGCCGATTTCGGTGGTGATCCTGATTTTGGTCGTGGTCGCCATGACCATGATCGGCCGCAAGACCCGCTTTGGCCGCTATATCTACGCCATCGGCGGCAACCCCGATGCGGCGGAACTGTCGGGCATCAACACGCGATTCATGACGGTGAAAATCTTTGCCCTGCTGGGGTTCCTTTGTGGTCTTGCCGCATTGGTCGCCCAAGCCCGCCTGCAAAGCCACGGCAACGACATCGGAACGCTGGATGAATTGAAGGTCATCGCGGCCACCGTCATCGGCGGCACGGCCTTGGCTGGCGGGATCGGCACGATCTATGGCGCGATCCTTGGCGCTCTGATCATGCAGGCGCTGCAATCGGGCATGGCCATGATCGGTGTGGACACGCCTTTCCAGAACATCGTGGTCGGCGGCGTGCTGATCATCGCGGTCTGGATCGACATCTTCTATCGCAAGCGGACCGGAGCCTTGAAATGACGCAAACTCCTCTGTGCGAGATGCGCGACATCTCGATTTCCTTCGGCGGGATCAAGGCGGTGGATCACGTCTCGATCGACCTGCATCCGGGCGAGGTCGTGGGTCTGCTGGGCCATAACGGCGCGGGCAAATCGACGCTGATCAAGTGCCTGTCCGGTGCCTATCAGGCCGATCATGGCGATATCTACATCAACGGCGAGAAGGTGCAGATCACCAACACCCGCGATGCCCGCGCCCAGAACATCGAGACGATCTACCAGACGCTGGCCTTGGCCGACAATCTGGACGCGGCGTCAAACCTGTTTCTGGGGCGCGAGCTGGTGACACCCTTGGGCTTTGTGGATGACAGCAAGATGGAGTCCGAGGCCCGCAAGATCATGGCGCGGCTGAACCCGAACTTCCGCAAGTTCAACGTGCCGGTCTCGGCCCTGTCCGGCGGTCAGCGCCAGTCGGTCGCCATTGCGCGCGCGGTCTATTTCAACGCCAAGATCCTGATCATGGACGAACCCACCGCCGCGCTTGGCCCGCATGAAACCCAGATGGTCGCCGAGTTGATACAAGAGTTAAAGGCGCAAGGTCTGGGGATTTTCCTGATCGAGCATGACATCCACAACGTGATGAAACTCTGCGACCGCGCCGTAGTGATGAAGAACGGGCGTCGCGTTGGCACGGTGAATGTGAACGAGGTCACTGACGATGACATTCTGGGCATGATCATCATGGGCAAGAAACCCGCCAGCGCGATCTGAATCTTGAAAAACTGTCTGGCATGGGGCTGGCCGCAAGGCTGGCCCCTTTGTCATCTTCCGCTTCAGCCCGGCCGATAGACCCGCTCGGCCTCGGGATCGGTCGTTTCATAGGCCAGCGCCCGCAACTCGGCCCAAGTCTCGGCAGAAATTGCCTGATCGGCCCAGCGAAGGGTTTGCGCCACACGTTCCGCCCGCGACACCCCCACAACGGTCGAGGCAATGCGCGGGTCGTGCAACGAGAATTGCAGCGCTGGCGCCCCCGGCGCGATGCCATGGGCGGCACAGATCTGCTCGATCCGCCGCACCGGTTCCAACTTGGCCGCGTCAACGTCTTGATAGGTGATCTTGCTGACCTGCGCGCTGCCTTTGGCCAAAACCCCGCCCGCATAGGGCGCCGCATTGATCACCGTCATATCCTTGCTGCGCGCATAGTCGAACAACGCATCCGCCGAGCGGTTCAGCAGGGAATAGCGGTTATGGCTTAGCACAACATCAAAGGGCCAAGCCTTGACCAGAGGCAGCATGATGTCCAGCCGCCCCATCGCCAGTCCGACCGAAGTGGCCAGACCTTCCGCCTTCAGTTGAAACAACATATCCAGCGCGCCGCCCTTGCGGGTGATCTCGGTCAGGTCAAGCGCATGTTCGGGGTCATGCAGGTGCAACATCTGCACATGATCAAGCCCAAGCGCGCCCAGACTTTCCTCGAAAGACCGCCTTGCCCGCGCGCCGTCGAACCGACCCGTCTGCATGTCACGGTCCAATTTGGTGGACAGCACAAACCCCGCAGGCAACCCGCCCCGTTCACGGATCGCATCGCCAATGCGCTGCTCGCTGCGGCCAAGACCATAGTTGCGCGAGGTATCCATCAGATTGACCGGCCCGTCAAAAATGGCATGCAGCGCCGCACGCGCGGTCGCCTCGTCGACGCTATAGCCGTAGGTATCCGGCATTTCCCCCAAGGGCGCTGTGCCAAAACCGATTTCGGAAATCTCAAGGCCAGTCTTGCCGACGGGTTTCATCTTCATAGGGGACTCGCTTTGGTTCAGGCTGCAATAGATGCACCGATTTCAAGCCATAGGCCACGACCAAGTCAATGACAGTAGCGGAAGGTTGCGCGCAACCGCAGGTCCGTTTCGTGACGCTGCTGAAGCAGCAACCTGCGATCTTTGCAGCAGGCGGCTGCGATGATGGCGGTGCCGATTGATGCCTGCACCGAGAAAGCTGGCACCCTGCGCCAGTGTCGGCAGGGTGTTGATCACACCAATACGCAAGACCCCGCTCAGAAAGCCGAAAAGATGATTCCTGACCTTGGGCTGGTTTTGGGTGGCATCTTTTCGGAATGGATCAGCACGTGGGTTCCCGATAGCGCAGCGCGTCGAAGATGATGCGACAAGCAGGCGAGATGTGGCGGCGGCTGGGGTAATACAGATGCAGACCCGAGATCGGCTGGCTCCAGTCGTCCAGCACCAGCAACAGCGCACCCGAGGCCAGAAGCGGTTGCACGGCGGCTTCTGGCAGGAAGCCGATGCCGAAACCGTCAAGCACCGCCTTCAGGCAGGCGTTGACCGAGTTGAAGGTGACTTGCCCGCCAACCCGCACCCTCAGATCTTGGCCGTTCTTCTGGAATTCCCATGCGTAAACTGCGCCGCTGGAAACCATACGCAGGTTGATGCAGCGATGCGTGGTCAGGTCTTTTGGCGAAAGCGGCGGCGGGTTCTGTGCGAAATAGGCAGGCGTGGCAACCGCCACCAACCGCCCATCGGGCGCGATCCGCATTGCGACCATGTCTTTCTCGACGCTTTCCCCCAAACGGACGCCAGCGTCAAAGCCTTCGGCCACGATGTCCCGAAAGCCGTGGTCGATTGAAAGTTCCAGATTGATTTCGGGGTAGGCGCGCAGCACCGGAGCCAGTCCGGGCCAGAGAACCCGTTCGACAGCATATTCGCTGGCGGTGATGCGGACGGTGCCGGCCGGCCGGTCACGCAGCGCACTGAGTTGGGCGAGTTCGGCATGAATGTCGTCGAAGCGAGGGGCGACGGTTTCCAGCAGGCGCTGGCCCGCTTCGGTCAGCGATACGCTGCGGGTGGTGCGGGTCAGCAGGCGCAAGCCGAGGATTTCTTCCAGAGTCCGGATTGTCTGGCTGAGAGCCGAGGTCGAAACGCCAAGCTGTGCCGCCGCCCTGGTAAAGCTTTTCTCGCGCGCGACCACGGCAAAGCTGGCAAGTTCGTTCATGGAATAGCGTCGCATTGTGAAGCCTGACTTACAACCTGATGCGGATTATAGGGGATAATCGCAAGGAAAGGTCCAGTCTATAACGCTGTCGATCACACAGGAGACCGATCCATGCAGATGCGTAACCTTGGAAATCTGGAAGTTTCTGCCATTGGCCTTGGCTGTATGGGCATGAGCGCGGCCTATGGCCCGCCGGCAGACGAGGCAGAAATGGTCGCGCTTATCCGCCACGCCCATGACCTTGGTGTGACGCATTTCGACACCGCCGAGGCTTATGGCCCCTTTGCCAACGAACGGCTTGTGGGAAAGGCTTTGGCTCCGATCCGTGACAAGGTGGTGATCGCAACGAAGTTCGGTTTCAACATTGACCCCGACACGGGCGAGCGGGGCGCGGGAACCAACAGCCAGCCCGCCCATATCCGCCGCGTGGCCGAAGATGCGCTGAAGCGGCTGAAAACCGACCGGATCGACCTGCTCTACCAGCACCGTGTCGATCCTGCCGTGCCAATCGAAGATGTGGCGGGGGCGGTGAAAGACCTGATCGCCGAAGGCAAGGTTTTGCATTTCGGCCTGTCCGAGGCAGGCGTGCAGACCGTCCGCCGCGCCCATGCTGTGCAGCCCGTTACGGCGGTGCAAAGCGAATACTCACTGTTCTGGCGCGGGCCAGAGGTGGAATTGCTTCCGGTGCTGGACGAATTGGGCATCGGTTTCGTCCCCTTCAGCCCCCTTGGTGCGGGCTTCCTGACCGGCAAGATCGACGAGACGACCACATTCGACGCGACCGACTTCCGCAACCTTGTGCCGCGTCTGGCACCTGAGGCTCGCAAGGCCAACATGGCCTTGGTCAAGCTTGTCAAGGATGTGGCCGCCGCCAAAGGAGCCACGCCCGCGCAGATTGCGCTTGCATGGCTTCTGGCGCAGCGCAGCGGCATCTCGCCTATTCCCGGCACGACGAAACGGCATCGTCTGGAAGAAAACCTTGGTGCGGCGGCGGTCAGTTTGAGCGCCGACGATCTGCGGGAAATCGGAACTGCGCTGGACGGTTTCGAAGTGCAGGGCGCGCGACTGCCCGAGATGGTGCTGAAGATGTCGGGGCTTTAACAGGAAGATCGGCGGCGGCGGTTGCAGGTCAGGGCGTGTCTCGACTGCCTGCCGGTTTTGCCGCCCCGATCTTCGTCGCGCCCAGCGCGACCCTGCCGACCGGACGACTTGCACAGAATGCAAAGGCGGGTCTTCCTCAGCATTTCGGCCTGACGCACCGCGATTACGCCGCCGGACCGGCCCTTGGGGTGTCACACGTTCACCTGCGTGCCAAGTTCGACCACACGACCGGCGGGGATGCGGAAGTAATCCGAGGCCGGGGCCGAATTGCGGGCCATCAGGATGAAAAGCCGCGCCATCCAGCCCGGAATCTCGCGCCGCGACGACAGGCGCAGCGAGCGGCGCGACAGGATGAAGGATGTCGCCATGATGTCAAACTTCCACCCAAGCTTGCGGCAAAGCGCCAAGCCCTCAGGCACGTCAGGCTCTTGGGCATAGCCCCAGGTCAGCGTCACCTGCCGGAAGCCGGACACAAGGTCGGTCATCTGAACCCGATCTTCCGGTGCCACGCGGGGAATATTGGCGGTGCGGATGGTCAGGATCACGTTCTGCTCATGCAAGACCTTGAAATGCTTGACACTGTGCAACAGCGCCGCAGGGGCGTAATCGGGGTCCGAGGTCAGGAAAACCGCTGTCCCCGGCACTTGCGGCAAGGGTTTGGCCGCCAGGTGGCGGATCAATTTCTCCAGCGTCATCTCGCCCTGCGCCTCTTTGCCCAGAACCACGCCCGTCCCCCGAATCCACGAGACCATCACGATCACCACCAGCGTGGCCAGCCCAAGAGGCAACCAGCCGCCTTCGAAAAGTTTCAAGAGATTGGCCCCGAAGAAGACGAGGTCGAGCGCGAGGAAGGGTGCCAGAAGTGCAATGGCCAGAGGTTTGGACAGGCCCCAATACCGATGCGCCACGATCATCGCCAGCGTGGCGGTCACCACCATGGTGCCAGTCACCGCGATGCCATAGGCCGCCGCAAGGCCCGAAGAACTGCCGAAGGCCAGAACCAGAACCACCACGGCGATCATCAGCGTATGATTGACGACGGGCATGTAGATCTGACCCTCTTGCGCCTCCGAGGTGTGGCGGATCGGCATACGTGGCAAAAGCCGCAACTGGATCGCCTGTCGGGTCAGAGAGAAGGTGCCAGAGATCACGGCCTGACTGGCGATGATCGTGGCGGCGGTGGCCAGAACCACCGCAGGCAACAACAGGCCATCAGGAAAGAGGCGGAAGAAAGGATTCTCCATGGCTGCCGGATCGCTCAGGATCAGCGCGCCCTGACCATAATAGTTCAGCAGAAGCGCCGGCAGCACCACGAACAGCCATGCCAGTTGGATCGGCCGCCGCCCGAAATGGCCCATATCGGCATAAAGCGCCTCTGCCCCCGTCACAGCCAGAAAGACCGCGCCAAGAACGACCAGCCCCAGCTTGCCATTCACCGACAGGAAGTGTAGCGCTTGCAAGGGGTTCAGCGCGGCCAGAACCTCGGGCATGCGGATGATCTGCATCAGCCCGCTCCAACCGATCACCAAGAACCACATCAGGGTGATCGGACCAAAGAGCCGCCCCACTACGGTGGTCCCGCTCCATTGCACCATGAAAAGCCCGATGATGATGGCAATCGCGATCGGCAGGATATAGGGGTCGAAGGCGGTGGTCACGAGGCTCAGGCCTTCAACCGCCGAAAGGACCGAGACCGCAGGCGTCAGCGCCGCATCCCCGTAGAACAATGCCGCACCCGCCAGCCCCAGTGCCAGAACCAAGGGCCGCCGGCCGCCCAGACCGCGCTCGGCCAAGGCCAAAAGCGACAGCGTCCCCCCCTCGCCCTGATTGTCGGCCCGCATCAGAAGCGCCACATACTTGATGGTCACGATCAGCATCAGTGACCATGTGATCAGCGACAGCACCCCCAGAACATCCGCGACCATGACCCCGCCGTGAGAGGCCCCCGCCGCATGCATCGCCTCGCGGAAGGCATAAAGCGGCGAGGTGCCGATATCGCCATAAACGATCCCGATGGCGGCAAGGGAAAGGGGAAGAAGCCGCCCGTTCGGGACGGGCGCGTGGGTGCTGGAAATCGACATGTGAGTCCCGAGAAAGCACCGCCATGGCAGCGGCCCCTTCTTTTGCATCCGGCTGCCGTAAGGAAGCGACAGGGAAGGCCGCGCCCGGCATAAGGAATGCATAAAGACGGTGGACAGCGCCCAAGGGTCGGGCGAAGCAGAGGCATGGTGGATCAGACCAGACGCGACGCATTGGATCAGGACTTGCGCGGCCTGCCTCCGGCACCGGGTCTTTGGGGGCTGGCCGTCACGCTGGCGCTGATCGGGGGAACGTCAGGACTGGCGAAACTGGCGATGACCCTTGTGCCGCTACCCGAAGCGGCCTTGCCCATGGTCTTTCTGGTGGCGGTTCTGCTGGCCTCGGTGGCTTTTGGTTTCTGGACGGGCCTCTTTGCCGCTGTCACGGGCTTTGCTGCGCTGAATTACCTTTTCACCGAGCCTCTTTACAGCTTCCATATCTCGCGCCCGCAGGATGTCTTCGCGCTTTTGGTCTTTCTGTTGGTGGCGGGTTTGGCCGGACTTCTGGCCGGGCGCCTGCATGACCGCGCCGAGGCAGCCCGCGCGCGCGCCGAGGCGTTGGGAGTGCTGAGTCACCTCAGTTCTGATCTGGCTTTGGCCACCAAACCCGACGAGGTCTTGACGGTTGCGCTCCACCATCTGGAGGCTTTGGCGGCACCGGCGCTTCTGGTGACGCCCCAGACTTTGGGCAACCTGCCCGCCACCGCCGTTGCCGCTGCCGAACGCTGTCTGCGCCGGAACCAGCCGCAGCCCGCCGCCGCAGCGGGCTGGCCGGGTGAAGATTATGGCTTCCTGCCCCTGACAGAGGGGCTTGCCCTTGGCCATGGCCGCCTGTCGGGCCGCGAGGCACCACGACGCGCCCAAGCCATCGCCGCCTTGGCCGATCAGACCCGCGCGGCGTTGCAGCGACTGGATTTCGCCGACAAGGCCCACGCCGAACGCTTGCGCGCCGAAGCCTTTGCCACGCGCTCTGCCGTTCTGACCTCTCTCAGCCATGACCTGCGAACGCCCTTGGCGACAATCCTTGGCGCGGCCAGTGC
Source organism: Rhodobacterales bacterium RIFCSPHIGHO2_02_FULL_62_130 (assembly GCA_001828855.1). Lineage (GTDB taxonomy): Bacteria > Pseudomonadota > Alphaproteobacteria > Rhodobacterales > Rhodobacteraceae > Cypionkella. Next base: position 260,036 of record MHZT01000003.1, on the reverse strand, counting down.
CTTGAAAGAACTGGACGCCAGCCTGCCGCCCGAAGCCCGCAGCGATCTTCTGACCGCGATCGAGGAAGAGGCCGAGCGGCTGAACCGCCATGTCGCCAACCTGTTGCAACTGTCGCGGCTGGAACTTGGGGCAGCACCGCGCCGCGATTGGGTCGATCTGAACGACATCGCCGAGGCCGCCGCCACGCGGGCGCGGCGGGCCTTCGCGGGCGCGCAGATCGATTTGGACCTTGGCCCTTTGCCGATGATCCGCACCGAAGGCGGGCTGGTTGAACAGGCGCTTTTCAATCTGATAGACAATGGCCTGACCCATGGGGCGTCGCCGGTGCGGATCTCCAGCGGACAGAACGGCACGCTCTGGCTCCGGGTCAGTGACGGCGGTCCCGGATTGCCACCCGCACTACGCGCATGGCTGGCCATCCCCGACATGCGCCCTGCCCCCGGTCAGCGGGGTTTGGGCCTTGCGGTTGCCAAGGGCATCGCCAAACATCTGGGCGGCAGCCTGACAGCCGAGGATGGCAGCCTGACCCTGCGACTGCCGGAGGCCATATGACTCGCCCCCTGATACTGATCGTTGACGACGAGGCGCAAATCCTGCGCTTTCTGGGCCATGCCCTGAACGCCTCTGGCTATGAGACCTGCACCGCGGCCACCGGAGCCGAGGCTTTGGCACAAGTGAAGGCGCGTCAGCCCGACCTGATGATCCTTGATCTTGGCTTGCCCGATACGGACGGGAAGGCGGTGATCGAGACGCTGCGCCAAACCTCGGACCTGCCCGTGATCGTCCTTTCGGCGCGCGATCAGGAAATGGAGAAGATCATGGCGCTGGACCTTGGCGCAGATGATTTCGTCGCCAAGCCCTTCGCCATCGGAGAGCTTCTGGCGCGGCTGCGGGTCTGCCTGCGCCCTGCGCGGAAATCCTCTGATCCGCGTTTGCGGCTGGGGCCACTGGTCATCGACCCTGCGGCCCACCGCGTCACAAGGGACGGCACAGAACTGCATCTGACACCCAAGGAATTCGACCTTCTGGCCGCTTTGGCCGAGACCCCGGGCCGCGTTCTGACCCACCGCCAGCTTCTGGCCCGTATCTGGGGCCTCGCCCATGTCGAGGACGTGCCATATCTGCGCGTCTTTATCGGCCAATTACGCCAGAAGGTCGAAGCCGATCCCGCGCTGCCAACCCTGATCCTGACCGAGCCGGGCGTGGGCTATCGCGGGGCCGGTTAAGCGGCACAGAGCCGAAAGCGCGCTTGACCGTTACGACCTAGGCGCGGTGGGGCATGGCGTTCTTTGTGACTGCCGGATCGCGGCACCGTGCTTCACGAGAAAGACCCGCCCGTGACTGGGATTCCACCCGATTGGCAAGAGGGTCCGTTTTGGTCCGGCACAACCCATCGTCGGTGTCATTTCAAGGTCTAATGCCCATGCGGCCATCTCTAAGCCAGCACCGCGTATCAGCCGCGCTTTGCCTTCATTGGCCAAGTGTCAGCAACGCGGTAACCTGCGGGCCAAGGGTCCGAGGGGTCAAGCATGTGCTGATGCGTTCCTGTCACCCAGGCGCGGCCGCTGACTTGGGGGCGGATCGCAGGCAAATCGCCCACCCGCGTATCGCCAAGGATCTGGCCATGAAACTCTGACCCGATGATCGACACGCCGGTGAACCGGTCACCAACCTGCATTTCACCCTTGGCCCGCAACAGTGCCATGCGCGCGCAAACGGCCGTGCCTGTCGGCGATCGGTCCAGCTTGCCCGGTTGGATCGACACGACCGATTTCGCCCGCCGACCTGTCTTGTCCCGTTCCAGAGTTCCGGCGAACAGGCAAAAGGAATGGTGTGTCCAGTCCGGCCTTTCGGGATGGCGGAATGCAAGCTGCATATTCGCCGCATTGGTGATCCGCACGCCCAGTTCGGCAAGGTCGCGCGCTGCATCCACCTCCAGCGCCAGACCCAGTTGCGCGGGGTCCACGATCACGAAACTGTCGCCGCCATATGCCGTATCCGCTGTAATGGTTCCCAGCCCCTCCACCTCCAGAGGCACGGCCATCTTGCCTGCAAAGGCTGGAACATTCTCGACCGTGATCCGTTCCGCCTTGCCATCGCGGCACTCAGCGCGCACGCGGATCAGGCCGCCCGGCGCTTCCAGCATCAGTTCGGTCACCGGCTCTTGCATCGGGATGATGCCGGTATCCAGCAGCACGGTTGCCACACAGATCGAATTGGACCCGGACATGGGCGGTGTGTCTTCGGGTTCCATGATGATCCAGGCCGCCTGCGCTTCGGGGTGTTTCGGCGGGACCAACAGGTTGACGTGGCGGAAAGCCCCGCCGCGCGGTTCGTTCAGAACGAAGTTCCTCAAGGTTTGGTCATTGGCAATCCACGTCCGCTGCTCCCAGAGTGTGGCTCCGGGCGGCGGCGACACTCCACCGACGATCACATCCCCCACCTCGCCCTCGGCATGGGCCGAGACGACGTGAATGATTTTGCTGCTACGCATGGCGGTTCCTTCAAAGGATTGGACGGGCGATTGGCAAGAGCATTGGTCAACCCGAGAATATCGTATACGATATACGAAATCTATAGAGACTCACAGCGTTTTGCGCCCCTGTTTGAACTGTGGCACCGCCTTGGATAATCCTTTGCGCGCAACCCTAGGGACATTGCTTATGACATTCACTGACATACCGGACCTTGGCGCGGCACCCTCGGCGTCCGAGGTTATTCTGAAATTCCTGCGAACCGAAATCGTTTCGGGCAGGCTTGCCGAAGGCAAGCCGGTCAAGCAGGACGAAATGGCAAAGCTGTTCAACGTCAGCAAAATCCCCGTCCGCGAGGCGCTGAAGCAGTTGGAGGCCGAGGGTTTCGTGACCTTCCGTCGCAATAAGGGTGCGATTGTCGCCAGCCTGTCAGAACCCGAGATCATCGAGATTTTCGAGGTCCGCGCCCTATTGGAATCGCAGGCAATCCGGCTGGCCGTCCCGCGAATGTCAGAGGCGACATTTCAACGCGCGGCGTCTTGCTGTGCCGCCTTTTCTCGTGAGACCGATGTGTCGATGTGGGCCGAATTGAACTGGGCTTTCCATTACAGCCTCTATCTGGACAGCGAAAGGCCCTATCTGCTGCGGCTGATCCGAACTGTGAACGACAGGGTTGAACGGTATCTGCGGCTGCAATTGACTGTCTCCGGCGGCCATGACACCGCCGACCATGAACACCAAGAGATTCTTCGGGCTTGCCGTGAGTCACGGGCAGATGACGCGGCTGCGCTGGTCTATGATCATATCATGGGTGCCTGCCAATCGTTGCGGCAGCATGTGCAGGCCGTTGGCGACAGCCAGTTCCCCTGACAGGTTGCGCCAGCGGCCTTGGCAAAGACCTCAAAGCCGATGGAATTACGCCGACCGCCCTGCTGTCGAATAGACTCGGTGATCCGTTTGAAGGCGTCAAAGATCCCGCCATAGCAGGAGAAAATCTTGTCAGCCGGAAAGTTCGAGGTGAATATGCCCAAGCCCGAGATTTTGCAGGCCATGTTCGTGGCCCCGGCCAGACGTTTCATTGTGTGACGCCAGCCGTATAACAGATGCGGCCTGTCGCACTGAATGCCGGTGTGGGTCAGGATGATCTGCTTATCGGGAAAGGCGCGGGCCAGATCGATGAATTCGTCAATCTGGCCGAAATAGAGTTGCAGATCATAAGTGCCTGCCACGCTTGGCCAACTCGGCAAAACCGCGCCGCCATTCCGGCGTTCGGTTGGGGAAAGGTTCGGGCAGACAGCTCTTTGCGGGATCGGGGTGGAAGGTCATCGACTGCCGGATACAGCGAAAATTCGCATACCCATATATTCCCCCACCCAATACAGGTTAATGGCTTGCCGCCAGCTCGCTCAGAATCCGGTTCTCGGCGTCGCGCAAGGCTTCGCTTGCGGATTTTCCATGAAACACAGCGTCATGGATTTCGGTGCCGAGAATACGTTCAACCAGACTGAACCCCTGTATCGGAGGCCTTGCCCAAGTGACCAACTCATTCCGCCGCGCCAACTGGTCCACCATGCTGACAATGGGGGACGAGGCCAGCGCCTCGGGATCGGCGCAGACGGAAAAGCGCGGGGCCACAGGAAAGCCGTTCTTGACATGGGCCTTCATCGCTTCGGGCGACACCATCCATGTGATCGCGTTCATGATCTGCTTGCGGCGGGCCGGCAGCACGCTGGCGGGAATCGTCATCAGAAAGCCGCCAATCGGGGCGGCGATCCGGCGCATACGGCGGGACGGCGGCGGCAGATAGGCAACGCGGCGGGCGACTTGCGAACTCAATTCATGTTCGAAACGGGCGGCGCGCATGGTCCAGCAATAGGCAAGTCCCGCCCGCCCCGACATGAAACACTGGATGCGCTTTTCCCAGTCCATGAATTCGATGTCGGGCGGCGACACCTCGACCAGCTGCTTCATGTATTCGATGACTTCCACCGCATCGACCGTATCGATTTGCAGTTTCAGCTTTTCGAAACTGGGAAAATCCCAGCTTTCGGGATTGTGCAGCGGCATGTCGATGATGGTCTTTTGACAGGCGGCAAGAAAGAACATGAAGGAATTGGCAATCGGCATACCGCGCTGGCCATTCCATGCGATTCCGTAGAACTCGGACGCGGGTCGATGCAATGCACGGGCCGCCGCAATGGTTTCATCAAAGGTGCGCGGATAGGTCAGGCCACGGTCTTCGAACAGGTCGCGCCGCGCCGCCAGAATCTCGATCGTGCAATACAGCGGGATGCCATATTGCGTTCCCTTCCAGTTGCCCGTTCCCCAGACAGAAGGATGGAAATCGAGCGGATTGATCGCCGCATCCTGCAAAAGCTCGTCCAGCGGGGCGAGGTAGCCCTTTTCCGCAAACTCTCCCAGCCAAGGCATATTGATCGAAATCACGTCATATTCGGCAGAGGCCTTTTGAAAATAGGTCTGCGAATTGGTGTAAAGATCGGGAAGCCGCTGAAGGTCAAAGCTGCTTTTCCGCCCCAGATCGCTGCGGAAATCCGACCACATGTTCCGCATCGAGGTGAAATAGTTGTCGTCGTTCAGAAGAAAGCGGATATCCCCCGGAACCTTGCCCGCGATGTCATCGCCCCTTATGGGCGAGATGATCTGCGCCGCGAAATAGCTGCCGCCGAAGTAGTATTCGTTGGCCTCCGCGCCCTTGCGAAGCCCGAAGGTCTTGGCCAGATGCGCCTTCACATGGGCGGCATATTCCATAAAGCTGTGCTGCAGCGCGTCGGTCGGTTCCAGAAAATGCGTCTTAAGCCCGCCCCCGCGCGGCACCTGCCGGATCAGATCGTCAGCGATCATCTTGGTGATCATGCGGTTGCCGGTGCTGTAAGGCACTCCGGCAAGGGCGATCAGACCCGACTTGTCTATGGGTCTGCGGCGCAGGTGCGAGTCGACCAGTTCCAGCACGACGTTCCAGAAAACATCCTTCGACGCCCCCGGCACCGCATTGTCGAACGGCGCGCGCAGTTTTCGCAAGAAGTCCACAATGCGCGAAAGCTCGTGACTGGTGAGTTCGGGCGCCGGAGTTTGTGACGGGTTCATCTGTTGCACGGCTTCGATCCTACTGGGCAGAGATCCCGGATTGCCATTTCACCAAAGCGAAGAAATCCTCGTTTTGCAATCCCGCATTCGCCGCAGCCCGATAGAGTTCAAGGATCAGGCCCGCCGCCATAAGCGGAATGCCGTTGGCGCGTCCGGCATCGCTGATCAGGGTGAAGTCCTTTATCATCTGGTCGATGGTGAAGGCGGGGACATAATCGGCCGAAACCACCAGATCGGTCTTGTATTTCAGCAGCGGAGACGCGACGGCGCTTTCGCAGATCACTTCCATCATGGCAGCACGGCTTAACCCGCCACTTGCACCAAGTGCCACAGCCTCGGCCAGAATGGCCGAACTGGCACCAACCAGAGTGTTCAGCACCAGCTTCATGTAACGCGCCTCTTCGGCGGTGCCGAGAAAGAACTGCTTGCTGGACATCAGGCGCAGAACGGGCAAGACAGTCGGCCATGCAGCTTGGTCGCCCGAGGCAAGAACAGTCAGACTTGCCGATTTTGCCATAGCGGTGCTGCCGGAAATCGGGGCGCGCAGGTAATAAATTCCCGCCTTTTCAAGATCTTTTGCGATCTTCGCCGAACACTCTGGCGAAACCGTGCTCATCTCGACAAGCGTGCTGCCCTGCGCCATCAGATGAACCAATCCCTGTGATCCACCCGCGCCCGACACCACAGCCGTCAGCACGTCGTCATTGGGAAGGGTCGAAAACACAAGACCCGCCCCCGACTGGATTTCAAGGCCCGCATCCGTCTGCGCCCCGAGGGCCGACATTTCCGCGCGCGTCGTCTCGCTCGGATCAGTGACCAGCAAGGTGTTTCCTGCGGCAAGCAGGTTGATCGCCATGGGGCCGCCCATCTTGCCAGCCCCAACCCAACCGATTTTCCGGCCTGTCGGTGCCACCTGCTTTTGTTCGGCCGCTTCCAGAGTCATCACCCTACCTCGCATCTACACGCCTGTTGGAGCATAGAGTTGCCGGATCGGCAGTTCCTTCCCGAAATTATCCGAAGCGGACAAATTGCCCCAATCTTTGCCGATCCGGTTTGGTATCGATCTGTAACGGGGAGTGAGTCGGGGCCATCGCCAACAGCGCCGGTCCGAGATCGAAGCAAGCGTTGGTTCGTCGGCACTGGGAGGTCCGTCCGAACAAATATCCGGTGAAAAGAAGGTGGGTGTTTCCGCAGAAAACGGCGGCACTACGTTCTGAGCACACAAGACCAACGCAACGCGCGACGACGAAGGAGGAGGAAATACGATGAGAGCAGTTCGATTTCACGGGGCAAGAGACATCAGGGTTGAAGATGTTGCAGAGCCATCGGCCAAGCTTTTGCCCGATGACGTTCTGATCGCACCGGCGATCACCGGTATCTGCGGCACCGATCTGCACGAATATATCGCAGGCCCGATCGTGACTCCGAAAGAGCCGCATATCTTCACAGGTGCAACCAATCCGCAGATTCTGGGCCACGAGTTTTCCGCCCGCGTTCTGGCCGTCGGCGACGCCGTAAGCCACGTGGCTGCCGGGGATCGCATCTCGATCCAGCCGCTTTTGTCGCCGCGCAACGATTATTACGGCAAACGCGGGCTTTACCACCTGTCGCCCAGCATGGGCTGTGTGGGCCTAAGCTGGGCTTGGGGCGGGATGGGCGAGAAGGCCATCATCAAGGATTACAACGCCCAGCCCGTGCCCGATGGCATCACGGACGAGCAGGCCGCGATGATCGAACCGGCGGCAGTGGCGCTTTACGGGGTGGATCGCGGCGGGATAACGGCAGGATCGACTGTGCTTGTTTCCGGTGCCGGTCCCATCGGGGCGCTGACCATTCTGGCGGCAAAGGCTGCAGGGGCATCGACCATCATCGTGTCCGAACCGAACCCGAACCGCCGCCGCATCATCGCCAATATCGCCCCCTACGCCCATGTGGTCGATCCCCGAACCGGAGATATTGCTCAGATCGTTGCCGATCTGACCGAAGAAGGCGTGGGCGTGGATGTGGCGCTGGAATGTGTGGGGCTTGAAGCCTCGTTGAACACCTGCGTCCAGTCGGTGCGGCGTCAGGGCAAGGTGGTGCAGGTGGGCCTGCACATGAAACCGGCCAGCATCGACGCGATGCTGTGGGCGCTGAAAGACATCACGGTCGAGGCGACATGGTGCTACCCGACCCAAATCTGGCCGCGCATTGCCCGCATGATCGCGGCAGGCACCTTCCCCGTCGAAAAGGTCATCACCGCGCGCATCGACGCCAAGGATGTGGTCGCCAAAGGGTTCGAGGCGCTTCTCGATCCGGCAGGCGAGCATCTGAAAATTCTGGTCAGAACCTGACCGGCGCAGCGATTAGAGAAGAAAGAACGCAAGAATGAACAGCAAGAATGTCGCTCTGATCGTCGGGGCAACCGGCCTGTCGGGCAGCTACACGGGCCGTCTGTTGAAAGACCACGGCTGGACCGTCGTCACCCTGTCGCGCGGTGCGGCTGATCTGGAGTTTTCCGACCGCCATATCGCAGCCGATCTGCAAGACGCCGCCAGCACCCATGCCGCCCTGCAAGCCGCCCGCGACGTGACCCACGTGTTCTTCTGCACATGGTCGCGTCAGGCGAACGAGGCCGAAAACGTCCGCGTCAATGCTCTGATGATCCGCAACCTGTTCGAAGGGCTGGACGGCGCGCCGATCAAGCATGCCGCCCTTGTCACCGGCTTGAAGCATTACCTTGGGTCGTTTGACGACTATGCCAAGGTCAAGCCCTACACGCCCTTCCTTGAAAGCAGCCCGCGCCTGCCCGGCCCGAATTTCTACTACGCACAGGAAGATGTGCTGTTTGAGATGGCGGAAAAGCAGGGCTTCACATGGTCGGTGCATCGCCCGCACACCATGATCGGCTTTGTCATCGGAAATGCGATGAACATGGCGGTGACGCTGGCGGTCTATGCCTCGATCTGCAAGGAAACGGGGCGGCCCTTTGTCTATCCTGGATCGACCGAGCAGTATAATGCGGTTACCGACGTGACGGATGCGCGGATTCTGGCCAAACAGTTGCACTGGGCTGCGACGACGCCAGAGGCTACGAATACGCCCTTCAACACCTCGAACGGCGATGTGTTCCGCTGGACCTGGCTGTGGCAGCAGATTGCCAATTACTTCGGCCTGCCCGTGGCCGAACACCCTGGCCACCCGACGCTTCTGGTTGAACAGATGGCCGATGCGCCAAAGGTCTGGGCGGATATCGTGGCCAAGCACGGGCTGCAGGATATTCCGGTCGATAAGCTGGCCTCGTGGTGGCACAGCGATGCCGATCTGGGCCGCACGCTGGAATGTTTCACCGACATGACCAACAGCCGCACCCTTGGCTTTGACGCCTATCAATCCACCCGCACCAGCTTCACGGACGTGTTCGACGAGTTGCGCGCCCGCCGCATCATCCCGTCCTGATCGGCTGCAAAGGAAACGCCATGCATTATGTAGTCCACTGCCTTGACCATGACGGCGCTGTCGAGACGCGGCTTGCCAATTATGATGCCCACAAGGCCTATCTTGCGGCGGCACCGGTCAAGACCGTGATCTCTGGTCCGCTTCTGGCCGATGACGAACAGACCATGATCGGAAGCTGCTTTGTGATCGAGGCTGACAGCTTGGCCGAGGTAGAGGATTTCAACCGCAACGACCCCTTTGCCAAGGTGGGTCTGTGGAAATCCGTCTCGGTTCGTCCGTTCCTGAAGCGTGTGGATAACCGGTGATGTCAAACCCTGTGAACATTGCATTGGTCGGCATGGGCTGGTGGGGCCAGAAGATGCTGGCCGTGCTGCAAGCGGCCCCCGAAGACATCCGCGTCGTGCGCGCGGTGGAACCGAACATGGATGCCGTGCGTGATCTTTGCGCGCAAAGGGGCGTGGCACTTTCGGCCGATTATGCCGATGCGCTGAACGATCCGGCGGTCGAGGCAGTTGTGCTGGCCACCCCGCATTCGATGCACACCGCCCAGATCGCGGCAGCCGTGGCAGCGGGCAAGCATGTTTTCTGCGAAAAGCCCTTGGCGCTGACCAAGGCCGAGGCGGAACGCTCGGTCGCCCTTTGCCGCGATGCGGGGCTAGTGCTGGGCATGGGCCACGAGCGGCGGTGGGAACCGCCCGTCGCCGAGATGCTGGCGATGGCCGATGCTGGAACCTTGGGGCGCATTCACCAGATCGAGGCGAATTTCAGCCATGACAAGTTCCTGTCGCTGGATCGCAACAACTGGCGGCTGAAGTCGGATCAGGCCCCTGCGGGCGGCATGACGGCAACCGGCATCCACCTGCTGGACCTGTCGGTGCGGCTGCTGGGCGCTGCGGACAGTGTGCTGTGCATCTGCGAACAGCTTTCCTCCGATCTGCCGCAGGGCGACACCGTGGCGGCCTTTGTCAAGTTCAAGGGCGGTGGCACGTCTTATGTGTCGGCCTCGCTGGCCAATCCGTTCATGTCGCGCTTTACCGTCTACGGATCAAAGGGCTGGATCGACATCCGCGACAAGGCCCATGTCGAGGCCCCTGATGGCTGGATCGTCACCTCGGCCATGGCCGGTGGCCCGATCATCACCCGCGAGATCGGCAAGGCCGAACCGGTGCAGGACAACCTTGTGGCATTTGCCCGTGCCGTGCGCGGTGGCCCCATCTATCCGGTGACCGCCGAGCATCTGGTCAACAACATCGCTCTGCTGGAGGCCGTATTTGCATCGGCCAAAAGCGGCCGCATCGAAACCGTAGCCTGAGCGCGCACAGACGGAGAGACAGATGAAAGCCCTGATTTTCGACAAGCCGAACCAGCCTATCGTAACCGATATCCAGACGCCCTCGATCAGCGACAACGAAGTGCTGGTGCGGTCGCGTCGTGTGGGGATCTGCCATTCGGATTATGAACTGCTGGCGGGTAAATACATCATCCCGATCTCCTATCCGGTGACCCCCGGTCACGAATGGGTGGGCGAGGTGGTCGAGGTTGGCCGCAACGTTAAAGGCTTGCAGCGCGGCGACCGAGTGGTGGGCGAATGCGTGATCCGCACACCCGAACGCATCCACCACTTCGGCTTTTCCATGGACGGGGCGAACCGCGAATACTTTGCCGCCCGCCCCGAATGGCTGCACAAACTTCCCGATGGTGTCGATGATGCCAAGGGCGCGCTGATCGAACCCTTTACCTGCGGCTATTACGCGGTGCTGCGTCATGGCGGGGTGGATGCCTCGCAGACGGTGGTGGTTTCTGGCGGGGGGACCATCGGTCTGGTCTCGGCGGCGGCGGCCATCGGCATGGGGGCCAAGGTGATCGTGGTCGATCCTGTGCCTCTGCGCCGCGAAATCGCGATGAAGCTGGGGGCGGTCGGCACGGTGGACCCGTCCGACGGCAATCCGGTCGAGGCCGTGACCGAGATGACCAAAGGCGGCGCCGATCTGGTGGTCGAGGCGGCAGGTCATCCGTCGTCGCTGGCCAACGTGTTCGACTATGCGCGGCCCGAAGGCTTTGTCTCGATGGTGGGCATCAGCATCGGCCAGAAAATTCCGGTCGAACTGGGAAAAATCCAGATCAAGGATCTGACCGTGCGCGGCTGCATCGGATCGCCGGGTGTCTGGCCCGCCGCGATCCGCTTTCTGGAGCGCACCGGCATCGACCTGTCACCGATCCAGACCCACAGCTTTGCGCTGGATGATGCGATCAAAGCCTACGACTTGGGCAAAGACCCCACAAAGGCCGTCAAGATCACGCTTGAAATAGCCTGAACGACGGCACGCACACGGGAGGGGAGAACCGAATGGCGCAACAACTTCAGGTAACATCTTCGGGCGGGCTTCCGCTGGGTCTTGGGTCGGTTCGCTTTGCCCGTGGCTTTGTGACCGTGGTGGCCTCGACGCTGGTGCTGCTGCTGGTCTGCGCGGCCTTTGCGCCCTCGGCGATTTCGGCAGGTGCGCTGGCCGGAAGCCTGCCCTTTGCCGCGATCATTGCCATTGTCGGTCTCGGGCAGATGCTGGTGGTCCAGCAAGGCGGTTTCGATCTGTCGCTGGCCGGAGGGGTATCGCTGGCGGTGGTGATCACCACCCATATGTCATCGGGCGATGACGGGCAGTTGCTGTCTGCGGTCCTGATCGCGGTTGCCTGCGCGCTGGTAGCGGGCATCGCCAACGGCATCCTTGTCGGGGTGATGCGGCTGAATGCCATCATTGCGACCATCGGGATGAACGCGCTGCTGTACGGGGCCGTCTTTGCGGTTTCGGGGGGCGTGCCACGCATCACCACGCCGCTGATGTCGCAAATCGCAGGCGGCAAAACAGGCGGAGTTCCAAACTCGTTGCTCTTTGCACTCGGCCTGATGGTCCTTGTCAGCTTTGTGCTGAAGGCAACAGTCGCCGGTCGCCAGTTCGAGGCGATCGGGGCAAACCCTGCCGCCGCCCATGCTGCCGGTCTGCGCGTGCGTCTCTATCAATCCATGGCCTATGTGCTGGCGCAACTGCTTTACTGCGTCGCGGGTATCCTGATTTCGGGGATCACCCGCGAACCCACCGCCTTTCAGGGGGATAGCCTGCTTTTGCCATCGGTTGCGGTGGTGGTGCTGGCCGGAACCTCTTTGCTGGGTGGCCGAGGGTTTCCAATTTCGACCGTGATTGCCGCGTTCTTTCTCAACCAGTTGAGCCAGTTCGCCCTCGCCGTCGGAGTGCCGTTTTCCGCCCAGACCATCATTCAGGCTTTGGCTCTGGTTCTGGGGATCGGCGTTTACTCGGTCCGCTGGAAGCGGTCCGCAACAAATCGTGCACAACAGTCCAACTCGGAGGATACGGACAATGTCTAAAGCGAAGATCATGTCGGCGGCTTTTGCAGCCGCAACCCTGACCGCCACGCTGTCAGTGACAACAGCCCTTGCCGAAACGCCGTCTTGGTGCGGACCGAACCAGGCTTCGCTTGGCCTGCTCGACGGGTTTGGCGGCAATAGCTGGCGTCTTGTGACGACGGCTTCGGGTCAGGAAGAGGCCGCGAAATGCCCCAGCATCACCGAATATGTCTATGCCGATGGTCAGGGCAACACCCAGAAGGCGATCTCGGACATCAACTCGATGGCGGCGCGCGGTATCAAGGCGCTGGTTGTGTTCGGTGACGCAGGCCCCGCCGTGCTGCCCGCCCTGACCAACGCGCATCGTTCGGGCGCTATCGTGGTGCCTTACCGCGTGAACGTCGGCGGTGTCGAAGGCGAGAACTATGCCAAGTTCATCGGGTCGTCCTTTGTCGAGGATGGCGTAAGCTGGGGCAACTGGATCAAGGAAACCCTGCCCGAGGGCGGCAATATCCTGTTCCTCTCTGGCCCCGCAGGCAACAGCCAGGGTCTGGACGAACTGGCCGGCATGAAACAGGTGCTGGATGACAAATATGTCTTCATCAATCCCGAACCCTTTGCCGTCACCAACTGGGACCCCTCGCTGACCCAGCAGGTTCTTTCCGCCGAGATTGCCAAGAACGACAAGATCGACGTGATCGTGTCCGACTTTGGCCCGTCGCTGGTGGGCGCGCTGCCGGTATTTGCCGAGTTCAACCGCTCGATCCCCGCGATTGCCACCTCGGACGGCAATTCGCTGTCGTGCTTCTGGCAACAGAACCACGAAGCCAATCCGGACTTCAAACTGTTCACCGTGGCAACCGGCAACGACAACGTGCGTCTGGCCGTGCAATGGGCGGTGGCTCTGGCAACCGGTGGCACCCCGCCTGCCGACAATATCTTCAAGGCGCCGGTCTATGAAAACTCGGTCACCGGCAGTCCGAACCCTGTGACCTGCCGCGATGACCTGCCCGGTTCGATCTATCTGTCGGCCGAAATGGCAGATGACGCGCAGGCCAAGGCCGTCGGCCAATAAAGACAGCGCGCGGCCCGGGGGATTTGCCTCGGGCCGCGTTCTAAGACCTTTCCGCGCAAAGCGGGACAGCAGGACGGTGACATGCCCGAGGTAACGCCCATGAATGACATGCACATGCAAAAGGCCGCCGAGGCAGCCCTTGTCGCGCCCAAAATCCGCCTTTCCAACATCACCAAGGTGTTTTCCGGTGTGGTGGCACTGTCGGATGTGTCGGTCGACATCTACCCCGGCGAGGTTCATGCAATTCTGGGCGAAAACGGCGCAGGCAAATCGACCCTGATGAATATCATCTCGGGCGTTCTGACACCCGAGCATGGCGAGATTGCCTTTGACGGGCAGCCGGTTACACCGATGTCGCCCGAAAAGGCCGCCCACTTGGGGGTGGCGATCTCGTATCAGCATCCGGCGGTGCTGGATGATCTGTCAGTGCTGGAGAACCTGCGCGTCGCCCTGCCCGACCACGTGTTCGCGGGCGGTGATCCGGCTGCAATTGCGCGGGCGATGCTGGATGATGTCGGACTGGCCATTCCGCTGCACGCCCGCGCCGACAGCCTGACCGTAGCGCAAAAGCATCTGCTGGAAATCGCCAAGGCTCTGGCGACGCGGCCTCCGGTTCTCATTCTGGACGAGCCGACTGCGGCACTGGATCAGGACGCGACCGAGATGCTGTTCAGCCGCATCCGCAGCGTCGTGGCAAAAGGCACGGCGGTGATCTACATCACCCACCGACTGGCCGAATTGCGCCAGATCGCGCATCGCGTGACCGTCTTGCGCGATGGGCGGGTCGAAGGGGGCGCCCTTGTGCGCGACGTCTCGGATGATGACCTGCTGGAAATGATCGTCGGGCGCAGCCTTGCTTCGGCCTTTCCGCCGAAATGCGAGGACACCGCCCCGCAGATCAATTTTGCCGTGCAAGGGCTGTCAGGACGCAAGTTCAAAGGCATCGACTTCGAGATCGGTCGCGGCCAGATCATCGGCATCGCGGGGGTCGAAGGCAATGGTCAGGCCGGGTTGATGCGGGCGCTGGCGGGGCTGGAGCCGTGGCAGGGCGAGGTTCGGCTGAACGGCGTTGCGCTGTCGCAGGCCGAGGTCAAGAAAAAGACCGCCTACATGCCATCCGACCGCCACAGCGAAGGCATCGCCGCCGACCTGACCGTGCGCGAGAACGCGACCTTTTCCGCGCTGGACCAGTTCAGCAGCTTTGGCATCGTTAGCCGCCGCAAGGAACTGGCCGAGGTCGGCAAGGTGTTCGGATCGCTTGCGGTCAAGACGCCGGGGCTGGATGCAGGAATATTGTCGCTATCGGGGGGCAACCAGCAAAAGGTTGTGATGGCACGCGCCCTGATGTCGCGGCCCGGCTTCATCCTTGCAGACGAGCCGACACAAGGCGTCGATGTGGGCGCACGGTTCGAGATTTACCGGATCTTGCGCGAGGTGTCGCAATCGGGAACGCCCGTTATCGTGAATTCGTCCGATGCTGCAGAACTGGAAGGGCTGTGCGATGTCGTCGTCGTGATGTCACGCGGGCAAGTGGCGCAGACGCTGCGCGGCGACGATGTGACCGAAGCCCGCATAGTCGCCGCCGCGGTCAAGGCACAATCACACGGCACCACCGCCGGAGATGCGGTGCAACGCGCCCGCGACAAGGGGCGCAGATTGCATCACTACTTGCAAAGCGACAACGCAACTGTCGCGCCTTTGGTCGCGGTGGTGGTGGCCTTGGGCCTTTACGTGTTCAGCCAGAACGCCAACTATCTGTCGGCCTTCAACATCTCGAACATCCTGTTGTTGGCGACGGCCCTTGGTTTCATTGCGATGGGGCAGACCATTGCCTTGCTGATCGGCGGGATTGATCTTTCGGTCGGGCCTCTGGCCGGTTTTCTGGTCGTCGTCGCCTCGTTCTTCATCAATGACGGGCAGTCGCCGCAGACAATCGCGCTTGGCTTTGCCTTGATGGTCGCGGCGGCACTCGTGGTCGGGGCGGTGAATGGCTGCCTGATCCGGTTTGCCAACTTCACCCCGATTGCGGCGACCTTGGCGATGTATATCGGCCTTCAGGGGCTAAGCTTTGTGCTGCGCGACGGGCCGGGGGGCTATATCAACTTTGCGGTAATGGATGTCATCGGCTGGAAGCTGGGGCCGATCCCCGTGGCCTTCATCGCGCTGGTCGTAGTTGCCCTGATTGCGGAATATGTCCTGCGTCACAGTAGGGCGGGCTGGCAACTACGCGCGCTTGGCTCCGAGGAAGGTGCAGCGCGGCGGATGGGCATCCGTGTGGATCGTGTGGCCATCACCGGTTACATCGCCGTTGCGTTCTTTACCGCCCTTGGAGCCGTCATGCTGATGGTCCAGATCGGTGTCGGTGATCCCCAGCAGGGGGTGAATTACACGCTGGCCAGCATCACAGCCGTTGTTCTGGGTGGCACAAGCCTGCGTGGCGGCCGTGGCACCTTTGTCGGGACGGTCATGGGGGCCGTTCTTCTGACCGAGGTGCTGAATGCGGTGTCCTTCCTCGGGCTTTCCCAGACATACCAATACGTCTTCCAAGGGGCGTTGATCCTGTCGGCCGCGCTGATTTATTCAACCGCGCGCAGCCGCACGAACTCCTGAAAAGCCATGACCTTGGCCCCGAAACGCCCCCCCTGCCTGCTTGGGCAGAGCCGTAAGATATGCTGTCCAGTTGAAGGGATGCTCCATGACTGCCAACGCTAGCACGGGCTATTTCACCGAAGAAGCCTCGGTGCAGACTGTCAATGCGCGGATGGGACCATCTGCCGATGCCCGTCTGGCGCGGGTCATGGCCAGTCTGGTGTCGCATCTTCATGCCTTTGTCAAAGACGTGGCGCTGACGCAGGACGAATGGAGTCTGGCCATCGACTTCCTGACCCGCACGGGCAAGATCTGTGATGAAAACCGGCAGGAATACATTCTTTTGTCCGATGTGCTGGGCGTGTCGATGCTGGTGGATGCCATCAACAACCGCAGGCCGCAGGGGGCCACCGAAAACACCGTGCTGGGTCCGTTCCACGTCGATGGCGTGCCTGAATATCCGATGGGGGCCAGCATTACCAAGGACGGCGGCCGCGAAACCTGCCTGTTCGAAGGCACCGTGACTGATCTTGACGGCACCCCGCTGGAAGGGGTGCGGATCGATGTCTGGTCTGACAACGAAGACGGCTTTTATGATGTGCAGCAACCCGGCGTCCAGCCCGCCCATAACAATCGGGGCGTCTTCGTCACCGGCGAGGATGGGCGCTACTGGTTCCAAGGCATCAGGCCAGTCTCGTATCCGATCCCCGACGATGGTCCGGTCGGGCAATTGCTGGCGCAGCTTGGCCGCCATCCCTATCGCCCCGCCCATATGCACTTCATCATCAGCCGTGACGGCTTTGAGACCGTTATCACCCACACCTTCGTGGCAGGGGATGCCTATCTCGACTCTGATGCCGTGTTTGGAGTGAAACAATCACTGATCGCCACCTTCGTGCCAGTTCAGGACGGCGAGACGAAATGGCGCTCGACCTATGATTTTGTTCTGCAACGGCGTGGCGTGATGCAAGGAACCTCGGAATGACCATGACAAACCGCCCCCGCATCGCGTTTCTGGGAACAGGCGCGCAAGGTGCCTCGATAGCGGCCGACTTCTCCCTTGCCGGATTGGATGTCACCTTCATCGACCAATGGCCCGCCCATGTCGAAGCGATCCGTGCCAACGGCATCACCGTCAACCTGCCAACCCGAAGCCTGAACGTGCGCGTGCCGGCCCTGCACCTGTGTCAGGTCGCCGAGATCAGGCAGCCCTTCGATCTGGTCTTCCTTGTGGTCAAGGCCTACGACACGGTCTGGGCAAGCCACCTGATCAAACCGGTGCTGGCACCCGATGGGTTCATCGTCGGTCTGCAGAACGGCATGACGCACGAAGACATCGCAACGGTTGTGGGCCGACACAGAACCATCGGTGCCGTCATCGAAATCGCCTCGAACATGTGGGTTCCGGGCGTCACGAACCGCCAGAATGACCACGACGAAAGCTGGTTCGCGCTTGGGGCGCTTGATCCGGCTCAGCAGCACCGGGTTGAAAGCGTGGCGCAGCTTTTGCGGAATTCGGGGCGGGTCGAGGTGACCGATGACATCCGTTCGGCCAAATGGATGAAACTGGTCGTGAACGCTGCGGAACTGATCCCCTCTGCCATCATCGACACAGCCCTGAATGACGCGGCAAGAGCGCCCGGTATGCTCGAAGTGATGCGCCACGCAGGATATGAGGCGATGCAAGCCGCGCTGGCCGATGGCGCGACGATCATGCCGATCATCGGCATGCCACCAGTCATGAGCAATCACCCCGAGCGCTATGTGGACCAGATATTCGACGAGGTGCTTCGGACCTTCTCGCGCGAGGATACTTTGACGACATCCTTGCAGGATTGGCGCAAAGGGCGTCGGGCCGAAATCGAAGAGGTCAATGGCTGGGTGGTCAATGTGCTGCGGCAGCATGGCAAGACCGCCCCGATCAACGCGCGCGTCGTCGATATCGCCTTGCGGATCGAGTCCGGCGAAATCGCCGCCCATCCCGACAATGTTGCTTTGCTCACCGCAATGGAGCCTGCGTGAAAAG
Source organism: Rhodobacterales bacterium RIFCSPHIGHO2_02_FULL_62_130 (assembly GCA_001828855.1). GTDB lineage: Bacteria > Pseudomonadota > Alphaproteobacteria > Rhodobacterales > Rhodobacteraceae > Cypionkella. Next base: position 241,970 of record MHZT01000003.1, on the reverse strand, counting down.
GACCGTCCGCCATGCCCAATGTAAAACTGTTTGCGGATCACCTGCTTTTGCAGGACTGCGGCCAATCTCTTGAAAACAGGCTGCCCGCTTTGCGGGATCTGCTTTGTGATCGCTTGGGGGTGACGTTGTCAGCCTGTCATATCGTGGTCATTCCCGTGCGCGCCTTGCAGGATCAGCCTCCTGTGAATGTCGAGTTGCACATCTTGCCCCGACCAGAGCGGACAACCGGCCGTATTCGTGAAATCTGTGCAGAGATAAAAGACATCGTCAGTGACGTTACGGGAAAACCCACCGCGGTCAGATGCGCGATGCTTGACCCTTTGACCTATGTAGCGCTGAAATGACCCCTAGGGCCTGCGTATCAAGGGCAAGACGCCAAAGCGGGACTGTTCAGGAACCGGACGGGCGCGGCAACTTCCATCCGAACCGGACACTTGCAAGCCGCAGGCCAACGGCAAGCAACACCGCACCGGCAGCCGCTGCGATTTCGGGAACCCCCAGCCAAAGACAGCCGGCATAGGTCGCAGCCCCCGCAAAGGCGGCCAGCGCATAGACTTCTTCATGAAGCACACGCGGAACCTCGGCCGCCATCATGTCGCGCAGCATGCCACCCCCGATCGCGGTCATGACGCCCAACAGGATCGCGCCCGGGGGGGCCAATCCGAAGGCTATCGCCTTGCTACATCCGGCAACAGCAAAGACACCCAGTCCTATTGCATCCAACAGCATGACGGGCCGCTTGAAACGTTCGATCACGGGTTGGAAGAAATAGGCGCAGATCCCCGCCAGACTGGCGATGGCCATCGGCCAGACTGTGTGCAGAACCTCTGGCGGCACAGCACCCAGAAGCAGATCCCGAATAATTCCGCCCGCCACACCGGTCGCAACCGACAGGACGAGAATACCGAAAATGTCGAACCTGAGCCGGATCGCAACCATTGCGCCGCTAAGACCAAAAACAAACGTTCCCAACACGTTGAGGCAGGCGAAAAGTAGTGATACCGACATTTCGTCCCCACCGCGTTGCCCCCGCATGATTGCGGATGCACCGTCGAATGGAAAGACCAAGACATAGCCCCCCGCCGGATTTTTCCGGTGTCACGCGACCCGCCGCTTATGACCGCAGATATTTGATCAGCGCCGCAATGGCCAACACGACCAGCACAAGAACCAGCAGCATGCCGATCCAACCAAAGCCCGCCCCCGCACCAAATCCGGTCATCATCGCCGCTCTCCTTATGAGTGCCTGAAACCGCGCCATCCTGCGCCCGGATCGAAGATGTCACGTTGATCTGGGTCAATGCGGCGGAAAACCACGTCGGAAACGCACAGCGACCGTTCAGATGAACCTCGCCCCTCTTCCGGCCGCGCTGAAACCCGTCAGGACAACACAGAATGCAAACCTATGCCCAAGGTGCATCCCGCGTAACGCCATAATCAGACCGGCTTCAATGCCAGAAACTTGGCTTCGATCTGCCCGATCGGCATGGGGGCGCCGTCCAGAAAGCCCTGAAACTTCTTGCATCCCAAAGCCATCAGCCGGTCTTTTTGCGCCTGTGTCTCGACCCCTTCCGCCAGAACCTCGACCCCCAGCGCATTGGCAAGGTGGACGATGGTCTGAACGATTGCAGCATCGCGCGAGCTTGAAACAATGTCCCTGACAAAGCTGGCATCAATCTTCAACTGGTCAAAGGGAAGTCGCTTGAGGCGGCTGAGAGATGAATATCCTGTGCCGAAATCATCCAGCGACAGCCGCACCCCCATGCCTTTCAGGGCCGCCATCTTGACCAGTGCCTGATCGAAATTCTTGATGAACTGGCTTTCCGTCAATTCAAGCTCAAGACAGGCCGGATCGAACTTGAAGCTCGACAAAGAGTCGATGACGCTATGCACGAAGCCTTCCTCGAAGAATTCGGTGGCGCTGACGTTGACGGCAAGGATGATCTTGGCTGTCCGCGGGTCTTTTGCCCAAATCTCCAGTTGCCGGCACACCGCATCGCGCACAATGCGGCCAACCGCAAGAATCTGGCCGTTGGATTCGGCAAGCGGAATGAACGTGGCGGGGCCACAAAGCCCGCGCTCGGGGTGGTTCCACCGCACAAGCGCCTCCATCGCATGCAACTTGCCCTGTGCATCCACTTGCGGCTGGTAATAGGTGACAAGCTGACCGGAATGAATGGCATCCCGCAATTCCGCCTCAAGCTTCAGCCGCCCCGTCGCAAGCTGTTCCATTTCGGCCTCGAAGATGCGGAACGCCCCCTTGTCAGAGCTTTTGGCCTCATAAAGGGCAAGTTCAGCCTGCTGGAAGGCGACCTGCAGCGTCAGCAGCGCAGGATCAAAGATTGAAATCCCCAGCGATGCCTTGCCATGATAGACCAGCCCCTCAAGGTTTTTCGATCGCGCGACCGCTGCCAAAATCTGCGCCGTGACATCATTGATCTCGCCGATCAACGCACCCTTGGCTGTCGGCAGCGTCTCGATGAAAAATGCAAAAGAGTCGCCCATGATACGGGCCAAAAGCTGGTTGCCCTGTTTGATCTTGCCAAGCTGGACAGCCGTTTCTTTCAAAAGCAGATCGCCAACACGGTGGCCCGCCGTATCGTTAAGATCCTTGAAATTGTCGAGGTTAATCAAAATCAACGCGGATTGGCCCGCCGGATGATCCGGCCGCTTCACCATGCGTTCCGCCTCTTGAAAGAAGAACATCCGGTTATGCAGGCCGGTCAGCGGATCAAAATTCGCCAGCTTGTCCAGCCTTTCCTTGAAATCGACCTGATCGGTGATGTCCGTAGAAATACCGCAAAGCCCCGCAATGGCCCCTTTGGCATCATAGAGGGGCTTTTTCACCGAAAAGAACGTCCGCGGCGGACCGTCCGGCCCTTTCATGACAATTTCCCGCCCACTGTATCTGTGACCGGTTTCAAGCACCTCCCGATCAATCTGCATCATTTGCTGGGCTTCTTTCTGGTCAAGGAAATCACTGTCCAGCTTGCCCAGAATTTCGCCCTCGGACTTGCCCAATGCCTCGCTGATCGCACGGTTCACATATTGATACCGCAGGGAGGTGTCCTTCACGTAAATTCCCGATCCGACCTCGTTCAGAATGGCATCCAGCCTGTCTTCCCCCTCACGGACCCGCGCAGTCTGCCGCTTTACCTCGGCGCGCAAATAGGCGGCTATACCCAGAGACAACACCACAACCCCTGATATGCCCCCCAGCGCCCACCAGATATAGAAAGGCACCACGGAAATGGATTCCTCTCCGGTCCATTTCTTCAGGATGTGGAACAGCGGCGACTGCGGGTCTTCGCGCCACTGGTCGAAATAGTAATCAAACAGGGTCATCAATCCGGCATTGGTGCCTTTCTTGGTGACGATGAACAGGCTGCTAGGCAGAAAGACGATCGAGGTTTCAACAAGACCGAACTTCTTGGCCGCAAAAGACCCGTAGTGATGGTTCACCGCAACGGCATCGACATGCCCTGCCTGCACCTCACGGAACCCCTCCTCGAAGGTGGTGACAGGGATCAGCCGCGCATTGACGCCAAAGGCGTTAAGCGCATTCTGCAGATAGCTTTGCTGGACGGATTCCTTCAGGACCGCGACGCTTCGGTTTTCAAGATCAAGGAAAGACTCGACCCGCACCGAAGGGCTGCGGTAAATCACCGACCAGCTGTTCAGCGCAGGCGTTTTATGGAAGTCGAACACCTTCTGGCGTTCCTCGTTCAGCGCGACATCCGGCATCAGATCCAGCTCGCCCGACTTGACCATTTCCAGACAATGCTGCCATTCACAGGGAATGTAGGTGAATTGCAAATTCTCCTTCGCCGCAATCTCGGCAAGCAAATCCGGAAAGATGCCCGCCGCCTCGCCATTGGCGTCTACAAACAGCTTTGGTTCGTTGGCATAGACACCAACCCGGATCATGCGGTCCTCGGCTGCCGCACCCTGCACCATCAGCGCCATCCCGAAGATGGCCACAGCCAGAAGGCCCGCTATGCGCGCAACCGCAGCTTTTCCCAAGCAATGTAGCGGATGATCGGCTGGCTCCATTTCAGCATGGCCCCTCTTTTGGCCCCCCGCCGGATCAAAGCCGACAGCAAGCAGTGCAGTTCCAGAAACTCAAACAAAGGATGAATCCGTCCGGTCGCCAAGTCCAGACCTTCCTGCAGCGCCCCACCGTTCGCACCCACCTGGTCTCACCACCATGCAACCGAAGCACGCGGCGGGGAAGACGAGGCTACGAAACGTCGAAGGATCAGAAGGCTGATCCTGACAAAAATAAGTATTTTATGTGAAAGATTTAAATGGTGCCCAGAGCCGGAATCGAACCAGCGACACGCGGATTTTCAATCCGCTGCTCTACCAACTGAGCTATCTGGGCACCGTTCGAACAGCAGCGCCGTTCGATGGCGGGGTGATACGTCAGGTGCGCGGGGCTGTCCAGAGGGTTTTGGCAGAAAAATGCAGAGTTTTCGGATCATTGCGGTCGGGATGGCGGGACGGGCATCTCAGGGGGGTTTTCGTCGTCCACTGCCTCGGCGGGGATCGCATAGCTGCCGTGCAGCCACCGCCCCAAATCCACATCCGCACAGCGGCGCGAGCAGAACGGGCGGTGTTTTTCGTCGCTTTCGCGGGCGCAGATCGGGCAGGTCATGCCAAAAGCGCAGCCAAGGGCAGCCGGTCACGCTTGCGGGTCATCTCGAACAGGCCAAGCGTGGTCCAGCCTGCCAGATTGACCTCTGACTCGGATTTGAACGCGGCACGGATGACCTGATCCAGAATCGCGCGCTCTTTCTTCGGCATCGGGGCGAAATCGATCACCACCTGTCCGCCAAGACCGCGCAGCCGCAACTGGCGCGGCACTTCGCGGGCGGCCGCGATGTTCACCTTCAGCGCAGCGGCAGGCGAGGTATCGTTGCCGGTGTTCACATCCACCGCAATCAGCGCACGGGTGGGTTCAATCATCATATGGCCCTCGCCCAAACCCACACGCGGGGTCAGTAGCGCGTCGATCATCTCGGCAATGCCATTGTCGGCAAAGCCGCCCTCGATCACCTCGTCAGGGGCGGGATCGGCCCAGTCGCGCCACGCGGTTTCATGCGCGCCCGCGCCTTCGACCAGAAGTTCCGGCCCGCCTTCGGTATCGGCCAGCACCGCCTGCGCCAGATCGCGCATCGCGGTGATATCCTCGGCAATCTCGTCATCCTCGGCCCCAAGACAGGCCGAGCGCAAAATCAGGCCCAAGTCTTCGGGCGCACCGGCCATACCTGCGGCGGCCAGCGCCTCAAGCTCGGCTCGTGCGGCCTCATCCTTGATCCGGCGCGAGATGTTCAGGCCTGGCGCACCGGGCGTCACAATCGCATAGCGCGATTTGAACAAAAGCCGCGTGGTGACCGGATAGGCTTTGCCCGCCTCGGCAGGGCCGGTGATCTGCACCAGCAAGCGTTGGCCCGGTGCAATCCCTGCTGTCTGGCGCAAAAAGCCCGAACCTTCGGGCAGCTTGACGAAAAGCCCCCCCTGCCCTTTCATCGGGCGGTCGGCAACGGCACGGTAGATCGCCCCCGGCAAAGGCGCATCGCCTTCGGGATCAATCGCCAGATCAACAAGCTGGCCATCGACCACAAGGGCAGCGGCGGGGCGGGATTTGATGTCGTCAAGCAGAACGATGCGGCCAATCATGGCTGTCTCCAGACGGGGTAGCCTGCGGCTTGCAGCAGGGCGGCGGTTTCGGCCAAAGGCAGGCCCACGATGCCGGTAAAACTGCCGGAAATCCACGGAATGAAGGCACCGGCAGCGCCCTGGATGCCATAGGCTCCCGCTTTGCCCTGCCAGTCGCCACCGGCAAGATAGCTGTTCAACTCGGCATCCGACAGGCGTTTCATCTTCACGGCAGAAACGCTTTCCCGCGTCCAGATCCGGTCGCCGCGCCGCACGGCGACAGCGGTGATGACCTGATGGCGACGCCCGCCAAGCGCGGTGAGAAACTCGGCCGCCTCGCCCGCATCGCGCGGCTTGCCAAGGATGCGGCGACCAAGCGCAACGGTGGTGTCAGCGGTCAGCACCACGTCATCCGGCCCACAGGCCACAGCCAGCGCCTTTTCACGCGCTACCCGCGCGCAATAGGGGCGCGGCAGTTCCGACCGCTTGGGGTCTTCGTCGATGTCAGGGGGCAGGATGGCGTCGGGGGTAATGCCAAGCTGCGCCAGAAGTTCCTTCCGGCGCGGGCTGGCCGATCCCAGAATCAGCCGCAACTTACTTGAAGCGATAGTTGATGCGGCCTTTGGACAGGTCATAGGGGGTCATTTCCACCTGAACCTTGTCGCCCGCCAGAACGCGGATGCGGTTCTTGCGCATCTTGCCTGCCATGACAGCGATCAGTTCATGGCCATTATCGAGTTCGACCTTGAATGTCGCGTTGGGCAGAAGTTCCTTAACGACACCGGGGAATTCGAGGATGTCTTCCTTGGCCATGGTCTCTCCAATAGAGTTTCGCCCGCGCAAGGCGCAGGCATTGGCGGGCATATGCGCCCAAAACGGGCGGTTTTCAAGGGGAAACTGCGAAAAGGCGGGGGCTGTTCGCAGACGGGCGCGGCCCTGCACGGCAAAGAGTAGGGTGCGTGATTTCACGCAGCCTGTCGGATCAGAGTTGGCGCATCCAGAACTGCAGCGGCTTTACCGTTTCGGCGGCATCGCCCAGATCTTTCCACGCAAATGCAGCCACCACCCCCGGCAAAGGCTCGTATCCCCTGCCCCGCCAGAATGCATCATTGGTGCGGGCGTTGGCAGGTTTGGCGGGGTGATCCGCCGGGCGCTGGACCGAGCAGAAGGCGACATGGCTGCGCCCCATGGCACGGGCGTGATCTTCGCGCAGGTCGATGAATCTATGGCCCAGCCCGATACCGCGATATTCGGGCAGCAGCACCGATTCCGCGCCGTAAAGGATCGTCTCCAGCGCCATGCCGCGCGCGGCAAAGGGGGCGGCGAATTCGGCGGCATGATCTTCCATCAGTGTCGAGGTTGACGCCCCCACCAGCCTGTCACCATCAAACGCCCCCACCAGCAGCGCGCCGGGATTGTCGCGGTAGGTGGCCAGATAGGCGCGCTCATAATCCAGCGTGCCGTCATAAAGATAGGGCCAGTCACGGAACACCGCGATACGAAGCGCCGCGACATGATCCAGCGCGGCCTCAAGCGCGGCTCCACGCAGGGCGCGGACTTCGATCATGCCGAGACCTGCGCGATCCAGTCGTTCAGGTTGTAAAAGGTGGTGATGCGGGAAATCTTGCCGTCTTTCAGATCAAAGAACGATCCGGCGGGCAGGATATAGGTCTGGCCTGCGGCCTCGGGCAGGCCGGGATCGGTTTTCAGATATTCCCCGTGGACCATGAATTCCGCGGCGGCGCGGGTGCCTGCCGCGTTCACGAAAATCTCGATGTCCTCAAGTCGCTCACGGTAGGAAACGCCCATATGGGCGCAGAATTCCGCGAACAGATCGCGCCCCCTGCGGATACCGCCCTCGTTGACGCGGTGCTCCACATCATCGGTCACGCAGGCCAGCATTCCGGCGGGATTTTCTGCGTTGAAAGCGGCATAATAGGCGGCGACTGTGCCGTGGGCGGCAGTTTGATCGGTGGTCTTGGTCATGGCGGGCCTTTGGCTTGGCCCCAACGCGGGACCATTTTTCATGCAGTTATATCAACGGGTTGGGGTTATGACTTTAACCCTTTGTCAACATTTGTCGCATGAAGGGCCGCAAAGGTCCACGTCGGTTTCGGCATATTCGGGCGATTTGCGACAGGCCGGGGAAGGGGACAAGGCCTGCGCCCTGCCCCCGAATTACCCCGATCCGCCGCGAAGACCCTAGGCCAGCGCCGCCTTGATCGAGACCGCAATCGGCGTGGTCGGGTGGCCGATCAGGCGCGACAGGGTGCGGCTTTCATCGAACAACGCCCCGCGCGAAGCGTGATCATCGCTGTCGGCCAGAATGGTGGCAAAGCCTTCGGGCAGGCCGAAGCCGGTCAAAATTCCTGCGTAGACGTCTTTGGGCAGGTTGTTGAAAGGAATATCACGGCCCACCTGACGCGAGACTTCGGCGGCGAAATCGGCCATGCTATGCGGCAGATCGCCTGCCAGCTCATAGGTCTTGCCCGCATGGGCCTCGTCGAGCGCCGCCACGGCAATCGCCTCGGCATAATCGGCGCGTGCAGCAGAGGCGATGCGCCCCTCACCAGACGCCCCGATCAGCGCACCATGCGCGACCGATCCGGCCAGCGATCCGGTGTAATTCTCGGTATACCAGCCGTTCCGCAGCAGCGTAACGGCAAGCCCCGACGTCTTCAGATATGCCTCGGTGGCGATATGATCGGCCGCCAGCAGCATCGGCGAGGCGTCGCCCTTCAGGATCGAGGTATAGATGATCCGGCCCACGCCCGCAGCCTTGGCGGCATCGATCACGGCCCGGTGCTGTCCGGCGCGATCATTGAAATCATTCGAGGAAATCAGCACCAGCGTTTTGATGCCGGCCAAAGCGGGGGCAAGGGTTTCCGCTTTGGTATAATCAAAGGCACGCACCGGCACCCCCAGATCGGCGGCGGGATTACGGGTAAGGGCCACAATCGCGGCCTCTGGTGCGCGGGCTTGCACGGCGGCAAGGGCAAGACGGCCCAACTGGCCCGTGGCTCCGGTGATGGCGATGGTCATGGGGATCTCCTGTTGCTGATGGCGCAGAGATACGCCTTTACTTATGAAAAGGAAGAACATACATTTTAGTAAGTATACCGCATTTTCGCACAAAGGCCTGACGATGAACGCAGGGATGCAATTTCCGCCCAATGTGCTGGCCGCCGAATGTCCGTCGCGGCAGGTGTTGAAACATCTGACCAGCCAATGGGGCGTGCTGGTTCTGCTGGCGCTGCAGGATGGCACGCAGCGTTTCTCGGCGTTGCGGCGGCGGGTGGGCGGGGTGTCGGAACGGATGCTGGCCCAGACCCTGCAAGTGCTGGAAGGCGACGGGCTGGTCCTGCGGGTGGCGCATCAGGTCGTCCCGCCCCATGTCGACTACTCCCTGACGCCACTGGGGGCTGAGGCCGCACAGCGCGTCGCCGATCTTACCGGCTGGATCGAAGCCAAGCTGCCCGAGATCCTTGCCGCGCAAGGTGCGTGACAAGCACGCACCCTACCCCGTTTCCTGCACGGCTTCACCTTGGCCAAATACTCCCGCCGGAGGCATCCTGCATATGCGGCAGGTGCCTCCGGCGGGAGTATTTGGGCCAAGATGAAATCCGAAGGGTAGGGTGCGTGGTCTCCACGCACCTTTGGCAGAGGCATCACAGAGTTGCTCAGCTTTTCGCGTCTTCGCTTTCGCTGGGCGGGCCGAAGCGGGCGATCATGCGGTCGCGGATCTGGTTGCGCGCCTGACGATAGGCAGCGAGTTTGGCCTCGCGCGTTTCACCAAGACCCGAGGGATCAAGGATCGGCCAGTATTCGACCTCGAGGTGGTAAAGCCGCGTCAGTTCCAGTGCCATGCGCTGGCTGGCGGGGGACAGGGCGATGATCAGGTCGAACTGGCCCAGATCGTCGCCCCATTCCTGCATCTCGTCAAAGGAGCGCGCGCGGTGGCGGGCGATCTCGATGCCGATTTCCTGACAGACGGCGATGGAAAAGCCGTCCACCTCCATATCATTCTTCACGCCCGCCGACTGGACATAGGCCCGCTGGCCGTAGAGCTTTTTCATCAGGCCTTCGGCCATGGGCGACCGGATGGCGTTATGATCGCAGCAAAACAGCACAGACTGCGGAAAAACGGCCACGGTTAACCCCAATGCAGGACGCAAATCAGGGTGAACAGGCGGCGCGCGGTGTCGATATCGACAGCGGCCTTGCCTTCAAGCCGTTCCTGCAGCACGCGGGCGCCTTCGTTGTGGATGCCGCGCCGCGCCATGTCGATGGCCTCGATCTGGGAGGGCGGCAGGCGTTTGACGGCCTCGAAATAGCTTTCGCAGATCTGGAAGTAGTCTTTGACCACCTGCCGGAACGGGCCAAGCGACAGGTGGAACTCGCCCACCTTCTGCGTGTCTTCGGTGGCGATGTCGAAGACCAGACGGCCCTCGCGGATGGCAAGGCCAAGGCGATACGGGCCTTGTGGCGTCGGGCGGTCTTCGCGCGTGGGCAGGCCGAAGGAGTTTTCTTCCAGCAGATCGAAGATGGCGACTTTGCGTTCCTGTTCGATCTCGGGCGTCGGGCGGGCAAGGCCGCGCTCGTCAATGTCGATGGCGCAGATGCGGTTGCTCATTCGGCCCCTCCGGTCAAACTTTCGCTGTTCAGACGGTCAAGCCGCGCACGCACGGAAAGCCCGTGCGCCTGAAGGCTTTCCGAGATCGCCAGCCGTTCCGCCGCAGGGCCGATGGCGGCAAGGGCGGCGGGCGTCATCTTGGCCAAAGTGGTGCGTTTGAGGAAGTCCATGACACTCAATCCCGAAGAAAACCGCGCCGAGCGTGCGGTGGGCAGCACATGGTTCGGCCCACCAACGTAATCGCCGATGGCTTCCGGAGTCCATGCCCCAAGGAAGATTGCGCCGGCATGGGTGATTTGGTGCGAGAGCGCGTCGGGGTCGGCGACACAAAGTTCCAGATGCTCGGGGGCGACGCGGTTCGACAGCCCCGCCGCCTCGGCCAGATCGCGCACCACGATCACCGCGCCATTGTCGCGCCAGCTTGCGCCTGCAATTTCGCGGCGTTCAAGCGTTTCCAGCCGCTTTTCCACCGCAGCCGTCACTGCCGCGCCAAAGGCGGCATCGTCGGTAATCAGGATGGACTGGGCCGAGGCATCATGTTCGGCCTGTGACAGCAGATCCAGCGCGATCCAGTCGGGATCATTGTCGCGGTCGGCGATCACCAGAATCTCGGAAGGGCCTGCGATCATGTCGATGCCCACGCGGCCAAAGACGCGGCGCTTGGCGGCGGCGACATAGGCGTTGCCGGGACCGGTGATTTTATCAACGGGTGCGATGGTTTCGGTGCCATAGGCCAAAGCCGCCACCGCCTGCGCGCCGCCGACACGGTAGATCACATCCACACCCGCAATCCGCGCCGCCAGCAGCACCAGCGGATTGACCACGCCGCCGGGGGTCGGGCAAGCGATCACCAGCCGCTGCACCCCTGCCACCTTGGCCGGAATCGCGTTCATCAGCACCGAGGACGGGTAAGACGCCGTTCCCCCCGGCACATACAACCCCGCCGCCGAAACAGGCGTCCAGCGCCAGCCCAGACGCGCACCGGCGGCGTCTTCCCACATCGCGTCTTCCGGCATCTGGCGCGCGTGATAGGTGCGGATGCGCGCCGCCGCCAGTTCCAGTGCCGCGCGATCTTCGGGCGAGACCTTGGCACATTCCGCCTCGATCTCGGCTGCCGAGAAGGCGAGCGTTGCAGGTGTAAGATCAAGGCGATCAAAACGGGAGGTAAGGGCAATCAGCGCAGTGTCACCTTCGGCACGCACCTGCGCGATGATGGCGGCAACGGCCTGATCGACATCTTCCGCCTCTTCGCGCTTCATCCCCAGAAGTGCTGCGAAACGGGGTTCGAAATCGGCATCTTGGGTGGACAGGAAAACGGGCATGATCGGGCCTCCGGTTATGCGCCCAGTCCTTAGCGGCTGCATCCGGTGCCTGCAAGAAGAAGGGAGGGGGCCAGCCCCCTCGCGCGTGCCGCGCTCACCCCCGGGATATTTTTGCGAAGAGGATGAGGAACGGGGTTTCATCTTGGCATAAATACTCCCGGCGGAGCCAAACGGAGACAAGCGGCCCTTGGGCCGCGTAGGCGACCTATGATAATGCGCGGAACGCGCGCCGCTGGATCACCGTTGTTGCAGGGATCAGGCGCCGAAATGCGAGAAGCGGTAGGGCGAGACGCCGTATTTCTTGCGGAAGCTTTTCGAGAAATGCGAGGCGCTGGCGTAACCGCAGGCAATCGCCACCTCGGTCACTTTCATGTCCGTCTCGGCCAGCAGGGCGCGGCCACGGGCAAGGCGCAGGTCGTTCATGTAGCGCACGGGTGTCACGTTCAGATAGCGCGAGAACAGCCGTTCGATCTGGCGGCGCGACAGCGACAGGTGGGCGGCGCAGGCGTCAAGATCGAAGTCTTCCTCGATATGCGCCTCGAGATAGGCGGCGGCCTGCAGCAGCTTGTCATGCCGCGTGCCAAGGCGGGCGGCAAGCGAGGTGGTCTGGTGGTCTGCCTCGTCGCGGCGGCGGGTCAGCAGGCACATGTTCATCACCTCTTGGCCCAAGGCAGGGCCAAAGCGGTCATTGATCAGTTTCAGCATCAGATCGGCGGCGGCGACGCCGCCGGCACAGCTCATCACGCGGTCATCGATGCAGAACACCTGCCGCGCGGGCTGCAGGTCGGGGTGGTTTTCGGCGAAGGCGTCGATATTGTCCCAATGCATGGTAAAACGGCGGCCCTTGAGGATACCCGCCTGCGCCAGCGCATAGGCCCCTGTGCAAAGCCCGCCCACAATACGCCCGCGCCGCCACAGGCTGCGAAGCCAATCGCCCAGCGCCACCGAGGCCTTGCCTTCCGGCTCCACCCCCGAGACCACAAGGATCAGCCCTTCGGGTTTGGCGTCGGACCATTTGCCATCGACCACAACCGGCACGCCGTTCGAGCAGGCCACCGGCAGGCCGTCATCCGACAGCACTTGCCAGCGGAACAGCACCTGCTGCGTCAACTGGTTCGCCATCCGCAGGGGTTCAATCGCGGAAGAAAACGCCAGCATGGTGAATTTCGGCAGCAAAACGAAGGTCACAGACAGGGGCTGCACCCCCACCGGGACTTTCACATGGGCCGAGCCTTTGGCCACATATTTCTGCTCATCCGACATATGGTCCCCCTGTTCGGGAAGCATAGCCGAAACCGCATCGATTTGCATCAGGTGCGAACGCCTGCGAAGCGGGTTTGCCAGTCGGCGCGTTCTTCGTCGGTGATCTTGCGGAACAGGTTTTCCGGCACGGCGAAGGGCTGGCCTGCGGGCAGGGCGCGCATCGCAGCCGAGATGTCCTCGGGCCATGTCCAGTCATCCGATCCCATCGCCGCCATCATCGTCGCGGCGGCGTCGGGGATGAAGGGGCGCGACAGGATCGCGTAGATGCGGATCAGGTTCAGCGCCAGCCGCACCATCGCCTGCGCGCGCTCGGGGTCGGTTTTCACGACGGTCCACGGGGCGGCTGATTGCAGGTATTCGTTGCCGATCACCCAGATCGCGCGCAACTCGGCGGCGGCCTTGCGGACCTCCATCGCCTCCATCAGCGCGGCGTAGTCCTTGATGCGCGCGCCTAGATCGGCGATCAGCGCGGTTTCCTGCGGACCGAACTCGCCCTCGGCCGGAACGGTGTTGCCGAATTTCGCGGTGGCGAATTTGGTGACGCGGGACACAAGGTTGCCCAGCACATCGGCCAGATCCTTGTTCACCGAGGCCTGAAAATTCTCCCATGTGAATTCGCTATCGGCGGATTCGGGGGCATGCGACAGAAGCCACCAGCGCCAGTAATCGGCGGGCAGGATCGACAGCGCCTGATCCATGAACACGCCGCGTCCTTGGGACGTGCTGAACTGGCCGCCGTCATAGTTCAGGTAGTTGAAGGATTTCAGGTAATCGACCAGCTTCCACGGCTCGGCTGATCCCAGAATGGTGGCGGGGAAAGACAGGGTGTGGAACGGCACGTTGTCCTTGCCCATGAACTGGTAATAGGTCACGTCCGAAGCGCCCTTGTCGGTGCGCCACCAGCGTTGCCACGCCTCATCGCCCAGACCATTGGCATCGGCCCATTCGGCGGTGCCTGCGATATATTCGATGGGGGCATCGAACCAGACGTAGAAGACCTTGCCCTCCATCCCCGGCCAAGGCTGATCGCCCTTTTTCACGGGGATGCCCCAGTGCAGGTCGCGGGTGATGCCACGGTCTTGCAGGCCGTCGCCATCGTTCAGCCATTTCTTGGCGATCGATGTCGTCAGGATCGGCCAGTCTTTTTTGGAGTCGATCCACGCCTCCAGCTTGTCACGAAGGCTGCGCTGGCGCAGGTAAAGATGCTTGGTTTCGCGCACTTCCAGATTGGTGGAACCGGAGATGGACGAGCGCGGGTTGATCAGGTCGGTCGGGTCAAGCTGCTTGGTGCATTCCTCGCACTGGTCGCCACGGGCCGAGGTGTTGCCGCAGTTCGGGCAGGTGCCGGTGATGTAGCGGTCGGGCAGAAAGCGGTTGTCGTCGATGGAGAACACCTGTTTTTCCGAGACTTCGGCGATCAGGCCGGCCTTGTCCAGCGCGCCTGCGAAATGCTGGGTCAGGGTGTGGTTGCGCTGGCTGGAGGAGCGCCCGAAATGGTCGAACGACAGCCGGAAGCCGCGCGCGATTTCGGCCTGCACGTCGTGCATTTCGGCGCAGTATTCGGCCACGGGCTTGCCCGCCTTGGCGGCGGCAAGTTCGGCGGGGGTGCCGTGTTCGTCGGTGGCGCAGATGAACATCACCTCATGCCCGCGGCCCCGCATATAGCGCGCGAACAGATCGGCGGGCAGTTGGCTGCCCACAAGGTTGCCCAGATGCTTGATCCCGTTGATGTAGGGGATGGCGGAGGTAATCAGAATCCGTGCCATGTCAGCGCCCTTTATGCCAGTTCGCGCCCCGTTTAACCCATGCAAAGCCCAAGGGCCAGACCGGGCGGCCCCCGCGACAGATCAAATCCGTCAGCGGTCGCGGAACCGCCCCAGCAGCTTGCCGATCAGGAACGAGGTGCGGGGTTCGTCCAGATAGGCGGTGCGCTGTTCGGGGGCGGGGCGGGTCCGCATCCGGCCAAGGCCAAAGACGATCAGCACGACATGCGCCAGAATGATCATGCCGAACATCGCGGATGCCCCGAAATACTCGATCAGCACCGAGGCCGCATAGGGGCTGGCAATCGCCCCCACCGCGTAAAGGAACATCAGCGCGGCCGAAAGTTCCACCCGTTCCAGCGGCGTGGCGTAATCATGGGCGTGGGCGGTGGCCACCGAATAGATCGGCAAGGTGGAAAAGCCGAAGGCCGCGATAGAGAGATAATTCACCCAAGCCCCCTGCCCCGACAGCGCCACCGTGGCCAGACAGGTCGCAATCGCCAGCAGCGACAAGCCCATCAGCACATGGCGGCGGTCGAACTTGTCGGCGGCCCAGCCCACCGGCACCTGTGCCAAAGCTCCGCCCAGCACGTAGGCTGCCAGAAATATCCCTATCTCGTTGGCAGTCAGACGCAACTCCAGCCCATACATCGGCCCGACCATACGGAAGGCCGCCCCCGTCACGCCCGAGACAATCACCCCCGCCGCCGCGAGGGGCGATTTCTGCCATGCCATCGCAGGACGCAGGCGCGGCGCTTCGGGGGTTTCGGGCGGCTCGGCCTTGGTCAGCGTCAAGGGGAACAGCGCCGCACAAAGTAGCAGCGCCAGCAGGTTATAGGACACATACGACCCCGGCGTCAGCACGCCGATCACCAGTTGGGCCGCCAGCGATCCGGTGATGTCGACCACGCGATACACCCCCATCGCGCGGCCCCGCGTCTCGTTGGTGACCTTCGATTGCAGCCACGCCTCGATGATGGTGTAAGCCCCGGCTACGCATAGACCCGAGGCCATCCGCATGATCCCCCATGCAATCGGATCGATCACCAGCATATGCGCCAGAATCCCGATGGTGCCTGCGGCGACAAAGGCGGCAAAGGCGCGGGAATGGCCGACCTCGCCCATCAGGCGCGGCGCCCACCAGCAGCCGATGAAAAAGCCGAAGAAATGTGCCGAGCCGATCAGCCCGATCTCGGATTTCGAAAAGCCCAAGGCCGCCCCCGAAAGCGCATCCAGCGGCGCGACGCCCCCCGCCCCCAGTTGCAGCAGGATTACCGACAGGAACAGGGCGGCAAAGGAAATCAGCAGGCGCATGGTGGCTCCGGTCTGGATAGCGCAGATGTTGCCGGAATTTGTGACCGCGTAAAGCGGCAGGCCGCATTTTGTCAGGATCAGGTGTCGCCTTTGGGCAATTTCGCGGGCGCTTGGGGCGGACGCAGGTGGGCGGCGCGGTTAGCCTCTGGCCAGAACACAAGGATGGCCCGCATGACCCATAGCCCCAAAACCATCGGCGAGATTTCTTTCTGGTATGCCGATATCGGCAAGCCCGCCCGCCGCGCGCCGCTGGCGGGGGATACGGTGGCGGATGTCTGCATTGTGGGGGCGGGCTATACCGGGCTTTGGACGGCCTATTATCTGAAACAGGCCAATCCGGCGCTGCGGGTGGTGGTGGTCGAAAAGGAATTCGCCGGTTTTGGAGCCTCGGGGCGGAACGGCGGATGGCTGTCGGGCAGCTTTGCGTGGAACCATGCCCGCTATGCCAAGGACAGTTCCGAATCCGCCGTGCGCGACATGGTGCAGGCGATGAATGGCACGGTGGACGAGGTGATCCGGGTGGCGGACCTTGAGGGCATCGAGGCCGATATCCTGCGGACGGATGAGCTGATGGTCGCCACCAACCGCGCGCAAGAGGTGCGGATGGCCGCCGAGGTGCGGCATCGTCAGCACTGGGGCGAAGAGACCCGCGTGTATCAGATCGGCGCGGAGGCAGCGCGCGCACGGGTGAACATTCCCGGTGTGCGCGGCGGCATGGTGGTGTCGAATGTCGCGCGGGTGCAGCCGGCCAAACTGGTGCGCGGGCTGGCGATGGCGGTGGAACGGCTGGGCGTGCAGATCGCGGAAAGCACCGAAGTGACGGCGATTTCGGCGGGCCGCGTTACGACCAAATGCGGCACGGTCACCGCCCCGATCATCCTGCGCTGCACCGAGGGCTTTACCGCTACCCTGCCGGGAACCAAGCGCGACTGGTTGCCGCTGAACTCGGCCCAGATCGCAACCGAGCCTTTGCCCGAAAGCGTCTGGGCGCAGATCGGCTGGCAAGGCCATGAGATCTTTGGTGATTTCAACAACGCCTATTGCTATTGCCAGCGCACCCGCGAGGGCCGCATCACCGTGGGCGCGCGCGGGGTGCCGTATCGCTTTGGCTCGGCGGTGGATGCCGCAGGCACGCCGGACAGCGAAACCATCCGCAGGCTGACGGCGATCCTGCACCGGCATTTCCCTGCCACCATCCCCCACCGCATCGATCATGCATGGTGCGGTGTGCTGGGCGTGCCACGCGACTGGTGCGCCACTGTGGGGCTTGACCGCGCCACGGGTCTGGGCTGGGCGGGCGGCTATGTGGGTGTGGGGGTATCCACGTCAAACCTTGCGGGCCGCACGCTGGCCGATCTGGCCTTGGGCCGCGATACGGGGCTGACCGGTCTGCCTTGGGTCAACCGCAAGGTCCGCCCGTGGGAGCCGGAACCGCTGCGCTGGCTGGGGGTTCACGGCATGTATGGCTTGCTGAACATCGCCGACCGCCGTGAGGCGCGGCTGGATATTCCGCCCTCGCGCATCGCGGCGTTTGGCAACTGGCTGACAGGGCGCTGACCGCCGCCGGCTTTCATCTTGGGCCAAATATCTGCATAGAAAGGGTGGCCCTGCTATCGCGGCGCCCTGAAGGCCTGCCCTTTGCAGATCGTCCCCTGCCACATCGCGGATTGTGGCAGGGCGCGTTTCATCCCATCCGTCCCGCCTTTCGCGGTCTGGTTGGGCGGAGCCTAGCGCAGATCGGGGGGCAGCAGGGCTTCGGGCAGGTTCTGGTAGGACACAGGCCGCAACCAGCGCCGGATCGACAGGGTGCCGACCGAGGTCGCGCCGAAGTTGGTCGAGGCCGGATAGGGGCCGCCATGCACCATCGCATCGCAGACCTCGACCCCCGTGGGGAAGCCGTTGGCCAGCACACGGCCCGCCTTGCGCTCCAGCACCGGCAGCAGGGTTGCGGCAAGGTCATGGTCGCCCGCATCGACATGCAGCGTGCAGGTCAACTGGCCTTCAAGGCTATGGGCCACCGCCAGCATTTGCGCCTCATCACGCACCCGCACGATCAGACCCAGCGGGCCGAACACCTCATGTCCCAAGGCCGGATTGGCCAGCCAGTCATCACCCGAAACGCTGTAAAGATAGGGCGAGGCTTGGCGGTCCTGCGCGCCTGCGGCCAGCAGGGTTTGCACGCCCTGCCCTGCGGCAATGCGGTCACGCCCTTCGCGGTAGGCAGCGGCGATGCCGTCGGTCAGCATGGTTTGCGGCCCGATCAGGGCAAGCGCGTCATGGGCGGCTGCGGTGAAGGCGTCAGTTTCGGGGCAGTCCAGCGCGACGATGATGCCCGGATTGGTGCAGAACTGGCCCGCGCCCATCGTCAGGCTGGCAGCCCAGCCAGCGGCGATCTGGGCGGCGCGGTTGGTCAGTGCATCGGGCAGCAGGAACACGGGGTTCACGGAGCCAAGCTCGCCAAAGAAGGGGATCGGATCGGGGCGCTGCGCGCAAAGATCAAACAATGCGCGGCCCCCGCCAAGGCTGCCGGTAAAGCCCACGGCGCGGATCAGCGGGTGCTGCACAAGGGATTCGCCCACATCGCGTTTGCCGCCCTGAACAAGGCTGAACACGCCCACGGGCATATTGCAGGCATGGATAGCGGCCAGCACAGCCTGCGCCACGATCTCGCCCGTGCCGGGATGGGCGGAGTGGCCCTTGACGACCACAGGGCAACCAGCGGCCAAGGCGCTGGCGGTATCGCCGCCCGCAACCGAGAAGGCGAGCGGGAAGTTTGACGCCCCGAACACCGCCACAGGGCCGATCGGGCGCTGGATCATGCGGATTTCGGGACGCGGCAGCGGCTTGCGGTCGGGCAAGGCGGCGTCGATGCGACAATCGAGATGGGCCTTGTCGCGGATATGCGCTGCGAACAGGCGCAACTGGCCGGTGGTGCGGCCCCGCTCGCCCTCAAGACGTGCGGCGGGAAGGCCGGTTTCCTGTGTGCCGATCTCGGTGATCTCGGCGCCACGGGCGTCGATTTCGGTGGCGATCCGGTCAAGGAAATTGGCACGTTGGTCGCGCGTGGTGGCGGCATAGGCGGGGAAAGCGGCCTCGGCGGCGCGGACTGCGGCATCGATATGGGCGGGGGTGCCGACCGAGAACGCATAAGATGGCCCATGCGCGGGCGAGGACAGGAAGGTTGCGGTATTGGCGATCAAGTCGCCTGCGATCAGGTGGTGTCCGGTCAGCATAGGTTGGTTCCTTTTCAAAGGGCGGAGGGGGTTTCACACCCCCTGCGCCCCATCGTTCCGATGGGACGCTCCCCCGTGGAGTATTTAGGCCAAGATGAAGCCTAGAAGTGGAAGGCTTCGGTCACGTCGCGGCGACCCAAGGTCAGCGCGTCGGCAACATGGGTCATGGGCGCAAGGTCTACATCCGATCTGCGGTCACGGACAAGGGTGGCCATATGGGCGTAAAGATTGGGATATTCGCGGTCAGGGCCGCTGGAGGCAAGGCCGTCGCTGGTGGACAGTTGCGAGCCGCCCATGTGCAGCGTGAGGCTGCCTGAGGTGGTTTCCACAACAATATCCCACGTTTGCGGGCCTTCCTGACGCCAGTCGAAATCGGCGGTCACATTGCCCGAGAAGGCCAGCGCCGCCGCAATCGGGGTCTGGCGGTTTTCGGGGAAGGTCAGGGTTGCGGAGGTCAGATGCACCGGCGCGGGCAGGATTTCCGTCAGGATCGACAGAGCGTTGATGCCGGGATCGAACACGCCCATGCCGCCCGGTTCAAACACCCAGTCCTGACCGGGGTGCCATTTGCGCACATCTTCGCGCCATGTGATACGCGCGCGGGTCACGGTTTTATCCGCCAGCCACGCCTTTGCAGGGGCCACGCCATGCGCCATCCGGCTGTGCCATGTGGCGTAAAGCGTGAGGTTGTTGGCGGCGGCAAGGGCGGTCAGGGCATGCACCTCGGCCAAGGTCGCGCCGGGGGGTTTTTCCAGCATGACGTGGCGGCCCGCCTTCAGCGCAGCCTCGGCATAGGCAAAGCGCGGCACCGGCGGCATACACAGGGAAACCGTGCCAATGTCGGGCCGCGCGGCCAGCATTGCGGCAAAATCGGTATAGCTTTCAATGCCATCGACCGAGCCTGCGCGCGAGACGGTGGCGGCCAGCTCCCAGTCGGGGCTGGCGGCAAGGGCCGGAACATGCTGATCCCGCGCGATCTTGCCGATGCCGACGAGGGCGATCTTCTGCCGTGCCATCAATGCGAGTCCTTGCCTACCGGATTGCCGCGCGATCCTTTCAGGAAATCGAGGTCGGCACCGGTATCGGCGCCTTGCACATGCTGCTGGTGCAGCCATGCATAGCCGCCTTCGGGACGGATATGGCTGGGCTGCCATTTCGACAGCCGCTCTGCCAGTTCATCGTCGGAAATATCCAGATGCAGGCGGCGGTTCGGCACGTCGAGTTCAATGAAATCGCCGTTCTGCACCACGGCCAGTGGGCCACCGGCAGCGGCCTCGGGCGAAGTGTGCAGCACAACCGTGCCATAGGCGGTGCCGGACATGCGCGCATCGGAAATGCGCACCATATCGGTGATGCCTTTGCGCAGCACTTTCGGCGGCAGGCCCATGTTGCCCACTTCGGCCATGCCCGGATAGCCCTTGGGACCGCAGTTTTTCAGCACCATGACGCAGGTTTCGTCGATATCAAGCGCCTCGTCGTTGATCTTGGCCTTGTAGTCGTCGATGTCTTCAAACACCACGGCGCGGCCACGGTGGGTCATCAGGGCGGGGGTCGCTGCCGAAGGTTTCAGCACCGCGCCCTTGGGGGCAAGGTTGCCCTTGACCACCACCACGCCGCCCGATTTCGCCAGCGCCTTGTCGGCGGGCAGGATCACGTCTTCGTTATGGTTCACCACGTCCTTGACCTGATCCCAAGCGGTTTCGCCGGATACGGTCAGCGCGTCCTTGTTCAAAAGCCCCGCTTCGCCCAAGCGTTTGATGACGACGGGCAGGCCGCCTGCGTAGAAGAATTCCTCCATCAGGTATTTGCCCGACGGCATCAGGTTGACGATTGTCGGCACGTCGCGGCCACAGCGATCCCAGTCGTCCAGCGTCAGATCGACGCCAACGCGGCCTGCGATGGCAAGAAGGTGGATCACGGCATTGGTGGAACCGCCAATGGCGGCATTGGTGCGGATGGCGTTCTCAAACGCTTCTTTCTTCAGGATATCAGAGGGTTTCAGATCATCCTTCACCATCTGCACGATGCGACGGCCCGTCAGTTGCGCCATCACGCGGCGGCGGGAGTCCACCGCCGGAATGGCGGCATTGCCGGAAAGCGCCATGCCCAATGCCTCGGCCATGCTGGCCATCGTGCTTGCGGTGCCCATGGTGTTGCAGGAGCCGGGGCTGCGCGACATCGACGCCTCGGCCTCGACGAATTCTTCCTTCGTCATGGTGCCAGCCTTCACGGCCTCGGAGAATTTCCACAGATGGGTGCCGGACCCGACCCGTTCATTCTTGTAATAGCCGTTCAGCATCGGCCCGCCGGTGACGATGATCGACGGCAGGTCGGTGCTGGCCGCCGCCATCAGCAGGCTGGGCGTGGTTTTATCGCAGCCGACCAGCAGCACACAGCCATCCATCGGCTGGCCGCGCATCTGCTCTTCCACCGCCATCGCAGCCAGATTGCGGAACATCATCGCGGTGGGGCGGAAGGCGGATTCGGAGGTGGAGAACACCGGCACTTCGACCGGAAAACCGCCCGCCTCGTAAATCCCGTTCTTCACCCGCTGCGCCAGATCGTTCAGATGCGCGTTGCAGGGCGTCAGTTCCGACCATGTGTTCAGGATGCCGATCACGGGGCGGCCATCGAACAGGTCGGGCGGGAAGCCTTGGTTCTTCATCCAGCCGCGATGGTAGATGTTGTCTTTTGACGTGCCACCGAACCACTCTTGCGAGCGCAGTTTGCGGGGCCATGCGGCGGGTTTGAAGGTCATTTCGTCCTCACAGGGCTTTGACGGAAGTGGCGGCAGCGGTGGCAGGCAGCACCGCCAGCGGGTTTTTCAGGGTAAGGCCAAAGGGCGCGGCCTCGATCTCGAACACATCACCGGCTTGGGGCGTGATGCCATCGGCAAAGGACAGGGTAGCCGTGCCGAACATATGCACATGCAGATCGCCGGGGGTGCGGAACACGTCATATTTGAAGTGATGGTGTTCCAGATTGGCGTAGGTATGGGACATGTTCGCCTCACCCGAGAGGAAGGGCTTTTCCCAGATCACCGCACCATCGCGGCGGATGCGGCTTGTGCCGCGGATGTCGGCGGGCAGATCACCCACCAGAATCTCGGGACCAAAGGAGGCGGGGCGCAGTTTGGAATGGGCAAGGAACAGATAGTTGATCCGTTCCGTCACATGGTCGGAAAATTCATTCGCCAAGGCCCAGCCGATGCGGAAGGGGGTGCCATCGGGACCGATGATGTAGATGCCCGCGATTTCAGGCTCTTCGCCGCCATCCAGCGCGAAAGCGGGCGAGGTCAAGGCCGCACCATGCGGCACGGCGGCGTGGCCGTTGCCCTTGTAGAACCATTCGGGCTGCACACCGATGGCGCCTGCCTCGGGGCGGCCGCCCTCAAGCCCCATGCGGAACATCTTCATGCTGTCCGACAGGGACTCGGTGCCTTCCAGTTTGGTATGCATCGCATCGCGCGCCGCAGCCGATCCCAGATGCGTCAGGCCGGTGCCGGTCAGGTGCATATGGGTCGGATCGGGATGGCTGACGGGAAGGGTCAGTCGGCCCTCCTCGGCCAGCCGCGCCAGATCGACCGCCTGCCCCAGCCCGTGCGCGGCAATCACTGCCGACAGGCTGCTACCCTTGGCAATCGCCTCTTGCGCCAAGGCATAGGTGCTGGCGGCGCCCTTGACGATGGCAGCCTCGGAGCCTTCGCGCAGCACGACGGCCAGACTGCCATCTTCCTGAATGATTTGCGAGATCAGCATCATAGCCTCATTTATTCTTGTTGTAGACGTCGAAGATCACGGCGGCCAGCAGCACCAGCCCCTTGATCACCTGTTGATAGTCGATGCCGATGCCAAGGATGGACATGCCGTTGTTCATCACGCCCATGATCAGCGCACCGACCACCACGCCGATGATCTTGCCAACCCCGCCCGACATCGACGCGCCGCCAATGAACACAGCCGCGATCACGTCCAGCTCGAACCCGCCGCCCGCCTTGGGGGTGGAAGAGTTCAGGCGCGCCGCCACGATCATCCCCGCCAGTGCCGCCAGAACGCCCATGTTGCAGAAGGTCAGGAACACCAGCCGATCAGTCTTGATCCCCGACAATTTGGCGGCCTTTTCATTGCCGCCCAGCGCGTAGATGCGGCGGCCCGTGGTCGTGTTCTCGGTGAAGAAGGCGTAAAGCACGGTCAGGATCGACAGGATCACCACCACGTTGGGCAGGCCACGGAACGAGGCCAGCTTGTAGCCCACGAACATCAGCGCCGCCGCCACAACCGCATTGCGGATGGCAAAGATCACCATCGGTTCGGGTTCGATCCCGAATTCGGCATCACGGTTGCGGGCGCGCCAGCCCAGCCAGATCACCACCGCCGCCGCCAGCGCCACCACCACAATCGCGGTGACGTTGGGTTTGCCGACGGCGAACAGGTCGGGGATAAAGCCGGTCGAAAGCGACTGGAAGGTTTTCGGGAAGGGACCGATGTTCTGGCCGTTCAGCAGCCAAAGTGTCAGGCCACGAAACACCAGCATGCCCGCAAGTGTGACGATGAAGGACGGGATGCGCCAATAGGCGATCCAGTAGCCCTGTGCGGCCCCGATGACAAAGCCCACCAGAAGGCAGGTCGGCACCACGGCGATCACGGGCCAATCAAGGTTCACCGTCAGCACGGCGGCCACAGCCCCCGTAAAGCCCACGACCGATCCGACAGACAGGTCGATATGCCCCGCCACGATCACCAGAAGCATCCCCAGCGCCATGATGATGACGTAAGAGTTTTGCAGGAACAGGTTGGTGATGTTCTGCGCCGACAGGAAATCGACATCCAGCACCACCTTCACGATGATGGTGAAGAAGGCGACAATGGCGACCAGCGCCATCATCATCCCGTTTTCGCGCAGATGCCCGCCCAGATGCGCGCCAATACCCTTTTTCTCTGCCATCATGCTGCCTTTCCACTGTCTTTCAGGATAAGCGCCATGATGCGCTCTTGACTGGCCTCGGCGCGGGAAAGTTCGCCCACGATCCGGCCCTCGTTCATCACATAGATGCGGTCGCACATGCCCAACAACTCGGGCATCTCGGAACTGATCATCACCACCCCGCGCCCTTGGGCGGCAAGGTCGTTCATGATCGAGTAGATTTCGAACTTGGCACCCACATCGATACCGCGGGTGGGTTCATCAAGGATCAGCACTTGCGGATCGGTGAAGAGCCACTTCGACAGCACCACCTTTTGCTGGTTGCCGCCCGACAGGTTCACCACCTTCTGGAACACGCCCGGCGTTCGGATCGCCATGGCGCTGCGATAGCCTTCGGCCACTTGCGTCTCGCGCCGCTTGTCCAGCACGCCGCGCTTTGACACACCCATCAGGTTGGCCAGCGTGATATTGCGCACGATGGGTTCGTCCAGCACAAGGCCCAGCGCCTTGCGGTCTTCGGTGACATAGGACAGGCCCGCCGAGACGGCCTTGGCCACGGTCGAGGTATCCACCGGTTTGCCACCCACTTTGACGCTGCCGGAAATGTTGGTGCCATAGCTGTGGCCGAACAGGCTCATCGCAAGTTCGGTGCGCCCTGCCCCCATGAGGCCAGCGATGCCGACAATCTCGCCCTTTGCCACGGTGAAACCCGCGTCGCGGATCATCTGGCGGCCCTTTTGTTCAGGGTGCCAGACGTTCCAGCCGGATACTTCCAGCAAGGTTTCGCCAATGTCGGGCGTGCGGTCAGGATAGCGGTGCGCCATGTCGCGGCCCACCATATCGCGGATGATGCGGTCTTCGGTGATTTCGGCGCGGGTCAGGGTGGAAACCGACGCCCCATCGCGGATGATGGTGATGCGGTCGGCCACCCGATTGATTTCGTTCAGCTTATGGGAAATCAGGATAGAGGTGATCCCCTGCGCCTTCAGCTCTAGCAGCAGGTCCAGCAGCTTCTGGCTGTCATTTTCCTGCAAGGCGGCGGTCGGCTCGTCAAGGATCAGCAGGCGCACATCCTTGGCCAGCGCCTTGGCAATCTCGATCAGTTGCTGCTTGCCGACACCCAGCTTTTCCACCTTGGTGGTCGGGGCCTCGGCCAGACCAACCTTGGCCAGCAAAGTTTCGGTTTTCTGGAAGGTTTGCGGCCAGTTGATCACGCCGTTCTTCGCCACCTCGTTGCCCAAGAAAAGGTTTTCAGCAATCGACAGCAGCGGCACCAAGGCCAGTTCCTGATGGATGATGATGATGCCCTTCGCCTCGGAATCCGAGATCGAGCGGTTCATCAGGGTGGCCCCGTCATACAGGATTTCGCCCTCATACGATCCATGCGGATAGATGCCCGACAGCACCTTCATCAGGGTGGATTTCCCGGCCCCGTTCTCGCCGCAGATCGCGTGAATCTCGCCAGCCTCGACCTGCAGGTTCACATGGTCCAGCGCGCGGACGCCCGGGAAGACCTTGCTGATCCCGCGCATCTCCAGAAGTGTGGTCATTGCGTTTCCCCCCGCACTTACCCCGCAAAATGAACCGGCCCGCCGTCGGGAGCAATGACGGCGGGCCGGTCAGAGATCAGCTTACTTCAGTTGATCTGCGGTGTAATAGCCCGAACCCACAAGGATTTCTTCGTAGTTCGAAGCATCGACCGGCTGCGAGGCCAGCAGGTAGGACGGCACAACCTTGACGCCGTTGTCATAGGTGGCGGTGTCGTTGATTTCCGGCTCACCGCCCGACAGGATCGCATCGACCATCTTCACGGTGACGCCAGCAAGGTTGCGGGTGTCCTTGAAGATCGAGGAATACTGCTCGCCCGCGATGATCGACTTGATCGACGGCACTTCGCAGTCCTGACCGGTGACGATCGGCATCTTCAGATCGCCCGAGCCATAGCCCACGCCTTTGACCGACGACAGGATGCCGATGGAAAGGCCATCATAGGGCGACAGCGCGCCGTGCAGAACCTTGTCGCCGTAGTTGGCCGACAGCAGGTTATCCATGCGCGCCTGTGCCACAGCACCATCCCAACGCAGCGTGCCGACAACATCCATGCCCGCCTGACCCGACGGAATGGCGATATCGCCTGCGTC
Organism: Rhodobacterales bacterium RIFCSPHIGHO2_02_FULL_62_130; assembly: GCA_001828855.1. Lineage (GTDB taxonomy): Bacteria > Pseudomonadota > Alphaproteobacteria > Rhodobacterales > Rhodobacteraceae > Cypionkella. Next base: position 215,717 of record MHZT01000003.1, on the reverse strand, counting down.
GATCATCGGCTGCAGCACCGACATCGCGCCGTTGTAGAAGAAGAATGCGTTGTTGTCGTCGGGCGAGCCGCCGAACAGTTCGACGTTCCACGGCTTGGCATCGGGGAAGTTGGCCTTCAGGCCAGCCACCAGCGATTCCGCCTGCTGCACACCGACTTTGAAGTTGTCGAAGGTGGCATAGTAGTCAACCGAGCCAGAGTCGCGGATCAGGCGGTCATAGGCGATGACCTTGATGCCAGCCGCAGCGGCGTTGTCCAGCGCGTTCGACAGCGTGGTGCCGTCGATGGCGGCAATCACCAGAACCTTGACGCCCTTGGTGATCATGTTCTCGATCTGGGCCAACTGGTTCGGGATGTCATCCTCTGCGTATTGCAGGTCGGTGCCGTAACCGGCAGCGGTGAACTGTGCCACCATCGACTCGCCGTCCGAAATCCAACGGGCCGAGGATTTGGTGGGCATCGAAATGCCGATGGTGCCTTTGTCCTGCGCGAACATCGGCGCGCCCAGCGCAGAAACCGAAGCAGCCGCCGTCAGCGCCAGAAGCGCACGTCTGGAAATTTGCATTGTAGTCCTCCCATGGTCGCCCGAAGGCGCAATCCGTCTAAATCTTTGCAGCCTCGGAGCTTGACGCCCCTATCCCTGCCGCAGCGCGAGAGTTGCAAGTTCGGGGTATTACCGTCAAATTATGTTATTGCATGATTACATATCGGATTTGCTATGCCACATCGCAAGAATCCTGACTTTCTGCTGCAAAAGGGGCTTAAGATCAGCCATTTGCGGATGATGGCGGCCTTTGCCGAAACAGGCCAGATCGGGGCTGCGGCGCAGGCGTTGGGAATCACCCAGCCTGCCGCCTCGCGCCTTTTGGCCGAGATCGAACGCATCGCGGGCGTGCCGGTGCATATCCGGTCGGGGCGCGGCGTGTCTTTGACCGAAGCGGGGCAAGTGCTGGCGCGGCGTGCGGGGCGGGTGCTGCTGGAGATGCGCGATGCGGGGCGCGAATTGGCGGAAACCGGCGCGGGCGGGCTGGGGCGGGTGGGGATTGGGGCTGTGACCGCGCCCGCGCTGGATATCGTGCTGCCCACGCTTCGCACCGCGCGGCTGTCGCATCCCGGTATTCAGGCCGAGGTGGTGGTGGCCAGTTCCGACATCCTGTGCGCGCAACTGCTGTCGGGGCGGATCGATTTTGCCATCGGGCGGATTCCGGTGGGCGTGGATGCCAGCCAGTTCGAGGGCCGCGTGATCGCGCCGGAGCCTGTGGCGCTGCTGGTGCGAAAGGGCCATCGCTTTGCCGGTGCCACCCCCGACAGCCCCGCCGATCTGATGCAATATGATTGGGTGATGCCCGACAAGGATATTCCCATCGGTGCCGCCGTTCTGGCGCGGTTGCGGGAATTGGGCTTGCCCGCGCCGCAGCAACGGCTTTCAACAGCCTCTTTTCTGCTGACGCTGGCGCTGTTGCAGCAATCCAACTCGATAGCGCCGCTGGCGCAGGCGGTGGCGGACCAGTTTGCCACAGCCCCGGATGCGCCCTTTGGCTGCATCAACATCGATCTGGGGATCATGGTGGCCCCCTATAGCCTGTTGACCCGCCGCGACGCCGAATTGCCCCCCGCCGCGCGCACGATTCTGGGCATGATCACCCGCCAGATCGAGGCGGCACAGCCTGCGCCAGTTGCGCGTTGATCGGGCGGATCTGCGTGTAAAGCTGCTTCCAGATCGCAAAGCGGGTATCGGCCAAGGCGGCGGCCTTCGGATCGGGCTGGAACACGCGGTCTGTCAGCACCAACGCGCCCGCCGCCTGTGCCAGACCGGACATGGCACCGCAGCCCACCCCTGCCATGACCGCAGCCCCCAAGGCACCGGGATCGCGGCCCTGAACCCGCACCAGAGCGCGGTTCAGCACATCGGCGCGGATCTGGCACCAGTGGTCCGAGACCGCCCCGCCGCCGCCGGTCCTGATCTCGGATGGCACCACCCCGCCGGACCGTTGCAACGCCTCGAATGCCAGACGCGCGGAAAAGGCCACGCCCTCCAGCACGGCGGCGGTCAGTTCGGCAGGTCCGGTGGCCCCCGTCAGACCCGCAAAGGTGCCGCGCGCGGTTGCATCCCACAGAGGCGCGCGCTCGCCCTGCAAATGCGGCAGGAACAGCGGCGATGTGGCGGTGATATCGGCGGCCAGCGCGCAAAGGGTGGGTGCCTCCCGCCCCAAGAGCCGCGCCACCCAATCAAGCGAGGCCCCGCCCGCCTGCGTCGGCCCCGCATGCAGCGTAATGCCCGCCCAGTTCGGAAAGGTAATCACCCCCGGCTCGGGGTTCAGGGTGGAAGAAATCAGCCCCAGCACCTCGGAGGTGCCGGACAGATACATCGCCTGCCCCTGCCCCGCGACGCCAAGGCCGAACAGGCTGGCCCAGGCATCCATCATCCCCAGCACCACGGGCGTTCCGGCAAAGGGCAGGCCTTGCGATATATGCCCCACCACCGACAGCGGATCAGCCAAGGGCGCAAGCCGCGCCGCCGCCCCCTCCATCCGCGCAATCAGCGCCTTGGCATAGCGCAGATCGGGACCAACCAGCCCCACGGCAGAGATCGGATCGGCCACCACCGCCCCCGTCAACCGTGCCAGCAGAAAATCGCGCGGCAGCATGACATGGGCGGTTTTGGCCCAGAGATCGGGCCGCACCGCCGCCATCCAGCCCATCCGCGCCAGCGCGTGACTGGCATCGACCGGAATCGGCGCGCCCAGCCATGCAATCTTGTCGTCGGGGCTGATCCCTGCCTCGATCTCGGCCCCCGCAATACCGGCACGCCCGTCTTGCCACACAATCGCCGGATGCAGCACGTTCAAGGTCGGATCGACAAAAACATGGGTATTGACCTGACTGGTCAGGCAGATCGCCTGCGCCGGCCCACCCTGCGCGGCAAACCGCTCCAAAGCCTGAATGACCAGCCGCAGCCAATCTTCGGGGTCTTGCTCCACCCAGCCGGGTGCGGGGTGCTGCGTGGGGTAAGATGCTGCAAACTCGGCCAATCTTGTGCCTTTGGTGTCGATCATCACCGCCTTGACCGAGGTGGTCCCGACATCAATCCCGATCAGCCGCCCCATCGCCCTGCCCCCTTGATAAACCTCTGGACGTCGCCAGACTGGCCTGCCAATCATTGCCCCGCAAGGGTCCACAGCGACAGGGGGAGTTTGGGGATGGCTTTGGAATTTACACGGCGTGAACTGGGGCGCGGTTTCGGGCGGGCTTTGGTGCTGGCGGCAGGCTTTGCGGCCATGGGCGCAGGCGCTGCTTGGGCGCAGGGCGAGAAGATTGCGGTGATCACGCCCTATCTGGCCCAACCCGGCACGCAGTTCTATGTCGAAAGCTTTCAGGCCCGTGCCAAGGAACTGGGCTGGGAAGTCAATGTGATCGACACCGCAGGCGATGTGGCCGCCGTCATCAGCCGGATGGAGGATGTGGTGGCGCAAGGCGTCAATGCCATCGTGCTGAACGTCGATCCGGCGCAGGTGGGCGCAGGGCTTGATGCGGCAGCGGCGGCGAATATTCCGGTGTTCGGCATGGATGCGGGGGCCGATCCGCGCATCAAGGCCAATATCACCTCGAACGGCTATGCGATGGCGGCGGAAACCTCGGTCTATGTGGCCAACCGCATCGGTGGCGCGGGCAATGTGGTGATGTTCACCTTTGACGCCTTCCCGCCCGTGCAGGTGCGCGGCGCGGTGGCGGATGCGGTCTTTGCCAATCATCCCGACATCAAGGTGCTGGACCGGATCACCCCCGATGTCTCGGACGGCGGCATTGCCGACAGCCGTGCCAAGATGGAGGCAATTCTGGCCGCCAACCCCGAACCGGGCAGCATCAAGGCCGTCTGGGCGGCATGGGACCAGCCTGCGCTTGGCGCTTTGCAGGCGATCGAGGCTGCGGGCCGTCAGGGCGAAGGCATCGTGATCACCGGCATCGACGCCAACCCCCAGGCGCGCGAGGCGATTGCGGCGGGTGGCAATTTCGAGGCTTCGGTCGCGCAGGACTTTGCAGGGATTGGTGCGACGACCGCCGACACCGTAGCGCGGGTCTTGGGCGGGGAAACCCTGCGCTCGGGCGTGATCTATGTGCCGACCAAGCTGATTACTTCGGCCAACGCGGCGGAATAAGGATCGTGGCGGGGCCGTGGCGCGCATGGCCCCGCATCTTCGGGATTTATCAATGCCACGGCTGACACTTTCCGGCCTGACAAAGGCTTACGGGCCTGCCTGCGCGCTGGACGGGGCTGCGCTGGACCTGAGGGGCGGCGAGGTTCACGCCCTGATGGGCGAGAATGGCGCGGGCAAAAGCACGCTGATCCGTATTCTGGCGGGGCTGGAGCGGGCGGATGGCGGCACCTTGCTTATGAACGATGCGCCCTTGCGGCTGGGCAGTCCTGCGGCGGCCAAGGCTGCGGGCTTTCGCTTTTTGCATCAGGAATTGCAGGTGGTTCCCGGCCTTTCAGTGGCCGAGAATATGCACCTGTCGCGCCCCTACCCGCTGCGGTTCGGCCTTGTGAACTGGCGGGCGCTGGCGGCGGCGGCGCAAGGGGCGCTGGTCCGTCTGGGCGTCAGCCATATCGCCCCGCGCGCGCCGATGTCGGCGCTTGGTCCGGGGGATCAGATGCTGGTGCGGATCGCGGCGACCCTGCTTCCCGAGGATGGCCCTGCCCCTTGGGCCTACGTGATGGACGAACCCACCGCCGCCCTGACGGGGGCCGAGGCTGCACGGCTGTTTGACGCCATTTCCCGTCTGAAATCGCAGGGCGCTGCGATCCTGTATGTCTCGCACCGGATGGATGAGGTGATGGCGCTGGCAACCCGCGTGACGGTGCTGCGCGACGGGGCGCATGTCTCGACCCGCGCGATTGCCGAGACCAGCCGCGACCAGATCATCCATGACATGACGGGGCGCGCGCTGGCCGATCTTTATCCGAAGCAGGGCGAAGGCATCTCTGCCCCCCTGCTGTCGATCCGCAACCTGCGCGCGGGGCCGTTGCAGGGCATCAGCCTTGATCTGGGCAGGGGCGAGGTTCTGGGGATTGCGGGCCTGTCAGGGTCGGGCCGCAATGCGCTTTTGCGGGCGCTGATCGGGGCGATCCCGCGTCAGGGCGAGGTGACGCTGGACGGGGCGGCTTTGGGGAAAACTCCGGCGCAGACTTGGGCGCAGGGGCTTGCCTATGTCCCGCGCGAACGCCGCACCGAGGGGCTGATGCTGGGCCGTGCGCTGTCGGAAACCGTGACGCTGCCGCATCTGCGCGCGCTGTCGCCGCTGGGGCTGCTGCGGCGCGGGCGGGAATCCGCGCTGGTGGCGCGGCTGTCCGAACAGGTGCGGTTGAAGGCCACCTCGGCCCGTCAACCCACGGCAGAGCTGTCAGGCGGCAATCAGCAAAAGGTGTTGTTTGCCCGCGCCTTGGCGGGTGATTCTAAAGTTTTGCTTTTAGATGAACCCACCCGCGGCGTCGATGTGGGCGCCAAGTTCGACATCTATGCCCTGATCCGCGATCTTGTCGCCAAGGGGGTGGCGGTGATTCTGGTCTCGTCCGACCTGCCCGAGGTGATCGGTCTTTCGGACCGCATCGCGGTGCTGCATGCGGGGCGCATCACCCGCACCCTGCCCGCGACGGGCCTGACCGAAGCCGCCCTGCTGGACCTGTGTTATCAACCGGAGACCGCCTGAATGGCCCATTTCCTGCGTCACTATGGCAGCCTGATCGGTATGGCAGCGATTGTGCTCTTTTTCTGGGTGATGCTGCCCGACACCTTTATGACCGCGCGCAATTGGCTGAACATCAGCCAGCAACTTGCGATGCTGATCGTGGTCGCGGTCACCATGACGGTGGTGATGGTGATGGGCGATTTCGATCTGTCGGTGGGGGCGATGGCCTCGCTGGCGGGGGTGGTGGCGGCGGTGCTGTTCACCTTTGGCTGGCCGGTCTGGGCTGCGGTGCTGGCGGCGCTGGCGGTGGGGCTGCTGGGCGGTCTGGTCAATGGCGCGCTGATCAGCCTGATCGGGATTTTGCCCTTTGTGGCGACGCTTGCGACGCTGACGATGTATTCGGGGGCGGCCTTCATGGTGTCGGATGGCAAGACCATTTTCGGCAAGGCCATCCCCGAAGCCTTCGCCGCCTTTGCGAAATCCGGTATCCCCATCGGCACGGTGGCCGACAAGCCCGCCGTCCTGCCATGGCTGACGGTGCTGGCGCTGGCGATCACGGCTGCGGTTTGGGTTGTGCTGGAGCAGACCACCTATGGCCGCCGTCTTTATGCCATCGGCGGCAATGCCGAGGCCGCGCGTCTGGCGGGGGTCAAGGTGGCGTGGCTGCGGCTGTCGGCCTTTGCCTTTACCGGCGTGGGGGCTGCGGTTGCGGGGTTGATGTATGCCTCGCGCGTGGCTTCGGCCAACCCGACCCAAGGCGACGGGCTGATGCTGACGGCGATTGCGGCGGTGTTTCTGGGCATGACCGTGACCCGCGACGGCCAGCCGCGGGTGCTGGCATCGCTTGCCGGTGTGGTGGTGTTGGGGGTGATGGACAACGGTCTGACCCAGTTGCAGGTCGACAGCTATGTGCGCGAGGTGATGGTGGGCGCGATCATCCTGCTGGCGGTGTCGATCAGTGCCTTGGGTCGCAAGGCGGTCGGGCTGCGATAACGCCGAATGTAAGTGCCGCCCCGCCCGAAAGGGTATAGCCTGACCTCAGGCCAAACGGATGGTCGCTTTGCGGAAAGGTCCAATAGCATGGCCAAGGGCATGAACAAACGCGGACGGGACGAGAAGAAGCCGAAAAAGGAAAAGGCGAAACCTGCCATCGCGACGCCAAGCACCAAAAATCAGGTGCAGATCAGCACGGGCAAATCCACCAAGGATTAATCGTGGCTGGGGCGTTTGCGCGAAGGCGCGATATAGGGCTTGGTCACATCGCGCAGGGTGGCATCCAACGCCTCAAGCTCCAGCGCAATCGCCCCGTCGCCCGCCAGAACCAGCGTCACGGTGCCGGTGCCATCCGGCCCCGGCGCATAGGTGATTTGCAGCAAGGACAGCACGGTCTCGCCATCGCTGCGATCAATGCCTGTGGTCCGCACCGCCAGAACATCCTCGAACACCAGCAGCGATTGCACCCGTTCATAGGGGCGGCCCGTGCGCTCCGCCTCGATCCGGTCCTCCCAGCGAAAGCGGTTGAGCATCAGCGCAAAGCGGCGGCGCGCGCGGGCATAGGTCATTTCCATGATCGGAAACACCGCGTCCTGCACCAGCGCCGAGAACACGCCCAAGCCTTCGGCATCCTGCGCGATCAGGCGCAGGGGGCCGGTTTCCGCATCCTCGAACCGCGCGTCGCTCATGCCTTGATCCGTTCGATCTGCGCGCCGCAAGCCCGCAGCTTTTCCTCGACCCGCTCATAGCCGCGGTCAAGGTGGTAAACGCGGCTGACGACGGTTTCGCCTTCGGCGGCAAGCCCCGCCAGAATCAGGCTGACGGATGCCCGCAGATCGGTCGCCATCACGCGCGCGCCCCGCAGCTTTTCCACGCCGGTCACGGTGGCGGTGCCGCCATGCACGTCGATCTTGGCCCCCATCCGCAGCAGTTCGGGCGCATGCATGAAGCGATTCTCGAAGATTTTCTCTTCCAGCACCGAAACGCCATCCGCCGTGCAGAGCAGCGCCATCATCTGCGCCTGAAGGTCGGTCGGAAATCCCGGGAAAGGCTCGGTCGTGACATTGACCGCCTTCACGCGGCTATTCTTGCGCGAAACTTTCAGCCCACGCTCGGTTTCCGTCACCGAAATCCCTGCCTCGTCCAGCTTTTCGGCAAAAGCGCCGACCAGATCCAGCCGCCCGCCCAGACATTCCACCTCGCCTCCGCAGATCGCGGGCACCAGCATATAGGTGCCAAGCTCGATCCGGTCAGTCACAACCGGATGGGTCGCCCCGCCCAGACGATCCACGCCCTGAATGGTGATCGTGCTGGTGCCTTCGCCTTCGATCTGCGCGCCCATGCGGCGCAGGCAGCGGGCAAGGTCAACGATTTCCGGCTCGCGCGCGGCGTTTTTCAGAACCGTGGTGCCTTTGGCCAGCGTTGCCGCCATCAGTGCATTCTCGGTGGCCCCGACCGACACGAAGGGGAATTCGAACACCGCCCCCGTCAGCCGCCCGCCAATGGCGCGTGCATGGACATAGCCATCGCGCAGGTCCAACTCGGCCCCCATCGCCTCAAGCGCCTTCAGGTGCAGATCGACAGGGCGCGCGCCAATGGCACAGCCCCCCGGCAGTGACACGATCGCATGCCCGTCCCGCGCCAGCATCGGCCCCAGCACAAGGATCGAGGCCCGCATCTTGCGCACGATGTCATAATCGGCGGTGTGGTTGTCGATCTTGTGGCTGGACATCGCCAGCACCAGCCCATCCTGCAGGCTGGCCACTTCCGCACCCAAAGACTGCAAAAGCTGCGTCATGGTGGCGATATCCGACAGGCGCGGCGCATTGGTCAGCGTCAGCGGCTCCTCCGACAGCAAGGTCGCGGGCATCAGCGTCAGGCACGCATTCTTGGCCCCCGCAATCGGGATCACCCCGTTCAGCGCCCCGTTGCCCTTTACCAGAATCGAATCCATCTGCCCGCCTTACTTATTCTTGGTGTCATCATCAGCATCATCGGCCCGCGCCAAAGCCTGCGCGCGCGCCTGCGCCTTTCGGCGGCCCATATTGGCCTTGAGCGCCGCTTTCAACCGCTCTTCGCGCACTTGGGCGGAAGTCGGCGGAGCGGGTTTCGGGGCTTTTGGCTTTTCGGGGTTCTGCTGCATTGCACTATCCTTAGCCCAAGCCGAAAAAAGGGTCCATAGATCGTGCGAAAATGCTCTTGCACCCCCGCGCGAATGCGTCTAATCAGCCGCCACGCCAGACGAAACGGTCGTCAAAGCGAACGGCGCTGCAGTAGCTCAGTGGTAGAGCACTCCCTTGGTAAGGGAGAGGTCGAGAGTTCAATCCTCTCTTGCAGCACCATTTATACCCTTGAAAATTAACGAAGCTCTTTCTCGGATTGCCGGTGGCGACGACAGTTGGGCAGCATGGCCGATCATGAGACTCGCCAGCCTGTTAGACACGGTGGGCAGGTCAGGCGCGTGCTGATCAGTGGCGGCGCGGGGCAGCATGATCTGGTGCGGCAAATTCTGGCGGGTGCCTGCGGGGTTGCCGTTGTGGCCACCGAAGCCGCCGAACCGGTGCTGCTTGGCTCGGCCATTCTGGCGGCGGGCGGCTATGCCGATATTCCGGCCGCGATGTCGCGCCCCAAACACAGCGTTACCCCTGCGGGCGGTGCGCTTGAGGCCCTGCATGCCCGGCGATACCACACCTTTCAGACCCTGCAGGCCGCCGCCCGGGCGTTGCGTGTGAAGCCCTAGGCAAAGACCGTCTATTTGTGCCACCGGCTTAGCCTTTTGATAGCTTGCGAGACCGCGCACGGCAGGCGAAGCCATGGCATGGGCACAGCTATGGTATCGCATCCATGAGAAATTTTGGCACAGACCTGACGGCTTGGCGCAAGGCCAATGCCATCAAGCAGGAGTATCTGGCCCAGATGCTGGGCGTCAGCCAAAGTGCGGTCTCGCATTGGGAACGCGGGCGCGATGTGCCATCGGCGCAGACCGCCCTGCGGCTACAGGCCTTGATGTCCAAAACCAGCCGCGATGAGCTGGCCATCGAACGCGCCTCCATTTCCCGCCTTGCTGGCCTGCGCGCGCTTTATGATCTGGACGGGGTGCGGCTTTTGGCGCGGTCGCAGGGTTTTGCGGCGCTTTGGCCGGAACTTGCAACCATGTCCGGCGCAATGCTGCGCGATGATCTGGTCGGTGAGGCGCAGCAAATGCTGTCTGATGGCGACACGATCAGCGGAATCCTCTCAGACGATATCGTGATGGCCTCGGGCGTCAGCGTCAACCATGTCGACACCGCCGTTGATCTGGAGGTGTTCTACAAACACCGCTGGCACATCCTGTTCCGCAAGATCGGCCAGCGCCATGTCATTGACATGAGCTATGAATCCTGCGCCCCGGACGATGCGCCCCAGATCGAACACCTGTTGCGTCTGGACCAGATCGCCGCCTGATCGCCCGCTCATATTTGCTCATAATTCAGGGTTGGCATTGGCACGGAAATTACGGCAAATGTCTGACCCGTAGAATTTGACATAGCAAATGAACGGGAGACTCCATGTCTTTTCAATCTGTATCCCCCCTGAAATCGCGGCTTTTGGCGGCCACTTCGGCGGTGGCTCTGGTGGCTGCGACGGCGGCATGGGCGGCTGGCACGGCGGGAATGCTGGATGCCAGCTTTGGCGCGGGCGAAGAAGACGGCACGCCTGCGGGCGTGGTCAGCACCTCGCTGGGCGATGGCGATGATGTGGCCAACGGCCTTGCCTTGGCCGAAGATGGCAAGCTGATCGTGGTGGGCAACCGTTACAACGGCCAAAGCAATGACATCGTGCTGGTGAAATACACCGCTGATGGTTCCTTTGATGCCGGTTTTGGCGTAGGCAACGAGGATGGCACCCCCGATGGCGTGGTGAATATCTCGCTGGGCGATGGCAATGATTTCGGCACCGCCGCCGCCGTGCAGGCCGATGGCAAAGTCGTCGTGGTGGGCTTTCACGAAGAGGGCAGCAGCACCAATATGGTGGTGTTGCGCGTGAATGTGGATGGCACGCTGGACCAAAGCTTTGGCACCGCCGATGACGGCACCGAAAACGGCATCGTCAATATCTCGCTGGGGGATGGCAATGACATCGCGCGCGATGTGGCCATTCAGGCCGATGGCAAGATCGTGATCGCGGGCGACTCGGTGTCAGCCGATGGCAGCAGCAATGTGATCGTCGCACGGCTGAATGCGGATGGTTCGGCGGATGACAGCTTTGGCGTTTCGGAAGATGGCACGCCGAACGGTTTTGTCAGCACCTCGCTTGGGGAGGGCAATGATTTCGCCACCGCGCTGACGCTGCAAGCCGATGGCATGATCGTCGTTGCGGGCTATCACGAAGAGGGCAGCAGCACCAATATCGCGGTGTCGCGCTATGATGCTGCGGGCGTGCTGGATCAGGCCTTTGGCACCGCCGAGGATGGCACCGAGAACGGCATCGTCAACGTCTCGCTGGGCGACGGCAATGACATCGCCCGCGATGTGGCGGTGCAGGCGGATGGCAAGATTGTTGTGGTCGGCGACTCGGTCACCGCCGATGGCAGCAGCAACGTCATCCTTGCCCGTCTGAACACGGATGGCGCGGCGGATGACAGTTTTGGCGTGGCCGAGGATGGCACTCCGAACGGCTTTGTCAGCACCTCGCTGGGTGAAGGCAATGATTTTGCCACCGGTGTAGCCCTGCAGGCCGATGGCAAGATCGTGGTCGGCGGCTATCACCAAGAGGGCGACAGCACCAATATCGCCGTGCTGCGCTATGAAACCGATGGCGCGCTGGATCAGGGCTTTGGCACCGCCGATGACGGCACCGAGAACGGCATCGTCAATATCTCGCTGGGCGATGGCGATGATATGGCAAATGGCGTCGCGGTTCAGGGTGATCGGCTGATCGTGCTGGCTGGCACCACCGCCGCCGCCGATGGCAGCAAGAACATCGCCGTTCTGCGCCTGACCGCCGAATAAGCGCGGGTCTTTTCGTAACGAGTGCGGGGCGGTCCGGCAACGGGCCGCCCCTTTTCCATTGCCCCCGCCCTGCCCGTTACAAAACATTCACTTGGCGCAGGGCATCAATTCTATTATTCCCGATTTATGGAAATAATAGATGCCACCTCTACCTTCGCAACTCTCGGCAGTCCGGGGCGTCTGGCCGTGTTCCGGCTGTTGATGCGCCACGCCCCGCAAGGCGTGCGCCCGACCGAGATCGCCCAATCCCTTGATCTGAAACAGAACACCCTGTCGCACCATCTGGCGGCGCTGGAGCAGGTGGGCCTGATCCGGCACCAGCGCGACGGGCGGTCCCTGTTTTACACCGTCGATCTGGACCGCGCGGGCGCGCTGGTGGCCTATCTGGTGAACGACTGCTGCCGGGGGCGTCCCGGCCTTTGCCCTGCCCTTCCTGAAACCGAGGCTGCCATGACCCGACCCTATAACGTGCTTTTCATCTGCTCGGGCAATTCGGCCCGCTCGATCTTTGCCGAAGCCATTCTGAACGATCTGGGCGCGGGCCGGTTCCGTGCCTTTTCGGCGGGAACACGGCCGGGAACCGCGCTGAACCCCTATGCCATCACCGTGCTTGAACGTGCAGGCCATGATGTGTCGGGTCTGCGCTCCAAGCATATCTCGGAATTTGAACAGCCCGACGCGCCGCAGATGGATTTCGTCTTTACCGTCTGCGATGCGGCGGCATCCGAGGAATGTGCGCCTTGGCCCGGTCAGCCGATGACGGCGCATTGGGGCCTGCCCGATCCGGTCAAGGCCACCGGCACCGATGCCGAAAAGGCGCTGGCCTTTGCGCGCACCTATGCCGAATTGCACAAGCGCCTGACCGGCTTTGCCGCGCTGTCTTTCGATCAGCTTGACCGGCTGGCCCTGCAACACCGCCTTGATGATCTTGGCCATATCTAAGGAAATCCCATGCCCCGTATTGCCCTGAACGGCCTTGGCCGGATTGGAAAGCTTGTGCTGCGTGACCTGATCGACACAGGCGCCGCAGGCCAGATCGTGCTGCTGAACGATGTCGCGGGCGATGCCGAACAGCACGCCCTTCTGATGGAGTTTGACTCTGTCCACGGACGCTGGCGGGCCGATATTTCGCATGATGCGGACAGCCTGACCCTGAACGGCCAGCAGATCCGGCTGACCCACGCCAAAAAGATCGAGGATCTGCCCTTGGCCGAACTGGGCGTCGATCTGGTGATCGACTGCACCGGCGTCTTCAAGACAGCGGCCAAGATTGCGCCCTATTACGCGGCGGGCGTGAAAAAGGTGGTGGTTTCGGCACCGGTCAAGGATGGCGGCGCGCTTAATCTGGTCTATGGCGTGAACCATCAGCTTTATGATGCGGCGCAGCACAACCTGATCACGGCGGCAAGTTGCACCACCAACTGCCTTGCCCCTGTGGTCAAGGTGATCCACGAATCCCTTGGCATCAAGCACGGCTCGATCACCACCATCCATGATGTGACCAACACCCAGACCATCGTGGACCGCCCCGCCAAGGACATGCGCCGCGCGCGGTCGGCCCTGATGAACCTGATCCCCACCACCACCGGATCGGCCACGGCGATCACGCTGATCTATCCCGAACTGGCGGGGCGGCTGAACGGCCATGCCATCCGCGTGCCGCTGCTGAATGCCTCGATCACCGATTGCGTGTTCGAAGTGGCGCGGGAAACCAGTGCCGAAGAGGTGAACGCGCTTTTCGCCGCCGCCGCCGAAGGGCCGCTGGCAGGGATTTTGGGCTATGAGACCCGCCCGCTGGTGTCCTCCGATTACGTCAACGACCCGCGGTCCTCGATCATCGATGCAAGGTCCACGATGGTGATCGCAGGCACGCAGGTGAAGGTCTACGCGTGGTATGACAACGAATGGGGCTATGCCTGCCGCTTAGCCGACATCACCCGCATGGTCGCAGGCACGCTATGAAACCGCTGCACGCCTATGCCGCCGTCACGGCCGCCTATTGGGCCTTCATGCTGACCGATGGCGCGCTGCGGATGCTGGTGCTGCTGCATTTCAACGCCTTGGGCTTTGGCGCGCTGCAACTGGCTTGGCTGTTCGTGCTCTATGAGGTGGCGGGCATCGTCACCAATCTGGCGGCGGGATGGATCGCGGCGCGCTTTGGCCTTGCGGCCACGCTGTATGCGGGGCTGGCGTTGCAGATCGTGGCACTGGCCGCGCTGGCCCTGCTTGACCCTGCATGGAGCATCGCAGCCTCGGTCGCCTTCGTGATGGGGGTGCAAGGGCTGTCGGGCGTGGCGAAAGACCTGACCAAGATGTCGTCGAAATCGGCGGTCAAGCTGCTGGCCCCCGAGACGGAAGGCGCGCTGTTTCGCTGGGTGGCCGCGCTGACCGGATCAAAGAACGCGGTCAAGGGGGTGGGGTTCTTCCTTGGCGCGGCCCTGCTGGCGCTGGCTGGGTTTCAGGCGGCGGTCTGGGCGATGGCGGCGGTGCTGGCGGCAATCTTGCTGGCCGTGGCGCTGTTTTTGCCCAAGGGCCTGCCTGCGGGCAAAAAGGGAACCAAACTCGGCTCGGTCTGGTCGAAAGACACCCAGATCAACCGGCTGTCGCTGGCGCGGATGTTCCTGTTCGGGGCGCGCGATGTGTGGTTCGTGGTGGGGATTCCGGTTTATTTCCAGTCGGTTCTGTCGGATGGCAGCCCCGACAGCCGCCGCGCCGCCTTCTTTCTGATCGGAGGGTTCATGGCACTGTGGATCATCGCCTATGGCGCGGTGCAGGCCGCCACCCCGCGCCTGCTGCCCGCCACGGGGCAGGCCCGCATGGCATCGGTCTGGGCCACGGCCTTGGTGCCGATCCCGCTGATCCTTGCCGGATTGGCCCTGCTGGCCCCCGCGCCTGCGCCTTGGCTGACCATCAGCCTTGTGGCAGGGCTGCTGCTGTTCGGCTTTGTCTTGGCGGTGAACTCGGCGTTGCATTCCTATCTGATCCTTGCCCTCAGCCGCGCCGAGCGGGTGTCGCAGGATGTGGGCTTTTACTATATGGCCAATGCGGCGGGCCGGTTGATCGGCACGCTGCTGTCGGGGATCAGCTATCAGATCGGCGGGCTTTCGCTGTGCCTTGCCACCGCAGGCGCGATGGCTGCCGCAAGCGCCCTAAGCGTTGGACGGATCATGCCCGCAGCGCGCTGACAGCCCAAACGAAAGTGACCGGCCCTGCGAAGGTGGCCCTGCGAAGGCCGGCCACCTCAAGACAAGCGAAAACCTCAGCCCGCAATATAGGCGCGCAGGGCCGCTTCGGTGCCGTGATCGCGGATGCGGGCCAGATGGCGGGCAAAGCTTGCGCCAAAGCCTGCATGGTCCGCTAGATCGCCATAGATCGTGCGCTGTTCCAGCCATGCCTGCGGATTGGTTTGTGCCACGATGGCCGTGGCCTGCAGCGCATCCCAGTTCGGATCATTCGGCGGAATATGCGTGCCGTGATCCGACGTGCCGGTGCAATAGCGACACCACAGCGCGGATACCAGCGCCAGCCCCTCGGCGCTTTGCCCTGCCGCCAGACGGTCGCGCAAAGGCGGCACGATGAATTTCGGCTGCCGGTTCGATCCGTCAAGGCACAGGCGGCGTTCGGTGTCGGCCACTTCGGGGTTCGAGAACCGCTGCACGATTTCAGCATAATAGGCGTTCAGATCGGTATCCGGCACCGGCGCGATGGTGGGGATGATCTCGGTGGTCTCCAGCTTGTTCAGGAAGCCAAGGATCAGCGGATGCGCCATCGCCTCATGCACATATTCAATGTCGAGCAAACCGCCCGGATAGGCAATCGTGGCATGCCCGCCGTTCAGGATGCGGATTTTCATCGCCTCATAGGCATGGACATGGCGCGAGAAGGTGACGCCCACCTGTTCCAGCGCGGGGCGGCCTGCGGGGAAGTTGTCTTCCAGCACCCATTGCCGGAACGGCTCGCAGGTGACGGGAACCGGATCTTGCAGGCCGAAACTTTCCGCCATCGCGCGTTCACGCGGGCCGGTGGCGGGGGTGATGCGGTCCACCATGCCATTCGGGAAAGCCACATTTGCAGCAATCCAGTCGGCCAGCGCGGGATCGGACAGACGCGCAAGTCCGGTCACGGCATCCTGCGTCACATGGCCGTTTCCGGGCAGGTTGTCGCAGGACATCACGGTAAATGGCGCGGTCCCCGCCGCCCGCCGCGCTTTCAGCGCCGCGATGATCGCGCCAAAGGCGGTGCGGTGCGGATGGGCGGCATCGGCCACGATCTCGGGCGCGGTGGGGTCGAACTGGCCGGTGGCCGGATCAATGAAATAGCCGCCTTCGGTCACGGTCAGGGAAACGATGCGGATTTGCGGGTCCGCCATCGCGGCGATCAGGGCGGCATTGTCCGGCTGCACTTCGATAAACCCGATCATCGACCCGATCCGGCGGGCGGATTTGCCTGCGGGGTCCAGCTCGATCACGGTCGAAAGGCAGTCCTGCGCCAGCAACGCCTCGCGCATCTTGGCGTCGCCCTCGCGCACCCCTGCCCCAAGGATCGCCCAGTCAAGGCTTTGCCCCTTGGCGAAAAGGTCGTCCAGATAGACGGCCATATGCGCGCGGTGAAAATTGCCAAGGCCGATGTGGACGATACCGGCAGTCAGTTTGCTGCGGTCATAGGCGGGGGTTTGCGCGGTGTTCATGCTCAGGCCATCCAGTTTCCGCCATCGACCCCGAAGGTCTGGGCGACGATGTAATCTGCTTCGGGGGTGGCAAGAAAGATTGCCATGCCGGTCAGATCGGCAGCGGTTCCCATCCGGCCAAACGGCACGGCTTCGCCCACTTCGCGTTTTTTCTGGCCCAGCGGTTTCTTTTCATATTTGGCGAAAAATGCGTCCACGCCGTCCCAATGCTCACCGTCCACCACACCCGGCGCAATGGCATTGACGTTGATGCCGTGTTCGATCAGCCCCAGCCCCGCGCTTTGGGTCAGGCTGATGACGGCGGCCTTGCTGGCGCAATAGACAGCCACCAACCCCTCGCCCCGCCGCCCCGCTTGGGACGCCATGTTGATGATCTTGCCGCCTTTTCCGCTCGCAATCATATGGCGCGCGGCGGCCTGCAGGCAAAACAGCGTGCCCGAGACGTTTACGGCGAACAAACGTTCATAATCGGCGCGCGTGATCTCGTCGATGGGGGCGGCCGAGAACAGCGCGGCGTTGTTCACCAGAATATCCAGATGCCCCATCTGCGCGATGGCACTGGCAAAGCCCGCATCAATCGAAGCCTGCGACGTCACATCCATCTGGACGCCGATGGCTTGCGGTCCCAATTCGGCGGCAGCCGCAGCGACCGCCGAAGCGTTGATATCGGCCAGCGCGACCATTGCGCCTTCCACAATATAGGCGCGGGCGAATTCAAGCCCGATACCACGGGCGGACCCTGTGATCAGGGCGGTTTTTCCAAGTAGTCTCATGCCAGTGTCTTTCCGTCAGCCCCAAAGCGGTGCAGTTTGCCAGCCTGCGGGGCGAGGCTGATCCTGTCGCCATGGTGCAGGTTCAACTCGCCCCCTGCGCGCACGGTGATCGGCTCCATCCCTGCCACGGCCACCTTCAGGAAGGTGTCCGATCCCAGATGTTCCGACAGGCCCACCACGCCCTGCCACGGGCCATCGGCAACAATATCAAGATGTTCGGGACGGATGCCTATGGTGGTGGCGCTGTGCTTGGCGGCTTCGGCCCCTGTAATCAGGTTCATCTTGGGGCTGCCGATGAAACCGGCAACAAAGGTATTCGCGGGGCTGCGATACAGTTCCAGCGGGCTGCCCACCTGTTCGATCCGGCCTGCGTTCAGCACCACGATCTTGTCGGCCATGGTCATGGCTTCAACCTGATCATGGGTCACATAGATCATCGTGGTTTTCAGCGTCTGGTGCAGTTCCGAGATTTCCTGCCGCATGTTCACGCGCAAGGCCGCGTCAAGGTTCGACAAGGGTTCGTCAAAGAGGAACGCTTTCGGTTCGCGCACAATCGCCCGGCCAATGGCAACACGCTGGCGCTGGCCGCCCGAAAGCTGACCGGGCTTGCGGTCCAGATAATTGGTCAGGTTCAGGATTTTCGCGGCATTGGCCACTTTGGCCTCGGCCTCGGCCACATCCATCCCCGCCATTTTCAGCGGGAACATGATGTTTTTCTTCACCGACATATGCGGATAAAGCGCATAGGACTGGAACACCATCGCCAGACCGCGCCGCGCGGGCGGCAGGTCGGTCGCGTCCTGCCCGTCGATAGAAATGCTGCCCGAGGTGGTATCCTCAAGCCCCGCGATCAGGCGCAGCAGGGTGGATTTGCCGCAGCCCGAGGGGCCGACAAAGACGACAAACTCGCCATCCTCAATCGACAGGTCAAGCGAGGGGATCACATCGACTTCGCCGAAGGATTTACGAACGGATGTTAGGGTAATCTTGCCCATGGGAACCTCTATTTAACCGCGCCGAAGGTCAGACCGCGGACAAGTTGCTTCTGGCTGAACCAGCCAAGGATCAGGATCGGGGCGATGGCCATCGTGCTGGCCGCCGACAGTTTCGCGTAGAACAGGCCTTCGGGGGAGGAGTAGGACGCGATGAACTGCGTCAAAGGGGCCGCGTCGGAAGTGGTCAGTTGCAGTGTCCAGAACGCCTCGTTCCATGCCAGAATTATGTTCAGCAGCATGGTCGACGCGATCCCCGGCACCGCCATCGGCGTCAGCACATACAGGATTTCCGAGCGCAGATTTGCGCCATCCATCCGCGCCGCCTCAAGGATCTCGCCGGGGATTTCCTTGAAATAGGTGTAAAGCATCCAGACCACGATCGGCAGGTTGATCAGCGTCAGCACCACCACCAGCCCCGTGCGGGTGTCCAGCAGACCAAAATCGCGGAACATCAGATACATCGGCACAAGCACCCCCACGGCGGGCATCATCTTGGTTGACAGCATCCACATCAGCAGATCCTTGGTCCGCCGCCCCGGCACAAAGGCCATCGACCATGCCGCAGGAATGGCGATCACCAGCGCAAGAATGGTGGACCCCAGCGAGATCACCACCGAATTCATAAAGAACCGCAGATAGTTAGAACGCTCCTGCACCTCGCCATAGCTTTCCAGCGTCCAGTGCGAGGTCAGCATCGCCAAAGGTGCCTTGATGGCATCGCCTTCGGATTTGAAGCTCATCAGGATCGTCCACAGGATCGGGAAGAAGATCAGGAAACCGATGATCCACGCGATAACAGTGACGGTGGTCTTGCGGGTTTGGGTGATTTTGCGGGCCATGTTCATGCGTCCAGATTCTTGCCGATCATCCGCATCAGGAAGAAGGCAACGATGTTGGCAAGGATGACGGCAACGATGCCACCGGCGGAGCCTCCGCCCACGTCAAACGACAGCAGGGACTGGGCGTAGACAAGGTAGGGGATGTTGGTCGATGCGGTGCCGGGGCCGCCGTTGGTGGTCACCAGAATTTCCGCAAAAACCGACAGCAGGAAGATCGTCTGGATCAGGATGACCACGGTGATCGAGCGGGTCAAATGCGGCACGGTCAGATACCAAAAGCGCGACAGCGTGGACGCGCCATCCATTTCCGCCGCCTCTTGCTGCTCGCGGTCCAACGATTGCAGCGCGGTCAGCAGGATCAGCGTCGAAAACGGCAGCCAAGCCCAAGCCACAATCACGATGATCGACAGCAGCGGCGCATGGGCCAGAAAATCATAGGGAGCAAATCCCAAGGCCTTGGCAATATGGGCGAACATGCCGTTCACGGGGTTCATGAACATGTTCTTCCAGACCAGCGCCGACACGGTGGGCATCACGAAGAACGGGGCGATCACCATCACCCGCACGATCCCCTGCCCCCACATCGGCTGATCCAGCAGCAGCGCAAGGCCAATCCCGCCAAACACCGTGATCAGCAGCACCCCCACCACCAGCGTGATGGTATTGACCAGCGCATCCCAGAACGCGGCATTGGTCAGGAAGTAATAATAGTTGTCGAGGCCCGCAAAAGACGTGCCGGGGGTCAGCAGGTTATAGCGCAGGAAAGAAAAGTAAACGGTCATCCCCAAGGGAACAATCATCCACAAAAACAACAGGATAACGGCGGGGGAAACCATCAGCCTAGCAGCGGTGCGGGAATGGGCGGTGGCCATTGTCGGCTCCTGTTGCGGGAAAGAAAAAGCGGGGCCGCCTTGGGAGGATCGGCCCCGCAGATCAGTCGGTTACTTGATGTAACCGGCCTTGGTCATTTCGGTCTTGGTCAGCTCTTGCGCTGCGGCCAAGGCGTCATCGACCGAGGTGGTGCCAGCAAGCGCTGCCGAGAACTGCTGGCCGACAGCCGTGGCAAAGCCCTGGAACTCGGGGATCGCGACGAACTGCACGCCAACGTAAGGCACCGGATCAACCGTCGGCTGGGTCGGATCAGCCGAGTTGATGCTGTCCAGCGTCATCTTGGCAAACGGCACCGACTGGTAATCCGGGTTCGCATAAAGCGAGGTGCGGGTTCCCGGAGGCACGTTCGCCCAGCCTTCTTTCGAAGCAACCAGCGCGGTGTATTCCTTCGACGTCGCCCAAGCCACAAAGGTCTTGGCGGCATCAACCTTGGCGGAACCAGCCGGAACGGCCAGCGACCAAGCCCAGAGCCAGTTGCCACGCTTGCCCAGACCGTTGTCGGGGGCCAGTGCGAAACCAACCTTGTCGGCCACGGTCGAGTCTTTGCCCGTCACGAAAGACGCCGCAACAGTCGCGTCGATCCACATGCCGCAATGGCCTTGCTGGAACAGCGCAAGGTTTTCGTTGAAGCCGTTGTTCGAGGCACCGGGGGGACCGTATTCGTTCATCAGGTCAAGGTAGAACGACAGGGTGTCTTTCCACGGCTGCTGGTCGAATTGCGGGTTCCAGTTTTCGTCAAACCACTTGGCACCGAACGAGTTCGACATGGCGGTCAGGAAGGCCATGTTCTCGCCCCAGCCAGCTTTGCCACGCAGGCAGATGCCGTATTGCTCGGCGTCCTTGTTGGTCATGGCGGCGGCGGCGGCTTTGATGTCGGCCCAGGTCGGGGCTTCGGGCATGGTCAGGCCAGCGGCCTCCATCAGATCCTTGCGATACATCACCATCGAGGATTCGCCGTAGAAGGGCGCGGCATAAAGCTCGCCGTCCACGGTCAGACCACCGGCGATGGCGGGCAGCAGGTCGGCCTTGTCCCATTCGGCGGGAAGGTCGTTCAGGCCAACCAGCCAACCGGCCTTGCCCCAGATCGGAACTTCATAGGTGCCGATGGTCAGCACGTCGAACTGGCCGCCCTTGGTGGCGATGTCGGTGGTGACTTTCTGGCGCAGGACGTTCTCTTCCAGCGTGACCCACTCGACCTTGATGTCGGGGTTCTTGGCATAGAAATCGTCCATCAGACCCTGCATGCGGATCATGTCACCGTTGTTCACGGTGGCGACGGTGATCGTGGTTTCGGCCGCTGCCACACCCGCAAGGGTAAGCAAAGCCGTCGCGCCAAACAGCGCGCGAAGCGTCTTGTTCATATGTATCCTCCCAGATCAGCGATTGAGCATTTCATCGCTTGGTGAGTAATTGCTCATATCTGGGTGGCATCCGTCAAGCCCCTTTATCCGCCGCAAATGCGAAGGTCAGGCCTGTAGCAGCAGGGCGCGGGCTGTGGGTTCGTCTGTCACCAAACCGTTGATAATGCCGGATTTCAGCGCGGCAGAAATGGCTGGAACCTTGGATGCGCCCGCAGCAATTCCGATCGAGGGCCGCGCCAGTCCGGGGGTAACACGCACCCCGCCGGTGCGCGTGTTGGTGCCGACATCAAGGTATATCCCCGCCGAATCATAGACCCAACCGGCAACTTCACCGACGGCCCCCGCCGCCTGCATCTCGTCCAGTTCCGACCTGCTGACGAATCCGTCCTTCAGCAGCGGGGCGTCATTGCTCATCTGCCCGACGCCCACGAAAATCACATCCGCCGCCCGCGCCAGATCGACCACCTTTTTCACCGGACCCAGCGCATGAAACGCCGCGTTTTCCGCCGAGGTCGGACTGATCACCGGCACCGGCATCGGGTAATGCGGCGCGCGCACCTTGTCGGCGATCCGCATCACCACGTCAAAGAAACTGGCCGAACCATCGGGGGCGATATTGCCGATCAGCGACACCAGCCGATGCTGTTCGGCATCCATCGGGGCCATCGCGTCCACCATGCCGCGCAGCGCCCGCCCCGTGCCAAGCCCGATCACCGAAGGATCGGGCATCCGCAGAAACCGCTCCAGTTCCGCCGCCGCCGCGGGTGCAATCGCGCGCACCCCGTCCGCTCCCGGCCCCAATCCCGGCGCAACCCGACAGCGGGTCATCTGGAACCGCGCCTTCAAGGCCTGCTCCAGATCCAGACAGGCGCCGATGGAATGGTTCAGCCGCACATGGATCAACCCGTCCGCCATCGCCCGACTGACCAACCGCTGCGCCCTTTGCCGCGAAACCCCCAGTTCCGAGGCAATCTGGTCCTGCGTCATCCCCCCCACATAATAAAGCCAGCCCGCGCGGGCAGCTTCGTCATTCAGGCTGGGTTCGGGTTCGATGCGGCTCATGGCTGCCCCTTCAGGTCTGGCGCAATGTCGTAGAAGGCCGCGAAGGATGCAAACCGCATGTCAGGGCGGGCGTCTTCGGGTTCGTCCAGAACGCGGTTTTTCAGATGGCTGCCACCGGTAAAGCGCCAGACCGGCATCCCCGCCGCCTTGGCCGCGCGAATGCCGGTCAGACTATCCTCGATCACCAGACAGCGCGCAGGCTCTGCCCCCATGCAGTTTGCGGCGTGAAAGAACAGATCCGGCGCAGGTTTGCCCCGCGCCACCATGCTGGAGGTGAACAGACGCGGCCCCGCCAGATGCCCCAGCCCCACCATATCCAGCGACTTCGCCGCCCGCATCGGGCTGGACGATGTGGCAATACAGAACGGCACGCCCAAGCCAGCGATCACCCCCGCGACATCCGGCATGATCTTCAAGTCAGACTCGAAGGCCGCCAGAAGCCGCGCGCGGTATTGGTCCTCGAACGCAGGCGGCAGGGTCAGGTTGAACTCTTGCCGGATGGTCTGCATCACCGTCGGATAGCTGCGGCCCAGAAAATGCTTGGCCACATAATCCAGATCGATCCTCACCCCCAGCAAAGCCAGTTCCTCGATCAACATGCTGGCCGAGATGATCTCGGAATCGATCAGCACCCCGTCGCAATCGAAAATCACCAGATCAAAGCGCAATGCCATGCCCTGCCTTGGTGCCAGCCATCATCCATCCCCCGTTTTCACCGCCACTCAAACACGCCAAAGCAGCGGCGGGCAAGTCCCCTGCCCCTTGCCCCCGCCGCAGCGTCAAAATGAAAAACGCGGCAAGGTTGCCCCTGCCGCGTTTTATATACTGCAAGCAATGGCTTACAGGATTTCCGACATTTTCACCACGCGGCCCTCGGCCACGGATTTCACCGCCGCATCGGCCAAGGCCAGCGCGATCAACCCATCCTCGCCCGAAGGCTCGGCCTTGCCCTTGCCCCCCAACGCCGCGATGAAGGTGGCGATTTCGGCGGCGTAAGCATCGATATAACGGGTCATGAAGAAATCATGCAGCGCGGGGCGGGTATAGCCCGCAGCCGTCGCCACCTCGATCGAGACCGGACGCTGGTTTTCCGCCGAAACCGCACCCAGCACACCATGCGCTTCGATGCGCTGGTCATAGCCATAGGTCGCGCGGCGCGAGTTCGAGATCATCGCCTGCTTGCCGGTCGCCGTTTTCAGCAAGACCTGAACGCTATCGAAATCGCCTGCCGCGCCGATGGCCGGATCAACCAGAACCGCAGCCGTAGCCACCACTTCCGAAATCTCTTCACCCAACAGAAAACGCGCCATGTCGAAATCATGGATCGTCATGTCGCGGAAAATCCCGCCCGACCGCTTGATGTAATCCACCGGCGGCGCACCCGGATCGCGCGACGTGATGGTGACCATTTCCACATCGCCAATCGTGCCGTTGTCGATCTCGGCGCGCACGGCTTTGAAATGCGGGTCAAAGCGGCGGTTGAAGCCGACCATCAGCGTGCCTTTATGGGCGCGCACCACCTCAAGACAGGCTTTCACACGCGACAGCGACAGATCGATCGGCTTTTCGCAGAACACGGCCTTGCCGGCTTTGACGAAGGCTTCGATCAGATCGGCATGGGTGTCGGTCGGGGTGCAGATCACCACCGCGTCGATGTCCTTTGCGGCCAGAATAGCCTCGACCGAGCGCACATCGCAGCCATATTGATCGGCAATCGCCTGTGCCGCCGTCGGGAAAGCATCTGCCACAGCCACAAGCTGGGCATTCGCGTCATTGGTCACGGCCTTGGCATGCACCTTGCCAATGCGGCCAGCGCCCAAAAGTCCAAATCTTACAGTCATTTGCAGTCTCCTACGCGGGGCATGCCCGCTCCGTTATATCAAGTCCAACAGGCACCCGAAGGTCAGGCAAAGGCGGTTTCCGCGCCATTGCCCTTCACGCCGGTGATGTAGCTTACGATGTCATTGCCATCCGTCTCGTCTTTCCGCAAGGAGGCCACGATCCTGCCACGGCGAAACACGACGATCCTGTCCACCAGATCGAACACCTGCCGCAGATTGTGGCTGACCAGAATCAGCGGCACGCCGCGTTCTTTCAGCCCGCGGATGATGTTTTCCACCTGCGCGGTTTCCTGAACGCCCAAGGCAGCGGTGGGTTCGTCCATGATCACCAGCTTGGACGCGAAAGCCGCCGTGCGCGCAATCGACACGCATTGCCGCTGCCCCCCCGACATGTTGCGGATCGGGTTATCGACATTGGGAATTTTCACCGCCGTGGTTTTCAAGGCTTCCAGAGTGCGGGCGCGCATGGTCTTGCGATCCAGCACCGAGAACGGGCCAAGGCGGAATTTATACAGCTCGCGCCCCAGAAACAGGTTGGACGGAACGTCCAGATCATCGGCCAGCGCCAAAGTCTGAAAAACCGTTTCAATGCCCGCCTCGCGCGCCTGCAACGGCCCCGCGAAAGACACGTCCTGCCCGTCGAAGAACACCGATCCCGCCGTGCGCTGTTCCACCGCCGTGATCTGCCGCACGAAGGTCGATTTACCGGCGCCATTGTCGCCCACCACGGCCACATGCTCGCCCGCGCGCAGGATGAAATTGGCATCCTCCAGCGCATGCACACCGCCATAACGTTTGGTCAGGCCCCGGGTTTCAAGAATGATATCGCTCATGGCTCAGCTCCTCGCGCGGCTTTTCTGCCGCCATTGGTCCAGCACAACCGCGCCGATGATGATCGCGCCCTTCACCATCTCTTGGTAATAGGCGTCCAGCTTGAGGAAGGTGAACCCCGAGATGATTACCCCGAAGATCAGCGCCCCGATCACCGTGCCGATGATCGATCCGCGCCCGCCCTGCAGGGAAATCCCGCCGATCACCGCCATGGCGATGGCGTCAAGTTCGTACATCACCCCCATATTCGCCTGCGCGGTCTGCCCCTTCGAGGACACCACGATGGCCGCAATCGAGGCCAGCATCCCCGCGATCACATAGACCAGCACCTTGTGACGGTCGACGTTGATCCCCGACATCCGCGTGGCCTGCTCATTGGACCCGATGGCATAGCTGTGCTTGCCGTATTTGGTATAGGTCATGATCAGGTGGAACAGCACCGCCAGCGCCACAAAAACCAGAACCGGACGCATCCCTGTCCCGATGGCATTATAGCTTTCGGTCGGGAAGGAAATCGGGTTGCCGGTGGACCACCAGCGCGCAAATCCGCGCGCCGAAACCATCATGCCCAGCGTGGCGATAAAGGGCGGAATCTTGGTATAGGCCACCAGCGCGCCATTGACCAACCCCGCCAGAAGCCCGACGGAAAGCCCGACCACAATCGGCACCAGCACCGGCAAATCCATCGCCCAGTCGCCGAAAATCGCCTTGGGGTTCGGGTTGCCGTTCACCAGCGCGGTTTGTGCGAAACTCATGGCGACCATCGCCGTCGCACCCACAATGGACCCCGACGACAGATCGATGCCGCCGGTGATGATCACCTGCGTCACCCCGATGGCAATGATGCCCACCGTCGCCACCTGCAAAATGATGATCGACAGGCGCTGCGTGTTGAACAGACCTTCGGTGCCTTCACGGGTGTTGAACAGAAAACTTTCGCCAATGATCAGGCGGCCGAGCACCTCGAAAGCCACCACGATGGCGACAAAAGCGATGAACACGTTGAATTCTTGCGGTCTTGCCTTCTTGGACGGGTCATATTTCAAACCCCCAAGGCCATGCGTTGGCTCTGCCACGGCAGTCTCCCCCAATGATGTCGTTTTAAATCCTGTCACCGCGTTTCCCCGCGCGGCAAGAGAAAAGGGGCGGCGCATCGGCGCCACCCCACTCATCCCGAAGGATCAGTTCTTGGCAGCGTAGTCCGCCACGTTCGCTGCCGTCACCAGCTCGAACGGGATGTAGACTTTCTGCTCGACAGCTTCACCGGCCGCCAGCTTGATCGCAGCATCCAGCGCGCCTGCGCCCTGACCGGCCGCGTTCTGGAATACGGTCACGTCCAGATCACCCGCCTGCATCGCAGCCAAAGCGTCTTGCGTGGCGTCGATGCCACCGACAACGACCGAAGCCATATCGATGCCTGCAGCCTTCATCGCCTGAATGGCGCCAATGGCCATTTCGTCGTTGTTGGCGATCACACCGTCAAACGGCGTGCCGGTGGACAACCAGTTGGTCATCATGTTCTGGGCTTCGTCACGCGACCAGTTCGCGGTCTGCTCGTCGATGATGGTCAGTTCGACCGCGCATTTGCCAGCCGCCATCACGTCATGGATGTCGGCGGTGCGCTGCACGGCGGCCTGGTTGGAAAGCTCGCCCATCATCACATAGACGTTGGCCTTGTCCTTGCCCGCAGCTTTCAGTTGCGCGCAGACTTCGATGGTTTCCAGCGTGCCAGAGTCCACTTCGTTCGAGGCCACGAAAGCCTGATTGTCCGGCAGGGTGTCAACGTTGATCGGCTGACGGTTCACATAGACCAGCGGGACGCCAGCAGCGGCAGCCGCGTCCGACATGGCTTGGGTGGCCGAGGTGTCAACCGGGTTCACGATGATCGCCGTAACGCCCGAAGCGATGAAGTTGTTGATCTGGTCCAACTGCTTGGCCACATCGTTCTGCGCGTCCTCAATCTGAACCGAAACGCCCAGCTCGGTCGCGGTGGCATCAATGCCGTTCCGCAGCACGGTCAGGAAGTTGTCGTCAAACTTCGCCATCGAAACGCCGATGCCGTCTGCCAGTGCGCTGGTCCCCATCAGGGCAACGAAACCAGCGGTCATAAGGGTCTTCTTCATGTGTCTCTCCTCCACAAGATGGTGTCCGGCACACCGTTCTCCCCGCCGGACCGCCCTTTCGGGGGCGGTATTCAGATCGGCACTAAACCGTAGTCTGATCCAATTGGCAACATTTATTGCACTACAATACACATTGCAATTTTCAACCCACCCCCTCAGGCCGCAACGCCCGCGCGAATGAAGTCCATAGATGCGGCCAGCGCCGGTTTGGCATCGGCCAGCGCATGCACCGAAGGCGCAAACGGCTCATAGCTGATGGCACCGGTGTACCCCGCCGCCCGCAGCGCGCGGATTTGCGCGACATTGCCCAGCAGGTCATCGGCATCGACCAGCACACGGTGCGGGTCGCGCATGTCATTGACATAGATGCTGTCTTTCACACCCGAGACATGGACGATCCCCGTCAGGTCCGCAAAGATCGGCCCGCCGCCTGCCAGCGCGTGATGGAAGGTGTCATGCACCATGAAATAGGTGCCACGCCCGCCCACCGCATCAATCACCTCGGCCAGCACGTCCTTGTAGCGCAAGGAACAGACCTCAAAGCCCAGCGGCTCGACCATCGCCTTCAGCCCATGCGCCTTCAGCATCGGCAGCAATGCGCGCAGCGCCACTTCGGTCACACGGCGGCTGTCCTCGCGCGAGGTGGCCACGTTGTCATTGCGCGGAATCAGGCTGATCGCCTCGGCCCCACCCGCCACGGCGATTTTCATCAGCGCCTCGGCCTCGGCGCGCTTGGCGTCGGACCAGTCATTGAACATCTTCACCTCGGCCAGCGCCAGAAACCGCAGGCCACGGGCGCGGACGGCAGCGCCCACCACAGCCGGATCGGCTCCATCGAACAGCGCGGTCTTGAAGTCGTTGCGGAATTCCACGCCCACGCATCCCAGATCCTTGGCCAGATCAAGAAAGGCCTCCCAGCCCAGATTCGGGGTGGTCATGTGGTTCAAAGCAAAGGGCAACATTCGGGAAGGTCTCCATCGAGTCGGCACCAGCTTGGCACCGTTATGGAATTGATATTCCATTTGCGATGTTGATCAAACAAAAAATTCCAAGGTCAACACATGTGTCTGACGATTTTTGACGAGAACTGAAATGAAACCTTCACCGCACAGGATCAGATAGACTCGGCCACATGCAGATCAGGCGGCAGAAAATGCTGGATACCGCCCTGCGGCGGCCCATCCGTCGCCACCCGCGCCATTGCGACGAAAAGCTCGCGGCACAGCTTTTCCAGCGGCGTATCGGTGACCATCGTCACCAGCCCTTCGGCCAGACCCGCACGCGAGTCTGGCGTCAGCGCCGACACCACCATCGCAATGTTGTCAACGGGTCGCGCCTCGCGCAGCGCCGCAATCGCGCCCTCCATCCCGCCACCGGCCACATAGATGCCGCGCAAATTCGGCTGGCGTGCCAGCAGGCCCATGGTGGTTTCATAGGTCAACTGCCGCGTCTCAAGGTTAACCAAAGGGTCAAGAACCGTCAGATGCGGCGCACATTCGCGCATATAGCTGCGAAAGCCGGTTTCGCGCAGCTCATGCCCGTGCCAGCGGTGGCCGCCGACAAAAATTGCCATCACCCCCGGCAACCGGATCGCCTGCGCCATCATCCATGCCGCCGTTCGCCCCACTTTCAAGTTGTTCAGGCCCATATAGCCCGCGCGCGCGCCTTGGGCAAAATCCGACAGCAGCGAGAACACCGACAACCCCTTGGCGGCCAGTTCCTCGACCGCCGAGGTAACTTCGGGATGGTTAACGGCGGTCGCCGCCAAGACGTCACAGCGTCCGGCCATCGCGCGCAGATGCCCCGCCATCTCGCTGGGGGCTTGGCTGACCGAAAATTCCAGCACCAACCGCCCGCGCACCCCCGGCACCAAAGCTACGGCGCGGTGCAATTCATCGGCAAAGGCCTTGTAGAAATCCTGCCCCTGTTTGTGCAGCAACACCCCGAACCGCAGTTCCGGCAAATCCGCTGCCTGCGGCACCAGCCGCCGCGCCGCCGGATGCCCGATGCGCTGCGCCGCCTCGGTGATGCGGATGCGCGTGTCCTCGCGCACCGCCTCGCGCCCGTTCAAAAACCGGTCCACGGTGGCAATCGACACCCCCGCCGCTTGTGCAAGCTCTGCCATGCCCGGACGTTTCATTGCTGCCTCTTGACGATTAACCTTCAGTATCCCTCCAGATTATGACGAAAACTGACGAAAACCGCCAGCGCAAAGCTTGTGTGAAATGGAATAAATCTTCTATTCTGCCGCCAAGATGGAGAGCAGAGGAGCGCCCCATGACCAAACGTGATTACAGCCTGCTTGGCCCCGACGCGGCGCGCGCCGTCGAATCCGGCCTGTCCGCCGCCGAATGGTATCACACCGAAGTGCCGCGCAAGGTGATGAAAGACCTGATGACGCGCAGCGATCAGCCCGCCATCCACGACACCCTTCTGCTCTACGGGCTGATGATCGCCTTTGCCGGCGCAGGCATCGCGCTTTGGCCAACATGGTGGTCGGTGCCGTTCTGGCTGGCTTACGGCGTGCTATATGGCTCGGCCTCGGACAGCCGCTGGCACGAGGCCAGCCACGGCACCGCCTTCAAGACGCCGTGGATGAACAATGTCGTCTATGAAATCGCCTCCTTCATGATCATGCGGAACTCGGCCACATGGCGGTGGAGCCATGCGCGCCACCACTCGGAAACCTATATCGTGGGCCGCGACCCCGAGATTGCCGTCATGCGCCCGCCCGCCTTTGCCAAGCTGATCCTCGGCTTCTTCGGCATCCCCGATGTGATC
Organism: Rhodobacterales bacterium RIFCSPHIGHO2_02_FULL_62_130; assembly: GCA_001828855.1. GTDB lineage: Bacteria > Pseudomonadota > Alphaproteobacteria > Rhodobacterales > Rhodobacteraceae > Cypionkella. The sequence continues at coordinate 185,865 of MHZT01000003.1, read as the reverse complement.
AACTTCTTCCCGCGCATGCTGCACAACGCTTTTATCGGCCCCACCGCCGAAGAGAAAACCTATGTGCCGCAAAGCGAATGGTCCAAGGTGGTGAAGGTGGCGCGGATTTCCACCGCGATCTATGCCGCCACCATCGCGCTGGCCGTCGCGATGCAGTCGATCCTGCCCTTGATGGTGATCGGACTGCCCCGGCTTTATGGCGCATGGCACCATGTGATGACCGGACTTTTGCAGCACGGCGGCCTTGCCGATAACGTCATCGACCACCGCCTGAACTCGCGCACCGTCTATATGAACCCGATCAGCCGGTTCATTTACTGGAACATGAATTACCACGTCGAACATCATATGTTCCCGATGGTCCCCTACCACGCGCTGCCGAAACTGCACGAGGTCATCAAGAACGACCTGCCCGCGCCCAATACCTCGATCGCACAGGCCTTTGCCGAGATGTGGCCCGCCCTGCTGCGCCAGTTGAAGTATGAGGATTACTTCGTCAAACGCGCCCTGCCCGCCACCGCCAAGCCCTACCGCGAGGATTTCCACGTCTCGGCCCTTGGCCAAGCCCCCGCCCAAACTGTTCCCGCCCAAGCCTTCCCTGCCGAGTGAGATGACCATGACCCAATGGATTGACGCCTGCGCCACCGACGACATCGACCAAGAGGATCTGATCCGCTTTGACCATGCCGGTTCCACCTATGCCATCTACCATTCCCCCGATGGCAAATTCTACGCCACCGCAGGCAAATGCACCCATGAGGACGTGCATCTGTCCGGCGGGCTGGTGATGGATCATGTCATCGAATGTCCCAAGCATAACGGCCAGTTCGATTACCGCACCGGCGAGGCGAAACGCGCCCCCGTCTGCGTCAATCTGAAAACCTACCCCGTCAAGGTTGAGGGCGCCCGTGTCTTCATTCAGGTGGCATGATGGCAGCCTCCAGACGCCGCCCCACCGTCGCCGATCTGCGCGCCAATCGCGGCAAGCACCAGTATTCCATGCTGCGGGTTGAAACACTGGAAGAGGCCGAAGCCGCCGAAAGGGCGGGTGTCGAACTGCTGTCCGTCCCGCCCGCGATGATCTTTGACCGCCGCTTCCGCGAGGCCGCCCCCACCGCCTTTGCCTTTCCGGGCGACAATTTCTACGAGATCGGCGACACCGCCGATTTCCTGAAATGGGCCTTCCCGCTGTTCAAACATGGCGCGGACGGATTCTATTGCTCGGGGTCATTGCAGACCGTGCGCGCGATGGCCGATCATGGCTTGCCCGTCTGCGGCCATGTCGGGCTGATCCCCTCCAAGGCCACATGGACCGGCGGGTTCAAGGCCGTGGGCAAAACGCTGGACTCGGCCAAGCTGGTCTACCAACAGTGCAAGGCGCTTGAGGCCGCCGGTGCTTTCGCGGTCGAGATCGAGGTCGTCCCCCATTCGATCACCCAAGCCATCGCGGAAAAGACCGATCTGTTCCTGATCTCGATGGGCGCTGGCCCCGCCGGTCACGCGCAATATCTGTTCTCGGATGATGTGCTTGGCCAGAACACCGGCCATGTGCCGCGCCACGCCAAGAAATACGCGGACTTCGCCAGCGAATATGCCCGTCTGCAAGAGATGCGGATCGCCGCGATGGCCGAATTCGTCACCGAGGTTCACGCAGGCGACTACCCCGCCCCGCAATACATGGTCGATAGCGACTCTGCCGTGGTGGCCGAGTTCCGCGACTGGCTGGACAGCCAGCCCTGACCAAAGGTTCCTCCCCGTCAGACGCATCTTGCGTCTGACAAAACCTTGCTACCCGTCGGACGCATCTTGCGTCTGACACAACACTCCTCCCCGTCGGACGCATGTTGCGTCTGACAAAACCTTTCTCCCTGTCGGACGCGCTCTGCGTCAGGCTGCCTGCCCCGCCCCCCGAAGGGCGGGGCTTTTTCATGGCCTTACGCCCGATCCAGCACTTCAACCGCCAGCACAGTTGGCAAGTGCCGCGCGATTTCCTGCCATGTCTCGCCCTCGTCCAGACTGGCGAACACCGACCCCGAATTGGTGCCGAAATAGATCCCCGCAGACTCGCGCGCATCCCCCGCCATCGCTTGGCGCAGCACGGTGAAATAGCAGGCGGTCTGTGGCAGCCCGTCGCGTTTGGCCGCCCAGGTCTTGCCGCCATCGGATGATTTCCACACCGCCGCCGCCGCATCCGGCGGGAAGCGCCCCGCGCTGTCGCCGTTCAGCGGCAGCGTCCACAGCATGTTCGGGTCGCGCGGATGCACCCGGATCGGAAAGCCGAAGGTCGAGGGAAGCCCGTCGGTAATATCTTCCCAGCTTCGTCCGCCATCGGCCGACCGCCAGACCCCGTGATGGTTCTGCTGATACAGCACATCGCCATCCCCCGCCGCGCGCATCATGTTATGCACGCAATGCCCGATCTCGCCATCGCGCGGGGCCGCCGGATGGTGGTGATGCCCGCAGCTTTCGGCGTTGGACAGCCGGTTCCGCCGCTCCCATGTCTGGCCGCCATCCTCGGTGGCAAACACCCCCGCCGCCGAAATCCCGACCCACAGCTTGGCCGGATTGGCCGGATCGGCCACGATTGTATGCAGCACCAGCCCCGCCGCCCCGCCATTCCAACTGCCCGCCGAAGGGTGATCGGTCAGCCCCGACACCAGATCCCATGTCACACCGCCATCCTGACTGACCAGCAGTTGTGCAGGCTTGGTGCCGGCATAAAGCGCGCCATGCGATTGCCCCAGCGACCAGATTTGCGAAAAGCTGTCCCCGAAGGGCAGCGGCGCATCGCTCCACCCGATCATCTTGGCGAAATCGGCATCATTGGCGGCCCAGTCGTCCAGCTTGCCCTTGGTCAGCTTCGACAGCTCCCAGCTCGCGCCGCCATCCGCGCTACGCCATACCCCCGCGCCATGCCAGTCACCGCCACCGCCCGCCCAGATCTGGCCCGTCACGGGATCACCGACCATATGGTTGATCGGCCAGCCGTCGCAGAACGGTCCCGAGACCGCCCAGCCGCTGCGATCCGCCCCGCCATCAATCAGAAACGCCCCCTTGGTCGTTCCAACAAGGATCGTCACATCTTTCGAACCCATACCGATACCTCCCATAACACCTGCTGCACAAACCTGTGCCAAGCGTCTGTCAGGACCGGACCTTGCGTCAAGGCTTCTGTGACGCGGGTGTTTCGCTGTCCAATGTCGTCTCGGGGCCAGCGATATGCACGGCCAACAGGCAACCCTCTGGCGTGTAAGAATTATGCTCGGTGCCGTTGGCATAAAACACCAGATCGCCCGCCCGCAGGATCGTGCCGTCGCTTTCGTGCAACTCGCCTTCAAGGATCAGGAATTGCTCGTGTCCGTTGTGGCGGTGGCTGCGCGTGACCATGCCCGCAGGCATGCGGTAGACATGAAAGCCAACGCCCAAGGGCAGATCGGTGTCATGCTGCAACACCGCATCGCCCAAGGCCACACCATCGGGGTAAACAAAGGGCTGAAAGCTTGCGTCATAGATATTGGCAATGCGGCGGTCTTGCGGGGCTATCGGTTTCATCGGACGGGCTTTCTGCTGGTGATTTTGAATTGCCCTTTGGATGCCACAGCCCGCGCCTTCGTTCAAAACAAATCCCGCCGCCGCCATGACCGCTTCCCCTGCGGACCTTTTCGGCTATGAAAGACCAATCCCTACCCCAAGGAACCCAGATGCCCACCGCCGCCCCCGTCCCGCGCAAAATGTCCCGCGAAGCCCGCCGCGAGCAGTTGATCGAGGCCACGATCGAGGTGATGGCCGAACAGGGCTTTGCCCGCATCACGCTGGCCGATGTGGCGCGCAAGGCGGGGCTGGCGCATGGGCTGGTGAATTTCCACTTCCAGACCAAGGATGCGCTTCTGGCCGAAACCCTGTCTTATCTGTCGCAGGAATACCGTGCCAACTGGCGCGCCGCGCTGGATCAGGCCACCCCCACCCCCGCCGCGCGTCTGAACGCCCTGATCCGTGCCGATTTCGTGCCCGCGATCTGCACCCCCGCCCGCCGCTCGGCCTGGCTGTCCTTCTGGGCCGAGGCCACCAGCCGCCCGCTGTATCAGTCGCTCTGTGGCGGCAATGACCGCTTCTACATTCAAACGCTGGAAGGCATCTGCGCCGATCTGATCACCGAGGGCGGTTATAACGGCGATGCGGCGCGGATTGCGCGGGTGCTGCGGGTCACGTCGGAAGGGGTTTGGGCCGATCTTGTTTCCACCCAGACCCCCTATTCCGCCGCCGAGGCCCTGCAAACCGTTCTGGATGCGGCAGCGGCCTTCTTTCCGCGTCATTTCGGGGCAAACGGGCTATTGCAGCAGCCCTAGCGCGGCAGGCGGCCCTTTTCCAAGGCCAGCGCAAACAGGTAATGCACCGCCAAGCCACCCACAACCAACAGGCTGTCCAGCGCGAAACTGGCCGGATAGGCAGCCTTGGTCACCTGCCCCGCCAAAGCCAGCATCGACCCCAGCGCAAAGACCGGCAGCGCATTGCGCCCAAGCAAGGCCAGAGGCTGCATCGCTTCAGAGCCGCAAAGCCGCTTGATCGCCGGAAAGGTGGACAGGAAATACCCCAGCGCCAGAATGTGGAACAGCCGCGGCCCGCTCAGATAGGTCTTGTCAAAGGCGGTGAAAATCCGCGGAACGCCCGCCTCTTGCAGCGCCCAAAGCGATTGCCCCAGCAGATGCATCACGGTTTCGGACTGCGAATTGACAAGGGCCAGCAGCAGGTAGGCCCCTGTCAGCACTTGCAGCCAGCGCATCACCGGAATGAACCGTCGCCCGCTTTTCATCGCAACGCCCGTCAACAGCCCCGACGAGAACACGAACTGCCACGCGATCGGGTTAAAGAACCAGCCGCCGCCAAAGGGGAAATTCGGCAGATTCCAATACCACAGGCCCGCGCAGAACCACAGCAGCCCCGACAACGCCCATGTCAGGAACGGCCAGCGCAGCCCCAGCCATAGCAGGAAGGGTGCCACCAGCAACATCACCATATACATCGGCAGAATGTTCACATAGCCGATCTGATACAGCAGGAACGGCATGCCGATATGGGCCGCAAGCGGCTGGGTCAGATAGGTGCCAAAGGCGTTGTGACCCAGAATCTCGGCCGCGCCCATGAACATCACGCCATAGGACAGGATGCCCAAGGCCAGCAGCGTCGTCATGGCGTGGACCATGTAAAGCGTCCATGCCCGCCGCCAGACCCGCCCCACCGCAGGCCATGTGAACCCCGTGCGGAACGGTGCCGAATAGGCCAGCCCCGCCGCGATGCCCGACATGAAGACAAACCCTTCCGCCGCATCGGAAAAGCCGAAATTGCGCGAGGTCAGATGCTCGTACACCGTGCCGGGGATGTGATTCATGAAGATCATCACAAGGCACAGGCCCCGGAACACGTCCAGACGCAGATCGCGTGGCGTGGCTTTGGCGGTAAAGGACGCGTTAGACATTCAGGCCGGTTAACTCCGTAACAGCATCCGCTGCCGCCGGTTTGGTCCAGCGCGCAAGGCAGGCGTCGTGCAATTGCACAATCTGCGGCGGATTACCATCGGAAGGCACCTCGAACAAATGCCCGAATTGCGGACGCGACGACCATGCGATGATCACCGGTGCCACCATCATCGGCAGCCCCACCGGCAAAAGCCACGGCAACAGCGCAGGCGTCCATTGCCACGTCATCCCCAGCGCAACCGCGCCGGTCGCGGTGATCCACCAGCTTGCAGCCCAGGCATCGCCCAGCGACAGCGTGCCATCGCCACGGTTGTTGGCGGGCCAGCCACCATCGCGCCGCATCACCACCTGCGCCACCGATCGGGTCTGGAACATCAGGAAAATCGGGGCCTGAATTGACGACAGCACCAGTTCCGCCAGCGTCGATGTCGCCGCCCGCCCGAACCTGTCCGCCCGCCCCGAAGCCTGCGCGTCCGCCACGATCAGCAGCTTTGGCAGGATCAGCAGCCCGAACACCCCCACCGCAAGGCCCACGGCCTTGAAGGTCTCATCCGGCGGAAACACCGGAAACGGCCAATAGGGATCGGGGAAATAATCCGGTCCCGGCGCGAAATGCGGCGCAAGGATCGAGGCCACGATAAACGCCAGCCAGAACACCGGCGCGATATAGGCGAAAATCCCCTGCACAAAGACAAAACGGCTCCACAGCTTCAGCCCCGGTGCGCCGACAAGACGGGTATGCTGCAGGTTGCCTTGGCACCAGCGCCGGTCACGCTTGGCGTGGTCGATGATGTTTTCCGGGCCTTCCTCGTAAGACCCTTCCAGATCGTCATCCAGCCGCACCTGCCAGCCCGCCCGCGCCAGCAGCGCCGCCTCGACGTAATCATGGCTCAGGATATGGCCACCAAAGGGCGGCGGACCGGACAGCACCGGCAGACCGCAGCTTTCGGCAAAGGCCCGCACGCGCACCAGCGCGTTATGGCCCCAGAATGGTCCCGTGCGGCCCTGCATCACCGCAAGACCGCGCGCGAAGATCGGAGAATAGAACGCCGCCGCAAACTGCATCGACCGGCCAAAGCGCGAGCGCGCCCGCACGATTTTCGGCAGGGTTTGCAGCAGCCCCAGATCGGGAACAGCCTCCATCCGGCGCACCATTTCCACGATCGTGCCGCCGTCCATCAGGCTGTCGGCATCCAGAATCAGCGCGTAATCATAGGCCGCGCCCGAGGTGGCGATAAAATCCTCAAGGTTGCCGGCCTTTTTGCCGATATTCTGCGCGCGACGGCGGTAGAACATCCGGCCCTTGCCGCCCCGATCCGCCAACAGCCGCGCAAACCATTGCTTTTCGTCGCGCGCAATCGCCTCGCTGCGGGTGTCCGACAGCACCGCAAAATGGAATTGCGCCGGATCGCCCGTCGCCGCCAGCGAGATATCCATCGCGGCGATGCGGGCAAAGGTCACTTGCGGGTCTTCGTTATAGACCGGCACGATGATGACCGTGCGGCCCCGGATCGCGCCCGCATGGCGCTGCAACGGCGGCTTGGGACGTGAGGTCAGGCCAAGCAACCCCTGCACCGCGCCCCATGCCAGCCACCATGTCGAGATCGTGATCAACAGCGCCCGCACCACGTCCAGCGCGTCAGGCCCGTCGGCGGTGCCATAGCTGTAAAACACCAGCCCCGCCGCAATCGCCGCAGCAAAGCTGGCCGCAAGCGTCAAGAACCGCGCAAGCGAGGTTTCCCCCCCGTCCTGCGCGGCATTTTGCGCGCCGTTCCGCGCCTTGTTGTCGCCCGCGCGATGGGCTGGCGACCGTGCCATGCTGTGTCAGCCTTCCGACCGCGCGGGCCGCGCCACAAAACGCGCCAGCAGCGCGGCGAACAGACGGCCGCGCTCGATCTCGACCACCTGCTTGGGCATCGCCAAAGGCGCATGCGGCAAGGCCGCCGCTGCCTCGTCAAACGACAGGGCGTTGTGCTGCATATCCATCATGCCACGATCCATTGATAAAGCCAGTTCTCGGTCAACTTGCGGCCATAGCCTTTGACATGGGCGCCCATCTCGACAACCGAGTCCTTGGCCCCCTTCAGATCGATCACCAGACGCCAGATCGGCTGTCCCGGAATCTTCGACAGGGTTTGCGACAGCACTTCCCCGCCCGAGATATTCACCACCGCCTCGACCAGCGCGTTATCCGGCAAGGTCGCCAGCAGACCGCCGCCGAAATCGACCACGAACTTGCGGCTGCCATCGGTGTTTTCCACGCCCGATACCCCGCCCACACCCGCGCGGGTTTCATAGATGAAGGCCAGATCCTGATTCCAGTCCGGCTCCATCATGCCCCAGCGCATCTTGTAGGCGAATTCGCGCATCTCACCGGCCTGCACCTTGGCCTCCGGCACCCAGAACGCCACGATATTGTCGTTGGCCTCCAGCTCGGTCGGGATTTCCACCAGCCGCACCGAACCCTTGCCCCAATCGCCCGCAGGCTCGATCAGCAGGGACGGGCGCTTTTCATATTGCGCGTGGGCATCCTGATAGGCGTCAAAATCGCGGTCCCGCTGCATCAGCCCGAAGGAGCGCGGGTTTTCCTCGACGAAATACGATCCGGTCAACCGCGACGGGTTGTTCAGGGGCCGCCAGATCACATCGCCGTCGCGCCGTTCAATCCGCAGACCTTCGCTGTCATGCACATTCGGGCGGTAATCATCAAACTGCGACCGGTTCTTTTCCGAGAACAGGAACATCGATGTCAGCGGGGCCACCCCGATCTCATCCACCGCCGCGCGGAAGAACAGGCGCGCGGTGACGTCAATCTCGGTTTCCGCACCCGGACGGATCACAAAGCGATAGGCCCCGGTGCAGGACGCGCTTTCCAGCGCCGCCATAACCACGACCTCGCGCGAGAAAGGTGCAGGCTTTTCCAGATAAAACCGTGAAAAGCGCGGGAATTCCTCGCCCGGTGCCAGCGCGGTGTTGATCGCCAGCCCGCGTGCCGACAGGCCATAGGCATTGCCCCGGCCCAGCGCGCGGAAATAGGACGCACCCAGAAACGCCACCACCTCGTCAAACAGGTCGGCACGGTTCAGCGGCGCATTCAGACGAAAGCCCGCCACGCCCGGCAGATCGAAATGCTGCGGCACCCGCGCCGCCAGATCGCCGATATATTCGAAATCATCGGTCGAGAACGCCATCGGCACCGCATTGCCATTGCTGACCTCGTGGATCAGCACCGGATCGGCGAACAGCCAGCCCATATGGAACGGATAGACCCGAAACGCCGAATCCTCGGCCACCCAAGGCGCGCTGGTGTCGCGGAACTTGATCTTCTGGTAATCGTCATAGGTCAGCGCATTCAGAAAGCTTTCCGGCTGCACGGCCTTCTGGTCGGGCTGTGCCGCCAGCGCCTTCATCTCTTCGGTCAGCAGATCAAAGCTGAACGGCACAGGCGTTGCGGCGGGCGCCACAGTGGCAGGCGCTGCCGCCTCTTGCGCCCAAAGCCGGCCCGTCAACGCTGTCGAGGCCGACAGCGCCCCCAAAGCCCCCAGAACGAAACGCCGTGTGGGTTTGACACCTTGTGTCACAGGAAGCACCATGATTGCCGTCGACTCCATATTTCCAAAGCGCACAAGTGGCAGGCTTTGCCGAAAATCGCTACGCCCGAGTGCATGCGCCAGACGCATGGCAGCTATGCACTTGCAGCAATTTAGACAAAATCCCGTCGCGGTCAGCCCTGAATTTCAGGCCCGTTTACGCGCCAAGCCATCTATCATGCGACATATTTTCCCCGCAAGACAGCATCGCGGGCCGCTGTGCAACTGCGGCGAAAACAGGCCGATGCCCGCCTAGACCACCTCTGCGCCCACCATCAAGGCCGCCACATCAGCCTGTGCCAAGGGCCAGCGGATCAGCAGCATCGCCGGATTAAGCCCCTTGTGCTGCCCGCACAGCGTCTCAAGCCCGTCCAGACGGCACCGGAATACCCGTTCTTCGGCGGTCTGTGCCTTGGACACCACCTCGACCGCAGCCCCCGCAGGCCAGCCCGCCGCGCGCAACCCCGCGACGATCTGCCCTGCCTGCGCGACCCCCATATAGCAGGCCAGAGTCGTGCCTTCGCGCGCGGTATGGCCCCAGTCCTGCGCCCCGTCATGGCGCAAATGCCCCGTCGCAAGGATCAACCGCTCGGTCTGCCCCCGCTCTGTCAGGAAACTGCCCGCCGAGGCCGCCGCCGCGCAGGCCGATGTCACCCCCGGCACGATCTCCCACGGCACGCCTGCGGCAGTCAGCGCATCCGCCTCTTCGGCCCCGCGTGCGAAAATCCCCGGATCGCCGCATTTCAACCGCACCACGCGGCGGCCCGCCTGCCCCGCCTGCACCAGCAGCGCGCTGATCTGGTCCTGCGGCAGCGCATGCTGGCCGGGTGCCTTGCCGACATAAACCAGCCTTGCCCCCCGCCGCGCATGCATCAGCAGCGCAGGGTCCGCCAGCCGATCATAGAACACGACATCCGCCGCCTGTAACCGCTGCACCCCGCGCAGCGTGATCAGATCGGCAGACCCCGCCCCCGCGCCGACAAGGCTGACAAAACCTTGCTGCGCCGCCGCCTGCACCCTGCGCCTTGCCCTGATCCCGACACGGGGCAGCAGCGCATGAACCGCCTGAAACAGCGCAGCCCAACCTGATCTTGCAGCAAAATCTGTCATTCCGCAGCCTCCGGCAGTCTATACCGGCGCAGCAGCCCCGCCAGTTCCGGCCTGCACGACCCGCAAGACGTGCCAGCCCCCAGCACCGCCCCCAGTTCCGCCACCGAAACCGCGCGGCCCGACTGGATCGCATCCCGGATGGTGTTCACCCCCACATTCAGACAGGCGCAGACGGTCGCGCCTGCGTCCGGCATATCGGCACTTGGCCGCCCCGCCAGCGCCATCGGGGCCGCCGCGTTCAGGTTGGCCGCCAGATGGTCGCGCGCCAGGGCCAGCGGTTCCGGCCCGACAAACAGCGCCGCCAACAGCCGCCCGTCCTGATGAAACGCCACCCGCGCCAGCCCGCGCTTGGCATCCATCACCGTGACAGCATGGCAATCGGGCAGCCCGAACAGCGCGCGCGCATAGGCCACCCAATCGGCAGCAGGGGTCTGCCCCGCCAACTCCAGCCGCCAGCCGCCCTGCACCTTTGCCCGCGCCCAATACTCGGCCACCGGCTGCACCTCCCCCGCGCTGACCGCAAAACCGAACCAGCCCGCCTCAAATTTTTGCGCCTGCACCGCCGCCGATTTGCTTTCCGGCTGGCCCGACACAGGGTCCACCAGCGCAGGCACCAGCACATCAATCCGCGCAGCCGAGGCGTTCTCCCCCGTCCAGTGCATGGGTGCAAACATCTGCCCCTGCGCGCCCGCATCCGTAATCAAGGCCCGCAGCAGCGCCCGCCCGTGGGCATTGGAAACCTCCACCAGATCCGCCGCCCGCACCCCCAACCGCGCCGCATCCGCCGGATGCAGTTCCACAAACGGCTCGGCCAGATGTTGGCTAAGGCGCGGCGATTTCGCGCTGCGCGTCATGGTGTGCCACTGATCGCGTATCCGCCCCGTGTTCAGCCGGAACGGCGCAGCCTCGGTCAGCGCTTGCGGTGCGCGCGGCGTGATCGGCAGCATCCGCGCATGACCATCGGCGGTATGGAACACGCCTTCCCCAAAGAACCGCCCGCCCCGCTGACGTGGGTTTTGCGGCCATGTAAAGGGGTCCAGCGCATCATAACCGGCCTCGGAAATCCCCGCCATATCCGAGATGTCAAAATCGCTGCCCAGCCATCCCGCCACCCCCGAAAGTGCGGCATATTCCGCAAAGATCGCCGCCTCGGTTCCCCAGCCAAAGCCCACAAACCCCATCCGCTGCGCCACCTGCGCCAAAATCCACCAATCCGCCCGCGCCTGCCCCGGTGCGCGCAGCACCGCGCGCTGGCGGCTGATGGTGCGGTCGGAATTGGTCACCGTGCCGGATTTCTCCCCCCAAGCCGTCGCGGGCAGCAGCACATGCGCCAGCCGCGCGGTATCGGTTTGCCCCGTCACATCGCTGACCACCACAAACGGACAGGCCCGCAGCGCATCGGCCACGGCATCGGCCTCGGGCATCGACACCGCAGGATTGGTGTGGATGATCCAGATCGCCTTGATCCGCCCGTCCGCCACCGCGCGGAACATATCGACCGCCTTCAACCCCGCCTTGTCCGCCATCGCAGGGCTGCCCCAGAACCCCCGCACCGCCCCCCGATGCGTCTCGTTCTCCAGATCGAGATGACAGGCCAGCATATTGGCCAGCCCCCCCACCTCGCGCCCGCCCATCGCGTTGGGCTGGCCCGTCACCGAAAACGGCCCCATCCCCGGTCGGCCGATCCGCCCCGTGGCCAGATGGCAGTTCAGGATCGCATTCACCTTGTCGCTGCCCGAGGTGGATTGGTTGATGCCTTGGCTATAGACCGTCACCACCCGCTCGGTTCCCGTCCACAGCGCCAGAAACGCCTCAAGCTCTGCCGCAGCCAGCCCCGTCACCGCCACATCCGACGCCCGCGCCGCAGCCAGCGCCTCATCCCAGCCGTTCACATGGGTCAGAAACCCTGCATCCACCGCCCCCCGATCCGCAATCGCCACCAGCAGCGCGTTGAACAGCGCCGCATCCGACCCCGGCGCGATGGCCAGATGCAGATCGGCCAGATCGCAGGTGGCCGTCCGGCGCGGATCGATCACCACCACCCGCAGCGCAGGCCGCGCCGCCTTGGCTGCCGCCAGCCGCTGATACAAAACCGGATGGCACCACGCGAGGTTCGATCCCGTCAGCACCACCAGATCAGCACTCTCAAAATCCTCATACAGCCCCGGCACGGTGTCAGACCCGAACGCCCGCCTGTGCCCCGCCACCGAGGACGCCATGCAAAGCCTTGAATTGGTGTCAATATTGGCAGACCCGATAAACCCCTTCATCAGCTTGTTGGCGACATAGTAATCTTCCGTCAGCAACTGCCCCGAGACATAGAACGCCACCGCATCCGGCCCGTGATCGGCAATCACCCGCGCAAAGCGCTTGGCCACCAGCCCCAAGGCCGCATCCCAGCCCACATCCTGCCCGAACACGCGCGGAGCCAGAAGCCGCCCCTCCAGCCCCACGGTTTCACCCAAGGCGCTGCCCTTGGAACACAGCCGCCCCTTGTTCGCCGGATGGTCAGGATCGCCTGCCACCTCCAAGCCCCCCGCCCCGTCCGGCGTGGCCAAAATCCCGCAGCCCACACCGCAATAGGGGCAAGTGGTGCGGACTGCCCCCAACGCTGGCCCCGACACCAACGCTGTCATGCCGCCACCCGCCGCGCCAGCCGTGTGGCATCCAGCAAAATCCGCCCGCCCTCGATGCGCGCCGGATATGTCGCCACCTGCCCGCTATCCGCCCCCTGCGCCATCCCCGTTTCCAGCGAAAACACCCAAGCATGCAGCGGACAGGTCACCGAAGCGCCATGCACGATGCCCTCCGACAGCGGCCCGCCCTTGTGCGGGCAGCGGTCATCCATCGCAAACACCTGATCGTCGGCGGTGCGGAACACCGCCACACAGCCAGCGGCGGTTTTCACCACCCGCGCGCCCTGCGGCGGAATGTCGGCCAAAGCGCCAATATCAACCCAGCTCATTCTGCGGCCTCCAGCGAAAGATCGGCCATCGGCGCCCATTGCGCCAACTGGTCGGGTTTGGTCAACTCGGCCCAAGGGTCCACCTGATAGACCGACTGCGACAGCATAAAGCGGTCATAAAGCGCCCGCCTTGTGGCCAGATCGGCGATCTGCTCCTGACACCACGCCAGCCCCACCTTTGCCACCCATTTGTAAATCCGGTGCAGATAGCGGCTGTTTTCGCGGTAAAGTTGCACGAAGGCCGCGATGATCTCCATCGCCTCGGCTTCGGTTGCGGCTTTGCACAGGGGTTCGGTTTCGCGCACATCCATGCCCGCCGCCCCCGCCACAGAAATCTCGAACCCGCTATCCACGCAGATCACACCAATATCCTTGCAGGTCGCCTCGGCACAGTTGCGCGGACAGCCCGACACCCCCAGCTTTACCTTGGCAGGCGTCCACGACCCCCACAGCAATTTCTCCAGCTTGATGCCCAGCCCCGTGCTGTCTTGGGTGCCAAAGCGGCAAAACTCGGACCCGACACAGGTTTTAACCGTCCGCAGGCCCTTGGAATAGGCATGGCCCGACACCATTCCCGCCGCATTCAGATCGGCCCACATCGCAGGCAGATCGGCCTTTTTCACCCCCAGCAGGTCAATCCGCTGCCCGCCCGTCACCTTGACCATCGGCACGTCATACTTGTCCGCCGCATCGGCAATCGCACGCAACTCGGCAGGCGTCGTCACCCCGCCCCACATCCGTGGCACCACCGAATACGTGCCGTCTTTCTGGATATTTGCGTGGTTGCGTTCATTCACAAAGCGGCTTTGGCGATCATCACGGTATTCGGTCGGCCAGTCCGCGATCAGATAGTAGTTCAGCGCCGGACGGCAGCTTGCACAGCCCCCCACCGACCGCCAGCCAAGTTCCTGCATCACCGCCGGAATGGATTTCAGCCCGACCGATTTGATCAGCCGCCGCACGTCCTCATGCGTATGATCGGTGCATTTGCACATCGCCGGATTGGCATTGGCGGTAAAACTGTCGCCCAGCGTCACCGCCATCACCTGCTCGACCAGCCCCGTGCAGGTGCCACAGCTTGAACTGGCCTTGGTGGTGGCCCGCACCAGATCCAGCGTGTTCGCCCCGCCAAGGATCGCATCGACAATCTTGCCCTTGCACACGCCGTTACAGCCACAAATCTCCGCGCTAGGCGGCAAGGCTGCAACGGCTGCCATAGGGTCCGCCGTGGCCCCCCCCTGATAGGCAGGCCCAAAGATCAGTGTGTCGCGCATCGGCGTGATGTCGGTGGCGTCCTTGATCAGCCCGAAGAACCAGTTGCCGTCAGCGGTATCGCCATACATCACCGCACCGACCAGCGCGTCGCCCTCGATCACCAGCCGCTTGTAGACACCGCGCGCAGGGTCGCGGAACACAATATCCTCGCGCCCCGGGCCATCGGCAAAATCGCCCGCCGAAAACAGATCACAGCCCGTCACCTTCAGTTTCGTGGCCGTCTGCACCGGACGGAACGCCGCCTCTTGCCCCAGCAACGCCTGCGCCAGCACTTTCGCTTGGTCATACAAGGGCGCGACAAGGCCAAAGAGTTGCTTGTTATGTTCCACACATTCGCCCACCGCCCAGATCGCGGGGTCGCTGGTCTGCATCGCATCATTGACGGTAATACCGCGCCCCACATCCAGATGCGCGTCATTCGCCAGCCGCACCTCGGGCCGGATACCCACCGCCATGCAGACGATATCGGCGTCGTAAACCGTGCCATCCTCCAGCAGCACGGCCTCGACCCGATCCTTGCCCAAAATCGCCTTGGTCGCACCCTTGCAGTGGATTTTCATCCCCCGCTGTTCCAGCGATTTTTGCAGCAGATAGCCTGCGGCGGGGTCAAGCTGACGTTCCATCAGATGGCCCATCAGGTGGATCACCACCACCTCCATCCCGCGCAATTGCATGCCCGCCGCAGCCTCAAGCCCCAGCAAACCGCCGCCGATCACCACCGCCTTCGCCCCCGGTTTCGCGGCGGCGATCATCGCATTGGTATCCTCAAGGTCGCGGTAGGTCACCACGCCCGCCAGTTTATGCCCCGGCACCGGAATGATGAAAGGTGCCGACCCCGTGGCGATCACCAACTGGTCATAGGGTGTCTCCACCCCCGCGCTGGTCACGGTTTTGGCGGCACGGTCAATCCGCGTCACCGCCTGCCCCAGCACGGTTTTCACCCCCCGCGCCGCATACCAATCCGCATCATGCGTCACGATATCCGCGTAGGTCTTTTCCCCCGACAACACCGGAGACAGCATGATCCGGTTATAGTTCCCGCGCGGCTCGGCGTTGAACAGGGTGATGTCAAACGCATCCGGCGCCGCTTCGGTCAACTGCTCCAGCACCCGACCCGAGGCCATGCCCGCCCCGATGACAACAAGTTTCTGTTTCATCACGCAACGTCCTTTTTCTGATCGGGCTTTTGACCGGATTTCTTATGCCCGTGTTCGTATTCCTCAAGGAAGCCAAGCACTTCGGCGCGGTAGTGATAGTAATCGGGATGCTCCAGCAGGCTGCGGCGGCTGCGCGGGCGTGGCAGGTTCACTTGGGTGATCTTGCCAATCGTGGCGTTCGGCCCGTTGGTCATCATCACCACGCGGTCGGCCAGCAAGATCGCCTCATCCACGTCATGCGTCACACAGACGGCGGTGACTTTGGTGCGGCTCCACACCTCCATCAGCACCTCTTGCAACTCCCACCGCGTCAGGCTGTCCAGCATCCCGAAGGGCTCATCCAGCAGCAACAGTTTCGGTGACAAAGCAAAGGCCCGCGCGATGCCCACCCGCTGCCGCATACCGTTCGACATATCCGCCGCAGGCCGATCCATCGCATCCGCCAGCCCCACCCGTTCAAGATAATACTCGACCACCTCTTGCCGTTCCGCCTGACTGGCCTTTGGGTAAACCTTGTCCACCCCGATCGCGACATTCTCTTTTGCGGTCAGCCAGGGGAACAGGTTGGGCGACTGGAACACCACCGCGCGTTCGGGATCGGCCCCTTCCACGTGCGTGCCGTCCAGCGTGATCGCTCCCTTGGAAATCTCGTTCAGCCCCGCCGTCATCGTCAGAACGGTTGATTTGCCACAGCCCGAATGGCCGATCAGCGACACAAACTCGCCCTTCTTCAGCACCAGATTGAAATCCTCCACCACCGTCAGCGGGCCTTTCGGCGTGGCGTAGACCTTGTGCAGTTGCGAATAGCGCAGATAGCGCGCCTCGACCGGCGATACCGCCGCCGCCGAATAGGCGCGCGGCAGGGCGTGGCGCGGCGTCACCGCAGGCAGCGCCCGCGTTTCCGGCAGTTTGGATTTGATCCCCACATCCATCAGATAGGCCGTCACATCCGCCCGCAGCGCCTTCACCCCCGCATCCCCGTTCATCACATCGCGGTCACGCGGGCGCGGCAAATCCACCGCAAAATCCGCGCCCAGCGTGCCATCGGGGTTCAGGCACAGGATGCGGTCAGCCAGCACCAAGGCCTCGTCCACATCATTAGTGATCAGCACGGCGGTGCGCCGGTCAGCCGCCCAGATCGCCTCGATCTCGGACGCCACATTGCCCCGCGTCAGCGCATCCAGCGCCGACAGGGGTTCATCCATCAACAGAACCTGCGGCTCCATCGCCAGCGCCCGCGCCACCGCCACCCGCTGCCGCATCCCCCCCGACAATTCGGCAGGACGCCGATCCGCGGCATGGGACAGCCCCACCATCTTGATATATTTCTGCACCAAGGCGGCACGTTCGGGTTTCGACGCAGAGGACACCGCATCCACCGCCAACCCGATATTCCCCGCCACCGTCAGCCACGGCATCAGCGCATAAGACTGGAACACCAGCCCGCGCTCCGGCCCCGGCCCCGTCACGGGCGCACCCTGAAACCGCACCTCGCCCCGATCCGGCAGCGTCAGCCCCGCCATCAGATTGATCAGCGTCGTCTTGCCCGATCCCGAAAAGCCAAGGATCGCCAGAAACTGCCCTTCCTGCACATCGAACGACAGGTTCCGCAAGACAGGCGTATCGCCGTAGCCTTTGGAAACATTGTGAAATTCAAGAATACCCATGGATCACCTGTTGTTCGAAAAGGTGAACAGCGATTGCAGCGCGAACATCACCCGATCCAGAAGGAAGCCGATGATCCCGATGGTCAGCACCGCCACCATGATCTTGGCCAGGGATTGCTCGGACCCGTTCTGGAACTCGTCCCAGACAAACTTCCCAAGCCCCGGATTCTGCGCCAACATTTCAGCCGCAATCAGCACCATCCAGCCCACGCCCAGCGACAGCCGCAGCCCCGTAAAGATCAGCGGCAAGGCCGAAGGCAGCACCAGACGCGTGATTTTTTTCCACAAGGAAAGCTTCAGCACGCGGCTGACGTTCACCAGATCCTTGTCGATGCTGGCCACGCCCAATGACGTGTTGATCAGCGTCGGCCACAGCGAACACAAGGTCACCGTAAAGGCCGACACGATAAAGCTTTTCGGCAAATCACCATCCACATACAGCGCCGAGACCACCATCGTCACAATCGGCAACCACGCCAGCGGCGACACCGGCTTGAATATCTGCACCAGCGGGTTGATCGCCGCATTGGCCGTGGGCGACAGCCCCGCCAAAATCCCCAAAGGCACCGCAATCGCCGTGCCGATCAGAAACCCCGCGAAGACGGTTTTGATCGAGGTCCAGATCTGCGCGTAATAGGTCGGCTTGCCGGTATAGGCGGGGGTTTTCACCTCATCCGCCTTGCCCGCCGCCACCAGCGCCGCGTTCTTCTCCGCCTGTTTGGCGTAGAATTCTTCGCGCTTCACGCCTTCGGCTGTGGCCGATGCATCCAGCGCCAGTGCCTGCTCCCAGACCTGTGCAGGGCCGGGAATGGCCCCCAGCGAGGTCTGCACCAAGGGCGCGGTGCTGGCCCAAAGCGCCAGAAAGCCCGTAATCGCCAGCATCGGCACCACCGCCAGCCGCCAGATTTCCGGCAATTGCCCGCGCGGATTGTCGCCCGCCAGCAGCCGCCAGATCGGCGTGATCCAGGCCAGCCCCAGCAAGCGGAACCATTGATCGCATTTGCCGATCAGTCGATACAACCGCTCCAGCCGCGCGGCACGGTCGGCGCGGGGTTCTTCGGGCAAGGCAGCAGGGTCAAGCAGGGTCATGTTCGTCTCCATCAGCCAGACCGCCGCCCCGCAGGGCAGCGGCACACGCGTTGATTCAGTTGATGATTTCGCCGCCAGACACGGTCTGCGCGCCCTTCAGCCCGATGGTCAGACTGTCGATATAGGCGTTGGGTTTGGTGCCATCATAGGCCACCCCGTCGATGAAATCGGCAGACGGATCGCGGTAGCCATCGGCATCGAAATCGAACTGCTCGGCGGTGGCGCGGCCTTCGGCAATCAGCGCCTCGGCGGCCAGTTTGTAGACATCGGGCTTGTAGACCGACTTGGCGATCTCATCGAACCACGCATCCGGCTTTGCTTCGCCGATCTGGCCCCAGCGGCGCATCTGCGTCAGATACCACACCGCATCCGAGTAATAGGGGAAGGTCGCGTTATAGCGGAAGAACACGTTGAAATCGGGCGCAGGGCGCACATCGCCCGCCTCGTACTCAAAGCTGCCGGTCATCGAATTGGCCAGCACCGCCGCATCCGCGCCCACATAATCGGGCCGCGACAGGATTTCCACCGCCTCGGCGCGGTTGACGTTATCGCCCTCGTCCAGCCAGATCGCGGCCCGGATCAGCGCCTTGGTCAGCGCCAGCGTGGTCTGCGGGTTGGCCTCAACAAACTCCGCCGTCAGCCCGAACACCTTTTCGGGATTGTTCTTCCAGATGTCATTGTCGGTGATCACCGGCACGCCGATGCCCTTGGCCACCGCCGCCTGATTCCACGGCTCGCCCACCGAATAGCCGTCGATCGTGCCGGCCTCCAAGGTCGCGGGCATCTGCGGCGGCGGCGTCACGGAAATCAGCACATCCCCGCCAATCTGCCCCGACACATCATCCGCCGAATACACCCCCGGATTGATCCCGCCCGCCGCCAGCCAGTAACGCAGTTCGTAGTTATGGGTCGAAACCGGAAACACCATGCCCAGATTGAACGGCTTGCCCTCTGCCGCATAAGCCTCGATCACCGGCTTCAGCGCCGCCGCCGAGATCGGATGCGCGGGCGCATCACCCTCCATCGCCAGCCCCGGCTTCATCGCCTCCCAGACCGCATTGGAAACCGTGATCGCATTGCCGTTCAGATCCATCGAGAACGGCGTGACCAGTGCGGCCTTGGTGCCATAGCCGATGCTGGCCGCAATCGGCTGCCCCGCCAGCATATGCGCGCCGTCCAGTTCACCCGACACCACGCCATCCAGCAGCACCTTCCAGTTCGACTGCGCCACCAGCGTCACCGACAGGCCTTCGTCCTCGAAAAACCCCTTTTCCTTGGCAATCGCCAAAGGGGCCATGTCGGTCAGCTTGATGAACCCCAAGGTCAGTTCCGATTTTTCCACCCCCGCCGTTTCGGCAAAGGCGGGCGCCGTCAGCAGCGCGGTGGTGGCAAGCAGGGCAAAGGTGCGTGTCATATCTGTTTCCCGGATGGCCCCGAGGAGGCGGGGCGTTGAAATGCAAAAAGCCGCCAGATCCCATGCCACGGAAGGCACTGGATCGAGCGGCACTGCTCGGCTTTTCCCAACTTTGGGGGGCGGCGCGGTAAGGCTTCATTGCCACCGCACTTGGGTTAATGCTGCCTGTGCCGCGCTGCGGCGTCAACGAAACCATAGGAATTTGGGGTCAGATCGCGGTGATTTCGCACCCGCAGCATCCGCCTGCCGCTTTTTTCAGCAGACAGGCAGGCTGGGGTCGAAAATACGGGCGTCAAAAAAGCGGTCGGCGGGCAGAATCAAGCTGCCCCGCTCGGTCGCAACGGCGGTGGGGGCATCCAGCGCGCCCTCCAGCTTGGCCGAGGCACTGGGCAAATCCGCCCCCGCCGCGCGCAGATGCGTCCGGTAGAGATCGGCGCGGAACACCCCCGCCGCAACCGTGCTGGCCGCCTCGACCGCCAAACCGTGCCGCCGTGCCAGCGCCACCCCGATCCACGCCGCCTGACTGCGCCACGGAAACCCCGCCGCCCCGCCATGAAAGCGGATCAGCCCCTTGGTGATCCGCTCCGCCCCGTCGGCGGAAATCACTAGCCGCCCCGACAGCGCGCGCTCGATCACCTCTGACGGCACCGCCAGCCGCCCCGATGCGGTCAGCAGCTCCGAGGCCACCATGTGATTGCCTACATCGCCCAGCCAGCGCCCCGCCCGCCA
Organism: Rhodobacterales bacterium RIFCSPHIGHO2_02_FULL_62_130; assembly: GCA_001828855.1. Classification (GTDB taxonomy): domain Bacteria; phylum Pseudomonadota; class Alphaproteobacteria; order Rhodobacterales; family Rhodobacteraceae; genus Cypionkella. The sequence goes on along the minus strand of MHZT01000003.1, from coordinate 165,395 downwards.
CAAGGCGCGCAACAGCCGCCCCGCCATGCGCGGCTCTGCCTCGGCCCAACCCGCGCGGGTGGCCAGCACCTTTTCCGGCGCAGAAGCCCAGATCGCCGCAGCGGGCAACAGCAGCACCCCCGCGCCGGTTTCCACCGCCACCGATCCCCAAGGCTCGCCCACGCAAAACGCATCAATCTCGCCCGCCGCCAGCGCCTGCGCCATCAAGGGCGGCGGCACGGTGCGGATGTCCAGCAAAGCCGCCTCTGCACCCAAGGCCCCCAGCCAATATTGCAGCAATTCGCGGTGCATCGAAAACGCGAACGGCACGCCGATCCGCAGCGTTCTGGCCGCCGCCAGCAGCGCCCGCCCCGCCGTATAGGCATCGGCAAAGTCAAAGCCATGCCCCGCCGCCCGCATCCGCGCCGCCAGATCAAGCGAGACGCCGATGACATTTCCGTTCAGATTCAACACCGAAAGCGCCTCGAACCGCGCAGGGCTGCGCCCCAGCCCCAGCGCCATCGCCACCGGCAAGGGGGCCAGCATATGCGCGGCCTCGACCTGCCCCAGCGCCAGCATATCGCGCAAACTGGCCCAGCTTGGGGCCGCGTGCAGATCGAAATGCAGCCCCTCTTCCTCGGCAAAGCCCATGGCCTCGGCCACAATCAGCGGGGCTGCATCCAGCAGCGGCACATAGCCAAGGCGCAGCGCCACGCTCATTTCAGCAGGTCCGCCGTCATCACCAGCGCCTGCGCCACCTCGGCCAGTTTGCGCCCCTGATCCATCGCGGTTTTCCGCAGCAACGCATAGGCGTCTTCCTCGCCAATGCCGCGCGCGCGCATCAGGATACCCTTGGCGCGATCAATCACCTTGCGCTCTTCCAGCGCGCGGCGGGTTTCCGACAGCTCGATCCGCATCTTTTGCAACATGTGAAAGCGCGCAATCGCGGCGTCCAGAATGGGTTTGATCCGGTCGGCCCGCAACCCGTCGACCACGTAGGCCGACATCCCCGCCTCGATCGCGGCCTTGGTCAGACTGCCATCGCTTTGATCGACAAACATCGCCACGGGCCGTTCTGTGGGCGCGGTGGCCAGCGCCAGTTCTTCCAGCACATCGCGCGAGGGATTGCCCGCATCGATCAGCACAAGATCGGGATTGCGCTGCGCAATGCGGCGGGCAAGTCCGGTCTCCTCGGCAATCACCATCACGTCGAAATCGCCCGCATCGCGCAGGCCATCGACGATCAACATCGCCCGATCCCGGTCCTTTTCGACCACGATGATGGACAGCCTTTGCTTCATCCCTCCTCCAAACCGCAGCCGGTCCCGAAAGCAAAGCCGAAAGCCACCTGCGACCCAATCGGAAATACCAAGCCCGAAGATTACCGCCCAAAAAACGGGCGAAATCCCTTCGCAAGCGCAGAAAACACGCAAAACCGGCCTGACCTGCCCCAATCAGCCCGCCGCATCATCTTGGCCCAAATACTCCCGCCGGAGGCCTGACTCGGGGCCAAATGGCCGCCAAAGGTTAAGATTCCCCTAACGCCACCGCCCAACCCCTTGGAATCAAACATCTAAAAATGGTCCCGCGTTGGGACCGCACAGCCCTAGCCCCGAAACGCCGCCGCCTGTGGCGCGGGCAGATCAAATTCCGCCAGAACCCGCGCCCGCCCCGTGGCCGACATTTTCCGCGCCGTCTTTTCCACGATCTCCAGCACTGCCTCGGGGGCATGCTTGGCCGCGAAGGGCTGGAAATACCAGCGCAGGAAGGTAAAGCAGATCACGTCTTCCAGATCCTGCACCTCTGCATCCCGCTTGATGCCCTCTTTCCGCAGCATCGCGGCAACCCTGTCCTGCAAGGCCGCATCATAGCCCGCATCGCGCATCATCGCCGCCACCCGCTCCCCGTGCCGCCGCCCCTGCTCGCGCCGCCACGCCAGATAGCCCTCCTTGCCCGCCGGATAGTCGCCCCTCGGCAAAAGCCAGCGTTCGACATGCTGCCCCCGCGCCGCGATCTGCAAGGCTTCCGAGGCCTGCGGCACCAGACGCGCCAGTTCCTGCGTCATCCGCTCGCCGTAAAGCAAAGCCTCCCCCGCAGGGTCCGCCCCATTGGCTGCATCAATCGCCGCCAGCACCGCCTGTAACCGCGCGCTCATCCCCGCCACCCTCTGCCATTGATCGGGCCAGCCGCAGCAAGCTTCCGCAGGCCAGCCCCATCGCCAATATTGGCCCGAGTATGCGCCCGCGTCACCCCTTATTCCCGCCGCGCCGCAAAAACACAGGCCGCGTCAAAGCGCGTGCAGCCAGCGCATCCGTTCGGCCAGATCGGGCGCGCCAAAGGCCAGCGAGCCCATCACCACCGTCTCGGCCCCCGCCGCGCGCAGCAGCGGAACTGTGGTGTCGCGGATACCCCCATCGGCGGCCAGAACAATGCGCCGCCCGGTGGACGCGATCAGCCCGCCCGCCTCTTGCAGCCGTGCGGTCGCGGTGGGGTCAAGCCCCTGCCCCTTGACGCCAATCGCCGTTCCCAGCAGCGTCAACATATCCAGACGCGGCAACCACGGCGCGGCATGGGCCACCGGTGTTTCCACCCGCAGCACCATACCCGCCTTGACCCCATGCGAGTCGATACGGTCCAGCCCCGCTGCGGCATTGGCGTTTTCGGCGTGCAGGCTGATCAGATCGGCCCCTGCTTCGGCAAACTGGTCGATCTGTGCCAGCAGCACCGCATCGGCCACCATCAGATGCACATGGATCGGCAGCGCGGTCCTCTCACGCAAACGCGCCACCAGATCGGGAAAGAACAGCAGCGCAGGCGCGAAATGGCCATCCGCCACATCGACATGCAGGATGTCGGCGTGGGGCGTGATGCGGGCCAGATCATCGGCAAGACGGATCAGATCGGCAGACCACATCGAATATTCGGCCAGAAGGCGGTTGCGGGGCAGATCGGTGATCCAGTCGGGCTGCGGGCGGGGCATGTCAAATCTCCTTCAGGAACTGGGTCATGGCGGCGGCAAGTGCGGCCAGATGGGCAGGTTTGTCGCGCCCTTTGGCGGGCATATCCACCAGCCGCGCCTGTGGGATCAGCGCGGCCAAGGCCTGCGCGTAGGGGACGGGGTGAATGGCATCTTGCGAGGTCGAGCAGATCAGCGCGGGCAAAGACAAGCCCCGCAGATCCGCCTCGGCAATCCCCGGACCATCGGCAGAAATCGCCGTCAGTAGCCGTGCGGTATCGGCTTGGGGGGCGCGGGCGAAGAACCCCATCAGCGAGGCAAGGTTATCGGGTGCTTCGCGCGCAAGCCTTTGGGCGGTGGCGCTTTGGGCAAAGATCGCGCGGGCAGTATCGGCGGGATGCTGCGCCAGCAGGGCGCCCACCTCGGCATTCGGGGCCATATTGGCGGGGGCGTCATTTGCCACCCAAGCCGGCCGCACCAGCACCAGCGCCCGCACGAGTTCGGGGCGGATCACCGCAATACGGCTGGCAATCGCCGCCCCCATCGAGATGCCGCCCAACACCACCGGCGCGGGCAGCGTTTCGATCAGCGCGGCCACATCCTCGGCAAAACCCGCGATAGAGGGCGCGCCCATCTCCGAGGCCCCGTGGCCCGCACATTCCAACCCGTGCCAGCTTTGGCGGCCAAGCCCCTGCATCGCCTCGGCAATCTGGCGCGCATCGCCGCATAGCCCGTGCTGGAACACCAAGGCCGGGCCATCGCCGCCCTGTCCATAAACCGCCAGCCGCAGACCGTTGCGGATCAGGAACCGCTGCGGTGTCATAGGGCGGCCAAGGTTTGCGCCAGATAGGTCGCAACGCCCGGTGCCTCATCCGCCGCAAGTCCGTGGGTCACAAGATCGCCGCCAAACCCCGCCGCCTTCAACCGCCCCAGAAAATGCGGGAAATCGACAACGCCTTGCCCTGCGGTGGCAAAACCGCCCTTCGCGTCGCGGTCTTTGGCATGGGCCATCACGATCCGGTCGGCCAGCAGATCCACCGCCTGCGAGAGCAGATCCCGCTGGGCTTGCAGGGGGGCCACCTCGAACAGATTGGCCGGATCAAGCACGATAGCCAAGACGGGGCTTTGCAGCGTATCGATCAGCGCCCGCGCCCGCGGGGCCGAGTCGATGACATTGGCCAGTTCGGGTTCAATGCCCAATTTGACGCCACGGGCTTCGGCCAGCGCACAGGCCTTAGCCATTTCGTCCAGCAGATCGCGCCACGCTTCGGGGCTGGCATTCTCGGGGTGGTGGTTCCATTGGTCGGCCGGATCGCGGGTGCCGGTGCAAAGAGTCACCATATCCGTGCCAAGTCCAGCGGCGTTTTCAATCAGAATGTGTAGCCGTTGCAGGCCCTTGGCCCGCACCGCCGGATCGGGATGGATCATGTTATAGGTGCCGGAGACTGCCGCAATCGCCACGCCCGTTTCCCGCGCGGCATCGGCCACCGCCGCCACCTGTTGCGGGGTCAGCGCATCGGGCATGGCAGCAAGGCCGGAACAGGCCATGTTATATTGCACCGAGGCAAAACCGGCCGTCTTGGCCGCGTCCAGCACGGTCAGAGGGTCATTGCCCGCAAAAGTCTTGGCAAAAATCCCCAGCCGCATCACAGCGCGCCCGAAACTTCGGCCAGCGTCACCGGTTGCCCGCTGCGCACCGATTGTGCGATGGCAACCATCGCGCGGACCGAGGCGATGCCATCCTCGATATCCGCACCGGTTTGCGGCGTGTCGTTCAGGATCGTGTCGGCGAAACCTTCCAACTGGCGGCGGTAGAAATGCCCGTCGGCCCCCAGAACGCGATGGGTGGAGCCATCGGATTCATGGAAGATATCGACCTCGGAAGATTTGTAATACCACGGGTTATAGGTTTTCCCCAGAATCGAGCCTTGCGCACCGTAAATCTGGAAGCCCTCGTGCCAGTCCATCCGCACGGCGACGGTCAGATCGAGATGGCCCAAGGTGCCATTGGAAAATTCCACATCGACAAACCAGCAGCGGATGCCCGCGCGGTTCAAAAGGCGCGCGTCCACGGCCTTGATCTCGCCCGCAAAATAGCGCGCGGTATCAACCAGATGGCTGCCGTGGGCCAGCATGTAATAGCGGTCCAGATCGGCCTTGGGGTTTTCCGACGGTTTGCGCGCGTTTTTCGAGGTGACCATCAGCGGCTGCACCGCATCGGTCATGGCGTAACGGTGGGTATTGTCGCAATACCACGCCTTCAGCGCCACCATCTGCCCCATCGGCCCGTCGATAAACGCCTTGGCGGCCTGAAGCCCCGCGTCATAGCGCTTCATATGGCCGACCTGCAGCGTGCAACCCGAGGATTTCACCGCCGCGCGCAGGGTTTCGGCCTCATCAATATTCACCGCCAGCGGCTTTTCGCACAGCACATGCTTGCCCGCCTGCAAAGCGCGCAGGGCGGCGGGGACGTGGAAGGCATCCGAGGTGGCAATGATCACCGCCTCAAGCTGCGGATCGGCCAGCATCTTGTCGTAGTCGTTGTATGAGGTCGTCGGCGCATGGGTGGCGGCCATGCGGTCACGCAGATCGTCGGCCACATCGCAGATCGCGTAAAGATCGGCGTTGCGGGCCTTGGTGCAGGCTTCGAAATGCGCGGCTTGGGCAATCGGGCCGCAGCCCAGCACACCCACACGCAAGCGACGATCTTCTTTGGGTGGCATGCTCAGGCTCCTGTGGCGATGCGGTATTTATGGACAACCGCGCCCACCATCCGGCGGATCACGGTTTCGGGCAGCGTGGCGGGATCGCAATCGGTGACCAGCCCGCCGGTGACTTGCGCCACCAATCCGGGGGCCGGTTTGGCGTGGCGCAGGGCGGCGAAAAGGCGGGTTTGCGCGGATTGCACCGAAGGGTCGGGCCAGTAATAGCGCAGGCGGTCTGACAGGCCATAAAGCATCATGGTTTCTTCCTCCGGCCCCGCCTCGACATAGGGGCGCCAATCGGCGGGGCGCGCGCGCATCGCCGCCAGCAATGCCGCCGTGACGCCCGAGGACGGCAGGCGCAGCAAGGTCTCCAGCCGCTCCAGCGCCATTACGGCCTGACGGTAGGCAAAGGTCAGTTCGGGGCCGACTTTCAGCAGCGCGAAATGGTCGCGCACAAGGGCGGCAAGCGCGGCCTGCGTCTGGTAATCGGTGGAATGGGCCTCGAATGCAGCGCCTTGCAGGGCGGGGGCAAGGGCAGCAAGTCCGCCCGCCTGCGCGGGATCATAGCCGATGATCTGGTCATTGCCGAAATCAACCCCGGGCTGCACCACAACACCGATCACCCGCGCAAAGGCCGCTTCAAGCCCGCGCGCGGCAAAGGCCATGCGGTGCAGATCATGGGTCCGGCGCACCGCGTCGGGTGTGGTCACGGCCAGCGCGTCGCGGTGTTCGGTCTCGCCCCCCGGCACGGGAACCTCGGTGCCGATGATGTAATGCAGGGGGCGGCCCTGCGCCGCCGCCTCGGCCACCGCGCAAAGATCGGCGGCGCGGGCGGCCATTTCGGGTTCGGCCAGCGCCTCACCCGCGCAGGCCATCGAGGCATCAAGATGGATTTTGGAAAAGCCCGCCGCAACATAGCCTGCCACCATGTCGCGCGCCTTGGCCATTGCGATCACGGCAGGTTCGGTGCGCCACGGGTTCGGCCCCAGATGGTCGCCACCAAGGATCAGCCGCGCGGGGTCTATGTCTTCGGCACGGGCAAGACCTTGGACAAATCGCACGAAATCTGCCGGAGTCATGCCGGTATAGCCGCCGAACTGGTTGACCTGATTGCAGGTCGCCTCGATCAGGATCGGCGCGGTATCGGCGCGATAGCTGTGCAGGATCGCAGAGAGGGTTTCAGGATGCGCGCTGCACCACGAGGGCAGGCCCGTGGCCTTGCCAGAAAGATTGCGCGCGATGATGTCCGTCAAGTTCATGTAGCACCCCGAAGAATCCGGTCGATCTCGGGCAGGGAAGAGTTGCCTTCCATCGGCCCCAGATGCGACACTGCCAAAGCTCCTGCGGCATTGGCACGCGCAAGCGCGTCCGCCATTGCATGCCCTGCCGCAAGCAGCGTGACAAAGGTGGCACAAAAGCAATCCCCTGCTCCAGTGGGATCGACCAAACTTGTGGGCTGTGCGGGCAAAGATACCGTGCCACCCGCATCGCGGCCCATACAGCCCTGATCACCGCGCTTTAGCACGACGACCCGCGCAGCACCGGTCAGCAGGCGCGCGGACCATGCGTCGAAATCCTGATCGGGAAACAGGACGTCGGCATCGGCCTCCGAGGGCAACACATAACACGCCAGTGCCATGATCTTTTGCAGCGTCTCCAGATAGCCCGCGTCGGAAATCAACTCGGGCCGGATATTGGGATCAAGCGAGATTGCCACCCCGCGCGCCGCAAGATTTTCGCACAGGGCCAGCCCCACCGCCCGCATCGCAGGATCGCCCAGCATCGAGCCGGAGATATGCAGCAGGGTGATCCCCGCCGCTAGAAATCCGGCCTCGATCTTGGCCAGCGCGGGCAAATGCGCCGCTGCCGAATGCGCGATGTTGAACACGAAATCGCGGCTGCCGTCGCTGTTATAGCTGACATGGGCGGTGCCGGTCGGAACACCCTTGACCACGCGGATCAGGGCAAGATCAACGCCGTCCTGCTCCAGTCGCCGCAGCAGCACGGTGCCAAAAGCATCATCCCCGACCGCGCCCGCAAAGACCGCGCGTCCGCCGAAACTTCGGGCAATCCGGGCCGCCTGATCAATGAAAATCCCCGGCGCGCCGCTGGGAAACGGCCCCACATAGGGGGCCGCCCGCAGATTGCGTCCGTCTGTTTCGGTGCAGATGAACTCGACCAGCAATTCCCCGATCGAGCCGATACAGAGGGCGGCCATAGGTCAGCCGCCGACCATCAGCTTGACCACCTCGTCATGGGTGGTCTCGGAAATCTTCCGCTCGCCCGCCTGCACACCACGGCGCAGCACGACGATCCGGTCGGCTACCGCGAAGATGTCTTGCAGGTTGTGGCTGATGAAGATCACCCCCCTGCCCTGCGCCTTGAGCTGGTGGATCAACTGGATGACCTTGCGCTGTTCCGGTACGCCAAGGGCTGCGGTGGGTTCGTCCATGATCAGGATTTGCGCGTTCCAGTAGACCGCGCGCCCGATGGCCACCGCCTGCCGCTGACCGCCCGAAAAGTTCGACACCGGCGCATCAAGGCGGCTGACGTGGAAATCCAGCAGCGCCATCGTGGTCTTGGCGGCCTCGGCCATCTTGGCGCGGTCCAGCACGGGGAGGAAGCCGTATTTGCGCCGCATCGGTTCGCGGCCCAGAAAGATATTCGCGCCGATGCTGAGGTTATCGGCCAAGGCCAGATCCTGATAGATCGTCTCGATACCCTGATCGCGCGCCTCTTGCGGCGAGGCAAAGGCGACGGGCTTGCCTTTCAGCAGGATTTCCCCGGATGAGGGCTGATAGACGCCGGAAATCGCCTTGATCAGCGTGGTCTTGCCCGCGCCGTTGTCGCCTGCCAGAGCCACAACCTCGCCCGCGCGGACCATCATGGTCAGATCGTTCAGCGCCTGCACAGGACCGAAGTTTTTCGACAGGTGGCGGACTTCCAGCAGCGGCTGGCCGATGGGGGTCATATCACTCACTTTGCCGCCCTCCAGAGAACCGCCGTTGCGCCTGGTCGATCAGCACCGAGATGATGATGACAACGCCCACGCTGATGAATTGCCAGAACGGGGCCACATTGATGAAGACCAATCCGTATTGGATCACGGCGATCACGAATGCCCCTGCCACGGTGCCAAGGATGGTGCCGGACCCGCCGAACAGGCTGGCCCCGCCAATCACCACCGCCGCAACCGAGTCGAGCAGCAACGGCTCGCCGGCCTGCGCGGCCCCGGCGCTGAAACGTGCGGCGTAAAGCACGCCCGCAAGGCCCGCGCACATGCCCGACAGGATATAAAGCCGCAGCAGGTGCCATTTGATATTGATGCCCGCCCGCCGCGCGGCTTGGGCATTGGCGCCGATGGCATAGTTGTGCTGGCCGAATTTGGTCTGGCCCAGCAGATAGCGCATGATCAGCACGAAAACCGCGGTGACAAGGATGATATAGGGGACGCCATAGATCTTGCCGTTGCCAAGCGCCGAGAACACCTCGTTCTTGACCGGAACCGTGGTGCCACCGGCCAGCAGAAAGGCCACGCCGCGCGCCACGCCAAACATGCCCAGCGTGCCGATAAAGGGCGGCACTTTCAGCAGCGCCACCAGCATGCCGTTGACGATGCCTGGAATGGCCGCGACCAGAACCGCCACAACCGATCCGAACAGCACCGCAAGGCCAAAGCCCATTCCTGGCGTGGCCCAGTTGATCACATGTGCCGCGACAACCGCCGCCAGCCCCATGATAAAGCCCATCGACAGGTCAATCCCGCCCGAGATGATCACAAAGGTCTGCCCCGTCGCCAGCAGCAAGGGGGCCACGGCAAAGACCGCAATCGACTGGATGTTGAACGGGTTGAACAGGAAGGTGCCGCCAAAGCTGATGCGGGACCACAGCTCGAACCCAAGGATCAGGAAGGCCAGAAACAGCCATGCGCGCAGATCGGCAATGCGCTGCAGAAGCGTGCGCGCCTTGTCGGCATGATCGGCTTGGGGCGCGACATGGCCGGTGGCGGCATGATGGGGGATTGGGGGCGAAGTCACGGGGGATAATCCTATCGAAAGACGGCGGACGACCCTGATCGGGGCCGGGGTCCGCGTAAAAGCGGCGGCCCGTTCAGGGCCGCCACAAGCGTATCAGGCCCAGGAGCCTGCCTGATACCTGCTTATTCCGAGTAGATGTATTTGGCGACGTTCGGATCGTCGATGTTCGACGCGTCCATGATGGTAAAGCCGGTGCCGATGCTGACGGGGATCGAGTTGCCGGTCAGATGGGCATAGGCCGAAACCACACCGTAGTAGCCGATTTCAGCCGGATGCTGGGCGATTGCCACGTCGACCAGACCCGTCTTGATATTGTCCACGATCGAGCCGGGGGCGTCGAAGGCCACGACCTTGATCTTGCCGGTCTGGCCCGCTTGGCCGACACCCGTGCCAGCGCCCAGCGCCGAGAACAGGTTGGCACCGAACACACCTTTCACATCCGCGTCACGGGCGAACACGCCCTGAAGCTGCGAGGCGGCCTTGTTGGCGTCGTTGTCGTTGAACTGGGTTTCCAGAACCACCACGTTGGGGAAATTCTCGGCCATTTCAGCCTTGAAGCCCGCTTCACGCTGGTCGGTGGTCGAGATGCCCGGCTTGACGTTGGCCACATAGACCTTGCCTTCGCCGCCAATCGCGTTGGCCAGCGCACGGGCTGCCATGCGGCCACCCAGCACGTTATCCGAAGCGATATAGGACAGCGGGAAATCGCCATCGCCTGCGCCGGTCTGGTAAATGCCGGTGCCGATGAAGGTATCGACGGTGATCACCGGAATACCGGCGTCATGCGCCTTTTTCAGCGGCTCGATCAACTGGACGGTATCGGTCGGCGCGATCAGGATGGCGTCCGGCGCGCGGGCAATCACGGCGTCCAGAACCGGCACCTGGGTGACGGGGTTGAAGTCCGGTGCGCCTTGGAACACCAGTTCCACGCCCAGCGCATCGGCGGCAGCCTGCGCGCCCTTTTGCATGGTGATATAGAAGGCATCGGTCGTCAGACCCGGCACCAGAGCGATGGTCAGTTTGTCCTGCGCCTGTGCGGCGGTGGACAGTGAGAAGCTAAGCGCAAGTGCCGAGACAGCGCCGAGAAAACCGCGACGTTTCATAAATATTCCTCCCTTGGATAGCCGGCATCGTTCAACCCTTTCGGGAAGTCCGGATCGATTATTCGCTTGTTGCGAGTGTTTTCAGTAGGTCTGATAACACGTCGCTACAGGGGCTTCGTCAAGAGAAATTTTTTGCTGCAACGATTTTCTTATCGTTGACAGCCCCGCGTCAGGTTTTGGCAAGCATGTCCAGAACGGCCTCGGCAGTGCGGGTATCGGTGATCAGGGTCGTGATCAGCCTGGCCCGCGCGGCCCCGATGATCGACGTGACTTTCTCCTCCCCGACGGCCACGCCGACCACAAGCGGCGTCGCCCGCAACTGCGCGCAAGACACCGCGATCATCTGGCCTTCACCGCGCCAGTTGATCACCTGACCTTCGCGGTCGAAGTAATGGCGCACCACATCCCCCGCCGCCGCTGACAGGTCAGGATCGGGGTGCGATGCGCCGCCCTGATAGGGGCGCTCCAGCCCGTAGGGCATGCCGATGCCGACCACGGCCGCATCCAGCCTGTCCCACAGCGCCACCGAGTCCTGCACCGATGATTCGGCCAGAAAGAAATCCAGCGCCTCGGGGGCGGGCAGGTAGGGGGCGTGGATGAAATAGGGCGTGCCGCCCGTCACCTCGGCGGCGCGGCGCGAGAATTCGTTGCTTTGGAAGTGCTGGGCGTGCTGCTGCATCCCGCCCGTCGATGGCACCACCGCCACCCCCGGCATCAGCGGCAGACCCGCATCAATGATCGCGGACACCGTCCGCCCCCAGCCCACCATCAGCACCGAGCCTTTGCCAAGGTTCAACTCGGCCAGTATCCGCGACAACGGGGCCGCAAGCGCGGTCAGAATCCCCGTGGCAGGGGCATCCACCGCGATGACCTGCTTTAGCCCCAGCCGCGCCGCAAGCTGTGCGCCCAATGCGTCAGGTGCGAAGATGTCGCGCACTTCGATTCGCACAATGCCTTCAGCCCGCGCCCGCTGCAGCAGGCGCGAGATCGTAGCCGTTGACAGCCCCAACTGCTTGGCGATCTGAACCTGACTCATATCGCTTTCATAATGCAGCTTGGCGACAGTGTGCAGCATGGCACGGCTTTCACCGATTACGGTTCCGCTTGAAACTGACAGGTTGCAATTCCTTTCTGCAAGGTGTTACACAGCCTAGGTGACATCGTTATCCAGCAATAACCGCATTCAGGCAACTGGCAACTCACCTTCCGCGCCGAACCTGACCAGAAATGAAACGGAGACCTTCCATGGCTGCCATGACCACCGCAGAACGGCGCGGATATCAGCAAATTTGCGGCGACGATGGCGCCATGATGGTGATCGCCTGCGATCAGCGCGGCGGGATGCGGACGCTGCTGGCGAAAACGCCGGAAGAACAGGCCAGCATAAGCAATGCCACGCTCGGGCTGACCAAGATGGATATCACTGCCTATCTGGCAAAGCCTGCGGGCTGTGTGCTGGTTGACCCGCTCTGCGCGGTGCCGGGATTGGTGGATGAGGGGGTTCTGCACCGGTCAACCGGATTGCTGATCGGGCTGGATGCTTCGGGATTTGATCTGACGCCGGAAGGCTACCGCATTTCCAATATGGTGGAAGGCATCACCGCGCGGCGTGTGCGCGAGTTGGGCGGCACGGGGGCCAAGATCATGATCTACCTGCGGTCGGATATTCCGGCTGCGAATACCGCCAATATGGCCACCTTGGCCGCAGTGATCGCGGATTTTGCCGCCGAAGACCTGCTGTTGGTGGTGGAATTCCTGACCTATGCCCTGCCGGACGAATCCCCCGAAGCCTATGCCACCAAGATCCCCGAACTGATCGAAGGCGGATCGAAGCTGTGCCTTGACGCGGGGTCCAAGGTTCTGAAGATCCCCTATCCGGGAACGCCTGCGGCCTGCGCCAATATCACCGCGATGTGCGGCGATGTGCCTTGGGCGGTGTTGTCGGCGGGGGTCGATCATGCCACCTTCTTGGGGCAGGTTGAAATCTCGATGGCCAATGGCGCGTCGGGCGTGATCGCGGGGCGGTCGCTGTGGAAGGATTGTATCTCGTTGGATCGTGGCGTCACAAAAGAGCGGCTTGAGACGGTTGCCGTGCCGCGCCTGCGGGAAATTCAGGCGGTGATTGCCCGTCACTTCAAGGGCTGACAGCATGGCAGCGGCCATTGGCATCGACATCGGCGGCACCCGGCTGCGCGCAGCCCGCGTGTCAGGCGGTGTGATCGAGGCGCGGGCCGTGGCCGACAGTTCGCGCGATCCCTCGGTGGTGATGGCGCGACTGCTGGATCTGGTGGCACAGGTGCGGGACGATACGGTGCGCGCGCTGGGCATCGGGGTTCCGGGTCAGGTGCAGGCGGCCACGCGGCGGGTGTTGTCGGGCGGCTATGTCGATCTGTCCGGCTTCGATTTCGCCGCCGAGGTCGAGTCCGCCACCGGCCTGCCCGTTACCATCGAGAATGACGCCACCATGGCCCTGCTGGGCGAGGCCGCCTATGGCGCCGCGCGCGGGCAGGACAATGTGGTGATGCTGACCATCGGCACCGGCATCGGCGGCGCGGTGCTGGAGCAAGGCCAAGTGCTGCGCGGGCGCGGGTCGGCGGGGCAGTTGGGGCATCTTTGCGTTGATCCGAACGGGCGGGCCTGCGTCTGTGGCCGGATCGGCTGCGTGGAAACTGTCAGTTCCGGCACCGCCTTTGGCGTGCATCTGGCCGAGGCAGGGTTGCCCGCCCGGACCCGCGCCCAAGACCTGCTGGTGCGCGAGGATACAGCCGCGCGCGCGGTGATTCAGGCTTGGGCCGCACCCTTGCGCGCGGCAATCGACTCGCTGATCGCCTCCTGCAATCCCGATTGCGTGGTGATCGGCGGCGGTGCGGGGGCGGCGGCTGTTGCGGCGCTTGCCACGGTTCCGGCGCGCGCATCCTGGTTTGAAGCGCCGGTGATCGCCGCCAGCCTTGACGATGATGCAGGCGTGATCGGATCGGCGGTAACGGCGCTGCGGAACCGGCCCCGCAAGCGGGCGGTGCTGGTGAACGGGATTCCGGCCTCGGGCAAATCAGGGGTGGCACGGGCGCTGTCGGATGCGACGGGCTGGCCGATTCTGGGTCTGGACACCATCAAGAACCCGTTCCTGACCGTGCTTCCGCCGGGGGACAGGCTGTTCAACCGCACCCTTGGCCGCGCCTCTTATGCGGCGATTTTCGATCTGGTCGCGGATGCGCCGCAAGGGACCACCGTCATCATCGATGCATGGTTCGGGTTTCAGCCGCTGGAAACCCTGACCGGACATATCGCCCGCGCGGGTCTGACCGATCTGGCCGAGGTCTGGTGCCATGCCCCTGCCGAAACCGTCGGCGCGCGCTATGCCGCGCGGCTGGGCAGCCGTCCTGCGGGCCATCCGGGGGCGGATTATGTGCCGGAACTGATCGCGCTGGCCCAACGCGCCGCACCCACGGGGCTTGCGCCACGCTTTGATGTGGACACCGGCACGCCGCTTGATCTGGCGGCACTGACCGCTTGGCTGCACAGCCTGCCCTGACGCCCCGCTAATTTCATTGACAGGTTCGGGGACTGCTCTTACCCCTTATGGAAACGTTTCCACAACAGCAGGACCGCCATGAAAGCCGCCCGTCTCAACCGCCTTTTCGCGCCTTCGGGCAACTGCTTTGACGTGGCGATTGACCACGGCATGTTCAACGAACCGTCCTTCCTTGGCGGCATCGAGGATATGCACAAATCCATCCGCACCATTGCCGATGCAGCCCCCGATGCGATCCAGCTTCCGCCCGGCACCGCGCCGATCCTGCAAGCCATTCCCGGCAAGACCCGCCCCGCGCTTGTGCTGCGGACCGATATTGCCAATGTCTATGGCACACCCCTGCCCCGCGCGCTGTTCTCCGAGGTGATTGACCGTCCTGTGGAACAGGGTGTGGTGCTGGATGCGGCCTGTGTGGTGGTCAACCTTTTGATGCTGCCGAACCAGCCCGAGCTTTACCGCGACTGCATCCGCAACGTGAACGCGCTGAAACGCCAGTGCGAGGTTTACGGCATGCCGCTGATGGTGGAACCCTTGGTGATGCAGGATAACGCCAAGGGCGGTTATATGGTGGATGGCGACATCTCCAAGATCCTGCCGCTGGTGCGCCAAGCTGCCGAGTTGGGGGCCGATATCATCAAGGCCGACCCCTGCACCCATGTGTCCGAGTATCACCGCGTCATCGAAATCGCCCAAGGTATCCCCGTTCTGGTGCGGGGCGGCGGTCGGGTGTCAGACGCCGAAATCCTGTCCCGCACGCATGAGTTGATGCAACAGGGCGCGCGCGGCATCGTCTATGGGCGTAATGTGGTGCAACATGCCAATCCGGGCGGGATGACCCGCGCGCTGATGGCCATCGTGCATGACAAGGCGACGGCAGAGGCCGCAGCCAAGCATCTGGCCTAAGCCATGAAAGAGATCCGTTTCGGCATCATCGGCTGTGGTCTTATGGGCCGCGAGTTTGCCTCGGCCGCTGCGCGCTGGCTGCATCTGACCAACACCAAGGCCAAGCCGCGCATCGTGGCGGTCTGCGACACCAACCCCGCGCTGATGGACTGGTTCTCGGGCCATCTGGGGCCGATCCAGACCACCACCGATTATCATGCGCTGCTGGCCAACGCGCAGGTTGACGCGGTTTACTGTGCCGTGCCGCATGTGCTGCATGAGCAGATGTATCCCGATATTCTGGCCGCCGGAAAACACCTGTTCGGCGAAAAACCCTTCGGGATGGACCTGTCGCAGAACCGCAAGATCATGGCTGCCGTTGCCGCGCATCCTGAACTGGTGGTGCGCTGTTCCTCGGAAATGCCCTTCTATCCCGGCGCGCAGAAGGTCATCGATTTTGTGAAATCGGGTGCTGTCGGGGATATTCTGGAGGTCGAGGCGGCTTTTCTGCATTCGTCCGACATAAACCCCGACAAGGTCATCAACTGGAAGCGGATGAGGTCAGTGAACGGCGAATATGGCTGCATGGGCGATCTGGGGATGCATGTGCTGCATGTGCCGCTGCGGCTTGGCTGGCGGCCCGATACGGTGCAGGCCAGTCTGGTGAAACGGGTCAGCCAGCGCCCTGATGGCAAAGGCGGCATGGCGCCCTGCGAGACATGGGACAACGCCACCATCAACGCCCGCGTGCCTGCGGCGGCGGGGGATTTCCCGCTGGTGCTGAAGACATGGCGGATTGCGCCCGGTGAGGCGAATACATGGTCGATCCGCGTTTTGGGGATGAAAGGCAGCGCCTTTTTCACCACCAAATCCCCGCGCCAATGGCAGTTCATGCGCTATGAAAACGGCGGCGCGCAGACTTGGGCTACCGAGGATCTGGGATACACCCCGCTGTTTGCAGGGATCACCGGCGGGATTTTCGAATTCGGCTTTACCGATGCGATCCAGCAGATGTGGGCCTCGTATCTGGATGAACTGGCCGGCGGGGATGGCGGGGCTTTTCCCTGCGCGCACCCGTCCGAGGCTGCGGCGCATCATGCGGTGCTGACTGCAGCCCTGACCGCAGGCAAGGAAAACCGCATTGTGAAGGTGGATTACGCATGAAACGGTCGGCCATCAACGCGGCGCTTCGGGCTGCCCGCGCCACGGTCACGCAGCATGGCTTTGCCTTGCCCGCTTGGGCCGACTGGACCGCCGATCACCATGCCGCCAACCCTGAACAATCGGCCTTTCTGATCGGTCGCCAGATCGGCTGGGATGTCACCGACTTCGGATCAGGCGATTTTGCGCGGCGGGGGCTGACGTTGCTGTGCATCCGCAACGGGATTCAGGGCGACGCAACCGAACGGCCCTATGCCGAAAAGCTGCTGTTTGTGGGGGAGACTCAGGAAACCCCGTTCCACGCCCACAAGATCAAGCTGGAAGACATCATCACCCGTGGCGGCGGCAATCTGATGGTCGAGTTCACCCGCGACGGCTCGTTCGCGGACGATGACATGGTGCGGGTAGATGGGCGTTTGATGCCAGCCTACGAAGGCCCGATCCGCATCGCGCCGGGTGCTTCCATCACCATCCCGCGCGGCGTGATGCACCGCTTTTACGGCGAGCAAGGCCACGGCCCCGTGTTCGTGGCCGAAGTCAGCCAGTGCAACGATGACAGGAACGACAACTTCTTCCTTGAACCGCTGGGCCGCTTTTCCACCATCATCGAGGACGAACCCGCCCTTTTGCCGCTGTGGAATGAGGTCGGGACATGACGGCAAAGGGCATCGCCTGCGCGGGCAACTGGATTGTCGATATCGTCCACACCATCGACAAATGGCCGCAGAAAAGCGATCTGGTGCATATCCGGCACGAAGTTTCCGGCGTGGGCGGCGGGGCTGCCAATGTGATCATGGACCTTGCCGCATTCCAGACCGGTATTCCGCTTTATGCGGTTGGTCTGCTGGGGGAGGATCTGCATGCCCAGCACTGCCGCAAGGCCTGTGCTGCGGCGGGGGTGGATGCGCGCTGGCTGGCCTCGACGCCCGATCATCTGACCGCCCATACCCTTGTGATGAATGTCCCCGGTGACAGCCGCACCTTCTTTTACAACCCCGGCACCAATGATGCGCTGGCCGAGGCCGATATTCCGGTCGAGGACATCGCAGCGGCGGGGATCGGTCTGTTCTATCTTGGCTATCTGAACCTGATGGGTCGGCTGGATGCGGTGGATGCAGATGGCAGCACCGGTGCTGCACGTCTGCTGGCCCGCGCCAAAGCGACGGGAATGATCACCGTGGCCGATCTTGTCTCGGCCGACACCCCCAGCTTTGCCGCCACCGTCGCGGCTGCCCTGCCCCATATCGACTTCCTCTTTCTGAACGAGATCGAGGCCCAGCGCGCCACAGGTCTGCCCATCCTTGGCCCCGATGACCGCGACGGGATGCTGGCTGCGGCCCACGCCTTGCAGGCGGGCGGCGCGGGATCGGTGATCCTGCACAGCGGTGCCGTGGCACTCTGGCTGGACCAAGACGCGCATTGGGCGGTCCCTGCACCGGTTGACCCCGCCCGCATCATCAGCCCCGTGGGCGCGGGGGATGCGTTTTGTGCAGGCGCGATCTTTGGCCTCCATCAAGGCTGGCCGCCTGCCCGCGCGCTGGCTTTGGCACATCGCGCCGCTGCAGCCTCGTTGCAAGGGGCCACGGCGACCGATGGCATCCCGCCGGTTTCCGCACTGATCTAGGCTTCGGGCGGCGGCGGCGCGGTCGTGTCGCGCTGCACCAGTTTCAGGGCAAGATCGGCAGGGGCAGGCAAAGCCTGACCCGCCATCATCGCACAAAGCTGCGCCACCGCCTGTTCGGCCATGCTGCGGAGCGGTTGCGCCACGGTGGTCAGCGCGGGCAGCACATAGCGCGCGGCGGGCAGATCATCGAACCCGATCACCGAGACATCCTGCGGCACCGCCAGCCCCATGCCAATCGCCGCATGGATCGCGCCAATCGCGGCAATATCAGTGGTGCCGATCAGGGCTGTGGGGCGACCCGCCCCCGTCAAGACCACCCTGGCCAGATCGCGGCAGGCGTCAAAATCATGCACGCGGCCCAGTTCTATCTGCGCCTGCAACCCTGCCTCGGCCAAGCGGTCCACCACGCCCTGAACTCGCGCCAACACGGGCGGGCTGTGGGCAGGCGCACCGATGACGGCAAAACGCCGATGCCCCAGAGCCAGCAGATGATCTGCCATCATCCGCCCGCCAAGCGCGTGATCAGCCTTGATGCTGACCACCGCCAGATCCGGCAAATCGCGGTCAATCGCCACAATCGGGATGCCCGCATCAGCTATGCGGCGGTATTGTCCCGCATCCGCCAGAACACTGGCCGCCACCACCCCATCCACCTGCTGCGACAGCAGGGTCGAGATATAGCGTGCCTCCTGATCCGCGCTTTCATCGGTGCAGCAAATCAAGGCCTGATAGCCGCGCCGGAACAGTTCCCGCTCCAGCACATGCGCCAGAATCGCAAAGAACGGCACATCCAGTGCAGGCAAGACCACGCCCACCATCCGGCTTGCCCCGCTGCGTAGCCGTTGCGCGCCCGCATTGGGGGTGTATTCCAAGGCGGCAATCGCGGCTTCAACCCGCGCGCGGGTTTCGGCACTGACATAGCCTGAATTGTTGATCACCCGCGACACAGTGGCAACCGAGGCGTTTGCCGCCTGTGCGATGTCCCGAATGCTGGTCATTGCGCCCCTTTCGCCCGCCGCCTCGCTTTTCGAGGCGGTCAACGGGCTTGTCCCCTCCAGATAGACCGAAAATCCCATCGGGCGCAAAGCCCGTTGCGGCGTCTGCCATCGCCATGCCAGACCGGTTTTGCCCCGACCGGTCATTGCAACCGCATCAAGCCCGCGTGATACTTTGGCAATTCTGACGCCATTGCGGGGATTTTGCCCTATGTGCTGTCAGACATGGGCAAAAAGGAAGACCAGATGAAGCGGAAAGGCGCGTTGCTCGGGATCGTGCTGATCACGGTTCTGGCTATCATCTGGTTGACCAAGGGGCAGGATCTGTCGCTGGCAGGGTTGCGCGGGCAACTTGCAGCCCTTGAGGACTGGCGCGCCGCACATGCCATTCCTTTTGCGGTGGGTTTCTTCGCGCTTTACATCGGGGTCACGGCACTGTCCTTGCCCTTTGCCGTCTGGATGACCTTGGCGGCGGGGGCGATGTTCGGGCTGTTCTGGGGCTTGGTGATCGTGTCCTTTGCCTCGACGCTGGGCGCGACGCTGGCGTTTCTGTCGGCGCGGTATTTTCTGCGGGACTGGGTGCGTGCGCGCCTTGGCCAGCGGGCCGCCGCCATTGAACAGGGTCTGGCCCGCGACGGCGCATTCTATCTGTTCACCCTGCGCCTGATCCCCGTGGTGCCGTTCTTTGCGGTGAACCTGTTGATGGGGCTGACACCGCTTCCGGCGCTGACCTATTATTGGGTCAGTCAGGTCGGGATGCTGGCGGCCACGGTGGTCTATGTAAATGCAGGCACGCAACTGGGCCAGCTTGACAGCCTGTCGGGCATCGCTTCGCCGACACTTCTGGCGTCTTTCGCGCTGCTGGGGCTGTTTCCGTGGATCGCGCGGGGGATTTTGGGCGTCGTCAAGCGTCGCAAGGTCTATGCGCGCTGGAGGCGGCCTGCCCGCTTTGACCGCAATCTGGTGGTGATTGGCGCGGGGGCGGCGGGGCTGGTATCGTCTTACATCGCGGCGGCGGCACAGGCGAAGGTCACGCTGGTCGAGCAGCACAAGATGGGGGGCGACTGCCTGAACTACGGCTGCGTGCCGTCCAAGGCGCTGCTCCGGTCGGCCAAGCTGGCACATCAGATGCGCCATGCCGATGCGTTGGGCCTGACTGCCGCCACGCCGGAGTTCTCCTTTGCCCGCGTGATGGCGCGGGTGCAGCAGGTGATTGCCGACATCGCCCCGCATGACTCGGTGGACCGCTATAACGGTCTGGGGGTCGATGTGTTGCAGGGCCATGCCCGCCTGATCGATCCCTGGACGGTCGAGATCGCGCTGGCGGATGGCCAGACGCGGCGGCTGACCACGCGGTCAATCATCCTTGCCACCGGCGCTGCGCCGTTCGTGCCGCCGCTGCCGGGGATTGATGACGTGGGCTATCTGACCTCGGACACGCTTTGGGACGCTTTGGGGGATGCAGAGCAGCCGCCCGCGCGGCTGGTGGTGCTGGGCGGTGGGCCGATCGGCACCGAACTGGCGCAGGCCTTTGCGCGGTTGGGGTCGCAGGTGACCCAAGTGGAAATGGCCCCCCGCCTGATGCTGCGTGAAGACCCCGAGGTATCGGCGCTGGTGCAGGCGTCGCTTGAACGCGACGGGGTGCAAGTGCTGACCGGCCACAGGGCGCTGCGCTGTGGCGTCACAGATGGCGCAAAATGGATCGAGCTGGACCATGCCGGCGAAACCCGCCGGATCGGCTTTGATGCGCTGCTGGTCGCGGTCGGGCGAAGCCCGCGCCTGACCGGATTCGGGCTGGAAGAGCTGGGCATCCCCACCGACCGCGTGATCGAAACCAACGCCTGGCTGGAAACGCTTTACCCCAATATCCTTGCGGCGGGTGATGTGGCTGGTCCCTACCAGTTCACCCATACCGCCAGCCATCAGGCATGGTTCGCCACGGTGAACGCCCTTTTCGGCACCTTCAAACGCTTCAAGGCCGATTACCGCGTGATCCCTTGGGCCACCTTTACCGACCCCGAGGTTGCCCGCGTGGGCCTTTCGGAATCCGAGGCTATCGCCCGGAATATCCCTTATGAGGTGACACGTTACGACATCGATGATCTTGACCGCGCGATTGCCGATGGCACCACAACGGGTTTTGTCAAAGTGCTGACCGTGCCGGGACGCGACCGGATTCTGGGGGTGACGCTGGTGGGGGCGCATGCGGCGGATCTGATCGCCGAATTCGTGCTGGCGATGAAGCACGGGCTGGGTTTGGGCAAGATCCTTGGCACCATCCATATCTACCCCACACTGGCCGAGGCGAACAAATACGCCGCAGGCGCATGGCGGCGCGCGCATGTCAATCCGCGCCTGCTGGCCTTGGCCGCACGGTTTCACAGATGGAGGCGCGGATGATCGACGCAAGACTTGCGCCCCTGCAAAAGGCGGTGCTGGGCCTGCCCGCGCGGTGGCTGGCCGCGCGCGGTGTGCTGGCGGATCATGTCTCGCTGGCGGGGTTCGGGCTTGGGGTGCTGGCGGTTCCGGCGCTGGCCTTCGGGGCCTTCGGGCTGGCCTTGGCGCTGCTGGCAGCCAACCGGATTGCCGACGGGCTGGACGGCGCGATTGCGCGCGCCACCGCCCCGACGGATCGCGGGGCGTTTCTGGATATCGGGCTTGATTTCGTGTTCTACGCGATCTTTCCCTTGGGCTTTGCACTGGCGGACCCCGCCGCAAACGCGCTGCCCGCTGCCGTGCTGATCGCGTCTTTCATCGGCACGGGGTCTTCGTTTCTGGCCTTTGCCAGCATCGCGGCCAAGCGCGGCAAAACGGCTGCCGATTACCCGAACAAGGGCATCTACTATCTGGGCGGGCTGACCGAAGGCGCGGAAACCATTGCCATTTTTGCAGCCATGTGCCTTTTTCCGGCTGCCTTCCCGCTGCTGGCCTATGCCTTTGCCGCCGCCTGCGCCCTGACCACCCTGATGCGCTGGCATCAGGGCTGGACCGTCTTTCGCTGATTTCGCCGCAACAGGAGATACGATGAAACTTCCCGCTCTTGCCCTGATCGGGGCGATGCTTGCCACCCCTGCCCTTGCCGATTGGTCCCAGACACTGGAGGCCGCGCGCGGGCAGACCGTTTACTGGAACGCATGGGGCGGGGATGCGCGCACCAATGACTTTATCGCATGGGTCGGCAGCCAGACCGAGGCGCTTTATGGCGTCAAGGTCGAGCAGGTCAAGCTGACCGACACCGCCGAGGCCGTGACCCGCGTGATCGCGGAAAAGGCGGCGGGGCAGAACAGTGGTGGCACTGTCGATCTGATCTGGATCAACGGGCCGAATTTTCTGGCGATGAAAGAGCAAGGCCTGCTGCACGGGCCTTTCGTGGCGGGCCTGCCCAACGCGGCCTATCTTGATCTGGGACCAACCTCGCCCGCGTCGGTCGATTTCACCACGCCGGTGGATGGCATGGAAAGCCCGTGGCGGCTGGCGAAATTCGTGTTCACCTATGACAGCGCCCGTGTCGATGCGCCGCCGCAAAGCATGGCGGAATTTGTCGATTGGGCTGCGGCCCATCCGGGCCGGTTCACCCATCCCGATCCGTCGAATTTCATGGGCGCCACCTTTCTGAAACAGGCGCTGATCGAATTGGCCCCCGATGCCAGCCTTCTGCAAGCCCCTGTCACAGATGCGGATTTTGCCAGCGCTACCGCCCCGCTCTGGGCATGGTATGACGCGCTGCGCCCGAACCTGTGGCGCAACGGCAAGACCTTCCCCGAGAACGAGTCCGTGCAGCAGCAATTGCTGAATGATGGCGAGGTGGACATCTCGATGTCCTTCGATCCGGCCTCGACGGCGGCGGCGATTGCCCAAGGCCTGCTGCCCGAAACCGCGCGGGTTTTCGTGCCAAAGGGTGGCAGTATCGGCAATATCAGCTTTGTCGCCATCCCCTATAACGCCGCCCATGCAGCGGGTGCCGAGGTGGTGGCAAACTTCCTGCTGGACCCTGCCACCCAGGCCCATATGCAGAATATCGAGGTTCTGGGCAGCTTTTCGGTGCTGGACCCGGCCAAGCTGGACGCTACAGCACAGGCAGCTTTTGCGGCCCTGCCCACCGCCCCCGCCCTGCCCGTCGTTGCCGATCTGGGACCGACCCTGCTGGAGCCACATGCAAGCTGGATGACCCGACTGACCGAGGACTGGGCGCGGCGCTATACCAAATGATCCGCGAAGGCCGTCTGCTGCGGGGGGGGGTGCTGGGCGTCGTCGGGCTGGGCCTGATTGCGCCGATTGCCGCTGGCCTGTGGCAGACGGCACGCGCGGGGTTCGGGGTTTTGCCCGCCTTGGGGCTGACCGAATGGTCGTTTGCACCGTGGCAGCAACTGGCGGCACAACCGGGATTTGGCAGCAGCCTGCGACTGACGCTGGTCACGGGGCTTGGGGCAACGTTACTGTCGCTGCTGCTGGCGGTGGGGTTTTGTGCGGCGCTGCAGGGGCGGATGCGGCCTGCGGCGGGTGCGCGCCTGCTGACGCCGTTTCTGGCCACGCCCCATGCCGCGATGGCGGTGGGGCTGGCCTTTGTGCTGGCCCCCTCGGGGTGGATCGCGCGGGCGCTGGCAGCGCCGATGGGATGGCAGACCCCGCCCGATCTGGCCACGGTGAACGATGGCTGGGGCTTGGCGCTGATGCTGGGGCTGATGGTCAAGGAGGTGCCGTTCCTGCTGTTGGTGATCCTGTCGGCGCTGTCACAGATTCCGGTGGCGCGCCACATGGCGGCGGGACGGTCTTTGGGATACGGGCGCGGGATTGTCTGGATCAAGATCATCATGCCGCAGGTCTGGCCGCTGATCCGGCTGCCGGTCTGGGTGGTGCTGGCCTATGCCCTGTCGGTGGTGGACATGGCGCTGATCCTTGGCCCGTCCAATCCGCCGGTGCTGGCGGTGGCTGTCACCCGCTGGTTCAGCGACCCTGACCCCGCGATGATCTTGCCCGCCTCGGCAGGAGCGATGCTGCAAGGTGGAGTGGTGCTGACGGGCATCTTCCTGTTCTGGCTGGCCGAGAGGGGCGCGCGTCCCTTGGGCCGCTGGTGGCTGCGCCGAGGCGGGCGCGGATTGCGCGCGGGGCCGGGGCTTTGGATGGCCCTCATCGCGGGGATGATGCTGATGGCGGTTGCGGCGCTGGCGCTGCTGTCGCTGCTGGTCTGGTCGCTGGCGTGGCGCTGGTCTTTCCCGCAGCTTTTGCCCGAAAGCTGGTCCTTGCGGCCGTGGATGACCCATACTGGCGGCTGGGGGCAGGCGCTGGTGCAGACGCTGATCCTTGCGGCAATCACCGTGGCGCTGTCTCTGGCCTTGGCCATCGCATGGCTTGAAGGCGAGGACCGCGCCCGCCTGCCCCGCGCGGCATGGGCGCAAGCGCTGGTCTATCTGCCGTTGCTGGTTCCGCAGATCGGCTTTCTCTACGGGCTGAACGTGGTGTTCCTGCAGGCGGGCGTCTCGGGCGGCTATGTGGCGGTGATCTGGGCGCAGATGCTGTTCGTCTTTCCCTATGTGATGATTGCACTGTCGGACCCGTGGCGCGCGCTTGACCCGCGACTGGTCAGTGCCGCAGCCGCCCTTGGTGCGGGGCCGTGGCGGCGGCTGGTTGCGGTCAAACTGCCCGTGCTGCTGCGCCCGATCCTGACAGCGGCGGCCATCGGCGTCGCGGTTTCGGTCGCGCAATACCTGCCCACCCTTTTCATGGGTGCAGGCCGCATCGCCACGCTGACCACCGAATCCGTCACCCTGTCATCCGGTTCGGACCGCCGCGTGACAGGGGTTTACGCCAGCCTGCAAGCCGCCCTGCCCTTTGCCGCCTATGTCGCGGCCTTTGTCCTCCCCGCCGCCCTGCACCGCAACCGCCGCGATCTGAAAGGAGCGCCCCAAGCATGAGCCTTGATCTGATCGATATCTGCATCTGCCGCAGTGACAGCAAAGCCGCGCTGTTTGCGCCGATCAGCCTGCATATTCCGGCAGGCGAGGTGGCCTGTGTGATGGGGCCGTCGGGGGTGGGCAAATCCACGCTGCTGGACGGGATCGGCGGGCATCTGGCGCATGATTTCAAGATGCGGGGCCGTGTGCTGCTTGAGGGCCGCGACGTTACGCAGTTGCCGCCCGAGACCCGCCGCATCGGGCTGATGTTTCAGGATGCGCTGCTGTTTCCGCATCTGTCCTTGGGCGACAATCTGGCCTTCGGGCTGCCCACTTCGCTGCAGGGGCGCGCCGCGCGCCGTGCGGCTGTCGATAT
The DNA here is from genome assembly GCA_001828855.1 of Rhodobacterales bacterium RIFCSPHIGHO2_02_FULL_62_130. Lineage (GTDB taxonomy): Bacteria > Pseudomonadota > Alphaproteobacteria > Rhodobacterales > Rhodobacteraceae > Cypionkella. The sequence continues at coordinate 140,154 of MHZT01000003.1, read as the reverse complement.
GGCGCTGGATCAGGCGGGGCTGGCGGGACTTTATGACCGCGATCCCGCCACCCTGTCAGGCGGGCAACGCGCCCGCGCGGCCTTGATGCGGACCCTGTTGGCAGAGCCGCTGGCGCTGCTGCTGGACGAACCATTCTCGAAACTTGATCCTGCTCTGCGCGACGAGATGCGGCGTTTCACCTTTGCCCATGTCAGAACCCGCGCGATTCCCGCGCTTATGGTCAGCCATGACCCCGAAGATGCCGCAGCGGCGGGTGGCGCGGTGGTGGCCCTGCTGGATGCAGCCTGACATCAGCGACACTGTTCCCTGACACGAATGACAGCGCAGGCCCGCGCCGGTTCCTGTCAGCCTTGTCCGCCTTCTAACCGGAGCATGCTATTATACGGCAGGCATTGCCCTGTAGAAACTAGCGGCGATAGGGTGACACAAGGGTGCCATAGGCCGCTTCTGCCTCGGCCTGACGCATCGCGATTTTCGGATGGGCCAGCATCTCGGCCATCAGCGCCCCCACCTGCGGGGCATAGCGGCTGATGCTGTTGTCTTGCGCCTCACCTGTGCTGCGCTCGGCGAAATAGGCATCGGTGTGGCGCTGGGTTTCGGCATCGGTCACGGCCACCGCACCCCGCCCCCGTGCGCGGCGGAGCTGGAAGCTGTCCCATGTCTTGATCGCATAGTGGTTATACTGTGCCAGCCGGTGCGAGATCAGATCATGCGGCAGATTCCGCAACCGCTTCCAGATCGGCACATCGACAGGCAGTTCGAACCGCACCCCGTCCCCGCGCATCACCTGCACCAGACCCGGCCCGCGCCATCCCACCATGTGGTGATTGTGGATGCCCTTGAACCGCGACGGATTGCGGGTCAGCGATTTGATCGCTGCATTCGCCTTGTGGCGCAGCGGCAGGCGGGTGGTGAACATCGGGCAGACCGGCCCTGCGCGCCAGTTGACCTCGGGCGCATCAGTAAAGGTCATGGCCGACAGGGCGATCACGTCGATATCAGCCTCGGCCCAGCCGGTCAGATCCCCCACGCGGTTGCCGCCGACATGCACGTTCAGGAATTCGTCTGCATCCAGCATCATCAGCCAGTCGGCGGCGTCGATGCCTTCACGGCGGCGGATGCGGTCATAGCCCGTGTGCTGCGGAATATCGCCTTCTTTCAATACGTTCGGCACATGCGCGATGAAGCCCTCGACCGCCAGCGCGTGCAAAAGCCGGTCGGTGCCATCACGGCAATCGTTGCTTGCCACGCAAATCCGGTCAAACCCCAGCACCAGATGATGCGCCACCCATTCCAGCACGAACGGCCCTTCGTCCTTCATCGACGAGATCAGCACATGGGTCGGCGTCCGGGTCACATATACCTCCTGTTTGACGGGCAGTTGACGAAGCCCGCAGATAGAAGTCAACCTTTGCCCCAAAACAACCGGAGTCCCGCCATGCCCGTCCCGTTCCGTATTGCCCTCTGGCAAGGCACTTCCCCTGCCGGCAATAGCCGCGCGGCACTTGAGACCGCAAAGCAGATGCTAGCGGCGGCAGGCGCTGCGGGGGCGCAGGTGCTGGTCCTGCCGGAAACATGGGTGCAGGGCTATAATTACGACCAGATCCCCGCCACCGCCTTGCCCCGCTACGGCGATTGGCAGGCCGAACTGGCCAAGGCCTGTGCAGGGGCGGGCTGTGGTCTGGTCATCGGCTATGCCGAGCGTGACGGCGCAGCGGTGTACAACGCCGCGCTGGCGCTGGATGCGCGCGGTGCAGAAATCGCGCATTACCGCAAGATCCAGCTTTATGGCCCGCGCGAGTCTGCGATCTATGCCGCAGGCGACGCTTATGCCACCTTCGATCTGCAAGGCACCCGCTGCGCGCTTCTGATCTGCTATGACATCGAATTTGCGCCGCATGTCGCGCATCTGGCCGCGCAGGGTGTCGCGCTTATCCTTGTGCCGACCGCGAATATGCTGCCCTTCACCCATGTCGCCGCAGCCACTGTACCAGCCATGGCCGCCAACCACGGCCTTGCCATCGCCTATGCCAATTACTGCGGCACCGAGGGCGATCTGGACTATGCGGGCGGCTCGGTCATCGCGGGACCACATGGCGAGGTGCTGGCGCAGGCAGGGGCCACCCCTGCCCTGCTGATCACCGATCTGCCCAGGCCCGATCCGGCACGCCTGTCCAGCCAAGCCCGCGACTACCGCGCGATCCGCTAGACAGGTGCGTGCAAAGCACGCACCCTACCCTTGGTTTTCATCTTGGCTCAAATACTCCCGCCGGAGGCTCCCTACATTTGCGGCAACGGCCTCCGGCGGGGATATTTAGAAACAGATGAAGGGCCAAGGGTAGGGTGCGTGCTTTGCACGCACCTTTTCTGGACAGATCTGGCGGAAAAGAGTGCCGCCGATTATTCCACCGCGCGCTATTTCCCGTAGCCGGGCTTCTGGCTCCAGGCCCAGGCATCGCGGATCATCTGCGGCAAGGTCGATCGCTTTGGCTGCCAGCCCAGAACCGCCGCCGCCCGCGTCGATCCCGAAACCAGCGCCGCCGCATCCCCCGCACGGCGTCCGCCTTCGACCACCGGCACCGGACGGTTCGTCACCGAGGCCGCCGCCTGCAACACCTCGCGCACAGAAAAGCCGTGGCCCGAGCCAAGGTTGAACACCGCATTGCCCTTGCCCTGCAACAACCAGCCCAGCCCCGCCACATGCGCCTCGGCCAGATCGATCACATGTACATAATCGCGCACACAGGTGCCATCCGGCGTCGGATAGTCCGATCCGAACACCGTCAGCGCTGCCCGCCGCCCTTCGATTGCATCCAGCATCAAGGGGATCAGATGGGTCTCGGGGCGGTGCTGCTCGCCAAGTTCGCCCTCGGGGTCTGCGCCTGCCACGTTGAAATAACGGAAAATCACATGGGCCAGACCGTGACTCTCGGAAAAATTCCGCAGCATATCCTCGATGGCACGTTTGGACGCGCCATAGGCATTGATCGGATGTTGCGGCGTATCCTCGTCCAGCACCACCCCGTCATGGTCGCCATAGGTGGCGCAGGTCGAGGAGAACACGAAATTCATGCAGCCCGAGGCCACCGCCGCCTCGATCAGGTTCAACGATCCCAGAACATTGGCACGCCAGTAAAGGCCGGGGTCCTGCATCGCCACGCCCACCAGCGACAACGCCGCAAAATGCATCACCGCCTTGGGGCGATAGCGGGCGAAAACCTCGTCCAAAGTGGCGCGGTCGGCCAGATCGCCCTGCACGAAAGGACCGTATTTCACCGCCTCGGCCCAACCGGTTGACAGATTGTCGTAGACCACAGGCACAAAACCCGCCGCCGCCAGAACCTTGCAGGCATGCGAGCCGATATAGCCCGCGCCCCCCGTGACCAGAATATGATCCATACAAACCCCAAGTCCCCAATTTCACGGTTCTTGGCGCATTTTACCGCCCTACGTCCAGCCGAAACGCAGGCCTAGAACAGGAAATCGGCATCGGTAAAGGAGGCCGCCGTCAGGCTTTGCCCCGACAGGCTGTCGATCACCAGACGCTCTGCGCCATAAGACACCAAGGCCCCCGTGGCGGTAGCGGCGATGGTCAGGGTGCCAGCGCTGTAAATCCGCCCCCAATCGGACAGATCGATCCTGTCGATGCCTTTCTCGAAATCCGCGATGCGGTCTTGTGCGCCATCGCGGGCAAAGACGAAGACATCCGCGCCCGCACCGCCATAAAGCAGGTCTGCCCCCGCGCCGTCGTGCAGGAAATCATCGCCCGCCATGCCGCGCAGGGTATCCGCTGTGGCGCTGCCCAGAATGCGATCTTCCAGCGCCCCGCCAGTGGCCACCCCGCCCGCCGCCTGTATCAGATCGCCCAGCGCCGTCAGTGCCAGTTCCTGATGGTAAATCCTGTCGCCCGCAGCATCGACCAGGAAGATCATCGCCTTGTCGCCGTTCGCCTTCGTCTCGATCGAGGTGATCGCCCCGATCCCCGCCCCGCTTTCCAAGCCAAAGGATTGCAGATGCGACAATTGCCCCCCCGGCAGCAGTTCGAACAGGCTTAACCCCGCATCAGAGCCGCCGGTGACGACAAAGCTGCGGCCCTTGGCCTCGAACATGTCCAGCGCTGCCACCGCGTCGTAGCGGGTCGTGCGGTCATCAATCACATGATCGGTGGCAAACAGCACTCCCATGTCATTAATCCGCACCACCGTCAGCGAATCCGACAGGGTCGAGGCGATCACCGCAAAATGCTGCCCCCCGATCTGGGCCACCTGCAGGGCGGCTGGGCCGTTCACCGCCAGCCCCTCCATCGCCCCCAGCGAGTCGATCAGTTCTGCCGTGCCATTGGCCGCGATGTGATAGCTGCTGATGCCGTTTTCCAGCGAGGACAGCACCAGCAAGACAGGCGCGCCGTTGATGGTCAGGCTGGCCAGATCGCTGACATTGCCAAGATAGGATTTCTCGGCATCGGTGATCGTGCCGGTCAAGGACATCTCGCCCGCATCGGTCAGGCTGAAAATCTGCAACCCTGCGCTATAGCGCGTGGCGACCACGGCAATATCCGTAGCACCACCTTCGATGATTTCAACCGCAGTCACGCCGCTTGGAGAGCCAGTCGTGGAAACCGCCACCACCGCCGCGCCAAGGCTGCCGGTTGCGGTCAGCGTCGCCACCCGCAAAGGCGCGCTGTAGGCCGAATAGATGAACAGGCGCGGCAAGCTGCCGGTCTGCTGGATCGCCAGATCAGAATTGGGCAAAGCCGCATCGTCCTCGGTATCCGCAACGGGGTCCAGCGTCTGCACCCGCGCCTGATTTTCATCGCGTGACGTGTAGATCAGCCGGACATAGCCCGCCGCCTCGACCACGGCCAACCCGTCGGCAATGGCCCCAAAGCCAAGCGTTTGTGCAAGATATGTGGAAACCGACCGTAACAGCACCGCACCAATACCCCTATTGGACCCCGGCACCAGACTGCTGCCCGCCGATGCCCCCGCCGCGAAGACACGGCGGCAGAATTGCGGAGTTTTCACGCAATTTGCGGCAAATGCCGAAAACGACAATTTGGCCTTTAAGGCTTTGTTCAAAACCCCGCCCGATGCTTGGCCATGGGTAAGTTTGGGGTGAATCATGGCGCAGATCACAGGCGGAGGCACGGCTGTCACCGGCCTTGGCGGGGCAAGGGGCCATGGCGAGACCATGCTTGCCGGCGCGGATGAGGGCAGCACGCGGCTTGACCTCTCGGCGGTATTTGAGAACGGCTTTGTGCTGGATGGCATCGCCTATCCCGCAACGGATATCTACCTTGGCACCGATGGCATCCTGTCCTTCGGCGCGGCGATCACCGGCCTGCCCAAAGATCCTGCCGCTCTGAACCTGCCCTTCATCGCGGCCTTTCTGGCCGATATCGACACAAGGCTGGATGGCGAAGGGGCCGAAAGCGGGCCGATCTGGCTGGACATCGACGCAGGCGCGGATGTGGTCACGATCACTTGGGATGATGTCGGCTTTTACCGCCGCAACGCCACCCTGACCAACACCTTCCAACTGCAGCTTTTCGATCAGGGCGGCGGCAGTTTCGATGTGGTGCTGCGCTATCAGTCGATTGAATGGACCTCTGCCGACCTTGAAGGCGGCTGGGGCGGGCTGGGGGGTGAGGCGGCCTTTCTGGGGCTGCGGCTGGACGATGCGGGCAGCGTCACCACCCTTGGCGCGTCGCGCAATGAAGCGGCATTGCTGAACCTGCCCGCAACACTCGGCAATACGGGCGTCGCGGGGCTTTGGGTCTATCACTTTGGCCCCGCAGTTGCGCCGCCCTCATCGGATGCAGCAGATACACTGGTCGGCGGGACTGGTCCCGACAGCCTTGCAGGCCTTGGCGGCAATGACGTGCTGCAAGGCGGTGACGGCGGCGATACTCTGGATGGCGGCACCGGCTTTGATATGGCCGACTATACAGCCGCGCCATCGGGCCTGCTGGCCGATCTGGCCGATCCGGTGCGCAACACCGGTCAGGCTGCGGGGGATAGCTATATCGGCATCGAAGGGCTGGCAGGCACGGATCTGGCCGACACTCTGGGCGGTGACAGCAGTGCGAACCGGCTTGAGGCGAATGCCGGCCATGACGCCGTTTCGGGTCGTGCAGGGGCAGACAGCCTTTATGGCGGCGCGGGCGATGACACCCTGACAGGCGGCGCAGGGGCCGACCTTTTGTCAGGGGGGGCAGGCTTTGACTGGGCCAGTTACCGCGAGGCCGTCGCGGGCATCCGGCTTGATATGGCAAATGCCGCACAGAACAACGGTGACGCCGCCGGAGACAGTCTGACCGGCATCGAAGCCATCGAAGGTTCGGCTTTTGCGGATGATCTGCGCGGCGATGCCATGGCAAATCTGCTGTCCGGCGGCGGTGGCAATGACACGCTTTCAGGTCGGGCCGAGGCTGACAGCCTTTATGGCGGGGCTGGGGATGATCTGCTGGATGGCGGCACGGGCGCGGATTACCTTGGCGGAGCCGAGGGTCAGGATACCGCCAGCTATGCAAATGCGCTGACAGGCCTGCGCGCCGATCTGGCCCTGCCCGAGCAAAACACCGGCGAGGCGGCGGGGGACAGCTATTGGGCCGTCGAAGCGCTGGCAGGTTCGGCCTTCAATGACACACTGGGCGGCAATGGCGGCGCAAACCGGATGGACGGGGGCGCAGGCAATGACGCACTGGCGGGCCGTGCGGCGGCCGACAGCCTTTATGGCGGCACGGGCGATGACACCCTGACAGGCGGAGCAGGTGCCGATATGCTGGACGGCGGCGAAGGTATTGATTGGACAAGCTATTTCGATGCAACATCGGGGCTGGCCGTTGATCTGCTAACCCCTGCCGCCAATAGCGGTGACGCTTCGGGCGATCTGTTTGCCGCGATCGAAGGTATCCTTGGCTCCGGTTTCAATGACATCCTGCGCGGGGATGCGGGGCAAAACCGGCTGGACGGTGGCGCTGGCGACGATCTGCTTCAGGGCCGCGACGGGTTTGACAGCCTTTTCGGCGGCGCAGGCAATGACACGCTTTCGGGCGGTCTCGGGGGGGATGCGCTGACGGGGGGCGATGGCTTTGATCTGGTCAGCTATGCCGAAGCCACCGCCGCTTTGCGCGCCGATCTGGCCACCCCCGCCAGCAACACCGGCGAGGCCGCCGGTGACAGCTTTGCCGGGATCGAGGCTTTGCTGGGAACTGCCTTTCACGACACGCTTTTTGGCGATGCCGCAGCCAATGTGCTGGATGGCGGCGTGGGCAATGACACCCTGACAGGGCGCGAGGGCGATGATGCGCTTTACGGCCAAACGGGGCGCGACAGCCTGATCGGGGATGCGGGGGCAGACCAGCTTTATGGCGGCGCCGAGAATGACACGCTGCTGGGAGGGCTTGGCAATGATACGCTGCTGGGAGGGGCGGGGGCCGATAGCCTGAACGGCGGCGACGGGGTGGATTGGGCCTCTTATGCCACCGCGTCGGCAGGGGTGCGCGTCGATCTGACAACGCCCACGCAAAACACGTCCGAGGCCTTGGGCGACAGTTTCAGCGGAATCGAAGGTCTGCGCGGCTCGGGCTTTGCCGATGATCTGCGCGGCGGCACAGGCAATGACACCCTTGATGGCACCGGCGGCAATGACAGCCTGACCGGCAACGCAGGCCATGATCTGCTGATCGGGGCCGAGGGCGAGGATATGCTGTCAGGGGGCGCGGGCAATGACACGCTGCAAGGCGGCGCGGGGCAGGATCTGCTGCTGGGCGGGGTCGGATCTGATGCGCTGAACGGTGGGGATGGTTTTGATATTGCAAGCTATTCCACGGTAACCGCCGCCGTGCGGGTTGATCTTTTGACGCCATCGCAAAATACCGGCGACGCGAAAGGCGATGTGCTGACCGCCATCGAAGGCCTGCTGGCTGGCAAGTACAAGGACACGCTGTCGGGCGATGATTTCGCCAATCAGATCGATGGCGGGGCGGGCAATGACAGCCTGCTCGGGCGCGGCGGGGCCGATACGCTGCTGGGCGGCGCGGGGGCCGATGTGCTGGACGGTGGCGCGGGCAATGACCGGCTTTATGGCGATACCGAGGCTGACCGCCTGACCGGCGGCGACGGCAATGATCTGCTGGATGGCGGCGCGGGCAATGACACGTTGCTGGGCGGGGCCGGTGTGGATAGCCTGATCGGCGGGGCCGGCAATGACAGCCTGACCGGCGGATTGGACGCTGACATTCTGACCGGCGGTCTTGGCACGGATCAGTTCATCCATGCCGGCTTTGCCGTCGATGGCACAGACTGGATTACCGATTACAAGGCGGCGGAAAAGGATGTGCTGGTGTTTACCGGCAGCGGAGTGACACGCGCGCAGTTCCGCGTTGATTTCGCCTTGGTCGAAGGTCAGGGATCAGCGGGCATCGCCGAGGCTTCCGTCGTGCATATCCCGTCGGGTCGCGCGATCTGGGCGATCACCGACGGGGCGGCGATGACGGATATCTTGCTCAAACTCGGATCGACCAGCTTTGATCTGATCTGACCGCGCCTAGCGGCCTACGGCGCGATAGCTTTCGAAACCGGCGGCCTCGACCTCGGCCGCCGAATACAGATTGCGAAGATCGGCCATGCGTGGCGTTTCCATCTTGCGCGCCAGTTTGGTCAGATCCAGCGCACGGAACTCGTTCCATTCGGTCAGGATCACCACCAGATGCGCGCCTTGGGTCGCCTGATAGGGGTTCTCAACCCATTTCACCCCCGGAAGCAGCGCCTCGCCTTCACGGCGGCCTTGCGGATCGACGACGCGCACCTTGGCCCCTGCCCCGACCAGCGCCGGAACGATGGTCAGGCTGGGGGCCTCGCGCATGTCATCGGTGTTGGGTTTGAACGTCACGCCCAAGACGGTGATGATCTTGCCGTTCATATTGCCGTCGCACAGATCCTCGATCTTGTCGATCATCCGGCGCTTGATTTCCTCATTGACCTTGATCACGGTCTCGGTGATCTGCATCGGCACCGAATAGTCCTGGCCAATGCGCGCCAAGGCCTTGGTATCCTTGGGGAAACATGACCCGCCATAACCCGGCCCCGCATGCAGGAACTTGTTGCCGATGCGCCCGTCCATGCCCATGCCCTTGGACACATCCATGATATCGGCCCCCACACGCTCGCACAGGGTGGCGATTTCGTTGATGAAGGTGATCTTGGCGGCCAGAAAGGCATTGGCGGCGTATTTGATCATCTCGGCGGATTCTAGGCCGGTATAGACCACGGGAAATTCGCGCAGGAACAGCGGGCGGTAGATATCGGCCATCACCTTGCGCGCGCGGAGCGTTTCCACCCCGATCACCACACGATCGGGCCGCATGAAATCATCAATCGCAGCGCCTTCGCGCAGGAATTCCGGGTTCGAGGCCACATCGAAATCGGCATCCGGGTTGGCCGCGCGCACGGCCTCGGCCACTTTGCGGTTGGTTCCCACCGGAACGGTCGATTTCGTCACGATCACCGCATAGCCCGTCAGCGCCAGACCGATCTCGGCGGCGGCGGTCATCACATAGGTCAGGTCGGCATGGCCATCGCCGCGCCGCGTGGGGGTTCCGACTGCGATAAAGACCGCATCCGCGCCCGCCATCGCTTCGGCCAGATCAAGCGTGAAGGTCAGCCGCCCCGCCGTGACATTCTTGGCCATCAGCGCCTGCAGCCCCGGCTCGAAGATCGGCACCTCACCGGCGCGCAGGCGGTCAATCTTGCCGGGGTCTTTATCGACGCAGACAACCTCATGCCCGAAATCCGAGAAACACACCCCCGAGACCAGACCCACATAGCCCGTCCCGATCATAGCAATCTTCATGTTGCGCTGCCCCGCCTTATTTTCGTCTTGTGTAGGAAGGCAGGCACGGGCTGTCAAACGCGAAGGGGCCGCAGCGGCGGCCCCTTGCCCGGTTTTCACGCCATCCGAAGCCAGACCGCCGGTGCAAGCGCACCTGCCATGATTTCCGCCGAGGTAAAGCCCCAACTGGCCGGTGCGGCGGTTCCAAAGGCCAGCGTGCGTCGCAGCACCTTGCGGGCGTTCAGATTTGGCGCCGTTCCCCCGTTGATATCGGGGCTCATAGCGGCCAGCCAAGCCGACAGCGTAAAGGTCGCACTGTGCCGCACGCCGACCCAATAGCTGCGCCCACGCGTCAGTGTCAGCGCAACAGCCGTCTCTTTGACCCCCGTCGTGCCGCAGTCCATATCCGCCGTCTCGACAAGCAGGGACGCGGGGCGACCGTTGGCATCCGCGTCATAAAGCAGGATACGCCCCAAGGCACCCGCCGCCGCAACGGTCACATTGAACGCCATACGATCCACCACCAGATTGGCGCGCGGCACAAAGGGGAAAATCTCGATCCGCCCCGCCGCTCCGGCCAAAGCCGAGGCAAGCGATGCCCCGCCGCAGCCGGTTGTCGTCATCACATATTCCCCCACCGGCGGCAGCAGGAACGGCAGATCTTGCTGGCTGTCCAGCGCCTTGACCCGCCCGTCAATCTGCGCGCAAAGCTGACCCGTGCTGCCGTTGTGCCAGATCGTGCCATCGGCGGGGGCAACGGGGTCTGCGCTTTGCCCGCTCAGGATCACCGGCTTGGCAAGGCTGACCTGCCCACTGGCCGCCGCGACCGTCAGCGCAGTGGTATAGCTGGCCCCGTCGGCACTGACCTTGACCGCCAGATCATCCGATCCCAGCAAGCCCACCAAGGCCCGCGCCGAAAATCCGGTCTTGAAGGCGATGCTGGCATCATCGCCCATCGCCGCCTTGTTCAGCGTGGTCTCGATCCCCGCGCCTGCATTGTTCAGCAGCACCGCCGGAGAGTTCACCGAAAGCCGGTTCGTCGCATCCCCCGACGCGCCCCCCAGCCCCAGATATTTCGCCACCACTGCCGCTTCGGTCATGCCCACCGCCGTGACCGTATTGGCAAAGGTCACCGTCGGCAGGTTGACCACAAGGCTGCCCTCCGCCCCCGCCACGCCCGAGCCGACCGTCACCACCGTCGTCGAACCCGCCACGCCGCCCGTGCCAAGGTTCACCGTCTTGGTTGCCGCAGCCACCGTGGCCCCCACCCCCAGCCCATAATTCGCCACCCCGCTTGCCGTGCCAAAATCTGCACTGGCCGCTGAGACAGTCACCGCGCCGGCAAAGGTCTTGGCCCCGCTAAAGCTCTGCGCTCCCGCCAGCACCGCGACCTCGGACGACACATCAGGCAGCGTATAGGTCCGCAGCGCCCCCGCCGTCAGATCCGCGACCGAGAAGGCCCCTTGCTTGGCCGGATCACCCGCATCGCGCAGCGAAAATCCCGCCGCCGCCACCCCCTGCGGCAGGCTGACGACTCCGCTTGCCCCCGCCACCAACAGCGCATCGTAGAACGCGGCCCCATCCGCGCTGACCTTGATACCAAACGCATCCGCCCCGATGGTTCCCATCTCGGCCCGCCCCGCAAAGCCGGTCTGGAACAGCAGGCTGGCCGTATCCCCCGCACTGGCCTTGTTCAGCTTGAGCTGATGCCCCGCACCCGCATGGGTCAGCAGCGTCGCAGGCGCCGAAACCGCCAGCCGGTTCGTTACATCCGGCGTGGCCGCAACCCCCAGCCGCGCCACCGTCAATGCGCCCTCGGCCTGCGTTTTCCACACTGCCCCGTCAAAGGTCGCCACCGCATCCTCGGCCTCGATCCACACCCGCCAGCCTTTTTGCGGCGCGAAATAAGACCAGTAGCCATCCGCAAAAAGCGCGATCTGCCCTGCCTTTGCGGCCCATTCCCCGCTTGCATCGGCAGCGATGATATGGCGCTGCCCCACCACCGGCCCCAGCGGCGGCGCGGTCAGGTTGCGATTGCTGACCGCCGCCTGCACCGCCACATCCAGAATACGCAGGGCTTCGTTATGGGTCACATGCTTTTGCGCCTGCGCGGGCAGGATCAGGGGCAGCGACAGAATCGTCGAGTTATCGGGCATGCAAAACCTCCGCGGAACGCCGTGAAGGCCGAAGCTATGAAACCGCGGTTAATGCCGCGACACCACAGCGCGCGCTGCCCTAGCCCGCCGCCGCATCGCGCCAACTGACCCATGAAATCGCCCCGATAATGATGGCTCCGCCCAAAAGCACATAGCCGTCCACCGGCTCGCCAAAGGCCGTCGCGCCCAAGAGGCTGGCCCAGACCAGTTGCAGAAACGTCACCGGCTGCGTGACCGAAAAGGGGGCCGCCCGAAACGCCCGTGTCATCAGGTAATGCCCCAGCGTGGCCAAGGCCGCCACCACCGCCAGCCAGCCGGTCTGCGCCCATGTCACCGGCACCCAGACAAGGGCCGCAATCGGCGCAAGCCCCGCCGTCACCGTCAGCGACAGCATCGCGACCACGACCGAGGCAGGGGCCAGCGCCGTCAGCCGCTTGGCAAACAGGTAGCTGCCCGCGAAACACAGCGCTGCGCCGATTTGCGACAGATGCCCCAATTGCAGCGCGCGCAGACCGGGCCGCAACACGATCACCGCCCCCAGCAGCGCCAGCGCCAAAGCGATCACCCGTCTCGGCGTCAAAGTCTCGCCCAGCAGCAGCGATCCCGCCAACAACAGCACCACCGGATTAAGGTATCCAATTGCCGTCACATCCGCGACGGGAATGCGCGCCATCGCGTAAAACCAGAACAGCACCGCCGCCAGATGCACCACGCCGCGCCCCGCAAACAGCCGCATCGCACCCGGCGCAAACCCCACCCGAAACATCGACGGCATCACCGGCAGCAGGAACAACACCCCAAAGCCAAAGCGGATGAAAGCCGACTGCGCCGCAGGCAGGTCCGTGCCAAGATAGCGCACGATCCCGTTCACCCCCACAAAGGACAGGCCCGAGGCCAGCATCCACAGCACGCCCTCAAGCGGCCGTCCAAGATCGGTTTTCTGCGACATGGGCCGGACAAAACCCGCATTAGCCGCCAAAGGCAAGCCCCGCCGCGATGGCCCACATCGTCAGCCCGACAATGATCTCCAGCACCACCCATGCACGCGGATTGGCAAAGACCGGCGCCAGCAATCGCGCGCCATAACCCAGCGCGGTGAAAAAGCTGAAACTGCCCAAAGCCGCGCCGATGCCAAAGGCCGTGCGATGCGGATCATACTGCGCCGCGATAGACCCCAGCAGCACCACGGTATCCAGATAGACATGCGGATTGGCCCAGGTCAGCACAAGGCAGGTCGCCAGAACCCGCCCCAAGGGGGCCGCCTCGCCCGCGCCCGCCTGCAAAGCCTCGCCCCCCGCGAAGGCCGCCTTGAACCGCAAAGCACCATAGGCCAGCAAGAACACCACGCCGCCCCAGCGCATCGCCTCGCCCAACCACGGCACGCGGGCCGAGACAAGGCCAAAGCCCGTCACCCCTGCCGCAATCAGCACCGCATCCGAAAGCGCACAGGCCAGCACCACCGCGCCCACATGCTCGCGCCGTAATCCCTGCCGCAACACAAAGGCATTCTGCGCCCCGATCGCCATGATCAGGCTAAGTGCCACCAACCATCCCTGAAACGCCGCCTCGACCATGACCGTTCTCCTGCTCTCCGGCAGGACTAGGTGTCGCGCGCGCTTTCCTCCAGTTAATCTTTCTGCGATAGATTAAGTTATGCTAATGTAAAAACCGCGAAGCACCCCGCCCCGCTACGCCCGCACAGCCCCACGCGAAGGTGCGTGACAAGCACGCACCCTACCCCAGCCCATTCACCTTGGCTCAAATACTCCCGCCGGAGACTCCTGCCACCTCTACCGCCCCACCCGATCAGATCCACCACGGCCAAAGCCCCCCAACCCAAAGGTCAGCCATGTTCGATCCCGCCCAGCTTGCCGCCCTTGCCGCTGTCCATCGCCGCGGCAGCTTCGATCTGGCCGCTGCCGAGTTGCATGTGACAGCCTCGGCAATCTCGCAACGCATCAAGGCGCTGGAAGAGCGCGTCGGAACCCTGTTGATCCGGCGCGGCCAACCCTGCAGCGCCACCCCCTCGGGGCTGCGGATGATCCGCCACCATGACGAGGTAACGCTGTTGGAACGCGCGCTGGCCACCGATCTGCCGCAGCTTGCCCCCCGCCCCGCCACGCTGCGGATCGCGGTCAATGCCGACAGCCTTGCCACTTGGGTGATCCCCGCACTTGCCGCGGCAGAGGGCTTCCTGTTCGATCTGGTGATCGACGATCAGGATGTCAGTCAGGACTGGCTGAAACGCGGCGAGGTGGCCGCCGCCATCACCGCCCACCCCGGCCCGCTGCAAGGCTGCGACACCCTCCCCTTGGGCCGCCTGCGCTACCGTGCCACCGCCAGCCCCGCCTATATGGCGCGCTGGATGCCCGACGGGCCGACCCCGCAAGCCCTTGCCGCCGCCCCCGCCCTGACCTTTTCGGACAAGGACCGCCTGCAAGACCTCTGGGCCGCCAGCCTGCCCAACCCACCCCCACGCCGCGCGGGGCTGCCAACCCACCGCATGGCCTCCAGCCAGGCCTTCATAGATGCCAGCCTCGCCGGGCTTGGCTGGGGTATGAACCCCGAGGCGCTTGTGGCAAACCACCTTGCAGAAGGCCGCCTGACCGACCTGTCGCCCGACCACCCGCTCGACGTCGCCCTGCACTGGCAGTTCACCCGATTGACCGCCCAAGCCCTGCAGCCCGTCACCCGCGCCATCCGCAGCGCCGCCGCAACGGTGCTGCTGCCCCTTACCAAAGGTGCGTGAGGATCACGCACCCTACCCTTTGGGCTTCATCTTGGTCTAAATATCCCCGCCGGAGGGTGAGACGCGCCCGGAAAAGGGTTCAGTGGACCCTTTTCAGCGTCGAACGCCCCGCGCGTCGCGGGGCAGGTGGGCCGCAGATAGAGGAAGCCTCCGGCGGGAGTACTTAAGCCAAGATGAAACCGCAAAGCAAAACGCGCAGGGCTTGGCCTGCGCGTTTCCAGAACGGGTGTAGGGTGCGTGATCCTCACGCACCTGTGTCAGAGCTGTGCCGCTACATCCTCGGGGATGTCGAAGTTATGCGTCACCGCCTGCACGTCGTCATCCTCTTCCAGCATGTCGATCAGGCGCATCAGTTTCTGTGCGGTGTCCAGATCCACCTCGGTCAGGGTTTGCGCTTTCCAGATCAGCTTGGATTCCGTCGACTCGCCCAGCGCCTTTTCCAGCGCGTCAGAGACTTCCGACAGCGCCTCGACCGAGCAATAGATGAAATGGCCGTCTTCATCCGATTCCACGTCATCCGCACCCGCATCCAATGCGGCCATCATCACGTCATCGGATGACCCCGCCGAGGCCGGATAGGTGATCTCGCCCACGCGGTCGAAACTGTGGCTGACCGATCCGGTCTGCCCCAGATTGCCGCCGCATTTCGAGAAATACGAGCGCACGTTCGACGCGGTCCGGTTCAGGTTATCCGTCATAGCCTCGACGATGATGGCGATGCCGTTGACGCCATAGCCTTCATAGCGGATCTCGGTGTAATCCGCCGCATCGCCGCCCACCGATTTCTTGATGGCGCGGTCGATCACGTCTTTCGGCATGGAAACGGCCTTGGCCGCCTTGACCGCCAGACGCAGGCGCGGGTTCTTGTCGGGATCGGGGTCGCCCATCTTGGCGGCGACGGTGATTTCCTTCGCCAGCTTGGAAAACATCTTCGAGCGCAGCTTATCCTGCTTGCCCTTGCGGTGCTGGATGTTTGCCCATTTTGAATGGCCTGCCATGACCCTTACTCCGATCCCTGATTGGGTGATGGGGCCATCTACACCATGCCCGCCCCTGCCCGCAACCCCGCGCGCTTCAGGCTGCGCGCCGCCTGTTGGAAGCTGCGGCAGGTCGCGGCTGCACAAGGCTGATCCCCGCCAGCATCACCGCCGCCGCCGCCCAGACCCAAGGGCTGAACCTCTCCCCCAGCAGCACCATCGCCCAGACCACGCCCGAGGCCGTGACGATGTAGGACGATTGCGACGCAAAAACCGCCCCCGCCTTCGAGGCCAGCCACACGAAGGTCGCATACAAAAGCCCGTGCAAGGCCGAGCTGACAATAAGCGCGCCTTCGGCCCGATCCAGCGGCAGCGTCATCGGAAACCAGTGCCCCAGCGCCAGCATCACCGGCGCGCAGAACACCAGCCCCGCCAGCGATGCGCCAAACATCGCCTGCACCGCGTCCATCCCCGGCGTGCCTGCCTTGGCGACATAGGTGCTTTCCATCGCGTAAAACAGCGGCCCCACCATCGCCAGCGGCAAGAACGCCACCATCGCCGGATCGGGCAGGCTTGTCCCCGGCAGCGCGATCAGCGCCACACCCAGCAGGCCCAACCCCAGACCCGCCAGCCGCTTGCCCGAAAACCGGTCCGTCCCCACCGCCATTGACAGCGGAAAGGCCAGCAGCGGCACCATCGAGATCAGGATCGACATGATCCCCGACGGCAACCGCGCCACCGAGACGTAGAACGTGTAATTCGGCACCAGTGTGCCCAGAAACGCCACCACCACATAAAACCGCAGCGCCGCCGCCGTCAGCGGCAACCGCTTGCCCCGCAGCAGCGTCAGCGCGCCCAGCACCACCGAACAGATCACCAATTGCCAGAAGATCAGCCCGAACGGCGCATGGCCAGTCGAGGCTGCAATCTTGCCCAAAGGCTGCGTGCTGCCCCAGCCGATGCCAAGCCCCGCCAGCATCAGCAGATAGAAGCGCCGCTCTTTCATGGGGCCGATTGCTCCAGCACGCCACCTTGCCGGATCATCCTGACCTTCACCGCCTTGCCGGTCTTGTCGTCGGTTTCGACATAGACGCCCGACAGCGTCGCAGGGCCATTCGCAGGCTCGAACCGCGAGGATGCCATGCCGGTGATGAACCGCCGCAGCGGTTCAAGCTTTTCCATCCCGATGACCGAATTGTAATCGCCGCACATCCCGGCATCGGTCAGATAGGCCGTGCCTTTCGGCAGGATCATCGCATCCCCTGTCGGCACATGGGTATGGGTGCCAACGACCAAACTGGCCTGCCCGTCCATCCAATGCCCCATCGCCATCTTCTCGGATGTCGCCTCGGCATGGACATCGACAATCGCCGCCTGCACCGACCCGCCGATGCGGTGGGTTTTCAAGACCTGCTCGATCGCGGAAAACGGATCATCGAAGGGCCGCTTCATAAAGACCTGCCCCAAGACCTGCGCCACCAGAACCTTGCGCCCCTGCGTGGCGTCAAAAATCTTCACCCCGCGCCCCGGTGCCACCTTGGAAAAGTTCAGCGGCCGGATGATGCGCGGTTCCTGCTCGATGAATTGCAGCATGTCTTTCTGATCGAAGGCATGATCGCCCAGCGTGATGCAATCCGCCCCCGCCTGTAGCAACAGCCGCGCATGTTCGCCGGTAAGCCCCGCGCCCTGACTGGCGTTCTCGCCATTCACCACCACGAAATCGAGGCCCCACGCAGTCCGCAGACTGGGAAGCCGCTCGGTGATCGCAGCACGCCCCGCGCGCCCCATCACATCGCCAAGAAAGAGGAGTTTCATGGCGACCGGATTAGGCCGCACCCTGCCCGCCCGCAAGCCCAAAGGCGACAAACTTGGCCCGCCCGCGCCACCCACGGCTGTGACCACGGAAAAACCACGGATGCACCACGCAAAACACACGCCGTTTCCGGCTGGACGCGCGGGCCTGCCCGCCTATCTTGACGGCATGGAATTGCCCGCTCCCCTGTCCCGATGGTTCGCCGAAAAAGGCTGGTCCCTGCACCCGCACCAGATGGATATGCTGGCTTGTTCGGGGGCGAAATCGACGCTTTTGATCGCGCCCACGGGGGGCGGAAAGACGCTGGCGGGGTTCCTGCCCAGCCTTGCCGAATTGGCGGATGGAACCCATAAGGGCTTGCACACGCTGTATATTTCTCCGCTCAAGGCACTGACCGCCGACATCCGCCGCAACCTTCGCACGCCGGTCGAGGGCGCAGACCTGCCGATCCGCATCGAGGATCGCACCGGCGACACCAGCTATACCGCCCGCCGCCGCCAGCGCGCCGATCCACCGCATATCCTGCTGACAACGCCCGAAAGCCTTGCGCTGCTGTTATCCTACGAAGACGCCCCCCGCATATTCTCCAATCTTTCCCGCGTGATAGTGGACGAAATTCACGCTCTGGCAGAATCGAAACGCGGCGATCAGTTGATGCTGTGCCTATCGCGCCTGACCGCCCTCTCCCCCCATATCCGCCGAGTCGGCCTGTCCGCCACCGTCGAAGATCCGCCCGCCTTGGCGCGCTTTCTTGGCCCCGAAACGGACATCCTTCAAGCCGATGCCGGACCCGATCCCGACATCCAGATGCTGCAAACCCCTGCTCCCCCACCTTGGGCGGGCGGCGGCGGGCGCTATGCTATCCCGCAGATTTTGAACGAGATTTCTCGCCACAAAACCACCCTGATCTTTCACAACACCCGCGCGCAGGCCGAGATTTTCTTTCACCACCTCTGGCTTGCCAATACCGAAGACCTGCCCATCGGCATCCACCACGGCAGCCTGTCGCGCGAACAGCGCGACCGGGTGGAACAGGCGATGGTAGACGGGAAACTGCGCGCCATCGTCTGCACCGGTTCGCTTGATCTAGGGATAGACTGGGGCGATGTCGATCTGGTCATTCAGGTCGGCGCGCCCAAGAATATCAAGCGCTTAGTCCAACGAATAGGCCGCGCCAACCACCGCTACAACGCCCCGTCCAAGGCGCTGCTGATGCCTGCCAACCGGTTCGAGGTGGTGGAATGTCAGGCAGCCCTTGATGCCGTAAAGGCCCGCACATTGGACGGCGAACCCCGCGGCACCGGCCCCCGCGACGTTCTGTGCCAGCATATCCTGATGACCGCCTGCTCGGCCCCCTTCGACGCCGATCAGTTTTACGCCGAGGTCATCACCGCTGGCCCCTACGCCGCCCTGACCCGCGCCGAATTCGACGCCTGCCTCGACTTCACCGCCACCGGCGGCTATGCCCTGCGCGCCTATGACAAATGGCAAAGGCTGTTGAAACGCAACGATAAATGGCAACTTCGTGATCCCCGAACCGCCGCCGTGATCCGTCAAAACCTTGGCACCATCATCGACACCGAAACCCTGAAAGTGCGGCTGAAAGGCCGGATGGGCGGCACCCCCTTGGGCGAGATTGAAGAGGCTTTCGCCAGCACCCTGACCGCCGGTGACACCTTCCTGATCGGCGGTCAGGTGGTGCGCTATGAGGGGCTGAACGAGATGACGGTCGAGGTCACCCGCCAACCGGGTCGCGATCCCAAGGTGGCGGTGTTCTCGGGAACGAAGTTTGCAACCTCGACCCTGCTGACCCAGCGGATTTTAGATATTTTCCAACAGCCTGACTGGCCCAGCCTGCCCGCCCACACCGCGCATTGGCTTGCGCTGCAACGGCAAGTGTCGCGCCTGCCCGAACCCGACCGGCTGCTGATCGAAACCTTCCCCTATGAGGGGCGACATCACCTGTGCCTTTACGGCTTTGCGGGGCGCAACGCGCAGCAGACTTTGGGCCTGCTTCTGACAAAACGGATGGAGGATCAAGGGCTTGCCCCTTTGGGATTTGTCGCCACCGACTACGCGACGCTGATCTGGGGTCTGGAACCCGTGGCCGATCCGGCCAGCCTGCTGGACCCGACCAACCTGCGTTCCGATCTGGAAAGCTGGCTTTCGGGCAATGCGGTGATGAAGCGCACCTTCCGGTCTGCCGCGATCATTGCAGGGCTGATCGAGCGGACGCATCAGGGGCGGCGCAAATCGGGTCGGCAAGCCACGTTTTCTTCAGACATTCTTTACGAAACGCTGCGAAAATACGACCAGAACCATCTGATGCTGGCGATCACCCGCGAAGAGGCGATGCGGGGGTTGGTGGATTTTTCGCGGATCGAAGGAATGATTGACCGGATTGGACCCAGAATTGACATTCAGCGGCTTGACCGCCCTTCACCCTTGGCCGCCCCCCTGTTCCTTGAACCGGGGAAAATTCCGGTCGATGGTGTTGGGCGCGACAGGCTTGCCGCCGACGCTGCCGCGCAGTTGATGCGCGATGCCGGGCTGGAATAGGCCGCGCAGGAAACCGCCCTGCCAAACCCGCTTGAAACTGGCCTGCGCTGAAGGCAGAGCTTGGCTATGTATCACTTCGATCTTGCCCATGCCCATCTTGTCGCACGCCGTTCGGGCGCATTGTTCTGGCCCGATCACGCCATGCTGATCGTGTCGGATCTGCACTTCGGCAAATCGGAACGCATCGCCCGACGGGGCGGTGTTTTGCTCCCCCCCTATGAGACTCGCGCCACTCTGGCCCGACTGGAGGCCGAACTGTCTGCAACCGCCGCGCGGCAGGTGGTCTGTCTGGGTGACAGTTTTGACGATCTGGCCGCCTCGTCAGAGATGCACGAAGATGATCTGCAATGGCTTGCACGGCTGATGGCAGGGCGCGATTGGAACTGGATCGAAGGCAATCACGACGCCGGGCCAACCCCGATCAAGGGAAACCATCGCGCAGAAATGGCGGTGGGCGGGATCATCCTGCGCCACATCGCATCAAAAGAAAATAACGAAATTTCAGGGCATTACCATCCGAAGGCAAAATTGGCCGGTCGCGCCCGCCCCTGTTTTCTGATTGATGCCACGCGTGTGATCCTGCCTGCTTTTGGCACCTATACCGGCGGGCTTTGGGCTGACGACCCTACGCTTGCCGCCGTGATGGCCCCCGACGCGATTGCGGTCCTGACCGGAAACCATGCCCTGCCCGTGCCGCTTGGCAAGATTGGCCGCAGTCAGACCAAACCGCGTGCCTCAAGCTTGTCGCGGTGATTGCGGCTCACAGGAATGCGCGCACCGGATGGCAGGCGCAGGAACAGCTTTCCGCCCTCCCGCTCAACAGCTTCAACCGCGTCCCACGCCACCCAATGCGAGCGATGCACCTGTGCGCCTTCAACCGGCCACACCTCGGAAATTGCATCGGAAAACCGCATCAGAAGACTGCCGACGCCCAGACTCGTGGACACGTCAACATAATGATCCCGCACAGAAATTGATTGCAGTTTGCCGCGCAGATCCGGATCAAGACGCTCGATCAGGCGGGGGAGTGGCCCGCTCTCGACCGTTTCCGTCAGGGTCTCGGGGGCCGTGGCGGGAATCATTGGCTGGATCGAATGGCGCAGCGAACTGATTCCCAGCGTGATCGAACCAACCAACAGGATCAATTCCGCCCATCCGGCGCCTTTGACCGTTGGCACCAGAAACGGTCCATTGGCAAGCGCGTAAACCGGCGGGCAAATCACCAGACAGGACAGCGCGGCGATCAGGATAGCCCCGCGCGGCACGTCACGCAGCCCCCAAGTGCCATAGACCAAGGCCCGCACAAGGGTAATTGTTGCAATCGCGCAGGCCGTGACCGGCAACCAGATCAGCAAACGCTGCCAGAAACTAAAGATACCATAGCTTCCAAATGGCCCGGAAACGGCCAAAGACATCGCACAAACCAGCCACAGCACCAAAGGCACGCGAGACCGAAGATCCGATTTCAACTCATCAAGAAATGCCGACATGGCCCTAGCGTGCGACCCCAATGGCCAAGTCATAATGCCTTGGAAACACAAGCGCAATCGCCAGCTTGCCCTTACGGCAGGCTGGCGGGTGCAATTTGTGGGGCTGGCGTCAGGCTGTCAGGCCTTCGGGTTCGGGCAGGCCATTGGCGCGGCAGCAGGCGGTCAGCGCATTGGCCAGCAGGCAAGCGATGGTCATGGGCCCAACGCCACCGGGAACCGGCGTGATGGCTCCGGCCACGGCGGCGGCCGATTCGTAATGCACGTCGCCCACCAGCTTGGCCTTGCCGTCACGCTCGATCCGGTTGATGCCGACGTCGATCACGGTTGCGCCGGGTTTCACATAGTCGCCGGTCAGCATCTCGGGGCGGCCCACGGCGGCGACCAGAATATCGGCCCCACGGCAGACTGCGGCCAGATCCTTGGTGCGGCTATGCGCGATGGTGACGGTGCAGCTATCGCCCAGCAGTAATTGCGCCATCGGCTTGCCCACGATGTTGGATCGCCCCACGACAACCGCATTCAGCCCTGCCAGCTTGCCGTGATGGTCGCGCAGCATCATCAGGCAGCCCAGCGGCGTGCAGGGAACCATCGACTTCTGTCCCGTTCCCAGCAGCCCGACGTTCGAGATATGAAAGCCGTCCACATCCTTGGCCGGATCAATCGTGTTGATGATCAACTCCGAGTTCAGATGCGCCGGAAGCGGAAGTTGCACCAGAATGCCATGCACTTTCGGATCGGCGTTCAGCGATTTCACCAGCGCCAGCAGATCGGCCTCGGAGGTATCCACCGGCAGCCGGTGTTCGAACGAGGCCATGCCAACTTCGATGGTCGAGGCGTGCTTGTTGCGGACATAGACTTGGGAAGCCGGATCTTCGCCCACCAGCACCACGGCCAGACCGGGCTGGATGTTGTGGGTTTCCTTCAGCTTGGCGACATGAGCGGCAACTTGGGCGCGCACATTGGCAGCAAAGGCTTTGCCGTCGATCACTTTAGCGGTCATGTTCTCTCCTTAGACAGCCGCCGCGAAGGCGCTGCGATAATGGTCCATTTGCATGCGGGTCGCGAGAACCGCGTTTTTCATCAAGGTGGCAACCGTTACAGGGCCAACGCCGCCCGGAACCGGCGTGATCCAACCCGCCACCTTCGAGCAGCTTTCAAAATCGGCATCGCCCACGGTCTTGCCTTCAACGCGGTTGATCCCGATGTCGATCAGCGCCGAACCGGGCTTGAGCATCTCGCCGGTCACAAGGCCGGGTTTGCCCACGGCGACGAACACCGCATCAGCGGCGCGGGAATGAACGGCGACCTGACGCGTCATGTGGTGGCAGACAGTCACCGTCGCCCCCAAGCCCATCATCAGAAAGGCAATCGGCTTGCCCACGATCTCAGAGTGCCCGATCACGCAGACATCCAAGCCCTCCAGCCGCAGCGGCAAAGTTTTCAGGATTTCCACCGCAGCAACGGCGGTGCAGGGCCCAAGCGCCAGATCGTTGTAGACGATATTGCCGATGCTGGCGGGGTGCATGCCTTCCACGTCTTTCAACGGATGCACGGCCTTTTGCAGCGCCTTCACCGGAATATGCGCGGGCAAAGGGCGCTGGATGATAATGCCGTTCACGCGCGGATCGGCGTTCAGGCCGGACAGCACGCCCACCAACTGCTCTAGTGAGATGGTTTCGGGATAATTGCGCGACTCAAAACCGACGCCCGCCGCCTCGGCCTGTTTCTGCTGGTTGCGGACGTAAAGCTCTGCCGCCGCCACATCGCCCACCGAGATCGACACCAGTTTCGGCGCCCATCCGGCATCGGCCAAGGCCTGCGCCTCGATCAGGGTTTCCGCCCGCATCCGCGCGGCGATGGCTTTTCCGTCAATCAGCGTGGCCGTCATAGCACCCTTTCAGGGGCGATCCGGCCCCAGAACTTGTTCCTCACGCGTGATGGACCAATCGATGATCCGCCGCCAGAGGTCTTCTGCCAAGGCGGGGTCCAGCCCTTGGGCAGCGGCCCGCGCCCGCACTTTGGTCACCACATCCTCGACCCGATCATCGATACGGGCGGGCAGGTTTTCGCCTTGTTTCAACACGATAGCGCGGTCGATAAAAGCCGCCCGCGCCACCAGTTGTGCAACGATCTCGCCATCCAGCCGATCAATCTCGACCCGCAACTCGGCCATCGTCGCACAGTCTTGGGGCTTTCGCATCGCTCTCGTCCTCGCAGCATCCGGCACTCCCTAAGCCAATGCCAAAGCCGCGAAAAGCCCCTTCATCTGTTCCTAAATATGCCACGGATGTCCGGGGGTGTGAAACCCCCGGTTCCGCGGCTGATATCAGAACAGACCTTCGACGTTGCCTTCCGCATTCAGGCGGATCACTTCGGCCGACGGCACCTTGGGCAGGCCCGGCATGGTCATGATCTCGCCGCAGATCGCGACGATGAAGCCAGCCCCTGCCGAGAGGCGCACTTCGCGCACCGGAACGGTGTGACCGGTCGGCGCGCCGCGCACGGTCGGGTCGGTGGTGAAGGAGTATTGCGTCTTGGCAACGCAGATCGGCAGGTGGCCATAGCCAGCCGCTTCCCAAGCCTTCAGCTGATCCCGGATCGACTTGTCGGCGATCACGTCATCTGCGTGGTAGATGCGCTTGGCGATGGTTTGCAGCTTTTGGAACAGCGGCATGTCATCGGGGTAAAGCGGGGCAAAGTTCGCAGCGCCCGATTCCGCCAGTTGCACGACCTTGTTCGCCAGTTCCTCGATCCCGGCCGAACCATGCGCCCAGTGCTTGCACAGGATGGCTTCGGCGCCCTGCTCGGCCACATAGGCCTTTACGGCTGCGATTTCGGCATCGGTGTCGCTGAAGAAGTGGTTGATGGCGACCACAACCGGCACGCCGAAGGATTTGACGTTGCCGATGTGGCGGCCAAGGTTCGGGCAGCCTTTCTGCACAGCCGCCACGTTTTCCGCACCCAGATCGGCCTTGGCAACGCCGCCGTTCATCTTCATGGCGCGCACGGTGGCCACGATCACGGCAGCCGCCGGTTTCAGGCCAGCCTTGCGGCACTTGATGTCAAAGAACTTCTCGGCACCAAGGTCGGCCCCGAAGCCAGCTTCGGTCACGACATATTCACCAAGTTTCAGCGCAGTCTTGGTCGCGATGACCGAGTTGCAGCCGTGGGCGATGTTGGCAAACGGGCCGCCATGCACGAAGGCGGGGTTGTTTTCCAGCGTCTGCACAAGGTTCGGCTGCATCGCGTCTTTCAGCAGAACGGTCATAGCGCCGTCAGCCTTGATGTCGCGGGCATAGATCGGGGTCTTGGCGCGGGTATAGGCCACAACGATGTCGCCCAGACGCTTTTGCAGGTCGTCCAGATCGTTCGACAGGCACAGGATCGCCATGACTTCCGAGGCCACGGTGATGTCAAAGCCGGTCTGGCGCGGGAAGCCGTTGGACACGCCGCCAAGGTTCACCACGATGTCCCGCAGCGCGCGGTCGTTCATGTCCATCACGCGACGCCACACGATACGGCGGGCGTCGATCTCCAGATCGTTGCCCCAGTAGATGTGGTTGTCGATCATGGCCGACAGCAGGTTGTGGGCGCTGGTGATGGCGTGGAAGTCACCCGTGAAGTGCAGGTTCATCTCTTCCATCGGAACGACCTGGGCGTAACCGCCACCCGCAGCGCCGCCCTTCATGCCGAAGTTCGGGCCAAGCGAGGCTTCGCGGATGCAGACCACAGCTTTTTTGCCGATGCGGTTCAGGCCATCGCCCAAGCCGACTGTGGTGGTGGTCTTGCCTTCGCCAGCCGGCGTCGGGTTGATTGCGGTCACAAGGATCAGCTTGCCATCGGGGCGATCCGCAAGCGACTTGATGAACTCTTGCCCAACCTTGGCCTTGTCATGGCCATAGGGCAGCAGATGCTCGGCGGGGATGCCAAGCTTTGCGCCGATCTCCATGATCGGCTTTTTCTTGGCTTCGCGTGCAATCTCGATGTCGGTTTTGAAGGCCATTGGTATCTCCCAAAGGGGCGTGGATTGTCCCATTGGCGACGTGATAGCGGACAAAACGCGCCATCGGGTGCGCTTTTCCGACTTCTTCCCCACCAAATTCGCCAGCCCATGTTTCCGATGGGAAAAAATAGAACGTTAGCGGAAATTTTTCCGTTTTTAGAACGCACGTTCCATGACTCAGGCTGTCAGTCGCGCCGTGCCTGCGACAGATTCGCCCATGCGCGTTGATCAGGAATATGCAGCCGAACCCGCGCACCGACACGCAAAACGCCCTCGGCCTCGACCCAAGCGGTAATACCGCGGCGCCCCGCGGCGGCAGGTTTGAACGCGCGGCCAAAGCCTTCGTGGCGGGTTTCAATCGGGCGGGCGGGCAGCGTGCAGGGCCGGTTTTCCATATCGACAACCAGCGTCGCCCCGCCCTCGGCCTGTAGCCGCGACGAGGGCGGCAGGCGGCTGAAATCGGGGATGCCGGAAATCACCATGCTGGCCCCGACCAGTGCGGGATCAAGGCTGTCCAGCCCCATGCGCGCGGCGATCTGGGCCAGTTCTTCGGCTGACAGCACCGAGAATTGCCGCGTATTGCGGATTTCGGTATCGCGTTTGTAAAGCCCCAGCACCCGACTGCACGAGGGCCGCGTCAGCCCGCCATGCGCCTCGCCCTCCGGCCCGTCGAAACCGGCGTGCAATTCGGTCACCGACACCGATTCAAGCGCCGCCTCGCGGTTCATCACGCGGCCCAACCAAGTGATCGTGCCATAAAACTCGGTCGGCTTCAGCGCGGGCATGGGTCAGACTTTCAGGGTAAAGAAGATGCGGCGGAACGGGAACAGAACCGATCCGTCAGGACGCAGCGGATAGGCCGCTGTCAGGGCTTGGTCGTAGGCAGACTGGAACGCAGCGAGTTCGACCTCTGTCAGCTTTTCGACAATCGGTCGCATCGCGGTCGAGGCGGTAAAGGCGCGCACGGGGTGGATGCCCTCGGTCGGCTCCAGCCTTTGCACATAGTCGGTTTCCCACGCATCCACCGTGCCAAGCGGCGAGAGCAGCGCGTGATAGTCCACGGCGGGGGCGACGGGCGGGTGGTAGCTGGCGAAATCAAACCGGTCGGGGAACATCGAGGCCGCAATATCGCGCAGAAAGCGGTGCGACGGTGACAGGAACTGACGCGGCATCTGCACCGCCAGCACACCTGCGGGCGCAAGATAGCCTGCCAGCCGTGGCAGCAGCGCGGCATGATCGGGCAACCAGTGCAGCGCCGCGTTGGAAAAGATCAGCGCGGGCGGCATTGCGGGCTTCCAATGGGCGATATCGGCCTGCTCCAGTCGCGTATAGCCTTCGGCACGGGCCAGCATCGCAGGCGAGGCATCAACGCCTACCAGATCGCGCCCGACAAATCGCGCGGCCAGCGCCTGCGCCAGCGCCCCATCGCCACAACCCAGATCAACCACCGGCCCTTGGGGCAAATCCGCCACCGCATTCAGCAAATCCAGCGCGGGGCGCAAACGCAAACCCCGAAACCTTGCATAGGCTTCGGGGTTCCAATCTTGTTTTTGCGGTCCGCTCACGCGGTCGGCTCCACCTGCTCGCCACCTTTGGGCTTGCGGGTTCGGGTCTTGGGCAAGGACACCACGCCCGATCCGCCACCCTGATCTGGCGACATGCCGTCATCTTCCGGCCCTGTCAGTTTTTCGCCCGCGATCACCTTGCGGATCTGGTCGCCCGTCAGGGTTTCATACTCCAGCAAGCCTTGGGCCAGACGGTGCAGATCGTCGTTCTTCTCGGTGAGGATCTGCTTGGCGCGGGCATAGCCCTCATCCACGATCTTCTTCACCTCGTCGTCGATAAGCTTTTGGGTATTGCCCGAGTGGTTGGTGCCACCGCTGGCCGCGCCCAGATAGCTTTCGCGTTCATTGGCGTAATCGACGTTACCCAGAAGTTCCGAGAAGCCGAACTGCGTTACCATGGCCCGCGCAATGCGGCTGACCTGCTGGATATCGCTGGTCGCCCCCGAGGTGACATTCTCGGCCCCGAAGATCAGCTCTTCGGCCACCTTGCCGCCCATCGCCATAGCGATTTTCGACTTGTACTTGGTGTAGCTGACCGAAAGCTGGTCGCGTTCCGGCAAGGACAGCACCAGACCCAGCGCACGACCGCGCGGGATGATGGTGGCTTTGTGGATCGGGTCATGCTGCGGCACGTTCAGGCCAACGATGGCGTGGCCGGCCTCGTGGTATGCAGTCAGCTTTTTCTCGTCATCCGACATCACCATCGACCGACGCTCCGCGCCCATCATCACCTTGTCCTTGGCGTTTTCAAAATCATCCATGGTGACAAAGCGGCGACCGATGCGGGCGGCCATCAAAGCGGCCTCGTTCACAAGGTTGGCCAGATCGGCGCCCGAGAAACCGGGGCAACCGCGCGCAATCACGCGCAGGTCGACATCGGGACCAAGCGGAACCTTGCGGGCATGCACCGACAGGATTTTCTCGCGCCCACGGATATCGGGGTTCGGCACGGTGATCTGGCGGTCAAAACGGCCGGGACGCAGCAGCGCGGGGTCCAGCACGTCGGGGCGGTTGGTTGCGGCCACGATGATGACGCCTTCGTTGGCGTCAAAGCCGTCCATTTCCACCAGAAGCTGGTTCAGCGTCTGTTCGCGTTCGTCATTGCCACCGCCGATGCCGACGCCACGCGCACGGCCCACGGCGTCAATCTCGTCGATGAAAACGATGCAGGGGGCGTTCTTCTTGGCCTGTTCGAACATGTCCCGCACACGCGATGCGCCCACGCCAACGAACATTTCCACGAAGTCCGAGCCAGAGATGGTAAAGAACGGCACGCCAGCCTCGCCCGCAATCGCACGGGCCAGCAGGGTTTTACCGGTGCCCGGAGGACCAACCAGCAGCGCACCTTTGGGAATCTTGCCGCCTAGCCGCGAGAATTTCTGCGGGTTCCGCAGGAATTCCACGATTTCCTCAAGCTCGTCCTTGGCCTCGTCAATACCCGCCACGTCATCAAAGGTCACGCGGCCCTGCTTTTCGGTCAGCAGTTTGGCGCGCGATTTACCAAAGCCCATCGCACCGCCTTTGCCGCCGCCCTGCATCCGGTTCATGAAGAAAATCCAGATGCCGATCAGCACGATAAACGGCAGCCACAGCGAGATCAGCGAGAAAAAGCCCGACTGTTCCTGACTTTCGGCGCGCACTTCGACGCCTTTGGCGATCAGACGATCCGTCAGCGACGGGTCTTGCGGGGCGATGGTGCTGTAAAGGCTACCATCGGCGCCGCGCACATTCACCCGTTCGCCGTCCAGCGTGACCGAGGCGACATCACCCGATTCAACACGGGCAATAAATTCAGAATAGGCCACCGCACGGGATGATTGCGTCGCGGTGCTGCCACTGAACATCTGGAACAGGGCCAGAATCAGCAGGAACAAAACGACCCAAAATGCGATATTTCGTGCGTTACCCACGAAGTCACTCCTTGATACGCCAAGCACCCTTTTGGGCGACATTCGGCAGTTGTCTCTAAGATAGAGATAAGTCGTCCGGGTTCAATGCGATAAAGCGCAATGAATCAGCGCCTCGGGGGGTAGAATGCGGCTTGCCCGCCATTCCGGGCCAAATTGCGCCAAAGGGGCGGCGATCAGTCGCGCATCCTGCCACACGGAGGGCGAGGCCAACAGTGCCGCGCGGGGTCGGCCCGTTGCGCGCCAGTCAGGGCATTGCGCCAGACCCTCCGCCCCCAGAGCGCGGATCGTCTGGCCGGGCGCGGCGGGGCCGCAAAGCTGCCATCCGTCCCAAGCCTGCCCGACGGGTGCGACCAGTCCGGCCACGGCCTTTGCCTCGCGGCAGATAACAATCCCGTCACGGGTCGGCACAAACCGGCAGCCCGCCAGCGTTGCCGCCTTGCCTGCCAGCAGGGCTTGACGCAACCGCAGCAGCGCAGGCCCGCGCGGGCCGTAATCTGTGGGGGCCACCCAGAGCAGCACCCGCAGCAGCAAGCGGCGTTGCACCTCATCGGGCAGGCGCGCAAAGCCCGAACCGATCAGCACCGCCCCGCCATCAATCTGCAAAAGTGCTTGCGCGGCCGTGTCGGTCACACTGTCCAAAGCCGCGCGCGCATCGCCCAAATGCCGCGCGACATCGGCCAATCGCGGGGAGGACAGGCCCAAGGGTGCCAAAACCTGCAAGGCCTTGCGTGCCTTTACCCGATCAAAGCGATCCAGCGCGTTTGAGGGATCATCCACCCACACCACAGCCTTGGCGGTCAGAACCCCGCGCAATTCCGCACGCGAAACGGTCAAAAGCGGTCGATGCCATGCGATACCGCCCTCGGTCCAGCGGGCAGACATCGCAGACAGGCCATCCAGCCCCGCCCCGCGCGCAAGCCGCATCAGAAAGGTCTCGGCCAGATCGTCTTGACTATGCGCCAGCGCCACCGCCGCGCAGCCCACTTGCCTTGCCCATTCCGCGATCAGCCTGCGCCGTGCGCGGCGGGCGTGGTCTTGCAGGTTACCCTTGTGATCCCAACCCTGCCACGGCAGTGTCGCATGCGCGACCCCCAGCCCCGCACAAACCCGCGCGACCATCGCCGCCTCATCGGCACTTTCCGCGCGCAAGCCGTGATCCACCGTCACCGCCTGCACCTGTAATCCGGCGTCAACGGCCAGATACAGCATCGCCATGCTGTCACCGCCACCAGAAACGGCAAGGCCCAAGGGTGCGTTCACCGCATCCCCCAAGCCTGTCAGAAACCGTTCAAGCACGGGTGCTACTGGCACCCCAGCCCCTGCATGGCCACCTGTGCATTGGTGGCGTTGAGCGTGTCGGGAAAGCGGGTTCCCACCTCGCCCAGCGTCACGCAAGCCTCGGGGGTCTGGCCCAATTCGCCCAAGGCCTGACCCAGCTTCAGCAAGGATTCCCCCGCGAAAGGCCCGTCAGGCTTGCCCGAAAACGCCTCAAGATAGGCGCGGGCCGCATTCGCGGTTTCACCCAGTTGGGTCAGCGCCTCGCCTTGGTTGAACGAGGCTTCCTGACTTAGCGGGCTGCCAGGATAGGATTTCGCAAAGGTCGCAAACTGGTCCGCGGCGGCGCGAAAGTCACCGGAAGCGAGCACCTCCTTGGCCCGGTCAAAATCCATCTGCTCGCCAATAGCCAGTTCTGCGCCGCCCTCATCGGCGGCAGGGTCGGTGGGGGTTTCCACCACGCCCATATCTGCCGCGATGGGTTCGCCTGCATCACCGCCCAAAGTGGGCGTGTCGGGCAGGTTGGCGACGTCACAGCCTTCGGTCGCCTCGCAAAGACGAAACTCCAGATCGCCCAGACGGTTGGTGCCATCAGAGACGACGCGGTTGACCTTGATCTCGACCTCTTCGGTTTTCGAGGTCAGCCGCATCAACTCGGCCTCGATCGCGTCAAGGCGCTGAAGGGCGTCACCGCCCGCAGCCCCCGTCGAGGCCGCGCCGGTTTGCACCAGCTCGGCCTTCAAGGCATTGAAATCCGCCATCAGCAGCGTCAGTTCGGCCTTGATGTCGGCCAGCGTCTGCGCCCTGTCCTGCGCCAATGCAGGCAAGGGCAACAGGATAAGGCACAGGGCAAGCCAGCGCATCAGATCAAGCCCCCGCGCCCATCGACAGCACCGTCACGGCGCGGCGGTTGCGGCTATAGCAGGCCTCTTCCGAGCAAACCTCGATCGGGCGTTCCTTGCCGTAAGAAATCGTGCGCATCCGGCTGGGGGCGACGCCCTGCGAGATCAGGAAATCCTGCACGGCGGCAGCACGACGCGCACCAAGGGCAAGGTTATACTCGCGGGTGCCTTGCTCGTCGGCGTGGCCTTCGATGATGATGGCGTAATCCGAGTTGGTTTGCAGCCATTGCGCCTGACCGGCCAGGATGCCACGGCCTTCGGGCGACAGGGTGGACTGGTCCACCGCGAACAGCACACGGTCGCCGACCGACTGGTTGAAATAGGCGATGGATTGCGGGTCGTTGGGGTCACCCAGACCCATGGTGTCGATGCCCGAACCTGCACCGTTCATGCCATCGGCACCGGTGCCGCCCGCGCCATAACGGTCGGGGTTGTTACAGGCAGCCAACCCAAGGGCTGCGACCAGAAGAAGGGCTTTCGGAAGAAGCGTCATGCGCGATGTCCTTTTGTTTTTGGCTCGATTTTGGCCAATGTATCAGCTTTGCGCGCCCGTGTTAACGGGCGGCGCAAGATAAAATCAGGGCAGAAGCGGCGACCAAGCCGGGTCAGAGGCAGCGCCTTCGGTGGTGATCTGGCGCAGGTTGCGCCCCGAAATATCGACCGAGAACAGCCCCGATTGGCCGCCAGCGCCTGCGCTTTCGCGGGTGAACATGATCACGCGGCCATTGGGCGCCCAGGTCGGGCCTTCATCAAGGAAAGAGGCGGTCAGCAGACGCTCTTCCTCGCCATTGGTCAGCATCACGCCGATGTGGAAGCGGCCTTCGTTCTGCTTGGTAAAGGCGATCATGTCACCGCGCGGCGACCAGACGGGCGTGCCGTAGCGGCCCTTGCCGTTGGAAATCCGCCGCGCCTCGCCACCGCCCGCGCCCATAACATAGATCTGCTGGTTGCCGGAACGGTCGGATTCGAACACGATCTGGCTGCCGTCAGGGCTGAAAGAAGGCGCGGTTTCGATCGACGGCGCGTTGGTCAGTTGCGAAAGCTGCCCCGACGCGATGTCCAGCGTGTAAATGTCCGAGTTGCCACCCTGTTCAAGGCTGAACACCACCGTATTGCCATCGGGCGAAAAGCGCGGGGCGAAAGTCATGGTGCCGGGCTGCTCGCCAAGGCTGCGGGTCTGCAAAGACCCCACATCCATCAGATAGATCGCCGGAAAGCCCGAGGTGTAAGAGGTGAACAGGATGCGGTCACCCGTGGGCGAAAAGCGCGGGGCCAGAACGATGCTGCTGCTGTCGGTCAGATATTGCACATTCGCGCCATCGTAATCCATCACGCCAAGCCGCTTCTGGCGCTGGTTTTTCGGCCCGCTTTCGGCCACGAAGACCACGCGGCTGTCGAAATAGCCGCCCTCGCCGGTGATGCGGGAATAGGCGGCGTCGGCCACCTTATGCGCCATACGCCGCCAGCTTTGCGGTGTGCCTGCAAATTGCAGCCCCTCGCCCATCTGCTGGCCGGAATAAACGTCAAACAGGCGGAACTTGACCACGATCCGGTCACCGCTGGCCTGCACGGCCCCCGTGATCAGCGCCTGCGCGTTGATCGCCTGCCAGTCGTTATAGGCCACCGGTGCGTCAAAACTGGTAACGCGGCTGATATGCGCCTCGGCGGGGATTTCGCGGAACAGGCCGGTTCCGGCAAGATCGGACGCAACAACCCGCGCGATGTCGCGGGCGTATTCCTCGGCCCCGCCGTTTTCGGCGATGAAATCCGGCACGGCAAAGGGCAAAGGCTCGATCACGCCTTCGTCGATGACGATGCGCAAGGGCTGGGCTGCGGCGGGCAAGACAGGGGCCAGCAGCCCCAAGGCCAGTGCTGCGGCGAGTGTTCTGAGCAGGGTCATAATCGGCCTCATTCTCAACTATTCGGTCTGGTTCAGTCTGCCATTTCTGGCGCGGATCGGGGCGGGGAAAGTTGCGGGGCTTTCCCGCGAATGGATCAGGGGCATCAGCGCATCCTCATCCCGTTGGGGTCGAACACCAGTTCAAGGTCTTTCCACTGGTCATATTTGTCGGCGGGCAGCGGGTAGCCATTCTTGCCACAGCGGATGATCGCACGGCGGGCCACTTCGAACATCATGCTGGCGGCAGCTTCGGAGCCACCTTCATAGCCCGTCATGCGGATCGAGGTCGCATCAGGCTTGCCATCCTCGCCCACATCCACCCGCACGGTGACGGTGGTGCGAAGGGCTTCGGACGACAGAGAGCCCACATTCCAGCACTGTTTCACAGCCACACGCAGCGCATCGCGTTCGCCGCTGGTCATCGGCGGGCCTTGCGGGGCGTCTTGCCCGCCCGAGTCCTGTGTTTCCTCGGTCGCGGGTTCGGCGGCTGCCTCGGCCAAGGCGGCGGCAATCGCTTCGGCTGCGGCATCGGTTTCTTCGACCGGTGCTTCCTCGGCAGGTGCATCCTGTGCCGTCGCGGTTTCCGTGGGCGTCTCTTCGACCGGCTCTTCGGTAGGCGTCTCGGGGCGCGATTGCGGTCGGCGGCTGCTGGTCGGTGCCAGTTGCGGCGCGTCTTCCTCGGTCTCGACAGCCTCGGTGATAATCTGGGTCGTCGCGGCCTCGGGGGCGGCGGCGGGCTTTTCTTCGGTCACGACGGGGGCATCGGGGGCGGGCTGATCTGTGACCTCGGGCGTCACGGTTTCGGCGATTTCGGGCGCATCTTCGGTCACGTCCACCGGAGTCGGTGCCACACGGTCAATCGGGCGCGGTTTCGGGCGCTTGTCGGCGGTGGGCACCGGAATGGGCTGCTCTTCCTCGGCAATCGGAGCGACCGGATCGGGGGCCTCAACCGGCTGAGGATCGGCGGAAACCGGCAGATCGGCGGGCAGTTCGGGCTGCGGCGCCGGTTCCACGGCGGCCTCGGGCTGCGCGGGTTCGGGCAAGGGTTCGGCGGGGGGCAGATCGGGTTGCACCGGTTCGGGGGCCGAAACCTCGGGCTGGGAAGGTTCGGCGGCGGGTTCGGGCGCGGGTTCCGGCGTGCTGGGGGCAGCCGCCATCATGGCGTCAAACTCGGCCTCGGACACCAGCGACACCTCGGCCACCTCCATCGGCGGCATGTCCGAGGGCGCAAACAGCCAGTCCCCCAGAGCGACCCAGAGGATCAGGCCCAGATGCCCGACGCCGGAAATGGTTGTGCCGCGATCCATGAACCGCCCTAGTTGCCACCAAAGGCCGGTCCGCCCGCATCCGTGACCAGACCGATATTGTTAAACCCGCCCGCGTTCAGCGCGCCCATCACCTGCGCGACCCGCTCATAGGCAATCGCCCCGTCGGCGCGCAGGAACACCTTGTCGCTGGTGCGTTCCGCCGCAATCGCGGTCAGCTTGGGGATCAGTTCCTCATCCGTGATCTCGGTGCCTTGGATCAGCAAAAGCCCATCCGCCGAGATCGAGATCGTCAGCGGTTCCTCATCCTCGTTCGGCAAGGCATTGGCCGCCGTGTCCGGCAACTCGATCGGAACGCCGACCGTCAGCATCGGGGCCGCGACCATGAAGATGATCAGCAGCACCAGCATCACGTCGACAAAGGGTGTCACGTTGATTTCCGACATGGCTGCAGACGATCCGCGGTGCCGCCTGCGCCGCCCGCCCCCGCCCGACTTTTTCATCACCCCCGCGCCCATGGATCAGGCGTCCAACTGACGCGACAGGATGGTGGCGAATTCATCGGCAAAAGCTTCGTAGCCGCCAAGGATATGTTCGCTGTCCGAGTTCAGCTTGTTGTAGAACACCACCGCCGGAATAGCCGCGATCAGGCCGATGCCGGTGGCCAGCAGCGCCTCGGCGATACCGGGGGCCACGACCGCAAGGTTGGTGTTCTGGCTGATGGCGATCTGCTCGAACGAGTGTTTGATCCCCCAGATCGTGCCGAACAGCCCGATGAAGGGCGCGGTAGAACCGGTGGTAGCAAGGAACGACAGGCCCTTGTTCAGCGCCTCGGACTCGCGCGCAATGGCAACATCCATCGCGCGATCAATCCGCGCCTGCGCCCCCGCGATCAGCCCGCCATCCTGCCGGTGGCTGCGCCGCCATTCCAGCATACCGGCCGAGAAAATCTTTTCCGATGGCCCCTGCGGATCGCCGCCGATCTTTTCAAACAGCCCGTCCAGCGGCTCGCCCGACCAGAACTCACGGTCAAACACAGCAGCCTCAGCCCGCGCCTTACGGAACATGATGTGCTTGCGGATGATGATCGACCACGACCAGAAGGACATGACCATCAGCCCGATCATCACGACTTTCACCGTGATCGTTGCGCGTGCAAATAGGGCGAACAAAGAGAAATCAATCTCTTGCGCCATCGCAAGGGTGCCAGTTTCCATTACGCCTGCTCTTGTTTCACAGCTCTACGGCCGCCTGTTAGCGCTGATTCTATCCAAGTTTGAAGGGGATTGCCAACACAACTGCGTCAAAAGGCGGGATGCCGCCGGAATTGTTTCTTCTCAGACTTCGAATCTGCCGCGTAAACTGGCAGGAATGCGCGCAGCGGCGCCCTGATCGGTCAGGCAAACCAGCGTCACTTGCGAGGTAAACAGCCGCTCATCCCCGCGCCAGACGTCCTGATCCAGCACGATCCGCGCGCCTGTGGCCTGCACAAGCGCCGTTTCCACCCGCAGAAGATCGTCGAACTTGGCAGGCCGCAGATAATCCGCCTCGACCCGCCGCACGGCAAAGACAATCCCCGCATCGGCCTTGAGAGCGACCTGATCGATACCAAGGCTACGCACCCACTCGCTGCGCGCCCGCTCGATGAATTTCAGGTAATTGGCGTAGTAGACGATGCCCGCAAGATCGGTATCCTCGTAATAGACACGCAGGGTCAGCTCATGCGGCATCGGCGTCGCCTTTCGGTCCGTGGGTCAGGGCGTGCAGTTCGGCGGCGTGGTCGAAAAGTGCCTCCAGCCCCTTCGGTGTCAGGGTGTAAATACCCAAGGACACCCTTTCAAACCAGCCATAATGATCGGCGCGCATCAACCCCGCGGCCCGCGCAACGCCTGCGGCCTTGGCCACCAGCGATGCTTTCAGCGCCCCTTCCCGCAAGGCAAAAGCGCAGCGCAGCGCGTCCTGGCGGTAATGCGTCATGCGCTGCACCCCCGTTGTCCCGCCAATGTTCGGATCGCCCACCCGTCGGTCAAATTCACGCAGCAGCCGCCCCGCCTTGGCCAGATTGCGGCGTGGCGTATAGGGGGCGGGGTCGAGATGCGCCTCGACAGTCTGCTCCGCTGTCACAGCCAAAAGCCCCAAGCCCAGCCTGCGGCACAGCGCGATGATGTCCTTATACCGTTGCGGCCAGCCCTTTTTCGGCGCAGGCACGGCCAGATAGACGTGATCGAACACCCCCTGCCGCGCCACGCCCTGCATCACCAGCGACAGTGAGAACGACAGCTTCATCTCGACAATCACCGCAGGCTCGTCCCCGCGCCGCGCCATCAGATCGCAGGCGCCAACCTCGGCCTTCACCTCATAGCCCTGCGCCTGAAGATAGGCCTTCAGCGCGGGGTAAAGGTCGGCCTCTTTCATGCCGCCCGCGCCGCAAGCCGATAGGCATGCGAGGCATCGTGTGCCACCGCAGGCAGCATCCGATCATAACCTGCGCGGATCACCGCCGCCACGTCGGGCCGCAAGATCACGCGGCCTTCAACCTGTCCCAAGGGCGAAGCCTCGACAAAGGCGCGGTCCGACCACAGGCAAATCACCTGGGCCGCCTGCGCCAAGGCCAAATCCTCGGCAGGCAGGGCAGACAGATGGTCATCCATCCGCAAGAACACGAAGGCCGCCTTGATCGCGCCATCGGGATCAAAGCGGAAAATCCGGTATTGGTTCGCCCCCGCCGCCTGTAACCGCGTCACCAGCGGTCCAAGTTCCGGCACCAGACGGTCAAGGTTCGGCACCTGCGGCAGTTCTGCCCAGTCGCGGAAGAAGAACAGCATCAGGTTCGCCCCCAGTTCGGGATCAGTCTCGGCCATCTTGTGACCGGCCAGCGTCACCACCGCCTCGACAGCCCCCTTGACCACCGCCAGCGTCGCATCATCGACACCGAACACCACCGGCACAATCGGTCGCCCCCAGCGCGCGAACAGATACTGTCCGTCGCCGCGCGTGAAAAATCCCTGAACCTGCTCTGGAGTCATCCCAGCCCCCCGTTTTGCCTCCAGATACCGCCCCTTGCCGGAAAGCGAAACGCCTCCCCCGATCCTCTCTGCAAAAATATCCCCGCCGGAGGCACCCCACGCCTGCCCCGGACCATGAAGTCAGCCGTCAAACAACTCGGCTTGCCCCGCAGGCCGTGGCGGTTCCAGCCCAAGATGCCGCCAGGCGCGGGCCGCCAGCATCCGCCCGCGCGGGGTGCGCTGAATCAGGCCTTGTTGCAAAAGATATGGCTCTATCACTTCCTCGATCGCATCCCGCGCCTCGGAAAGCGCAGCGGCGATGGTTTCTACGCCCACCGGTCCGCCGCCGTAATGGTCGGCCAGAAGGCTCATGTAACGACGGTCGCCGCCATCCAGCCCGATGTGATCCACACCCAGCCGTGTCAGCGCGCGGTCGGCGATGGCTTGGGTCAGACGGCCATCGCCCTCAACCGTCACAAAATCCACCACGCGCCGCAGTAACCGCCCTGCGATGCGCGGCGTGCCACGGGCGCGCCGCGCGATTTCCCGCGTCCCGTCGGGGTCGGATTCGATGCCCAAAAGCCGCGCGCTACGGGTCACGATCAGGTCAAGCTCGTCCTCGGTGTAGAATTGCAGCCGCGTCGGGATGCCGAAACGGTCGCGCAGGGGCGTGGTCAGCAGGCCAAGACGCGTCGTGGCCCCCACCAGCGTGAAGGGTTGCAGATCAATCCGCACCGTGCGCGCGGCTGGTCCCTCGCCGATCACCAGATCCAGCGCGAAATCCTCCATCGCGGGATACAGCACTTCTTCGACCACGGGCGACAGGCGGTGAATCTCGTCGATGAACAGCACGTCATTGGGTTCAAGGTTGGTCAGGATCGCCGCCAGATCGCCCGGTTTCGCCAGCACGGGGCCGGATGTCATGCGAAAGCCCACCCCCAACTCGCGCGCCATGATCTGCGCCAGCGTGGTTTTACCCAGACCGGGGGGGCCGTGGAACAGCGTGTGGTCCATCGCCTCGCCGCGCATCTTGGCGCTTTCGATGAAGATGCGCAGGTTGGCGCGGGCCTCTTGCTGGCCGACGAATTCCTCCAGCACCTGCGGACGCAAGGCGCGGTCGGTATCCTCGGGCAGTTTCTGCGGGCGCAAGGTGGGGTCGGATGACATCAGCGCGCCTTCGGGGCCAGAAGTTTCAGCGCAGCACGGATCAGGGTGGCGGTGTCAGCCTCGGGCACCTCGCCGGAGATGGTGGCCACGGCCTGCGCGGCGTCGCCTTGGGAATAGCCAAGGTTCAGCAGCGCCGACAGCGCATCCGCACTATAGCCCGCCCGTGCCGCAGCCGCCGAAGGGGCGGCGGGTTTGCGCGGGGCAGGCGCGGGCGTCAGCGGCTCGATCACGGAATCATCCGCTTCGGCCACAACCGACAGGTTCACCCCTTGGGCCATGACCGAAGCGGTCTTGGATTTCAGCTCCAGTATGATCCGCTGCGCCAGTTTCGGCCCGACACCGGGGGCGGCCTGAATCGCGCGCTGATCGCCCAAGGTGATCGCGCGCGACACGCCATCCGCGCCCAACGTCCCCATGATCGCCATCGCGGCCTTGGCGCCCACCCCCTGCACCGTCATCAGCAGCTTGTGCCATTCCTTGTCCAACAGCGTCGCAAAGCCGAAAAGCTGCAGCAAATCCTCGCGCACAAGCAGGTCGGTATAAAGCGACACCGCCTCGCCCACCGCAGGCAGGCCCGCCAAAGTGCGGTCGCTGACATGCACGATATAGCCCACGCCGCGCACGTCGATCAGCACCTGATCCGTGCCGCGCCAGTCCAGCCTCCCCGAAAGTTTCCCGATCATCCCGCTGCCTTCCGTAGTGCTGCCTGCAAGCGCCCCGCGCTTTGCAGATGGTGGGCGTGGCAGATGGCGATGGCCAGCGCATCCGCCGCGTCCGGCCCGTTGATCTTGACCCCGGGCAGTTGCACCTTGACCATGTGATCGACCTGCCCCTTGTCGGCATGGCCCACGCCCACAACCGTCTTTTTCACCGCGTTGGGGGCGTATTCGCCCACCGTCAGCCCGAACTGAGCCGGAACCAGCAGCGCAATCCCGCGCGCCTGCCCCAGCTTCAGTGTCGCCACCGCGTCCTTGTTCACGAAAGTATGTTCAACCGCCGCCGCATCGGGCGCATAGGTCCGCAGCACCTCGGTCAACTGACTGTGAAGCGAGACCAGACGCTGCGCCAGATCGCCCTCCTCATCCTTGCCGAAGGAATGGCAGATGCCGTTGGCGACATGGGTCAGCCGCGCACCCACCACGTCGATCACGCCCCATCCCAGATTCCGCAAACCGGGGTCGATCCCCAAAACGCGCATCTCTGCCCCCTTTTTCTTTTGCGGAAGAAGTAGCACGAAAGAAGAACATCCGCCAAGAACAATTCCCGACTTGGCAACAGCGGCGGGGGCGACTATGCAGTCGCAGCAATACGACCGTCGCCAAGCGAAAAGCGACACAAACGACACGGGTTTTCAAATTGCCTAATAAATAAGGGCAAATTTGCGGAAGCCGGCTATGCAATAGGCGCAATGCAGACATGCTTGCGGCCCCATTGCTTCGCACCTGCAGCATCACTAAATACGCCTCAACCGGAAGCAAGGGTGCTTGCCGGATGTATGTTTGAAAGGATAACCGCAATGGCCGCCTATGAGACGTCCCGCGCGGCGCCGTTTGGCGCCATCTCGATTTTCCGCTTTGTCCAGTTCGCCAGCGAGACCGGATCGAAGTTTGCCGCATGGAATGACGCCCGCGTCACCCGCAATGCGCTTGGCAAACTGTCGGACCGCGAGTTGGACGACATCGGCCTGTGCCGGGGCGACGTTGACCTGATCGGCCGCTAAGGCCGCATCACCGAGATTGCAGGAAAGGCCGCTGTCCAACCGGACAGCGGCCATTTTCTTTGCGATCAGCGCAATTCTTGCAGGCCTGCGCTGATCTGACCCGCTACGAATTTTGTCACCGGATCTGCCTGCATCAACCAGCCGCCCAGCGCGTCAAAGCCCTGCGCCGTTTGCAGGCGCTGCACCCGGTCCTCATAGGCCGCAGCCCCCACGCTGTGATAGATTGCGCCTTTCAGGCCAAAGGCGCAGATCAGCAGGAACAGCACTGGTCCCAGCCAAGACAACCGTGGCCGCACCTGTTTGACACTTTGGGATCGCCCCAGCGTTCCCGGGGCATCGAACCCTGCCCCCTTCGCCCGCGACTTTTGCACGCGGGCAACACGGCTATGGAAATCCACCAAATTCGGGTCGGACATGCCATGTCTCCTCGAAGTTGGCCCCCACCGAGGCACAACTTACGTCAAGACTAGGGCGAATCTAGGGCAAGTGTCGCAGCGCAACCTTAGTTTCGCCGCAGCACCAGCGCCGACCATTCCCCCAGATCTTCACGCGAGACCGGCGTAAAGCCGTTTGCGACATAGGCCTCGGTAATGCTTTCAGCCTGCACAACCAGAAGGCCCGACAGAATGATCAGCCCGTCCTTGGCCACATGCGCCGCCATCGCCGGAGCAAGTTCCACCAGCGGACCTTTCAGGATATTGGCGAAAACCAGATCATAGGGAGCAGCCTCGGCCAGACGCGGATGCGCGAAACCCGCAGCCTCAAGACATTCGATGCGGCCTTCAAGGTGGTTGATCGCCACGTTCGCCTCGGCCACGTCCACCGCAACCTCGTCAATATCGGAGGCGATCACCAGCGCATCAGGCAGCACGGCAGCGGCGGCCATGGCCAGAACGGCGGTGCCGCAGCCGATGTCGGCAACCTTGGCAGGCCGGAAACCACCTTCATAGAGCCGGTCAAAGGCGCGCAGACAACCCAGCGTGGTGCCGTGATGTCCGGTGCCGAAGGCAACCGTCGCCTCGATCTGCAAGGCCACGCGATCTGCGGGAACCTTGTCGGCGTCATGGCTGCCGAACACAAAGAACCGCCCCGCTTCAACCGGCGACAATTCGCGCCGCACCTTGGCGACCCAATCCACTTCGGGCAGTTCCGAAATCGCAAAGGGCTTGGCACCAAAGGCCATCGCCAGAACATCCAGAACCACCTCGTTCGGGGCTTCAAGGAAATAGGCACCAACCTCCCAAAGGCCCGAATCATCCTCGATCTCGAACACGCCGACGCCGGTGGGTTCCGGTTCCAGCTTTTCGATGGCCTCGGCCAAGGCATTGGCAGCATCTTCGCCGATCAGGGTGGTCAGGGCGGTAAAGGTGGGCATCGCAGGTTCCAGTCAGAAGGGCTGACCGGCTGTTAAGGGCCGGATCAGCAGATACAGGTCATTGGCACCACTTTGGTGGCGGGCCGGAAGCCTTGCAGGCAGACCAACAAGGAACAACTGCTGTGTGCCAAAGCCGACAGCGCAGCGCAAGACCAGTATGCCTGCGTGGGCGATTGCGTCCGATTTTGCTGCGCCCTTATCCCCGCATCGACCAAAGACCGATGCAGGAGGCAAACTAGGCCCTGACGGCCAAGCCAATCGGGCAAGTGACGCCCGTGCCGGAAATGCCGCAATAGCCGTCGGGATTCTTGGCCAGATATTGCTGGTGATAATCTTCGGCAAAGTAGAACACCGGCGCGGGCAAGATTTCAGTGGTGACCATGCCAAAACCGGCTTGGGACAGGCTTGCGCCGTAACGCGCCTTGCTGGCCTTGGCTGCATCGGCTTGCGTATCGGAATAGGTGTAGATACCCGACCGATAGGTCGAGCCCACGTCATTGCCCTGCCGGTTGCCCTGCGTCGGGTCGTGGTTTTCCCAGAACACCTTCAGCAGTTCCTCATAGCTGATGACCGCAGGATCAAAGATCACCCGCACCACCTCGTTATGGCCGGTCAACTGCGTGCAGGTTTCCTTGTAGGTCGGGTTCGGCGTATAGCCCGCAGCATAGCCCACCATTGTCAGCCAGACCCCGCAGGTTTGCCAGAAGATCCGCTCTACCCCCCAGAAACAGCCCATGCCGAACATCGCCTCCTCCATGCCCGCAGGCACCGGCGATTTCAGCGGCAAGCCGCTGACGAAATGCGTCTCGGCAGTGGGCAAAGGATCGGGGCGGCCTGGCAGCGCGTGATCGGGCGAAACCATTTCCATCTTGCGGCGGTCTATGAAGAACATGCGGGCCTCCTGTGGTGCTTGACGCAGATATAGGGTGCAAGGCAGGCTTTGCCCAGCCAAGGCTGCGTGATCGGGCTGCAACATAGCGGGGGCGACATGGCCGACAAGATCGAGGTGCTGAACGTAGGGCAACCGAGCAAGACATACCGCGTCGATGCCGCGAAATACACCGAAATGCGCGAACGGATGCTGGACGTGCTGCCGGATGCTCCGCCGGGGATGACCGTGGCCAACGTGATTGATGCCGTGCGCCCCAGCCTGTCAGACACTCTTTTCCCGCAGGGCGAAACCTGCGGCTGGTGGGTGAAATGCGTGCAGCTTGATCTTGAGGCCAAGGGCATCATCGCGCGCAC
The DNA here is from genome assembly GCA_001828855.1 of Rhodobacterales bacterium RIFCSPHIGHO2_02_FULL_62_130. Taxonomy (GTDB): domain Bacteria; phylum Pseudomonadota; class Alphaproteobacteria; order Rhodobacterales; family Rhodobacteraceae; genus Cypionkella. The sequence continues at coordinate 97,243 of MHZT01000003.1, read as the reverse complement.
CCCTGCCCCTGTCAGGCTGTGGCGGGTTCAGTAGAAACTTTGCGGGTCGATGTCGATCGACAGGCGCAGGTTATTGGGCAGCTTGATCTGCGCCACCCATTCGGAAATCGCCGCCTGAAGCGCCACGCCCTTGCCCGCCTTGACCAACAGGCGCACCCGATGCCGCCCGCGCACCCGTGCGATGGGGGCGGGGGCGGGGCCGAAGACCTGCGCGCCGATGCGGCGCAAAGGCTCGTCACGACGAGCAAGTTCCGCCCCCACATCAAAGACCTGCGCCACATCGGGCGAGGACAGGATGATCCCTGCCATGCGGCCATAGGGCGGCACACCTGCGGCGCGGCGTTCAGCAGCCTCGGCCCGCCAGAACGCCTCTTCATCACCGCCCAAAATCGCGCGGATCACGGGATGCTCGGGCTGGAAGGTTTGCAGCAGGGCGATACCGGCCTTTTCCGCCCGCCCTGCCCGGCCCGCCACCTGCCGCATCAGTTGGAACGTGCGTTCGGCTGCGCGCAGGTCTGACCCTTGCAGGCCAAGATCGGCATCGATCACCCCCACCAGCGTCAGCAGCGGAAAGTTGTGCCCCTTGGCCACGATCTGCGTGCCGATAATTATATCGGCCCCGCCTTCGGCTATTATGCCGATCTGTTCCTTCAAGGCACGGGCCGATCCGAACAGGTCCGAGGACAGCACCGCCACCCGCGCATCTGGGAAACGCGCAGTAACTTCCTCGGCCAGCCGTTCCACGCCGGGACCGACGGCGGCCATCTTGCCTTCCACCTTGCAGGCGGGACAGGCTTCGGGCATCGGCTTGGTGGCACCACATTGGTGGCAGACCAGCCGTTTCAGGAACCGATGTTCCACCATCCGCGCATCACAATCATCGCAGCCGACCTGATGCCCGCAGGCGCGGCAGAGCGTGATCGGCGCATAGCCACGGCGGTTGATGAACAGCAGCGATTGCTCTTTGCGATCAATTCGCAAAGCTACTTCGGCGGCGAGCTTTGGCGAAATCCACGAGTTCTGCGCCAGCTTTTCCGCCCGCATATCAATGGCCTGCATCTGCGGCAGTTCCGCCACCCCAAAGCGTGACCCCAGATCAAGCCGCCCGTATTTGCCTGATTCCACATTCGCCCAAGTCTCAAGGCAAGGCGTGGCAGAGGCCAGAACCACCGGCGCGCCGACAATCGCCGCGCGCAGCACTGCCATATCGCGGGCGTTGTAGAAAACGCCCTCCTCTTGCTTGTAGGATGTGTCGTGTTCCTCATCCACCACGATCAGCCCCAGATCACGGAAGGGAAGGAACAGCGCCGAGCGCGCGCCAACTACAAAAGACGCATCCCCCTGCCCCACCATCCGCCACAAGCGGCGGCGTTCGGTCATGGTGACACCGGAATGCCATTCCGCAGGCCGCGCGCCAAAGCGCGCCTCAACCCGCGTCAGGAAATCGGCGGTCAGCGAGATTTCAGGCAGCAGCACCAAAGCCTGCCGCCCCATCCGCAGACATTCCGCGACCGCCTCAAGGTAAACTTCGGTCTTGCCCGAACCCGTGACGCCTTTAAGCAGCGTGCAGGAATAGCCCCCCTGCACCACCGAGGCCACCAGCGCATCCCCCGCAGCCACCTGATCGCCCATCAGCGTCGCGGCCCCTTTGGGATCAAGCGGCGGATAGGGCAGATCGCGCGGGGCGTCCTGCTCCAGCACCACACCCAGCTTGACCAAGCCCTTCACCACCGACGGCCCGCAGGCGGCTTCCTCGGCCAACTCTCCAAGCGTCACCGGCGAGGCCCCAAACCGCCGCAACGCCTCGACCACGCGAAAGCGGGCCTCGGTCATCTGGTTGGGGATGGTATTGGACAGCCGATAAACCTTGCGCATCGAGGGCGCATCGCCCAGCCCCGGCGCGCGGGTGGCAAGGCGCAGCATCGCGGACAGCGGCGTCAGCGTGTATTCGGCGGCACGGGTCAGGAACGACCGCAACTCGGCCCGCATCGGTTGGACATCCAGCACGCGGTAAATGCTGCGAATGCGGGCAGGATCAAACTTGCCTTCTCCCTTGCCCCAGACCACGCCGATCACTTTGCGCGGCCCCAAAGGCACCTCGACGAAATCGCCGTCGCCGCAACCGCCTTCGGGGGCCTTGTAGTCCAGAACGCGGCCCAAAGGCTCGGTCGTCAGCACGGCCACCAACTCCCCCACCTCGTAAACGCGTTCAACCACCATCCGCCCTTTCCCTTTTGCACTGTTTTGGGGTAAACCCCGCCCCAAGCGCCTACAACCCATCCAGAGGACCAAGCCATGAAATTCTTTGTCGATACCGCAGATGTTCCGGCGATTGCCGAACTCAACGCCCTTGGCATGGTGGATGGTGTGACCACCAACCCCTCGCTGATCCTGAAATCGGGCCGCGACATTCTGGAAGTGACCAAGGAAATCTGCTCGATCGTTTCCGGCCCTGTTTCCGCCGAAGTCGTCGCCCTGACCGCCGACGAGATGATCGCCGAAGGCCGTAAACTGGCCGAGATCGCTCCGAATATCACCGTCAAGGTGCCGCTGACCTGGGACGGGTTGAAAACCTGTAAAGTGCTGTCGGACGAAGGCAAAATGGTCAACGTGACCCTGTGCTTCAGCGTGAACCAAGCCCTTCTGGCCGCCAAGGCCGGTGCGACCTTCATCTCGCCCTTCGTGGGCCGTCTGGACGACATCAACCTTGATGGCATGGAGCTGATTTCCGACATCCGTCAGGTCTATGACAACTACGGCTTTGACACGCAGATTTTGGCCGCGTCGATCCGCACGGTGAACCATGTCACCCAATGCGCGCTGGTCGGTGCCGATGTGATGACCGCCCCGCCTTCGGTGATCAAGTCGCTGATCAACCACCCGCTGACCGACAAGGGCATCGACCAGTTCATGAAAGACTGGGCGAAAACTGGCCAGAAAATCCTGTAATCTGCGCTATACTCCGCCGCAAATCACCAAAAGACGGGCAGTACCGGCATGATCGACCCAGACTTGCGCGACCGTATCATCGCGGAACCCGAGACGCTTCTCGAGGACCGCGATGTGATGAATGCGCTGATCGGCGCAAACGAACGGTTGATGGGGTCGAACATCGTCGATCTGCGCGGCATCGCGATGGAGCGTCTGGAAGGCCGGCTTGACCGGCTGGAGGACACCCATCGCACGGTGATTGCGGCGGCCTATGAAAATCTTGCGGGCACCAATCAGGTGCATCGCGCCATCCTGCAACTGCTGGACCCGCTGAGTTTTGAGGATTTCCTGAAAACGCTGGCGGGGGATGTGGCGCAAACGCTGCGTGTCGATTGCGCGCGTCTTGTGCTGGAATCAGTGCAGGAGGGCGAAGACCCCTCACTGCGGAAACTTGGCGATGTGCTGTATGTGGCCGAGCCGGGGTTTGTTGGCGATTACATCTCGGGCGGGCGGAATATTCCGGTGCGCCCGGTGGTGCTGCGGCAGGTTCTGCCGCAATCAGATGCGCTTTATGGCGACCGTGCGGGCTGGATCAGATCCGAGGCGCTGATGAAGCTGGATTTCGGCAAGGGCCGTCTGCCGGGGATGCTGGTTCTGGGTGCCGAAGATCCGCACCAGTTCAAACAGACCCACGGCACCGATCTTTTGGCCTTTTTCGCCGGAGTATTCGAGCGGACGATGCGCCGCTGGCTGTCGTGACAGCCGCTTTCATCCCGCCGTCACAGCGGGATGCGCTGACGCGCTGGCTGGATCATTTGCGTGCGCTGGACGGCGCGGCGGCGCATACCATTACCGCCTATGGGGCGGATGTGGCGCGGTTTTTGGGATTTATGGCAGATCATCGCGGTCCCGAGGGGCTGCGGGCGATTGCCACTCTGGACGCAACCGATCTGCGCGCATGGATGGCGTGGGAACGCGGACGCGGGCTGCAGGCACGTTCGCTGGCGCGGGCCATGTCGGCGGTGAAAGGCTTTGTGGCTTGGGTCGCCGACCGTGAAGGCGTGGATGCCACCGCCACCCTGTCCGCCCGAGGCCCGAAATTCCGCCGCAAACTGCCACGCCCTCTGACGGTGGACGGTGCGCGCGACATGATCGACACCGTGGGGGACCAGTCGCAAACCGGCTGGATCGCTGCGCGGGATATGGCCGTGGTGACGCTGCTGTATGGCTGTGGGCTGCGGATTTCCGAGGCGTTGGGCCTGACGGGGGCCGCGCATCCGCTTCGCGATACGCTGCGGATCAAGGGCAAGGGCGGCAAAGAACGGCTGGTTCCCGTCCTTCCCGCCGCACATGAGGCTGTGGCGCGCTATGTCAGCCTTTGCCCCTTCAATCTGGCCAGCGATGCGCCGCTTTTCCGTGGCGCACGCGGGGGGGCGCTGAACCCGCGCCTCATCGCGCTGGTGATGGAAAAAGCCCGCCTGCAACTGGGCCTGCCCGCCACCGCCACTCCCCACGCCATGCGCCACAGCTTTGCCACGCATCTGCTGTCGGCTGGCGGCGATCTGCGCGCGATCCAGGAACTGCTCGGCCATGCCTCGCTCTCTACCACCCAAGCCTACACAGCCGTAGATGCCGCGCGGTTGATGGAGGTTTATGACAAATCCCATCCGCGTGCCTGACCATTGGCCCGCCCCATTGCACCAAACCCGTTTTTAGGTGAATAAGCCGCATGGATATCCGCATCAAAGCCCTTTCCGTCCACCTTCTGACCGCCACCGGCGCGGTGCTGTCGATGTTTGCCATGCTGGCGGCGGTTGAGGGCAAGTGGAGCCTGATGTTCCTGTGGCTGGTGGTGGCGCTGATCGTGGATGGCATTGATGGCCCACTGGCGCGCCGCTATGACACGCCACACAATTTCCCGATCTATGACGGGGTGTTGATGGATCTGATCGTCGACTACCTGACCTATGTGTTCATTCCCGCCTATGCGCTGTTCAAATCGGGGATGCTGTCGGGCTGGACGGGCTGGCTGGCGATCATCGCGATTTGCTATGGATCGGTGATCTATTTCGCCGACACCCGCATGAAAACCAAGGACAAATCCTTCTCGGGCTTTCCGGCCTGCTGGAATATGGTGGTGTTGGTTCTCTTCGCCATATCGCCTGCGCCTTGGGTCATTCTTCTGGCGGTGATCCTGCTGACCGTGTCGATGTTTCTGCGACTGAAGTTCGTCCACCCCACCCGCACGAAACGCTGGCGGTCGGTGACCCTGCCGATGTCGTTGGCTTGGGTGATCTTTGCAGGCTGGGCGGCATGGATGAACTTTGCCGAGGGGTCACTGGCGCATTGGGGGCTGGTGATCACCTCGCTTTACCTCAGCTTTGCGGGCATTGCACAGCAGATCATCCCGCCGAAGGCTGGTCACTAGGTCCGCGCAGCAGCGGGGGTTTCACACCCCCGCGCGGCCAAGAGGCCGCTACCCCCGTGGGATATTTAGGAACAGATGAAGACAATTTTAGTCAAATTGTCGGGGTTTAGAGGCGGGTCAGCACCACACCCGAGACGATGACTGCCGCGGCAAGGGCTTTGCCTTTGGTCATCCTTTCGCCGAAGGCCAGCCAGCCGATCAGCACGGCGAACAGGATCGAGGTTTCGCGCACCGCCGCCACAACCGCTATGGGGGCTTTGGTCATTGCCCAGACCGAGACGCCGTAAGCCCCATATGAGGCTGCGGCGGCCAGAAGTCCGGTTCCCCAGGCTTTCCTGTTGCGCGGCAGCACATCCAGCCCGCGCCATGTGATCATGCCGATAGAAAAGAACAGCCCATCTGCGACGAAAACCCATGCCACATAGGCAATCGCATCCCCGGCCACCCGCGCACCGTGGCCATCCAGCATCGTGTAGCTGGCGGTCGCACAGGCCGACCCAAGGGCGTAAGGCAGCATCTTGCGATCTTCACCATGCGAGAAAATCCCCTGCGCCATCAACAGGATGCCAAGGCCCAGCACAAAAATACCTGCATATTCGTGCAGCGTCAGCGCATCGGCGGGCATGGCGCTTGGCCAAAGCAGCGCCAGCACCGGTCCCATCACCGCCACGATCAGCGGGGCCGATCCGCGCGCAATCGGGTAAACGCGGCTCAAGTCGCCATGCTCATAGGCATAGGTCAGGAAGGATTTGTAGAAGAAATGCGCGCAGCCTGCCATCAGCACCCATTTCCACACCTCGGGGGCGGGCAAGGGGCAAAAGGCGGCAACCGCCAGCCCGATCGGCACCTCGCCCAGTGACAAGATCACCATTGCGCCCAAGCGCGAGGTGCCGGTCTTGATCAGAGCATTCCACAGGGCATGCAGGAAGGCCGAGCCAAGGACAGCCAACAGAATACCAAATGTCACGATCAGACCCGCCTGCTTCTTGTTACAAACCTGTTACGCCGCCGATGCCCCAACGGCAATATCCGTGCGAAGGTGGGCAATAAGGCCAGATCAGATCAACAGCGACGCCGCCCCTTCAAGCCGCAGCAGGAAGACTTTGCTTTCCACCCCGCCCTTCGCCGAAAATCCGCCCAAGCCTTTGGCTGCCAGCACACGATGGCAGGGGATCAGGATCGGCAGCGGATTGGCCCCGCAGGCCTGCCCTATCGCTTGGGCAGGGGCGCCGATCTCGCGCGCAAGATCGCCATAGCGGCGGGTCTCGCCATAAGGGATCGCGGACATGGCCCGGCGGACCTGTTCGGCAAAGCCTGTGCCGAAATCCAGCGGCAGATCAAAGCGGGTCAGGCGCCGGTCGAAATAGGCCTGCAACTGCAGGATCGCCTCGGCCAGTAACGGTGAGGCGGTGGCCGGGCTATTGGTCCAATCCAGTGCAGTGATGACCCCGCCGGTTTCGGTCAAAGTCACCGGACCCAGCGGAGTTTGCAGGCTTTGCTTAAGGCTGTCAGGGCGGGTTACTTGCATGAAATGTCGCCCGCCCCTGCCATGATGTCAGCCCAGCGCGTCGTTGCAGCGTTTACAGGTGCCTGCGTGCTTGTGGCTGCCCACGTCGGGCAGGATCTGCCAGCAACGCTGGCATTTCTCGCCATCCGCCTTTTCGAACACCACGCCAACGCCTTGCACTTCCGGCAGGCGGAACGCCTCTTGTGGTTCGGGATCGGCGGTCAGTTGCAGGCCCGAAGTGATGCAGAGTTCCGCAAAATCCACCGATTTCAACGCGGCAAGGATGGCCGTATCGGCCACATGGACCACGGGGGCGGCTTCAAGGCTGGCACCGATCACCTTGGCGGTTCGCTGCACCTCCAAGGCACCCGTAACCACGCGGCGGGCGGCGCGGATGCCCTCCCATTTCGCGGCCAAGGCGGAGTTCAGCCATGCGGCGGGGGTTTCCGGCATATCGACCAGGTGCACCGAGGACGCATCACCGGGGAAGCGGCACAGCCAGACCTCTTCCATCGTGAAGACCAGCACAGGGGCAAGCCATGTGGTCAGGCGGTGGAACACGATATCCAGCACGGTGCGCGCGGCGCGGCGGCGCAGGGCGGTCGGCGCATCGCAGTAAAGCGAGTCCTTGCGGATGTCGAAGTAGATCGCCGACAAATCGGTGGTGGCAAAGGTGAACAGCTTTTGGAACACGCCCTGGAAGTCGTATTTCGCATAGCCTGCCCGCACCTCGGCATCAAGTTCCGCCAGACGGTGCAGCACCCATTGCTCCAGTTCCGGCATATCCTGCGCGTCCACCTTTTCGGCGTCAGAGAAGCCCGCAAGGTTGCCCAGCAGGAAGCGCATGGTGTTGCGTAGGCGGCGATAGCTGTCGGCCACGCCCTTCAGGATTTCCTTCCCGATCCGCAGATCGGTTGTGTAATCCGACTGCGCCACCCAAAGCCGCAGAATGTCGGCGCCGTATTCGTCGATCACCGCCTGCGGGGCCACGGTATTGCCCAGCGATTTGGACATTTTCATGCCCTTTTCGTCCAGCGTGAAACCGTGGGTCAGCACGCCGCGATAGGGCGCGCGGCCCTTGGTGCCACAGGCTTGCAGCATACTGGAATGGAACCAGCCGCGATGCTGGTCGGTGCCTTCCAGATAAAGATCGGCAATGCCATCGGCGTTGCCATCGGCACGGTCGCGCAGCACGAAAGCATGGGTCGAGCCTGAGTCGAACCACACGTCCAGCACGTCATCAACCTTTGTGTAGGCCGCCGGATCGACGATGCCGCCCAGCACGCGTTCCTTGAAGCCATCGGTGAACCAGACATCGGCGCTTTCTGCCTCAAACGCTGCGACGATACGGGCGTTCACCTCGGCGTTCCGCAACAGGAAGTCGGCGTCGGTCGGTTTCGCGCCCACCTTGGTAAAGCAGGTCAGCGGCACACCCCATGCGCGTTGACGCGACAGCACCCAGTCGGGCCGCGCCTCGATCATCGAATACAGCCGGTTGCGGCCGGTTTGCGGGGTCCATTGCACCAGTTGGTCGATGGATGTCAGCGCGCGGGTGCGGATGGTATTGCCGTATTGGCCCAAACCATCGTCCAGCGGTTTGTCAATGGAAACAAACCATTGCGGGGTGTTGCGATAGATCAGCGGCGCTTTGGAACGCCACGAATGCGGATAGCTGTGCTTCAGCTTGCCCTTCGCCAACAGCGCACCCGACGCGTGCAGCGCCTTGATATTGCTGACGTTGGCCGGGCCTTCCTTGCCATCGGGATTGATGATGGTCTGCCCGCCGAACAGCGGCAGGTCTTTGCGATAGCTGCCATCGGGTTCGACGTTATAGGTCATCGGCAGGCCGTATTTCAGACCCATCTGATAGTCGTCATCGCCGTGGGAAGGCGCGGTATGGACAAAGCCTGTGCCAGCGTCGTCGGTGACGTGATCACCGGCGAGCATCGGAACGTCAAAGTCCCATTCCCCCCGCCCTTCGGCGATGCCGCGGTAGGGGTGGGCAAGTGCCGCAATAGCTTCAGGCCGCACGTATGCGAGCGCAGAATAGTCGTCAACGCGGGCCGCGCTCATCACGGCAGCAACCAAATTTTCCGCCAGGATGATTACTTCACCGACTTTGGCAGAACTGTTTTCGGCTACCGAGTTGATCCTGACTACTTGGTAAGCAATACTTGGGTTGAAGGCCACAGCTCTATTCTGCGGGATGGTCCAAGGAGTCGTTGTCCAAATCACCACGGATGCCTCAGCCAAGATGCCACGATCAATTGGCTGCGTCGTGTCGGCAACAATTTCCCCTTCGACATTTGCGGGCGGTGCGTCGAAGGCAAACGGCGCTAAAAATTGTCCGACACCTTCTTTCAGTGCCACCACTGGAAACCGCACCCAGATCGTGTGGCTAGTATGGTCGTGGTATTCCACCTCGGCCTCGGCCAGCGCGGTCTTTTCAACCGGCGACCACATCACAGGCTTTGACCCCTGATACAGCGAGCCGTTCATCAGGAAATCCATGAACTCGTCGGCGATCACGGCTTCGGCGTGGTAATCCATGGTCTTGTAGGGATCGGCCCAGTTGCCGGTCACGCCCAAGCGCTTGAACTCCTCGCGCTGGATGTCGATCCAGCCTGCGGCAAAGGCGCGGCATTCCTGACGGAAGGCCACGATATCAACGTCGTCCTTGTTCAGGCCCTTGGAGCGGTATTGCTCTTCGATCTTCCATTCGATCGGCAGGCCATGGCAATCCCAACCCGGCACATAGCGGGCGTTCTTGCCCATCATCTGCTGGCTGCGCACCACCATATCCTTGAGGATCTTGTTCAGCGCATGGCCGATGTGCAGATGCCCGTTGGCATAGGGGGGGCCGTCATGCAGGGTGAAATCGGCGCGGTCGGTTTTTGCACGCAGACGGTCATAGACGCCGATCTTTTCCCAGCGGGCCAGCCAGTCAGGCTCGCGCTGGGGCAGACCTGCGCGCATCGGGAATTCGGTTTCGGGCAGAAAAACGGTATCGCGGTAGTCAGGCGTATCGGCGCACATCGGGGCGGTCCTTGGCATGGTGTCTGGGGTTCGGCAGGGCGGCAAGCGCCAATGTCCCGGCGCCTGAACGGATCAGGACGCCGGGCCGATAATTCGATGGAGGGGCACGGATATGCGGCTCATGGCCCGCCTTATAGAAAAAGGGCGGCGCGGGGTAAAGGTGCGGCGGCCATCCTGCGACGGCCATCCTGCGACGGGGGGCCACGTTGCCCCCCAGCCCGATTGGCGCAACATAGGGCCATGTCAAACGCCCTGCCCCCCCGCTTTCCCATCTCAGCCGACCAGATCGATGCCGTGGTGGCCGAATTCTACGCCGTGATCCGCACCCATCCCGGCCTTGGTCCGGTTTTCGCAGCCCATGTCCGCGACTGGCCCGCGCATGAGGCCAAGATTGCCCGCTTCTGGCGCAACGCGATCCTGTTCGAGCGCAGCTATGACGGCAATCCGCTGATGGTGCATCGCAATGCGGGCAATGTGCATGGCCCGATGTTCGAGGTCTGGCTGGGCCTGTTCGACTCCGTTCTGCGGCGTGAATTGCCGCCCGAGCTGGCGCAGGCGTGGTCGGCGCTGGCGCATCGCATCGGGCGGGGTTTGCGGATGGGAATGGGCGAAGGCGAAGGGCCGCCGACATTTGGCTAAGGTTGCGCCGCCCCCCAAAGGCGTTAGGGTGGCCGCAAAAGGGGGCAACGCCATGAAGGAAGACTCGATCAACGTGCTGGGCGGGACGCTGAAGGCTTGCTCGACAGCACCCGTCACCGGCTTCTATCGCAATGGCTGCTGCGATACCGGCCCGATGGATCGCGGTCTTCACACGGTTTGCGCCCTGATGACCGACGAGTTTCTGGCGATGTCGAAATATCTGGGCAACGATCTGTCCACCCCGCGCCCCGAATACGGCTTTGCAGGGCTAAAGGCGGGCGACCAGTGGTGCCTTTGCGCCGCCCGTTTCTATCAGGCACATGAGGAAGGGGCCGCGCCCAAGGTGCGGCTGGCGGCCACCCATAAACGCACGCTGGATATCGTGCCGCTGGAAATCCTGCGGCTTTATGCTGCGGATTGAGGCTGTGCCGGCCGCAGGGTGCCGGTGTCCCGCATCAGGTCATCGATGAACAGGCTAAGAAGTTGTGACCGCCCGCTGACCCCTGCCTTGCGGTAAATCGCATTGGTCTGAGCCTTGACGGTGCCTTCGGAGGTGGAGCGCAGCACCGCGATTTCCGCCGTCGACATGCCCTTGATCGCGAACAGCGCCACATCCCGCTCGGCCTTGGTCAGGCCCCATTCGGTAAAGCGTTCTTCCAGCAGGTCCATGAACACGCCCGACGCACGGCGCAGGCGTTCCTCGGCCAGATTGCGGCTGCGGATGGTCGCGGTCAGCATCAGCGCACCCGAGAAGACCCCAAGGATCAGGCCCAGCGAGGCACCGATCTCAAGCAATTCGCGCAGTTCCCACGCAAGGGGCTGCACTTCAAGCCCAAGCACAGACGTCAAAATATCCGATACAAAGAAAAACGCACAAGCGGACTGAACGGCCAGAACGGACCCTATGACCAGACGATTTCTCACGCAGACAGCCCCCGATCAATCCTCATCGCTGTCGTCACCCGAGTCGTCGTCACTGTCATCATCCGAGTCATCGTCTTGATCGTCGTCGCTCGAGTCGTCATCGGTATCGTCATCGACCGACCCGGTTCCCGTGCCTGTTCCCGTGGTGCCACCCGTGGTCGTGCCAGTCGTTGTTCCCGTGGTTGTTCCGGTCGTCGTGCCAGTCGTTGTTCCGGGGGTCGTCAGGCTGCCTTTTATGATCGGCACCCCACCTGCAGCGCCACTCTCGGCAAGCCACAGATCGCGCAGGATTTCGCCCGTGCTTGGGTTCAGGATAATCTCGCGCGCACCATCTGCCGACATCGCGGTGATGCGGATACGCCCCAGCCACGTCGACTCGACCACGATGTTTGAATAGCCGTCAGCCTGCAACTGCTGCACGATCATGTCGGCATAACCCGCAGCAAACGAGGTGGTCGCCCACATGGCTCCCGCCAGTAACAGGCCAACAAATTGCCCGCGCTTCATAGTTTTACTCCATACAAAGGCGGCCCCTGCCCCTAGGCAATAGCCAAGGTCCAGAGGCCGCACAACGTCTTTATTCAGTGATCAGTCGTCGTCGCCGTCGCTGTCATTGCTGTCGTCGTCCGAGTCATTGCTGTCATCATCCGAGTCATCGCCGCTGTCATCGTCCGAATCGTCGTCGCTGTCATCGTCCGAGTCGTCGCTGTCGTCGTCCAGATCATCATCCAGATCGTCGTCCAGATCATCCTCTTCGTCATCTTCATCGTCATCGAGGAAATCGTCGTCATCGGTCTTCATCTCGACGCCGGGCGACACCAGAATGCTGGGGTCCAGCGTATAGCTTTCGGACTTCAGTTCGGCACCGGTTTCCTTGTCGTAGACGACTTCAATCTTGGCGCCATCCTTGTAGGCTTCAACCTTGATCTGGGTCGGGCCGGTTTCAACCTCGATGCGGACATAGCCCGCGTCCTGATAGGTCTTGACGACGTCTTCTGCCGTAATGGCGGCAAGGGCCATGCTGCCCGACAGGGCAAACGCTGCGGCCAGAGCAAAGATACGCTTCATGCTGAACTCCGTAAATGTGTGTGGTTTCGATCCGATCCGCCGGTCGTCGGTTGTTGGCGGTGAGGTCACAAAGCCGGGAATTTTCGGCGCTGCCAATTGAACTGGCGTTTAGGAAGCCGAAATGGGCCTGCGGTTTGTTCGAATAAACCCGAGTTTATGCGGAATTGGGGGCGAAAGTCGTATTTTTTTAGGACGTTGGTCTGAAACATCAAAGGCCCCACCGATTCCGGCGGGGCCTTTGATGTCATCACTTTGCCGAATCTCGGCCAAAAGTTTAGATCTTCATGTCAAAGTCAAGGTGCTTGGCGACAGTGAAAATGTCCTTGTCGCCCCGCCCGCACATATTCATCACGATGATATGGTCTGCCGGCAGGGTCGGCGCGATCTTCATCACATGCGCCAAAGCGTGTGACGGCTCCAGCGCAGGGATGATTCCCTCCAGCTTGCAGGACAGTTGGAACGCCTCCAGCGCCTCGGCATCGGTGATGCTGACATATTGCGCGCGGCCCGTATCGTGCAGCCACGAATGTTCTGGCCCGATGCCCGGATAGTCCAGACCGGCCGAGATCGAGAAGCCTTCCAAGATCTGCCCGTCAGGGTCTTGCAACAGGTAAGTACGGTTGCCGTGCAGCACACCCGGACGCCCGCCGGTCAGTGAGGCACAATGCTGCATGCGGTCGTCAACACCCTTGCCGCCCGCCTCGACCCCGATGATGTTTACCGATGGGTCGTCAAGGAAGGGATAGAACAGCCCCATCGCGTTGGACCCGCCGCCGATGGCCGCGATCACGGTATCGGGCAGACGCCCCTCGCCCTCTTGTTCCGCCAGTTGCCAGCGGACTTCCTTGCCGATGATGCTTTGGAAATCGCGCACCATCGCCGGATATGGATGCGGCCCCGCCACGGTGCCGATGCAATAGAAGGTGTCGCGCACATTGGTGACCCAATCGCGCAGCGCATCGTTCATAGCATCCTTCAGCGTGCCACGGCCCGAGGTGACCGGAATCACCTCGGCACCCAGCAGGCGCATACGGAACACGTTCGGTGCCTGACGTTCCACATCATGCGCGCCCATATAGACCACACATTGCAGGCCGAACTTGGCGCAGACCGTCGCCGTCGCCACGCCATGCTGCCCCGCACCAGTTTCCGCGATGATCCGCGTCTTGCCCATGCGGCGGGCAAGGATGATCTGGCCCAGCACGTTGTTGATCTTGTGCGCGCCGGTGTGGTTCAGCTCGTCCCGCTTCATGTAGATTTTGGCACCGCCCAGATGCTGCGTCAGCCGTTCTGCATAATACAGCGGGCTGGGGCGGCCCACGTAATGCTTCCACAACCAGTCCATTTCCGCCCAGAAGGTCGGATCGGTCTTGGCAAACTCATAACGCTCTTCCAGATCAAGGATCAGCGGCATCAGGGTTTCCGACACAAACCGCCCGCCGAACATGCCAAAGCGGCCCTGTTCATCCGGTCCCGTCATAAAGCTGTTGATCCCGTCCTCGGCCATCGCTGATCTCCCTTGTTCCGCTATCCGATGTAGCGCCCTTGGCGGCTGGGGAAAAGGGGGCTGTCGGCCCCCTCGCGCGTTCCGCGCTCACCCCCCGAGGATATTTAAGCGAAGAGGATGGGGAAATCTGGTTCCCCCGATCCTCTTCGTTCAAATATCCCCGCCGGAGGCTTCGACAGTCGGAGCAAACGGGCGATTTGCGATTACAGCCATTCGCCGCGCCCGGTGCCGACAGCCGCTGCCACATTGGCAAATCCGTCGCGCGCCAAAAGCGCATCCAGCCCGCGCGCGATGCGGGGCGCAAGCGACAGGCCTTCGTAGACCATCGCCGTGTAGAACTGCACCGCAGACGCGCCCGCGCGTATTTTGGCATAGGCCTGTTCGGGCGTGGAAATGCCGCCCACCCCGATCAGAGGCAGCTTGCCATCGGTCAGTTGGGAAAGCTGCGCCAGAATGCGCGTCGATTTTTCGAACAGTGGCGCGCCCGAAAGCCCGCCCATCTGAGTCCGATCCGCACTTTTCAAACCTTCGCGCGACAGGGTGGTGTTGGTGGCTATGATCCCTGCCAACCCTGCGGCCAGCGCAACTTCGGCAATCTCGGCCAATTCATCCGGCGTCAGATCCGGCGCGATTTTCAGGAAAACCGGGATCGGTCGGACAAGCCCCGCCCGCGTCTCCATCACCCCTGCCAGCAAGGCCGACAGTGCCGCGCGGCCCTGAAGGTCGCGCAATTTCTCGGTGTTCGGGGAACTGACATTGACGGTCGCAAAATCGACATGCGGCCCGCAGACCGCCAGCACCCGTGCGAAATCGGCGGCCCGATCCGTGCTATCCTTGTTCGCGCCAAGGTTTAGCCCGACCGGCACCGCGCCCCGCTTGCGCGCGGCAAGCCTTGCGCCGATCGCATCGGCGCCTTCGTTGTTAAAGCCAAAACGGTTGATCGCGGCACGATCCTCGGTCAGCCGGAACAGACGCGGCTGCGGATTGCCCGGTTGCGGGCGCGGCGTGGCGGCCCCGACCTCGATAAAACCAAAGCCTGCGCGCGACAGCGGCGCAATCGCGGTGGCGTTCTTGTCGAACCCCGCCGCAAGCCCCACCGGATTGGGCAGATCAAGCCCCGCAACCCGCGTCGCCAGCCGCGACGATGTGACGACACCGGACAGCGGCACCAACCCCGCCGACAGCGCCCGCAGTGACAGCCCATGCGCGCGTTCGGGGTCAAGCCGGTGCAGCGCCGCCAATCCCAAGGATTCGATCAGGCTCAAAATACACCTTCCGGAAAGATATGCCCTGTCGCCCCCAACGGCAGGGATTTATCCCAGACCACCTCGTCCAGCCGCAGATTGCGATACAGATGCGGGAACAACGCCCCGCCCCGCGATGGCTCCCATTTCAGCGACTCGCCCAGACGGTCCGCGTCACAGGCCACCAGCACCAGATCGCTGATATCGGCGAAGTATTTCGCGGCTGTTTCGGCCAGTTGCGGTGACGCAGAGAAATGGATGAAGCCGTCGGCCAGATCGACGGGCGCACCCACTGTCTGGCCTGCGGCGCGGAAGGCATCCCATTCGGGGCGGCGGAAGATCTTGTATATCAGCATGGGCCGGTGATGCCCCTTTGGGCGGCTTTGGTCAACGGGGTCATGCAGATGTTACGCGCCCGCGCGAAAGGTTTTGACAAGCCCGAACCTTGGGCAGACCCTTTTCGCATTTGATCCGCCATAGAAAGGTTCCCCGATGAGTCGCCTGCTTTCCCTTCTTGCGCTTTCCGTGCTGGTTCCGGCCCCGCTTGCCGCTGAAACGGTCAAACTGACCCTGCTGGGCGTCGGCGATGTCTATAACTTTGCCGAGGAAGACGGGCGCGGCGGCTTTGCCCGTCTGAACGCTGTGGCAAAGGCCGAACGCGCCGCCAACCCGAACACGCTTTACCTGTTTGACGGCGATATGCTGTCCCCCTCGCTTTTGTCGGGCTTTGACAAGGGCCAGAACACCATTGATCTGACCAACCTTGTCCCTTTTGACCTTGCCGTGCCGGGCAACCATGAATTCGACTTCGGCCCCGAGAACTTTGCCGAAAAGCTGAAGGCCTCGAAATACCCTTGGGCCGCGATCAACATCACCAGCGCCGACGGATCACCGATTGAGGGTTTGGGCGGGGTGATGGTGAAAGAGGTCGGCGGGCTGAAAGTGGCGCTGATCCCCGTGGCGCAGGATACCTCGCCCGAGGTATCCTCGACCGGTAGCCTGAAGTTCGGCCCCACAGTCGAAATGGGCGTCGCCGCCGCCACCGCCGCGCGCGAGGCTGGTGCGGATATTGTCGTAGGCGTCGTGCAGACCAATATGGAGAATGACCGCGCGCTGATTGCCTCGCATGCCTTTGATGTGATCCTGTCGGGCGATGACCATTCCTATGCCACCGCCTATGACGGGGTGACGGCCTATGTCGAAACCTCGATTGACGGGCAATTCCTGACGCCAGTCGATCTGATCGTCGAAGTCGGTGAAAAGGACGGAGAACGGACGATTTCTTGGGTGCCGGATTTCCGCTTTATCGACACGGCAGCGGTCGAACCCGATCCGGAGTCAAAGGCCTTGGCCGACAAGTTCGAGGCTGATCTGGACGCAACCTTGGGCGTCGAGATCGGCACCACGACCACCGCGATGGACAGCCGCCGCAATGTGGTTCGTGGCGAAGAATCGACCATGGGCAACCTGATCACCGATGCCATGCGGGCAGCAACGGGTGCGGATGTGGCGATCATGAACGGTGGCGGCATCCGCGCCGACCGCACCTATGACGCAGGGATGAAACTGACGCGGCGGGATATCCTGACGGAACTGCCCTTTGGCAATGTGACCGTTCTGACAGAACTTCCGGGCGCGCAACTGCTGCTGGCGCTGGAAAATGGCGTCAGTCAGGTTGAAAAGGGCAGCGGGCGATTCCCGCAGGTTTCAGGCGTCAGCTTTACGCTGGATGTTTCGGCCCCTGCCGGTGCGCGGGTGTCAGAGGTCATGATCGGCGGCGCACCTTTGGCGGCAGATACGCTCTACAAGGTGGCGGTCAACGACTACATCCTTGGCGGCGGCGACGGCTATGATGCGCTTGGTGGCGGACGCGTGCTGACCAATTCGGGCGGTGGCAACCTTCTGGCCAATGACGTGATGGCTTATGTCGAAAAGACAGGCACCGTCGCCCCCGCCGTGGAAGGGCGCATCAAGATCATCGGGCGCTAGGCGTTATCTGTTCTTAAATATCCCCGCCGGAGGCCCGCCCTATGGGCAAGCCCACCGGCGGGAAATAGCGCGCCCAAGCGCAGCCTTGGCTTGGCGGTCAAATCATAGAACCTGTGCAAGGGGTGTTGAGCCTGCCCGCAGGGGATGCTATCAGATGCCCAGTGCGGGTGTTGTGTAATGGTAAGACCTTAGCCTTCCAAGCTAAAGACACGGGTTCGATTCCCGTCACCCGCTCCAGAATTCCCATGTATTGCGCCTTACTGACCGGATACGGCGGGGTCCATCCACATGGGGCCAAAGCCGTTGCCGTCGGGGTCCTCGAAGGCGCGGGAATACATGAATCCCATATCCTCGGCCTCGTGCAACTCCTTGCCGCCCGCCCTCAGCGCGGCCTCTGTCATTGCATCCACCTCGGCGCGGCTGTCGCACGACAGCGCGATCAGCGACATCGCGCCGGTGCTGGGCAGGACCAGCGGCTTGGGCGAAATGCTTTGGAACTTCTCATGCGTCGAGATCATGAAATAGATCGCCTCTGACACCACGAAACAGGCGGTCGTGTCGTCCGAGAACGCCTCGTTGAGAGCAAAGCCCAAACCCTGATAAAAGGCGCGACTGCGCGCGATATCGCTAACGGGCAGGCTGATGAAGATCATCCGCAGCATGTCTTGCTCCTGTCGGGCCGGTCGTTGGACCGTGACTATCAAAGAGCCTGACGTTTCGGGCAAGAAAAAAGCGCGCGTAGCGGGGGCGCGCTTTTGCCAGATCGTATCAGTTCACAGGTTTTCCTGCTGCGGCATACCCAGCACATGATAGCCCGAATCCACATGCACCACCTCGCCCGTGGTGCAGGCGCCGTAGTCGGAACAAAGCCAGACAGCGGTGCCACCAATTGCTTCCAGCGTCGCATTGGACCGCATCGGCGCGTTTGCTTCGGTGTGGCGGAAGGTGGCGCGCGCGCCGCCGATGGCGGCACCTGCCAGCGTTTTCATCGGTCCGGGCGAGATTGCGTTGACGCGCACCTGCTGCGGGCCAAGGTCATTGGCCAGATAGCGGGTCGAGCTTTCCAGTGCCGCCTTGGCAACGCCCATCACGTTGTAATTGGGTGTGACGCGGTTGGAACCGGCATAGGTCAGCGTTATCAGGCTGCCGCCATCCGGCATCAACTCGGACGCGCGGCGGGCCACATCGATGAAAGAAAAGCAGGAAATCGCCAGAGAATTCTTGAAGTTGGCCAGCGAGGTGTTGATGAAACGCCCCGTCAACTCGTTCTTGTCGGAAAAGGCGATGGCATGGATGACGAAATCAATCGTCCCCCAACGGTCTTTCAGCGCGGCAAAACAGGCGTCCATCGACGCCTCGTCCATCACATCGACATCGACCAGAAAATCACTGCCAACCGAGGCCGCCAGCGGTTGCACCCGCTTGCCGAACGCATCGCCCTGATAGGAAAACGCCAGTTCCGCGCCTTCGGCAGCAAGCGCCGAGGCGATGCCCCATGCGATCGAGCGTTCATTGGCGACGCCCATGACAAGCCCGCGCTTGCCCTTCATCAGTTCCGGCATTGACGCCTCCGATCAAACGATTCTCTGCGAAAAATCCGGGCTGGTCAGCCCAGATACTTGCTCATCACCAAGGTCGCGTTGGTGCCGCCAAAACCAAAGCTGTTGGACAGCACCGAATCCAAAGCGACGCCCTCGCGCAGCGTGGTCACGATTTCCGACGGATCAAGCGCCGGGTCCAGCGTGGTGATGTTGGCCGAGGCGGCAATGAAATTGCCCTGCATCATCAACAGGCTATAGATCGCCTCATGCACGCCGGTCGCGCCAAGGCTATGGCCGGTCAGCGATTTGGTCGAAGCCACGGGCGGGGTCTGGCCCCGGCCAAAGACGCGGCGGATCGCCTCCATCTCGGTGACATCACCCACCATGGTCGAAGTGCCGTGGCTGTTGATATAGTCCACATGGCGACCTTCGGGCAGCGTGGACAGCGCCAGCCGCATTGAGCGTTCGCCGCCCTCACCCGAGGGCGCAACCATGTCGTAACCGTCAGAAGTCGCACCATAGCCGGTGACTTCGCCGTAGATCTTCGCACCGCGCGCAAGGGCGTGGTTGAGTTCCTCAAGCACCACGACACCGCCGCCGCCTGCGATCACGAAACCGTCCCGCGTCGCATCATAGGTGCGCGAAGCGGTTTCGGGCGTGTCGTTGTATTTCGACGACATCGCGCCCATCGCATCGAACAGGCAAGACAACGTCCAGTCGAGTTCCTCGCCGCCGCCGGCGAAAACGATGTCCTGCTTGCCCATCTGGATCAGTTCGGTGCCGTTGCCGATGCAATGCGCCGAGGTCGAGCAGGCCGAGGTGATCGAATAGTTCACGCCCTTGATCTTGAACGGGGTCGCAAGGCAGGCCGAGTTGGTCGACGACATGCAGCGCGTGACCATGAACGGCCCCATCTTCTTGGGTGCGCCCTTGTTGATGACCGCATCAAAGGCCTGAAAGAAGTTCGAGGTGGAAGGCCCGCCCGACCCCATGATCAGGCCCGAGCGTTCGTTCGACACATCTTCGGGTGCCAGACCGGAATCGGCAATCGCCTGCTGCATCGCAAGGAAGTTATAGGCCGCCCCCGGCCCCATGAACCGCAGGTCGCGCTTGTCGATATGATCTTCCAGCTTGATCTGCGGCATGCCGTGGACCTGGCTGCGGAAGCCATGCTCGGCATAGTCCGGCGCAAAAACGATGCCGGATTTGCCAGCGCGCAGCGACGCCTCGACCTCGGTGGCATTGTTGCCGATCGAGGAAATAATGCCGATACCGGTGATGACGACGCGACGCATGGCGTTCTCCCTAAACTTGTATGCAGGCCGGATCAGCTTTCCGACAGCGCAACTTTCATGTCTTTGACGATATAAATCACTTCGCCATCCGCTTCGACGATACCATCCGCCACACCCATGGTCAGGCGGCGGGTTTGCAGCGCCTTGGTGAAATTGACGCGGTAGGTCAGCATCTTGCGGTCAGGGCGCACCATGCCGGTCAGCTTGACCTCACCCACACCCAGCGCATAGCCCCGCCCCTGCCAGCCGCGCCAGCCAAGGTTGAAGCCGGTCAGCTGCCACAACCCGTCAAGGCCAAGGCAGCCCGGCATGATCGGGTTGCCGGGGAAGTGGCAGTCAAAGAACCATAGGTCGGGGGTGATATCGAATTCTGCTATGACATGGCCTTTGCCATGTTCGCCGCCATCGCCCGAAATCTCGGTGATGCGGTCCATCATCAGCATGGGCGGCGCGGGAAGTTGCGCGTTGCCGGGGCCAAACAGCTCGCCGCGCGAACATTTCAGAAGATCGTCCTTGCTGAACGAAGTTGGATAACCGCCCAAGTCTGCCCCTCCAGTAGCCCTGCCCTTTGATTTTGTCTGTAACATCGGGGGGGGTTGGGAAGCAAGGCCGGGGGCGCGGTTGGGTTTTCGTTTGAATATCCGGGCGGCGGTCCTTTATAGTGGGGAACGGTAAGGCGGGATGGCCCATGAATATCACGACGGAACGGCATAGCACGGAATGGCTGGCGCGGGGCGGTTTGCGCCCGACGCGGCAGCGGCTGGCTTTGGCGGGGCTGTTGGTGGGCGACGGCATGGACCGGCATGTCACCGCCGAAGGGCTGTTCGCCGCCGCCGCACAGGCAGGCGACAAGGTAAGCCTTGCGACCGTCTACAACACCCTGCGCGCCTTTTGCGAAGCCGGCCTGCTGCATGAGGTGGTGGTTGATGGCAGCCGCAGCTATTTCGATACGCGGCTGGACGATCATCCGCATTTCTATTGGGAGGACAGCCACGCGCTGACCGATGCCCCCACCGAAGATCTGGTGATCTCTGCGCTGCCTGCCGCACCCGAAGGCATGACGGTGTCGCGGGTGGATGTGGTAATCCGGCTCAAGCGGGCCTGACGCGTCCGCAGGCTTAGGCCTTGTCCTGCGCCAAAGCGCGCGCGGAACATTCGTCGGTGACCAGAACCGTTGGCGATAGGGTGTGGATGGCCGCCTTGAGGGCCACAAGTTTGTCTTTGCCGCCGGAAATCAGCACACGCTCGGGCGTGCGGCGCAGGCGGGCGAGGTTGGCCGAAATCACCCGGCCGTTGACCTCGTGATCCACCAGATGCCCTGCTGCATCGATGAAGTTGTAAAGCACATCGCCCACCGCGCCTGCGTCGATCAGTGAGCGGCGGTCGGCTTCGGACAGATAGCCGGTGCGGTAGCTGGTGGTCAGCGTCGTAATCCCGCCCACCGACAGCAGCGCCATATCCAGCTTGTCGGCCATCTCGAAAATCGCCGAAAGACCGCAGCGTTCCAACAGGGCATGTTTGGTTTCAGGGCTGTCCACCACCGCCGGGGCGGGGATCAGAAAGCCCTCGGCCTGAAACAGTTCGGCAAATTGCCACGCAAATTCGGCGGGGTTAAAGCGACGGGCCGCAGCGATCCCGCCCAGAAGCGACACCACGCGGAAATCGTCCAGCGTCGCGCCCGAGATGAAGGGCAACGTGTTATAAAGTGTGCGGCCCCAACCCACCCCGACGGTCATGCCCGCCTTCATTTCCGCCGAGATGAACGCTCCCGCAGCGGCAGCGATGACCTTGACGGGATCGCCTTCGGGATCGGAAAACGGTGCCACGATGACCCGCCCGATGCCGTGGCGACGTTCCAGCGCGCGCTCGATCTCGATAAGCTCGCTTAATGGGGCCGAGATCGTCACCCGCACCTCGTTGCGCCGCCGCGCATCGGCCAGAAGCCGCACCACCATCACCCGATTGATCCCCAGTTGCGTGGCGATATCGTTCTGGGTCAGCCCTTCGACGTGGTAAAGCCAGACCGCCCGCGCGCGCAGCCGATCAGTCTCGCTTTGGGGTCCGAGGGACGGCATGGCAGGCGGCATGGGTGTTCCTTCCCGTGGCTTAGACGGGCGCGTCGCACCCCGCAATCAGACGCTGCACAATCCGCGCCACCCTGTCGGGGCATTCGATCTGGGGAATGTGGCCCGCACCCTTCAGCAGATGAATAGCGAAATCGCCGTCGGCGGCAAGGGCGTGGCGATAGGGCAGGATGTGATCCTGCCGCCCCCAAAGGATTTGCGTCGGAGCCTCGATGCGCTGCAAGGCGGGGCGCAGGTCAAAGGCCTGCACCCCGTCGGGAAACAGCGCCGCTGTCATGTCCGCCTGTGCGGCGCGCATGGCGGGGTCTTTGCGCGGGGCCATAGCGGCGCGGGCGTAGTCATCACTGATGCCGTCTGGCGTGGCTGTCAGGCGTCGCAGCCAAGGTGCCAGACTTTCGGCGCGGCTGGCGCGGACAATGCCGGCAAGGGCATCGGCATCAACCTCTGGCCCCAATCCGGCAGGCGAGATCAGCGACAGGCTGGCCAGTTTGCGCCCGCGAATATCGGCCAGAGCCAGCGCCATGGCACCGCCCAGCGAATGACCCAAGAGATGCACCTTGTCATGCTCGCGGGTGGCTTCGTCAAAGGCTTCGACCACCATGCGGGCCAATTCGGCAAAACCGGCAATGCGGCGGCGGGGCGATTTGCCATGACCCGGCAGATCGATGCGGATCAGGGGCTGCTGCGGCCCCAGCGCCTTTTCCAAGGGCGCCCAGGATTGGCTGTCGGCGGTAAAGCCGTGAAACAACACCAGAGGCAAGCCTTGACCCTTGCGGCGGCTGATATGCAAGGGGCCGGACTGTGGCACCCATGGGGCTGTGGCAGGGGTTTGTGGCGCAGACTGCAGGAAAGCCGTGACATCATCGCGTTGCACCCGCCCCAAGGGGCCGCTGCCCCTCACGCGCTCCAAGGCGATCCCAGCACTGCGAGCGGCATGGCGTGCGGAAGGTGTGGCGCGTTGGGCCAAGGCTTCGGCTTGCGGCGGGGGGAAGGATGGCGCGGAAAGCGGTGGCGTTATGTCGGCAGGCAATGCCACAGTGACAGGCGGCGGCGCATCCTGCTTGGCAGCGGCAGTCAGAGGCGCTGCCCCCACAGCCTCGTCTTTCGCGTAAAGCCATGCAACGATGGTGCCGACAGCCACCTTGTCACCCGGTTGGGCCGTGATGTGGTGCAGGCTGCCGCTGGCGGGGGCTTCGACCTCCATCGCGGCCTTGTCGGTTTCGATATCGAACAGGGCCGCGCCCTTCTGGACCATTTCACCCTCGGCCACATGCCAGACGGCAAGCGTGCCGTGGGTCATGTCCATATCGACTTTGGGCAGGATGACTTCGACCGGCATCTTAAACCTCGCGGCGGACAAGGCGGCGGGCGGCGGCCTCGATGGTGTCAACCTGCGGCACCGAAGCGCGCTCCAGATCGGGGTTATATGGCACCGGCGCATCCGCCCCCCCCAAGCGCAGGATCGGTGCGTCAAGATAATCGAACGCATCGCTTTCGGCCACCATGGCGCTGATTTCCGCGCCCACGCCAAAGGCCTTGACCCCTTCGTAAACCACCATCAGGCGTCCGGTTTTCCGCACCGAGGCCAGAATCGTCTCATGGTCGATTGGCCGGATCGAGCGCAGGTCGATCACTTCGGCGCTGATGCCTTCGGCGGCCAGTTTCTCGGCAGCCTCAAGCGCGCGGTGCAGCATGATCGAACCTGCAACGATGGTCACATCGGTTCCGGCGCGGCGCAGCAAGGCCTTGCCGATGGGGGTAAGGTAGCTGCCCGCAGGGACATGGCCCTTCATCTTGTACAGCAGCTTGTGTTCGAAGATCATCACCGGATCGGGGTCTGCCAGCGCGGCCAGAAGCATGCCTTTGGCGTCTTCGGGCGTGGCTGGTTGCAGCACTTTCAGCCCCGGCACATGGCCGAACCACGCCTCGATGCTTTGGCTGTGCTGTGCCGCGGCCCCCGTTCCCGATCCCGCAGGCAGACGGAACACGACAGGAACCGAAGCCTCGCCTCCCAGCATATAACGCAGCTTGGCGGCTTGGTTGACGATCTGCTCCATCGCCAGCATGGCAAAATCCGAGAACTGGAATTCAAAGATCGGCTTCAACCCGGTCAAAGCCGCGCCCACCGCCACGCCTGCCCCGCCAAGTTCCGAGATAGGTGTGTCCATTACGCGGTCGGGGCCGAAGCGGTCGATCAGGTCCAGCGTCACCTGAAACGCGCCGCCATAGACGCCGATATCCTCGCCCATCAGGATGACGGTCGGGTCGGCCTCCATCGCAATCGCCATCGCCTCGCGGATGGCTTCGGCATAGGACAGGGTGCGGAGGTCGGTTGGGGCTTGGGCGTTCATCTTAAACCTCGGCGTAAACGTAGCGGGTCACTTCGGAAATGCTGGGCGCGGTGCTGGATCTGGCGAATTCGATGCCAGCCTGCACATCGGCAATCGCCTCGGCGGCTACGGCTTCGGCACCGGCCTCGTCCAGAATGCCATGCGCGATCAATTCGGCACGGAACCGCGCGATCGGGTCGCGGGTCATCCAGTCTTCGATTTCGTCCTTGCTGCGATAGCGGTTGCGGTCGGATTTGGAGTGACCACGCCAGCGGTATGTCAGGTTTTCCACCAGGGACGGCCCTTCGCCCGCCCGCGCGCGCGCAATGGCAGTGTGCATCGCAAAGGCCACGGCGGAAAAGTCATTGCCATCCACCGTGACGCCGGGCATCGCATAGGCCGCCGCGCGGTCGGCAATATGCGTGACCGCAGTTGACCGCGCGGTCGAGGTGGACATGCCATAGCCATTGTTTTCGCAGACAAAAATAACCGGCAGCTTCCAGACGGCAGCCATGTTCAGCGCCTCGTGGAAAGCGCCTTCGTTATTGGCCCCATCCCCGAAGAAACAGACTGTCACATCGGACTTGCCCAACCGCTTGGCCGAAAGCGCCGCGCCCACCGCAATCGGCAAGCCCCCGCCCACAATTCCGTTGGCCCCAAGATTGCCCGTCTTCACATCGGCGATATGCATCGAGCCGCCCCGCCCGTGGCAATAGCCGGTCTCTTTGCCAAAAAACTCGGCAAACATCCGGCCAACCTCGGCACCCTTGGCGATGCAATGGCCGTGGCCACGGTGGGTCGAAGTGATCTTGTCGTTATCGGTCAACTCCATGCAGGTCGCCATGGCGCTGGCCTCTTGCCCGATGGACAGGTGCATGGTGCCGTGGATCAGGCCACGCATATAACTGTCTTCGGCCCCCTCCTCGAAACGGCGGATCAGATACATCTTCTTCAACGCCTCGCGCAGGGCGGCGGGCGCGAAGTGGCGGATGGCAAAGGGGCGGTTGTCGGGCAGGGTCATGATCACAGGCCCAGCATTTTGTCTTGCCGCGCACGTAGCAGGGCAATCTTGCTGTCGGCTGGCACCGCAGCATTGGCGCGGGTGATCAGATCGCCCTTCCTGATCGGCGCGGTCACCTTCGATCCTGCCAGCAACCCGCAAGGGATCGCCCCCGCAGAGCGGGCTTCTGGCGCGGTCATGATCCAGGCGCGGTAGCAATATTCTCCAATCTGATCAAGGCTTTCACCCACCGCCATATCCTTTTTAGCCACGGCGCAGACCTCGGCCACCGGCACCGGCATCGGCACCATGTCGGCCTTGCCATACAAAGCCACACGGGCGCAGGTCAGCGGCACTTCAAGCGAGGTCAGATGGTAGGGACGGAAGAAGGTGAAATACGGGCCTTTGCCCATCTTCAGGTCTTCCATCCGCTCGCGCACACGGGGGTGATCCATCTCGGCCACCACGAACACGCCGGGGGCAACGCCCTTGCCAATGGTATAATCCACGCGGCCCTCGCCCGAGGACAGCACCCCGCCCGCCGATTGCGGCACCAGCACCGAGTTCAACTCCTCCCGCGAACAGGCAGGGCCGTGCATGCCCGGCTTGTCCGGCGTAAGGCCGGTGGCATTGGCAATGGCCGCCATCTCCACCATGGTTTTCGAGCCGTCGACAAATTCGACCAGCATGCGCGGGTTCATGTGTCGCCGCACGGCTTCTTCCAGATAGACATCGGGCGTCGCGTCTATGTTCAGAGGATTGTTCTTGCCCTTGCCCGCCGAGACAATGCGATGCCCCATCGCCGAGACAAATTCGATCAACTCCATGCAGGAGGACGGCTCATCCCCCGCGCCAAGGCTGTAGACCACGCCCAGACGTTCGGCCTCGGCGCGCAGATAGGCCCCGATGGTCACGTCGGCCTCGACGTTCATCATCACCAGATGCTTGCCGCGCTCCATCGCGCGCAGGCCGATTTCTGCCCCCACCGACGGCACGCCAGTGGCATCCACCACCACGTCGATCAGGCCCGCCTCAAGCAAGGCATCCACATTGTCGGTGACGGCGATTCGGCGATCTTCCATCGCGGCATTGGCGGCGTCGGCGGTTGACACTTCGCGCACCAGATCCGCATTGCCATAAGCAATCTCGACCGACTTCCGCGCGGCCCCCGCCTTCAGCTCACTGATCGCCCCGATTTCAATGCCCTGCATATGGGCAACCCGGCTGACGATATCCGTCCCCATCTCACCCGCACCCACAAGCCCGATCCGAATCGGACGGCCCGTTTCAGCACGCGCGGCAAGATCTTTGGCCAAACCCGTCAGGGCGACATTGGTGGGCATTGCATTCCTCCTCTGGGCAATTTCGCCCAAGTTATTTGAACATTTGTTCTTATGTCAATGTTTAGTTCTCGCTGCATTGCGGCATTTTGCACTAAAAATCGTGATTGACAGGTGCATGTGCCTGCACACATTATATCAATGTGAAACGAAAGTTCACTCACGGTCTTCCAAACCTTTTGCCGCGATTGAGGAGATCTCGGCAAAGCAAGGGTTGCAGGGCAGACCGCAGAACAGACAAATGTAGCGCAAAGGGAGGATTACGAATGACAATGAAACTGGGTGGGCTGTCCCGCCGCTCGTTCCTGAGAACCGGCACCGCTTTTGGCCTTGCTGCTGGCGTGACCGGGCTGAAGACGCCCGCCTTCGCCCAATCGGGCCTTGGCGACATTCAGGCGATTCTCGACGGGATTTCGGTCGAGGGCTATGTCCGCGAGGATTATCGCAAGCTTTACAACATGGATAACACCCCGCTGTGGGACCCTGCGAAAGACTGGATTCGCACCGTCGATTGGGAAAAGGTGCGCTCGGAACTGGCCGGAACAACGGTGCGCTTCGCCATCGGTGCGGCGGATCAGGAATCTGCTGCCGTGGCGATTGCCCCCTTCGAGGCGCTGTCGGGTATCAAGGTCGAGCTGGTGCCGATCCCGGATGACAGCATCTATGACAAGGCGATTTCCGAATTCATCTCGGGCAATGCCTCGTTCGACGCGCTGCAGTTCTTCTCGGCATGGCTGGGTGATTTCGCGGGTCCCGGCTTTCTGGCTCCGCTGGACGATTATGCCGCCAAATGGGCGCTGCCGCTGGATGATTTCCACGACACCTACCGGCTGAACTACGGCTATTTCGGCGGCAAACTGGTTGGTATTCCGTTCGACTGCGACATTCAGATGGTCCACCTTCGCAAATCGGTGCTTGAACCGATTCTGGGCGGCCCGATCGATCTGGTGAACTCGGTTCCGACCTATGACGAATTGATCCGCATCACCGCCGAAGCCAACAAGCTGGGCGGCGGCGTGGCGGGCATCGGCCTTCTGGGCGCGCGCGGCTTCTGGTCCACCTATTCATGGGAGCATATCGCAGCACAGGCCGGAATGCAGTTGTTCGACGAAAACTTCGACCCGCTGCTGACCTCCGAGGCTTCGATGAAGGGTCTGGATACGCTGCTGGCGCTGTCCAAGAACGCCATCGAAGGTGTGGCAGGCGCAGGCTGGGGCGAGAACCGTGCGGCTTGGCTGGGCGGTCAGGTTGCGGCGAACATCAGCTGGCAAGACAGCGGCACGCAGGCGATGCGGCCCGACCAAAGCCAGATCGTTGATGATTTCGTCACGATCTACGAGCCGCGCATCGCGGGTGGCGTCTTTGCCCCGCCGAATATCGCGGGTTCCACCTCGGTGGTGACGGCAACCAGCCAGAACCCCGAAGGCGCCTTCCTGATGCTGGCCTTCCTGACCACCTCCTCGATCATGGCGATGAACGAAGCCAATGCCAATGGCGTGGCTCCGGGCTATAAATCGGTGCTGACCAACGAAAACCTGCGGAAAGTCTCGCAGCCAATGAAGGTCTGGTCCGACAGCCTTGAACATGCATGGTGCAGCCCGCGTCTACCCGGCATGTTCGAGATGGAACAGGCCTTGGGCAACGAGATCAACCGCGCGATCACCGGACAGATCACCGGCAAAGAGGCGCTTGAAAACGGTCAGGCGGCTTGGAAAGCCATCATGGCGAAGAACGGCTTCGGCACCGACAAGGCACCGGTGCAATACGCGGATGTCAAAGCCGGCACTTACGTCGGCGGCGGC
Source organism: Rhodobacterales bacterium RIFCSPHIGHO2_02_FULL_62_130 (assembly GCA_001828855.1). Taxonomy (GTDB): domain Bacteria; phylum Pseudomonadota; class Alphaproteobacteria; order Rhodobacterales; family Rhodobacteraceae; genus Cypionkella. Next base: position 68,578 of record MHZT01000003.1, on the reverse strand, counting down.
AAAGCGCTGCCGTTCTGACCGATGGCCGCGATTGCTCCCGCACATCGGACCGGGGGGGTGGCGCAAGCCGCCCCCAACCGCGCTCCGCGTCGCCGGTCGCCCGCTTTGCGGAAGGCTTTCCCCTATTTGCTGGTAGCTCCGGCGCTTCTATACCTGATGGCGATCACGCTTTATCCGGGTGCCTTTGCGATTTACCAAAGCCTGTTCGTGGTGACCTTCAAGGGCTGGGACTGGGCAGGAATTGACAACTATACCCGCCTTCTGGGCGACCGAGAGTTCTGGGCGGCACTGGGAAACACCGCGGTTATCGGCGGGATTTCTCTTGTGCTGCAAACGGTTATCGCAATGACGATGGCCTATTTTTCCTACCGTGATCCGATGATCAAAGGTTGGCGCATCGTGTTCCTGATGCCGATGCTGTTCATGCCCTCGGCGGTGGCCTTCATCTGGAAGCTGGGCTTCAACGATGGTCGGGTGATTTCGGATATCCTGTTGGGCCTTGGCATCGTTTCAAAGAATGTCGACTGGCTGGGGTCGATCTGGCTTGCCCGCCTGACGCTGATCGTGGCCGATGTCTGGCAGTGGACGCCGTTCCTGTTCATCATCTTTGTCGCCGCCCTTCAGGGGCAGGATCAAGAGATCGAAGAGGCAGCCCGCCTTGACGGGGCAAGCTGGCCCGCGATTTTCTGGAATATCTCTTTGCCGATGATGCGCCCGATCATCGTGGTCGCCATCACCCTGCGCGGCATCGACATCACCACCATGTTCACCAACGTCTATATCATGACCCAAGGCAGCCCCGGCGGTGCCACCGAAACCATGAGCTTTTTCATCTATCGCCAAGGTTTCCGCATGTTCAACTTTGGCTATGCCTCGGCGGCTTCGGTGCTGATGCTGGTGATGACGGTTGTCATCGCGCAGACAGTCGTGAAACGCGCCTTCCATTCGGGGAAGAAATAAATGCCACAAACCCTGAAAACGGCCACAAAACGCAAATCCCGCGGCGAAAGCATGCTGCTGCGCTATCTGGTGCTGGGGTCATGGGCGGCGTGTTGCCTGCTGCCGATCCTGTGGTTCCTGACCATCGCCTTCCGCCCGCGTACCGAGATCATCACCCCCTCCCCGATCTATTGGCCCAGTTTCAGCCTGGACGCCTGGCACCTGCTGATGAGCGATTGGCCCATCGCGCAATATATGCGGAACTCGTTCTTCGCGGTGTCGGGGTCTGTGATCATCGACCTTGCGCTGGCGATCCCTGCCGCCTACGCACTGTCGCGGTACGAGTTCAAGGGCCGCGAGGATATCGGCTTCTACATCCTGTCCACCCGCATGATGGCCCCTGCCATCGTGGCCGTGCCGATCTTCTTTCTGTTCCGCAGCATGGGGTTGCTGGATACCGTCTGGGCCTTGATGCTGGTCTATGCGGCGATCAACCTGAGCCTCGTGACATGGATCATCCGCAGCTACATGTTGGATATTCCCAAAGAACTGGAAGACGCCGCCCGCACCGACGGGGCCGGTGATCTGCGTATCCTGTGGGAGATCATCGTACCCGCCTGCCTGCCCGGTATCATCACGGCGGCTGTCATCGCCACGATCTTTGCGATCAACGAATTCCTCTTCACGCTGCTTATCGCCTCGACCTCGAAAGCCTACACCATGTCGGTGGCGCTTGCGAATTTCACCGGCGGCTCGGACGGCGTGATCTACAATGCAATCGCCCTTGTGTCCTTCCTTGCGTTCGCTCCGATCCTGATCCTTGTGATCCTGATCCAGAAGCATCTGTCGCGCGGTCTGACCATGGGCGCCGTGAAAGGATAAGCAATGGCTTCGATCCACCTGCAAAATATCGTCAAGCGCTATGGGGCCTTCACCGGCGTGCGCCACATGTCTCTGGACATCAACGACGAAGAGTTCCTTGTGCTGCTTGGTCCCTCGGGCTGCGGCAAGACCACCACGATGCGGATGATCGCGGGGCTTGAACACCCCACCGAAGGCGAGGTCATCATCGGCACCGAGGTGATGAACGAGGTTGACGCCCGCGACCGCGACGTGGCGATGGTGTTTCAGGGCTATGCCCTTTACCCTAATATGTCGATTTACGAAAACATCCGCTTTCCCTTGCGGATGCGCGGAGTTCCGGCCTCCGAGCATGACAAGCTGATCCGCCGCGCCGCCGATATGGTGGAACTGGGCAGCTATCTGGATCGCAAGCCCGGCGCTTTGTCGGGCGGTCAGCGCCAGCGTGCCGCCCTTGCCCGCGCCGTGGTGCGCGAGCCGCAGGTGTTCCTGATGGACGAGCCGCTGTCCAACCTTGACGCCAAGCTGCGGGCCTCGATGCGGGTGCAGATCAAGCATCTGCAGCGCCAGTTGAAGATCACCACCGTCTATGTGACCCATGACCAGATCGAGGCGATGACTTTGGCCGACCGCATCGTGATCATGAACCAAGGCGCGATCCAGCAGGTTGGCACGCCGGACCAGATCTATTCCGATCCGGCCAACACCTTTGTCGCGGGTTTTATCGGCAGCCCGCCGATGAACCTGATCGAAGGCACCGCGCAGAATGGCAAGTTTACCGCCTCCGGTATCACCGCGCCCTGCCCCGCCCATCTGCGCGGCAAGGTCACGCTTGGCATCCGGCCCGAAGATTGCCGCGTCGGGGGCGATAATGTGCAGGGCTTGGTTTATGGCGTCGAACCCACTGGCGACGTGACCTACCTGACGGTCATGGCAGGCAGCAAACAGGTCGAAGTGAAGGCCGCACGCGATTATCGGTCAGACATCGATGTGGCCATCGGCATCGGCTTTGACCCTGCGCGGCTGTATTTCTTTGGCGAGGATGGCGAGCGTATCCGGGGGGCGGCATGAGTCCGCGTTTCGATTTCTCCTGCATGGGGTTTTACACCTTTGACGCCCTCTGCCGTCCGGTCACGCAGATCCCGCCGGGCGGGGATACCTATTTCGTCGAGGATTTCACCCTTGCCGTGTCCGGTGCCGCCGGATCGGCCAGCATCGTGGCGGCCAAGCACGGGCTGAAGGTGCAGGCAATTGGCGGCATCGGCCATGACGATATGGGCGATTGGGTGCTTATGAAACTGGCGCGCTTTGGCATCGACACCGAATTGATGCAGCGCTGCGAGGGGTTCAGCACCTCCAGTTCCATCGTCACCACGCGGCCCGATGGTGCGCGCCCCGCGCTGCACAAACGTGGGGCGACGGACGGGTTTTTCGTGTCCGATGACCAGATCGACCGTGTGCTGGATACCAAAATCCTGCATGTGGGCGGTGTCGGGCTGATGAACCGGATGGATGATGCGGGCCGCACCGCCGAGGTGATGGCCGAGGCAAAACGCCGGGGTGTGATCACCACGCTGGATGTGTTCGCCTCGACCGCAGCCGATCTGCCCAAGGTGGAACGGCTGCTGCCCTATACCGATTACTTCATGCCATCCGAGGAAGAAGCCTGCGCCTTGTCGGGGTTGCAGGACAATCGCGCGCTGGCGCAATTTCTGCTGGATCGCGGGGCGGGTTGCGTGATCCTGACCTTGGGGGCCGAGGGCGCATTCTATCTGGCGCAGGATGGCACCAGCTTTCACACGCCCGCCTTTCGGGTCGATGTGAAATGCACCTGCGGCTGCGGCGATTGCTTTAACGGCGGCTTTGCCACGGGGCTGGCCAAGGGGCTTTCGCCGCAAGAGGCAGTGCAATTGGCGCAGGCCTCGTCGGCGCAGAATGCGACGGGATTGGGCAGTCAGGCGGGGGTGAAGGACTATGCCGCCACGCTTGACTTCATCCGCCGCACCCCGCAGCGCGGTTGCGCGTAACGCTTCCTGTGGCGGCAGAGCTGGGCTATGCTGCCGCCACCGAACCCGGAGTGCGCCTGTGTCGAGCCAGTCACCTTTGCTACCCGATGCCATGCCGCTGCGCGAAGCCCTGCGCGGGCTGCGGCATGTCCTTCGCAAAGGCGGCGAAACGCTCAAGGAAACCATGACGGTCGATACCCTGCCGCCGCCTGCCGCCCGACTGGCCGGAGCGGTGCTGCGCGAGGTCGAAGCAATTGCCAAGGGCATGGATGACGCGGCCTCGGGTCTGGCCAAAAAGGTGCTGGGCAATCCCGATCCCGCAGCGCCGTCCCTGCATCGGATCACCGGCCAGCAGGATGGCGACCTTGCCTTTGCCGCCGCCTTTTATGCCGCCACCCAAGCCGTGCTGAAGCGGCTGGACGCGCCCGGCCTTTTCATCAGCGAGGCCGCAGCGCGCAAGGCCTTTCAGAATCTGAGCCTGCCCAGCGCCCCCGATGCCGAAGTGGCTGCAGCGCTGACGCTGGCGCTGCAGGATGCCAAGGCCCTGAAAGGCCACGCCGATCTGACCGCGCGTGTCACACCTTCCGCGATTGGGCCTGTGACTTTGTTTGCCGTCATGCTGTGGCTGCAATCGCAGCGCCCAGAGGCCGAGGATGAGGCCGCCCTTGATGCCGCAACCGATCTGGCTGTAGCACTGGCCGCAGATATCACTACCGCCTGCACCGCCCGCGATCCTGCCGCCTTGGCCGCGCTTTATGCCGAATTTGCCAGCCATGTCTGATCTGTCGCATCCCGAATATCATCTGCCCCCCACCAATGAACCGCTGCGGATTTCGGTGCGCCGCCTGCGCTGGTTCCGCGCGGCCTTTCAGAAATTCACGCAGGATCTGGGCGCGGAAATCGGCTGCGTGTTTCACCTTGATGAGCCAAAGCTGGCCGAGATATTTGTGCGCTGGCTGCGCGCCATTGAACGGCAAAAGCCGGCCGATAAATCCGCACGCAAGGATTATTTCGAATTTGCCGCCGGTCTGATGCTGCGCGAATTCACCGCCGATCTGCCGCTAAAGGCGCTGTCAGCCCCCCGCAATGTTGCCGCAGACTCGGCAGCCGCCTTCTGGCCCGAGGGCTATGTCTGCACCTTGTTCTGCCTGACGGTGCATGCCGCCGCCGCCGAGCAGGAATTCCACGACCACCCCGATGTCGCCCCTGCCTTTGACGACCTGCGGCAATGGTGGTCCTTCCGCGAGAATATCCGGCAGGACAACGGCTTTTCCGTGGGCTTCCTGCAACTTCTGCTGGGTCATCAACCGAATTGGGCAATGCCGGATGTGTTCCGCGCACGATTGCAGCACGAGATTTCAGAAGCCACACCGCGACCCGTCTGACGCATCAGGCGGGCAGTTCCGGCGTGCGCTGTGGGGCTTGGCGGTAGCGGCCCATCGCCTCGAAGGCAATGGCAAGGCTTAACAGGGCCGTGTCATCCCAAGCGCGGCCCGCAATCGTCAGACCTGCGGGCATATGGGTGTCGGCCATGATCCCCATCGGCACGGTCACGGTGGGAATGCCAAGGTGACGGATGACAAGATTGCCATTGGCCACCCAAGTGCCATTGCGCCATGCCAGATCGGCCGAAGCAGGGTTCACATCGGCATCCGCAGGGCCAATATCGGCCACGGCAGGAAACACCACCGCATCCAGACCCAAATGGTCCATCCAAGCCTCAAGATCTAGGCGGCGTGTGGCCTCCAGCCCCCTTAACCCCGCCTCAAGATGCGGAATCTCGCGGAAATCAGCGACAGGATGGGCGCGGGCATGGGCGGGGTAGTCGGCAATGTCATCGCCAAAGCCGGTGTAACGGTCGGGCAGGCTGCCCGAAGGGGCGGGGCTGATGCGCGCACCATCGACCTGCGCCAGACGGCTCAGTTTGGGGTCGGCATTGGCCTGCAGGAAATCGTCCCAAGCCCAGACCGACAGGTCCACAATCTCGCGCTGCAGATAGTCGGGGCTGACCAGACCGCGCGTCCTGATCGTGGGGCAGCCGGTGCGGTCGCCCTCATAGTTCGACACGACAGGAAAATCGACCACCACCACCTCGGCCCCCGCTTCCACCATTGCCTGCCGCGCGGCCTTCCACAATGCAAGCACCGAGGCGCGGGTTTCGATCCTTTGCCCTGTCGGCCCGCCGATGCCGCCGCCCGGCGCGCTGCCCGCCAAGGGATCGGCGTTGATATACATCGCCGGAACCCCAAGGCGTTTGCCCTTCAGACTGGCCGCTTCGGCCAGCGCCGGATAAGAGGCGGGCCGGATCTCGGAGGCTTTGGGAATGGGAATCCAAGGCTGGCGCCGCCACAGATCGCCGCGCGTATCGGGGTCATCCGCCACGATCACGTCCAGAATCTCCAGCATATCGGCCATGCTGCGCGTATGTGGCACCACCACATCCATCGTCGGCACCAAAGGCCAGTTGCCCCGCACCGAGATCACCCCGCGGCTGGGCGTATAGGCGCAAAGCCCGTTATTGGCGGCAGGGGCGCGGCCCGAGGACCATGTTTCCTCGCCCAGACCAAAGGCCGCGAAACTGGCCGCCGTCGCCGTTCCCGAACCGTTGGACGAGCCTGAGGCGAAAGCCGCTGTCAGCCAGTCGGCATTATAGGGGCTTTCGGCGCGACCATAGACCCCGCGCTGCATGCCGCCATTGGCCATCGGCGGCATATTGGTCAGCCCGATCAGCACCGCCCCCGCCGCGCGCAGGCGGGCAATCGCAAAGGCGTCATCGGTTGCCACCAGATCGGCAAAGGCAGGCGAGCCTGCCGCCACCGTCAGTCCGCGCACCTTGTAGCTGTCCTTGGCGGTATAGGGGATGCCCTCCAGCGGCCCCAGACTTTGACCCCGCGCCCGCCGCAGGTCCGAGGCCCGCGCCTCGTCCAAGGCGGCGGGGTTCAACACCGGCACAGCATTCAGGCAGATACCGCTGTGATCATAGGCCGCGATCCGGTCCAGATAGGCGGCCACAAGCGCCTCGCTGGTGACGCGCCCCGCCTGCAACGCAGCGCGCAGATCGGGGATCGAGGCTTCGACGACATTCATGTTTGTCTCACAGGGTTGGAGGATGGGGCCGGCGGGCAAGCCACATCGGCCCCGGATCGGGCCGCTAGAACCACTGCCCCGGTTCCATCAGGCCCAGATCCATCAACTGCTGGCTGTGCCATTCGAACGGGGTCGAGTTGTGCCAGCGGAAGGTGTGGATGTCGAACCGTGATCCGGCGTTTGACCGTAGCGCCTTGGCGGTGCGGAAGGACGCGATGGCGGTGGTGATGTTGTGGTGCCACGGACAGGCATAGGTATTGTATTCCTCGTCCGAGAGGGTGAAATCGGGGCGCAGGGTCAGCCCCGGCTTGGTGCGGAACAGCGCGATGCGGTCGATCTTGCGGCGCGGCGCGGGGACGTGTTCTTCAAACCGCCAGCGCAACCCGCCAAAGAAATCAAGCTGGCGTTCCTTGGGGTAATTGTTGTTGGCCGGATCGGGGCGGGCCAGCGCGTAATAGCCCGACCGATCCAGATGCGCCCGTTCCAGCGACACCGCATTCGGAAAGCTGTCCAGATCATCGGCGTAAAGGTCGATGACGTAGGACAACAGCGCATCACGGCGCTCTTCGGTGTGAAAGGCCAGCATCTCGCGGATGTTGCGCGTCTCGCAGAAGGGGTGGAACAGGTACTCGGCATTGTAGCAGTAATACAGCCAGATGCCCGGCGCGGCGGCATTGACCGCATTGACCGCATTCACCAGCGCATCATCGGCATGGACATCATAGCGGATGCGGTGGATTTGCGCTTCAAGGTCGGGCGGGAGGATCACGACATCGGGGGCAAGCAGGGCCACATGCGGAAAGCCTGCGGTCAGGTGGTGGCGCAGGCTGGTATCCACCTCGACCAGATCTTCGGCAAACACCAGTGCAAGCGGGCCTTTGGCCAGCACCGATCCGGCCTCGGCCAGAAAGCTGTCGAGAGACGCGTATTTCATGCCCTGACCATTGCCTTTCGCCAGCCCGTCCCCAGATTCCGCCAAGCCTTGCGCCAATGCAACCCCCGCGTTGCACCAAGGCGCGGTTTGGCTTAGAGGGCGGGCAGGAACAGGGGTGCCACATGACTGAACCGCAGAATCCGAAGAAGCTGTTCATCAAGACCTATGGCTGTCAGATGAACGTCTATGACAGCGAACGCATGGCCGAGGCGATGGGTGCGGATGGCTATGTCATGACCGAAACCGCCGAGGATGCGGATATGGTGTTGTTGAACACCTGCCACATCCGGGAAAAAGCCAGTGAAAAGCTCTATTCCGATCTGGGCCGGTTGCGTCCGCTCAAGGCGGCCAATCCCGATCTGAAGATCGGCGTGGCGGGCTGCGTGGCGCAGGCGGAAGGGGCCGAGATTTTGCGGCGGATGCCCTTGGTCGATCTGGTCGTCGGCCCGCAGGCCTATCACCGCCTGCCGGAAATGGCGCGCGGCACGGGCCAGCAGGTCGATACCGATTTCCCGCTCGAGGACAAGTTCGACCTTCTGCCCGAACGCAAGGCCACCCGTGGGCCGACCGCGTTTCTGACCGTGCAGGAAGGCTGCGACAAGTTCTGTGCTTTTTGCGTGGTGCCTTACACGCGCGGGGCCGAAGTCTCGCGCCCCGTCGCGCGGATTCTGACCGAGGCGCGCGGGTTGGTGGCCAAGGGCGTGCGCGAGATCACCCTGCTGGGCCAGAACGTGAACGGCTATCACGGGGTGGGCGACGGTGGCGGCTGGACTTTGGCGCGGCTGTTGCGCGAACTGGCAAAAGTGGATGGACTGGAGCGGCTGCGCTATACCACCAGCCACCCCAATGACATGGACGACGATCTTGTTGCCGCCCATGGCGATCTGCCGCAACTGATGCCCTATCTGCATCTGCCGGTGCAGTCGGGGTCTGACCGTATCCTCAAGGCGATGAACCGCAAGCATACGGCGCAGGATTATCTGCGCCTGATCGAACGTATCCGCGCCGCGCGCCCCGACATCGTGCTGAGTTCGGATTTCATCGTGGGCTTTCCCGGCGAGACCGACCGCGATTTCGAGGACACGCTGGACCTGATCCGCGCAGTGGGGTTCGGGGCGGCGTTCAGCTTCAAATATTCGGCCCGTCCCGGCACGCCTGCGGCAGAAAAGCCCCCCGTTGCGGCGGAACTGGCCGATTCCCGTCTTGCCGCCTTGCAAGCCCTGATCACCGCTCAGCAAAAGGCCACGCAAGAGTCGATGGTGGGGCGCGAGGTTTCGGTGCTTTATGAAAAGCCGGGCCGGATGCCGGGGCAGATGGTGGGCAAGTCCGATCACCTGCATGCCGTGCATGTCAATGACCCGACCGGACAGGTGGGCGAGCTGGTTCGGGTCAGAATCTTAGCTTCGACCTCCAACTCTTTGGCGGGTGCGCGGATTTAGGCCCCAGTGGCGGCTGGCGCATTGGCGCGGGGGCGGAAACAATTCCCCCGACCTTCGCCGGATCGATGCGTCAGACGCAACAGGTTGCGTTGGCTGCCACAGTTTTGCCATAGATTTTGCTTTACTTCCGAAGGCTCTAGCGGCAAATCTCGTAAGATACATCTTGTTGAACAGATGATTTAAGGGGGAGCTGCCGCAGTGGAACGTTTTTCCAGAGCAGTGCGTATGATGGTCGGGGGCGCGGCGCTGTCGCTGGGTCTTTTGGGGGCAAGCGGGGCAGCGGCCCAAGGCAAGCCCGAGATTGCTGGCAAGATCGAATGGGGCATCTGGATCGATGATGACGGTTGTCAGCATTGGTGGGCGGATGGCGGTGCGGAAGGCTATATGCTGGACCGCGTGCATCCCAAGACCGGCAAGCCGGTTTGCGTCAAGAAAGAAACCTGTCTGGTGGAAAACACCGACACGCTGTTTACGACAGACAGCCACAAGCTGACCGCACATGGCCGCAAATATCTGACCGATTTCTTCAAGAACTCGGGCGCGTTCGGCTATGCCGTTTATGGTCACACCGATGCCCGCGCCTCGGATGAATACAACATGCGCCTGTCCGAACGGCGCGCCAAGTCGGTGGCGGATGTTGCCCGCTCGGTCGGGGCCGTGGTGGAGCGTGAAATCGGCTATGGCGAGCGTCAGCCGATCGCAACCAACAGCAGCGCTGCTGGCATGCAGAAAAACCGTCGCGTCGAAGTCGTTTGCTACAGGTGGTAATGAACATGGCAAAGTTTTCCCTTATTGCGGCGTGCCTTGCTGCGGCATCCCTGCTGTCGGCCTGCGTGGATGGATTGCAGCCCTATTCGCAAAGCCCCGACACGGTGATCGCCGTGGCGCGGGACTCGGGGCGTGACAAGATCGGGCTGCAGGATGGCGACGCGGCCATTGCCTATGATCCGGACGGATGCCAGGGCTGGTTGATGGATGACGGCGTCGAAGGCTATTCGGGGCGGCGCTTTGATCCGGTTTCGGGCCTGCCGGTCTGCAACGACCAATATCCGCCCGGCACGGTGGTGAAGAATTATCAGACCCAATCACCGGGCCTGAATGATTACGTGCCGCGCGCGGGCAACTAGCACGCCGGATCGTTTTGCAGTGAACATTGCGGACGGGCCAAGGGATTTCCTTGGCCCGTTTTCATTTGCCGCTGAAATTCAGGGCAGCATAGCACTTGTCATACGCTTGTCATGCCACCACATCAGGTTGTGCTTGCCAGACGTTTTGGATCGGATCAAACTGAAGGTATGACGTCACCTGAACCGCAAGGAGACTGCTTTTGGGCATCAGCGCGCTGACCCCCCCGACCCGTGAGGATATGGTGGAAACCGTTCTCGAATTTCCGGATAATCGCCTTCTGATCGATCTTTGCGGCGAGTTTGACCGCAATCTCGCGCAGATCGAGCATCAGATGGGCGTGCATGTGCTGCGCCGTGGCAACCGGCTGTCGGTGATCGGGGACAAGGGCGCACGCGAGCAGGCGGCAGCGGTGCTGCGCGCGCTTTACGCGCGGTTGGAATCGGGCCGCGGCGTGGTTGCGGGCGATATTGACGGCGCGATGCGCTTGGGTGTTGCCATGCCCGATGTGATGCGAAGCGGCGGTGCCGAACAGATTGAGATGTTCACAGGCGGACGGGTTGAACTCCGCACCCGCAAAAAGCCGATCGAGCCGCGCACCGAGGCGCAAAAGGCCTATGTCGCCAATCTGTTCGCCAATGAACTGGGCTTTGGCATCGGCCCTGCCGGCACCGGCAAAACCTATCTGGCGGTGGCGGTGGGCGTGACGATGTTCATCTCGGGCGCGGTCGAGCGGATCGTGCTGTCCCGCCCTGCGGTCGAGGCAGGCGAGCGTTTGGGCTTCCTGCCCGGTGACATGAAGGAAAAGATCGACCCCTATATGCAGCCGCTTTACGACGCGCTGAACGATTTCCTGCCCGCAAAGCAGGTGCAAAAGCTGATGGAAGAAAAGCGGATCGAAATTGCGCCGCTGGCCTTCATGCGCGGGCGCACCCTGTCGAATGCGTTTGTGGTGCTGGACGAGGCGCAGAATGCCACCACCATGCAGATGAAGATGTTTCTGACCCGTCTGGGCGAGGGATCGCGCATGGTGATCACTGGCGACCGCACGCAGGTCGATCTGCCACGCGGCACGGCCAGCGGTCTGGCCGATGCCGAGCGGATTCTGGCAGGGGTGAAGGGGGTCTCCTTCAACTATTTCACCTCGAAAGATGTCGTGCGGCATCCCTTGGTGGCGCGGGTGATCGAAGCCTACGAACGGGACGAAGCGCAATCGGGGTGATCCCGCGGCGCGCGTGCCGCGCAAGACCCCTGAGCGCTTGCGCGCGTGAGGGGGGCATTCTGCCCCCCGACCGCTTTGGCAGGCCAAAGCGGCCCCCCCTGAGGATATTTGTGCAAAGGGGATCGGGGGTTGAGGGGCGGCTTTGATCGGGCTATGGGGCGGCATGGAACCTTTGGTTGATATCGTTCTTGAGGACGCGCGCTGGGAGGCCTTCGGGCTGGAGGCTTTGGCCGAGCGGGCAGCGCTTGCTGCTTTGGAAGAACTGGGGTTCGGGGCCGAGGGCTTCAGCTTTTGCGTGATGGGCTGTGATGACGCGCGCATTCTGGAGCTTAACGGCGATTTCAGGGGTAAGGCCAAGCCGACGAATGTGTTGAGCTGGCCTTCGGAAGAACGCGGGGCGGAGGTGGCGGGGGATGTGCCGGATGCGCCCGAGCCGGGCGAGGCAGATGATCCCGAAAGCCTTGGTGACATTGCGATTTCCTATGACACCTGTGCTGCCGAAGCTGTGGCAGCGGGGAAGCCGTTGGAAGATCATGTCACGCATCTGGTGGTGCATGGGCTGCTGCATTTGCTGGGCTATGACCATGTGCGCGATGCGGATGGCGATCTGATGGAAGCAACCGAGGTGCGGATACTTGCGCGGCTTGGGCTTTCTGACCCATATTCGGACTGAAGCGGGTTTCGTTCGGAAACCAGAACTCTGTAAGCCCGTAGAGCGGGTGATTTTGGACAAAGGACCAATGGGCAGTAGTCATGACGGGCCAACGCCTGCGCCACGCGCGCAGGACGGGACCAGCGAAGCGGAGGCGGAAGCCGCGCCGCGCGGATTTTTCGGGCGTTTGTTAAGCGCCTTCAATTCTCAGGATAGTTCCGGTGATGCCGGAGATGGCAAGGCCGGAGCGCCGTCGGGCGGGCAATCCTTGCCCGGTCTGGGCAATCTGCGGCGGCTGCGGGTGGATGATGTCGCCATTCCCAAGGTCGAGATTGCGGCGGTGCCGCTGGATATCGGCAAGGATGATCTGGTCGAGGCGTTTCGCCAGCACGGGTTTAGCCGCCTGCCGGTCTATAAAGGCACGCTGGATCATCCGCAGGGTCTGGTGCTGCTGAAGGATCTGGCCTTGCAGCATGGCTTTGGCGCGGCAGGGCGGTTTTCGTTGAAAAAGCTGCTGCGGCCGGTGCTGTTTGCGCCGCCGTCGATGCCTGCGGCGACGCTGTTGCAGAAGATGCAGCGCGACCGTGTGCATATGGCTTTGGTGATCGACGAATATGGCGGTGTGGACGGGCTTGTGACCATCGAGGACCTGATCGAGACCGTGATTGGCGAGATCGAGGACGAGCATGACGAGGTGGAAGGCCCGCTGTGGACCGAAGAAAAGCCCGGCGTGTTTGTGGCGCAATCCACCGCGCCGCTGGACGAGTTCGAGGCGGCGATCGGCATGACCCTGCGCACGGGCGATGATGACAGCGACATCGACACCGTGGGCGGGCTGGTGTTCCTGCGCACAGGCCGCGTGCCCGCGCGGGGCGAGATCGTGCCGCATGAAAGCGGGGTCGAGTTCGAGGTGATCGACGCGGATGCCCGCAGAATCAAGCGCTTGCGGGTGCGCTTGCCGGGTGCGGGCACGGCCCATATCGCGGCTGCAGACGCATCGTGAGGCTGTGGCCAAGGGCGTTATGGTTACGGGCGCTGGCTGCGGCGGGGTTTGGCGCGCTGGCGGCTTTGGGGCAGGCACCTTGGGGGCTGTGGGCGCTGGCCCTGCCCGCCTTTGCCGTGGTGATCGGGCTGGTGGGGCGGCAGACGCCGTGGCGGGCGGCGCTGGTGGCGCTGTTCGCGGGGGCGGGGTATTTCGGGCTGGCGTTAAGCTGGCTGGTGCAGCCCTTCCTGATCGACGCGGCGTCAGATGGCTGGATGGCCCCGTTTGCGCTGCTGTTTATGGCCTTTGGCCTTGCGCTGTTCTGGGCGGCGGCGGGCTATGCCACGCGGGTTTTGCGCGGCGCGACCGGCTTTGCGGTGGCGCTGTGCGCGGCGGAACTGGCGCGGAGCTATGTGCTTACCGGATTTCCCTGGGCGCTTATCGGGCATATCTGGATTGATACGCCCGTGGCGCAGGCGGCGGCGCTGCTGGGGCCGGTGGGGCTGACGCTGATCACGCTGCTGGCGGCGGCGGGGCTGGCACGTCTGCGCGCGGTGCCTGCGGCGGCGGCGCTGGCAGGGGTTGCGGCGGCTTGGGGCTACGGGCTTTGGGCGCTGTCGCAGCCTTTGCCTGCGGCGAAGGGCATCACGCTGCGGCTGGTGCAGCCCGCGGCGGAACAGCGCACCAAATGGGACCCTGAACTGGCGCAGCAATTTCTGGACCGGCTTTTGGCCTTCACGGCTGTGAAACCCGCGCCCGATCTGGTGATCTGGCCCGAAACCGCCCTGCCCTATCTGCTGGAGCGCCATCCCGAATTGGCGGACATGATCGCCACGGCGGGCAATGGCGCGCCGGTGGCGCTGGGGATGCAGCGGGTTCTGGGCGTGCAGGGCTGGAACAACCTGTCGGTGATTGCGGCAGATGGGCAGATCGTGGCCAGCTATGACAAGCACCATCTGGTGCCGTTTGGCGAATATATCCCCTTTGGCGAGGCGCTGTTTGACTGGCTGGATATTTCCGCCTTCGCGCCCTCGGCAGGCAATGGCTATAGCGCGGGGATCGGGCCGCAACTGCTGGATCTGGGGCCAAAGCTGGGCCATGTCTTGCCGCTGATCTGCTATGAGGCGGTGTTTCCGCAGGATTTGCGCGGCACAGAGCGGCCCGACTGGCTGTTGCAGATCACCAATGACGCGTGGTTCGGCACGCAATCGGGACCATTCCAGCATGCGGCCCAAGCGCGGCTGCGTGCGATTGAAACCGGACTGCCTTTGGTGCGAGTGGCCAATACCGGTGTGACGGCGGTCTATGATGCACGCGGGCGGATCACGGCGGCGCTTGATTTCGGGATAGCGGCCTATCTGGATACTGCCCTGCCGGGGGCGCTGCCGCCCACGCCCTATGCGCGCTGGGGCGAGGGGCCGGTTCTGGTGTTGCTATGCGGCGCGGCACTTGCGCTGATGCGGCGCAGAAATGCCAACAGTGCTTGACGCCCCCTCGCCACCTGCCTAGGCAGGCGCATTCCCCTGCCACAACGGCTTCCTGGCGTGGCAGGGTTAACCCAACGGAGCACGTCCCCATGAGCCGCAAGAACTATGTATTTACCTCGGAATCCGTGTCCGAGGGGCATCCCGACAAGCTGTGTGACCGCGTGTCCGATGCCATCCTTGACGCCTTCCTGACCGTCGAGCCGAACGCCCGTGTCGCCTGCGAAACCTTTGCCACCACCAACCGCGTTGTGGTTGGTGGCGAAGTCGGCCTGTCCACGCCCGAGGCGGTGAACGACATGATGGAGCGGGTCGATGGCATCGTGCGCGACTGCGTGCGCGACATCGGCTACGAGCAGGACGAATTTCACTGGAACACCTTGCAGGTGCAGAACTATCTGCACAAGCAATCGGCCCATATCGCCCAAGGCGTTGACCGCGACGGCGCGGGCGATCAGGGCATTATGTTCGGCTATGCCTGCCGCGAGACGCCGGAACTAATGCCTGCCCCGATCCAGTATGCCCATGCGATCCTGCGCCGTCTTGCCGAGGCACGCAAATCGGGTGCCGAACCCACGCTGCGCCCCGATGCCAAATCGCAACTGACACTGCGCTATGAGGATGGCAAGCCGGTCGAGGTGACATCCATCGTGCTGTCGCACCAGCATGCGCTGGAAAGCCAAGGCTCGGATGCGATTCGCGCGATTGTGGAGCCCTATATCCGCGAAGTGCTGCCCTCGGGGTGGATCACCGAAAAGACCGAATGGTGGGTGAACCCGACGGGGACCTTCGTGATCGGCGGGCCGGATGGCGATGCGGGCCTGACGGGCCGCAAGATCATCGTGGACACCTACGGCGGCGCGGCCCCGCATGGCGGCGGCGCGTTCTCGGGCAAAGACCCGACCAAGGTTGACCGCTCGGCTGCCTATGCCGCCCGCTATCTGGCCAAGAACGTGGTGGCCGCTGGTCTGGCCGAGCGTTGCACGCTGCAGGTGTCCTATGCCATTGGCGTGGCCAAGCCGCTGTCGATCTATGTCGATACGCATGGCACGGGGCAAGTCGAGGCCGCACAGATCGAACGCGCCGTGGCGCAGGTGATGGATCTGACCCCGCGCGGCATCCGCGAGGCGCTGCAATTGACGCGGCCGATCTATGCCCGCACCAGCGCCTACGGCCACTTTGGCCGCGCGCCCGAGGCCGATGGCGGCTTCTCGTGGGAAAAGACCGATCTGGTCGAGGCGCTGAAGAAAGCGGTATGATCCGAACGCAGGGGCGGCCGAAGGTGGCATCGAGCCACCTCCAGCCGCTGCTGACGCGTCACAACGATGAACGGCGGTGCACTGCGCCGCCGTTTTTTGACAGGAGAGCGCCATGACCAAAACCGATGTCTCCGGCCTGACCCAGCTTGGCCAGTCCACCACCCTGCCGGACGGGCCGGAAAATGCGGTGCTGGAACGGGTTCCGGCGGGCCATGCCG
The DNA here is from genome assembly GCA_001828855.1 of Rhodobacterales bacterium RIFCSPHIGHO2_02_FULL_62_130. Classification (GTDB taxonomy): domain Bacteria; phylum Pseudomonadota; class Alphaproteobacteria; order Rhodobacterales; family Rhodobacteraceae; genus Cypionkella. The sequence continues at coordinate 52,370 of MHZT01000003.1, read as the reverse complement.
GCACGCTTTATGTGGTGCGCTTTACGGCGCCCGAGTTCACCTCGCTTTGCCCGATGACGGGGCAGCCGGATTTCGCCCATATCGTGATCGATTATGTGCCGCAGGATTGGCTGGTGGAAAGCAAATCGCTGAAGCTTTACCTGCATTCCTTCCGCAACCACGGTGCCTTCCACGAGGATTGCACGCTCGATATCGGCAAGAAACTGGTGGCGCTGCTCGATCCGGTCTGGCTGCGGATCGGAGCCTATTGGTTCCCGCGCGGCGGCATCCCGATAGATGTGTTCTGGCAGACCGGGGCCGCACCCGAAGGCGTGTGGATTCCCGATCAGGGCGTTGCCCCCTATCGGGGCCGGGGTTGACGCTCGGGGCTTTGCGGGGCATCAGGCGGGCTCCAACTGCGGGGCCAAGCCATGTATGATCCAGTCGAACGGCGCAATTTCTACGGGCGGGTGCATGGCAAAACCCTGCGCCAAAGCCAGAAAACCTATCTGGAAGAAGATCTGGAGACCTTGAGCCTGCCGGGTGTGACGCGCGAGGATAACCCCGACCGCACCCCCATCGACCTGTCGCGCTTTGACGGCAAACCACTCTGGCTGGAAATCGGTTTCGGCGGTGGTGAACATCTGGTGCATATGGCCGCCACCTACCCCGAGATCGGCATAATCGGCTGCGAGCCCTTCGTGAACGGCATCGCGATGCTGCTAGGCAAGATCCGCGCAGCGAATGTCACCAACCTTGCAATCCACCCCGGCGATGTGCGCGACCTGTTCGATGTGCTGCCCACCGCCGCGATCGCCAAGGCTTTCCTGAACTACCCCGACCCCTGGCCCAAAGCCCGCCACCACCGCCGCCGCTTTGTCACACAAGGCTACCTGACCGCCCTCGCCCGCACCCTGCAACCGGGTGCCGAGTTCCGCGTGGCAACCGACATTCCCGATTACGTCCGCCAAACTCTGGAAGAAGTCCCCCAAGCAGGCTTCGAACTGATCAACCAAGGCGATCAGCCGTGGTCCGACTGGCTTTCCACCCGCTACGAACAAAAAGCCCTGCGCGAAGACCGCCCGCCGCATTACCTGACCTTCAAGCGCAACACCTGACCCGACGCCAGAAGCCTCCGGCGGGAGTATTTGGGCCAAGATGAAACGCCGGTTCCATCCTCTTTGCACAAATATCCCCGCCGGAGGCTCCGGCAGCGCCACCATCCCGCCGCATCAGACCTGCCCCGCGACAGCGGCGGGCGCGGGGGCCTCGATGGCCCCTGCGGCCGCGCCACCGTTACGGTCAAACCGATTTCCCCCCGTAGACCCCCGCGCCTGCTTGCGCTATCAGGCGTGCGAACACCGCGCAGGAGATCCGCATGTCTGGCCATGGCACCGCTCAACCGATGACCGCCCACAAATCCGGGCCGCTGAAGGGGACCGCTTCGGTGCCGGGGGACAAGTCGATCTCGCATCGCGCGATCATCTTTGGCGCGATGGCGGTGGGCGAGACCAGGATCACCGGCCTGCTGGAAGGGCAAGATGTGCTGGATACCGCCAAGGCGATGCGGGCCTTTGGCGCGACGGTGACACAGCATGGCGCGGGTGCGTGGTCCGTGCATGGCGTGGGTGTCGGCGGGTTTCAGGAGCCTGCCGATGTGATCGATTGCGGCAATTCCGGCACCGGTGTGCGGTTGATCATGGGCACGATGGCCACCACGCCGATGACTGCGACCTTCACCGGAGATGCCAGCCTTCGCAAGCGCCCGATGGGGCGGGTGACCGATCCGCTGTCACTGTTCGGCACTCAGGCCTATGGCCGCAAGGGCGGGCGCTTGCCGATGACGGTGGTCGGCGCGGCGAACCCCGTGCCGGTGCGTTACGCCCTGCCGGTGGCTTCGGCGCAGGTGAAATCCGCCGTTCTGCTGGCGGGATTGAACGCCCCCGGCCAAACCGTTGTGATCGAAAAAGAACCCACCCGTGACCATTCCGAGCGGATGTTGCTGGGCTTCGGCGCGCAGTTGACGGTGGAGAAAACCTCCGAAGGCAATGTCATCACCCTGACCGGCCAGCCAGAATTGCGCCCGCAAACTGTGGCGGTGCCGCGCGATCCTTCCAGTGCTGCCTTTCCGGTCTGTGCGGCGCTGATCGTGGAAGGCTCGGATATTTTCGTCCCCGGCGTCAGCCAGAACCTGACCCGCAACGGGCTTTACCTGACCTTGGTGGAAATGGGGGCCGAGATCGAGTTCCAGAACCCGCGCACCGAAGGCGGCGAGCCTGTGGCCGATCTGCGCGTCCGCTTTTCCGACAACATGAAGGGCATCGAGGTGCCGCCCGAACGTGCGCCGTCGATGATTGACGAATATCCGATCCTGTCCGTGGTCGCCGCCTGCGCCACAGGCAAGACGGTGATGCGCGGCGTCAAGGAATTGCGTGTCAAGGAATCCGACCGCATCGACGCGATGGCGCGCGGGCTGGAGGCTTGCGGCGTCAAGATCGAGGAAGATGAGGATACGCTGATCGTTCACGGTCTGGGCGCGGGCAATGTGCCGGGCGGGGCCACCTGCCAGACCCATATCGACCACCGCATCGCCATGTCCTTCCTTGTGCTGGGTATGGCGTCGAAAAAGCCGGTGTCGGTGGATGACGCCTCACCCATCGTCACGTCTTTCCCGATTTTCGAAGGATTGATGACGGGGCTTGGTGCCACGCTGACCCACGGCTAAGCTGCCAAAATCGCCGCAATCGCAACGAAAGGGCCGATCATGGCTACCTATTACGCCGCAGTAGAAGCCTTTGATCCCGCAGGGCAGGATTTGCTGCCCGAAGATGCCGAATATGGCGGCGAGGCGCGGTTTTTTGTCGTGCAGGCGGAAGATCTGGCGCAAACGCTGGTCGTGCTGGCCGATACGATTGCGGCCAACGGGCTACAACTGACCCGCGTGATCCACGCTGCCGACACCGACCGTTTCGAGGAAGACCTGCTGCCCTATGACATCGATCTGGCGGGGATGATCGTTGCGGCATCCGAGTCGGGCGAGGTTTGCGTGTCAGAGGCGCAAATCTTCGAGCCTGCCGAAGAACCCGCCGCCTCGGGCGTCTATGCCTGCTGCATCGACGCCTTTGATCCCGAATGGGCGGATGAGGACGAGGGCCGCTATGCGGGGCATTACCAGCTGGTGGTGATCCGCGCCGATAGCGCCACCGAAGCCTTGGTCGAACTGGTCGGCGCGCTGGAGGCGGACGAGGTGCATCTGCTGCTGCTGGAAGGTCTGACGGATGCCGCCAGCTTTCCGTTCGATGCCTATGACTTTGCCTTTGAAGACGAAAATCCGGTGGCCGAGGTGCTGGAGACAGGCGGCGTGATCCTGTCGAATGCCTATGCCTACGGACTGGACGACGCCGAAGCCTAGGCCCTGCAGACCACGGATGCACTGTGGCGGCATCCCTTTGGCCCCGGTTGCGGTGATCCGGCGGGAAACGCCGCGTCTGCCGGTTTGATCAGGGCGGGGCAGGCAGCGGTCTTTGCTGTTCGGGCGAACCGCCTCTGGCAACGGCAAGCGGCGCTGGCCGTTGCAGCGGCGGATCAGGGGAAGGGCCGCTCTCCGATCCGCTGGGCGACCATGATCAGATAGCCGTCAGGGTCCTGCACCAGAAATTCACGTTGCCCGCCAAGACGATCCCCCCAATCGCGCCACTTTTCCCGCAAGGCGACGTAGAAAGGGAGGTCTGCCGCCTGCACCGCCTGCGCGATGCGGTTCACATCCGAGACATAGACCTGTATCACCGCACCTCGGCTAAAGGGTGGCTCCATCGCGCCGGTCTCCCAATCGCCGTCCCGCTCATAGATCATGATCTGCGCGCCATCGGGGTGGATCAGGCAGGCCAGTTTCTGCGCGGGGCGGGTGAAGGCCACGGCAAAGCCCATCGGCCCCGTCCAGAAGGCAAAGCTGCGTGCATAGTCTTGCACCATCATCTCGGCCATCAGGTTGGCCCAGCGGGCGGGAGGGGAGCCGGTGACCATGGTCTGCCTCGTGTTTGACTATGCCGGCAGGCTAGGCGAGAAAAGGCGGCGCGGATAGGGGGGCTCGCCCCCCTCGCCCGTTCCGGGCTCACCCCCGAGAATATTTGTGCGAAGAGGATGGGGAATGATCTTTACCGTGGCCATCGACGGACCTGCGGCAGCGGGCAAGGGCACGATCAGCCGCGCGGTGGCGGCACGGTTCGGCTTTGCGCATCTGGATACGGGGCTGCTCTATCGCGCGGTGGGGGCCAAGGGCGGCGATCCGGTGGTGGCGGCGCTGTCGCTGTGTGCCGAGGATCTGGCGCGGGAGGATTTGCGCAGTCTGGCGGCGGGACAGGCGGCCAGCCGCGTGGCGGTGATCCCGCAGGTTCGGGCGGCCTTGGTCGATTTCCAGCGCCGCTTTGCGCGGGCCGAGGGCGGGGCGGTATTGGACGGGCGGGATATTGGCACGGTGATCTGCCCCGAGGCCGAGGTAAAGCTTTACGTCACCGCCAGCGCCGAAGTGCGCGCGCATCGTCGCTGGCTTGAGGTCGGCGGCGATGCCGCACAGGTGCTGGCCGAAGTGATCGAGCGTGACGCGCGAGATATGGGGCGGGTCGAGGCGCCGCTGAAACCTGCGGCGGATGCGGTGGTGATTGATACCTCGGTTCTGTCCATCGACGCGGCGATTGCGGCGGCGGTTGCGGTGATCGAACGGGCGCGGGCATGACTGCGCGCGTGGTGCTGCATCTGCCCGAGCAGTATCACGACACATTCCGCGCCAAGAAACATCTGGCGCTTTATCCGCGGATCGAGACGGCGGTGCTGGCGCGGGGCGGCGTGGTGGCGGTTGAGGGCCGCCCGCCTGCGCTGTTCTCCGGCAAAATTCTGCCTGCCGATGGCGATCTGCATATCGTGGAAAACGGGCGGGCGATTGGCGCGGGCTGGCTGAACGCGACGCTGGCCTATCTTGAGGGTTACTGGCATCTGGACCCGGCAGGCGTGCTGGCGGAAAGCTCGAACCGCGACAAGGTGTTCGATCCGGCGCAGGTCGATGGCGCGGTCGCGCAGAAGTATTTTGACTCACTGCAACAGCGCTTTGCGACAGCGCGGCGGTCACGCTACGGACAGGCGCGCGAAGTGGCAGAGGTGCCTGAAGGCTGCATCGCAGTCTTTCTGCAAGGCCCTGCCCCGCAGCGCCGCAAGCACGCCTATGCCAGCTATACAGCGATGCTGCGGGTGGTGGCCATGGGCGCGGATGGCCGCCCCGTGGTGGTCAAGGCGCATCCGCTAAAGCCCGAGATGGGGGCGGCGCAGATTGCCGAAGTGCGGGCGATGGGGTTCGATCTGATCGAAACGGGGGCAAATGTGCATGACATTCTGGCGCGGGCGGCGGTGACGGTTTCGGTCAACTCGGCGGCGGCATTGGAGGGGTTCCTGCATGCCACCCCCGCAATCCTGTTCGGTCAAGCCGATTTCCAGCAGTTTTGCGAAACCGTGCTGCATCCCGATGATTTTCCGGCCGCACTTGCAGCCGCCCTGACCACACCGCGCGACTATGCCCGCGCGCTCTGTTGGTATTTCGGCCAGCACTGCCTGCATCTGGATGCGCCCGACTTTGACGCGCAGCTTTGGTCGCGCTTTGCCGCCATGGGATTTGACGCAGACAGGCTGGGGCTGCGCCAGTAAGCATTGGCCTAGCAAATAAAGCCTGCAAACCGCCCTGCCCTGCCAACTCCACCTTGCAAAACAGGTCGCATAGGACTAAGGACGCGCTCGGAACGGGTCGGGCGCAGCCACGGCCCTGTCTTTCATTCGAGCAAGACCGGCGGAGCCAACCGCATGGCCAGTGACATAGATGAAAAGGAAACTGAACTACATGTGCGCTAAAAACACGATGGAAGACTTCGAAGCCCTGTTGAAGGAAAGCTTCGAAATTGACACCCCCGAAGAGGGAACGGTTGTCAAAGGCAAGGTCATTGCAATCGAGGCTGGCCAAGCCATCATCGACGTCGGCTACAAGATGGAAGGCCGCATCGATCTGAAAGAATTCGCAAATCCCGGCGAAGCCCCGAATATCAACGTCGGCGACACTGTTGAAGTGTATCTGGACCGCGTTGAGAACTCGCGCGGCGAAGCCCAGATCTCGCGCGAGAAAGCTCGCCGCGAAGAAGCCTGGGACCGTCTGGAAAAAGCCTACGCCTCCGAAACCCGCGTCGATGGCGCGATCTTCGGTCGTGTCAAAGGCGGCTTCACGGTTGATCTGGGTGGCGCTGTTGCGTTCCTTCCGGGTTCGCAGGTTGACGTCCGTCCGGTGCGTGATGCTGGCCCGCTGATGGGTATGAAGCAGCCGTTCCAGATCCTGAAGATGGATCGTCGTCGCGGCAACATCGTTGTCTCGCGTCGTGCGATCCTTGAAGAATCGCGTGCGGAACAGCGCGCCGAAGTTATCGGCAACCTGACCGAAGGCCAGACCGTTGACGGCGTGGTCAAGAACATCACCGAATACGGTGCGTTTGTGGATCTCGGCGGCGTTGACGGCCTGCTGCACGTCACCGACATGGCTTGGCGTCGCGTCAACCACCCGTCGGAAATCCTTGCCATCGGTGAGACTGTCAAAGTTCAGGTTATCAAGATCAACAAAGACACCCACCGCATCAGCCTCGGCATGAAGCAGTTGCAGTCGGACCCGTGGGATGCTGTTGAAAAGCAGTATGCCATCGGCACCGTGCATAAGGGCCGTGTCACCAACATCACCGATTACGGCGCCTTCGTGGAGCTGGAAGCCGGTGTCGAAGGTCTGGTTCACGTTTCGGAAATGTCCTGGACCAAGAAGAACGTCCACCCCGGCAAGATCGTTTCGACCTCGCAGGAAGTGGAAGTCATGGTTCTGGAAATCGACAGCGCCAAGCGTCGCGTTTCCTTGGGCCTCAAGCAGACCCAGCGCAACCCGTGGGAAGTCTTTGCCGAAACCCATCCGGTTGGCTCGACCATCGAAGGCGAAGTCAAGAACATCACCGAATTCGGTCTGTTCGTCGGCCTCGACAACGACATCGACGGCATGGTTCACCTGTCCGACCTGTCTTGGGATCAGCGCGGCGAAGACGCCATTGCGAACTATCGCAAGGGCGACACCGTCAAAGCGGCTGTTACCGAAGTTGACGTCGAGAAAGAGCGTATCTCGCTGTCGATCAAAGCCCTTGGCGATGACACCTTCACCGACGCCGTTGATGGCGTGAAGCGTGGCGGCATCATCACCGTGGAAGTGACCGCCATCGAAGAAGGCGGCGTGGAAGTGGAATACAACGGCGCCAAGTCGTTCATCCGCCGTTCGGACCTGTCGCGCGACCGCGCCGACCAGCGTCCCGAGCGTTTCCAGGTTGGTGACAAGGTTGACGTTCGCGTCACCAACATCGACCCGAAAACCCGCCGTCTGGGCCTGTCGATCAAGGCCCGCGAGATTGCGGAAGAGAAAGAAGCTGTCGAACAGTATGGCTCGTCCGATTCGGGCGCCAGCTTGGGCGACATCCTCGGCGCTGCTCTGAAGGGCGACCGGAACTGATCTCACCGCAAGCGGTGACGCTTTGGGCCTCGCAGCACTGCGAGGCCCTTTGCTTTGGGGGGGTTAGCCTGCATTTTCGTTTGTGTGACGCGATAATATTTGCCTATAGTCCATTGCAAGACAGACACGGTGGCGACCAAACGGGCCGAGACAGGACCGGGGCCGACCACGAGGGGGGATATAGCGGATGATCCGTTCGGAACTGATCCAGAAAATCGCGGACGAAAATCCGCACCTGACACAACGCCATGTCGAGCGGATCGTGAACACGGTCTTTGAAGAAATCATCGATGCGCTGGCCAAGGGCGACCGGGTGGAACTGCGCGGCTTCGGGGCCTTCTCGGTCAAGGCGCGCGATGCCCGCGTCGGCCGCAACCCCCGCACCGGCGAGGCTGTGAAGGTCGAAGACAAGAAGGTGCCGTTCTTCAAAACCGGCAAACTTCTGCGCGACCGCCTGAACGCCAAGTAATCCCGCGCTTGCACAGTCGGGTCGATGCCCCGATATAAGGGCAGGAACAGGCCAAGGGGCAAGCAATGATACGATATCTGCGACTGGTCTTGCTGGCAGTGCTGGCGCTGGGATTGCTGACTGTAGCCATGGCCAACCGCGCCACGGTCACGGTCAAGGCGCTACCCGATGATATAGCGGCACTTGTTGGCTATGGCGGCAGCATCGACCTGCCCCTGTTCGTGGTAATCTTTGGCGGCATCATTGCCGGTCTGCTGATCGGTTTTGTCTGGGAATGGCTGCGCGAACACCGCCACCGCGCCGTGGCAAGCACCAAAACCCGCGAGGTCACTCGGCTGGAACGAGAACTGGCTACGATGCGCGATGCCACCTCCCTGCCGCAAGACGATGTGCTGGCTCTCTTGGACAAACCGAAAGCCCGCTGACATGCCTGATATCCGCATCAAGATCTGCGGCCTGCGGAGTGTGGCCGATGTCGAGGCCGTGGCAGCTGCGGGGGCTGCCTATGCAGGCTTCGTGTTTTTCGCCAAAAGCCCACGCCACCTGACCATCGCGCAAGCCCGCGAACTGGCCCTCGCTGCTCCGCTTGGCCTTGCCAAAGTGGCGCTTGTCGTCAATGCCGATGATGCGACGCTGGACGCGATCACCGAGGCGATGCCCTTGGATATGCTGCAACTTCACGGACATGAGACGCCCGACCGCGTCGCTGAAATCCGCACCCGCTATGGCCTGCCGGTGATGAAAGCGGTGGGTGTGGCAGATGAAAGCGATCTTGCCGCAGTGTTCGATTACTCGCTGGTGGCCGATCAGATCCTGATCGACGCCAAACCCCCGAAGGACGCAGTGCTTCCCGGCGGCAACGGACTGTCCTTCGACTGGCGCCTTGTCGCGCAACGCCGCTGGCTGCGCCCGTGGATGCTGGCGGGCGGACTGACCCCCGAGAATGTGTCCGAGGCAATCCGCCTGACCAACGCCCGGCAAGTGGATGTATCCTCGGGCGTTGAATCCGCGGCAGGCATCAAAGACCATGCCCGTATCATGGCTTTCGTCAAAGCCGCCACCACGGACGGCCCCCCGATCCTGCGCTGAGCCAAGGTGCGTGGCAAGCACGCACCCTACCCCGATCCGGCAAGGTTTCGTTTACATCCCCTTTGCATAAATATCCCCGCCGGAGGCACCTGTGGCTAGTGGAAGGAGCCTCCGGCGCGAATATTCAGGACCATAGGAAATCCCGGGTGTAGGGTGCGTGCTTGCCACGCACCGATGCCTAGAAGGCTTTGAAGGTCATTGTGGTCAGGGTGCGGACGATGTCGGGGATGTCGAACAGGCGTTCAGACAGGTAGTGGCCGACGTCTTCTTCATCGGGGATATAGACCTTGGCGATCAGGTCATATTCGCCGGAGGTCGAATAGAGCTCGCTGACCACCTCACGATCATAGATGGCGGTGGCAACGGCGTAGGTTTTGCCGGGTGTGCAGCGGAATTGGACGAAGACGCATTTCATCGGTCGGCTCCTGTGGCGGCCCGCATTGCGGCAGCGGTCGGGGGTTTCACACCCCCGAACCCCCGTGGAGTATTTGGGCCAAGGTGAAAAGGTTGGAGGCAGAGTAACGGGGGATGGCGGGCAGGAAAAGCCTTACTCGTCATCGCCTGCGCGCAGGGTAAGGGGCGCTGCAGGCAATTTCAGGTCAGCCACGGTCAGCGGTGACAGCGGACGGGCAAGGCGGTTGCGGACCACCCACATCAGGCGCCGTTCGGCGCGGGTGATGGCCACATAGGCAAGGCGTTTCCACAGCGGCACCCCTGCCTCGGTACGTCCTGCCGCTGCTGCCGCGTAAAGGTCCGGGGCAAAGACCTGCACGGTTTCCCATTGCGAGCCTTGCGCCTTGTGGATCGTCACCGCCGCGCCGTGCAGGAAAGCGGCCCCCATGGTGGCGGCATGGGGGATGAAGGGTTCTTCCTCGTCCGGCTTTTCGATCTTGATGATCGAGGCGGCAGAAAGCTGCGGGTCTTCGGCACCCATGACATGCAGTTTGGCAAAGCCGGTGCGGTTTCCGGGGCCAAGATAGATCACCTGCGCACCCTTGATCAGCCCGCGGGCCTCAAGATCGATCCGTTTCTTGCGGTGTTTCAGCGGCAGCTCGATCCCGTCGCAGATCAGCGTCTCGCCCGGCAGAAGATCGGTATCCGGTGCGCCATGAGCGGCACGGAAGGCGGTGATCAGGCGGATGCGGGTGGCGTTGCGCCAGACCAGCACGGGGCTGCGCGCCATCAGGTCGCTGTCCACCCGTTCGGCCCAGACCACACGGTCATCTTTCTGTGCGGCCGCGTGGACCATGCGTTCGAATTCCTCGAACCCCAGCGCGGGATCGCCCAGCGCATGGGCGAGATCAAGGATCGGGTTATCCTGCGTCTGGCGGTGGATACGGTGCAGCACCAGTTTGCGGGTGTCACCCAGACGGTCGAAGACCATCTCGCCCGACAGGCCGACGGGGGCCAACTGCGCCGGATCGCCGAACATCACCAGCGTCGGAAAAATCTCGCGCAGGTCATCAAGTTGGCGCTCGTCCAGCATCGAGGATTCGTCGATAAAGCCCACATCCAGCGGCTCTTCGCGGCGCTTCCAGCCCTTGATGAAATCGCTGCCACGCAGGCCCGCCGCCGCCAGCGCACCGGGAATCGAGGCGACAGTCTGGTAAAACGCCCAAGCCCGATCCAGTGCCAGATCGGTCAGCCCTTCGACGGCAGGGCGCGTTCCCTGCCCTGTCAGCCATTCGGCGATGCGTTCGTATTGCGGGTCGTAAACCGGCGTATACAGGATGCGGTGGATCGTGGTGGCCGGCACGCCGCGCAGGCGCAGCACCGAGGCCGCCTTGTTGGTCGGCGCAAGAATCGCCAGCGTGCGGCGGTCCTTGCGCTTGCGCCCTTCATAATCGCCGGAAACCAGATCGACGCCCGCAGCCACCAGTGCCTTGTAAAGACTGGCCAAAAGCATGGTCTTGCCAGACCCCGCCTTGCCCACCACCGCCAGAACCGAGGATTTGCCTTCGGCGCGGGGCGTCAGTTCGGCGTTTTGCAGATCGATGCCCATGCCCAGAAGTTCCGCCGAAACGCGGTCATAGGCTTCGGCCTGATCATCGGAAAAGGTAAGGGCGGGCAACATCGGCGCGACCATAGGCGAGGCTGCGGGCGCTGACCAGATGTGCCGCCACCTTAATGCGCCCTGCCCGCCGGAGGGCCGCCGCCCGATCCGGTGTCGGCCTGCGGATCGTGGGCGGAAATCTCGGCGCGCGCCACGCGCAGGGTTTCATCCGCCTTGGCCGCAAGTCCGGGCAAGCCGTTGGCCTGCGCATAAGAACGCAGATCTTTCAGCACATCGAAGATCCAGTCATGGCGCGTCATCGTCTTGGGCCGTTCCGGTTACTGCATAAGTAACCTTAACACTCCACCCAAGGGTGACAGTACCCCCTCAATCGGCAACAGTCCGTCGCCTTAACCACGACCAATGCAGCAAAAAACCGCCGCATCGGGGATGCGGCGGCTGGTTTCTGGCGCAGGTTCAGCGGTTCAGGCTGGCCTCAAGCGTGTCCTCGAAGGTGCGAAGACCGGTGCGCGGGGCTTGGACCAGAACGGCCATATTGCCCGGCTTGTGCTGGTTCTTCCGCATTTTGACATGGGCGGCGGGGATATCGGCCCACTCGAACACTTCCGACATCGACGGATCAATCCGGCGCTCCATCATCAGCTTGTTTGCGGCCATCGCCTGCTTCAGGTGGGCGAAGTGGCTGCCCTGCAAACGCTTCTGGTGCATCCACATATAGCGCACGTCGAAGGTGCAGTTGAAGCCGGAGGTGCCAGCGCAGATCACCACCATGCCGCCCTTTTTGCACACCAGCGACGAGACCGGAAAGGTCGCCTCGCCCGGATGTTCGAACACCATGTCGACGTTCACACCCTTGCCGGTGATGTCCCAGATCGCCTTGCCAAAGCGGCGGGCCTCTTTCAGCCAGTCGTTGTATTCCGGCGTGTTCACGGTCGGGAGTTGCCCCCAGCACGAGAAATCCTTGCGGTTGATCACGCCTTTGGCGCCCAGACCCATGACAAACTCGCGCTTGTCCTCTTCCGAGATCACCCCGATGGCATTGGCGCCTGCAGTGTTGATCAACTGGATCGCAAACGACCCCAAGCCGCCCGAGGCACCCCAGACCAGCACGTTCTGGCCTGGTTGCAGATCATGCGGCGCATGGCCGAACAGCATGCGATAGGCAGTGGCCAGCGTCAGCGTATAGCAAGCGGCCTCTTCCCAGGACAGGTGCTTGGGGCGGGGCATCAATTGCTGCGCCTGCACGCGGGTGAACTGCGCGAAAGAACCGTCGGGGGTTTCATAGCCCCAGATCCGCTGCGAGGGCGAAAACATCGGATCGCCGCCGTTACATTCCTCGTCGTCGCCGTCGTCCTGGTTGCAGTGGATCACCACCTCGTCGCCGACTTTCCAGCGTTTGACCTTGTCGCCCACCGCCCAGACGATGCCCGCCGCATCGGAGCCTGCGATGTGGAAGGGCTGCTTGTGGCCGTCAAACGGGCTGATCGGCACGCCAAGCGCGGCCCATACACCGTTGTAGTTCACGCCCGCCGCCATGACCAATACCAGCACTTCATGGCTGTCGATTTTCCATGTCGGCACGACTTCCACCTGCATGGCGGTGTCGGGTTCGCCGTGACGCTCGCGGCGGATCGCCCAAGCATACATATTCGCCGGCACATGGCCCAAGGGCGGCATTTCACCGACCTCATAAAGATCCTTCACCGGGGCGTCATAGGGGACGATCTGGTTTGCGGTGTCCAAAGCCATCTGGGCCTCCTTCATTCGATCATGCCGCATTGCAGAATCAACGCGGGTCTGGGGATTGATAACGGAGGTTCGCGCAACTTTGCAATAGTCTTGGCGTGTATTTTGTAATTTTATGTCCGCCGCGTTGCGGCAATATCCGGCACATCCTGCCCAAGCCGCTGCCAAAGCGGGTTTGCGTAAAAACGCAGCAAGGCCTGCCCGTTTTCCGCGACGCACAGGCCCTCGGTCACGATGCCGCGCGCGATCAAGGGGGCAAGACCTTCGGCCAGCGCGGCCTCGATCCCCTGCGGTGGCAGTTTCAGCACCGCACCCTTGGCCTCCAAAGCCTGAGCCAGCCGCATGGCCTCGGCCAGCAACGCCTCGCGGTTCGCGGGCTGACAGGCCAGCGCCGCCGCCGCCAAAGGCACAGACAGAATCGGCACGACCTTTTCAATCTCGGCCATCAGATGCGCGCCAAGGGCCTCGGTGGCAGGCCCATGCAACCCCGCCAGAAAGGCACGCAATGACACAGGCGGACCAAAAGCCGCCGCCGCCGTGCCAAAGCCGTGGAACCGCCCCCGCATATGCCGCCACAGCAACCGCAATGAAAAGGCCGCAATCGCCAGCGGTTTGGCGCGGAACCGCCGTGATCCGGCCTGATCGGCATCCGTCAGAATCCGGTCCTCCAGCACGCGGTCATAGGCCAGCCCAACCGGCACAAACAGCACATCGCGCCCTGCCGGATCGAACCCCGCGACGATATAGGACAGCAGCCCCATCCGCGCCGCGCCCACCCGCCCGTCCAGACTTAGCCCGCCTTCGGGAAAGATCGCCTGCGTGGTGCCTTCTGCCGTGGTCATCTGCACATAGCGCGCCAGCACCCGCCGATACAGCGCATTGCGCGAATTGCGGCGGATGAAATACGCCCCCATCGCACGGATCAACCGGCTCAGGGGCCAGACCCGCGCCCATTCCCCCACCGCGTAAGACAGGGCCGAACGGTTCGCCACCAGCCACGTAATCAGCACATAATCCATGTTCGACCGGTGGTTCATCACGAAAATCACCGTCGATTTCGGGTCCAGATGCGCCAAGGCCGCATCCACCTTGCCGATCCTAACCCGATACAACATCCGGCTTAACCAGCGCGCCAGACGGATCGCCACCCCGAAATAAACTGTGGTGGAAAAGGCCGGAACGATCTCGCGGGCATAGCGTTTCGCCTCTTCAAAGGCGACCGATCCCGGCACGCCGGTTTCGGTTGCATGATCAGTAACTGCCTCCAGCACCGCCGGATCATAGGACAGCCGCACGATCATATCCTGACGGCGGGCCAGCTTGAACAACTCGATCGGACGGTCAAGGCGGGCGTTCAGGCGGGCAACCGCGCGTTCGACCCGCGCGCGAAAGAACCAGCGCACCGACGGGAACAGGAAATGCGAGGCAAAGGTCACAGCGGCAAAGCCAAGGACCAGCACCAGCACCCATAGCGGCAATTCAACCGTGCGAAACATCGGCGCAGACTGGCACGGAAGCGGCGGCGCGCGCAAATGAGTCGCGCGCCGCAGGCCGGATCAGGGTTGGTAATAGTAGTCCGAGGTTTCGCAGACGTTGACACCCTGACGCGTCAACTCGGTGCCATCTTCAAAGATCGCGCGAAAGTCGAACTGGCAATAGCCGTCGGCATTGTCGAAGTTCAGCTTCATCGAAGCCCCCGGCGCCAGTGTGGTCGCGCCCATCACATCGCGCCCCCAACGGCTTGCGCCCGTGTTGGTGGAGTAAAAGCGATACAGCGTCAGACCGGTGTCATTGTGGATACGCACAGTGCGATCCAGCGCCATCGCCTGACCGGCGGACAGCAGGGCAATGGCCGTTGCGAAAAGGCGAAGCGAGTGGTGAAAAGACATGATTTCCTCATAAATACGGCGGGTCACGGTTGCTTGGACCCGATAAGAACAGCAAATCCTTTCCCTCATTTCCGATCAAGACGGCAAATCCGCATGACGAGATTTGTCACGCTGCACTGCGGCGATTGACAAGGGTTGAAAATGTCGCCTATCTGCTGCGTAACGAAATATTATTGCGAAGCTACGACTCGGGAGCCGTAAGATGCAGACGCAGAAGGATCAACCCTGGCTTTTCCGCACCTATGCGGGCCATTCCACCGCTGCGGCCTCGAACGCGCTTTACCGCACCAATCTGGCCAAGGGGCAAACGGGTCTGTCCGTAGCCTTCGATCTGCCAACCCAAACCGGCTATGACTCGGATCACGAACTGGCGCGCGGCGAAGTCGGCAAGGTCGGTGTGCCGGTCAACCATCTGGGCGACATGCGCGCCCTGTTCCGCGATATTCCGCTGGAGCAGATGAACACCTCGATGACGATCAACGCCACCGCCCCTTGGCTGCTGGCGCTGTATATCGCGGTGGCCGAGGAACAGGGCGTGGATGTGTCCGCCCTGCAAGGCACGGTGCAGAACGACATCATCAAGGAATACCTGTCGCGCGGCACCTATATCGCGCCGCCCAAGGCCAGCTTGCGGATGATCACCGATGTCGCGGCCTATACGCAGAAACATCTACCGAAATGGAACCCGATGAACGTGTGTTCCTACCATCTGCAAGAGGCAGGGGCGACGCCGGAACAGGAACTGGCCTTCGCGCTGGCGACCGCCTGCGCCGTGCTGGACGATCTGAAGGGCAAGGTCTCGGACGCCGACTTCCCGAATATGGTGGGGCGGATCTCGTTCTTCGTGAACGCGGGCATCCGTTTCGTGACCGAGCTGTGCAAGATGCGCGCCTTTGTCGATCTGTGGGATGAAATCTGCCTGACCCGCTATGGCGTGGCGGATGCCAAATATCGCCGCTTCCGCTATGGTGTGCAGGTGAACTCGCTGGGCCTGACCGAACAGCAACCGGAAAACAACGTCTACCGCATCCTGATCGAAATGCTGGCGGTCACGCTGTCGAAAAAGGCCCGCGCGCGCGCCGTGCAACTGCCCGCATGGAACGAGGCTTTGGGCCTGCCACGCCCGTGGGATCAGCAATGGTCGCTGCGGATGCAGCAAATCCTCGCCTATGAAACCGACCTTCTGGAATATGACGACCTGTTCGACGGCAACCCTGCCATCGACCGCAAGGTCGAAGCGCTGAAAGACGGTGCGCGGGCGGAACTGGCGCAGATTGATGCGATGGGCGGGGCCGTGGCGGCCATCGACTACATGAAGGGCCGTCTGGTCGAGGCAAATGCCGAACGTATCGCCAAGATTGAAACCAAGGAAACCACCGTTGTCGGCGTGAACCGCTGGACCCAGACCACGGAAAGCCCGCTGACCGCAGGCGACGGCGCGATCATGGTGGCCGACGCGGATGCCGAGCGTGACCAGATCGAACGCCTGACCGCATGGCGGGCCAGCCGCGACGAGGCAAAGGTTCAGGCCGCCCTGAACGCCCTGCGCGCGGCGGCGGCCAGTGGCGCAAATGTCATGCCCGCCTCGATTGCCGCCGCCAAGGCGGGGGCCACGACGGGCGAATGGGGAACGATGGTGCGCGCGGCCTTTGGCGAATACCGCGCTCCTACCGGCGTGTCGCGCAATCCATCGAACCGCACCGAAGGGCTGGAACCGATCCGCGAAGCCGTGCAGGCGGTTTCTGCCAAACTGGGGCGCCCGCTGAAATTCCTTGTGGGCAAGCCGGGGCTTGATGGCCATTCCAACGGGGCCGAACAGATCGCCGCCCGCGCCCGCGATTGCGGCATGGACATCCACTACGAAGGCATCCGCCTGACCCCTGCTGAAATCGTGAATGCCGCCGTCGAGCAGGAGGCCCATGTGGTCGGCCTGTCGATCCTGTCGGGCAGCCATATCCCGCTGATCACCGAAGTGCTGGAGCGGATGCGCGCGGCGGGTCTTGCCGACACGCCCTTGGTTGTGGGCGGGATTATCCCCGAAGACGACGCGGCCTCCCTTCGCGCCATGGGGGTCTCCGCTGTCTATACGCCCAAGGATTTCGAGCTGAACCGCATCATGCTGGATATCGTGGGCCTTGTGGACCGCGCCGATATGGCAGCCGAATAGCCCGATTTCCTGACGATTTCTCGTCAAGACCGCCAATCGCTTGCGCTAGATCAAAGTTTTGGCACCCCATTGGGGCAATCTGTCTGCAACAGCATTTGTTGGAGACAAGCATGTTCGAACGGATCAAGGCGCTGGTGGACCACTGGCACCAGATGAATGAAGTTGAATCCCTGACCGCGCGTGATCTGGATGATCTGGGCATGACGCGCGATCAGGTTCTGGCTTTCGTGCGGATGCCGCATGACGTTCCGGACCGCGTTGCCGCCATGGCCCATATCTTCGGGCTGTCTGAAAAGCAGATCAAAGCCGACCATGAGGCCTATGTCGATCTGCTTTACACCTGCGGCAATTGCAAAGAGCGCGGAGCCTGTGCGCTGGTTCTGGAGCGTGGCGAACTCTCGCGGCCCTCGGATGCCGATTTCTGCATGAACAAGCATAACTTCGCCGGACATGCCGTCGCCTGACCTGCCTGCGCCCCTGCGGTAAAATCATATCCGGCCCGCATGTTCCGGCATGCAGGGCCGGTTTCAAGTTCAGCGACAGTCTCTCTGCCAAGTATCCGGAATCCGTGGCACTCCGGATGCCCTGCAACGCGATCTTCTGCGGCGGTGCTCCTGCAAGAGCGGCTCTTGCCCGAAGGCTATTTCAGGACTTATCCAACGGGGGGGACGGCCTGACACCGCTTCCCCCTGCGCCTGCCTTGGTCTAGCCTGCGCCGATATTCAGGATCGGAGAGCAAGCCATGACCTTCCACATCGGTGCCAAAGCCGGCGACATTGCCGAAACCGTATTGCTGCCCGGAGACCCCTACCGCGCCCGCTGGGCCGCGCAGAAATTTCTGGAAAATCCGGTGCTTGTAAACGAAGTGCGCGGGATGCTCGGCTATACCGGCACCTACAAGGGCAACCGCGTGACCATCCACGGCTCGGGCATGGGCATGCCGTCGCTGTCGATCTATGCCAACGAACTGATCCGCGACTATGGCGCGCAAACCCTGATCCGCATCGGCTCGGCAGGCGCGTTGCAACCGCATGTCAATGTGCGCGACGTGGTTCTGGCGCAGACGGCTAGCACCAACGGCAGCCCCTCGCGGTCGATCTTCAAGGAACTGAACTTTGCCCCCTGCGCCGACTTCGGCCTGCTGGTGGCGGCGCACAAGGCCGCACTTGGCATCGGCGTTCCGGTGCATGTCGGCGGCATCTATTCCTCGGATACGTTCTATGACGAACGGCAGGATCTGTCCGATCAGCTTCAGCGCCACGGCACCCTTTGCGTCGAAATGGAGGCAGCGGAACTCTATCACCTTGCCGCCCGCTATGGCCGCCGCGCCTTGGCGGTGCTGACGATCTCGGACCACATCCTGACCCACGAGGCGCTGCCCGCAGACCAACGCGAAACCAGCTTTGGCGCTATGGTCGAAGTGGCGCTCGAGGCGGCCTTCGCCTGACGCCGACGGTATAAAGAACGCCCCCCAACCCATAGGAGTCGCAATGAAATACCGCCCTCTTGGCACCGGCGGACCGATGGTTTCCGCCATCGGTCTGGGCTGCATGAGCTTTGGCGGTGCCTTCGGCCCGACCACCAAAGAGGCCAGCTTCCGCTGCCTAGACGCCGCCTATGACCATGGGCTGACTTTTCTGGATACTGCCAATATCTATGGCATGGGCCTGTCGGAAACGACTTTGGGGGAATGGCCCGGCTTGCACAAATCGAACATTTCGATTGCCACGAAAGCCAGTATCATCAACGGCCCCCCGCGCCGATTTGATAATTCTGAAAACCACTTGCGGACAGAACTTGAGTCTTCCCTGAAACGACTTGGCGTCGATCATGTAGATTTATTCTACATTCATCGCCGTGAAGAGACCCGCCCGATCGAAGAGGTCGTCCTGACCATGACCCGCCTGATCGACGATGGCTTGATCGGCGGCTATGGGCTTTCCGAGATTTCCCCCGGCACCTTGCGCCGCGCCCATGCGGTGTATCCCTGCCGCGCGGTGCAGAACGAATATTCGCTGTGGAGCCGCCAACCCGAACTGGGCCTGATCCAGACCTGTGCCGAATTGGGCGTGGCTTTCGTTCCGTTCTCGCCCTTGGGTCGCGGCGTGTTCGGGCGCGAGATCATCGATCCCGCCACCCTGCCCAGCACCGATTTCCGTCTGCAAATCCCAAGGTTCCAAGACCCCGACTGGTCGCTGAACCTGACTAGACTGAACGCCTTCCGCAGCTTCGCCCAAGACGCAGGGATGACCCCTTCTGCGCTGGCACTGGCCTGGATTCTGGATCAAGGTCCGCACCTGATCCCGATCCCCGGCACCCGCAGCGCCGATCACCTGTCAGACTGGATCACCGCCGCCGACACGCCCCTATCCGCCGAACTCCGCGCAGGGCTTGCCAAAGTCCTGCCCGCAGGCTGGGCCTATGGCGACCGCTACAACCTGACCCAAGCCAGCACCGTCGAACGCTACTGCTGACCCCCGATCCTCTTCGCTCAAATATCCTCGGGGGGTGAATTGGCGCAGCCAAGAGGGGGGCAGACGGCCCCCCTTTCTTTCCGCAAAACCTACCGCCCGTGGCTGCGGTCATAGCCGCTTGCTGCAGGCCCGTGCCAACCAGCCGGTGCCGCCAGCGGCCTGAACACCTCGACCAGCAGCGGATGGCAGGCGGCTGTGTCCGAGGAATGCTCGGACGAACAATCGCCACCCGGGCAGGCGGACAAGCCGCCGATCAGATCGATCTCGGCAAAGAATTCAAGGTAATCCCCCACCCGCACCGGACTTGCCTTCATGAAATACTGCCCCGTATCACGGGTGAAACCGGTACACATGAACACGTTCAGCACATCATGCACATGCCATTCCGCCTGCGCCAAGGGCAGGCCCGTGCGGTCGGCCAGCGCCCGCGTCAGGTTCGAATGGCAGCAGTGGTGATACTGCCCGCCCGACAGCAGATTATGCGTGTAAGGATCGCAGCGCGTGCCGATCACGTCATGCACCGATCCGCCAAAGCTATCGAACCCATACCAGTCCAGTGTATCTTCGGTGATCAGCGCCATCGACCGCAGATGCGGCAGGTTCGACCACATCCGATCCCCCGCCGACAGATGCGTGCCATGCAGCGCGCGGGTCTTGCCCGAGAAGAACCGCTCGGACAGATCATCGGCGTTCCACAGGTTCAGATCGCCCACCTGCGGCCCGTCCACGCTGCTGATGCGAAAGAAATGCCCCGCCGGCACATCAAAACAGCGGGCATCGCGTGCGGGGACCAGCACTTCGGCCACGCGGGTCCAGCCCGCGCGGGCCGCCAGATAGGGCGCAAGATCGGGGCGCGGCAGGCCTTCGACCGGATAGCAGATCACCGGACGGATGGCCTTGCGGGCAGCAGCATCCTCGGGGGCGGCATGGGCGGGGTGGTCTGGTTTCATCTGCGTCTCCGTTCTTCAGGCTTTTGTGACGGGGCAAAGGCGCAAGGTCAACGCCCGCGCAAACACTGGCGCGGTTCGTGCGCCAGCCCCGGATCACACAGCGCGCCACAACTGGCACAGCGATAGGTGCTTGGCCCAAGGCTACGGTCAAGCCGCCAGCGACAAGCACGGGTCAGGCTTGACCCGCGACGGGCCAACCAAAGATAGCCAAAGACCGAAAGGCCCAACAACAGCAACAGGATAGGCATCACCGAACCATGCCATGACCACAGCCACAGTGAAAGCCGAAAACCCTGTCACGTCGCGGGGCGACGCCCTGCGACCTTTGCCGGAACGCCCTTAGCCAAAGGCCTCGACCAAGGCCGGAACCGCAGGCCGTGCCACAGCCCAAGCCGGAAACGGGATTGGCCGCATACGCTCACGCCGGGCGCGCGAGAATTCGGCCGGCATCTTCAGCACGCCGTAAAGCCGCCCGTCCTCGTCGTTGCGATAGGCCTCGCCCAAGCGTTCGACATCATAGCCGACTTGACGCATCGCCCGCATGAAGGGCAGTGGAGACAGGCTGATCAGCGTATCCGCCCCGTTGTTCCGCGCCATTTCCACCAGACCGTCAACGATCAGCGTCAGACATTCGGTGCGCTCGGCCGCCGTGGTCAGATCGTCCGAGATCACCAACCGCGTGCATTCCCACACCAAGGGCGATGCGATTTCCACCGACATCACCTGCGGCGGGATATGCGGCAGCTTGCCCGAATGGGCGTCGCGCAGCATATAGGTATGCTCGCCCCATGTGGCGGTTGTGGCCATGGCGCGCGCGCCCCCCACCACCTGCCCGTCCATCACCGCGACAGAATAATGGGCCAGCGGCGTGTCATACTGGTCCATCTCCAGCCGTTCATTATGCGGCACATCCCAGCCAAGGGTGTCGACGAACATCTTCTTGCGAAGGGCCAGAAAGTCCACAAAGGCACTTCCATGGCGGTGAAGGTCACAAAAATCGAAGGTAATTCCGTGCATGATTATCTCCCCAATGCAGGTTCTGCGGCAGCGTTCTTTCAAGGTAATGCCCCGAAAGTTGATTTGCCTTAGAAAAAACACCCTTTAGGTAGAAAACCCCTAGGATTCCCTATCCAAAAGTCAGTGCCCTGTCAGAGAATACGACGAGATGCAGCAATAGATGCCGCCTGAGACTGGGTCTTGGCCCCCAATTTGCGTTTCACGTTGTTTAGGCGCGCCTTGACGGCGCTTTCCGAAATGCCGAGTCGCGCGGCAATCTGCTTCAGGCGCAGGCCTTCGGACTGCATTTTCAGCGCTTCGACTTCGGCAGCGGTCAGGGTCGGTTCTTCCTCCCTGCCCGCATGCAACTTTTCCAGCATGCCCTGCAAAACCCCGACCTCGACCGATTCGAAATCGCGGTCGTCGCGGAAGAACAGACCATAGCTGCGCCGCCCCTTGTCGGCCTTGGTCATATGGCTGATGGCAAGCCCGTGGCCCAAACCGAAGACAGCGGCATGGGCGCGCACCTGTTGCGGATCGGGCAAGCCCATTTCGGAAAACCGCACTGCGCCGATATGGCCGTAAACCCATTTCATCGCCGGATCATGCACGACCAAACCCTGCGTGGTATAGAATTCCACCCAAGTTTCGGGCAAACAATTCAGTTCTTCTTCCGGGAATGAAAAGCCGACCCGCAAGGCAACGTAAAAGCCTGCGGGGGCAATCAAGGCGATCTGATTGGTCATGGCCTGTAACTGCGTCATTTACTCAAAACAGTTGCCGAAAACGCCCATTGGGCTTAGGGTCTGGTGTTGTGGTTTGCCCGTTTTACGTGTTCCCCGCAACACTAAGCACTATAAGTGAAAAGAATGCTAGAGAACACGCAAAAGGTGAACGAAGTCTCTGCCTTGCTGTCAAAGCTTGCAGGTATTTGCGACTCCGGTTTCGCTTTGGCGGCGCATATCCGCTACACGCGCCCGACCCTGTTGTTCCAGACCTATGCCGCCGACTGGATCGATCAATACAGCGAAAACGGCTATATGCTGGCTGATCCGACGGTGCATTGGGGATTGGCCCATACCGGCGCGATGGATTGGGCCGAGCTTGAGCCGCAGGATGAGGCGGGCGTTCTGAAGGCCGCGCGCGACTACGGGCTGACCAATGGCTGGACCTATGCTGTCGGTCCGGCCACGTCGCGCAGCCTTGCCAGCATGACACGCAGCCAGCCCTTCTCGACAGACCAGCGCGCCGAAATTTGCGGCATAATCGACCGCATCCACGATCTGACCGACGGGTTCGAACATTTGCCCGCCGCTGTTCAAGAGGACTTCCGGGCGCTGAAATAGCCGAAGCCTTGGCATCGCAGCCCCCCTGATCCAGAGGGGCTGCACAGGCCTCAGACCACCCGTTCAACCATCATCTGCTTGATCGCCGCAATCGCCTTGGCGGGGTTCAACCCCTTGGGGCAGGTTTTGGTGCAGTTCATGATGGTGTGGCAGCGATACAGCTTGAACGGATCTTCCAGCGCATCCAGACGCTCGCCCGTCGCTTCGTCGCGGCTGTCGATGATCCAGCGATAGGCGTGCAGCAAGGCCGCCGGTCCCAGATATTTATCGCCGTTCCACCAGTAGGACGGGCAGGACGTGCTGCAAGACGCGCACATCACACATTCATAAAGCCCGTCCAGTTTCTTGCGATCATCAATCGACTGACGCCATTCCTTGGCCGGACGGTTGGTCTTGGTTTCCAGCCACGGCATGATGCTGGCGTGCTGGGCGTAGAAATGCGTCAGGTCGGGGATCAGGTCCTTGATCACCGGCATATGCGGCAGCGGATAGATTTTGACATCGCCCCGCACCTCGTCCAGCCCGTAAATACAGGCCAGCGTATTGATGCCGCCGATGTTCATCGCACAAGACCCGCAAATCCCTTCACGGCAGGACCGGCGGAAGGTCAGCGTCGGGTCGATCTCGTTCTTGATCTTGATCAGCGCGTCCAGAACCATCGGGCCGCATTTGTCCATATCGACGAAATAGGTATCGACACGCGGGTTTTCGCCATCATCGGGCGACCAGCGGTAGATCTGGAACTTCCGCACATTCTTGCCATCCGGCTTGGGCCAGGTCTTGCCGGTGCGGACTTTGGAATTCTTGGGAAGGGTAAACTGGACCATGGGTCTTCCTTTCAGACAGCGCCGGAGGCCACGGGGGCGGAACCGGGCAAAGCAATGGGGGCGGGCAATGCGGTAAGGGCATCAAGATCAAGCCCAAGGCCGGCCAGAAGGCTGCGATGGGCGTCAAGTTGCGCAGGTGAAGGGGCGTGATGGGCAATCCAGCCCCGCAGATCGTCGATTTGGGCGGCGTGAAAATCACCCTCGTCCCAACCTTCGGAAAGATCGACACCAAGTGCTGCAAAGGCGGAAAACAGCACATGGCGGTCATAGATCGCGGCGGCCGATCCGGGGCGCGGGCGACCATTGGGGAACGTATCCGTCAACAGCGCCGCACTGGTGGAATGATAGGTCAGGCGCGTGCAGCGCGGTCGCAACATCGCACGCGCGACCGACCGCCCCGGCCTGCGGCGCAGGACATGGATCTCTTGCGGCAAACGCCCCAGAATCTGTCGCCCATGCACCGCCGAGCCTTCGGCAAAGACCAGATTGGCCGCACCGGCATAGCCCGCCAACTGCGCCCGCAACGGCAGGCAGGACGGGTCCATCACCGCCACGCCCTGATCGCGCAACCGCTCCACCAGATAGCCTTCACCGGCATGGCCGCCCTGCCCTTCGGCCACAAGACCGCTGCGCGTGACGTAAAGCACCTCGTTCAGATCGGAGGTCAGGGCATTGGCCTGCGCCCGCGCCTCCAGAAGCGCCAGATAGCTGTGCGAGGGCGCGACCAAGGGCAACATCTCAGCCTGAGGCGCCACACGCAGACAGGCCACGCGCAGCGGTTCGGTCACGATCCGCACCTGCGCGCGCGCGACCCCATACCACGCCAGCAAGTCCCAGATATGGCTTGGCAAATCGGCCTCGGTCAGACCCGGCTCGATGGTGAACAGATAAAGATCGTCAGGGCGTTCGCGCAGCGAATGGGGCAGGCGCGGCAGATGCTCGGCCACCAGATGCCCGAAATGCCGGTCCAGAATGCCACCCCAAACCGCCGGAGTCGTGATCCGCGCAACCGCATCGCGCCGCGCGGGGAGGCTATCCACCGGAACCTCTCCCCGACAATGCCGCGCATCGACCTGATGCTCGAACTCCGGCCAGACCGGTCCGCCCGTTGCAATATGCTTGGCAAAGCCCGTGGTCGGAACCACGTCAACCTCGTCAAATTGCAACAGGATGTCGGACATCGCCTAGCGCACCCAACCCGGTTGATCATAGAGCGGGCGCGTCGGGAACTCACCCGATTGCGCCTTCACGCAGCTATTGAACACCTCAGACGGATCGCGGCCCGTCAGATAATCTGACGAAACCGTCAATTCCAGCCCACCGGCCAGCTTGCCTTCAGAGGTCCCGCCGACCGTGATGGTGCCGCGCGGTTGCTGCGCCAGACGCGCCCGCTCAAGGCAGGATCTTTCGGCCTGCGCCACAGGCACAGGGCCGCAAGCCAAAAGCGGCACAAGGCAAACAAGCGCAAGGGTCCAATGCTTCATCTTCATCCCCGAAGTGGCGGCACACCGCCCGCTGCAAAGCAGGCGGCGGCGGCAGGACGGCTGGCTATGGCGCGGATATTGGCGACAGTCAGCGTTCCCGCCTCAACCCCGACATCCCGCGCCAGACCTTCGATTTCCGATTTGGACGCGGCATCAAGGATGCAGCGCGTGGCGGTTTCGGCCACCGCCGCCGGCATGTCGCGGTTGACCACGGGTGTCACCACCGATTCCGCCGCACGCCGCAACGCCTTGTCCGTCAGCGCCTGCGTATCGCAGGCCGCCAGCAGCATCAGCGCAGGGATGACCAGCGCACGCATCAGAATTTCCGCTCGGCTGGCGCGATTTTCTTCAGCGAAATCCCGCCATTGGCTTCGGTGGTCAGCGGATCGGTATGCACCGCGCGATAGGACAGCGCGACCTTGTTGCCATCGACATGCGCCAACGAGTGTTTGCGCCAGTTCGCATCGTCCCGCGTCGGGTGATCTTCATGGGCATGCGCGCCGCGGCTTTCGGTGCGGGCATGCGCGCCATAGATCGTGGCCAGCGCGTTCGGCATCAGGTTTTGCAACTCCAGCGTTTCCATCAGGTCGCTGTTCCAGACAAGGCTGCGGTCGGTCACCTTCAGATCGCCCATCTTTCCGGCGATTGCGGTCATCTTGACCTCACCCTCGGCCAGCGTCTTTTCTGTCCGGAACACAGCGGCATCCGATTGCATGGTGCGCTGCATTTCAAGCCGCAGATCGGCAGTCGGGATCGCGCCATTGGCATGGCGGGTGGCGTCAAAGCGCGACAGCGCCTTGTCCACCTCGGCGCGGTTCACGTCACCAGCGCGTTCCTTGGGGTTCACGATTTCGCCCGCGCGGATGGCGGCGGCACGGCCAAACACCACAAGGTCGATCAGCGAGTTTGACCCCAGACGGTTCGCACCATGCACCGAGGCACAGCCCGCCTCGCCCACAGCCATCAGGCCCGGAACGGTGGCGTCCTGATTTTCCGCCGTCGGGTTCAGCACCTCGCCCCAGTAGTTGGTGGGAATACCGCCCATGTTGTAGTGAACCGTCGGCAGCACGGGGATCGGCTCTTTTTGCAGATCGACACCGGCGAAAATCTTGGCCGATTCCGAAATGCCGGGTAGGCGCAGATCCAGCGTGGCCTTGGGCAGGTGGCTCAGGTTCAGGTGGATATGGTCGCCATGCGCGCCCACGCCGCGACCTTCGCGGATTTCCATCGTCATGCAGCGGCTGACGTAATCGCGCGGCGCCAGGTCTTTGTAATGGGGCGCATAACGCTCCATAAAGCGTTCGCCGTTCGAGTTGGTCAGATAGCCGCCCTCGCCCCGCGCGCCTTCGGTGATCAGGCAGCCAGAGCCGTAGATGCCGGTCGGGTGGAACTGCACGAACTCCATATCCTGCAAGGGCAGGCCAGCCCGCGCCACCATGCCGCCACCGTCACCGGTGCAGGTATGGGCCGAAGTCGCGCTGAAATAGGCACGGCCATAGCCGCCCGTCGCCAGCACGGTCATCTTGGCGTTGAACACATGGATCGTGCCATCGTCCAGCTTCCACGCCACCACGCCCGTGCAAACGCCGTCGGTCATGATCAGGTCAATGGCGAAATATTCGATGAAGAATTCGGCGTTGTTCTTCAGCGATTGGCCGTAAAGCGTGTGCAGGATGGCATGGCCGGTGCGGTCGGCCGCTGCACAGGTGCGCTGCACCGGCGGGCCTTCACCGAATTCGGTGGTGTGGCCACCGAAGGGGCGCTGGTAGATCTTGCCTTCCTCGGTGCGCGAGAACGGCACACCGTAATGCTCCAGCTCATACACAGCTTTGGGGGCTTCACGCGCAAGGTATTCCATCGCGTCGGTATCGCCCAGCCAGTCCGACCCCTTCACGGTGTCATACATGTGCCATTGCCACGAGTCCGGCCCCATGTTGCCCAAAGACGCGGCAATGCCCCCCTGTGCGGCCACGGTATGCGAACGGGTCGGAAAAACCTTGGTCACGCAGGCGGTGCGAAGCCCTTGCTCGGCCATGCCCAGCGTGGCGCGCAGGCCAGCGCCGCCAGCCCCCACCACAACCACATCATAGTCATGCACTTCATACGGATAAGCGGTCATGTCAGACACCTTAAAGCGCGATGCGGATCAGGGCGTAAAGCCCCGTCGCGGCAATCACGGAAGACAGCGAATAGATGGTCAGGATGCCGATTTTACGGGCGGTGCCGTGGGCATAATCCTCGATCATCATGGTGGCACCCTTGGCAAAATGCCGCATCCCCACCACCAGAACCATCGCGGTCAGGATCGCAGGGAACGGGTGCGAGAAGGTTTCCACAACTTCGGCGCGGGATTGGCCCAGCGCATGGCCAAAGATGTAAACCCACGTCGGCACCATGAAGGCCAGTGCCACGGCGGAAACGGTCATCGACCAGTGATGCGCGGTGCCGGTGTGCGAGGCACCCTTGCCCACGGCGCGCTTGCGGTCTGTCAGATAGCGCATGTCCGCCCCCTTACACGATCACGATGGTGGCAACGGTCAGCACGACCGAACCGATGATGCAGGCCCAGCCCAGCTTTTCTGCGGTGGCGATGTCAAGCCCGTGACCCGCGTCGAAATACAGGTGCCGCAGCCCCGCCAGATAGTGATACCACACCGCCCAGGCCGATCCGGCAAACACCAGATCGCCAAGCCAGCTTGTGGCCACCCAGTTCGCCGTGGCGAAATATTCATCCGACACCGCCGCCGCCAGCAGCCACCATACCGCAAGCGCCACGCCCACGATCAGCGCATTGCCGGTGATCCGCGTCAGGATCGAGGTGATCGAGGTCAGTTGCGGACGATAGATTTGCAGGTGCGGGGACAGGGGTCGTTCGACCCGCTTCACTTCGGCCATATCGGTTCCCTCTTTTGTCGCTGACGGCATGCCATGGGTCGGCGCGCGCAGTCTGTTCTACTTACTTCAATAGCGCGTAATTCGCGCCTGTCACGCGCGTCTGTGCATCTGCGGCATGATGTTGCCGCTATCATCGGCATATTTTCCACTTTGTGATCACGCGCAAAATTGGCGTGATCACAAAATTTACCTATTGTTGCGCCTGCCACAACCGCAAAAGGTCATCGGCATATTCGCAGCAAAAGGTGATGGATTTCTCGGACGGATCATAAAACGCATTGGCTTCGCCACATTCGGCCACCTGCACGGTGATCTCTTCGGGCAGCGCATAGCTTGCATTCATGGTGCTTACCTCCTCTGCCAGCAGCGCTACCAGCGGGTCGGATGTGTCGCCTTGCATCACCAGTCCCTTGGCATCTTTGCCCGGTTCAAGCCCCGCCAGCATTGCCCCCCAGGACTCTTCGGCCAAGGCATATTCTTCGGGACAGCGTTCGGCCCGCCCCTCTGGCAGTTCCAACTCGACCGCATCATCTTCGCGCAGATCAGGATCGGCCCCGTAGAACAGACACACCAGATTGTAATAGCGCTGCATATCAAGACTGTGTTCGTCCCAATAGGCAGTCTCATAGCCCTGCTGTTCTGCCTCGTTTGCATAAAGCCAGAAGGCGTTTGCGGTGCCGTAAACCAGCGTGGTGGCCGATTCCTCATCCCAGACCTGATGCATCAGCACGGCCGACAGCGTGTCGGCGGCGTCTTCCTCGCGCCCCAGCACCGCCAGTTGCAGCACATCGATCAGCCCGTGGCCAAGCTCGTGATAAAAGGTCGAGATCACATTGGCGGTGACGAAATCCGCCGCATCCTGATCTTCGGGCATCTCGAAGGCGGCGGCGGGCGCAGCAAAGGCAAGCAGGGCAAGCAAGAAAAGGCGGCGCATCATTCCTCCGGGGCGAGTGCGGGCATAGCTGCGATGATCCGACGGAACACAGGCCCGGCGCAAGCCACTTGTCCGCAAGACCTGATCCCCCCGCGCAAAGCGGTATACAATTTGGCAACATTTCCCCGCGATACTCACTCAACCTGCGCGGGCTTTGTTGACAGGCTAAAGGATATATTGAAGATCGAACGGGACAAAGCGGGTGCCGTGCCAGACCTGCAACGCCATGATAATGAAAACAAACCGTATGTATAGTCGGACGTATCCCGACAGAGGCAGATTGATGAAGACTATCCTTTTCGCTGGGGCAATGGCCTTGGCCGCAACGGGCGCAACCGCGCAAACCGGCACACCACTCGGGAAACTGACGCTTGGGACAGCCGGCCTCTCCACCGCATTCGGCTTGTCGGGCCAGACCGTTGGCCTGTCTTTTTCAGGCAGCTACGGTCCCGTGCGTGGTCCCGGCGGCGAAAGGCTTGACGCCTCGACCGCCCTTAGCCTCGGGCTTGGCGACCCTGTTTCCGGCGTGGGCCTGCAATTTGACGTGAACCTGACCTCGTTCCGCAGCTTTGGGGCCTCGGGCAATGTCTCGGCCAGTATCCACAAGGCGTTTCAGGTCAACACCAAGGGCATTTATTCGGTGATGCTGGCGGCAGGCAACCTTGGCGCTTGGGGCGATGCCGAGGCGCTGCCGGAAAACGCCTCGCTGATCGGGTCTTACATGTTCGGGATCGGCCCGCATCCGGCGATTGTAACGTTGGGGGCCACCACGGCGCTGAACGCCAACAACGACGTCGAGGCGATCGGGTCTTTCGGCTATAGCCTGAACTCCGATTGGGCCGTCAGCATCGGCTTTGCCGGTGACACGCCGGTCATCGGCGCAACATGGCAGCCGGACTTCCTGCAAGGCACGCCGATTTCGGTGTCGATCAGCGATATCGACGACGACGCCCAGCGCAAACTGTCCATCGACATCGGTCGTACCTTCAGCCTGACGGGGAACTAAGATGAAAGCACTGTCCATTCTGGCGCTTGCCACCGCAACTTTCGCCGCCCCGCTTTGGGCGGGCCAGACCGCTGTGACGGTCACGCAGGTCGCGGGGCCGATGACCTCTGTCGTGTCTGGCTCAGGCCTTACAATCTTCGTACCTGACGCGGGCGGTCAACTGATCTTCGTTTTGCAGGCCACGTTGGGCAACACCACCGAATAGCAACTCTGTCATCGGTCAGGACGGGTCGAAAACCGCATCCCTGGCCCCTGCAAGGTTGAAAAACCGCCCGCCCTGTCCCAAGGGCGGGCGTCTGTCATTTCGGCATCAAGGCCCAGTAATCCAGATCCAGCAGCACCTCGGGCGCGTATTTGCCGTCCTCGCCCCGCAACGCAAAGGGCGCGGCCCCGTGTTTCACCGCGACCAGTCGCAACCGGATCGCCCCCACTCCGGGCGCTGCCGTATCGGCGCGGTCCAGCACCTGCGACCACGCCCGCACGGTATCGCCCGCAAAGCAGGGATTGGCATGGGCGCCCGCATTCAGCGCCACGATCATCTGGGCATTGGCCAGCCCGTTGAAGGACAGCGCCCGCGCAAGGCTGATCACATGCCCGCCATAGATCAGCCGCCGCCCGTCAGCACGGTTGGTGGCGTCGAAATGCACCTTGGCGGTGTTCTGCCACAGGCGCGTGGCCAGCATATGCTCGGCCTCTTCCACCGTTACACCATCCACATGGTCGATCTGCTCGCCAATCGCATAGTCACCCCAGCGGTGCGGCTCTCCGGCCAGCGTGAAATCATAGCGCGTGAAATCAAGCCCTTGCGGGATGACCAACCGCTGCGGCTCCACCACCTTTGCCAGATCCGGCACCACCGCTTCGGGCGCAGGCGCATCCATGCGGCGCTTTCGCACCATCACCCAGCGGACATATTCCAGCACTGCAACCCCGTGCTGGTTAAAGCCAACCGTCCGCACGTAAACCACGCCCGATTGCCCGTTCGAGTTTTCCTTCAACCCGATCACCGTCGATTCCGACCGCAAGCTGTCACCCGCATGAACAGGATGCAGCCAGCGCCCCTCGGCATAGCCCAGATTGGCAATGGCGTTCAGGCTGATGTCCGGCACGGTCTTGCCAAAGACCGTGTGGAAGGCAATCAGATCATCCAAGGGCGCGGCAGGCAGGCCGCAGGCACGCGCGAATTCGTCCGAGGAGTAAAGCGCGCCCCGCGCCGGATAGAGCGCGTGATAAAGCGCCCGTTCCCCGCCCGAAACCGTGCGCGGCACGGCATGGACGATGGTCTCGCCCAGACGGTAATCCTCAAAGAAACGCCCTGCGTTGGTTTTCATCTTGCCCTCGTAACCCGGGTTTACCCCGACATTGCGGCGCGGGAGTCGGGGTGAACCCCGACCTACACCATTTCCTTTACCCGTCGCTCGGGTGTCACCCCGACGCAAACCCCGACATCCCAAACGTCACCGCAAAACCAGCCGCCCGTAGGTCGGGGTTCACCCCGACATGCCTCCACTGGCAGGGGCGTCGGGGTTCACCCCGACCTAGGCCTCGCCCAGCTTCATCTCGGGGTCGTAAGTTCCCGGAACCTCTTTCACCACCGCCTGCCCGCAGCGCATCACGCCACGGCTGGCGTCAAAGGCATATTGCGGATCGCCGTGCAGCGACCACCCCTTTGAAAGAGCCGCCGAAACCTTGTGGCAAAAGGCCGAAGTGTCATCATCCGACAGAAACCGATAGAGCTTCATCAGTAATATGTCCCCGCGAAAACCGGATGGCCCAGCCATTTGTGAACCATCGCAATGACGCCGAACAACAGCAGCGTGCCTGCAACGTTCATCAGATCGCCCTTGAAGCCGCGCCCGTTGGCCGGAACCACCCAAGCCCCCGCGCGGTTGATCAGCCCCATCGAGATCAGCGCCCACAGCCCCATCCCGCCGAACAGCAGGATCGAGGCCTGATCGCCATTCACCAGCAAATGCGCCACAGCCCAGATCACGGTTCCCAGTAGCATCGGATGCCGCAGCCGCGTGTAAAGCACGCCCTTGGTGCCGCCCACGCCAAACAGGAAAACCGAGATCAGCATCAAGGTGTTATTGGCATGGCCCATGCCCGGCATCGGCGTGTAGACCGGCACGAACTCGGACCCGCGATAGCCCAGCACCATCAGCACCAGACCCGCCAGCGTGGCCACCGCGACCACGCCCTTGGCCTTGTCGCCTATCCCGGCGCGCATCTCGGGTGCCAGCCGCTTGAACCAGTGCGGCAGCGCCCAAAGCGCCAAGCCAATCGCAATCAACGTCATAGGAAACCCCTGTCAAACCCCTTCGGCAATCGCGCGGGCCTTGGCCAGCGTTGCCTCTGCGGTGACGATATGCAGGTTTTCGACGATCTTTCCATCCACAACGGCCACGCCCTGCCCTGCGGCCTGCGCGGCGCTAAAGGCCTCGATCTGCCGACGCGCCAGATCGATCTCGGCATCCGAGGGCGCAAAGGCGGCGTTGGTGATGTCCAGTTGCAGCGGATGGATCAGGGTCTTGCCGTCAAAGCCCATATCGCGGCCCTGTTCACATTCGGCGCGCAAGCCCTCGTCGTCCTTGAAGGCGTTATAGACACCATCAACGATCACACGGCCATGCGCGCGGGCGGCCAGCAGGCACAGGCCCAACCCCGTTTGCAGCGCCATCCGGTCGGGGCGAAAGCGGCTGCCCAATTCCTTGGCCAGATCATTCGTCCCCATCACCATGCCCTGCAAGGCCGGATGCGCCGCAATCTCGGCGGCGTTGAGCATGCCCAGCGCGGTTTCCATCATCGCCCAAAGCGGCTTGCCCGGCGCGCGCCCCGCCAGATCGTCCAGATCGGCAGCGCGGTTCACCTTGGGCAGCAGCAGCGCATCCGCGCCCTCATGCGCGCCAAAGGCCAGCGCATCCTTGCGCCCCCACACCGTATCCAGCCCGTTGATCCGCACGATCCGCGCGCGGCGTCCGTAATCGGTGGTCCGCAGCGTTTCCGCCAGCAGATCGCGGGCGCGGTCCTTTTCTTCGGGGGCCACCGCGTCTTCCAGATCGAAGATGATCGCATCCGCCGCCAGCTCCCGCGCTTTCTCAAGCGCGCGCTCTTTTGATCCGGGAATATACAGAACCGAGCGGTAGGGACGCAGAGCCATGATTCTCTCCAAGCAATAATCTTGCGTCCAGAGGCAACATTTCGGCATATTCGGCAAGGCCAAAAATGCCGCATCGCAGAAAAACCCGCGCGCGCCGTTAACGGATTTGTTGCATCCCCCGTGCAGGCTGCCTCTGAACCCCGCACCGGAGTCCCCGATGGAAAAGATGCTTTTCGCGCTGTCGCTTGGCTTTGCAGGCGTGATTCTGGCAACCCAAGCCGGATTTGCCGCCCCTCAACCCGCGATCACACCTGCCGCGCCATCATATACCAGCTTGATCGACACCAGCAGCAGCGCCCATGTGACAAGCTGAAAGAACAGCCGCTCGGGCAGCCATTTCACCAGCCGCACACCTGCAAAGACCGACACCGCCGCCACCGGCATCAACACCAGCACCTTTTCCAGCGAATGCAGATTGATCTGCCCCAGCATGGTGTAGGGAATCAGCTTGATCGCGTTGCAATAGGTAAAGGCGATGGTCGAGGTTCCCGCGTAAGCCGCCTTCTTCATCCCCAAAGGCAGGGTATAGACCTGATAGGGCGGGCCGCCCGAATGGCTGACAAAGCTGACAAAGCCGGTAACGCTGCCCCAGAACAACCCGGCAGGCACCTCGGCGCGGCGTGGCGCGGTCTGCACCTTGTGCCGGATCAGCAGGTTCAGGGCAAAAACCACCCCGATCACCCCGATCAGCACCGTCACCCAATCCTCGGACACCACCGATGCGGTGAAATAACCCAAGACCACCCCGATGGTCATCGACGGCACCATGATCGCCAGCACGCGGCGGTCAAAGGCGTGGCGATAGGCATAAAGGCCGAACATATCCGACACCACATAGACCGGCAGCAGCAGCCCCGCCGCCGCAACAGGTGACATCACCAGCGCCAGCACTGGCACCGACAGCATCCCCACCACCGGCAAACCGCCCTTGCCCATGCCGACGAGAATCGCCGCGATGACCGCCAGCGACCAGAAAAACGCGCCGTCCATGCCGAACCTCTGCCCCGTCGCCCTACTTTGCGCCCGCTTTAGCGCAAACATGGCCCCTAAACCAGCCTTCCCACTTTGCCGCAGCGCAGCGGGCTTGCGCGATGGGGGGTTTTGGGCTTACCACCCTGCCGTCACGCATCATTCAGCCTTAGGGGGAATACCATGGCCAGACCCAAGATCGCGCTTATCGGCGCAGGCCAGATCGGCGGCACGCTCGCCCATCTCGCAGCCATCAAGGAATTGGGGGACATCGTCCTCTTCGACATCGCCGAAGGTACGCCCCAAGGCAAGGCACTGGACATCTCGCAGTCCGGTCCCTCCGAAGGCTTTGACGCCAGCATCAAGGGTGCCAATTCCTACGCCGATATCGCGGGCGCAGATGTGTGCATCGTGACCGCAGGCGTGCCGCGCAAGCCGGGCATGTCGCGCGATGACCTGCTGGGCATCAACCTGAAAGTGATGAAGTCGGTTGGCGAGGGCATCAAGGCCCATGCGCCGAACGCTTTCGTCATCTGCATCACCAACCCGCTGGATGCGATGGTCTGGGCGCTGCGCGAGTTTTCGGGCCTGCCGCACAACAAGGTCGTCGGCATGGCCGGCGTTCTGGACTCGGCGCGCTTCCGCCACTTCCTGTCGGTTGAATTCAACGTCTCGATGCGCGACGTGACCGCATTCGTGCTGGGCGGCCATGGCGACACCATGGTTCCCTTGGTGCGTTATTCCACTGTTGGCGGCGTGCCGCTGCCGGATCTGGTCGAAATGGGCTGGACCACGCAGGAAAAGCTGGACGGCATCGTGCAGCGCACCCGTGATGGCGGCGCCGAAATCGTTGGCCTGCTGAAAACCGGCTCGGCCTTCTATGCGCCTGCCACTTCGGCGATCGAGATGGCCGAAGCTTACCTGAAGGACCAAAAGCGCCTGCTGCCCTGCGCGGCCTATGTCGATGGCGCACTGGGTCTGGACGGGCTTTATGTCGGTGTGCCGACGATCCTTGGTGCGGGCGGCGTGGAACGCATCGTCGACATCAAGATGAACGCGGACGAACAGGCCATGTTCACCAAATCGGTTGACGCCGTGAAGGGCCTTGTCGCCGCCTGCAAAGCCATCGACCCGTCGCTGGCTTAAGTCGGCGCTGGCGTAATCTGATCTGCCCATCAAGCCCCGCGCGGGCTTGATGGGCGCCCCTATCTGCCTGCATAAAGCGGCATGGCCCAACATATCTCTCCCTATCACGCGCCGAACTTCTACGCAGACAGCCTTGCCAAAGGCCGTCACCGCGACATCGTGGGCGGGCGCTGGGACGAGACGGGGCGCGCGCAAATGGCGCTCTTGCTGGACGAAGGGCTGCTGCCCGACCATCACCTCCTCGATATCGGGGCCGGATCGCTGCGGCTGGGCTGCAAGGCGGTTCCCTATCTTGACCCCGGCCATTACTGGGCCACCGACCTGTCGGGCGCGCTGATGCGGCAGGGTCACGCGGTGGAACTGGCAGACCCGACCCGCCTGCCCGCCGATCACCTGATCGAAGACGCCAGTTTCGATTTCCCCCGCATTCCCGACACCATCACCCACGCCATCGCCTTTGCGGTCTTTACCCATCTGCCCGCCAACCACCTGCGCCGCGCGCTGCTGCAGATCCGCACCCGCTTTCCGGCGTTGCAAAAGCTGCTGTTCACAGTGTTCCTTGCCCCCGATGCCGCAAGCAGCCTGCACCCCGTCAAACAACCCGACGGCGTGGTGACGCATGACACCCGCGCGCCCTATCACATGCTGGCCGCCGACGTGCTGCACCTGACCACCGCTTCGGGCTTTTCGGCCGATCTGCGCCCGAACCGCCTGCCGCGTGGCCAGATCTTGCTGGTTGCCACCCCGAACTGAGGGATTCCATACCCCTGCCGCCGGTTGCGTTATCGCCGACAAAAGCGCACCCTGCCGCCAAAATAACCGGAGATTGCGATGCGCCTGCTCCCCCTGCTGTTTCTTGCGGCCACACCCTTTGCCGCATCCGCCGAGACGATTTCCCAAGAGATCGCCCGCACCGGCCTTGCCGCCACCGAAACCCGCCTTGCCGCCCTGACCGAGCGCAAGCCCGAAGATCAGCTTGCGCTTGGCAGCGTGCAATTCCTGCGCGCCATCGAAGGCAGTTTCCAGACCCGCTGGAAGGCCGGCCTGACCGATCGCACCGGCATGCTGCCGCTGCTGCGCCTGCCGCTGACCGACAACCCGAACCCGCCTCCGTTTGATCCCGCCACCATCGCGCAAATCTTCCGCGACGCCGAGGCGCAACTGACCATCGCCCAGGCCAGCCTTGCCGCCACCCCCTCCAGCGATGATTTCGGGCTGACTGTCTCGCTGGGCGATCTGTGGTTCGACGTGAACGATAATGCCACCCGCGACACGGGCGAGAACTTGCTGGATATCGCAGGCCCCGCCCTTCTGGGCTGGCAATGGGCCGAGCGTGATCCCGCTACACCCGCTCCGGTGATCCGCTTTGATGCCGCCGATGCGGCATGGCTTTCGGCCTATGCCCATCTGCTGACCGGCATCTCGCAGATCGTGCTGGCCTATGACCCGACCGAGCCGATTTCCCGCGTCATGGGCGCGCGGGCGACGATGGCAAAATGGGGCGAGGCCCCGCCCGATTTCTTCCTTGGCAGCAGGGCAGCCCCCGACAGCGTCGACACTTTTGCGATGATCCTTGCCACCCTGAACCAAGCCCCCGATCCCGCCCTGATGTTGACCGCCCGCGATCACCTGCTGGCCTGCATCGCCGAGAACCGCCGCTTCTGGACGCTGGTGGGCATGGAGACGGACAACACACAGGAATGGCTGCCCAATGACAGCCAGACCTCGGCGCTTGGCCTCACCCTGCCCCCCGGCACCGGCGTCACATGGCAAGGCGTTCTGGCGGATGGCGAGGCGATCCTGAAGGGCGAAAAGCTGGTTCCCTACTGGCGCATCGGTGACAAGGGCGGTGTCAACGTGGGCCGCATCTTCACCGATCCGCGCGCGGTGGATGTGGCGGGATGGTTTCAGGGCTGGGCCGCGTTGCCCTATCTGGAAACCGGCCCGCTGGTCACCCCCGACAGTTGGTCAGCCTTTGAAAATCTGGTTGGTGGCGATCCGATGCTGCTGTCGATCTGGCTGAACTGAGCCGTTTGCGTTAACAAAATCGCGCTTGTGATCACAGAAAATTTTCGTGTGATCACAAATGTCGCTTTTCCTGTGATCCCTGCAACTTCCCGTTTTGACCCTGCCTTTTTCTGTGCCATCACGCCTCAAATCCAAGCTGATGGGACAAATCCATGAACATCCACGAATACCAAGCCAAGGCACTGCTACGCAGCTACGGCATCCCGGTGTCCGATGGCCGCGCCGTGACCAAGGCCGAAGAGGCCAAGACCGCTGCCGGTGAACTCGATGGCCCGCTCTGGGTGGTCAAGGCGCAGATCCACGCCGGTGGCCGTGGCAAAGGCCATTTTGTCGAACCCGAAGCCGGTGAAAAAGGCGGCGTCCGCCTTGCCCGTTCGGTCGGTGAGGCTGCCGAATTTGCCCGTCAGATGCTGGGCCGCACCCTTGTCACCGTGCAGACCGGCCCGGCTGGCAAGCAGGTCAACCGCATCTACATCGAAGACGGCAGCGACATTGCGCGCGAGCTGTATCTGGCCATTCTGATCGACCGCGCCACCAGCCGCGTGTCCTTCGTGGTGTCCACCGAGGGCGGCATGTCGATCGAAGACGTGGCCCACAACACGCCCGAGAAAATCCTGACCTTCACCGTCGATCCCGCTTCGGGCCTGTCGGATTTCCACGGCCGCCGCGTTGCTTTCGCGCTGGGTCTGGAAGGCAATCAGGTCAAGCAATGCGTCGGCATCGTGAAGAACCTCTACAAACTCTTCATCGAAAAAGACATGGAGATGCTCGAGATCAACCCGCTTGTGGTGATGACCGACGGCAACCTGAAACTTCTTGACGCGAAGATGAGCTTTGACGGCAACGCCATCTACCGCCACCCCGACATCGCCGCCCTGCGCGACGAAACCGAGGAAGACCCCAAAGAACTCGCCGCCTCCAAATTCGATCTGAACTACATCGCGCTGGATGGCGAGATCGGCTGCATGGTGAACGGCGCGGGCCTTGCGATGGCCACGATGGACATCATCAAGCTTTACGGCGCGGAACCGGCGAACTTCCTTGACGTCGGCGGTGGTGCCACCAAGGAAAAAGTGACCGAGGCGTTCAAGATCATCACCTCTGACCCCAACGTCAAAGGCATCCTTGTAAATATCTTCGGCGGCATCATGCGCTGCGACATCATCGCCGAAGGCGTGATCGCGGCTGTGAAAGAAGTCGGCCTGAAGGTTCCGCTGGTGGTGCGCCTTGAAGGCACCAACGTCGAGCTGGGCAAGGACATCATCCGCAATTCGGGCCTGAACGTGATCGCCGCCGACAACCTGTCGGATGCGGCGCAAAAGATCGTCAAGGCCGTCAAGGGATAACCGTAGGGCGGGGTTAACCCCGCCTTTCGTTCGCAATCATGGCGGGGTGAACCCCGCCCTACGGAGAGAAAAATGTCCGTTCTCGTCAATTCCAGCACCCGCGTGATCTGCCAAGGCTTCACCGGCTCGCAAGGCACCTTCCACTCGGAACAGGCCATCGCCTATGGCACCAAGATGGTCGGCGGTGTCACCCCCGGCAAGGGCGGTTCGCTGCACCTGAACCTGCCGGTGTTCAACTCGGTCCACGAGGCAAAGCACGCAACCGACGCCAATGCGTCCGTGATCTACGTGCCGCCGCCCTTCGCCGCCGACTCCATCCTTGAGGCCATCGACGCCGAGATGGAGCTGATCGTCTGCATCACCGAAGGCATCCCGGTGCTGGACATGATGCGGGTGAAACGCGCGCTGGAAGGCTCCAAATCCCGCCTGATCGGGCCGAACTGCCCCGGCGTGATGACCCCCGGCGAATGCAAGATCGGTATCATGCCGGGCAGCATCTTCTCCAAAGGCTCGGTCGGTGTGGTCAGCCGTTCCGGCACCCTGACCTACGAAGCCGTCAAGCAGACCACCGATGTGGGCCTTGGCCAATCCTCGGCCGTGGGCATCGGCGGCGACCCGATCAAGGGCAGCGAACACATTGACATCCTTGAGATGTTCCTGGCCGATCCGGAAACCCACTCGATCATTATGATCGGTGAAATTGGCGGCGCTGCCGAAGAAGACGCAGCGCAGTTCCTGAAAGACGAAAAGGCGCGTGGCCGCTGGAAGCCGACCGCAGGCTTCATCGCTGGCCGCACCGCCCCCGCTGGCCGCCGCATGGGCCATGCCGGTGCCATCGTTTCGGGCGGCAAGGGTGACGCAGAATCGAAGATCGAGGCCATGCGCTCGGCCGGCATCATCGTGGCCGACAGCCCCGCCACGCTGGGCGAGGCCGTGATGAAGGCTTTGGGCAAATGAAAACCGCACCCGGATGGCGGGGCGAACCCCGCCCTGCCAACGCAGCACCTGTAGGGCGGGGTTCACCCCGCCATGCAGACACCGTGCAGGATGCACCTGAAGACAGGGCGATCCTGTCTTTCAGCCTGCTGCTGGCCGTTCTGGTGGCGGGTTTCATAAATTCGCTGCGCTATGCCCAGACGAACGAGGCGCTGACCTCGGCCTTGGCAACACTCTTTAACTAGTTTGATCTGGGGCGGTGGGGGCTATCCCCGCCGCCTTGGCCCCTCGGGCCGCATCACAGGGAGGCAAGACATGACCGAACAATCCCCCAACACCCAATTCCACGCCTCTTCCTTCCTGCAAGGGGCGAATGCCGACTATATCGACCAACTCGCGGCCCGCTATGCCAACGATCCGGCATCGGTTGACGCGCAATGGGCCGATTTCTTCCGCAGCCTGAACGAGAACGAGATGGACGCCAAGCGGCAGGCCGCTGGCCCGTCCTGGGCGCGCGCCGACTGGCCGCCCGTCCCCGCCGATGACCTGACCGCCGCGCTGACCGGCGAATGGCCCGCCGCCCCCGAAGCACGCGGTGCAGGCAAGAAGATCGTCGAAAAAGCCGCTGAAAAGGGCGTCTCGCTGACCGACGCGCAAGTGCAGCGTGCCGTGCTGGACAGCATCCGCGCCATCATGATCATCCGCGCCTACCGCATCCGCGGCCACCTTGCCGCCGATCTGGACCCACTGGGCATGACCGACCGCGGCAACCACCCCGAGCTTGATCCCGCCTCCTACGGCTTTACCGATGCCGATATGGATCGCCCGATCTTCATCGACAACGTGCTGGGGCTTGAAATGGCCTCGATGCGCCAGATCATCGACATCGTGAAGCGCACCTATTGCGGCACCTTCGCGCTGCAATACATGCACATTTCTGATCCCGTGCAATCCGCTTGGCTGAAAGAGCGGATCGAAGGCTACGGCAAGGAAATCGCCTTCACCCGCGAAGGCCGCAAGGCCATCCTGAACAAACTGGTCGAAGCCGAAGGCTATGAAAAGTTCCTGCATGTCAAATACATGGGGACAAAACGCTTTGGTCTGGACGGCGGCGAATCGCTGATCCCCGCGATGGAGCAGATCATCAAGCGCGGCGGCAATCTGGGTGTCAAAGACATCGTGATCGGCATGCCGCACCGGGGCCGCCTGTCGGTTCTGGCCAATGTGATGATGAAGCCCTACCGCGCGATCTTCAACGAATTCCAAGGCGGCAGCTTCAAGCCCGAAGACGTCGATGGCTCGGGCGATGTGAAATATCACCTTGGCGCGTCCAGCGACCGCACCTTTGACGGCAACACCGTTCACCTTAGCCTCACCGCGAACCCCAGCCACCTTGAGGCGGTGAACCCCGTGGTTCTGGGCAAGGTCCGCGCCAAGCAGGACCAGTTGAACGATACCGACCGCCATCAGGTGTTGCCGATCCTGCTGCACGGTGACGCGGCCTTTGCGGGCCAAGGCGTTGTGGCGGAATGTTTCGGTCTGTCGGGTCTGAAAGGCCACCGCACCGGCGGCACCATCCATATCGTTGTGAACAACCAGATCGGTTTCACCACCGCACCGTCGTTCAGCCGGTCAAGCCCCTACCCCACCGACATCGCCCTGATGGTCGAAGCGCCGATCTTCCACGT
This sequence comes from Rhodobacterales bacterium RIFCSPHIGHO2_02_FULL_62_130, assembly GCA_001828855.1. GTDB lineage: Bacteria > Pseudomonadota > Alphaproteobacteria > Rhodobacterales > Rhodobacteraceae > Cypionkella. Next base: position 11,268 of record MHZT01000003.1, on the reverse strand, counting down.
CAACGGCGACGACCCCGAGGCTGTGGTGCATGCCGCCAAGGTGGCCACCGAATTCCGCCAGACCTTCCACAAGGACGTGGTTCTGGACATCTTCTGCTATCGCCGCTTTGGTCACAACGAAGGCGACGAGCCGATGTTCACCAACCCCGCGATGTACAACCGCATCCGCAAGCAGAAGACGACGCTGCAACTTTACACCGAACGTCTGGTGAAAGACGGGCTGATCCCCGAGGGCGAGATCGAAGACATGAAGGCCGCCTTCCAGGCCCGCCTGAATGAAGAATTCGAAGTCGGCAAAGACTACAAGCCCAACAAGGCCGACTGGCTGGACGGGCGCTGGAAATCGCTGTCGCCCAAAGATCTGGACAACTACCAGCGCGGCGTGACCTCGATCAAACCCGAGACTTTGGCCGAAGTGGGCCGCGCCCTGACCCGCGCCCCCGAAGGTTTTGATTTGCATAAAACCGTGGCCCGCCAGCTTGATTCCAAGGCCAAAATGTTCGAATCCGGCAAGGGCTTTGATTGGGCCACCGCCGAAGCTTTGGCCTTTGGCAGCCTTCAGGTCGAAGGTTTCCCCGTCCGTCTGGCAGGGCAGGATTGCACCCGTGGCACCTTCTCGCAGCGCCATTCCGGTTTCATCGACCAGACCACCGAAGAGCGTTACTACCCGCTGAACCATATCCGTCCGGGTCAGGCCCGCTATGAAGTCATCGACTCCATGCTGTCGGAATATGCGGTGCTGGGCTTCGAATACGGCTATTCGCTGTCCGAACCCAACGCCCTGACGATGTGGGAAGCCCAGTTCGGCGATTTCGCCAACGGCGCGCAGATCATGTTCGACCAGTTCATCAACTCGGGCGAGGCGAAGTGGCTGCGGATGTCGGGCCTTGTCTGCCTGCTGCCGCACGGGTTCGAAGGTCAGGGGCCGGAACACTCCTCCGCCCGTCTGGAACGCTTCCTGCAACTGTCCGCACATGACAACTGGATCGTTGCCAACTGCACAACGCCTGCGAACTACTTCCACATCCTGCGCCGCCAGCTGCATCGTGATTTCCGCAAACCGCTGATCCTGATGACGCCGAAATCGCTGCTGCGTCACCCGCTCTGCGTGTCCGAAGCCGCCGATTTCACCGATGGCTCCAGCTTCCACCGCGTGATGTGGGACGACGCGCAAAAGGGCAACTCGACGGTCAAACTGCAGGCCGACGACAAGATCAAGCGCGTGGTGCTGTGTTCGGGCAAGGTCTATTACGACCTGCTGGCCGAACGCGATGCCAAGGGTCTGGACGATGTTTACCTGCTGCGCGTCGAACAGCTTTACCCGGTTCCGGCGAAATCGCTTGCCGCCGAACTCTCGCGCTTCAAGGGTGCCGAGATCATCTGGTGTCAGGAAGAGCCGAAGAACCAAGGCGCGTGGCTGTTCATCGAACCGGAAATTGAGGTCATTCTGACCCAGATCGGTGCCAAGCACAGCCGTGCGCGCTATGCAGGCCGCATCGCCAACTCGGCCCCGGCAACGGGTCTGGCGAGCCGCCACAAACATGAACAGCAAACCCTGGTGAACGCGGCGCTGGGTCTCTGACCCCGCCGCCCCTAAGAACACGCGCAACCGCGCAGGAGATTGAAAAATGACTGATGTGATGGTGCCTAGCTTGGGCGAAAGCGTCTCGGAAGCCACGGTTTCCACCTGGTTCAAAAAGCCGGGCGACACTGTGAAACAGGACGAGATGCTGTGCGAACTTGAAACCGACAAAGTCTCGGTCGAGGTTCCCAGCCCGGTTTCGGGCGTGCTGGCCGAAATCCTTGCCCCCGAAGGCACAACCGTGGCCGCAAACGCCCGCCTTGCCATCGTGACCGAAGGCGCGGTCGGTGCAGCGCCCAAAGCTGTTGAGGCCGCCAAAGCCGCTCCGGCCCCCGCTCCGGTCGCCAAAGACATCGAAAACGCGCCCTCCGCCAAAAAGGCGATGGAAGAGGCCGGTTTGACCGCCGCCCAAGTCCAAGGCACTGGCCGCGATGGCCGCGTGATGAAGGAAGACGTGGCGCGCGCCGCAGCCGCAGCGCCGATCACCGCAGCCCCCGCCCCTGCCGCGATCCCGCGCGCACCGGTTCCGGCAGATGACGCCGCCCGCGAAGAGCGCGTCAAGATGACCCGCCTGCGCGCCACCATCGCGCGCCGCCTGAAAGACGCCCAGAACACCGCCGCCATGCTGACCACCTATAACGAGGTCGACATGTCCGGCATCATGGAGCTGCGGAACACCTACAAAGACCAGTTCGAGAAGAAACACGGCACCAAGCTGGGCTTCATGTCCTTCTTCGTTAAGGCCTGTATCCACGCGCTGAAAGAAATCCCCGAGGTCAACGCCGAGATCGACGGTCAGGATGTGGTCTACAAGAACTACGTCCACATGGGCGTTGCCGTCGGCACCCCGAACGGCCTTGTCGTGCCGGTGCTGCGAGATGCCGACCAGATGGGCTTTGCCGCGATTGAAAAGAAAATCGCCGAACTGGGCATCCGCGCCCGCGACGGCAAGCTGTCGATGGCCGAAATGCAGGGCGGCTCCTTCACCATCTCGAACGGCGGGGTTTACGGCTCGCTGATGTCCTCGCCGATCCTGAACCCGCCGCAATCGGGCATCCTTGGCATGCACAAGATCCAGGACCGCCCCGTTGTGGTGAACGGCCAGATCGTCATCCGCCCGATGATGTATCTGGCGCTGTCCTACGATCACCGCATCGTGGATGGCAAAGGTGCCGTGACCTTCCTCGTCCGCGTCAAAGACGCGCTGGAAGACCCGCGCCGGCTGCTGATGGATCTGTAACAGAGTCGGGGTTGGGTGGGCTCAGTCCCACCCAATCTAAGGGGATGCCATTCGATGATTGCCTCAGTCGTTGACTTAACTCGATCTTGGAGTAGCGCGCTCAATCGTTTTGGGATGGGCGCAATCACGATTTGGTTGGCGGCGGGAATTTGGAAATTTCCTATTGGTGAAACCCCTACAACTTCTTTTGACCTTCACAAAATCGTTCAACTGGCTGCAGTTTTTATGGCCACGTTGATTGTCGGCAATGTTTGTGTACATTTGGGAGGCTTTCTTTTCAGAGAGCCATTTCGAGAGCCTCGGCTTACCCTTCGTGGTGTTCGTGTTGGCAGGACTCAGAATCTTATCTTAATCGAAAGTTACCGCGATGCTATGAGCAAGCTGCAATTGATCAGCGGCATGACTGGATCAATGATCCTAATACTTTTTGTTCTAATACTATATGGACTTCAGTGGAAACTTGGCAGTCGCATCGACACTCAGCGAGTGTTTATGATTCATTTTGCTGATCTATTTGTGTTGATGGTAGCTGCTTTGATTGCGCGAATTGCAATTACGAATGCCGCAACCTATGAGCTTACCGCGATAGATAAAGCACTTGATGAGTTCTATCCTTCTAATGCGGACCTTGTAGTAGAGAGTAGTACTCCATGACCCCCGAACTCACCGTTCTCGCCCTTGCCGGACTGCTCCAAGCCGCACAATTCCTGTTGTTTGCCACCCCCGCGAATATCGAGCTTGGCACCGGCTATACCTCTGGCCCGCGCGACACGCCGCCAAAGCGCGCACTGTCGAAAACCACCGCCCGCCTGCAACGCGCGATGAACAACCATTTCGAAGGGCTGATCCTGTTCACCCTTGCGGTCGTTGTGGTCACGCTGGGCCAGCAATCCACCGCCCTAACGCAATACGCCGCCTATACCTACCTTGCCGCCCGCCTGCTTTACGTCCCCGCCTATGCCTATGGCTGGCGGCCGTGGCGATCCGCGATCTGGGCGGCAGGGTTCTTCGCCACGCTCACCATGATCGTGGCGGCGCTGATCTGAACATCTCTGTGGTCACGGAAAAACCACGCAAACCACACGCACAAAATACGAAGGATGCGACCCATGGCAAGCTTTGACGCAATCATCATCGGCGGTGGCCCCGGCGGCTATGTCTGCGCCATCCGCGCCGCCCAACTGGGCCTGAACGTGGCCGTGGTTGAAGGCCGCGGCACCCTTGGCGGCACCTGCCTGAACGTGGGCTGCATCCCGTCCAAGGCGCTGCTGAACGCCACGCATCATCTGCACGAAGTCCATGAAAACTTTGAGAAAATGGGCCTGATGGGTGGCGCGCCCACCGTAGATTGGCTAAAGATGCAAGCCTATAAATCCGATGTGGTGTCCGGTAATACCAAGGGCATCGAATTCCTGTTCAAGAAGAACAAGGTGACATGGCTGAAGGGCTGGGCCACCATCCCCGCGCCCGGCAAAGTGCAGGTCGGCGACGAGGTGCATGACGCGAAAAATATCGTGATTGCAACGGGTTCCGAGCCGTCCAGCCTTCCCGGCGTGACTGTGGATGAGACCATCGTCGTCACCTCGACCGGCGCTTTGACGCTGCCGTCGATCCCGAAATCCATGGTGGTGATCGGTGCAGGTGTGATCGGGTTGGAGATGGGGTCGGTCTATGCCCGCCTTGGAACGCAGGTCACGGTCGTGGAATACCTCGACGCCATTACCCCCGGCATGGATGCCGAAGTGGCGAAAGCCTTGCAGAAAATTCTGACGAAACAGGGGCTTAAGTTCATATTGGGCGCTGCGGTGCAGGGGGTTGAAACCTCGGCTTCTGGCGCGAAAATCACCTACAAGCTGAAGAAAAACGATACCGAAGCCAGCCTTGACGCCGAGGTGGTTCTGGTCGCCACGGGCCGCAAACCCTATATCGCGGGTCTGGGGCTTGAGGCGTTGGGCGTGGAAATCCTGCCGCGCGGCCAAGTCAAGACCGACGCGCATTATCAGACCAATATCAAGGGCTTGTATGCCATCGGTGACGCTATCGTCGGCCCGATGCTGGCGCATAAGGCCGAAGACGAAGGCATGGCGCTGGCCGAGATTCTGGCGGGCAAGGCCGGTCACGTTAACTATGGGGTAATCCCCGGTGTGGTATACACGACGCCGGAAGTGGCAAGCGTGGGGGCGACCGAGGAACAGTTGAAAGAACAGGGCCGCGCCTACAAGGTCGGCAAGTTCAGCTTCATGGGCAATGCGCGGGCCAAGGCGGTGTTTCAGGGTGACGGCTTTGTCAAGATTCTGGCCGACAAGGCCACCGACCGCATCCTTGGCGCACATATCGTCGGCCCCGCCGCTGGCGATCTGATCCATGAGGTGTGCGTGGCGATGGAGTTTGGCGCATCTGCCCAAGACCTTGCGATGACCTGCCACGCCCACCCCACCTATAGCGAGGCTGTGCGTGAAGCCGCCCTTGCCTGCGGGGACGGTGCGATCCACGCCTAAGGACTGATGCGCGCACCCAACTGGCGCGCTTGCCCATTGCTCTGCCCAAAGCAACCGCTCGCTTTGGGCAGGCACCCAAATCTCTGATATGCCTCAGGCTTTTTTGAACAGCCAGTCCAGCAACCCGCCCGCGCGCCCTTCGGGGGCGACTCCCACAACCAAAGCCGCCTCCATCGCGCCATCGGGTTCTGTCATCCGCACCCGCGCATAGGCCCCGTCGCCTGCACGCCCCGCGATCACATCAGCGGCGTTCACCATGTCGCGCGCACCTTCCCGCGCATAGGCGTCGTGGTCGTCGTAGATCGATTGGTTAACGGCCTCGTCAAAGAAGATCTGGCTGGTCAGCACCGCGTCCCCGTCCAGAAACACCTTGTAATGCACATGGGTCGTCCGCCCCGGATACCAGCCCGGAAAGATGGTCTGGAACGTGGCAACCCCTGCCGCATCGGTCATTTGCGTGCCGCGCAGAAAGCTTTCCCCGCGCGCATCCGGCCCGCCGCCAAGGTTCTCGACACCCGAGTAAACCCCTTGGGCATCGCAATGCCACACATCCACCCGCGCCCCCGCAATCGGAGTGCAATCGGCGCTAACCACTTGAAGACGCAACGTCATTGGCAAACCCGCCCGCCCTTCGGTGATGTCGCTGCGGACCAGTTCGGGATCGATGTAGAACGGTCCCTCGGTCAGTTCCGGCTGCACAAGGCACACATCGGTCGAGATCAAACCGGCCTGATCCACCTGCGCCCGCAGAGCTTGCGGGATCGCCGCCGCCAAGGGGGCCAGCGACAGGGCTTGCAACACGGTGCGGCGATCAAGCGTGGACAGAGGGGGCATCAGGGGACTCCGGTTGCGGGCATTTCCGGTATAACGCTGACAGGTAACACTTCCGTCGCGGTTAACCAAAATCGCCGCTACCCGCGCCTAGCTTGCCAGATGCCGCAGCCCCTGCGTCACATCCGTCCGCACCGCCAGCCGCAGGCCCGGCTCATCCCCCGCGCGCAGGGCCGCCAGAATCATCCGGTGATGCTGCGGCATGTCGCGCCGCCGCAATTTCTGGTAGAGCGCCCGCATCGTAGGCCCAAGCTGTAGCCAAACCGTCTCGCAAAGCGCAAGCATCGCAGGCGTCTGGGCACGCAGATACAGCGTGCGGTGAAACTCCAGATTGGTGCGGACATAGCCCACCGCATCCTGATTCATCACCGCCTCTTGGTTCAGCGCGTTGATCGCAGCCAACCTATCGATCAGCGCGAAATGCGCGCGGGGCAGCGCGCGCGAGGCCATCTCCGGTTCCAGCATGGCCCTGATCGCGGCCAGTTCCTCGATCCGTTCCGGCGTCAGTTCCGGCGTGGAAATCCGCCCCGACGAGGACATCGTGAATGCCCCCTCCGCCACCAGACGCCGCACCGCGTCGCGGGCGGGCGTCATCGACATGCCGAATTGCTCGGCCAGACCACGCAGAGTAACGGCCTGACCGGGGGCCAATTCACCATGCATCACCTGCTGGCGCAGCGTGCGGTAAAGCCGCTCATGTGCGGCGGCGTTGGGATCTGCAAGGCGGGGTTTGATCGGCATGGGCGCAGCCAAGCACCCAATCACCGCTTTGGTCAAGCCGCATCAAAGCGAAACGCCTGCAACGCCCCGCCCTGCCGCTTCAACCACGCGCGCTCTTCCTGCCACGCGGGGTAAAGCCGCGCCACCACGGCCCAGAACCGGTCGGAATGGTTCATCTCGACCATATGCGCGACCTCATGCGCCGCGACGTAATCCAGCACCGAGGGCGGCGCCATCACCAGCCGCCAGCTATACATCAGCGCGCCCTCGGCTGTGCAAGACCCCCAGCGCGAACGGGTATCGCGCAAGGACACCTGCACCACTTTGCGCCCGATCTGCGCCGCATAGCGGTCCGAGGCCGCGGCCAACCGATCCCGCGCCATCACCTTCAGATAGGCCGCCACGCGCGGCCCTGCCCGCGCCGGATCACCCGGCACATGCAGCGAATCGCCCGCAACCTGCACCGACCGCCCCTGCCCCGAAACCAGCCGCAACAGCCTGCCCTCGACGGGAATCACCGAGCCTATGCCCACCATTTCCGCCGCAGGCAGCCGCGCCAAAGCCGAGCGTATCCACCCCTCCTGCGAGACCGCAAAGGCCAGCGCCTCGGCCTCACGCGCGCGTGTGGGCAAGGAAAGTGTCACCTTTCCATCGGCTTGGGCGACACGCAGCGAAAACCGCCGCGCGCGGGCCGACCGGCGCAGGGTGATTTCAACGGGGGGTGGGCCGGGAAGGATGGGCATAAACCGCCTCTGGACAGGGACGCGCAGAATAGCCATACGCAGCGTGGCCGCAACTGCCGCAAAAGCCTTTGACACCGCGCAAGGCTTGTGGCAAGCGAACGCACTCTGGATATATAGCCTGAAAAGGGAAGACCATGCCCAAGGCAGAATGGGGTACGAAACGTGTTTGCCCCACCACCGGGAAACGCTTTTACGACCTGAACCGCACGCCGATCGTCAGCCCCTACACGGGCGAGGTTGTCGATATCGAATCCGCACGTCGCAAGATGGCAGCGGCCGTGATCAGCCGCGTGCAACCTGAAAAAGACGACGACGCCGTGTTGGTCGATGATCTGGAAGCAGATGACGAACTGCTGGTGGCCGGCGTTGCCGACGACACCGAGCTGGACGACGAGCTGCTGGAAGACGACACCGACGACAACGTCTCGCTTGACGATCTGGCCGATGTGGCCGGCGACGAGGAAGACGTCTAAGAACTTGGGAAGGGCGCGAAAAAGGTGCAAATTTCCTCTTGCACCCCGCCGCGCCCTCCCCTAAACAGCGCCCACACGACGCGCCCAACGTTGTGTAAAAGGATGGGGTCATAGCTCAGATGGGAGAGCGCTTGAATGGCATTCAAGAGGTCGGGAGTTCGATCCTCCCTGGCTCCACCAACATTCCAAATAAATACAGTAGCTTACGCGAAGCCCCTTCGGGGGCTTTCGTCATTCTGAAAGCTGCGTAAGACTTACATAAGACCCCGCGAAACGCTGCGCCGCTCGTAAGCTGCCGAATCCTCGCCCCTCAAAACAAAGCGCCCCGCACCGAGGGGTGCAGGGCGCGCGGTGTCAGGCCAGCAGGATAAGGGACCAGCCCCGCCGCTGCGTTCGTTGTGTTTAACGAGGAACTGAACGCTATGCCTCGTCGCGGCTGGCATCAACCGCGCCCCGCTGGCCCCCCTTACCAAGTCAGCAGGTTTTCGCTATCGCGCGGCTTCCCACACGCCGTTTCCCCGGCGCTGCGCCCGCCAGTCGCCATCCCGCTCCCACCGACGCAGACAGGCGATGACCACGGGCATGTCAACCGGGCACAGCTTGCCCTCCTGGACCTCTGCCATGCACTTGTCGGCAAAGGCATCGAACGACCCGTAGAGCGCGACGATGGGCGACGGGCGCGGTTGCCGCGCTGCCTTGAGCTGCTTCAACTGTGACAGGAGAGCGCGCGGGCTTGCCATCAGGCGCGCCCCTCGCCCTTGAGCCAGCGGGGGCGCAGGGCCTTGATGGTGCGCTGCATCTGCACCAGAAGCCGCGCCTCTGCCTCGCGCTGCTCCTGCGCCGCGAAAACGCGGTCCACGGCACGGGCGACAGCGCGGGCGTTGGGCGGAGGCTTGGGGCGGGCGGTGTGGTTATGCACGGCCATCGCCTTTCAGCTTTTGCATCGCCGCAACCAGCGACGGGGCACCAGCGATGCACCGCGCAAATTCCATCTTGCCGCGCACCTCGGACGCCAGTGCGTGTTCTTCGCGGCGTGCCTGAATGGCGTCCAGCGCGGCGCGGTGTTCCTCCGCCTCGAGGTTACGCTTCGCCTGCCCGCGCAGGTCGCCTTCGTCAGCCTTCATGTCAATTCCCCCAGTTGCTTGAGCAGCGCCAGCGCGTCGGCGCGGGGCTTGGCTTCGTTGCAGTTGCGCAGCACGTCATAGAGCGCGGCGAGCATCATCCGCCGCCACTCTGCTTCCTCTTGGGGCGTCTGCCCTTCAAACAGGTCGTCGGGCGCGAACCCGAATGCCTGCGCCTCGCGCAGCGTAACGCACAGCACCTTGATCGTGACGGGCACGGGTGCCATGCGGATCGCAGCGGCCTCGGCCTGCTTGAGCGCGTGATCGTAGAGGCCCACGGGGTGCATCAGGGCGCGGCGACCTGCAACTGTGGTCACCACAAACAGATCGTCCGGGCCGGGTGCCATGGTGGCAACGCGACCGCCTCCGGGTGTCCAGATATTTGTCATGGGGTGATGTCCTTCGCTTTCAGAGCAGCCACCTCGGCAGCAAGTTCCTCGGTGACGCGGGCTTGGCTAAGGGTGCCGATGGCGGTGATGATCTGCTGGCCCACATCAGGCGGCACAGCGCCCTCCGCGACAGCGGCCAGCACCTGTTCAATCTGTTTCGTGATCGGGGCTTCCGGGTCAAAGTCGAACCGAACGGCCTGCGACTGACTGCGGAGAGAAGGAAGGATGCGGCTAAGAACGAGGCCCGCACTTGTCGGGTCTCCCGCCTTTGCCTTCTCAAGCACCGCGTCCAGCACCGCCTCCCCTTCCTCAAGCATCCGCTTCGTCAGCTTCGCCTGCGGGGTCAGACCGGGAGGCCTACCTGCGGGGTTCGGGCTTTTCATGCCCGGCATCCATTTCGCGGGCACGGGCACGAACCCTTGCATCCATTCAGGTTGAGTTGCGTCGGTCATGGTTTCTGATCCATCACAATCCGATCAGATGCCCCCGAGCGCTTTTTCAGCGGCGTTGTGCTTGTCGCGCAGCATCTTGGCGTAGGCAGGCGACTTGCCGACGACCCGCTCCAGCTCCATGTGGATCAGCGGCGCACGGTCCTGAATGAGGTCCATGACGGCGCGCATGGCCCGCAGGCGCTTCGCTGCAACCGGGTTTGCTTTCTCGTGCCACTGACGCAGAAGCACTTCCTGCATCTTGGGATCGATGCCGCTGAGATATGCAGGCGCGCCGAGAACCGCCGTAACGGTCGCCGCGTCACCATTCTGGATGGCGGCCTGGACGAAGCCGACCGCGCTCTGGCCGGGGCGCTTGTCCAAGGTGCTGGTGCCCTGCCGCTCTGCCAGACCCTTCACATGGGCGCGAATCTCTGCGGAAATGCTGTGCGCGGCGCGCGCTTCCACGGGAGCGGAGAGCTGCTTTTCAATCAACTCAGCCCCGGCCCGCATGTTGTGGAACGCCTTGTCGAGCTGTGGCGCGAACTTGGCGAAAGCGCGATCCGCCATTTCCTGCACCTTGATCGTCCGCATGTCCTCGGACCATGCGGTGTTCTTCACCGCCATGTCGCGCACGTCCAGCACCTTGCCAACGCCTTCATAGACCGAGGTGAAAGCCTGCACGACCTGTTGCAGCTCCCCTTCGGTGTCGCTGTCATATTCGTCCAGCGATGCAACGCTTTGCGGGTGGAGCGAAGCGGTGATCCGCGTGTCCACACCCATTCCAAGATCGACTGCCATGTCCCGTTTGCCCCCTGTAAAGCCGGATAAAACTTACGCTTACGGTAACGGTAGGGCGGTCAGCGATAGGTCCGCTAGCGATTTTTGTTTTCTTTCAACATCATACGTCACATCGCCACGCGGCGGCGCTTTGCTTTACCCTCAAACGGTCTTACATGAGAGTGCCGATCGTCGAGTCTAGACGAGCGACAGAAGTTACCATACTACTTGAAAGAAATGGTGAGGACATATGCCCGAGTTTCCCTTCATCACCGTCACGCAGAAAGAACACTCTTTCAAGTTGACCTCGCTTCCTGCCGGATTGCTTACACGAATTTCGTACGCCGCAGTCCGAAGAAAAGACGACGAGCCTGGGGCTTTGTTGCGCAAATGGGATGGAGGATTCACTCTGTGAATCCAGCGTGGTAGCTGGGATGCATGAGCAAACCGAAGCCCTCCGTCT
>MHZT01000002.1 GCA_001828855.1 Rhodobacterales bacterium RIFCSPHIGHO2_02_FULL_62_130 | reverse complement strand
TAGTCGCCATCGCGAAACTCCCCGCAAATCTCCATCACAGGCGGAGTCGCAGGTCAGACAAAAACTGGGAAGGTGCCGCCCAGGAAACGCTTACGTCAAAACCGTAGATCGCTGCTATGTAGACACGTTCATTATCTCATCAACCGCCACCGTCTTTGGGTAGATGCCCGCTCCCAGCCTGAATGCGCGAACGAAGACTGCGCCCCTGTAATATTGGCACGACGGCGCATGTGGTCGTTGTGCTATAGCGATGAACCTGACCCAAAGCGTCGTCCATTCATCGGAAAGGATCACTGCATCAAGTCCTGGGATCAAGCACCTCAGAGTGACTGCTTTGAAGAATTGTCCTATGCAAATTGATTTGCGGCCAATGACTGCTTTGGGCCGTTCGCGATCCTCAAAGGCACAGTATCTCCGCCACCCCGCGCAGCCCGCCCTGCCGCGAAAGCTGCACCACCAAATCCACGCTCCCCTCGCAGTACCGCTTCACCTCCTCGAACCCCATGCCGAGCCCGGCGGCCATGACCATGATCGCCAACCGATCGATGGCTTTCCGGGCGGTGTCGGCATGGATGGTTGTGAACGACCCGCCGTGCCCGGTGTTGATCGCTTCGAGGAAGGTTCGGCTTTCCTCGCCGCGCAACTCGCCTAGGATGATCCGGTCCGGCCGCATCCGGAGCGAGGCTTCCAGCAGCCGCGCAGGCGTGCGTTCACCTAGGGCGCTGCGATCCGCCTTGAGTGCCACGGCGTTTTCCTGTTGGGGGAACAGCTCGTAGGCATCCTCGATGGTCAGTATCCGCTCCCCCGGGTCCACCATCGACAACAAAGACCGAGCGAATGTCGTCTTGCCGGTCGAGGTGCCGCCTGAGATCAGGATGTTCATGCGCTCCTCGACGCAAAGCCGCATGGCATCGACAACTTGCCCGGCCTGAGCCAGCTTCATCGCCTCCCCTGCCCTTTCCCGACGCTTGGCGTCGAGATCGACGAGACAACCGTGTAAGAGGCGCGGCTCGATCAGCTGATCGGCGGAAACCTTGAATGGCCGGAACGTGATAGCCATCCCGCCTTCCACTATGGGCGGCGCCACAACCTGCGCCCGGATCGCCATATCGCCCAAGACGATCTTTCCCGAAACGGTCGGCTTCTTGTCGGAGAACTGCACGCCAACGGCAGAAGCTATTGCCTGCCCAAGGTTGTTAGACAGGACCCGATCGATGGACAGATGCGCGACCCGCTCCATGTGCGTCGCGCCCTTTCGCTCGATCCAGACCTTTCCGTCCGGGTTGATCGCCACCTCGACCAGATCGTCCCGCATGAACAAGGGCGCGATCGGCGTGAGGTAAGTCCCGAGGAAACTTGGCCGATCATCCATCACCAGATTTCCAAGTCGCGGTCGACCATGACCGTGATTGCGGCCCCGGGGGCGACGGTGATGATCGGCGGCAGGCTCGTATAGGCTTCGACCGCGGAACCCATGGCCGCGCTCAGATCCTCGCCCATGCTCTCGGCCGTGTCGGAACTAACCTCGTCGGTGTATTTCGCGGCGGCGACGGCGGGGGCGGCCCCGAGAAGGGAAATGAGTGCAGCCGACCCGAACCTCGCACCAAACCGGGTGTTGACCCTGCCCGTGATGCCGGAGCGACCTTGGGCATCGCCACCGAAGGCTTCCATCTGCACGGACTGCCCGTCCGGGGTGACGAGCCGCGTCCAGGCCACAAGAATGCGGCCCTGACCGATGGCCACGTCCGAGGAATAATCGCCGAAAAGGCGCGCGCCGGCGGGGATCAGGATTTGCGCCTGATCGAAGGACCAGACCGGTCGGGTCACGATCGCTGTGATCTGGCCAGGCAGGCTCGAATCGACCGCATTCTCAAGCGTCGCTTCGATCATCGTGCCTTGCAGGACGGTGTTCGAAGGATTGGCGATAACCTGGCTCACCTCGGTGGCGGTGGCTTCCCGCACCGACTGCACGAAATCCCGACCCGCAGCATCTCGACCCTCGGCAGGGGCTTCGGACATCCCCATAACGGCATCCCCTGCCCCACCCTTTTGGCCATCGTCGAAGACGACCGAAGGCGAGGCCACGCGGGCCGCAAGCTGAGCCTCGCGCTCGGCACGTTTGGCGGCCAGATCGGCTTCTCGTGCGGCATCGGCGGCACTAGCTGTATCGGCGCTTGCCTTCAGGACGGCGATTTCCTGATCGAACTGCCGCCGCATGTCTTCCATGAGGGCAAGGTTTTGCGACTGCGCCTCTTCGAGGGCGAGCGCCAGTTCCTTGGCGGTCTGGTCCTTCTCGGCATCTGCCCTGTCGGCAAGATCACCCAGCTCGCGCTGCAGCCGCTCTACCTCTGACTGGAGTGTGGCGTTCCGCGCTTCGAGGTCTTCCCGCTGTGAGGCCAGTTCCCCTTCGACATCGGAGAACCCATCGCTTGCGGGTTTCGCGTCCGGTCCGGGCTCAATCGCTCCGAAGGGCGAGCCGCCCACCTGATCCTGGAATTCCTCGACGGCGGAGGTTTCCACATCGGGGATGGCGCGGCTGGAGGGCCAGACTGTCCAGAGCGCCGCAAGGCTCGCTCCTGCCAGCAGCGCACCCATTCCAAGTCGCTGCTGCCGGGTCATCTTCGGCTTGGGTCGCTCGACCTTGTAGTCCGGCTCAGTGCCCTTCTGCGGATCGGTCATTTCCGGTTGCGCCATGTCAGAACTCCCATCCCTGAAGCTTGGCGAGCAGGGCCGGATCGGTGGTCATGCCCCCATCTACCCGCTCGATGCACAGAACCTGGCCGCCGATCCGGATCGAATAGGCGGAGCGCAGGCCCGAGACGCGGACGATGCTGCCCCGCGTGCCGGAGTTCAGCGTCACTTCGCGTCCCGTCGCATCGACGCCGAAGATCGAGGGACGAAGGCCCGGGGCGAAGGCGAAGTAGGTCGCTTGCCCATCATTCCAGATGTGCAGGGGTTTCAGGGTCTCATCGCCAGACCAGGCATACCCGATGTCGCGTGAGCCTGCGGCCACCGTGCTGCGGGCGGTCCGGCTCGTGCCCGTCTCAGGATAGCGCAGGACGAGCCGATAGGTCGGGTTACGAGACCTACCCTCGCTGATCGACAGCGAGATCGTGCGCCGCCCAGTATAGATCGTCATGTTGGTCTCGGCCCCGGCGATCAGGGGTTTCACGGAAACCGTGGTCCGGTTCGAGAGCACCTCGACCTCGAAGGCTTCACTGTCGCCGAGAAGGACCGAGTCGATCCGCTCTCCGGCGCCCAGTTCGATGGCGGTGTTCACGCGGAGATGCGTGTCGAGCTGGATGACATCGACGGGGTTGTAGAGGACCGACCGGACGCGCGCGTCGGCACCCATCGATGCGGGGGCGACTTCGGCGGAGGTAACAGTCGCGAAGCCGAGGGCGCAGGCGAAGGCAAGTCCCGGGAGGAGGAGAGAACGGGTCATGGATTGGTCTCCAGGGTTTCGGCGTCGACGCGGTAGGCCGAGACGGTGAAGCCGAGCGGGTTTTCCCAGACATGGGCGAGGGAGCGTTCGGTCTTCGGCTCGAAGGCGAACTCGACCGTCGCGACAAAGGGCTGCGTCACCGGCTCCTGCTTCGTCTTGCGCAGGGTTTTCAGGAAACGGATCTGGGCGACGTTCGGCGAAAGGAACGTGATCCGGCGCACGGTCACCGTGACTTCCGCACCTGGGCCGTAGACATCCGGCGGATAGGCCTTGTTGCCCCCGCCTTTCGACCAGAGAAGCCGCAGGCTCTCTTCGGCACTACCTGTCGAGCGCCGCTGGACACTTTCAAGCCGGGCTTGGATGCCCGCGAGGAAATAGCCTTCACGATCTGAGACGTAAGCCACAAGGAGGCTTTGCTTCAGTGCCTCCTGATCCTCGATCCCGGTCGGAGCGACCTGCAGGATGTTTTCGGCGTCACCGGTCTGACGATCGACGAGGACGGTGAAGACTTGGGTTTCCCGCAAGGGCAGAACGAGGACCAAGGCGGTCGCAAGGATCAGGCTCAGCCCGCCTGCGGCACTCGCGACAATCCAGGCACGCCGGGCCGAGAGGCGGGGCTCCAGAACGAGATCGACATCAAATCCATGCGCCTCCATGGGCGGTCCTCCACTTCTCGAGTTCTTGGGCATCAGCTTTTGCCGGGTGTCCGGCTCGCGAGCCGCAACGCTGTCTGCACGGCGGACCGCCCGATCTGTCCGGCGGTATTGCCGTTCAGGCGCGCATCCGAGGGACGGCGACCGCCTGCATCAAGACCAGCCGCTCCTCGGCCCGCACCGATCCCGGACGCGATGCCGGTGCGGCCGTAACCCTTGACGCTGTCGGCGGTGCGGAAGGTCGAGGCTGCGACGCTGCCGAGACCGGTCGCGGTCGAGGCGAGGGACTGTGCGATCGTGGGCACCATGGCCATGAGCCCGGTGCCGAGCATCATGACTACGACGAAGCTCAGGACATCGCCGATGGTTTCCACCGAGGCGAGCGAGGCGGGCGTCAGGTCGCGGGCGATCGCGATGGTGAAGGCCGCCATGCCCGAGGTGAGCATCGGGTAGAAAGCAAAGCCGAGGGCAAGGTGCACCCACCGATCGAAGAGCGGGGCGGTCACCTTGAAAAGCGTGCAGGCAATCGCGATCGGCGCGAAGATCACGAGAACGCCGATCATGATCTTCGCGGCGGAGATCACGATGATCGACACCGTCGCCATCAGGGCAGCCACGAGAAACATCAGAAGGCCGGCGAGGGCACCGGTGATATAGCTGCCGTTCTGGCTAATCGCCTGCCCGACATCGAGGGCCTGAAGGTAGAGCGAGTCGAGACCTTCATAGAGGTTGCCCGATCCACCGCCGAAGGCCTCAAGGACGACGGCCCCGATCTCGCTCGGGGCATTGGTCAGGACTCCATAGACTGCATTGAAGTTCGTCCAGGACGACAAGAAGGCCGACGCAACCGCGATCCGCACCATCAGGCCGAGACCATTGCGCAGGGTCATCGGCGCGGCCTGCGCCATCAGGTTGACGCCGACCAGCGCCACCACCAGGACCGACCCGACCCGGAAGACCGGCACGATTTCGGCAGCAACGGCGTCGAATGCCGTAGCGCCAACCGCAGTTGCGGCGGCGTCGACCTGGGTCAGGATGTCGGCGATGATGGCCATGAATCACATGGACCGGCAGACGGTCTCGAGGTCGCGATAGCGCGCCTCGGTCTCGCGTTGGTGCTGCTTGAGATAGGCCTCGAGCTCTGCCCGGTCATCGTTGACGAGATCGACAGACGACTTGCCCAGGACTTCCGACGTGAACATGTCGAAGCTGAAGCCATCGAAGAGGCAAGCGCATGTCCCCGCCTCCAGGGCCTTCGTCTTCGCTGCTGTAATGTAAGCCTGCCGCGCGGCACCTTTGAAGCGCCAGTCGGTGATCCCCTCGGGGAGGTCGATCACCTCGCCGCAAGAACTCCTCTCCGCCCCGGCAAAGATACCGGTCCCGCGTCGCTGCATTTCGGTCAGGAGGTCCAGCGCGGCCTCCGCATCCTGCGCGCCTACCGCTTCCCGGGTCTCTTCGATTAGCTGAACGTCGCTGAAAGTGGCGATGTCTTCTGCCGCAGCGAAGCTGGCAAAGCAGACCAGGACAGCAATCGCCGTGACATGGTAAGAAGCCCGCCGCATCATTCGGCCCCCGAATAGTCGAAGAAGCTCTTTTCCTTGGCTTGTTCTGCGGCCCAGTTGACGCCAGTCTGCCCGGCCGCGAGACCCGCAGCCGCGTTCAGCCGCCACATCTGGCCGAGCATGTAGTTGGTCTCGGCGGCCATCCGGGTGTTGAGGTCGATGCTTTCCTTGAGCGTGTCCTGGTTCGCGATCTCATCAACAAGGCCGTCGATCCGGGCGAGGCTTTGGGCGGCTTCCTCGTAGGAGAGCTGCGCCACGCCCATCGCCGTGGCACTCGTGGCCGCGGTCGTTGCGATGAGCTTGTCCTGCGGGTTCTCTGATGACGAAAGGCCGGCCAGGGTCTCAGAGGTCAGCCCGGCCCCTTCCAGCGTGTCGCGCATGTACTCGGCGGCCATCTTGTCGCCCATGGTCACGTCGCCATCAAGCAGGCTGTCCAGGAGCCCGTCGAAATCCCCGATGGTCAGCGCATCCTGGAAGCCGGAAAGGTCTGTGATCTTGGCCGCCCGCGAACGCAGGTCCTCCACCGAATTGTAAAGGCTCGCGATCTCGTTCAGGCCTGAGATCGATCCGAGGATGCCTTCGAGGTTGGTCAGCTGTTCGAGACCGGTCTCGACCTGCTTCTTCAACTCCTCGATCTGCGCGATCTGGTTTTCCGCATCGCGAAGGGCTGCTTGCAACTGCTCGATGTTCTTGGCGAGGTTGGTGCCGTCGATGACAGGCACGCCCTGTGCAAAGGCTGCTGACCCGAGAAGGGCAAAACACAGCGCCGCTGTCGCGGCCGTGAGGTTACGGTGCATCCGAATACTCCCAGAATGTCGTGTATTGCAGGGCTTGCGCGGCGTCCGAGAGCCCACGCGCCGCCTCGACTTTGACCGCCCCCGCGCGCAACCGGAGCGTGAGGGCCATGAGACGCGCGCGTTCGGCGAGCATGTAAGTGTTCTGGTCGACTGCTTCTTTCGGGGTCAGGGGCTTGGCCTCTTCAAGGAAGCCCTTGATCCGCGCCATTGCCGACTCGATCTGCCCCGACTGCTGGCCGGAATAGCCGATGAAGGCCGAGGAGATGTTGCCCCACTCGGCACTCGCACCCTCCACCCCCGCCAAAGTGCCTGTCACGTCCGCCCCGGTGATCACCGAGAGATAGGCGTCGTAGTAACCCGAGATCCGGCGGACATAGTTCTGGGTTTCCTCGAAAGGTGGGATCCCACCGTATTTCTGGACGTTGCCGGGCCCGGCGTTATAGGCCGCGAGCGCGAAGTCGATCCGGCCAAAGCTGTTGAGCTGGGTCGCGAGGTAGCGCGCGCCACCATCGAGGTTCTGCAGCGGATCGGTTGGATCGACGCCGAGATCGGCGGCAGTGCCCGGCATCAACTGGCAAAACCCCATGGCACCGACCGGGCTGATCGCCGCGTTGGAAAACCCGCTTTCCTGCTTCACCAGCGACTGGAAAAGAATGCGCCAGGTCGTGGGCGTGAGCCCGACTTTCACGACACCGGGGTGCGTCTCATAGCGCGCGGCTGTCGCGATGATCATCGCCTCGACCGTCTCACCTTCCCCGAAGAGCCGCTGGCTTTCCGGGCTGGTCTCCTCAAGAGGATAGACTTCATCGGCAGGCGGAAAGGAGCCCGACCCCATCTCAAAGCCGCTGAGGTCGGTCACGCCGGTCGTATCCGCGAGGAAACGCTCATAGGCCGCCAGCTGGTCGTCTTCGATCTCGCTGAGCTCGGAGCGCGTGGCGAGTTTCTCTCCCTGCTTCACGGCGTCTGCAGCCTGTTCGGCAAGTCGCGAGATGAAGTTCGAGAGCCGCGAACCGTCGATGATTGGCACGCCTTGGGCCATGAGGCCCACGGGCAGCGCAGTGCCCAGGAGAAGCCCGAGAAGGAGGGGTGCGCGACGCATGCGGTGGCTCAGTTCCCGCAGAGCGTGTCGGGCGCGTTCATCGTCGAGACAATGACTGTCGTGCCGTCGCTTTGCTCCCGCGCCGCGAAGTATTTGCCCTCGGCCCGGAACTGGCCGTGGCAGGGGGAAACGGCCCCCGTCTCGACGCCGGCGCAGGCGGAAAGGAGAGTGATCCCGAGAAGGGAGAGAGGGATCAGGCGGTCGTGTCGGGTCACGTCATGTCCTTCCAGAAATCAGGGGCATCGCGCCAGGCATAGGGGGCGCGGTCTTCGCCGGATCGGCCGCCGCCGAGAACGGTGAGTGCAGGTCCGAGGGCCGCGAGATCCATGTTCACGAAGACCGAGTCTCCGGCTGAGCGCAGGAGAGCGAGGCGCAGGCCACCGGTGGGCGTGCAGAGAAACTCGGCCTCTTTCTCGTTCAGCCGCAGGATCCGGTAATCCTCTGGGTTGGCACGCGGGTTCGGGTAGAGCAGTTGCGTCACCACGCTTTCTGCGATGATCTGCCCAACCTTGACTCGGGTCAGATGGGTGGGTGTCTGAGTCAGCATCATCACCACGGCGTTCTTCTTCCGCATGGTGACAAGCCAATCGTGCAGGCGCTTCTCGAAGATCGGATCGTCAAGCATCTTCCAGGCTTCATCGATGACGATGAGGGTCGGACGGCGATCCTCGATCACCCGCTCGATGCGGCGGAAGAGATAGGCGAGAAGTGCCGAGCGCTCGGTCCCAAGATCGAGGATCTCCGACATGTCGATGCCGACCACATCCTCGGATAGGCTGATCTGGGATGTGGCTCCGGGCCCAAAGAGCCAGCCATGTCGGCCTCCCTGCCCCCATTCCCGGACCCGGCCCACAAGATCGCCCTCGTCGTCTGTTGACGCGACGAGGGTGGCGAGGCCATCGAACGTCCTGAGCCGCGGATCGGCCGTGACAATCTGACGGACAGCGGCGTTCAGGCTGACGGTTTGGGCGGTCTCGAAGGGGCGCGACCCTGCAAGGATGTCACCAAGCCAGTCGGTGAGCCAGGCCGCCCCGCGCTCATCGGTCTCGGTCTGGAACGGATTGAGGCCGGTCGCCTCGCCGATCCTGATCGCAGAGTAGCTTCCACCCAAGGCGCGCACGGCCATCTCGAGGCCCCGGTCCTTGTCAATGACGAGGATGCGGGCATGCACCCGCCGGGCCTGCGCCATGAGGAAAGCCGTGCCGAGAGTCTTGCCAGATCCGGTTCGGCCGAGAACCAGCGTGTGGCCAGCGCTCGGCTCGGCTCCCCGCTCGCCTTTGTCGTGGAAATTGAAACGGTAAAGGCTCGAGGTCACCGTCGGCAGCGCCGTGATCGTCTCGCCCCAGGGCGATTGCACCTTCGGGCGGCCCTCGGTCACCCGATGCAGGGCCGCGAGGTGGGCAAAGTTCTGGGCCGACAGAAGGGCGGTGCGCGGGCGGTAGGCCCAGTTGCCTGGGGCTTGGGCAAACCAGGCCGCGCGGGCCGCGAAGCTCTCGCGCACGAGGGTCGCCCCGCAATCCTGCCCCGCCCGCCAGACTTCGGAGGCGGCCTCTTCCAGCTGTTCCGGGGTTTTGCCCGTGACCATTACGGTCAGGTGATGCTTGCCGAAGACCTGTCTGCCCGAGGCGACATTGTCTGCGGCCTCGTAAAGCTCCTGTCGCAGGGTTTCGGCGGCGTCCTCAGAGGCGCGCATCTGACGTGCCGTGCGCTTGATGCGCTCTTCGATCTCGTTGTTGCGGGCGGGCGTGAAGCTGTTGGTGATGACGATGTCGTAGGGCAGTTCCAGCGCATCGAGCATCCGCGCCCAGGTGCGGGCCGGATAGGATTTCACGCCGAAGATCGTCCCGAAGTGCTGCCCGGCACCGGTATCGATTTCCACCCGCTTGCCAGCAAACGTCATCTGCGACGATGCTATAGCCGCACTCAGAAACTGGCCGCGCATCGGTAGGACCTTGGCCATCGGCTGTCCGAGGAGGACGCCCAGGAGACCGAGCCATTCCCCGGAGGAAACGGTCAGCCGCCGGAAGCCCAGACCCTGGCAAGCTCCGGCCAAAAGCCCCATCGCTTCATTCAGGCGTTCGATCCGCTGACCGAGATCGCCTGTGAAGGCCGCCTTGAAAAGTGCACCTATAAGGGGGGCACGTTTCAGCGCCGTGGGGCGCAGGATGAGGGACACCACCAGCGCCCGCCGCTTCAGCGTGCGTGCGCGAAGATGCCCTTGCCAGCGGGTATCGACCATGGCCGCGAATTCGGTCCCAGTGCCCTTACCATCGAAGGGCTTCAGCTGGGGTGCGTCCGGCAGGGTCAGCTTGGAGACATGGAACCCAAAGTCTTCGCCCAACTGGCCGATCAGCCGCGCAAGTGAGGTGGTCGCGAGCGAGAGGTCCCCCTCTTCCGTCGTGAAACTGTCCTGCCCCTCGACCACGGCAGAGGCGATCAGGTCACCTTGCCGGGTCAGGATCAGATTGTCCGCAGGTGCGGAGAGCCAGGGCAAGTGCCGGGCGAGGGTCTCGGCTGCGAGATCCTCAGGCCGCAAGACAGATCGAAGCGCCGGAGTGGCCGGGAAGAGGGATTTGAGATCAGCTGACATGGCGATCTCCGGCAAAGGCCGACTTGCCTCGCGTGCGCGGGGTCCGGGAAAAGACCACCGCGACCGTCTCGAAGAGGTTCGGATTGCGGTCTGCCACGAACCACAAGACCGGATAGCCAACGACACCGATCAGCAGAAACCGCCAGTCGTTTGCGCCCACGAACGGGATGACCGAGCCCAGCATCAGGCTCACGAAGTAGCCGATGGGCAGGCCGAAGATCTTCGGCGGCCGGGTGAGACCGAGAAACAGAGGCGCGTCATGCATGGGGAACATCCGGGGGATTGGCCAAGCCGGGTGTGCGATGCCACCCGACCTGTCGCCGATCCCGCGTCAAGGGGCCGCAAAGCCGTCGATGATGGTCGCGGCCGAGAAGACGAGGACCACACCGAAGAAGATCGCGAGGAACAACGGCCAGTTCAGGCGTCCGGTGAACATCATGTAGCCTGCCGCCACGACAGCGAGGATCGCGATCAGCCGCCCGATCGGACCGGTAAGGCCGTCCACCACGACCTGGAGCATGTTTTCCAGCGGGTCGAGGTTCTGTGCGAGGGCAGGCTCCGCGAGGATCGCCGCGAAGGGCAGGGCCAGCAAAAGGGTGTGCAAAGCCAGGCGCGGCAAGCGCGCGCCGAAAAAATTGCGGAACATGTGGATTACTCCGAACTGAGGGTTGCGTTGGTCAGCCGTAGAACCTTGGCCACATGGCCCTCGGTTTCGGCATAAGGGGGAATGCCGCCGTAATCGCGGACCGCTTCGGGTCCGGCGTTGTAGGCAGCGAGTGCAAGATCAGTAGCGCCGAAGTCCTCAAGCTGCGCGAGGAGATAGCGGGCCGAGCCGTGCAGGTTGTCTTCAGGATCATGGGGATCGACGCCGAGCAGATCAGCGGTTCCGGGCATCAGTTGCCCAAGCCCGATGGCCCCGACCGATGAGCGCGCATTCGGATTGAAAGCGGATTCCACGGCGATGTTGGCCCGGAAGAGCGCGAGCCATTCCGTGCCGGAAAGTCCCGCCGCTTTCAGCGCCGGATGGCGGAGGTAGTCGTCACCAACGTCGAGTACGAGGTCCTCGATCTCGGCCGTGCCACGCGGACCCCTCCCTTTCTGGGTTGTGCCATAGGACGCAAGCACAACGAGACCTTCATCAGCTGCATCAGTCTCAACATCATCTGTGAACCTAGCGCCGTTCAGATCGCCGCGTTTGGGAAGCGCTTTGCCAAAATCGAGAACGCTGGCCCGAACCCGTAGGTCCTCTGATCCTGCCCCCAGGTCAATGACCTCGGCGACTGCGCCTTGTGCGGCAACAAGCCAGAGCGCCAGCCCGCCGCAGAGGGTCAGATCACGAGTTAGGGTCCGCCTCCGTGTCATGGGTCCAGGTCGCCTTCTCGCCCTTCTTCAAAGGAACGGGAACCGTGGTCAGACCCAACTCGACCGCGAAGGAGATGAGACCGGTGACGGTCTTGAATTCCCGTGGTTCGAGCCCGCGCGAGATTACAAGAAGGGCTGTCTGGTCGCCAAGGCGCAACTGGATGCGCCAGGTGCCTTGCCAGACATTGAGAACCTTCTTTGCGTCCTCGACACAGAGGGCTTCGACGATGCCGCCTTCGGTCAGGGCCTCCTTCAGTCCGGCCTGCAAGATCACCGGGGTCAAGTTCCTCATGGGTTGGCACCTTCCGAAGCAACACGCTCACGGCAGAACATAGTGCATGTCGCGCTGATGAGAAACATGTCGTCGCGCAACGTGACGGCACCACTAGCGGTAGAATACTATTGCGTCAATAGCGGTGTTTTGCAATTCATGCACATGTTTTGAAATCTCCGGACCGCGGATGCCACCTCTCACCTCAAGCCGAACACGCCTCGTCGCCGCCGCCCTGCTCACAATCCCTGTCTGCGGGGTCGCTCATGCTGCGACGGCACTGGACTGCCTGCCGCCTGTCCCGCCCGCGCCGGTCATGGATGCCGCCAC
Source organism: Rhodobacterales bacterium RIFCSPHIGHO2_02_FULL_62_130 (assembly GCA_001828855.1). GTDB lineage: Bacteria > Pseudomonadota > Alphaproteobacteria > Rhodobacterales > Rhodobacteraceae > Cypionkella. The sequence continues at coordinate 36,517 of MHZT01000002.1, read as the reverse complement.
GCGTGCCGAGTTTCGCGTGGAGCTCGGGCAGGAGTTCACGGCCTATTTCGATGAGGCGCAGGCCTATCTGCGCTGTCTGGATGCCGCGCGAGCAGAAGTGTCCGAAGAGATCAACCGCGCGATCCGCGACTATCAGGCGCTCGGCACCGAGCCCGACGGTTGACCTCGCCAAAACAAGCCTCCCTGCTCCTTCCCTTCAGGCTCTTTCACAAGGAAACCAGTAATGAACTCTCTACGAGCCGCGGCCGCCGTCGCAGCGACCGCAGTCTCCCTATCGCTTGCGGCGCCGGTTGCCGCCTATCCCGTCGATTGTGCAATCCTTCTCTGCCTTGCAGGCGGCTGGCCGGCTTCAGCGGAATGTGCCCACGCCCGTGCTGTCTTCATCGCTCGGATCACGCCTTGGCCGGTCGAGCCGCCGCTGCAGATCTGGAACTGCCCGATGCGGGCATCTTTGAACCGCGAGAAAGCCCCCATGGAGCGGCTGTTCGAGATCGCGCTGCGTGAGGGAAGAGAGCAACTTCACGAGTCCTGGGGCGAGAGCCCTGCCGAGCTTTATCTGGTCCAAGACCGGGCGGACGTCGACATTTCCGATCCGGCTTACGACTTCGTGCGCTCAATCCATGTCTTCCAGGTCGAATACCGGCGACATCGCAACAGGGACGGTGACTGCAACACCTGGTCGACAATCCGCGAGGGGACCTACGGCGAACAGGGTGACTTCGCCTGGGCGCGGTCCACGCCGGCCCGGGTTCCGTCCGCTTCAGCGTTCCGCCCGGGGACTAGCTGCTCTGACTATTGGTTCCGCGGCGTCTTCGTCGACTGGACCGACTACGAGGGCACCTACGGCTTCGAGGAGGTGCGCTACTGATGACCTGACGTGCCAGCCTGATCTCAAACGATCGAAAGACTAAGGCCCCCAAAAACAGAAACGACGCCAGACCATAGGCCCGACGCCGCACTGATTTCCTCGTGGTAGTGGGAATTTAGCGCGAGCTTTGGGTCCGTTCAACCGGCAAATGCCTTTGCCGGAACGAAATTTCGCACACCTCACGGTCTGGTGTCGCCCAAAGACGGAACGACACATCATGGAACTCACGACCGGCGCCATTCTGCGCCGCATCACGGAAACGCCGCTCTCCACGGCGGCGCACAAGCTCGCGACGATCATCCTCGACGGCATCGCCTGGAAGGATGGCTACAACGGGCTCGAGCGCGGAACGGCCGCGTTCACGCTGGGCAGCCTTGCCGAAAAGATGGGGGTGTCACGGCAGCATTTGACGGCGCTACTGGTCGAGCTCGCTGCGTCAAGCCTGGCACTTGCCCGGTGGAAGCCGAACGGTAAGTTCGCGCCGTGGCTCTTCCGGTTCGGAGGAACCGCTGATGCCGATGCCCTGCCAGATGTCGTGTCAGCCTCAGGCGACACATCACTATCTAGAGAGTCTAAAAACAAAAATATCTTTGCAGAAAGGATCGAGATTGATGCAGGGACCAACGTGTATCGCACACCTTGGGCGGATCTGATCAAAGCTGCGAAAGCGTCGCTCGCCTGCTGGAACGTCGATACGCAGGTCATCTGGGAGCGCTTCCTTGCTTTCAACAGAGCTCGGGGGAATACAGCTGTGCCCGCGGGGTTTCTTCTGGGCTTCATGCGCCGGTGGCGGACTTCGCCCGACTCTGCTGCGAAACCAAATGTGCTTGCGGTACCGAAGCGGTCCACGCCGGAAGAACTGGAGCTGCATCGACTTATTGCCGCTGCTCCCAGCAAGAACTGGCAGTTTCATGCATCAGATTTGTGCAAACTGATCGGCCAAGCCGCCTATGATGCCCAAGTGCTCGATGTCGTCCAACGGTTCAGATGTCAGCGGTTCGCTGCGACCCTCGCGGTACACGGACGGGCGGTACAGAATGGGCAAATCACGAGATAGCGGCCTGTACACTCTATTAAGTGTAGCTGTATCGCGCGTGTCGGATGGGCCTGCGAGTACCTGCGCGCTTGAAAACTTTCATCTTGACCGACTCCTCCTCGCGTGGGATGTATTTTGCATGATGCAAAAAACATACCGGAGCCCAAGATGAAGGATCAGACTAGCAATTCCTGGGAACAGCGCGACATGCACAACGTGTTCCACGGGTTCACCGACCTTGATACTCTGAATCGCAATGGCCCGGTGGTGCTAACGCATGGCGAGGGAATTCATGTCTTCGATGTTCACGGAAAGAGCTACATGGATGCCAACTCGGGCCTGTGGAACAACGTCGCGGGCTTCAACCACCGGGGGATAATCGAAGCCCTTTGCGATCAGGCGCGAAGGTTTCCCGGCTACCATGCTTTCTTCGGTCGTATCGCGGACACGACCGTCGCTCTGTCGGAAAAGCTGATCGAGATTTCGCCATTCCCAAGCGGCAAGGTCTACTACACCAACTCCGGCTCGGAAGCGAACGACACCGTCGTCAAGATGCTGTGGATGCTGCATCGCCGCAACGGCCAGCCGCAACGTCGCAAGATCATCTCGCGCGTGAACGCTTACCACGGCGTGACTGTCGCGACCGCCTCCATGACTGGCAAGGCCTACAACGCGGAGTTCGGCCTGCCGCTTCCGGGCTTCCTGCACGCAGACTGCCCGCACTTCTGGCGGTTTGGACGCGCCGGCGAGACGGAGATAGAGTTCTCGCAACGGCTGGCGCGCAATCTGGAAGAGTTGATCATCAAGGAGGGCCCCGACACCATCGCTGGCATGTTCGCCGAGCCGGTCCAGGGTGCCGGTGGGGTGATACCGCCCTCAGAAGGCTACTTCGAGGCCATTCGTCCGATCCTGCGCAAGTATGGCATCCCGCTGATTGCGGACGAGGTAATCACCGGCTTCGGCAGGACCGGAGCGATGTGGGGCAGCGACAAGTACAATGTCCAACCCGACGCCATCGTCGCCTCGAAATGCATTACGGCAGGCTACTTCCCGATGGGCGCGGTGCTTCTCGGCCCCGATCTCTGCGCTGCACTGACTGCTGTGTCCGAGAAGGCCGAGGAATTCCCGCACGGTTTTACTGCAGGGGGTAACCCGCTGGGCAGTGCGGTCGCGCTGAAGGCGCTGGAGGTGCTTGAAACCGAGGGGCTCTTGGAGAACGTGAACCGGCTGAGTGGGCGTTTCATGTCGGGACTTCGCCAGCTGGGCGAGCACAAGTATGCCGGCGAAGCTCGGGGCGTTGGCTTCATGGGCGCGGTGGAGCTGGTGGCCGACAAGGCGACGAAGGTTGCGCTGGACGGGTCGTACCAGATTTCAGAGCGGATCGCGAACAAGGCGCTGGAGAAAGGCTTGATTTGCCGTCCACTTGGCCAGGCCATCGTCCTTGGCCCCCCCTTCGTGATGACCGAGGTGGAAATGGACCGGATGTTCGCCATTCTTGCCGACACCATGACCGAAGTGTTCGCCGAAGTCGGTCTCTGACCAAGCTGCCGCGGACTGCCCGAGCCCCGGCGTGACAGCCGGGGAACGCCTCCGATTTATGTCTGATGGAGTGCCCGAATGCCGGGAGAGAAGCTGAACGTCTCGACCATCGAGGAAGCCCGCGCGCTGGTGAGGGAACGTAATCCGGCCCATGTGAAGGTGGGGGTCTTCGACGTGGACGGTGTGCTGCGCGGCAAGTACATCGCCCGCGACAAGTTCCTGTCGGCGCTCGATGACGGTTTCGGGTTCTGCAACGCCCTGCTGGGCTGGGACGTCAGCGACACCCTTTATGACAATTCGGTCTTTACCGGTTGGCACAGTGGATATCCAGACGTGACCCTGCGGATTCTGCCCAAAAGCGCGATGGTCCTGCCGTTCGAAAACGAGACGCTGTTCTTCGCGAGCGAGTTCGCCGGCACGGCCGAAGCCATCTGCCCGAGGGGCGTTCTGCGCCGCGTGCTGGCGCGGGCAGAAAGCATGGGCTTTTCGGTCCGTGCGGCGATGGAGTTCGAGTTCTTTATGTTCCAAGAGACCCCAGACACGCTGAAGGCGAAGGATTTCCGGGATCTCCAGACGCTGTCTCCGGGAAGTTTCAGTTATTCCCTTCTTCGGTCGATGGTGCAGGAGGGGCTCTATCAGGAAATCCTGGACACTTTCGGATCCATCGGCATTTCGCTGGAAGGTCTGCACGCCGAAACCGGCCCGGGCGTGGTGGAAACCGCCATCGCTGTGGACGAGGCGATGGCGATGGCCGACAAAGCCTCGATCTTCAAGGCGTTCATGAAGGTACTGGCCCAGAAGCGGGGCTTGATGGCGACCTTCATGGCGAAATGGAACGAGACCCTTTCGGGTCAGAGCGGCCACACACATATGTCGCTTTGGTCGACAGCAGGCCTGCCTCTGTTCCACGACCCCGCGGCGCCCGACGGGATGAGCGAGACGATGCGGCTTTTCCTCGGCGGGCAGCTTGCCTACTTACGTGAGTTCGCCGCGATGGTTGCGCCGAACATCAACAGCTATTCGCGCCTGACGCCCGGCTACTGGGCGCCGACGGCAGCGACCTGGGGCATCGACAACCGGACCGTCGGGATCAGGGTCATCCCCGGCTCGCCTAAGTCGCAGAGGCTAGAGTACCGTGTTCCGGGATCTGACGTGAACCCCTACTTGTCAATGGCCGCCGCGATCGGATCGGGGCTTCTGGGGATCGAGCGAGGCATCGATCCAGGAGCAAGGTCCGTCGGAAACGCCTACGCCCAGGACATCCCCGAATCTCGGCGCCTGCCTGGAAACTTGGAGACGTCGGCTGTACTGCTTCAGCAGTCCGAGGCGGCCATCGATCTATTCGGCCCGGCCTTCGTGCGCCACTTCTCGGACTCCCGCCTGTTCGAGGCACGCCAATACGCCCGTGCGGTCACGGATTGGGAGCTGAAGCGCTATTTCGAGATCCTCTGACCGAAGTGGCAGGACTAAGCAAACTGGAGCGACGAATGAATGCCATCATCCAATGCGTGTCCCCTGTCGACGGTAGCGTCCATGTAGAGCGGACCGCGATGTCCCTCGAACAAGGACGGGAGAGTTTTGCCCGGGCCAAAGCCGCGCAGGCTGGCTGGGAAACGATACCGCTTGCGGAAAGGACCGCGATGCTCGGCAGGGCAGTGGACTATTTCGTCGCGCACCAGGACGCGATCGCGCTTGAGATCTCCTGGCAGATGGGTCGCCCGGTCTCGCAGGCGGTGGGGGAAATTAGGGGGCTGGAGGAGCGCGCGCGCTATATGCTTGGCATCGCGCGACAGGCGCTGGCCCAGGATGAACTTCCACTGAACGGCCTGGCGCTTAGGACGATCCGTCGTGAGGCGCTAGGAACCGTCCTGGTGATCGCGCCCTGGAACTTTCCGCTGCTGACCGCGACGAATGCGATCTTCCCGGCCCTTGCTGCGGGGAACGCAGTGATCTTGAAGCATTCGGCACAGACGCTGCTTTGCGGAGAGCGGTTTGCAGCGGCCTTTGCCGCAGCCGGGATGCCGGAGGGGGTCTTCCAGTTGCTGATGACGACCAACGGCGACACCACCCGGCTGATCGGGGAGGCGCATCACGATCATGCCGTCTTCACCGGCTCGGTTGAGGTCGGGCGTGACTTGCAGAAGGCAAACGCGGGAAGTTTCAGCGGCATTGATCTGGAACTTGGCGGAAAAGATCCGGCCTATGTCCGCGCCGATGCGAATGTCGCCTTCGCGGCAGAGCAGATCGTGGATGGGGCGTTCTTCAATTCCGGTCAGTCATGCTGCGGGATCGAACGCGTCTACGTGCACAAGGCTGTCTATGAGGATTTCGTCGCCAAAGTGGTCGCTATTGTCAGGGCCTATCGGCTGGGCAATCCGACCGACCCGAATGTGACGCTGGGCCCGGTTGTCAGCACGAAGGCAGCGGACTTCGTGCGGGGCCAGATCACCGACGCCGTAGCACAAGGTGCGCGGGCACTAATCGCGCCAGCCGACTTTCCGGCGAGCAAAGAGGGTACGCCCTATCTCGCGCCGCAAGTTCTGGTCGACGTGACGCACGGGATGCGGGTGATGACGGAAGAGAGTTTTGGCCCTGTAGTCGGTATCATGGCGGTGGACAGCGACGACGAGGCGGTGCGGCTGATGAACGAAAGCCGGTATGGCCTGACCACCTCCATCTGGACGAGGGACCTTGCGGTTGCCGAGACAATCTCGCGTCGGATGGAAACTGGGACATGCTTTGCCAATCGTTGCGACTACCTTGATCCGGGCCTTGCCTGGACTGGCGTCAAGGACACCGGGCGTGGGTGTTCGCTGTCAACGCATGCCTACGCTCACCTGACGCGACTGAAGTCCTACCATTTCAGGACACAGCCGGATTGAAGAGGCGCGTCGGGCCAGCCCGGATCAGTCAGCTTTTCCAGCCCGGCGCAGGACTTCGGTAACGGCAGGACCGTCGAGCGCGCGGCAGACGAGCCCGGCAGGCTTTATCGAGGTCAGCGGCTCTGCCGCCAGCATCGCGTTCAGGATCGCCTCGTCAGTGGCCTGCACTACGGCTTCGTATGCCGGGTCCATTTGTTCGTCATTCAGGTGCCGGAATGTCTGAACGGTGGTATCGAACTGCGGCAACGGCCGTCCGTTCGCCGTGCTAAAGGCGAGGAAGATGTCGCCTGAGCTGTTGCCTCCCGGCGTTCCGGACCGGCTGATCCCGATTGCGGCGCGGCGTGCAAGTCTGGAAAGCTGGTCTGGCCGCAGGGGCGCATCGGTGGCGACGATGACGATGATCGATCCGCGTTCCTGACCCAGAAACGCATCCTCGGTCAGAATTGTGCCCACGGGTTCGCCAAGGATTGTAAGCCATTCCCGTCTGCCGTGGTTGGCCTGGACAAGGACCCCGAAGGTGAGCTCACGGTCGCCGATCCGAACTAGGCGCGACGATGTGCCGGTGCCACCCTTGAACTCGTAGCAGATCATTCCGGTCCCGCCGCCAGAGTTGCCTTCCGTCACAGGGCCTCCGCGTGCGCCGGTGATTGCCGAAAGAACGTGGTCGGCCGAAACGTGGAAGCCGTTGATATCATTCAAAACGCCGTCGTATGTTTCGGCGATGACCGGCATGGCCCAGAGGTGATTGTCACGGAATGCCTCGCCGTAGTGCGAAACGATCCACCTAGTCGCGGCGTGGTGCGCCGTTCCGACGGCATGAGTGTTGGTGATGCAGATCGGGCCCAGGAAATGTCCGGCGTCCCTGATCCAGTGCGCCCCGGTCATTTCGCCGTTTCCGTTCAGAACATGCAGACCGGCGTGGGCAATCTGTGGCACGGGATTGTGGCCGAACGGCAAGATCGCGGTAACGCCGGTTCGCACTTTTCCTTCGGGCTGAAGGAGCGTCGTCATGCCCACCAGAACTCCTGCAACATCGGTTATTGCGTTCGATGGCCCCGTCCTTCCTGTCAACTTCCAGCCCAGTTCGCGAGCACGTTTGCGCATCATTTCGGCATTCCTTCACTTGCTTGGCGTGAGTTCGCTAAACTTCTTGCCAGACTCCGGATCTTATGTATTTTGATTATAGCAAAAAACAAGAACGACTCATCGGGGAGCGTTGACCATATGGGGTTCCTGCAGATCCTTTCTGCCCGCAAAGTGTACCAGACACCCGAAGGCTCATCGGTTCAGGCACTTGACGATGTTACTATCAACATAAGGAACAATGAATTTCTCACGCTGCTAGGTCCGTCCGGTTGCGGCAAGACCACCTTGTTGAAGTGCATTGCTGGTTTCGAGGATTTGGACGGTGGTGATCTAATCCTGGACAGCAAAAGTCTGCGGAGCGTGCCACCGCACAAGCGGCCGTTCAACACGGTCTTTCAGAATTATGCACTGTTCCCGCACATGACGGTCGAACAGAACGTGGCCTATGGGATGGAAGTGGCTGGTGTATCTAAGGTCGAGCGTGACCGCCGCGCGGGCGAGGCGCTGGACTTGGTGGGGCTCTCGGGGTTTGGAGGACGACGTCCGACGCAACTGTCGGGTGGCCAGCAACAACGCGTCGCACTTGCCCGGTCGCTGGTCTTGAAGCCGAAGGTCCTTCTCCTAGACGAGCCTCTGTCGGCGCTGGACCGAAAGATGCGCGAGACCATGCAGATCGAGCTAAAGAACCTGCAGCATGCCGTGGGGATCACATTCGTCTTCGTAACGCACGATCAGGAAGAAGCGCTTGCGATGTCCGACCGAATTGCGGTGCTTGCGCAGGGACGGCTTCAGCAACTGGATACCCCGACCGAGGTTTACGACAAGCCTGCAAACGAATTCGTTGCGAATTTTGTCGGGACGTCGAACATGTTCGCGGGCACCGTCGCGTCCATAAGCGGCGACCGGGTGATCCTGGAGACTGGGAACGGGCGGCGGCTGGCGGCAACCAGCACGGCGTTTCGGGTCGGTGACCAGGTAAGGCTTGTTCTGCGGCCCGAACATCTGACGATCCTGGCCCGGGACGAAACGGGCGATGCCGACGTTCCGGCAATCGAAGGCCGGGTCAGGGAGACAGTCTTCGTGGGCTCGACAATGCAGGTCCACGCCGACATCGGGCACGGACGTACAGCGCTTGTTTCGCATCCGCATACCCGGCGCGGGTCCAGCGACATCGCTCCGGGTGCCGAGGTCCGCATCGGCTACTCGGCGGCGTCCGGCCACCTGATTCCGATGCGGAGCGCTTGACATGGCGGGCGATCGTTTCATGGCGGCGCGGAAGCGGAACGCGCTTCTCCTACTGCTCGCGCCCATCTCGATCATTCTGGGGATATTCTTTTTGATCCCGCTGGGAATCGTCGTTGTCTACAGCTTTCTGGAGCCGGGACTTTACGGGGGCGTGGAGTGGACCTGGTATCCCTATAATTACGGTCGCATTCTGGGATGGCCGCTAAACGATTATGAGGAATTCGACCCGATCTACCTGAAGATATTCGCCACGTCGCTGAAATATGCCTTGATGACGGTCGTGTTCTCGCTGCTGATCTGCTACCCGGCGGCGTTCTGGGTTAGCCGCAGAAGCGAACGCTGGAAGGGGTTCGTCCTTTTCCTGATCACCTTGCCCTTCTTCGCCAGCCTGCTCATTCGGATTTATGCGTGGCTGCTGCTTCTACGACCGACCGGCTTTGTGAACACGGCGCTGGAAGCTGCAGGAATCATTTCCCAACCGCTCGATCTGCTGTTCTCGGGCACGGCAGTGGTTCTGGGCATGGTCTACATCTTCACGCCGTTCATGTTCCTTCCGATCTACGCGAACGTGGAAAAGCTCGACTTCTCGCTGGTGCGGGCGTCGCAGGACCTCGGGGCAAGCCCAATCCAGACCTTTCTGCGTGTCATTCTGCCGCTGACTGCACCCGGGATGGTCGCGGGTTCGATCATCGTATTCATCCCTGCCCTTGGAAACTTCATCGTGCCCTCTCTTCTGGGTGGGGCAAAGGTCCAGATGACCGGCAACCTCATCGAGCGCTCCTTCCTTCAGTCGCGGGACTGGCCATTCGGCTCGGCGTTGGCACTGCTGATCATGGCATCGGTCGTCGTGGTGCTGATGATCCAGACCGTCAAAGCCGGTCGCGCAAAGGGCGGGAGACCAGCATGAAGAACAAGCGCCAGATGTTGTGGTCGGCTTTGCTGAAGGGTTACGGGGTCCTCTTCCTCGTCTTCCTTTACCTGCCGCTGGGCTTGATCGTCGCCTTCTCGTTCAACGCCAACCCGATCAACGTCGCCGAATGGACCGGCTTCACGCTGGACTGGTATGCTACGATCTTTCAGGGAGCGAGCGTCGAGGGCAACTTCGATGCCGCCTTTACGGAATCGCCCGAGCGCATCTTCGACGTGATCCGGACCAGCTTTGTCGTCGCCCTGTCGGCGGCTAGTGCGGCGACGGTGATCGGCACTGCGACGGCGCTTGCGCTTGCGCGGCACAAGTTCTTCGGCAAGCGGTTCTATCAGGCGTTGCTGTTGCTGCCGATGCTTGTCCCGGACATCGTGCTGGGGATCGCCCTGCTGATCTTTTTCGTCGGCGTCGGGATCGAGCTTGGCCTGATGACAATCATCATTGGCCATGTGACCTTTCTATCAAGCTATGTCTTCGTCGTCGTGTCGGCACGGCTGGCGGGCATGGACACCACGTTGGAGCAGGCCTCGGCCGATCTGGGTGCCGGACCGCTCACAACGTTCCGGCGCGTGACGCTGCCGCAGATTATGCCAGGCGTGGTGGGCGGTTTCCTTCTGGCCTTCATCATCTCGCTCGACGACGTGGTGATCACCTACTTCATCGCGGGCGTCGGCTCGCAAACACTGCCACTGTTCATCTTGGCGATGATGCGGCGGGGCCTGCGGCCGCAGATCACGGCACTTGCCGTCTTGATCCTGCTGTTCTCGCTGATCGTCGCCAGCATCGGCCTGATCCTGCGCAATCGCAAACCATGAAAACCAACACCAACACGGGAGAGACCTGCATGACACTGACATCGAAGGCTATTCGGACACTCGGCTCGGCCGCGATGCTTGCGCTGATGAGTCAAGGGGCAGCCGCGGAAGGCAAGCTGAACCTCTACAACTGGGGCGATTATATCAACCCGGAGCTGATCGACGCATTCAGCAAGGAATTCGGAGTCGAGGTGACGCTGGACACATATTCGACCAACGAGGAGATGCTTGCCCGCATTCAGGCAGGCGCCGCAGGCTACGACCTGGTCTGGCCGTCGGTCCACATGCACGACATCATGCAGCAGCTGGGCCTTTTGCAGCCGGCCAATCCCAACCAGATGCCGGGCTGGGAGAATATCGATCCGGCCGCCCTGCGGTCGCAGGCCGACCCCAACGGCGATTACTGCATGCCCTATGCCTGGGGCGCGGTCGGCATCTTCTACAACAAGAAGCTGATCCCGGAGTTGAAGAGCTGGGATGAGTTTTTCGCCTATGCAAATGCGAACCCCGGGAAAGTGACGATGCTTGACGACCTGCGCGAAACGCTCGGCGTCGGACTGATCATGACCGGGTCGTCAGTCAACTCGCGCAATCCTGATGAGATCGCCAAGGCTGAGGCCTTCATCGCCGAACAGGTACCGAACATCGGCGCCTTTCGCTACGATGTGATCCCGCTGGTGACCTCGGGTGACATCGCGGCAGGCCACTACTACGTAGGTGCCGTGCTGAATGTTCTGCAGGACCCCGAAAACCTCGGCTACGTAATCCCTGCAGAAGGTGCGACGATGTACCAGGAAGACATCTGCATGCTGGCCTCCGCCCCAAACGTCGAGAATGCCAAGCTCTTCATGCAGTTCATGATGCGGCCGGAGAGCGCTGCCAAGAATGCCGAGCGCTTGACCAACGGGACAGTAAATACGGCGGCACTCGACCTCCTTCCGGAAAACCTGCGGAGCAACCCGTCGATCAATCCTCCCGCAGAAGTGCGCGCCAAGCTGCAGATTTTCGAGGACCTGGGAAAGGACCTGCGGCTGTACACGAAGGCCTGGGACCGGATCAAGACCAATTGATCTGAAGAGGCGGGTGGCGGGGCGGCGTCGCCCCGTCCGTTATTAGGGGACAAAGATGAGCCGCTACCGCATCGACACATCCGATCTTCCATTCGCGCGGGAGTTCCTTGCCGATCCCATTGGTTATCACAGCCCCGGATTGCAACGCGTGCTGAACGTGATGCGAGGATCCGGTATCGCCGATGCAACCGGAGATCGCTACAAGTACGTGCTCGTCGTCGAGGATCGTCACGGAAGATGGCGGCTGGGACGCCTGCCCCTGGAGCGTGGAGTGCCGGTCGAGCTGGTCGACGATATCATCTACACCGACTTGATCGAGGCCGAGCGAGACGTGTTCCGTCGCCGCTGGCGAGATCTGACGGGAGAGGACCTCGACAAAGCCCTTTCGCAAGCATGAGGACCAAGTGATGCTTCCGATCGTTGCATACACCGATAAGCTAACTGTCGCAGCAGGTGAGTCCATTTCCGTCATGGTCGGCGCCTTCGGTGCGCGCCAGTATGTCGCCGACCTTCGTCGGATCATCCAGGGCGACACCAATCCCGAGGGGCCGGGTTACCGCGACGAGCCGATCGCCCTCGATCTGGGGGGAGTTCGCAATGCTGTGGCGAAGGGGTTCCATCCCGGTTCCTGCGTGATCATTCCCGGTCAGGGAATGCTGGCGGACCTGAGCGCCTTCACATTGGCCGCAGCCATTTATCCCACGCTCCTTGACGGGCGAGAGCGCTGCGTGATCGCCTTGCCGGGCTTTGCACGCATCGGGATCGAGCCGTCGGGCAGGATCTTCGGGGAAGCCTTTGGTGTCCGTCTTGAGGCTGAGATTCCCGCCAGGGTAAATACGTGGCAAGTCGTGACCTTTGCCGCATCGGAAGCGGGCGATTTGGTACTGTCGATGGAATGCGACAGCACCTCATCGGGCGGCTCCATGAAGGCCTCGGTCGTTCGCGGCAAGGCGGTCTTGGCCGCGTGTGCGGCTGACGAGGTTCTGATCGCGGCCAACCGAGGTGCCGACGGCCAGCCGGTCGCGTTCTTCGACGGCAAGATCGACCGCCCTGCCCTTTTCGCGACTGCCCTGCCCCATGCGACGGTCCGGGCGCTGCTGATGGATTTCGAGCCCCAGTCACGTCATCCGGGCCTGCGCGCGGCCTGGGATTTCTCGCGCCGCATGACGACTGAAGTTATCTACGACGTCTCGCCGTTCCAACTGCACGGGCGCATCCACAACGCCCCGGCCCGTGCAATGACAGGTTGGCAATGGCGCGGTCAGGAACTTGATTGGAAAAAGCGGCCTGATCTCTATTCGGCTATCCATTTCCATTCGACTGACCTCTACGATGCAGGCTGGGAAGTCGATTTCAGCGTTGCGCTGCCCGGAGACCTGAAAAGCGGAGTCTACGCCATTAGGCTTATCCCGGACGGGATTGAAGAGGATGCGTACTACTGCGTCTTTGCGCTGCGCCCCCCACGAGATCGGCTCACAGGTAACTCGGTAGCCTTTCTCTTTCCAACCTGTTCCTACTTGGCCTATGCCAACCACCGACTGGGGATGGACGTGCCGGGAACTGAGATCGGGATGGGTCGCGTGGTTGAAATGGACCGTCACCACATATTTCTGCAATCCAACCCTGGCATCGGGTTTTCGGTCTACGAAGTGCACGGGGACGGCAGCGGCGTCTTCCACAGTTCGCGCCTGCGTCCGATCGTCGACCTTCAGCCGAAGGTCAAGTCATTCCTAGGCGGGTTCGGATCAAACGTCTGGCAGTTCAATGCGGATACGCACATCCTGGGTTGGCTCGACTTTATTGACCAGGACTATGACGTCATTACGGACGAGGATCTGCATGCAGAGGGCCTGCGACTTCTCCAGCGCTACAATGTGGTGATTACCGGCACCCATCCGGAGTACCACACGCGCCAGATGATCGAGGCGCTTCAGGGCTTCACTGACCGTGGCGGGCGACTGATGTATCTGGGGGGGAACGGGTTCTACTGGGTGGTCAGTTTCAACGAGGACATGCCGGGTATCATGGAGTGCCGGAGGTCGGAAGCCGGCATCCGACCGTGGGAGCCCGGTCACGGCCAGTTCTTCCATGCCTTCACGGGCGAGTACGGCGGGCTCTGGCGTCGCAACGGTCGGCCGCCGAACGCGTTGTGCGGCGTCGGGATGACTTCGCAGGGGTTCGACATCTCGGAGCCATACATGCTGACCCCAAGCGCATCCAACCCGCGCGCAGCCTTCATCTTCGAAGGAGTGGACTGTGGTACGAGCATCGGTGCCTTCGGCCTTGCCGGCGGGGGCGCGGCGGGACTGGAAGTCGACCGGGCGGATGCTACGCAGGGAACGCCCGCTCATGCGTTGGTCGTGGCATCGTCGGTCCGGCATACGGACATATACCTGATGACGCCGGAGGATCTTCTTGACCCGACGCCCGAATGGTCGGGAACTCAGGCCGAGATCATCCGCGCCGACCTCACCTTCTTCGAGACGGAGGGAGGCGGGGCAGTGTTCTCGACCGGCTCGATCGCTTGGGCGGGTTCTATGGCCTGGAACGGCTACCACAATGAGATTGCCGCAATCACGGCAAACGTCTTGCGCCGATTCAACGATCCAGTTCGTTTTGAGATTCCAGTGGACAAACAAACCTGACAGAGAGTAGCCCGACGCCGCGACACAATCATCAGGATGTAACGATGGAGGCCAAGAGCGACCTGCAACTGAGGCTGGTCCGCCAGGTGCTTGAGCTGATTGTGGACGGTACGCTGAAACTGGGCGACCCCCTCAGGGAAGTGGAGCTTTCGTCGCAGTTCGGCGTGTCACGGAGCCCGGTGCGAGCTGCCCTGTCTCAGCTTGCCGGTCTTGGCGCGGCGGCTCGCGGGGGCAGTCGCGGCATGCAGGTAGCGCTCGACAGTGGCTCAGCGCGGACTACGTTGGAGAACTTGCCGCTAGAGGATGAAGACCAGATTCGGGAGCAGATCGCGAAAGACTGGTTCGAGGGCCGCGTTCCGCGGGAGATCTCAGAAAAGTCATTCCGGTTGCGGTACAACTTAGGAAAGATGACTTTGACCCGGGTCCTAACGGCTCTGTCGGACGAAGGGATCATCTCGCGGATGCCGGGATACGGCTGGCAGTTCGAACCGACGCTAAACACGCTAGAATCCAACGACGCGAGCTATGACTTCCGGCTGCTCATCGAACCAGGCGCGATACTACAGCCGAGCTTCGTTTTCGATGCGGCGGGTGCTGCGGCGATCCGCGCTCGCCACAATCGTATCCTGAGCGACGAGGAGCACAACCTAGCCGAACTGTTTCGGCTGGACGAGGAGTTTCACCTGTTTATCGCAGGCTGTTCACGCAACGGGTTCGTCGTACAGGCCGTTGCTCAGCAGAACAGGCTGAGACGGCTTCTGGAATATGCATCCCTGATCGATACTGGCCGTTTGAACAGCTCATGCCAAGAGCATGTCGAAATCCTAGATGCGCTGCATGCGGGCGACCGCACCTACGCGGCTAACATAATGCGAAAGCACCTAGAGGCAGCCAAGGCGGCCCCACCCTCCTTCACGGTCGGCCGATGAGGCATCAACGTCGCTCGCGATACCTTACGCAGAAAAACTCGGCGCAAAGTTTGAACACCGCAGCCGCGCTTGGGTATTCAGCGTGTGTATCGAGTAAGAATCTTCTCCAGTTGTCGCGTTGCCCTTAAATTGGGTCATCCTCAATTTGTGTGGTGCAGAGGAAGCATTCGGGCCCTGAGCAAGTTCGGGCCGGCTCGCCCATACATCGCGCGCTTCAAGGTCTTCAATCGGTTGATCTGGCCTTCGGCTTGACCATTGCTCCACTCCATTTCGATCGCATTCCTGACCGCATCAATGTCTCTGTTCAAGGTTCGGGCGAACCGCACGATGGGCGCCAGGTCCGTTTCGATCGCATCGTCGATCCAGGCGGGCAGCGGGTCTGCTTTTCGACCACGCAAGATGCCATTGAAACGCATGGCGAGGCGCCGCATTGTTGTGAAGGCAGGCGAGCCTTCCTTGAGAACTTCGACTTTTCTCGCCTGTTCCAAGGTGAACTTTCCTCTTGGTTTGATGCAGAGTGCGGCCGCTATAACCGGGGAAATCGCGTGCCCCGTTTCCGGGTCCCGGACCGGTGCAAGGACCTGATCTTCCTTGGTGGGTCCCTCCTGTTCCTCTTTTTCGGCTCTGCGCCATCCGGCCAAGAGCCGCTGCAAGTTTGACAGGCTGCCCTCATAACCACGTTCTTGGATCAAAGGGAGCAGCGCATTGCCGCTGCGAATACCGTTCTCCCAGCGTTGCTTCAGGTACTCTTCAAAATACCATGCGGAGGAGCGCTTGAGGACGGCGCGCTTTCGGTCAGGTGGCGTTTCGAACTGCAGCCATTTCGCGACGCTACGCCGGGGAAACCCCGTTCGCCGTCCGATCTCGCTGCACGTCAGCCCTTGCTGCCTAAGTACCGAAATGGTCTTGAAAATCTCTTCTCGGGATTTGCGATGGGCAAGACGTGATTTCAGAAGGTTCTGAGCTGTGCTGATGTTGTCTGCATCGGAGAGCAATGCTCTGCCAGTCGCGCGACCGTGCAAGTTCATTTGCTCCTCGATTGCCATGCGAAGGTTCTGCACGATATGAAACCGGTCGGCGACCTGTTCCGCCTGCGGCGCTCCTTTTCGGGCGGCTTGGGCGTAGAGACCGCAGCGATCCCGGCTTATGACTTCCACCTCAGGATGACGCCTTAGCCAGTCGGTGCATGTGACGACATCACGATCTTCGAGAACATCGATGACGGCGCGACGCTCGAGGTCGATGATGATCGTCCCGTAGTTCTGCGACTTTCGCCAACTCCAATCATCGATCCCGATGATCCGTGCGCGTGGTGGAACAACTTGAGCTGCGCGTAGCAACTGTCGGAGAATAGTATCGTCACTGACCCGGATACCCAGTCGCCGCAAGAGCCGTTCAGCTGGGGTGCCGCCAGCGGCGTGCGCCACATGGCCTAAGAGTTGTGCCTGTCGCGACGTCCGGCGCGCATAAGGGGTCGCCACCGCCCCCTCGCGATCGGAGAACGTGCGGCGGCGGCAATCCGAGTTCAAACATCGCCATCGACAAACCCTGAGCTCGATCCAAACCGCTTGGCCCTGAGCAGGAAAATCCTCGATCCGCCGGCGCCGCCAACCATGTCGTTGTCTTGAGGACGTCCCGCACTCAGGGCAGGTGCCATTCGGAGCCAGTCTGCCACATACGACCCATGCACCCGTCTCAGACTGGCGGACCTCACCAACCTCGACGCTGGCGGTTGGAGCCCAATGCTTCTTCGATACCACGGCCTGATCCCTTCAATCTGTGAAACTCGGTCAGACCGTGACACACAAATTGAGGATGACCCCATTTAAGGGCTACGCGACACCCAAGTGGCGGGACGTAGTAACCGTGCCCTTGTTTGGCGACCGTCAGGGCAGCGAGGCGGTCCTTCGCGCGTCCGTCCAAGACGTCACGCTCCTTGTCGAAGTGCAATGTGCGGTTGGCCTCTCCAACGAGGTTATCGAGCGACTTCCAAAAGTACGTGTCATCCGATTGCCTGTAGAGAACTAGGATCACGGGTAGGTTGGAACCCCGCCAGTAGTCGAAATCTGAAGCGCGGACACGATAGGTAAATTCGGTGCCTGTTTCGCCGACATAGCCGCCACGCTCTGTAGCCTTTACCTGGACAGCAATCATCTTCGCTGTCGGCTGGTCATCGTCCATCACCTCAGCGATGCCGTCTATCCCTGCTTCCAGCCGTGACCGCCCATCAAATTGAAACCCAATTCGCAAGAATTGAAGATTAACCGCCTTCTCCCCGATTTCGCCCATTCGTTGACTGGCAGTAATCTTCTTGTTCACGCTATGACCCGTACCTTCCACATAACAGAGATAGCACTTCAATCAGCGTCTCGTAAGGCGCAGACTACATCATGTAGGACATGATGGTTAGATGCTTGATCCCACGGTTTGATGTTGAGATCCATTCGGAGGAGTGGAAGGCAGTACTGAGGAACAAGTTGGTCACGAGAGCGCCTCGACCATCAACCCATCATTCCGATCAGAGGTCGACCTGGCTTCTGTCGCGCGTGTCTCGACGATCTGCCACATGCGATAGCGCCCCTGCCCCGTGACTTCCCGGATCAGGCCTCGTTCCTCCAACCAGTCGATGTTGCGCTGAACCGTTGCCCGATGCGCGCCTGTCAGTTTTCTGGCCAGCTGTACTGAAACCAGCGGCCAGCTTGTGAATAGGTCCCGCAGCATCGGTGGAGTCTTGCCCGAGAGCGGCGCCATTGTTCGCTCCGCCGCTGCCGCCCAAGCCTCAATCTCCTCCAGCTTGCGCAGGGCTGCGAATGCCGCGCTCTCCATCGCGTTCAGCCAGCGCGCCAATCGGGCGGGCGGGTCCCCGATCGCGCGGAAGCCCCCTCCCCCGCCCATGGCGATGGGTGCGAAGATTGCGCCCGGAGCGCTCCCCGACGGCGCGAGATCGGCGATCGCGACACGCGCAGCCGTCACCGCAGCCTCCAGTGGGTCATCGACCGGCGAAAGCTCCGCGACATGCCAGAGATGGAAGCCCATGCAGGCCCGCGTAACGGGGTGGAGGTCTTCCGCCTGATCCATCATCGCGAGCCATCCGGCAGCCCGCTGCTCGAAGGCTCCACGCTCCGCCATTTCGAGCACGCGGAATGGCGCCTTGTCTTCTTCGAAGCGCTCCCCCTGCCCCGTACGGTCGCGCCGATCAAGGAAGGTCTCGAGATCACCGACACCCGAGCGACGCGCCAACGGCGCAGGTCCGCCGGTCAGCCGCCGCACGGTCCAGCCGATCCGGTACAAGGCCTGTGCATCATCCGTTACAGTCGAAACCCTCAGCGCCACGTAGAGCGACAACCGGTCGAGGCCGATCCGGTCCTGCGTGAGCCAGCTCAGGTCCGCAGCCTCGATCAGGGCGAGCCGTTGCCGCCAGCCGGCCGGGCCCCGGCGCAGGCGTTCATCGAGGATCCCCAGCCGGGCCGCGACGCGAGCAAGCTGTGCCGCCTGCCCGGCCTCGGCCGCGCGCCAGGCATCGACGACATCGGATTCCTTCGCCTCATGCACAGGTCCGGGTGGCAGGTAATCCGGTTCGTCCTCGAGCTGCCCGGGCAAGAACCAGAGATCAGCGTCATCCCGGTTTTCGGTCACCTCCGTGTCTTCAAAAGGCACCCTGTCATCGTCCATGTTTGTTAGGTGATTTCGGCTCATGCGCTCATTATATGACCATTATGCGCGCTTGACGATGGACTTTGATAGCCTGCGTTTCTCTTTACTATATAGGCGCTCGAGGATCGTGTCTTCTCGAGAGCGATGGAGTGCCTCTAATGGGCTTCAGCCCATAGATACAACGCTTCCCGAACTCAGCGCGACGAGGGAAACGCCCCTTGCGCACGTTCACAAACGGTCGTTTATTAGTAGTATATGAAATTGCAAACGGCCTGTTTTGATGCACCTGATCGGCTATGCGCGCGTCTCGACCGAGGATCAGACCCCCCTGCCCCAGTCGCAGGCCCTGAAATCCGCGGGCTGCGCAGAGATCCATGAAGAGCAAGCATCGGGAGGGAACCGCGCGCGGCCCGTGCTGGCCCGCGTGCTCGAGCGGATTAGCAAGGGCGACACGCTGGTTGTCGTGCGCATCGACCGTCTGGCGCGGTCGCTGTCGCACCTCCTCGAGGTGATCGAACGGCTGGAAGCCAGAGGCGCCTTCTTCCGATCGCTCATGGACCCGATCGACACGTCCTCGCCGCAGGGCAAGTTCACCCTGCAGGTTCTGGGTGCTGCGGCCGAGTTCGAGCGGGCCCTGATTCGCGAACGCACCAAAGCCGGGCTAACCAGTGCAAAGACTAAAGGCCGGGTTGGCGGCAATCCGGGCCTGCGCGCGCGGGATCCGGCGGCGCTGCGCAAGGTGAGGCTGGCCCGGCAGGACGGCTACATGGAGCGGCTGAATGAGACGGCGCAGGACTGGGTTCCCCATGTCCGTCGCCTGCGCCCCAACTTGGCCTGGGAAGACGTGGTGCGCATCGTCAACGGCCCCCTGCCCCGCGAGCGCCAATGGACGCAAAGCCGGCTTTTGCGCGCCGTTAGCGCCTACGTCCGCGACGGCTTTCTGCCCGAGAGCGTGCTCGCCCGCGCCGACCGCCGCGAGACCGACGACCGCCTGCCCGCCATCGTCGCCGCCATCAAGGGCGCGGACCCCGACATCACGCTTCAGGCGATCTGCTCCCGGCTGGAGGCGATGCGCGAGCGCACGCCCCGCGGGCGGACAAGCTGGCAGCCGTCATCCGTGAAGATGCTGCTAGAGCGTGCCGAGAGGCTGGGGCTGCTAGAGTGAAGTCGCGGGAATCGGTCGCACGATTCTGAAGATCTGCGTTACGTAGGCGTCGACAATACATGTTGTGGCCACGACATCGCGGGCTACGAACTGTTGAAGTGCTCTACGAACAAGGTTGCCCAAGACGCTGATACTTCAAGGTTTTTTCTCGTCAGAAATTCGCCGTCTCAACGCCCCTAGGCCGCTCAACGGTTTGGACTGGATTTACTCACCAAAACTGTTAAGGTCTACAAAACAATAAAGACTTGAGGGCAGTGATGAGCGGGATACGGGCCTCCCAAAGATTCGATGTAATGTCCAAGCGGCTCGGTAGCCGGTTGCGTGAACATGCGCAGGAGACGTTCCCACCGGATGCCCAGAAGGGTCTCCGTCGCTTCGCGATGCGGGAAGCAGCCGATCTGCTTCGGATCAACCAGAACACCTTCCGCCATCATGTGTCAAATCTCGAAGGTTTTCCGGAAGGCCTGCTCGAGGGTGGCAACCGCCGCAGCTTCTCTGCCGAGGACATGGTCGAAGCCCAACGCGTCCTTCTTGAG
Organism: Rhodobacterales bacterium RIFCSPHIGHO2_02_FULL_62_130; assembly: GCA_001828855.1. Classification (GTDB taxonomy): domain Bacteria; phylum Pseudomonadota; class Alphaproteobacteria; order Rhodobacterales; family Rhodobacteraceae; genus Cypionkella. Next base: position 16,122 of record MHZT01000002.1, on the reverse strand, counting down.
ACGGGTAGGATCAAGCCCGATGAGCACCCTCACAGAAGAGCCGGCGAACCGTGCCAGGTCGTGACGATCTTCAACCTGAAGGGCGGCAGCGCGAAAACATCGACCGTTGCTCATGTTGGTCAGCTTCTGGGCCTGCGCGGCTATCGGGTCCTGCTTATCGACCTCGACAGCCAGGCAAGTCTGACAAACCTGTTCGGGGTTACCCCTGAACTCGATCCGGACATGCCGACCTCCTACGATCTGATCCGATCCGAGGGGCCCCTGCCCGCCTCAGATATCATTCGAAAAACGAACTTCCCGACAGTGGATCTGATTCCGGCATCCATGGACATCATGGAGTACGAGTTTGAGGTCGCTTTGAGCTTCAGACACGGTGCCACCACGTTCCACAGTCGGATCCGTGAAGCGCTTGAGCCTGTCTTGAACCGATATGATGTGGTGATCTTCGACACGCCGCCGCAGCTGAACTTCTCGGTGATCTCCGCCCTCTTTGCTTCCACTGGGGTCCTGATCCCGCTCAACGCATCCATGCTTGACGTCATGTCTCTGGCAAGCTTTCTCGGCATGGCGAGCAACCTGATGGGCGTCGTCGAGGCGCATGCTCCCGAGCACGGCCTGAACTTCGTGCGGGTGCTGATCACCCGCTACGAGAACACCGACGGTCCACAGGTCCAGATCTCGTCTCTGCTTCGGACGGTCCTTGGCGATGCGGTCCTCCCTGCCGAGTTCCTGAAGTCGACAGCGGTAGGTGATGCCGCAAACACCCAGCAGAGCATCTTTGAGGTCGAACCTCGCGACGTGAACCGCAGAACCTACGAGCGTGCGATCGAGTCCGTTTCGCGCGTGACCGACGAAGTCGAACGCGAAATCCTCAAGGCGTGGGGGCGTAGCCATGGCGCGTAAGGTCTTCGGGGACTCACTCAAGAACGCGATGGGCAATACCGCAACGCCGGACGAAGGTGCGGATCTCGATCTGAAGCGCACGAGCCCGACAGTCGCTCGTGCGCAGGCATCTGTGCTCGAAGAAGACAAACACGCCACGCGCCTGATTGACCCGAGCACCGTGCGGATGTCCGCGGTCATGGACCGTATCGATCCGAGCGATGGCCTAGAAGAACTTGTCTCCTCAATCCGGGAACATGGGCAAAAGGTTCCCATTCTTGTCCGCCGAACCCAGGACGGAGCACTTGAGATCGTCTATGGGCGCCGCCGTCTTCTCGCCTGTCGTGAGCTTGGTCAGAAGGTGCGTGCGACGGTCATGGAGATGACCGAAGAGGAAGCTCTGATCGCTCAAGGCGTGGAAAACAATGCCCGCCAAGACCCCTCGTTTATCGAGAGGGCCCTGTTCGTCGCTGGGATCATTCGGGAACTTGGTAAAACTGACGAGACACGCAAGAACGCACAGACCATCGCCTATCGGGCACTTCAGATCGACGAGTCGCTCGTCTCGCGGATGAACCGTATCGCAACCGGCATTCCGATGGAGCTGATCCAAGCTATCGGACCTGCACACGGCGTTGGTCGGCGAGTCTGGGAGAAGCTTTTCAGGCTGTGCGAGAAGGACGTCGCGAGAGCCAGAGAAGTTGCCCGTGAAATCCCCCGCAACTTGCCAGGCCCAGACCGACTTGACGCAGCGGTTACGCTGCTTACGGCCACCAAGGCAACTACACCCAAGGTTGAGCAAGGTGAGCGCGTGAAGATCGGCCGCAAAGGCAATCGCATCACCATCGATGTGGACCCTGACCTTGCCCCGCGCGTTGAAGACGCCATCCGGAAGCTGATCAGCGAGCTTCTTGACCGCGGTCAAGATGGCCCAGAGTGACGACCCCGTGTCTTGACCGCGGTCAAGACATCAAGAGCAACGAGCAGAAAACGAAAGGAGGACCGGCTAGAAAAGGAAAGACCCCCCGAAAGCGGTGCTTCCGAAGGGCCTCAATCAGTCTCGACACCTGATTGATACCCTCAAAACGAATCGAGTTCAACACCGCTCGCGGTGACCGGGGAAGCTTTTTCTTCCGAAACACCATGAGACATGTAACCCAAACACGAACCGCCATGGCGGAACCGAGAGCTATTGCCTGCCCTACTATCTACGAACTTCTGGGACCGGTACGCGCCCTGCGGAAAGAACTTGGCCTGACGAGCAACGACATCACAGTCTTGACGGCCCTGATCAGCTTTCTTCCCCGTGATCGACAAACCACAAATGGTGAGACCACACCCAAACTTACCGTTGTGTTCCCATCCAACGCCTCCTTGTCTGAGCGCGCAAACGGCGTCGATGAGAGGACCCTACGTCGCTGCTTGGGCCGTCTTGACGCAGCCGGCCTCATCGACCGGAAGAACTCGGCAAACGGCAAACGCTTCCCCCTGAGGTATGGCGGCATCATCCGGGACGCGTTTGGGATCGACTTGAACCCACTGATACAGAACCACGACGCACTGGCGGCCGAAGCGTTGAAGGTTGCGGAGAAGCGTGAACGCCTTCGCTCCCTCAGGGCAGAAGCACTAGCACTGCGCGCATCCCTCCTTCAGGACCAGCGCCTCGACGAAGCGCGATTGTCCTCACTCGGAACGATCAGGAACATCCTTCGACGAGCAACCCTCACGGTTGATGCAATCTTGCAGATCATCGCTGATCTCCGCGAACTCGGAGCCAAGGCCGCGCAGAGCTACGGAGAGTGCGAGAGTTCAAGCGTGCCCATAGACGATGTCCCTGCACACGACCAAGCCCACAGCGATGCTAGCATGCGCGAAATGTCCGCCAGAAACGGACAAAATGACCGGCAGATAGAGTCCATAAAAAAAGAATCTTTTAAGAAAGACGAGCAGGCAAAGCAGACCGGCGCTGACCAAAACAGTGCGGGGCCTTCCATGAACCGAGACCCTGCAAAAATGTCATGGACAGACTTCACACATGTCTCTGACTTCTTTCCAGACCCACCTCGAACAGGAGAAGCCCTCAACCGTGTTCTCTTCGATATCGGGCGATTGCTTAGAATACGCCAGGAAAAGCTGATGCGTGGCCTCCAGAAAACCGGCGCTGGACGGCTTCTAGTGATCTTAGATTACCTGTTGGGAAAAGGAGAAACGATCAGGCAGCCCGAGGCATACTTTGAAACGATCCTGGGCGCATAGAACAAGCAGCTTGGACTTCTTGACCGCGGTCAAGAACGCAGAAGAGAGAGAAAGGTTGGGGGTTTGATGGGTGACGGGAAGTGAGATCGGGAGAGTGGCTTCCGATGCCCGTCGTGGAGAAGATCTGATGGCGAAAGCAGCCCAGAACGTTGTCCTGTCCCCATCGCGGGACATCCCCTTCAACAAGCTCATGCTGAGCCAGTCCAACGTGCGGCGCATCAAGGCCGGCATCTCGGTCGAGGAATTGGCCGAAGACATCGCCCGCCGCGGGCTCCTGCAGGGATTGAACGTCCGGCCTGTTGTCGATGCCGATGGTGTCGAGACCGGCATGTTCGAGATCCCCGCCGGTGGTCGTCGCTTCCAGGCGCTGTCGCTGCTGGTGAAGCAGAAGCGGTTGGCCAAGACCGCGCCGATCCCCTGCATCGTACGGGATGCCGCGTCGGAGATCCTCGCCGAGGACGACTCGCTGGCAGAGAACATGCAGCGCGTTGCCCTGCATCCGCTGGATCAGTTCCGCGCCTTCGTGGCTCTGCGCGAGAAGGGTCAGGGCGAGGAGGCGATCGCGGCGGCCTTCTTCGTCACGCCGCAGATCGTCAAGCAGCGCCTCAAGCTCGCCTCCGTGGCCCCTGCCCTCCTCGAGGTCTATGCCGAGGATGGCATGACGCTGGAACAGCTGATGGCCTTCACGGTGAACCCGGACCACGCGCGTCAGGTTCACGTCTGGGAGGCTGTGAAGAACTCCTGGAACAAAGAGCCCTACGCCATCCGGCGCATTCTGACGGAAACCTCGGTCCGGGCCTCGGATCGCCGCGCTGTCTTCGTCGGTATCGATGCCTACGAGGCGGCGGGCGGTGTTGTCCTGCGCGACCTCTTCCAAGGTGATGACGGCGGCTGGCTCGAGGACCCTGCCCTGCTTGATCGGCTGGTGGCCGAGAAGCTTCAGGCCGAAGCCGAGGCGCTGGTCGCCGAAGGCTGGAAGTGGATCGAGGTAGCGACCGATCTGCCCTATGGCTACAGCCACGGTCTGCGGCGTCTGGCCGGTGATCCCGCTCCGCTGACCGACGAAGACAGCGCGGCCCATGCGACGCTCCTCGCCGAGTATCGTGCGCTGGAAGAGGAATACTCCGGCCAGGACGAATACCCCGAGGAGATCGACGCCCGGCTTGGTCAGCTCGAGACGGCGATGGAAGAGCTCGAGCAGCGGCCGCTGATCTACGATCCGGCCGAGGTCGGGCGCGCGGGCGTCTTCGTCACGCTTGATCGGGAAGGCGCGCTCGCCGTTTATCGCGGCTATGTCCGGCCTGAGGATGAGCCAGGCGAGGAGACCGCGGTCCAGGATGGCGATGGCGCGGACGGCATGGGGCAGGGGGGTGAGGGCGCTGGTTCCAGATGGAACCCGTCGACCAGTCCGGCTGGCGGCACTGTCATCACCTCGGGTGGTCAGCCGATCGGCGTGGATGCGTCCGAGGAGGAAGACGACGGCGCGCTGAAGCCGCTGCCTGAGCGGTTGGTCATGGAACTGACTGCCCACAGGACCCTTGCGCTGCGCGAGGCCATCGGGCGTTCGCCGGATGTGGCGCTGACGCTCCTGCTCCTGAAGCTCGTGACGGATACCTTCCGCACCTCCTCCGCCTCGGGCAGCTGCCTCGAGGCTTCGGTGCGTCATGTCTACATGTCGGCGCAGGCGCCCGATCTGAAGGACAGCGTGGTGGCCAAGCTGGTCGACGAACGTCATGCGGCCTGGGAGGTCGATCTGCCCCTCGGAGACGATGCCGCGCTCTGGGACTATCTGACGGTCCTCGACCAAAGCAGCCGTCTGGCGCTTCTGGCGCATTGCCTCAGCTTCGGCATCAATGCGCTTCATGAGAAGGTGAACTCCTATGGTGCAGGCATCTCGGCCGGCGGCCTGACCCGCCGCATGGCGCATGCCGATCTGGTGGCGCGTGCTGTCGATCTCGACATGGTCGAGGCAGGCTGGGAGCCGACGGTCGATGGCTACCTCAACCGCGTGCCGAAGGCCCGAATCCTCGAGGCTGTGCGCGAGGCAAGGGGGGAGGGCACCGCGCAGCTGCTCGACCATCTGAAGAAGGGTGAGATGGCCACGGAAGCCGAGCGGCTCCTCAAAGGCAGCGGCTGGTTGCCCGAGGTCCTGCGCCGGGCCGATCTGGTGGCGCTCGACGGCGAGGCGGTCGGAGAAGGGCAGGGGGAGGACGCTGGTCATCCCGAACAGGTCGATCTCCCGGCCTTCCTGACGGCTGATCTGCCGGACAGCGATGCGTCGATGATGGCAGCGGAGTGATCTGAGCTATCCGGGGGGCGGGGAAACCCGCCCCAATCTCGCAAAATACAGCAATATCAATATGATGAGTGCGGATACTCGCATTCGAGATGAGGAATCATGTCTGCAACAACCATCATCGACACAGCTCCCCTCGGGGCGCTCATTCGCTACACCGACGGCAGTCCCAAGCCGCCGGCACGGTTCACGAAGAAGCTCGCGGCCTGGGAGCGCTCAAACGGAATCGGCCGTCTTGTGAAGAAGGAGCCACCCCGGGTCTATCCGACCTGGACGGCACCGGCCTCCTTCACGCTGCATGAGGGCAACTTCTCCTCGGATGGGGTCATTCTCGTCACCATCATGCGCAGCCATTCGGCGGACAGCCGGTTGATCTTCGATGTGGCCGAGGAACCCAAGTCCGGACAGGTGCGCGTGCTTCTGGACTTCAGTGGCAACACTGAGCTGCTGCATCTCGCGGAATCCATCACCGCGGCCGAGCTCTGGATTGCACGGGAAGGCTATCGCAACGCGAGGCTCGATATCGTCGGTGCCGAGGACGGCGAGAGGGCATGGGGCGCGGACTTGGCCGCCTGAGCCTTGACAATGCGTGAGGGGCCCACCCACGGGCGGGCCTCTCACCGACCACGCCCTCGTCCCGCGAAATCGCGGAGCGCCAGAGCATCCATCCCCCAAAGACGGAGGTCTTGAAGCAAGAGCCTGCCCGGGAGGCGGGCGGCGTTCCAAGCATTAACGGGACAATCGGCTCCTGACGTTGGGGCACCATCCCCCGCTCGCCATTCCCTTCCTTGCCCCGAATCCTGTCTTTGAGATCAACCCGCGAGGGGTCGGACTACGGGCAAGCCCGTGCCGCCGGGCGGATTCGGCCCCGTTTGAAGATGGGGGCCGAACGCACCCGGTGATGTCAGCCAGTCTTCGGGCCTGCGGGGTCCTGTCGCGCGGGGGATGGTCCCCCGCCTCCCAGACAGGAGCCAAACAGATGTCCCGCAAAGATGCTCACGCCTTCGCAGCCTCTCTCGCCGCCACGCTCATGGTCTCGATCGTCGTCTTTCAGGCAGGGGATGGAACCTTCGGCGCTGTCCCCGCCGATGAAATCGACGGCGACGAGGTTCAGGTGGTCGCGGAGGTCGACCCGTGGGCATAATGCCCACGCTTTTGCCGAGGGCTCGGCATCGGGGCAGGGGCCCCGATCCGGGCCGTTCGGCTTTCATACCTCTCTTTGGCCCGGAAATCTGAGCCGACGCGGAGGTCGGCACGTCCGCCTAAGGAGCCGAATGCCCGGTGTCGGGCTTACGGTCCGCCCGACACGTCGAGGAAGAGTTTCACCAGGGCGACGTTGATGAAGTAGTTGTGCTTTCCAGAGCGGTGCTTTTCGACAAAGCCGTGCTCGGCCAAGGTGTCGAGATACTTCGCGGCCGTCTGCCGACTGACATTCAGATCGTTCTGCAGATATTCGATCCGGGTATAGGGGTGGCGAAACAAGTTGTTCAGAAGTTCCTGGCTGTAAATCTTCGGCAAGTCTTCACGTAGCCGATGCTTCACGTCCGCCATTTGCTGTCGGATGCCGGTGACGATCTCGACTGTTGTGGCAGAAGTCTCTGCAACGGCCTCCAGCATGTAGATGACCCAGGGTTCCCAATCGCCCGTGTCGCGCACCGCCTGAAGGTGCCTGTAGTAGTCCGCTTTGTTACGGGTGATGAACCGCGACAGGTAGAGCACCGGGATGTCGAGCAACCCCGTTCTGGTCAGATAAAGTACGTTGAGGATGCGCCCGATACGTCCGTTGCCATCCGGAAACGGGTGGATGCTTTCGAACTGATGATGGATCAAAGCCATCTTGATGAGCGGATCGAGATCGCTGAGTTCATCGTCGTTGATGAACCGTTCGAGCGCCGTCATGTGGCGGACAATTTCGTGCGCATCCTGGGGGGGGACGAAGACGATCTCCCCTGTTTGCTCGTTCTTGAGGGCAGTACCCGGTGTCACTCGAAATCCATCGCTGCGGCCCTTCAGCAAGCGGAACATGTCGATGAGCGCCGAATTTGGGATCAGGCCGCCGGTTTCGCCCAAGCGTGCGTATCCGAGCCGCAGAGCGTCGCGATACAGCGCTACTTCTTTGGCCGCCGGGGACTGCGGATCGTCAGGGAAAACATCCGCCTGAAACAGTTCATCCTGCGTTGTGACGATGTTTTCGACTTCCGACGAAGCTTTGGCTTCCTGAAGAGCCAGCGTGTCGATCAGGATGCCTTGGTTCGGAATGGTCTTGGCCTGACCCTTCAGATCCGCAAGCGCGCGGCTGGCGCGAGCGAGCGCCTTCAGGACCGGAACGGTTTCGATCTCGGCCGGGGGTGGCAAGGCGGGAATGGCATAGGTCGGCTTTAACATGTGCTCCGCGTCGTGTTAAGAAATCGTCGTTTTTCTAACATGATCGAACAGTCATGTCAGCAAAAACCGGTTTCCTTAACTTGGGCCATGCTTCGCCCGGGCGGGGTCACCCAACTCCGTCAGACCGCCAGAGCGCTCGGGTCCTTGCCGGCGTTGATGTGGTCTGCGAACCACTGCGGTTTCCGGCCCCGGCCCGACCAGGTGAGGGCCGCGTTCTCAGGGTGCCTATACTTCGCGAGGGCCGGCGCACGGGTGGCTTTCACCTCAATACCGATCAGTTCGGCGAGGGAGTAGCCCATCTCCTTGGCGATGGCTTCCAGCTTGGTGCGGGCTTCGGCCTTATGACGGTCCTCATAGGTGGAAATCGCCTTGGCGAGGTCCTTCTGCAATTGCCGCAGTGCCTTGAGCGACATCGCCTCGAGATTGAAATCAGCCATTGGGCCCTCGTGTCCTGAATGATGCGTCCGGGATAGCCGTCAGGCTGCAACATCGCAACTCCCACGGAGGACGCCGCGATAGGGCAGGGGGATGAGGTTGGCTTGAGCTGCCGGGTCGGCGGTTTCACAACTGCTTCAACCCGGTTGCCTTGGTGAGGAAGGCCGAGTTCTGCGAGAGCCCCAGGCCGCTCCTATCCCCGGTGCCATCCCTTCGACTGACAATCCCCTAAGCCTGTTCGGCCTCTGGCGCGCAACCCCGCGTCAGTCCGGGCCGTGTTGGCTAGCGTTTCTGAAGAAACGCGTCACCTGCCCGCTCCACCCCGGCCCTCTGGAGGTTTCCGGTCGCCGTTCCGTCTCCCGTGCACGCCTCAGCCGACAGGCTTTTTCCGGGTCTTGTCGAAGGGACGGTCCCAGGGACAGGAAACACAGGAGCTTAGCATGCAAAACATCGTCATCCTCGCCGGCAACATCGGTCAAAAGCCGGAAGTGCGCTCGACCCAAAGCGGCACGAAGATCACCAACTTCACACTGGCCACCTCGCGGCCGCGCCTCTCGGAAGGTCGCGTGATGCGCGACGAGAACGGCTACCGGGTCATGGACACCGAATGGCATCGCATCACCTGCTTCAACGGTCTCGGCAAGACGGTCGCAGAGCACTGCGAAAAGGGCATGAAGGTCCTCGTCCACGGCCGCATCCACTACACGAAGTGGACCGACGCCACCGGCACCGACCGCTATGGCTGCGAGATCATCGCCGAGAAGGTCGACTTCCTGAGCCGCCCGAAATCGGCCGAGAATGAAAACCCCGAGCTAGTCGACCGCGACGACGAGATCCCTTTCTGAAAAGAACGGGGTCTCCCCCTCGGGCCCGGCGGGGAAACCCGCCGGGTTCTGGTATACATGAAGCTTTCAACGCGTGAACGATCGGTCACTCGCTGTGACAGAGCTGAGTGCCAAGAACATTGAGTCCCTCTGGCAACGAAGGAGCATTTACTTGAAAGGAGGGCCATATTGACTGGTCTTTTGGTCCGCAAAGTTGCAGGATTCTTCTCAGTGGAGACGGTGTCCTCCGCAGAAGCGAAAGATGCGCAAGAGTACGAACATGGCGTCGGCACAGCAACTTATTGGGCTCGTAAAGAGCCACGCAGAGGGGGACGAAGAACGCTTCTTCGATCTCGCGATGCAGCTTGCCGCCGCGGAAGAACAGCGCGGCCATACCCGACTGGCCGAGCAGCTGCGACAGTGGGCTGAGGCATCAAAGACACCGAAGACCGCTGCGACTGCGAAGTTGACACCGCTGGCAGCTCCGCGGGGCGATCTCGCGGGTATCTTGGGCGCACGGTATCCGACAACAATGCTCAACGACCTGATTTTGCCGGATCACCTCTCCGACGAGCTGAGTCAAATCGTTGTAGAAACCCGGAAACGCGATCTTCTTGAAGAGAAGGGGCTGCAGCCTCGTCGACGACTTCTCTTTTCTGGCCCTCCAGGCACAGGAAAAACCCTGAGCGCTGAAGCCTTGGCAGGCGAACTCAAGTTCCCCTTATTCACAGTTCTGCTTCATGGGCTGATCACGAAGTTCATGGGAGAGACCGCGCAGAAGTTGCGCCTGATCTTCGATGCGATCCGCACAACTCGTGGCGTTTACCTGTTCGACGAAATCGACGCGCTCGCGGCGTCTCGCGGAAATGAAAATGACGTTGGAGAAGCTCGGCGAATTCTGAACTCGTTCCTCCAGTTCCTAGATGAAGATACCGGCCCGTCCATCGTTGTCGCCACCACGAACATCCCCGAGATTTTGGATAGGGCAGTTCTTCGGCGCTTCGATCTCGTGCTGCCGTACGAGCTACCTTCCAAAGAGGCAGTTCAAAAGGCGTTGCGGCGGCGCTTGATCGGTTTCAGCGTCACAGATGTGGACTGGGATGTTGTGTCGAGGGTTGCGGAAGGTCTTTCAACCGCAGATGTTGTTGCTGCGGGGGAAGATGCCGGGCGACGCGCTGTCTTGTCCTCATCGGATAGGATTTTGACGGATACGCTTGTCGCATCAATGGAGCGTCGGCGTTCGTTGCATGGACTTGGAACATCGCTGAATGGAACGCAATCGCCCCCATCTGATCCTAAACAGGCCCGGACAGGCAGTCGCGTTTCAAGCCAAGGGCGGCGGTCAGACAAAGCGACCAAGTGACGTCCCGAACCGGCGAGCACATGCACAGGCGCTCCTGCGAGCGATTGATGGAATTGGTGACCCGGCGGCGCAGGGACGGCCGGGTGTATACCTCGAGATTGAGGCGCGACCAAACGAACCGTTCGTGACCAAGAGCCTCGATGCTAGCGGCCTGCATCTGCTCAGAGTCGACGCTGCCGTCGAGAACGGTGCGGCTCCCGCCCGCGCTACTGTTTTTGCATCGCCTGACGGGATGGCCAAGTTGCGGAACAAGGTCGAAGCCTTTCAGGATGAGGACACGCAAAAAGGGCGGCCCAAGAATGCCGATCTTGTGCAGAGCATAAGGGCCATCGTCGAGGCAGGACTGCGCGCGCTTTGGCGGAGCCCATCAGGAAAATTCCCCGCAGACGACGGAGCAACACATCCCTGGGAAATCTGGCTGGACCGGCCCGGAGCTGACCATTTCATTGTACACGCACGCGGTCTTGGGATCCGCTTTGAAGGCGGTGAAGCACAAGCGGAAGGCGGGCGCTTAGAGTTTCCGGAAGACATTGTCGTCGTTGGTCACGGAACGCATGCCCAAATCGCCGAAGCTGTCCGAAACTTCGGGACGGTCAAAGCCCTTGCCGCCCCCACTGTCCTCTCTGACTATTTCGAAGGGTTGCCGCCAGAAGAACAGGCTGAGTGGGCAAGAGCCATGGAAGGCCTCTTACAGCCGCCCGCGGAAGCGGACCCAAGATACATTACGCTCCTCGACAGTGGCGTGGGACTGAACCATCCCCTTATTCGTCCTTTTCTGGATCCAGCTGATCGACACGCGGCGCAGTTGGGATGGGGTTTGGACGACACGAGGGGGCATGGCACCCAGCTTGCAGGCATTTCGCTCTATGGGGATCTGCTCCCGGTCATCCAAAGCAACATGCCGGTGCAGGTACGGCACCGGCTCGAGTCCGTAAAGATCATCCCTGATGTTGGTCAGAATCCTCACCACCTGCTTGGTGCCGTCGTTCTTAAGGCAATTAACGCGGTCGAAGGGAATGCGGCGCGGGGCAGAACCTTCTCGATGGCCAGCACGACAGACGAGGATACGCCTCATGACGGCGCACCGACTTCATGGTCGAGCGAGATCGACCAACTCACGGCGGGCGTCTCTGGCAATCAGAAACGTCAGAGACTGTTCGTAATTTCGGCGGGAAACACCGACCAGAACCGCTTTCGCGGCGCTGACTACCTTTCAATTTGCGACGATCCCGATCACGAGATTGAGTCGCCTGCGCAAGCATGGAATCCAATTTGCGTAGGAGCCTGCACAGACAAGGTCAGGTTGCCTGCTGGCTTGCCCGGCCAGCCCGTTGCCCCCATCGGCGACCTTTCGCCTTCGTCGCGTACAGCAAGCTGGTGGAGGCACTGGCCAATAAAGCCCGACGTTGTGATGGAAGGAGGCAATTGGGTACAGGATCGCCTTCCGCCCCCGATGAAGCACCCCGCGCTCTCGCTGCTCACGACCGATCATCAGTATCCAATGCGGTCACTAACGACGACTGCAGACACCAGCGCGGCATCAGCTCTGGCCGCAAAGGCCGTCACGGAGCTCTGGGAGGATTACCCCGCCCTATGGCCAGAGACGATACGTGCGATTTTCGTCGCTTCGGCTCGATGGACCCAGCAAATGAAGGCGCATCTACCAGCAAATCCCTCAAAAGGCGACTTCGCGAAGCTGTTTCGAAGGTACGGTTACGGCGTCCCAGATCAAGCGCGTGCTCGGCGCAGCGCAGCAAATGCGTTGTCTCTGATAGTCCAAGACACGATCATCCCATATCGGCCTAGCACCACGGCCGGGGCTGACCCTGTCCACAATCAAATGAAGTTTTTCGAGCTTCCTTGGCCTCGCAATGCCCTCAGGGCGCTCGGCGCCGCTGAAGTAACGCTGCGAGTTACACTGAGCACGTTCATCGAGCCAAATCCCTCGGAAGCGGCACGCGGATCAAAGTTCCGCTACGCATCGCACAATCTTCGTTTCAAGCTTAACCGAGCCAATGAGAACCAGGAGCAGTTCAAGGCTCGGATTAACAGGCTGGCGGATGACCCCGATGCGGAAGTAGTAGGGGACAATGATGGATGGGCCTATGGGCGGAATCGACGCGATGTAGGGAGTTTGCACATCGACGAGTTGCGGTGCGCTGCCTCGGACCTCGCGCAGAGAAACATGCTTGCTGTCCATCCAGTGGCAGGGTGGTGGAAGTCGAAATCGACCCAGAACGTCGGTCAGAAGACGGCGCGCTTTGCTCTCGTCATCGAACTGGATACCGGAGATGTCGAGGCTGATCTCTATACGGAACTTCAGATGGCAATCGCAAACCGTAACGCAGTCCAAGTTGACGTTTAGTGCTTGCGCCCTAGCGATTTCGCCGGATGAAGCCCTCCGATCCGTCCATTGCGGCTTAAGAGCTAGAGACAGGCCGGTTTCCCAGTGACGGGTTGAGGGCTGGGAGAATGGCTCCCGGTGCCCGTCGCAGGAGATAGCCGATGGGCGTTGTGGAAGTTCTGGACCCGGTCGCACCGACGCGGGCGGGTGGCTGGAAAGTGGATGTAAGCCGGGGCGAGCGGAACGGGCGGGTGTCGTCCGAATGGTTCAACCGGCCCGATGATGAGCGGTATCTGTCGCTCGACGATCTCTGGGCATCGGTGAAGGGTCGCTCTGAGCGCAGCCGCAGCCGGGTGGTGCAGACGGCGGATATCCGCATCGAGGCCGCGCGGGACAACCCCGAGCGGTTGCACGTGATGCTGCCGAAAGCGCAGGAGCCGGTCGCGCCCACGCATTGGGCTTTCGGCCAGCTTGCCAGCATCGTCGGCGCTCCGGCCTCCTACCTGCGGCAGCTGCCCGCGCCGCTGGCGGGGATCAACCTACAGTACGGCCTGACCAACCACCGCGCCGAGCAGGTGAAGACCTTCGAGACGGAAGACGGCCGTACCGAACTTCGCGCGGTGACCGGCCCCGACTATGGCCGCATCCATGACCACGAGCTGGTCGAGGCGGTGCAGCGCATCGCGGGCAATGGCACGGGCGACACGCGTTGGAAGGTACCGGGTGTGCTCGACTGGTCTACCGGGGTCTACAACCCCGATGTCGAAATCAGCCGCGACACGACCACGCTCTATGCCTCGGACCGGGACGTCTTCCTGTTCCTGGTCGATGACCGCAACCCGATCGAGGCGGGCAAGTTGGCGGACGGCTCTCCCGACCTCTATTTCCGGGGCTTTTATTGCTGGAACTCCGAGGTAGGGGCCAAGACCCTTGGCATGGCGAGCTTCTACCTGCGGGCCGTGTGTCAAAATAGGAATCTCTGGGGTGTCGAGGATTTCCAGGAAATCAAGATCCGCCACTCGAAATACGCTGCCTCGCGCTTTGCCCATGAGGCGGCACCCGCTCTCACGCGGTTTGCCAATTCCTCGCCGCAGGGCTTCGTGAACGGCATCAAAGCGGCGCGGCAGCAGATCGTGGCGCGGACGGACGAGGACCGGGATGACTTCCTGCGCAAGCGCGGTTTCTCGAAGGCGGAGTCGGGCAGGATCATCGAGAAGGTGCTGATGGAAGAGGGCCGCCCGCCCGAAAGCATCTTCGATTTCGTGCAGGGCATCACGCGGCTTGCGCGCGACAAGACCCAGCAGGACGCCCGCCTCGACATGGAGGGGCGCGCCAAGAAGCTCCTCGACCGGGTCGGCTGACACCGGCCCGCCACTGCGACCGCCTGCATGCGCGGCGGTCGCACTTTCCCTTTCGACAAGCGCCCGAATGGACCTGCCCAGAAGTGGCCGGGGGCCTCGACGCGCGCAGTTCTGCGAGATCCCCATGACTCCCCAAGAAGAAACCATCATCCTCGAGGCCCGTGACATCCTCGGCCGCTACCTCAGCCAGAACCCGGTCATCAGCAGCTGGCAGGCGCTTCTGGACTACTGCGCGCTGACCGTCCGCGGCCCGATCGAGCGATTCCACGTCCTCTATCTCGACCGCAAGAACCGCATCATCTCCGATGAGCTTCTCTCGACCGGCACGGTCGACCATGTCCCGGTCTATCCGCGCGAGGTGATCAAGCGGGCGCTGATGCTGAACGCCAGCGCCTTGATCCTGATCCACAACCACCCGTCAGGCGATCCGACGCCCTCGGAGGCCGATCTCAGCATGACCAAGGAGGTCCAGAAAGGGTGCAGGTATCTCGGCTTGACGCTGCACGACCACATCATCGTCGGGGCCGGGACCGAGCTGAGCCTGCGGACCCTCGGCAAGCTCTGACGCGTCTTTCCGACTTGGCACCGCCGCCCCTTCGAGGAAGAGGGCGGCGGTTTGATCTTTGGCGGATGAGGCGGGGAGAGAGGCTTCCCGCGCCGTCGGAGATACTCCCATGTTCGACCTGCCCTTGCCCATCCACCCGACTGCCTACGCGCGGGGCGTCCCGCCGCGTTTTCCTTTGGGCGACACCGATCCCAATCATCCCTTCGCCCTGACCCTGTCGCGCCGCGCACCGGCCGACCTTATGTCGGGCCGTGCCGCCCCGCTGGTCCTCGCCCGTTTCGCAACGCTGGTCGAGGCCATGCAGGGCGCCATCGACCATGCCGAGGGGATGGTCATGGATGCCGCGCCCCAGCTTCTGGCGATCCTCGATCGCGACGACCGCGTCGTGTTGGCCGGGGCCGCCAGCGACCACGCCGTCGCCTGGTGCCACCCGGTGATGAGCGCGGCCGAGGCGCGGGGCGTGGTGACCGAGGCGAGCCAGCTGCGCGCGCAGGCGGTTCGTGCCGCCGATTGGCGCGAGACCGATCTGGCTCAGCGGCTGCGCCACCGTGCCGATCTTCTGGACGGGCGTCTCGTCGACCCGCTCTGGCGCGCCTTCGCCGCCCGGGCGCTGCAGGTCGCGGCGTGACGCCCGAGAGGCAGAGAAGGGCAGGGGGGATTTGGAGCTTGTCCCGGGGGAGAGAGATCGCCCGGGCCGGCTCCGATCCCTTCCCGCTACCGGAGAACCCCGATGAACTTGACTGAACCCACCCTCGCGCCCCCGATCGCACCCTCGACCGTCGACATGGCGCAGATCTTCGCCGCTCATGCCGATCGAGCTGCCCGGATCGAAGCGCTGCGCCCCAGCAACAAGGACCGCCTCTTCGATGGCCTCATGGCCGCCGGCATCACCCATGTCACCGTGACCTTTGACGGTGCCGGGGACAGCGGCCAGATCGGAGGCATCGGCGCTTGGTCCGGCGAAACTGTGGTCGAGTTCCCCGCGACCGAGATCGAATACGCCGCGCTCACCTGGGACGACCCCGAGGTCGAAATGCGCAGCCTGTCGCTGGAGGATTTCGTCGAACAGCTGGCCTACGACTTCCTCTCCGATACCCATGGCGGCTGGGAGAACAACGACGGCGCCTGGGGCGAGTTCTGCTTCGACGCCGCGGCCCGCTGCATCCATCTCGAGTTCAACGAGCGTTTCACCTCGTCCGAACTCTTCACCCATGATTTCTGAGGAGGTGGCGATGGCACATCCCTATCACCACGCCCTCTCCT
Source organism: Rhodobacterales bacterium RIFCSPHIGHO2_02_FULL_62_130 (assembly GCA_001828855.1). GTDB lineage: Bacteria > Pseudomonadota > Alphaproteobacteria > Rhodobacterales > Rhodobacteraceae > Cypionkella. Next base: position 148 of record MHZT01000002.1, on the reverse strand, counting down.
CGGTGAAGAAATGGGGCGGCACGGTCGAGGATTTCGTCGGCGTGCATAACTGGTTAGATGTTACCTGGACAGGCAAGGATTTTCTTGGCGCCAAGGGTAGCGATAGTCCATAGGAGGGACCCCGCCGTCCGCACTGCGCGGATCAAAG
>MHZT01000001.1 GCA_001828855.1 Rhodobacterales bacterium RIFCSPHIGHO2_02_FULL_62_130 | reverse complement strand
GGCTGACCGGCACGATCCTGAACGGCTTTGATCCGCGCAAGGCCCGCGCGGGCGGCTATTCCTACAATTACAATTACCGCTATGAATACAAGCGCCGGGCCGACTAGGCCCGGCCCTTGGCCATCAGACGGGCAACATCCAACATACGGTTGGAAAAGCCCCATTCGTTGTCATACCAGCCAAAGACCCGCAGCATACCGCCGCGCGTCACCCGCGTTTCGGGCAGTGCCATCACGATGCTTTCCGGCCGCGCCCGCAGATCCGTCGAGACGAGCGCGCGGTCTGTCGCGCCGATCACCCCGCCCGCCGCCTTCAACACCGCATTCACCGCCTCGGCCGTGACAGGCCGCTCTGTCATCACCGCCAGATCCACCGCCGACACGCTGGCCGTCGGCACCCGCACTGCCGAGCCTTCGATCCGCCCCGCAATCTGCGGCAGCACAATATCCAGCAACCGCTGCGCCGAAGTCGTGGTCGGCACCATCGACAGCGCCGCCGCGCGCGAGCGCGAGAAGTCCGCCGCAGGCGCGTCCACCGTCGGCTGGCTACCGGTATAGCAGTGAATCGTCGTCATTGATCCGGTGACGATGCCCCAGTGATCATCGATCAACCGCGCCAGCGGGGCCAAAGCATTGGTGGTGCAAGAGGCATTCGACACAATCGCCTGATCGCCCAAGGCGGCATCATTCGCCCCCAGCACAAAGGTCAGATCCGCCGCCGCAGACGGTCCCGACACCAGCACCCGCCGCGCCCCCGCCTGCAAACCACGCTCGGCCACCGCACGGGCATCCGCGCGCCCGGTGCATTCCATCACAACATCGACGCCCGACAGATCCAGTCCGGAAATATCGGGGGTGCGGTGCAGCGGAATCGCGGTGCCATTCACCTCAAGCGCATCGCCCACCAGCTGCACCGTGCCGCGCCAAGGCCCGAAAACCGAGTCATATTCAAAGAGATAGGCGCACATCTCGGCAGCGGCGATGTCGTTGATACCGACCACCTCCAGCCCCGGAGCCGCCCCCTGCATCGCCGCGCGCAATACCGAACGCCCGATGCGACCAAAGCCGTTGATGAATACCTTCATGCCCCGCCCCCCTGCTTGGCCGCAGTCAGATCACGGCTCTGCCCGCCGTTCAATGCCCCCGTTGCATCTTTTGATCAAAACATGCCGGCAAGGGTGCGTGGCAAGCACGCACCCTACCCCCCTTACGGGCAGACTCCGCCCGTGGCATCCGTCACCCGATCTGCCGCCGCGCGCACCCATGCCCCAAAGCGCGTCGAATCCGAAAGCCCCATCCGAAACGCTGGCCCCGCGACCAGAATCGCGGCCACCGGCTCGGCAAAGGCGTTGAAAATCGGGGCCGCGACGCCGCGCATGCCCTCGGCCTGCTCCTGATCATCAAGGGCAAAGCCGCGTTCGCGGGTGCGGGACAGGTCGCGCCGCAGGCTGTCCGCCGAACTGAGTGACAGCGAGGTCGCCCGCGCCATACCCTTGCGGTCCAGAACCTCTTGCACCCGATCTTCGTCCAGCCAAGCCAACAGCGCCTTGCCGCCCCCCGAAACATGCATCGGCGCAATGGCTCCCGGCGGGAAATAGGCGCGGATCGGCTGATGGGTCTCGCTTTGCGCCAGAATCAAAAGCTCATCCGCCACTTCGATGCCCAGAGCCACGGTCTCGCCCGTGGCGCGCCTCAACTCATCCATCGCTGGCCTTGCCCGTTCAACCACGTTCGAGCGGCGCAGGAAGGCATTGCCCACCCGAAACGCACCGCTGCCGATATGCCAGAACTGCCCCGGTTCTTCCGCCTCGACCATGCCCCGCGCTTGCAGCGTCACCAGCGCACGAAACACCGTCGCCACCGCCTGATCGGTGATAACGGCCAGTTCGGACAGGGTTTTTCCCGGCGTCGCGGCAATCACCTCAAGCAAGCGCATCGCACGATCCAGCGCCTGCACCGTGTTGGTATCGGCCTTTTCCGGATCGGTCTTGGGGCGCCCGCGCAGCCGTGGAGCTTCTGCCATGTCTTGCCCTTTGCAAAAAGCGGCGCAGCCTGAGGCCACGGCGCATGGATTCGTTGCAAGCCTATGCCAGCGCCACATAAATGAAAAATATTTTCGCAAATTGCCGGCAGATTTCACCGGAGGCGTAACAGTCCCAACCGCACTGCTACGCGTGCGTTCCCGTCAAACGCTTTGCCCCGGCTTGCGGCACATTGGCAGGCACAGGCCGGGCCGGACGCTCTTTCCAAAGGTTATCCGCGATCAGACTGTTCGGATTATAGCCGGTCTGGGCCTCGGCCATCACCTGCCGGACAGAGGCAATGTCATTTTGCGCGCAGGCCATGTCCAGCCGCTCCAGCAGAGGAGCCAGCGCAGATCCGGTCAGGCAGATTTCGGTGGCAGACATGATGCGCGGGTGCTGGGTGGGTGCGGGACAATCCCCGATCAGCAATTCCTCATACAGTTTTTCCCCCGGACGCAGGCCGGTAAACTGGATCGCAATTTCGCCCTTGCCAAGCTTTGCTTCCCTGTCCTTGGCCACGATCACCGGCTTTAGCCCATGCAGTCGCGCCATTTGCGCCGCCAGATCCGAGATCTGCACCGGATCGCCCATATCGAGCACAAAGACATCGCCGCCCCGCCCCATGGCACCGGCCTGAATCACCAGTTGCGCCGCCTCGGGGATCGTCATGAAAAACCGCGTGATCTGCGGATGCGTCACCGTCAACGGCCCACCCGCCGCAATTTGCTTCTGGAACAACGGGATAACGGACCCTGACGAACCAAGCACATTGCCAAAGCGCACCATCGAGATTTTTGTTGGCACCGTCGGGCCTTGCGCCTTGGCCTGACATACCATCTCGGCCAGCCGCTTGGAGGCCCCCATGATATTGGTCGGGCGCACCGCCTTGTCGGTCGAGACCATGATAAACGACTCGACCCGCGCCGCCACGGCAGCATCCAGCACGACAGCGGTGCCGAACACATTGTTCCGCACACCTTCGGCGACGTTATGTTCGACCAAAGGCACATGCTTGAACGCGGCGGCATGGTAGACGGTTTGCACCCCGAACAGCCGCAGTGTTGTCGCCACCCGCTCGGCCGACTGGACCGAGCCAAGGATCGCAATGATCTCGCAGGCATTTCCTTCGGCGCGCAGACCAAGCAATTCTTGTTCGATGCTGTACAGCGCGAATTCGGACAATTCGAACAGCACCAAGCGCGCGGGGTGTTGCGACAGGATCTGGCGGCACAACTCGCTTCCGATCGAGCCGCCCGCGCCGGTCACCATCACGGTTTTTCCGGTGATATTGGCCCCCAGCAAATCCGGTCGCGGCGCCACCGCATCACGCCCCAGCAAATCCTCGATCTTGACATCGTTCACATCATCCAGCTTGGCGCGCCCCGCCATGATGTCATCCATGCCCGGAACCGTCAGCAATTGCAGAGGAAACCGCTCAAGCCGCTTCAGGATTTCGCTGCGGCGGGCCTTGCTGGCCGAAGGCATCGCCAACAGAACCGCCGAGACATCCGCCTGACGGATCAGCCTGTCGATCTGCTCGGGGGCCAGCACGCGCAATCCGGCAACATGGGTGCCTTGTGCCGCAAGCGAATCGTCCAGAAACACCACCGGTCGGAAAAGCACACTCTCGCGCAGCATCTGCACCAGTTGCCGCCCCGATTCGCCCGCCCCGTAGATCGCAACGCGGGTGGTCTTGCGCTGCTTGCCAACCAGAACCAGCTCCCGAAAAGCAAAGCGCATGCCGCCCAGCACCAGAAAGGTCAGCAGCGTGTAGATCACCGGCACCGATCGCGGCACCGGCAGCTCCAGCACCGCCGCGACCACCGCCAGCGCCCCGCCCGAGGCCACAGCCCCCAGCAGGATCGCCACAAGCGCATGCCCCTCGATATACCGGATCACAGCGCGGTAGAGGCCCAGTTTGACAAAGACAAACAGCGAAAGCGGAACAACCGGAAGCAGAGCGAACCATACTTTAGGATGGGACTGAAAAGCCGAACTATCCAGCCGCAAAAACATCGCCGCGACAAACACGCAAATCAGCGCGACAGAGTCTGCCGCCAACAGCAACAGGCGCTTTTTTGTCCGACTCATACCAAGCAAATATTGCACGATAGCATTCATCTCAAACCACTCCAGACCGGCTACAAAAACACCGAAAACCTATAGAATCCGTCGCGTCGCACCCCGAAAATATCGGACGACCAAATACCTTCCTCAATGATATGGTGACTATCACAATGGATAGCCTAGCAAAGCCAAAAACGTGGCTATAGGCGATACTTTGCCATAGTTTCAACGCAGATTTCTAGTCTAGGTTGAGCTATATTTCGAGAGTATCTATCGGATACGCCCCGCTGTTGCCAATATGCAGCGACACCGCACGGCGGTGTTAATCTCGGTTAATGCAAGCTTGTTAAATCCATTGGCCTAAGGCGGCGCGGGGCATTTCTCCGCCTGCCGCAACCGGCGGAACAAGGCGAGGGTTAGGGATGAACAAGGCAATTACGCAAGGTCTGGTGCTGATGCCGCCGGCGTTTTCGGCGGGGCTATCGCTGTGGTCGCGCGAAGACGGGCGGCCGGGGCAAGGGTCATATGACGCCCAGCCGAATGCGGCCTATGTGCCATCCGATCAGGACTTCGCCGGCTGCCTAGAGTTGCAAAAGACCGCAGCCACGCAAAAGCTGCGCTGCTTCCAGCAGATCCCGGTCCAGCCCGGCCTGTATCTGCGCGTCACCGCCCGCGTGAAGGCGATCTCGGGCGCGCTGCCCTCGGTCCGCATTGCGGCTTGGGCGGGCAGTTCCTCGGGGGCCAACGTCACGGCGGCGGACCAGATCGGGCCGTCGGTGGCGCTGACCTCTTACGGCAGCGTCGTCACCGTCAGCGCCATCATCGGGTCGGGCAACCGGCAAGGCGTGGACATGATCTGGGGAACCGCCCCCGTCTACGGCCATTTCGGCCTTGATCTGACCGGCGCGAATGGCGGCGTTGTCCGCATCGACGACATCACAATCGAGGACGTGACCGCCATCTTCCACGCTGAGATGTTCGATTTCGTCGATGTGCGCGATTATGGTGCCGTGGGCGATGGCATCACCGATGACCGCGCCGCCTTTGACGCCGCCGATACTGCCGCGGCGGGCAAGACCGTGGTGGTCAGCCCCGGCAATTACTACATCGCCACCCATCTGACCTTCGAAAATCTGGTGGAATTCCAAGGCACCATCACCATGCCGGAGAACCAGCGCCTGACGCTGACCCGCAACTACAACCTTGACAGCTATTCCGCGGCCTTCGGGGGCGAGTTGATCGGCTTTCGCAAGGCGCTTCAGGCGCTGTTCTTCTACACCGATCACGTCTCGCTGGATCTGAACGGGCGGCGGGTGGAACTGGTGGAACCCATCGACGTGGCCGCCCTGACGGGCCTTTCCACCTATGCCCAGCGCCGCATCATCACGCATGGCCAGCTTGTCACTACCCCCGGCCCCGCGTGGGATACCCAAAGCGTCACCGCCATCGCCACCTATTCCACAGCCTTGCCTGCGCGGCTGACCGCCGTGGCCAATATCGCCAGCATCCCTGTCGGGGCGCACGTCTCTGGCACCGGCGTCGGACGCGAGGTTTATGTCACCTCGAAAAACGTCGCAGCCTCTACCCTCGAACTCAGCCAGCCCCTTGTCGGCGGGTCCGGCACCCGCAGCTACACCTTCGAACGCTACCGCTATATGCTGGATTTCTCGGGCTTTTCCGATCTGGCAAAGTTCGAGGTCACCAATATCGAGTTTCTGTGCGGCGGCATCGCCAGTGCGATCAACCTTGCCCCCGCTGGCCTGTCGTTCCGTCTGACAAATTGCGTGGTGAACAAACCCAAGGATCGCGGCGTCACCTCGTCGGGGCGCGGCTGTCAGGATTTGCAGATCGAAGGCTGCCAGTTCCTGTCGAACGAATCCGCCATCGCTGCCCAGAACCGCACCTCGATCGTGTTCAACGTCAATGCCAATGACTCCAAGACCCGCAACAACCGCATCGTGCATTTCGCACATTTCGGGATTCTGGCGGGAACCGGCCATATGTTCCTTGGCAACCACTTCTTCCTTGGCGATGGCGAAACGGCGGGCATCCGGCGCGCGGGGCTGGTGTTCACCAAGCCGAACTCGAACGTGTTCATCACCGGCAACTATATCGACAACTGTTTCATCGAGCTTTCGAACGAACATGACGACAGCCCCACCTATGCCAGCCAGTATTCCTTTGGCGGCATCACCATCACGGGCAATCTGTTCATCGCCTCGGATGTGGCGCCGTGGTTCCGCTGGCTGGTGGTCACCCCGCGCGGGACCGGGCATTTCCTGAACGGGTTGACCGTGACCTCGAACGTGTTCCGCGTGGTGGGGGCCTCGATTGATCGGGTCGAGATGGCCGACACCAGCTTTGCGGCCCTGAACTACCAAAGCTTCCGCAACGTGACCTTCGCGCACAACACCTTCCACGGCGTCAGCCAGCCCACCATCAGCCCGCTGTTGATCGAGCATGTGCAGAACACTGCTGCCGATACATGGGTGGTCGATGGCGCGGCCTATCTGCCCTTCGGGGCGCGCGCGCGCAATGTCACCTCGGTCATGCCCGAAGGCGCCGTGACCAATGCCAGCAACGCCGCGCAATTCGTGCAGCCCTATGCCTTGCCGGGCCAAGGGGTTGCGGGCGCGCAGGTGCATCTGAAATGGCCCGCGGCGGTGAAGGGGCGCGCGCATGTGGTGCTGCGCTGCGATAACCCTGTGTAGATCGGGCCTGTGTAGATCTGGCCTGTGTAGATCGGGCCAATGCAGATCGGACCTGCCTAAAGCAGATCATCCGGCGCCAGCCGCCACGCCTTGCCGAACCCGCCATTCAGCAGGGCCGACACAGGGCGCAGCCGCACAAAGGCGAAATCGGTGAAATCAATATAAAGGGCTGCCTTCGGGTGGCCCTTCAGCCAATGGTCGCGCTGGCTGTCCTTCTCGACAAACTCGGCAACTGCCCGCAACATCAGGCGCGGATGGGTCAACGGATCGCCCTTGCCGCCCGGATCACCCAGCATCACCGCGCAAGGCGCATGCGCCCGCAACGCCACCGCATGCGCGGCCAGACCCGACACCAAGGTCATCGGACAGCCCGCCGCATCCAGACCAAAAGCAATCCGGCTGATCCCCGGCCCCTCATCGTCCAGATAGGCCAGACTGGCGTGCTTTAGCTGCAAAAGCTGCCGCGCCAGCGCCCGCGCCGCATCATCCGCCTCCGCGACAGGTTGTTTCATTGCCTTAACCTCTCATTGACAGACCGGACCGACAGTCGTTCAGTTCAAGCAGAAAACAAGGCGCACCGAAATGCCCCACCGCGACCCACCCGCCAGCCCGCTTCTGGAATTCAAACCCAAGCTGATCTCGATGCTACGCGAGGGCTACCGTTTTCAGGATTTCCGCGTCGATGTCATGGCGGGGCTGACGGTGGCCATTGTCGCGCTGCCCCTGTCAATGGCCATCGCCATAGCCAGCGGGGTCGGGCCGGAACGAGGCCTGTTCACCACCGTCATCGGCGGGTTTCTGGTGTCGATGCTGGGCGGATCGCGGTTCCAGATCGGCGGCCCTGCGGGGGCCTTCATCGTTCTGGTCTCGGCCTGCGTCGCGCAGATCGGGATCGAAGGGCTGATCCTTGCCACCATGCTGTCGGGCCTGTTCCTGATCGCGCTGGCCCTTTTCCGTGCCGGAACTTATATCCTGTTCATCCCCTATCCCGTCACCATCGGCTTCAGCGCCGGTATCGCGGTGATCATCTTTGCCAGCCAGATCAAGGATCTGTTCGGCCTGACCCTGACCACAGCCGAGCCGGGCGAGTTGGTGGAGAAGCTGGAAACCCTGTGGTCCGTCCATGCCACAGCCTCCCCCGCCGCGATGGGCGTTTCGCTTGGCACGCTGCTGCTGATCGTGGCCATCAAACGCCTGTCCCCCCTTGCCCCCAACCTGCTGATCGCTGTGGCCGCCGCCGCCGCCGTGGTGGCCGCGCTTGATCTGCCCGTGCAAACCATCGCCAGCCGCTTTGGCGCATTGCCCCGCATGCTGCCCCAACCCACATTGCCGCCCGTCTCTGTGGCAACCCTCACGGCCGCGCTGCCGTGGGCCATCAGCTTTACCCTGCTGGGCGCGATTGAATCGCTGCTGGCGGCGCTGGTGGCGGATGGCATGTCGGGCCGCCGTCACCGCCCCAATGCCGAACTGCTGGCCCAAGGCATCGCCAATATTGGATCGGGCCTGTTCGGCGGGTTCTGCGTCACCGGCACCATCGCACGCACCGCCACCAATGTCCGTGCAGGGTCACGCGGGCCGGTGTCGGGGATGCTGCATGCGCTGTTCGTGCTGGCCTTCATGCTGATTGCAGCGCCCTTGGCGGGTTATATCCCGCTGGCGGCGCTGGCGGCGATGCTGGCCGTGGTCGCATGGCACATGGCCGAGAAAACCGCGATCTGGCAACTGCTGCGCTCCTCCCGCGCCGATGCCGTGGTGCTGCTGGCGACCTTCCTGCTGGTGGTGCTGCGCGATTTGCCATCCGGTATCGTGGTGGGCTTTGCCTTGGGCGGGCTAGTCTTCATCCAGCGCATGTCGGAAACATCGACCTTCCGCCCCTCCGACGATGACACGGCGACCGCCCCCAAAGGCTGCGTGGTCTACCACCTGCACGGCCCCTATTTCTTTGGTGCTTCGGCACGGCTTTCCACCCTGCTGGACAAGGTCACCGAACAGCCCCGCGCCTTTGTGATGGATTTCACCGATGTGCCTTTCGTCGATTCCACCGGCGCGCGGGCCTTTGAGCTGCTGTCGCACAAGATCGCGCGCAAAGGCGGCCGCCTGTTCCTGACAGCCACCCGCCCCGAGGTGAAACAAGCCCTGATCCATGCCGGCGTGACGCCCCCGCAGGTGCAATTCCTGCCCGATCTGACGGCCGTCGAACAGGCGCTTCAGCCTTTGGACGCAACCGGCGAATCACTGCCGACCCTGCAGCAAATTTCCGCCTGATTCGCATCCGCACCCCCTGCGGCAAAGCGCGCAGCCCCTTGACGGCGCGCAACCGCCTTGGATCGCACAGCGCATACCATCGGCGCAGGCCCGTATTTCCGCCTTGGCCGCCCCGTCAAATCATTGCCACTTTTCTCGGCATTGACAAAATTCACCGCACACTTTGTCAATTTATTTACAGAAAAACCGCATAGATAAAAAGAGTTACCACTATTTTTACAATCGCGTTATCATAACCCTTGAACGGGGGAGCCCCGCATACCATGCGGGCCGTGCTAGGCGGGTGTCACAGGCATCCGCGGGGGAAGAGGAGAACCAGATGACAGACCAGGCTTTGGCAAAAGGCGCTTACACCGCGTCGGATGAGTTTATCGCAGCGGCACATGTGAAGGCGGACGGCTATGCCAGCCAGTACGCGGCCTCTGTGGCAGATCCCGAAGCCTACTGGGCCGAGCAAGGCCAGCGCATCGATTGGATCAAGGGCTACACACGCGTCAAAGACACCAATTTCAACCTTGGCGAAGTCTCGATCAAATGGTTCGAGGATGGCACGCTGAACGTCTCTGCCAACTGCATCGACCGCCACCTTGTCACCCGCGCCAACCAGACCGCGATCATCTGGGAACCCGATGATCCGAAAACCCCCTCCAAACACATCACCTATGCCGAACTGCTGGAGCAGACCTCGCGCTTTGCCAATGTGCTGAAATCGCATGGCGTAACCAAGGGCGACCGTGTGGTGATCTATCTGCCGATGATCCCCGAAGCCGCCTATGCCATGCTGGCCTGCGCCCGTATCGGCGCGATCCATTCCATCGTGTTCGCAGGCTTCTCGCCCGACGCACTGGCCAACCGCATCAATGACTCCGAAGCCAAGGTCGTGATCACCTCGGATTTCGCACCGCGCGGCGGCAAGAAGACCCCGCTCAAGGCCAACACCGACGCCGCCCTGCTGCACTGCGATGACCGCGTGAAATGCATGGTCGTCAAGCACACCGGCGACCAGACCTCGTGGGTTTCGGGCCGCGACATCGACGTCAAGGCCGAGATGGCCGCAGCCAAGCCCTATTGCGCCTATACCGAAATGGGTGCCGAAGATCCGCTGTTCATCCTGTATACCTCGGGGTCGACCGGCAAGCCGAAGGGCGTGGTTCACACCTCGGGCGGCTATCTGGTTTATGCCTCGCTGACCCATCAGGTGACCTTCGATTACCATGACGGCGATGTGTTCTGGTGTACCGCCGATGTGGGCTGGGTCACCGGCCACAGCTATATCATCTACGGCCCGCTGGCGAATGGCGCGACGACCGTGATGTTCGAAGGCGTGCCGACCTTCCCGGATGCGGGCCGCTTCTGGGAAGTCTGCGCCAAGCACAAGGTCAACCAGTTCTACACCGCCCCCACCGCGATCCGCTCGCTGATGGGTCTGGGTGCGGAATGGGTCGAAAAGCATGATCTGAGCAGCCTGAAACTGCTGGGTTCGGTCGGCGAGCCGATCAACCCCGAGGCGTGGAACTGGTATAACACCCATGTCGGCAAGGGCCGCTGCCCGATCGTCGATACCTTCTGGCAGACCGAAACCGGCGGCCACCTGATCACCCCGATCCCGGGTGCCATCCCGCAAAAACCCGGCTCGGCCACCCTGCCCTTCTTTGGTGTCCAGCCCATCGTGCTGGACCCGGCAACCGCCCATGTTCAGGAAGCAACCGAGACGGACGGCGTGCTGTGCATCGCCGATAGCTGGCCGGGCCAGATGCGCACCCTTTGGGGCGACCATGCGCGGTTCGAAGAGGCCTATTTCAGCCAGTATCGCGGCTATTACTTCACCGGCGACGGCTGCCGCCGCGATGCGGATGGCTACTACTGGATCACCGGCCGCGTCGACGATGTGATCAACGTCTCGGGTCACCGCATGGGAACCGCCGAAGTTGAATCCGCGCTGGTCGCCCACCCCAAGGTCGCTGAATCCGCCGTTGTCGGCTATCCGCATGACATCAAGGGCCAAGGCATCTACGCCTATGTCACCCTGATGAACGGCGTGGAACCGACCGACGCGCTGCGCAAAGAGCTTGAGGCTTGGGTGCGCACCGAAATCGGCCCGATTGCCAAGCCTGATCTGATCCAGTGGGCGCCCGGCCTGCCGAAAACCCGCTCGGGCAAGATCATGCGCCGCATCCTTCGCAAGATCGCCGAAAACGACTTCGGCGCGCTTGGCGACACCTCGACGCTTGCCGATCCGTCGGTGGTCGATGACCTGATCGCCAACCGCATGAACAAGGCCTGATCCGATATGGCCGCTGTTGTCATCCTTCTTGGCCCACCGGGCGCAGGCAAAGGCACGCAGGCGCGGATGCTGGAAGAGGACTTCGGTCTGATCCAGCTTTCCACCGGCGACCTGCTGCGCGCGGCTGTGGCGGCAGGCACCGAAGCGGGCAAAAAGGCCAAAGCGGTGATGGAGGCAGGGCAGTTGGTGTCGGACGACATCGTTCTGGCCATCCTGCGCGACCGCATGGCCCAGCCCGATGTGTCCAAGGGCATCATCCTTGACGGCTTTCCCCGCACCGCAGGTCAGGCCGCCGCCCTCGATACGCTTCTGGCCGAAACCGGCCAGAAGATCACCGCCGCCATCAGCCTTGAGGTCGATGACGAGGCAATGGTTGGCCGTGTGTCCGGGCGCTATACCTGCGCCTGTGGCGAAGGCTATCACGACGAATTCAAACAGCCTGCCACGGCAGGGGTTTGCGACAAATGCGGCGGCACGACGTTCAAGCGTCGCGCCGACGACAATGCCGAAACTGTGCGCGAACGGCTCAAGGCCTATCACGCCCAGACGGCCCCGCTGATCGCCTATTATGATGGCAAGGCCGTGCTGGAACGGATCGACGCGATGGGACGCATCGCCGATATCCGCGCGGGCCTTGGCCGGATCATCGCAGGCGTCTCGGCGTAAGGAAGGACTGCGGCCAAGGGCGAACCTTGGGCGCAGAGGGAAGGGAAATGACCGCGCTTGCGCGGTCGGGACAGGGAACCGGCCCCGCGCCGGCTAACAAGGGAGGCCAAACATGGCACAAGCACCTGATGTGAGCGTTCGCTCGCGTCCGATGACCGGAGAAGAGAAGAAGGTTATCCTTGCTTCTTCTGCCGGCACGATTTTCGAATGGTATGACTTCTACCTCTACGGCTCGCTCGCAGCCATCATCGGCGCAAACTTCTTCACGGCTTTCCCGGAAGCCACGCGGAACGTGTTTGCGCTTCTGGCATTCGCTGCCGGCTTCATCGTGCGCCCGTTCGGCGCGCTGGTGTTCGGCGCGATGGGCGACCTGATCGGCCGGAAGTACACCTTCCTTGCCACCATCCTGATCATGGGTCTGTCGACCTTCCTCGTCGGCCTGCTGCCGGGCTACCAGTCTTGGGGCGTTGCGGCTCCGATCATCCTTGTCGGTCTGCGTATGGCGCAGGGTCTGGCACTTGGTGGTGAATATGGTGGTGCTGCGGTCTATGTGGCCGAACACGCTCCGCCGAACCAGCGCGGCTATTTCACCGCCTTCATCCAGACCACGGCAACCCTTGGCCTGCTGCTGTCTCTGGTCATCATCCTGATGGTTCAGGGCTATGTGAACGGCAACTACCCGGACCAGCCGGTTCTGGACGCTGTCGGCGCGGCCATGATGAATGCTGACGGCACCCCGCAGATGATGAAAGCCTTCAACGCATGGGGCTGGCGCATCCCGTTCCTGGGTTCGATCTTCCTGCTGCTGGTGTCCCTCTACATCCGTCTGCAAATGAACGAATCCCCCGCCTTCAAGAAAATGAAGGAAGAGGGCGCCCAGTCCAAAGCCCCGCTGCGCGAAGCTTTCGGCCAGTGGAAAAACGCAAAGATCGCCCTGATCGCCTTGCTGGGTCTGACCGCCGGTCAAGCCGTGGTGTGGTACTCGGGCCAGTTCTACGCGCTGTTCTTCATCCAGAACGTCGTCAAAGTTGACAGCTTCTCGGCCAACGTCTTCGTGGCATGGTCGCTGATCCTCGGCACCTATGGCTTCATCTTCTTCGGCCGCCTGTCGGACCGTATCGGCCGTAAGCCGATCATTCTGGCTGGCTGTCTGATTGCTGCGATCACCTACTTCCCGGTGTTCGAACTGCTGACCAAAACCGCCAACCCGGCGCTGTACCAAGCCCACCAGACCGAAGTGACCGTGACTGCCGACCCGAACGACTGCTCGTTCCAGTTCAACCCGACCGGCACCGTCAAGTTCACCAACTCTTGCGATATTGCCAAAGCCCAGCTCTCGAAAACCTCGGTGAACTCGACCACCGTTGACGGCGAAGCAGGCATGATTGCAACGGTGAAAATCGGCGAAACCGTGATCGCTTCCTACGACGCTGCGAAAAACGGCGCCGAATTGAAAGAGCTGACGGCTGCGCTTGAAACCGCCAAAGCCGGCACCGACCAAGCCGCAACCGACGCCGCCCAGGCTGCGCTGGATGCTGCCAAAGGTGTGAAAGCCGCGTTCGAAAAGGGCGTCAACGACGCACTGACCGCCGCTGGCTACCCGCTGGTTGCTGACAAGAACGAAACCGTTGCCAAGGCTTCGGGCTTCCTCGACATCTTCACCGCGCAAAAGCTGACGATCATCGCCATCCTGACCTACCTCATCATTCTGGTGACCATGGTTTACGGCCCGATCGCCGCCATGCTGGTGGAACTGTTCCCGACCCGTATCCGCTACTCGGGTCTGTCGCTGCCCTACCACATCGGCAACGGCTGGTTCGGTGGCCTGCTGCCCGCGACCGCCTTCGCGATCTCGGCCCAGTCTGGCAACATCTACGCTGGCCTGTGGTATGCGATCGTCGTCGCTCTGATGACGGTTGTGATCGGGACGATCTTCGTTCCCGGCGGCACCCACAAGAAGTCGATCTTCGCAGACGACTCCAAGTAAACCCAAAGACGGGCCGGGGATCATCCCCCGGCCCGTTTGCCTTTTCCGACTGCATTTTATCGACTGATCCGTTTGTAACTTTGCGCGCCACAACCCGCCGGAAGGCCATGACAGACCCGAATACGCCCCGCCGCATCCTTGTTGTGGAAGACGATGACAACATCGCCACAGCGCTGGAATATGTCGTGCGGAAAGCCGGTCTGACCTGCGACCGCGTTGCCCGAGGCTCCGAGGCGATGGGCCGCATCCACAGCTTTCATCCCGATCTGGTCCTGCTGGACATCATGCTGCCCGAGATGTCAGGCTATGACATCTGCGACAGCGTCCGCGACGATCCCGATCTGGAAGCGGTCAAGATCCTGATGATGACCGCCCGCGGTTCCGCCAACGAAGCCCGCCGCGCGATGGAACACGGGGCCGACGGCTTTATCACCAAGCCCTTCGATCTGACGGCCCTGCGCGGCGAGATCTCCCGCCTGCTGGGGGCCGCCGCCTAGGCTTTCAGGCGGTCTCCGTCCGCCAGACGACCCGACCCTAGCCGCGCACCCGCTTGAACGCATTCCACGCCGCCAGAATGATCGCCAGCAGGATCACATCCGCCACGATTCCCACCCCGATAGCCTGCGCCAAAGGCACCGCCTGCGTGCCTTGGGTCAAGGTTGACGGAATGATCACCGCCACAAACACCGCCCCCGCCGCCAAAGGCGCCCAGATGCCCGTAGCGGTTTGCGTCCGCAGCATGGTGATGAACAGCGCGATCAGCAGCCCGATGCGGAACGGGTCGGCCAGTTGCGCCAAAAGCAGGTCTGTCAGGCTCATTTCATTCTCCGACTATGTGCCGATGTGATAGCCCAAACGACCGCTTTGGTCTACCAGAGTTGACCTGCGTGACCACAACAGCAGGGGGGCTGTCTGCCCCCCAAAGCCGCCTTCGCAAGCGAAGACGGCTCGTCACCTTGGCCAAGGCCAAGATGACTACCCCCGAGGATATTTTCACGAAGAGGATCGGGGGAGAGAAGGGTATGGCGTAAGATGGAAAGGGGGGTTCCGGCACCCCGTCGGGGGATCAAAGATCCAGCCGCAGGGTGCCATCCCCTTCGGCGGTCATCGGCGTCCCCGCCTGTACCGCAAGACCAGATAGCCCGATTCGGGTAAACAGACGGTTAAGCACAATCACCCGATCCTCTTCGTGAAAATATCCTCGGGGGGAGGCCGCAGGCCGTGGGGGGCAGACAGCCCCCTGCCACCCTTACAGCGGGGCGAACGGGTCCACGGGATAACCGACGCCCGTCATGTAAAGCCCGTCCGGCGGCGACACCGGCCCGCAAGCGGCACGATCTGCCGCCTCCAGCGCGATCTTAACTTGATCCGCAGGCCAAGCCCCCGCCCCCACCCGCTCCAGCGTACCAACGATGGAGCGCACCTGATTGTGCAAAAAGCTGCGTGCGCGCAGGGTAAAGCGGTATTCCACCCCTGCGGGATAGGGCGCTTGCACAATGGTAATCTCGTCCAGCGTTTTCACCGGACTGGCGGCCTGGCAGTAGGTCGAGCGGAAGGTGGTGAAATCATGCTTGCCCAGCAGATGCGCGGCCCCTGCCCGCATCGCCTCCAGATCCAGCGTAGAATGCACCCGCCAGACGCGGCCCTTGTCATGCGTGGCAGGCGCGCGCCGCGCCACCAGCCGGAACAGATAGCGCCGCTCACGCGCCGAGAACCGCGCGTGGAAATCATCCCCCACCCGCACCACCGCCAGCACCGCCACCGGATAGGGCCGCAGATGCGCGTTCAGCGCCGAAGCCAGCCGGAAGCAGTCCCAGTCCTTGAGCAGATCGCAATGCGCCACCTGCCCCGTGGCATGCACGCCCGCATCCGTCCGCCCCGCCGCCGCGATGGTATGCGGCCCCGGTTCAAGCCGCGCCAGCGCCGCCTCGATCACGCCCTGCACCGTCAGCTGGCCCACGGCCTGCCGCTGCCAGCCGTTGAACGGGCCGCCGTCATAGTCGATGAGCATGGCATATCTGGGCATGCCCGTCCGTTACCCAAAGCGGGCGGCTCTGTCCATGCCCCCTACCCTTTCCACCCCGCACTTCCTATGTTGGGCGCAACAGAAAGGGGCCGCCCTTGTCCTTGCTTACCCGCACGCTTGAAGACACCCTTGCCTCACTCTCCGGCGGCTATATCGAGCCTGTCACCCGCATCGGCGTCACCGGCCTGTCGCGCGCGGGCAAAACCGTGTTCATCACCAGCCTTGTCGCCAACCTGCTGCAGCGGGGCCGGATGCCGCAACTGTCCGCCCATGCCCATAACCGGATCGAGGCGGTCTACCTGCAGCCGCAGCCCGATGACACCCTGCCCCGCTTTGCCTATGAGGATCATCTTGCCGCCCTGACCGGCGATGATCCGCGCTGGCCGCAATCGACCCGCGCCGTGTCGGAACTGCGGCTGTCCTTCCGCACGCGGCCCACGGGTCTTTTGTCGGCGCTGACCGGCCCGCGCACGCTGCATGTCGATATCGTCGATTACCCCGGCGAATGGCTGCTGGACCTTGCGCTTCTGGACAAATCCTATGCCGACTGGTCCGAGGCCACACTCGACCGCCTTGCCAAACGCCAAGAGGCCGCCGATTTCATGGCCACCGCGCGGGCCGAGGATGGCGCGCTGCCGCTGGCCGAACCGCGCGCCCAAGCGCTTGCCGCCAGCTTTACCGCCTATCTGCACGCCGCCCGCGCCGCCGGTTGGTCCGATTGCACGCCGGGCCGGTTCCTTTTGCCCGGTGATCTGGCGGGCAGCCCCGTTCTTACCTTTGCGCCCCTGCCCAAACCTGCCTCCACCCCGCGCAACTGCCTGTGGCGCGAGATGCAGCGCCGCTTTGACGCCTATAAATCCCGCGTCATCCAGCCCTTCTTCCGCGACCATTTCGCCAGGATCGACCGCCAGATCGTGCTGGTCGATGTCTTGGGTGCCATCCACCAAGGCCCCCGCGCGGTCGAAGACCTGCGCCGCACCATGGCCGAGGTGCTGGCCGCCTTCCGTCCCGGTCGCAACGGCTGGCTGTCGGGCATCTTGGGCGGCAAACGGGTCGAGAAAATCCTGTTTGCCGCCACCAAGGCCGACCATTTGCACCACACCCAGCATCCCGCACTGACCGCGATCATGCAGGCCATGCTGCACGATGCCCAATCCCGCGCCGATTTCGCAGGGGCTGAAACGCTGGCCCTGTCGCTGGCCGCGCTGCGCTGCACGGTGGAAGAAACCATAAGCCGCGATGGCCACAGCCTTGATGCGGTGCGCGGACGGCTGTTGGCGACGGGCAAACAGGCCGCGATGTATGCGGGCGAATTGCCGACCGATCCTGCGCGCCTGCTGTCGCCCGCCCGCGAAGGCGCCGACCGCTGGCTGGATGCCGAATTTGGCGTGATGGGCTTTGCGCCCGCGCGGCTGAACCTGCGCGCAGGTGATGGCCCGCCGCATATCAGGCTGGACCGCGCTGCGGAATTTCTGATCGGGGACCGGCTGTGATCCGCCGGAACCGCCTTGCCCTGACGTTCAACACAGATATGCCCGCAAGATCGGCCACGCCATGACCCTGCATCTGTCAGAAGAACCTCGCCTGAAGGCCCCGCTTGTGCTGGACTATGACGGCGATGCCGCCGATCCTGCCGCCGTGGCCCCCGTGCCGGAAACGGGCGCGCGGGCGGTGCAACTGGCCACGCGTCTTGCCCCGAAACCGCGATCCGGCTTTGCCCGCTTTGCGCTTTGGGTGTTCTCCAGCCTGTTCGCGCTGGTGCTGTCGGTGTCGGCATGGAACTTCGTCACCGGCCTTTTCGCTGCCAATTCCATCTTGGGCTGGATCGCCTTTGCCCTGTTCGCTGCTGCCCTGTTCGTGCTTTTCATCCTTGCCCTGCGCGAGGCATCGGCCTTCGCCCGCATGGCGCGGATCGACCGCATCCGCATGGCCGCCATATCGGCCCGCGAAACGGCAGACCTCAAATCCGCCCGCGCCGTGCTGGCCTCTTTGAACAGCCTTTACGCATCCCGCCCCGAAACCGCGTGGGGCCGCGCCCGCCTGACCGACCGCGGGGCTGATGTGTTTGACGCCGACGCCCTGCTGTCACTGGCCGAAACCGAGCTTCTCGCCCCGCTGGACCGCATGGCACTGGCCGAGGTTGAGGCCGCCGCGCGTCAGGTCGCCACCGTCACCGCCTTTGTGCCGCTGGCTTTGGCCGATGTGGCCACGGCGCTTTACGCCAACCTGCGGCTGATCCGCCGCCTGTCGCAGATCTATGGTGGCAGGTCCGGCAGTTTGGGCAGCGCGCGGCTGATGCGGCGGGTGTTTGCGGCCCTGTTGGGCGCGGGGGCCGTTGCGCTGGCCGATGATCTGATCGGATCGGTGGCATCGGGCGGGGTGCTGGCGAAACTGTCGCGCCGCTTTGGCGAAGGCGTGGTGAACGGCGCGCTTACCGCCCGTGTCGGGCTGGCCGCGATGGAACTGTCCCGCCCGCTGCCCTTCGTGGCCCTGCCCAAACCCGGCACCAGCGCCACCACCACCCGCGCGCTTACGGGCCTGTTCACCCGCGCCGAGACGGGAAACGAAGGCTAGGCGGCGCGGCCAAAGCTTAACAAACCCCTAACGCGCCACCCCTAATCCTCTGTTTCAAAACAAACAAAAAAAGTCCCGAGTCGGAACCACCCCGTAGGTCGGGGTTCACCCCGACTCTCCCCTAAACCCCAAAAACCCCCGCCCCCCTCAAAACCCCGCCTCACACCGCACAACCAAAGCCGCCAGCATCGCCTGACACCGCTCTATCTGTTCCACCGAAACGAACTCGTCCGGCTTATGCCCCTGCGCCATCGACCCCGGCCCGCAGATCACGGTGGGGATACCAAGGCGGGCATCGAACAGCCCGCCCTCGGTGCCGAAAGCCACCTTGATCGTCCCGTTCGCCCCCGTCAGCCCCTTGACAAAATTCACCACCCCCGCATCCGACGGAGTGCCAAGGCCGGGATAGTCCCAAAGCCGTTCCACCCGTATCGCCGCCTCGGGAAACGCGCCCCGCAAGGGGGCCACAATCGCCTCGGCCCCCGCCCGCAGCTCGGCGATCAGGGCGTCGGTATCCTCGCCCGCAAGCGCGCGGATCTCGAAATCGATCACCGCCGTGTTCGGCACGATATTGACCTGCACGCCCCCGTTCAGCTTGCCCACATGCAGCGTCGAATACGGCACATCGTAGTCGCCATCCTTCATCCCCTCAGCCGCCACCCGCGCCTGAACGCCCCGCACGACATTCACGAAATCCGCCGCCAGATGCAGCGCGTTCAGTGCCAGCGGCGCCAGCGCCGAATGGCCCTCACGCCCCACACAGGTGGCCCGCAGCGCGATCTTGCCTTTATGCCCCGTGGCCACCTGCATCGCCGTCGGCTCCCCCACGATGCAGAAGCGGGGCCGCACCGGCGCGCCGTCCAGCATGTCGATCATCGACCGCACCCCCATGCAGCCGATTTCCTCGTCATAAGACAGCGCCAGATGCAGCGGCACTTTCAGCGGACGTTTGGCCGCCTCCAGCATCGCGGCAATCGCGCAGGCGGCAAAGCCCTTCATGTCTGCCGCGCCGCGCCCGTAATAGCGCCCGTCCCGTTCGGTCAACCGGAACGGCGGAACGGTCCAAGCCTGCCCTTCCACAGGCACGACATCGGTATGGCCCGACAGCATCACCCCGCCCACACCCTCAGGCCCGACGGTGGCATAAAGATTGGCCTTGCCCCCTGTGGCATCGGGGATCAGCACGGCCTCAATTCCCGCGCCGGCCAACAGGTCGCGGACATAGCACATCAGCGCCATGTTTGGATTCGAGCTGACCGTGTCAAAGCCCATCAACTGCTCAAAGATATCGCGCATGGCTGCCTCCTGATCTGGCCCCCACAGCTATCCGGTTCCACGCGGGCGCGAAACCCCGCCCCCGACGCGCAAGTGACGGAATTTGTCACGCATTGCCTACTTCCCAAGGCGCCGCCTTGATGCCAAATTCATCCTATCACGCCGAGTGTTCGGCACATCAAAGGATTGGACATCGCATGACCTTCAAATCCCTTTTCCCCGTTCTGGCCACCACGGCGCTTGTGTCGCTTTGCCTGCCGGCCTTTGCCGAAGAGAAAGGCCCGAACGTGAACACCGCCGCGACCGGCACCAAAGGCGGCGTGGCCACGATGGCGCTGGCGCAGGATCTTTATGCGCTGGGTCTGGCCAACAAAGACGCGCTGACGGTGCTGACGGCGGCCAAGCTGGCGGCCTCGGTCGATGTCAAAGAGGTCGAGCAGAAGAAGGAAACCAAGGGCGACGCCGTAGCCGATCAGCCCGACGGCGTCGATGCGCCGGTGGATGCAGCCACCATGCTGGCCTCGGCCAAGGAACTGGCGGGCGAGGATGAAACCCTTGTCGGGCTGATTGAAGATGCCGAGGCAGAAGGCTCGCGCGGGCGGATCGGCGGCGCGTCCTCGACCCTGTCGCGACTGCCTGCGGGGCAGACGGATGTCTGGGAGATCCCGTTCTACGGCGAGTCCTATGCCGAAGTCGCGGTTTTGGGCGATGGCGACGCCAATCTTGACGTGCTGGTGACGGACGAGAACGGCAACACGATCTGCTATGACGTGAGCTGGTCCGACAAGGTTTACTGCGACTTCGTGCCATCGTGGAACGGCTACTTCTATGTCACCGTCCAGAACAACGGCGGCTCGCGCAACAGCTATTATCTGATGACGAACTGATCTTGTGACAGGGTGCGTGAAATCACGCACCCTACCCCTTCATCTGCAAGCCACAAGAAAGGTCGCGCCACCGGTCGCGGCCTTTTCCTTTTAGCGGCACTCCGGGGCCAAGGGGCGGGGCCTCCGGCGGGGATATTTATGCAAAGAGGATGGAACCGGGGTTTCATCTTGGCCCAAATACTCCCGCCGGAGGCCTCTGCTGCGGATGCAGAACGCTCCGCGGGGAGTATTTATGCCAAGATGAAATGCAAGGGGTAGGGTGCGTGCTTGTCACGCACCTAGGGGTTGGCGTTGATGGTTTGCTCCAGCCAGGGCAGGAAGTTCGACACGCGCGTATAGGCCGAGAACAGCGCGGTTTCCTCGCAGCCTTCGCCGGTCGAGGCCGAAAGACCCCAACTCACCACGCCCGCCTGAATATAGCTGCCATCCTCCAACGGCACCACCAAGGGGCCGCCGCTATCGCCCGAGCAGGCGGTTTTGCCGCCCTCGAATGTGCCGGAACAGAGCATGTTCTCGCTCATGGGGGCGGGGGCTGCGGCAATGACCTCATCCCAGAGCGCGTAGGCGTCCTCGTCTTTCAGGCTGAGAACACCCACGGCATAGCCGAAGCCTTCGGCGGCGGCTTCGGCACGGGATTCGATCATGGACTGGTTGCACAGGGCGCGGTCCATCATCTGGATTTCGGTCTGGTGCAGCGCTTCGGGGTGGGTGCCGCCCTCCAGCAAGCCCCAGCCGGTTACGATGGTGACCACGCCGGGCTGATCCAGTTGGTCGCCGAATTCGGCGTCCGGCACCTGAATGGTCTGGTAAGGAACCACCGGCGGGCGGGTCAGTTTGATCAGGGCGATGTCATGGTCAAAGGCGGTGCCGACATAGTCGGGGTGGCGGAACACGCCCGCCACCCCGACCAGGTCGCCTTTGCCGGGCGTCAGCACATTGGTCCCGACCATGACCGAGATATCGGTGGGCGCAAGATCGGCCCAGGTGCCCGCATCATCCTGCATATGCACGCAATGCGCCGCCGTCAGCACCCATCTGTCCAGCACCAGAGAGCCACCGCAGAACTGCCCGTCCGGCCCCACGGGGGCGCCGTTGATCATCAATGCCACCTGCCAAGGCCACGCCCCATCGGCCGCAAGCGTGCCACCGATCACCTTGCCGCCCCCTGCGGCTGCGGCCTTTGCGGCATAAGCGGCTTTCTCGCCGGATTTGGCCCAAGCGAAGGGCGAGGCCGGTTTGATCTTGAAATCAGGGGTTTGCGCCGTGGCCATGCCTGCCGCAAGCGTCAGGGTAAGGGCGAGTGCTGTCTTGGTCATTCTGGTCTCCCTAGGGGTCCGGCAACAGCCGCACCGGCTGTCGCACCATGTTCAATGCGGCGGGTCTGGTCGAAAACCCGCGGGTTCGGTCTTCTGTTGCAAGATGGTCGGAAATCCAGCTTGCCGGTCCGGTGCTGCCCCGCATCTGCGTCGGGCTGGCCAAGGCGGTCAGATCGACGCGCGGGCTGCCATTTTCGACAGGCACCGCCAGCACCATGATTTCTTCAAGCCCGACGGTGGTTTGCGGGTCGATCTGCACACCGGCGCGTGCCACCTCACCGGCGGCCAGACGGTTTGACAGGCCTTGGCTTGGCCAAACCGCGCCTATGGTGAAATCGGCGTTGAAATACAGCACAGAAACGTCCAGATCGCGGCCCGAGCTGTTGCGGATCTCGGCCCAGAGCTGATCGCAGGGGCGCAGACCTTGGGCGGGATCGACGGGCGCGGGCGGGCCTGCGGGGGTGCACCCCGCACCATCAACCGCTGCCGGTTTTCTCTGCCACCTCACAGAAAGCGCGGGCTTGCCCGTCAGGCCCCGCCCCGCAACGGCAGCCAGAACTTTGCGCAGCCGCAGGGCATGGCCCGCGTTTTCCAGCACCCGCGCCAAAGCCTCGGCCTGCGTTTCGCCCGCAACGGGTTGCACGCGCGGGGTCGAGCCTGCGCCCATCGGGTCAAGCACCCCGTCCGGCCCCGCAAGCGCC
This sequence comes from Rhodobacterales bacterium RIFCSPHIGHO2_02_FULL_62_130, assembly GCA_001828855.1. Taxonomy (GTDB): domain Bacteria; phylum Pseudomonadota; class Alphaproteobacteria; order Rhodobacterales; family Rhodobacteraceae; genus Cypionkella. The sequence goes on along the minus strand of MHZT01000001.1, from coordinate 248,515 downwards.
AGTTCCCCGCCGGTCAGGATCGGGACCAGATCTCCGTCGGGCTGGCCTGCGCCCAAGATCTTGGTCCAGGCGGAATAGTCGAATCCGTCCGACGGGTCGGGGCGCACGGAGGGGGCAAGGGCAAGCGGAGCGGGGGCGGCGGGAATTGCCACCTCGGCCCAAGCGGCATCCGGGGGCAGATCGCCGTCAAATCGCGCCTCGCGCGCGGTCACGCGGGTCAGGGGCAGCATGGCCAGTTCAGGGCCAGCGGCGGCATCGGCAAAGACAGCCACCTGATCGCCCTCGGCCAGACCTTGCAGCAGGCCAGCCTGCACAGCCCCATCGCGGATCAGAAAGCGCGCGGGCGCCGCCATGCCGAACACTGCATTTTGCAGCAAAGGGCCTTCGCCATCGGGCATTTGCTGCACGGGGCCTTGGATCATGCCATCCGCCGTTGCCGCCAAGACCTGCGCCCACGACGCCCCTGTGGCGGTCCGCAACACCTCGGCCAGCTTCAGGGTAAAGGCCCCGTGCCATTCGCCCGATGTGCCAACCTCGTATTCAAACGAACGCTGGTCGGATTGCGAGGAATAGAGAAACACAAACTCCCCCGCCAGAGGCACGGCTTGCGGGCCTGTGTCTGACACCGCATCGACGGGGATGCCCAAAGCCTCTGCCCCCAAGCCACGCGCCACGCCGCGCCCGACCGCACGAAAGCCGGTATCGGAATGGCAGGCGTCGATCAGCCCGACCAGTTGCACCCCGCGCGCCAGCAAGGGCTGCGCCCAAGCCTGCAACTCATCGTCCAGAACGGCGTTTTCAACCGCGCCGATTGCGCCTTTCCAGCCAGCCGCATCGGCGGGTAGGAAAATCTCGTCATAGCCGCCGCCCTCATCGCCGCTTTGGTCGGGGGCTTGGCCGCCATGGCCTGAAAAGTAGAACACCACGGTATCCCCTGCGACGGACCGCGCCGCCACCTTGTCCAATGCCGCCATGATAGCAGCTTTGGTGGGCGCTGTGCCGCCACTGGTCAGCGCGACCTGATCCGTCACGCCCCGCGCGGCCAGAACCGTGGCCATCAGTGCCACATCAGAGGACGGACCTTTCAGATCGGCATCCAACACCAGATAATCGCTGACCCCCACCAGAACCGCGCGCACCTCGGCCAAGGCCGGAAAAGGCGCGGCCAGCATCAGACTGAAAACCAAAGGGCAAATGCGTTCAAACATGCGGTCAGGATAGCCAGCCTGACGCATCAGGCAAGCCTTGCGCGCGGGGTGACGACACTTGTCATCCAAAAGCGCGATCCGGGTCTTTTGCAGAAAAATCGGGACAGATCAGTTGCTGACAGGGGCCAGCCTGCGCCCGCCTGCCGCGATGCCTTTCTGGATGCGGGCATCCACGTCATTGCCCTCCAGCGAGGCCAGAAATCCGTTGAATTCGGGCGAGGCGCGGGTGGCCAGACGACCCGCCTCGATCACCAGATCCACCTCGTCGGTTTTCAGGCGCAGGCGCGTCGGCACCTTGTTCAGCTTGGCGCGCATTTCGGGCGACACGCCTTCAAAGCTGGCCTGACCGATGAACATCTTCAGATCGGTGCAATCCCAACCGTCCAGACTGCCACGCAAGCGCCGCACTTCGGAGGACGCAAGGTTGCAACGCCATTCGATCAACTCGGCCTCCCATTGCCGCAATTCGCCGCGCATCGCGTCATAGCCGGAGCGGGTCGCGGCACTCATCGACGCCGTAGCGATCGACATGCCAAGGCCGACCCCGCTTGGCCCCGCGATCTTTTGCGTCCAGCCGTAATCAGCCTCGACCCCCGCGTTTGCGACCAGAAACAGCATCCGCTTCATCCGCACGGCCTCTTCCGGCGTCATCGGGGCATAGGCCGCCTGCGCGCGGGCGCGTTCCACCGCAAGCCCCGTGGTGCCGAAGTTGTCGGTGATGCCGCCATCCAGCAGCTTGACGAATTTCACCTGCTCCGCATTGGAATAGCTTTCCAGCGCGCGGCCCTGCGCCTTCATCGCCGCCGTGGCCTCGGGGTTGTTGCGGGCGGCGGTCAGCCAATCGGGTTCCTTGTAATTGCACTTGCCCTGATGCGCCTGCAAAACCACTGGCGTGAACACCAGCGGAAACGCCGCACTGGCCGCCACCGCCTCGGAGATCGGCAGGCGCGACAGGTCAGAACACAGCGCGTCAAAGGTTTCGGGGCTGAACAGGAAGGGCGTGTTGTTCGCCATGTCGGTGGCGTTGATCCATGTCTTGATCTTGGACCGCGCGCGCAGATCGCCAAAGGTGGCGCCCTTGAACAGCACCTCGTCCAGATAGCGGGCAAAGGTCTTGCGCCCGTTGGCCCCGCCCGACAGCCCCTTGACCAGCGTAACCGGATTAAGCGCCGAATTGGCCATGTATTTCTCGGCATTGGTGATCAGGTAGTTTTCGCGGTAGCCATCAATCCCGCGCGGTCCGTAAAGCCCGAACTGCGCTGCCGTCACCGATCCGCCCGAAACCCCAGACACCAGCCGCACATTGTCCAAGAGGCCATCCGGCGTGCCGGTCAACGCCGATTGCGCCCGCAATTCCTCCAGCATGCCATAGGCAAAGGCCGAAGCCCGCATCCCCCCGCCCGAAAACGCAAGGCCGACATACAACTCGCCCGCGCCGATGCTTTCGGGCGTCACCTCGACCAATGCCAAATTCTCGCCGTCCAGCGGTTCGTTCAGCGGTTTGTTCCATGCCGCACAGCTTGCCAGCAGGGTCAGGCAGACGATCAGTTTCTTCATGGGAATCGGGTCGGGCCTTTAGGGATCAGCGGATAGCTTAGGCCAGCCGATTTCCAGCACAAACCCCTTTTCCACCTGCGGCAGCCCCAGTTTTGCCCCATGCCGCGCCGCAATCGCCCGCACCAGCGCCAGTCCCAGCCCGTGGCCCTTGATTCCACGATCCTTGTCGCGGTCGGCACGGACAAAGCGTTCAAAGGCCTGATCCTTCATCTCGTCCGGGAGGCCCGGCCCTGTGTCGGCGATGGTCAGCAGGTGACGGTCAGGCGTTTCCTGCAGGATCAGCCGCAACTCATCCCCCGCCGCACAGTATTTGATTGCATTATCCAGCAGGTTCGACAGCATCTGCGCGATCAGATTGCGGTCGCCCAGCACGCGGCAATCGGGATCGACGGTCAGCGTGCAGCGCAGGCCCTTGTCCTCGGCCAAGGGTTCATAAAGCTCCCATACCTCTTGGGCCACCCTCGACAGATCGACAGGAACCAGCCCGCCGCCCGATCCCTGATCCGCCTCGGCGCGGCTGATGTCCAGAAGCGAGTCGAACACCCGGATCGCCGCGCGCATTTCGGATTTCAGATCATTGGCCAGATCATCCTGCCCCTCGATCCGCGCCAGTTTCTGCGTCATCCGGTTCAGGGGCGTGCGAAGTTCATGCGCGATGGTGTCAGACAGGCGATGCGTGGCGCGGTTCAGGTTCTCGATCCGGTCCAGCATGGCGTGAACATGGGTTTCCAGCAGGCCGAATTCGTCATGCGAGCGCGCACCCTCCAGCCGCGCCGACAATTCGCCTGCCGCCACCCTGTCGGCCAGCGCGTTGATCCGCCCGATCCGCCCCATGACGCTGCGCGCCGCGAACCAGCCCACCAGCGCCCCCGCCGCGAGCAAGGCCAGCCCCAAGGCTGCCATGCCCCGCCGCAGACTGGCCAGCGTGGCATCGACCGGCGCAAGCGACCGCGCCACCAGCAAGGGAAATCCCCCCGGCAGATCGCGCGCGACCGCCAGCCAGCGTTCGCCACCCCTGACAAACACCTCGGCCCCGTCGGCCGTAAAGCCTTCGCCGGTCTTGGTCAGACCTTCGGGCCATGCGGGTTCGGTTCCGGCCAGAACCACGCCCTTGCGGTCGGCCAGAAGCAACATCTCGCCCCCCGTATGCGCCGCCGCGCGGTAATCGATGGCCTGACGCAGCGCGATGATGCGGCGCTGTTCATAAAGGGCGGCAAAGCCGTTCAGATCGGCGGTCAGCAGGGCGCGAGAGGCGTCCATCAGCCGCGTTTCCACCAGCCGGTATTGCAGTCCCATCGCCAGCAGGGAAAGCAAGGTCACCGCCAGCGCCATCACCGCCGCCAGCCGCAAGGTTGCGCGGGCGGCAAGGGGTTTGGCCGCCGTCAAATCACCGCACCCGCCAGCGGCGCAAAGACATAGCCCTCGCCGCGCGCGGTCTGGATCGCCTGCGACCCCGCCTCCTCCAGCTTGCGGCGCAAACGGCCCACATGCACATCCACCACATTGGTGCCGGGATCAAAATGCAGCTTCCAGACGTTTTCCAGCAGTTGCATCCGCGTCACCACCTGCCCCGCGTTGCGGGCAAAATAGGTCAGCAGTTCAAATTCCTTGGGGCTGACCGCGACATGGCCGCGCTTGACATGCACCGTGCGCGCCTTCAGGCGGATTTCCAGATCGCCGAAGGCCAGCAGGTCATTGTCCAGCACCTGCATCGTGCCGCGCCGCAACAGCGCGCGCAGACGGGCGCGCAACTCCTCGGGTTCGAAGGGTTTGGGCAGGTAGTCATCGGCGCCCTTCTCAAGCCCTTCAACGCGGTTCGCCGCCCGCCCCAGCGCCGATAGCACAAGGATCAGACCGCGCGCGCCACCCGCCCGCATCCGTGCAATTGCCTCGACCCCGTCGCCACCGGGCAACATACGGTCCAGCACGATCACGCGAAAATCAAGCGCCGAAGCCGCGATACCCTCGTCCAGCGTGGTCTTGATCACCGGCTCCAGCCCAAGGCCGCGCACTTCGGCGGCAACGGCTTCGGCGGTTTCACTATCATCCTCGACAATCAGGATGCGGTCCATGGTCAAATCCCTTTTCTGCCAATGTCAGAACACGACCACGTCCGGGTCAAGCACATTCGCGCCGCCCACAGGGCGAATAGTCTTGCCCGTGGCCCAAGGGTCGATCAGCACATGCCGCGTCGCCCCCGTTTCCCCCTGCAACAGCAGCAGCACAGGCGCATCGATGGTCACGGCAGACAGATCTGTCACCGCCCCATTGACCGCTACAATCCGGTCGCCTTCGGCCACCCCCGCAAACAGCGCGGGCGAGTTTTCATTGACCGCTGTCACCAGCCCGTCTGCCCCCAGGACCATCCCCAGGGTTTCCAGCGTATAGCTGGCCACCCGTTGCGGCACAGCACCCGAAACATCGCGCAGGCTCAGGTTTGACGCCATATCATCCGCCAGCAGCGGCACCGACAGCAGCAGCTTTTCACCCGCCCGCAGCACAGCCACATCGGCCACGCCATCGGGCAAGGCGGCCTCGACTGCAAAGGCCAGATCGCCCGATTTCACAAGGACATGCCCACCCAGCGCCAGCACCACATCGCCCGCCTGAAGTCCACCCAGCGCAGCAAGGCTGCCTTCGGTCACGCCATCCACCAGCAAGCCGCTGGCATCTATTCCCAAGGCAGCGGCAAGCTGACGGTCCACGGGGCGCGCCGTCAGGCCCAGTTCGGGCAGCGGCAGCAGGGTTTCGTCGATCAGACCCGTCACGATTCGGGACAGATCATCCGCAGGAATGGCATAGGCGATGCCCACGAACATCCGGCTGCCATCGGCAATCTGGCTGTTCATCCCCACCAGCGCGCCGCTATCATCCACCAAAGGCCCGCCCGACGATCCGGGATTCACCGCGGCGTCATGTTGCAGCATCAGGATCGGCACCGCCGCTTCGACCTGACGGGCCAGCGCAGACACACGGCCTTCGGTCACGGTAAACTCGATCCCCAAAGGCGCACCCAGCGCCCAGACCTCGGCCCCCAAGGCGGGCGCCGCACCAAAGGCCAAGCCCTGCCGCCCCGTGGCAACCGAGATCACCGCCACATCCCGCACGGCATCCTTGCCGATTACCAGCCCGATCTCTTCGCGCCCGCGCGCATCGGTCAGCCGCACTTCGGTTGCATCGCCAACGACATGCGCGTTGGTCACCGCCACCGTGCCGTCGCCCCACAGAAAGGCCGACCCCAGAAAGCGGTCTTCGGCATCGGCGGTGTGGACGGTGAACAGCGCCGCCAGCGCCTGCTCCAGCGGGGCCTCGGCGGCGGGGGCGGGCTTGGCCGATACCAGAACCAGCAAGGACAGCATCGACAATGACAGCAGAACAGCAGGCAAAAGGCGGGCGGGCATGGGAAACCTCGTTACTTCGATCCCCTGCAGGCTATCCGGCCCGCCCGCGATGATCCCGTGACAAAGACCGTCATGAAAGCCATCCATGCAGTCGCGCGCATGTGATCACCCTGCGACGTTATCGCCTGCCACTTTTCGGCCAATGCACCTATGTTGGCAACGAACACTTTATCGGAGTCCGCGATGCGCCTTTTGCACCCCACCCGCCGCAGTTTTCTGGCCGGAGCCTCTGCGCTGTCGATGGCGGGTGTGGTCCGGCCTGCCTTGGCGCAATCTCCGTCCTTGGTGGTGGCACCGCGCCAGATCGAGGTTTTGGGCAGGGCCGCCACGGTTTACGGCATCACCGGACCGGATGGCAAACCGGGCCTGCGCGCACGGGAAGGGGACCGGTTTACCGGACAGGTGCAGAATGACACCGACGCGGGGCTGGTCATGCACTGGCACGGGCAGATATTCGCCCCCGAGGGTGCGGACCGCGCCTATCCGGGCGGGGGCGAGACGCCCGCAGGGGCCGCCGATACAGTCGATTTCGCGCTGACCCCCGGCACGCATTGGATGCATTCGCACCAGATGACCGAGCAACTGCTTTTGGCCGCACCGATGATCACGGTCGAGGCCGATGCGGGCAATCTGCAAGAGGTGGTGCTGATGCTGCACGACTTCACCTTCCAGACCCCCGAAGAGGTGATGGCGGGCTTGGGCGGATCTATGATGCACGGCGGTGGCGCCATGGCGGGCATGGATCATTCGCAGATGGGGCATGGCAGCGGCGCGGGCAGCGGAGGCGGGACCATGATGACAGGCATGGTTCATGCCAATGACGTGGCCTATGATGCCTTTCTGGCCAATGACCGCACCCTGTCGGACCCCGAGGTTGTCACTGTCGATCCTGCCAGCACCCTGCGGCTTCGGATCATCAACGGGGCCACCGCCTCGGCGTTCTGGATTGATGCGGGGGCTTTGCCGTCGCAGGTCATCGCCGTGGATGGCAGCCCCTGCCAGCCCTATTCCGCCGCCGCTTATCCCATCGCCCAAGGTCAGCGGCTTGACCTGCTGCTGACAGTTCCGGCGGGCGGCGGTGCCTATCCGGTCTTTGCCCAGCTTGAGGCATCGACCCGCCGCACCGGCATCATCCTTGCCACCGCCGGGGCTGCCGTGACGCGGCAGGCGCATGATGCCGAAACGGCCAGCGCCTATCTGGACACCCGCCTTGACGCGGCCCTGCGCGCGGCCAAACCGTTGCCCGACCGCGCCCCCACCCGCTCCGAACACCTGATGCTGGGCGAAGGCGCGAATTATCGCTGGACGATCAACGGCGCGGTGCATGGCGAACACACGCCCCTGCAAGGCAAGATCGGTGACCGGATCGAGCTGATGTTCATGAACCCCACCATGATGATGCACCCGATGCACCTGCATGGACATCACTTCCAGATCGTCGATGTCGGGATGGGCCGCTTTGCCGGACCGATGCGCGACGTGGTGATCGTGCCGCCGCAAGGCATGGTGACGGTGGCGGTTGATCTGGACAAGGCCGGATCTTGGTATCTGCATTGCCACCACCTTTACCACATGGCGACAGGGATGATGACGGAACTCGTCGTCAGTTGATGACAAAAGCCGTCACCCGCAAATCCCGTATTTACAGGCCGCAGCGCAGGCCACATCCTTGGGACAGTGCCACTTGTCCCAAGGTGATTTCATGCCGCGCTTTGCCTCTGCCCTGACTGCTGCCCTGCTGACCACCGCCTTTGCCCTGCCCGTATCCGCCGAACCGCTGTCGCCGGTGAAAACCGCCGAGTTGTCGGCGCGGCTCTACGAGACGGGGATGGAACTGGGCGACCCGCTGCTGATCCTGTCGGCCGCCAAACTTCGCAAAACCCTTGGCCTGACGCCGGTTGACCGTGTGGCCGAAGGTGCCACCGCCGAAACCGACACTCCCCTGGGCTGGGAAGATATGCTGGCCGCCGCCGAAAGCCTGTCGGAAGATGATGAAACCCTGCTGGGCCTGATCGACGATGTGCGCGCCGAAAGCACCAAGGGCGTGTCGTCCGGTCCGGTCTATAACATCGGCAATCTGGGCAATGGCGGGGCCGATACCTACCCCATCGTCGATTTCATCGGCGGCGAATATGCCGAAGTTTACGTCGAGGCCAAAGACGCCACCGACCTGAACCTGTCGATCTATGATGCCCAAGGGCGACTGGTCTGTTCGGACACCGACAAAAGCCACATCGCCTATTGCGGCTGGCGTCCGGCGGATTCCGGCGGGTTCGTGATGAAGGTGGAAAACAACGGTCCGCAAGGCGCGAAATACGCGCTGATGACCAACTAGGGGGATGCCATGCTGCGACGTTTGCTGCTGACTTCGGCCCTAGTGCTGGCCGCCGCGCCTGCCCTTGCGCGCGAGAATTATGCGCTGCTGATCGGGGCCAACACCTATCCGGCACTGGATCAGAAATACTGGCTCAAAGGGCCGTCGAACGATGTGCGGCTGGTGCAGACCTATCTGACCACCGCCGCCCCCGTGCCGTTCGCGCCCGATAAGGTCGCCGTGCTGGCCGATGGTATCGAAGGTGCGGGCGCGCCCACGCTGGCCGGTATCCGCGGCGCTTTTGCCGATCTGGCCGCCAAGGTGCAGCCCGGCGATTTCGTCTATCTGCACTTTTCCGGCCACGGCAGCCAGGCCCCCGCCCTGAACCCCGAGTCCGAACTGGACGGCTTGGATGAATTGTTCATGCCCACCGACATCGGCCCGTGGTCGGACGAGGTGGGGGCGGTGGAAAACGCGCTGGTCGATGATGAAATCGGCGCGCTGATCGATGGCTTGCGCGCCAAAGGGGCCGATGTCTGGGCGGTGTTCGACAGTTGTCACTCCGGCACCGTCACCCGCGGCGCACCGGATGACGAAGACACCCGCACCCGCCAGCTTCCGCCCGAGGCCTTGGGTCTGACAGATGAGGATATGGCGGTTTCCACCCGCGCCATCGACGATCCCCGCGCGCAGGCGGAAGCGCCCTTTGATGAACCGCAGGCGGGGGCCGGCAGCTTTGTCGCCTTCTTCGCCGCCCAGACCAACGAAGTGACGCCCGAGAAAAACCTGCCCAAAGGCAAGCCCGGTCGCGTTCCCCAAGGCGTGTTCACCTATTCCCTGTTCGAAGTGCTGGCCGAATATCCCAACGCCACCTATGGCCAGATCGGCCAAGAGGTCTTGCGGAAATATGCCACCAAGAAACTGGCCACCACGACACCGATGTTCGAAGGCGATCTTGACCGCGTGGCATTTTCCGGCACCGCCGGAGAACGGGTGGCGCAATGGACCGCGACGCAAACCGACGATGGCTACACCATTCCGGCGGGCAGTCTGCATGGCCTGACCACAGGCGCGGTGCTGGCCGTTGTAGCGAACGCCACCGCTCCGACAGAAGCCGCACTTGGCTACGTGACCCTGACACAGGTAGACACCTTTACCTCGACTGCCGTTGCCAAGCCGGAAATGGGGCTGCAACTGCCCGAAAAGCTGCCAAAGGGCGCGCTGTTGCGGAAAATCGGCACCGATCTGGATTTCACCTTGACCATCGCACTGCCCGAATCCGGTTCGGCCCCCGCCACCGCACTTGAGGCCGCGCAATCGGCGCTGACCGAAGCTGCAGGGCCGCGCCTGATCTTTGTTCCCGCAGGGGCCGAGGCCGATCTGCGCCTTGCCGTGATCCCCGACAGCCCGCGTCCTGATGCGATCTGGGTGCTGCCTGCCACGGGTCTGGTGGATGATCTGGCCAATGTGCCGTCGGTCTCGACCGCCGACAAGGATGCCGAAACGCTGGGCCTGACGTTGGCGGATACGCTGGCCACCATGGCCAAGGCGATCAACCTGCAAAAGCTGGGCGCGGCTGTGGGCGCGGGCGATCTGGATGTCGAGGTGGAACTGCTGACAGGGCCAGACAAGAACAACCTGACCGCCCTTGCCGCCACCGAAGTGCCACGGCTGATCCCCGATGATCAGGTGCATATCCTTGCCCGCAACAACACTGACGCGCCGGTGGATGTGAACGTGCTGTATATCGCGGCGGATTACTCGGTCAGCCATTGGTTTTCGGGCCGCTTGCAGCCGGGAGATACGCTGAAAAAAGGCCTGTTCAAGATCAGCGATGATGTGCTGGGAGCCGAAAGGCTGGTGGTGGTGATGACGCCTGCCACCCCGCAGAGTCCGGTCGAGAATCTGGATTTTCTGGCGCAGGACGCGTTGGAATTCACCCGCAACGTCTCGGCGGGACTGCGGCCTCCGGGGATGTATCGGGCGATGCAAGAGGCAGGGTTCGGGCTGACCACCCGCAGCGCCACAGCCTTGGAGGATGACAGCGAGGGCGGCCCCGCCCCCGGTATCCTGCAACTGGAATTGCGGACGGTTCCGGCAAATTAGGGCGGGGCCGCAAGGCCCGCCCTGATCTTCAAAAGTCCGCTATTCTGGATAGGCTCCGGCCACGTTCTGATCGAAATCGACCACGGCCCCCGTCATCACGCCCGAGTCTGCCGACAGAAGATAGCTGACCAGTCCCGCGACATGGCCGGGCTTGACCAGCATCCCCATCGGTTGCGCGGCCTCGGCTGCCGCAAGCCAGTCTTCCGGTGCGCCATGGTATTTGCGCTGGGTTTCATCCTCGCCGGGGGTGTCCATCCAGCCACAGTTGATGCCGTTGATGCGGATGCGATGCCCGCGCAAGGCCTGAGCCGCGTTCTTGGTGATATTGGCCAATGTGGCCTTGCTGGCCGAATAGGGCGCCAGATACGACTGCCCGCAATGCGCCGTCATCGACAGGATATTCACCGCCGAGGCCGGATGCCCCGCCGCTATCGCCGCTTGGGCAAAGCGCTGGATCGCAAAGAACGGCCCGCGCGCGTTGACGCCCATCAGGTTTTCCCAAGCTTCGGGCGTGCTGTCCAGAATACTGCCCCGATCCGTCGCCGCCGCCGCATTGACCAGCGCGTTCACCTGACCGAAACGGGCGATGGCATGATCGACCATCGTCATCGCATCCTTGACCCGCCCCATATCGGCGCGCAGGAATTGCACATCGGCCCCCGCCTCGCGCAGCCGCTTGGCCGCAGCCTCGCCCTTGGTCACCGACCGCCCCGCGATTACCAGCCGCTGGCAGCCCTCGGCAATCAGGCGCTGCGCTATGGCAAAACCCAAACCCTGCGAACCGCCGGTGATGATCGCGACCGTGTCTTTGTGATCGGGCATTGGCTACTTCCGCTGGGGCGCGATGCGCCGGTGATAGGTCGGCCAGTCATTGCCATTGCTCTGCCTGCCATGCAAGCCCGCTTGCGGTGGCGTTGCACAAGAGGCAGAGGCGCGCGCTATTCCTGCGCGCGCAATACCTGCGCGGGCCGCGCCGACAACGGGCGCAGCACGAAGGCAAGGCTGGCCAGCAGCGTCGCACCCACCCCGCCCACCACGATCAGCAGCGCCGAAACCGGCTCAAAGCTGTAAGAGCTGTCCATCACAAAGGTCAGCACAGCCCAGCCCGCCAGACTGCCCGCAGCAATGGCCACGATCCCCGCAGCCGCGCCCATCAGCGCCGCGCGCAGGGCAAAGCTGGCCAGAATCCGCCCCCGTGTGGCCCCCAGCACCCGCAGCACCGCCGCCTCATAGATGCGCGCCCTCTCGCCCGAGGCCGCCGCCCCGATCAGAACCACAAACCCCGTCACCAGCGTGGCCAGCGCAGCCAAGGTGGTGGCTTGGGCAATCGCGGTCAGCGCCTCGGTCACGCGGCCGATGGCGGCTTTCATGCCGATGGCGGTGATGTTGGGATAGGCCTTGGCCACATCGCGCAGGATTGCCGCCTCGGCGTCACCGTCCGCATAGACCGTGGCGATATGGGTATGGGGCGCACCGGCGACCGCCGAAGGCGACATGACCATCACGAACCCCATCCCCGCATTCGAGAAATCCACCGTGCGGAAACTGCTGATTTGCGCCTCGATATCGCGGCCCAGAATGTTGACCGTCAGCATGTCGCCCAGTTTCAGGCCCAGTTCCTCGGCCTCTTCCGCTGCGAAAGAGATTTGCGGCGGCCCATCAAAACCTGCAGGCCACCACGTGCCTGCCGTCACCTCGGTGCCTGTCGGTTGGGCATCGGCATAGGTGATCCCCCGGTCGCCCGACAGCACCCAATGTTCCCCCGCTACCTTGCGCGCATCCTGCCCGTTGATCCGCGTCAGGATGCCCCGCAGCATCGGCGCGGTTTCCATGCGGCTGACCGCCGGATTTGTGGTCATCTTGTCGGTAAAACCGTCGATCTGGTCCGGCTGGATGTCGATGAAGAAGAACGACGGCGCGCGCTCGGGCAGGTCGCGCGCAATCGCCGCGCGCAGGTTGGCATCGATCTGCCCCACCGCCGCAAGCACCGTCAGACCCAGCCCCAAGGCCAGCACCACCTGCATCGTCTCGGCCCGTGGCGCACCAATCGAGGCCAAGGCCAGCCGCAGCGCCACACGCCCGCGCAAGCCCCGCGCCGCGCGGCGGGCAAGCCAGCCCAACCCCAGCGCCGCAGCCCCCAGCACCAGCAGCGCCCCCGCAACACCCCCCGCCGTTCCCAGCGCCAGCCAGATCGCGCCCGAAAGCCAGACTGCACCGCCGATCAACAGCCCCGCCAACACCGCCAGCGCAATCAGATAGCGCCCGCGCGGCCAGCCACCCGACACACCGCCACGATACAGCGCCGCCGCCCGCACAGTTTCCGACCGCGCCAGCGGCCACAGCGCAAACAGAAAGGCCGAGGTGACGCCGTAGAAAGACGCCTCCAGCACCGGACGCGGATAAAAGCTGATCTGTGCCGGAAACGGCAACGCCGCCTCGATAGGTCCGGCCAGCAGCAGCGGCAGGCCCACGCCAATCCCCAGCCCCAGCGCCACACCCAATCCCACCAGCAAGGCGATCTGGATCAGATAAGTCTGGAAAATCAGCCCCCCCGTCGCCCCCAAGGTCCGCAAGGTGGCAATGGTGGAAATCTTGGCCTCCAGATAGGCGCGCACCGCTGCCGCAACACCGACGCCGCCCACGGCCAGCCCTGCCAAGCCCACCAGCACCAGAAAGGCACTTATCCTTTCGACAAAGCGCTCCACCCCCGGCGCTGCACGGCGGCTGTCGCTCCACCGCAATCCTGCGTCGCGGAATTTCGCCTCGGCCTCGGCTTCCAGCGCCGCAAGGTCAACGCTGTCGGGCAGATCCAGCCTGTAGGAACTGTCAAACAGCGTCCCCGGCCCCAGCAGATCGGCCTGCGCCAGATCGGCCCGCCGCACAATCGTGCGCGGCGCCAGCGCAAAGCCACCCGCCGCCGAATCCGGTTCGCGCAGCAACCGCGCGGTCAGCACAAATTCCTGCAAGCCCAGCGCAAAGCGGTCGCCCAGCCCCAGCCCCATCTGATCGGCCAGCACCGCTTCCATTACCGCACCCGGCAGGCCATCCCGCCCAGCCAGCGCCGCGCCAAGGCTTTCCGCCCCCTCCAGCCCGACCACGCCCAGCAAAGGATAGGCATCATCCACCGCCTTGACCTGTGTCAGCACATGCGCGTCGCCCTGCACTGCCATCGACCGGAAATCGACAATTTCGGACACCCGCAGCGCAATACTGTCCAGATAGGCGCGTTCTTCGGGACTGGCATAGCGATAGGTGAATTCAACCTGCGCGTCACCGCCCAGCAAGACCGCGCCCTGATCGGACAGCCCTGCTTCGATGGCAGATCGCACCATGCCAACGCCCGCAATCGCGGCCACGCCCAAGGCCAGACAGGCCAGAAACACACCAAAGCCTTTCAGCCCGCCGCGCAATTCCCGCCGCGCGATGCGGGTGGCAAGTCGCAAACTCATGCCTCACCGCCACAGGATTTAGGGTAGGGTGTGTGCTTGCACGCACCTTGCCGATGCGCCCTCACAGCGCGGCCCCGTCGATCCGGCCATCGACCAGCCGCACCACGCGGTCACAGCGCGCGGCCAGTTCCGGCGCATGTGTCACCATCACCAGCGTCGCGCCATGGCGGTCGCGCAGGCCAAAGATCAGGTCCATGATTGCAGCCCCGTTCACACTGTCCAGATTGCCCGTCGGTTCATCCGCCAGCAAAAGCGTCGGGCGGGGGGCTGCGGCGCGGGCCAGCGCGACGCGCTGCTGCTCGCCGCCCGACAGTTGCGCGGGGTAGTGGTGTCGGCGGGTCGCAAGGCCCACGGCCTCCAACTCGGCCTCGGCGCGGGCAAAGGCGTCGGGCGTGCCCGCAATCTCCATCGGCACCGCGACGTTTTCCAGCGCGGTCATGGTGGGGATCAGGTGAAAGGACTGGAACACCACCCCCATCCGCCCGCGCCGGAATTTCGCAAGACCGTCCTCGTCCAGCCCGCCCATATCCGCGCCAAGCGCCAAGATCCGCCCGCGGCTGGCCCGCTCCAACCCGCCCATCAGCATCAGTAACGAAGATTTGCCCGACCCCGATGGCCCGATCAGCCCCAAAGTCTCGCCTTTGCCGACAGACAGGCTAATACCTTTCAGGATATCGACGGGTCCGGCATTGCCTGCCAAGGTAAGCCACACGTCGTCCAATTGCAGAACGGTCTCGGTCATCATGATCTCAAAATTGCTTCCCTTGACATATGCGCCGCTTGCCGCGCTTCGCAATGTCACGATTGCGTTTATTTTGATGGGGATGCCCGCGCTGGCCGAGCCTGTGACGCTTGTCGCGCTGGGCGACAGCCTGACCGAGGGCTATGGCCTGCCGCCCGATCAGGGCCTTGTGCCGCAGTTGCAGGCATGGCTGACGACGCAGGGCGCGGAAGTGACAGTGGTCAACGCAGGTGTGTCAGGCGATACCACGGCAGGGGGGGTGTCGCGGCTGGACTGGACGCTGACGCCCGATGTCGATGCCGTGATTGTAACGCTGGGCGGCAACGACATGCTGCGCGGCATCGATCCGGCCACCAGCCGCGCCAATCTGGAGACCATCCTGCAAGGCATCACCGCGCGCGGGCTGCCCTTCCTTCTGGTGTCGATGCAGGCCCCCGGCAATTATGGCCCTGACTACAAGGCCGAGTTTGACGCGATCTATCCCGAACTGGCCGCGAAATACGGCCCCCTGCCCGCGCCCGCCTTCTTTGGCCCGCTGCTGGACGGCAGCGATGACCCTGCGGCCGTGCAGCAATGGATGCAGGCGGATGGTATCCATCCCGATGCCGAAGGCGTCACCAAAATTGTCGCGGGGCTGGGGCCGCAGGTGCTGACCCTGTTGGCGCTGGCGGGCAAATAGGGTTTTCCAACCCGCGCGCCCGACGCCCCCTTGCGCCTGCCGCGCGGCCCGTCATTCTGCGCCAAAGCCCCAAGACAAAGCCCAAAGACAAAGGCCGCCCCCATGACCCTGCTGACCGATCTTGCCGCAGCCCTTGGCCCTGCCCATGTGCTGACCGGCAGCGATCTCGCCCGCTATACCGGCGACTGGACCACGCATTACACCGCCAACCCCGTCGCGGTGGTGCGGCCTGCCGATACCGAACAGGTGTCGCAGGTGATGAAACTCGCCGCACGGCATGGTGTGCCGGTGGTGCCTGTCTCGGGCCGCACTGGGCTTGTGGGCGGGGCTATGACCGATGGCGGGCTGATGCTGTCGGTGGAACGGCTGAACCGCATCCGCGAAATCCGCCCCAACACCCGCATCGCCATCGTCGAGGCGGGCGTGGTGCTGGACCGCCTGCACGAGGCCGCCGAGGCGCAGAACCTTTACTTCCCGCTCTGGTTCGGCGCGCGCGGGTCGGCGATGATCGGCGGCGTGCTGTCCACCAATGCGGGCGGATCGAACGTGCTGCGCTATGGCTCGACCCGTGCCCTGTGTCTGGGGATCGAAGTGGTGCTGGCCGATGGCCGCATCCTAAACCTGATGAGCCAGTTGCACAAAGACAATTCCGGCTATGATCTGAAGCAGCTTTTCATCGGGGCCGAAGGCACGCTGGGCGTCATCACCGCTGCTGTGATGAAACTGGTCCCCCGCCCCCGCGCCTATGCCACCGCCACCCTTGCGGCGCGGTCCCTGCCCGATGCGCTGATCCTGCTGAACCGGCTGCAAGAGGCCACCGGCGGCGCGGTTGAGGCGTTTGAATACATGCCCGATACCTATATGCGCCGACTGGCCGAGGCCCGCCCCGATATCCGCCAGCCCTTCACCCCGCGCCACGCGGTTAACATTCTGGTCGAGGTCGGCGCCACCGCCCCGCGCGATGCCACCCCCGATGGCGACGGAAATATCCCGATCACAGACCTGCTGGAAACCACGCTTGCCGCGATGATGGAAGAAGGCATGGTGCTGGACGCCGAAGTTGCCCGCACCGAGGCCCAGCGCCGCGCGATGTGGCAGCGCCGCGAACTGGCCGCCGAAATCACCGTGGCCCGCCAGCCCGCAATCGACACCGATATCTGCCTGCCCGTCGATCAGGTCGCCACTTTCCTTGACCGCATCCACGCCCGCCTGCCCGATCTGGACGCAGGCGCGGAAACCCTCTCGGTCGCGCATCTGGGCGATGGCAACATCCATTTCACCGTGTTCGGCAGCAATGACAGCGCCGAACTTTACGACACCGTCGTCGAAGCGGTCGAGGATGAGGTGCAGGCACTGGGCGGGTCGTTCTCGGCGGAACATGGGGTCGGGCTGTCGAAACTGCCCTCGATGAAGCGGCGCAAAGACCCGGTGGCCTTGGATGTCATGCGAGCGGTCAAGGCAGCGCTTGATCCTGACAACCGCATGAACCCCGGCAAGGTTATCCCCGACGAAGGGCGGTAACACCGCAGGTTCGGGGCAAGGCGCGGCGGATGTTGCCTTGCCGCGCTGCCAAACGGCGCTGATGCTTAATATTTGTTGCCGCTGCGCAAATCCTGCTCTGCGGCTCTGGACAAGCTGACGGGCCACCGTTAGCGATACCAAGCCCGCAAAGGGTGCATCCGAAAGCCCTGCCGTGACCTCGCGTTTCCCCGCGCTTGCCAATCCTACCCTGCGGCTGATTGCCGTGGCGATGCTGCTGTTTGGCGCGCTGAACGCCTCGGTCTATCCCTACCAATCGCTGATCGGGATCGAGAAGATTGGCCTTTCGAAACCTGCCTTTTCGTTGGTTCTGGTGCTGGCGTCGGCGGTGGCGGTCACCTCTTCGGTGCTGTTCGGTATTCTGGGCGATATGCGCGGCCACCGCCGTCTGATCGCCCTTGCCGCCGCCGCCTGCGGCGCAAGCGGTCTTGCGATGATGCTGGTCTACCCTGCACCGCTGACCTTCGTCTTAAGCCACGGCATCCTGCTGCCCGTGGCCTCCAGCCTTTACGGGCAGTTGTTCGCGCTGGCCCGTCTGGCCAGCCCCGCCGATGGCCGCGCCCGCGATGGCATCCTTGGCACCATCCGCGCAGCGATGTCGGTCAGCTTTCTGATCATGCTGATCTTCTGGACCTTTGCCTTCGGCGCAGGGGCGGGCGTGATGACGATCTATATCAGCGCCGGATTGGCAGGCTTTGCCATGCTTGGCCTGCTTTACCTTGGCTGGCCGCGTCAGGGCGCGACCGACTGGCACGACGCGCCATCAGGCCTGAACATGCGCGACGCCTTTGCCGAGATTGCCCGCCCGCATGTGATGATCCGCCTTTTGCTGCTGGGCGGGATCAGTTCTTCGGGCATTCTCTATATGGTGCTGGTGTCGCTGGTCTTCGATGCCTCGCCGGTCCGCGATGCCAGCGACGTGGCGCTTTATGTCGGGCTGGTCGCGGGGTGGGAAGTGCCGTGCCTGCTGTTGATGCCGCGCCTTGTCGCCCGTGTGCGGCGCACGACGCTGATCGCGCTGGGGTCGGCGCTTTATACCTGTCATCTGATCGCGCTGCCGATCCTGTCGGACAGCCCGCTGATCTGGGGCATGACGCTGATCGCCGGAATCGGTGGCACTGCCATCATCAGCCTGCCGATCACCTATTACCAAGACCTGCTGCATGGCCGCCCCGGCACCGCAGGCGCGATGCTGGCGCTGCAAAAACTGGTGGCCGATGTGATGGGGGCCGCCGCCTTTGCCATCGGCACCAGCCTTGGCGGCTACGAGACGGTTGCAATCATCGGCACCCTTCTGGCCCTGACAGGGGCGGGCGGGCTGTATCTGGTCGACCGCAATCACTGGCTGATGCCCGCCACACAATAATCCGCCCCCCGTCCCGACCGATCCGTCCCGACCGATCCGATCCCGCGGCTGGCGGCTGGCGGTGCAATAATTCGGCGCCGGCGCCAAAGGCCGACCCCGCCTTCATCTTGGCAAAAATACTCCCGCCGGAGGCAAAGGCCGGCAAAGCACACCATTCTGCACCCAACCCGCGCCCCCCCGAAGGGCGGAAGCCTCCGGCGGGAGTATTTTCACCAAGATGAAGCCCAAGGGGTAGGGTGCGTGGTCCCCACGCACCTTTGCGGGCGGTCAGGCGAAGAAATCCGGCCCCGCGCGGTCCAGCAGTTGCACCGCCAAAGCGCGGCCCAGATCGGGACCATCCGCCACGGCACCGCGAATATCTCCGGCAATCACCTGCGACCCGTCAGGGCGCAAAATCTCGCCGCGCAGCCAAAGCTGATCGCCCTCCAGCACCGCCAGCCCCGCAATCGGGGTTTCGCAAGACCCGTCGAGCCGCGCCAGAAACGCCCGTTCCGCCGCCAGACGCTGCCCCGTTGGCGCATCGTGAATGGCATCCAGCATCGCCTTGGCCCGTATATCCCCTGCGCGGCGTTCCACACCAATCGCGCCCTGTGCCACGGCGGGTAGCATTTCCTCTACCGCAATCGCGGTGCGCGCCACATGCGCCATGCCCAGACGGTTCAGCCCCGCCATCGCCAGAAACGTCGCCACCGCCACGCCATCTTCCAGCTTTTTCATCCGCGTCTGCACATTGCCGCGAAACTCGACCAGCTTCAGATCGGGCCGCCGATGCGCCAGTTGCGCGCGCCGCCGCAAGGATGACGACCCCACCACAGCCCCCTGCGGCAGATCCATCAGGCTTGCGACATGGGGCGAGACGAAGCCATCCCGCACATCCTCGCGCGGCAGATAGCAGTCCAGCAGCAGGCCATCCGGCTGCACCGTCGGCATGTCCTTCATCGAATGGACTGCGATGTCGATGCTGCCCTCCAGCAACGCCTCTTCAATCTCGCGCGTGAACAGGCCTTTGCCGCCGATTTCCTTCAGCGCCTTGTCAAGCACCTGATCGCCGGTGACCTTGATCACCACAATCTCGAACGCCGCTTCGGGCAGATCGAAGGCCGCCATCAGACAGCGCCGCACCTCATGCGCCTGCCACAGGGCAAGCGGTGATCCACGGGTTCCGATCTTGAAGGCTTTGGCGGGGGTTGGCAGAGCGATTTCCATAGCAAAGCCATAACCGCGACACTTGTGTCTTTCAACTCCCCACACCTTGACATCGGCGTGCCAAGGCCCGACGCATGCCCCATGTTGATCTTCTTCCTTCTTCTGCTTGCTCTCTCTGCGGTGCTGCTGATTGGCGCAACCGCAATGGAGCGGTCTGCCATCAAAGCCGGCATCAACGGCGCGAATGGTCTGACCCTTCTGGCCGCCTTTATCGTTTCGGGGCTGGTCTGGCTTGTCGCCAGCCTGATTGCCGCAATGATCTGGGGCGGGGTTGCCGCCCTTGCCAGCCTTGTCCTGTCCGGCTTATGGCATTGGGCAATGTGGAAAATCGTGATGACCAACATCCAAGCCCTGATCGACCGCAAGCTCGCCAACCGCAACGGAGCCTGACATGACCACAAAAACCATCCTGCGCGCCCTTGCCGGTGAAACCTTGCCCACGCCGCCGATCTGGATGATGCGTCAGGCGGGGCGCTATCTGCCGGAATACCGCGCAACGCGGGCGCAGGCGGGGGATTTCCTGTCGCTGTGCTACAACTCCGATCTGGCAGCGGAAGTGACGTTGCAACCGATCCGCCGCTTTGGCTTTGACGCGGCGATCCTGTTTGCCGACATCCTGCTGTTGCCGCAGGCTTTGGGCGCCGATCTGTGGTTCGAAACCGGCGAAGGCCCGCGTCTTTCCACCATCACCACGATGGAGGGCGTCCGCGCCCTGAAACCCAAGGACGCCATCCACGACAAACTCGCGCCGATCTATGAGACCGTGCGAATCCTGTCGCGCGAACTGCCCGCGCAGACCACGCTGATCGGCTTTGCCGGTGCGCCGTGGACCGTGGCCACCTATATGATCGCAGGCCGTGGCACCAAGGACCAAGGCCCCGCCCATGCCCTTAAATCCACCGACCGCGCCACCTTCAGCACCCTGATCGACGTGATTACCGAGGCCACCATCGACTATCTGTCAATGCAGGTTCAGGCGGGGGCCGAGGTGGTCAAGCTGTTCGATTCATGGGCTGGCAGCCTGAAAGGTCAGGACTTCACCGATTTCGCCGTGAAACCCACCGCGCGGATCATCTCCGCATTGAAGGCCAAGCACCCCGGCCTGCCCGTCATTGCCTTCCCGCGTGAGGCTGGCGATGGCTATATCGGCTTTGCCGCCGCCACGGGGGCCGATTGCGTGGCCATCGACAATTCGGTCACGCCGGAATGGGCGGCGGAACACGTGCAAGTCTCGGGCTGCGTGCAGGGCAACCTTGCGCCGCATCATATGGTCACCGGCGGCGATGATCTGGTGCGCGAAACCCTGCGGGTGGTCAAAGCCTTCCGCAAAGGCCCGCATATCTTCAACCTTGGCCATGGCATCACCCCCGATGCCAATCCCGACAATGTGGCCCTGATGATCGAAACCGTGCGCGGTGCGTAACAGTTAGGTCATAGATATTGACTTACCCGCTGCGCGATTCCAAGGTCGCGCGGCACTGAAAGGGAGAGTCAGGGATGGACTGGACGCAGGTTCTGGCAACGCGGTCGTCGCGGATGAAGGCTTCGGAAATCCGCGAGCTGCTAAAGCTGCTGGATCAGCCCGACATCATCTCATTTGCCGGTGGTATCCCTGATCCGGCGCTGTTCCCGACCGATGCCTTCCGCGATGCGTTTTCCGCCGCCCTGACCGGCCCGCAGGCGGGTGCCGCGCTGCAATATTCGGTCTCCGAAGGCCACCGCCCCCTGCGCGACTGGATCGCGGGGGAGATGGGGAAACTGGGCATCCCCTGCACCACCGACAACATTCTGATTACGTCAGGATCACAGCAAGCCCTTGATTATCTGGGCAAGCTGATGGTGTCCCCGAATGACACCATCCTTCTGGGCTGGCCCACCTATCTGGGCGCTTTGGGGGCGTTCAACGCCTATGAGCCGAGTTATGACCGGCTTGACCCCAATTCCAACCGCTCTGCCGAAAGCTTTGCCGAAACCGCCGCCGCTGCCGGTGGCCGCGTGAAATTCGCCTATCTCTCGGTCGATTTTGCCAACCCCACCGGCGAGACGCTGGCCCGCACGGCCCGCGAAAAGGTGATCGATCTGGCCGACGAGATGGACATCGCCATCGTCGAGGACGCCGCCTATCAAACCCTGCGTTATGACGGCGAGGCTGTTCCGCCGATCCTTGCGCTGGAAATCGCCCGCAAGGGCAGCATTGAAGACTGCCGCACGCTCTATTGCGGGTCGTTCTCGAAATCGCTGGCGCCGGGGCTGCGGGTGGGCTGGGTTTGCGCGGCGGCGGATGTGATCTCGCGCCTTGTGCTGATGAAACAGGCGGCTGATCTGCACTCGGCCACCACCAACCAGATCGTGACCGATCTTGTCGCGCGGGATCAGTTTGAATCCCATGTCGCCAAGCTGCGCACCGTCTACAAGGCGCGGCGGGACCATATGCTGGCGGCGTTGGCGCGCGAGATGCCGGAAGGCGTGTCGTGGACCAAGCCCGAGGGCGGGATGTTCGTCTGGGTCACCCTGCCGCAGGGTATGGACGGGGCGGACCTGCTGGCGCAATCGCTGAAAACCGAGAGGGTGGCCTTTGTGCCGGGTCGTGCGTTTTTCGCCGACGGGTCGAACGGCAATACCCTGCGCCTGTCGTTTTCCTGCGCCAATGAAACCGCGATTGACGAGGGCATCAAGCGCCTTGGCCGTCTGATCCGTGGCTAGTTTCTGGATTCTGGCGGCACTGATCGCCGCCGCCGCCCAGACCGCGCGCAACGCCACCCAAGCCAGCCTGACCCGCGCCATCGGCACGGTCGGGGCAACGCAGGTGCGCTTTTTGTTCGGGCTGCCCTTTGCCTGCCTGTTCCTTGCGCTGGTCACCCAGTTTACGGGCGAGTCTATTCCCGCCCTGACACCCCGCGCGCTCGGGTTCACAACCCTTGGCGCTGTGGCGCAGATCGGGGCGACGGCGTTGATGCTGGTCACGATGAAATCGCGCGGCTTTGGCGTCACGTCCGCTTGGCTGAAAACCGAACCCGTGATGGTCGCGCTGATTGCCGCCGTGGTCTTGGGCGATCCGCTGACCCTACCCGCGCTGGCCGCGATTGCACTGGCAACGGGCGGCGTGCTGCTGATGTCGGTCAAACCCGGCACGGGCCTTGCGATGTGGCGCGAGGCGGGGCCTGCGCTGACAGGTATCCTTGCTGGCGCGCTGTTCGGCGCATCGGCCATCGGCTTTCGCGGCGGGATCACGTCGCTGGAAACCGGCGATTTCCTGATCCGCGCGACGACCACGCTGGTTCTAAGCCTTGGCCTGCAAACCGCAATCCTGATGGTCTGGCTGCTGCTGTTCGACCGCACCGCCCTGCGCGCAAGTTTCGGCGTCTGGCTCAGCTCGCTGGGCGCGGGGTTTCTGGGGGCCTTCGCCTCGCAGTTCTGGTTTATCGGCTTTTCGCTGACCTCCGCCGCGAATATCCGCACGCTGGCGCTGGTCGAGGTGATCTTCGCCGCCGCCGTGTCGCGCTATGTCTTCCGCCAAGCCATCACCACGCGGCAGATCATCGGCATGGCCGTGATCTGCGCGGGGGTGGGCTGGCTGCTACGGCTGCACGGCTAGGCCAGATAGGCCACATAGATCGGACTGGGTTCGGCCAACTCTCCCGCGCCCAAAAGCTCATTCTTGGCGCAAAATGCCTCATAGCTTTCTTCATAGCGCGAACCGATGCCAACCGGCCCCGGATCGTTGACCTGCAACATCATCGGACTATGGTTGTCGCGCACACCTGTTACCACGCGGATATGCGGGCAGCTGCGCCGCGCCCCCGGAAAGCGAACATCGCAGGCCACCCAAAGCGGCCCGCGCGCGCGGACAAGCTGGGCAAAGCCCTCGGGCGTGTAACACATCGGGTATTCCATCCGGAACCCCCAGTGCCGCAAGCAGGCGGTCGCGTTGGGATCAAGCCCCGTCCGCAAAGACGCCTGATCATTGGTCGGGGCGGCGATAGCATCGTCGCTGTCCACGTGCCGCAACCGCGATGCCAGAATCATCCGCATCGAGGCCGCCCAGCAGCTCATTGGGTATTTCTGTCCGTAAATCGGAGTATTAGCCATTTTTGCACCCAAATGTCGGTTATCAATCCGGCAAGGGTAGCACGTTCCGGCGTCTATTTCCCGATTTTCGCCCTCAGACCCATTTCGCCAAAGGCGGCAGGCTCATCAGCACCGCATTCGCGTCGTGGCCGGTTTCCAGCCCGAATTTGGTGCCGCGGTCGTAGACAAGGTTATATTCGGCATAAAGCCCGCGATGGATCAACTGGGTGTCGCGGTCGGCATCCGTCCACGGGGTGCCGACACGCTTTTCGGTCAGCGGCACAAAGGCGGGCAGGAAGGCGCGGCCCACGCTTTGGGTAAAGGCGAAATCGGCCTCCCAATCGCCGGTGTTCAGATCGTCGTAGAAAATCCCGCCGACGCCCCGCGCGCGGCCACGGTGCGGCACAAAGAAATACTCGTCCGCCCAAGCCTTGAAGCGCGGATAGTAATCGGGCGCATGGGCGTCGCAGGCGGCCTGCATCTGGGCATGGAAATGCGCGGTATCCTCGGGGTATTCGATGCAGGGGTTCAGGTCGGCCCCGCCGCCGAACCACCACGCATGCGGCGTCCAGAACATCCGCGTGTTCATATGCACCGCAGGGCAATGCGGGTTGACCATATGCGCCACAAGAGAAATCCCGCTGGCCCAAAAGCGCGGGTCCTTGTCCATCCCCGGCACCCCGCGCGCGGCCATCGCCTTTTGCGCGCGTTCGCCCAAAGTGCCATGCACCTCGGACACGTTCACCCCGATCTTTTCAAACACACGGCCCCCGCGCATCACGCTCATCAACCCGCCGCCACCATCGGCGCGTGTTGTCGGCGTTACCTCGAACCGGCCAACGGGACCAACCCCGAACCGGTCTTCCAGCCCTTCGAAGGACTCGACGATCTGGTCGCGCAAGCTGCGGAACCACGCTGCGGCCTGTGCCTTTTTCTCGGTGAAATCCGTTGTCATCGGCATTGCCCTTTCGCCTGTTTGGCCCTTCCTAGCACCGCGCCCTGCCCCACTCAACGCGCCTGATTTGATTTGGCAATCCCTTGGCACGGGCTTACAATCCGCCGAACTTGGGAGATATCCAAATGAAACGCGCGCTGCTGTCCCTGTTGCTGTTGACCGCCTGTGGCACCCCGCAGGAACAATGCATCAATTCCGTCACCCGCGACATGCGCGTGGTTGATCGCCTGATTGCGGAAACCGAAGCCAACCTTGCGCGCGGCTATGCCTATGAAGAGGTTACGGTCTATCTGCCGCAATGGGTCACCTGCAGCAGGCCGCACCACCACCGCCCGCCTGTCGAGGTCGAAGACCCAGAAGCCAAGCCGCCGATGCCACAGCTTTGCCTTGAAAACGTGCCGCAAACCACGCGCCGCGCGGTCGCGATTGATCTGGCGGCTGAACGGACCAAGTTGGACGGTCTGAAGGCCAAGCGCAAACAGCAGGCCGCAGCAGCAGCCCCCGCCATTGCCCAATGCAAGGCGGATAACCCGGAATAATCAGCGCGCGCGGATCGGATAGGCGGCGCGGATCACCCGAAAGCCGGAATCTCCGCCGATTTCGCCGACATCCTTGAACAGCGTGACCAGCGTTTTCTCATAGGGAAGATGCCGGTTTGCCACCAGATACAGAATGCCGTTCGGCGCCAGCCCGCGCTGTGCGGCCTTGAAAAACGCCAGCCCCAAGGCCGGATCGGCGTCGCGCGTGGTGTGGAACGGCGGGTTCATCACCACCGCCTCCCAGAACCGTGCGGGCTTGAATGTCGTGGCATCGGCCCAATGGAACCGCGCACGCGGATCGGGGATGTTGACGCGGGCGCAGTCCAGCGCATCGGCCTCGGCCTCGACCAGATCAAGCTCTTTGACGCCGTTGCGCGCAAGGATGGCCCGCGACAGATAGCCCCAGCCGGCCCCCAGATCGGCCACCCGTGCAGGCAGTTTTTCCGGCAAGGCCGCCGCCAGAAGCATCGAGCCGCGATCCGGCCCGTCCGCCGAAAACACCGACGGCAGGGTTTGAAAACCACCCTCGACCTGCAAGGGCTGCGCCGCCCATTCGGCCAGCGCCGGTCCCGGCGTAACCACCGCCAGCCGCCCATGCGCCTTGGCCAAAGCTTCGCCCACATGCAGCCCCAAGGCGCGACAATCCTTCAGGATGGTATCGACGCCATCGGTCTTTTGCCCGTCCACCACGATCAGCCCGCCGTCCGCCAGACCGGCGGCAGCCTGCGCCAGCAGCGCCCGCGCCTCACGCTTGGCGCGCGGCAGGCAAACCACCGCCAAACCGGCTTTGGCGTCGGACTCCATCCGGTAGCCCTGCGCCTTGAAGTAATCGTAATCGGGTTTGAAGCCGGTCCGCACCACCACCCGTTCGCGCGGCAGCACCGACAGATCATCGCCCGTGCGCGGGCGCCACACCACGATGTCACCCGCAGGCGGCACCACAACCGCGCCGTTTTCCAGCGCCATTTCAAGTCTTGCTAAACGCATTGGCGGCCCGCGGGCCTACTCCCGTTCCATGGTGCATTGCAGCGGATGCTGATGACGACGCGCGAAATCCATCACCTGCGCCACCTTGGTTTCCGCAATCTCGAACGAGAACACACCCACAACCGCCAGCCCCTTTTTGTGGACCGTCAGCATGATGTCAAACGCCTGCGCGTGATTCAGGCCGAAGAACCGCTCCAGAATATGAACAACAAATTCCATCGGGGTGTAATCGTCATTCAGAAGCATGACCTTATACAGCTTGGGCCGTTCGGTCTTGGGCTTGGTCTTGGTCAGAACCGAGGCATCCTGACCCGGCCCGCGCGGCGTATCCGACATGTGGAAAGGGGTCAGGGTCAAGGCACCGCGCTCCGTCAACTGCAAAGGGGATTCGGCCCAGAAAGGCCAGTGTGGCGCAGTATACCGATTTTCACCCTTGCGAAAAGGCCCGTCACCCGCCGATGCTATGCACGAAGGAGTGATTCATGCCCACCCTGACGACCATCGGCTTTGATGCCGACGACACGCTTTGGCAGAACGAGGCATCGTTCCGGCTGACGCAGGATCGCTTTACCGGCCTCTTGGCCGATTTTGCCGATCCCGATCACCTGCATGACCGGCTTCTGGCGGCAGAACGGCGCAACCTTGGCCATTATGGCTTTGGCGTCAAAGGCTTTACCCTGTCGATGATCGAAACCGCGATCGAGGTGACCGAGGCCCGTGTGCCCGCTGCCGTGATTGCCGAACTGGTGGCCGCAGGGCGGGACATGCTGGAACACCCGACCGAACTGTTGCCGCATGCCCGCGATGCAGTGGCTGCGCTGGCCGACCAGTATCGCGTCATCCTGATCACCAAGGGCGATCTGCTGGATCAGGAACGCAAGCTGGCGCAATCGGGGCTTGGCGATCTGTTTCACGGCGTCGAGATTGTCTCTAACAAGACCGCGCCGGTTTACGCCCAGATCTTTGCCCGCCACGGCAGCACCGCCGCGCAGGCCATGATGGTGGGCAACTCGCTGAAGTCCGATGTGATCCCGGTGATCGAGGCTGGCGGCTGGGGCGTCCATGTGCCGCACGGGCTGACCTGGGCGCTGGAACATGCCGATCCACCCACCGGCCACCCCCGGTTTCACAGCCTGCCCGATCTGGGGGGACTGCCCGATCTTGTGGCTGGCATGCAACGCACCCACAACACCTAGCATAAACCTTAGGTATAGTAGCCGATCCGCCACCTCTGACCGCCGATCAAACCCATTGAAACTAGGGGGTTTTATTGAATCATCCCCTGTGTTAGCCTTCGGGCGCAGAACAAAGCCCCCGCCGAACGAGGGGTAACGAGGCAGATAAGATGGGCAGAGCGATGACACCCTTGCTGGGGCAGTATGTCCGCAATTTTATGATGCTGGCGGCCTTTGCTCTGGTCGCGGCCTGTTCTGGCCCGCAAGAATCGCGCGCGGCCCCCTTTGCCGCCCATGTGATGGATGCCCGCACCGGCAAGACGCTGTATTCCGAGAACGCCGATACCCGCCTGCATCCGGCCTCGCTGACCAAGATGATGACGCTTTACATCACCTTTCAGGAGATCGAGCGCGGAACCCTGTCGCTTGATACCATGGTCACGGTGACCAAGAATGCCGCCTCGCAACCGCCGTCGCGGCTGGGGCTGAAGGCGGGGCAGAAAATCCAGTTGCGCTATCTGATCCGGGCCGCTGCGGTGAAATCGGCCAATGATGCGGCGGCGGCCATCGGCGACCATATCAGCGGCAGCAAAGAGAAATTCGCCGCCCGCATGACCAAAACCGCGAAAACGCTGGGGATGGACAACACCACATTCAAGAACGCCAATGGTCTGACGGCCAAGGGGCATTTGTCCACGGCGCATGACATGTCGATCCTTGGGCGGCACCTGTTTTACGATTTCCCGCAGTATTACAACATCTTCTCGCGCCGCTCGACCGATGCGGGCATGGCCGAGGTGGCCAATACCAACCGCCGCTTCCTTGACATGTACAAGGGCGCGGATGGCATCAAGACCGGCTACACCGATGCAGCGGGCTTTAACCTGACCGCTTCGGCGGAACGTGGCGGCGTGCGGATCATTGCCACCGTGTTCGGCGGCAAATCCACCGCCAACCGCAATGCCAAGATGGTCGAGCTGCTGGATCTGGGCTTTGCCAAAGCCCCCTCGAACGCCAGGGAAGCCCCGCCTGACGCCCCCGCCGCCATCGCGGATGCCGAATTGCTGGCCGATGCGGGAACAGACGATGCCCTGCCCGAAGTCGAGGGTGGCGCGGGCAAAACCCTGCGCGTGATGATGGCCGTGACCACCTCACCCCGTCCGCCACGCCGCCCTGCCGTTGCGGCCGCAACCGAAGTGGCCGTGGCCGAGATGGCCGACGACATTGCGGGCGCTTTGGCCGAGGCAACCGATGCCACCGCCGCCGAAGGGCTGGACGCTCAGGCCGTGGCCTTGGCCAGCGCCGAACCTGCGCTGCTGCCCGAAGGCACCGAACTGGCCAACCTTTCCGCCAGCCTTGATCCTGCCGCCGTGCCGTCCGGTGACGAAGCCCCGGTAGCCCTGACAATTTCGGCCGCCCCCGCAGCGGCCCAGCCCGTGCAACTGGTCGCCGTATCGCCCAAGCCCAAACGCAAGGCCCCGATCTATGACGAGGTGCAGATGGCCGCTGCCGAACCCGTGCCGACCGAGGCCGAGGTGGTCACCCGCATCTCCACATCGGGCGGGCGGCATTGGGGCGTGAATGTGGGCCGCTTCAACACCCGCGCCGAGGCTGAACGGGCGCTGTTGAAAACCCAACTGGCAGAAAGCGCCACCTTGGGCGGTGGCCTGCGGAAGATCATCGAAAAAGGCGGCGCCTATGACGCCAACTTCATGGGTCTGGGACAGGACGAGGCCGATCTGGCCTGCCGCCGCCTGCAGGCCCGCGCGGTGCAATGCTTTACGATGGGTCCATAAGCGATGGGATTCGTGATCCCCGCGCCAGCCCTGCCCAGCGTCGCCGTTGAAGGCACAACCGACCGTTTTCCACTGCGCCGCATCTTCTGTGTGGGCCGCAACTATGCCGAACACACCCGCGAGATGGGCGGTGACCCGAATGCCGAACCGCCGTTCTTCTTCACCAAACCCGCCGACGCGGTGGTGGAGTCCGGCGCAACCATCCCCTACCCGCCCGCCACAACCGATCTGCACCACGAGGCCGAATTGGTGGTGGCCTTGGGCGCAGGGGGCCGCGATGTTCCGGTCGATCAGGCGCTGGCGCTGGTCTATGGCTATGCCGCTGGCAACGATCTGACCCGCCGCGACTTGCAAGCCGCCGCCAAAGCCGCGCGCAGGCCGTGGGATATGTCAAAGGGGTTTGACAATTCGGCCGTCGTGGGCGCGATCCGGCAAGGAAGCATCGCGCAGGGCCGCATCCGCTGTGTGGTCGACGGAGTTGTCACCCAAGACGCCGATCTGGACGAGATGATCTGGCCGGTGGCAGGTATTATTTCCTATCTGTCCGGCTTGGTAACATTGCAGGCGGGCGATCTGATCTTTACCGGCACCCCCGCAGGCGTTGGACCCATCGCGCGCGGGCAAACCTGTGTTGTGGACATCGACGGCCTGTCCCCCGCCACTGTGACGGTGATCTGAAGCTGATCCAAAGGCGCGGCATCCGCCGCAAGATTTCAGGTCGCCCGCGCCGCCAAGGCGGCTTGTCTCCGTGTGCCTCCGGCGGGGATATTTAAGAACAGATGAAAGACTAGGGCCGAGGGGCTGCAGCACGACGCAGGCGGTCATTGATGGCGCGGCCAAGGCCGGTTTCGGGAATAGGGGCGAAGGCGATCTTGCCATGCGGGCCTGCCTTGGCATCGGCTTCGCGCAGGGTGTGAAACAGGTTGGCCGCAGCCTCGACCAGATCAGCGGCGGGTGACAGGTTCAGATCGGACCGGCCTGCGCCGAAACCGACCCTGATTTCATGGGCCTCCCAGTCCGTTGCGTTCAGCCGAACCGGTGCCGCAGGGGCGTAATGCGAGGCGAGTTGGCCGGGGGCATTTGGTTTATGCGCGTTGCCCCCCGTGGGCAGCGGGCCAAGCAGGGCTTCAAGCTGTTCAACTGCGATGCCACCGGGGCGCAGCAGGCTGGGGGCATCGACAAGGCCAAGAATGGTGGATTCCACCCCCACCGCGCAGGAACCACCATCAACCACGGCGGCAATGCGCCCAGACAAGCCTTCCAGCACATGCGCCGCGCGGGTGGGCGACACCCGCCCCGAAGGATTGGCCGAGGGTGCCGCCAGCGGCCCACCGAAAGCGCGCAGCAGGGCTTGGGCCACCGGATGCGCCGGAACCCGGATCGCCACCGAGTCAAGATCCGCCGTCACCAAAGCCGACAGCCCGCTATCGGCCCGCAGCGGCAGCACCAGCGTCAAGGGGCCGGGCCAGAACGCCGCCGCAACGGATTCCGCCCGCGCATCCACCACGGCATAGCGCCGCGCCGCCTCAAGATCCGGCACATGCACGATCAGCGGGTTGAACCTTGGTCGGCCCTTGGCCTCGAAGATCCGCGCCACAGCCAGATCGTCACGCGCATCGCCGCCAAGGCCGTAGACCGTCTCGGTCGGGAAAGCGACAAGCGCGCCTTGCCGCAGCAGCGCCGCCGCGCGGGCCAGACCTTCGGCTGTCGGATCAAGGGTTTCGGTCGGGATCATCGGTGTGACGCTACGTTGAGGGGAAAGCAGGGGGTTGAAGCGGAGGCGGGCTTGGCTACCATTGTTCATGCCATTACCCGCCAGCCACCCATTTGCCAAGCCGCCCTTCGGAGGAACCGATGCCCTACCGCGCCCCGCTTTCAGATTTTCGCCTGCTTCTGGATGTGGTTGGTTTTGAACAGGTTACAGCGACGACTCTGTTTGCCGAGGCCACGCCGGACACCGTTGATGCGATTCTGGCCGAGGCGGCCAAGCTTGCGGAAACCACGCTGGCCCCCCTCAACCGCGCAGGTGACAAGCATCCGGCGCGGCTGGAGAATGGCGTTGTCCGCACCTCGCCGGGCTATGCCGAAGGCTATCGCGCGATTGCCGATGGCGGTTGGGTCGGCATGGCGGCCAGTCCCGATCATGGCGGCATGGGCTTGCCGATCACCGTGGCGACGGTGGTGCATGACATGATGGGGTCGGCCTGTCTGGCCCTGCAACTGAACCCGCTGATGACGCAAGGCCAGATCGAGGCGTTGGAACATCACGCCAGTGACGCGCTGAAATCGTTATATATTCCCAAGCTGGTCTCGGGCGAATGGTGCGGCACGATGAACCTGACCGAACCGCAGGCAGGCTCGGACGTGGGGGCTTTGCGGACGCAGGCCAAGCCCAACGGCGACGGCAGTTATGCGATCACCGGACAGAAGATCTACATCACATGGGGCGATAACGATTTCACCGCCAACGTCTGCCATCTGGTGCTGGCCCGCCTGCCCGAGGCTGCCGAAGGCACGCGCGGCATCAGCCTGTTCATGGTGCCAAAGATTATCCCCGACGCCGAGGGCAATCTTGGCGCGCACAACAGCCTGAAGGTGGTCAGCCTTGAACACAAGCTGGGTCTGCACGGATCACCCACCGCCGTGATGCAATATGACGGGGCTGTGGGCTGGTTGGTGGGAGAGCCTCACAAGGGCATGGCCGCGATGTTCACCATGATGAACAACGCACGTCTGGGCGTGGGGATGCAGGGTGTGTCGGTAGCCGAGGCCGCGACACAAGCGGCGCTGGCCTATGCCAGCGACCGCAAGCAGGGCAAGACGCCCTTGGGCGCGGGTGCGATCATAGAACATGCCGATGTGCGCCGGATGCTGGCGCAGATGAAGGCCGAAACCTTTGCGGCCCGCGCCATCGGTCTGGCCTGCGCCGTGGCCATCGACATGGGCCGCGCCACCGGATCGGCGGAGTGGCAGGCCCGCGCCGCGCTTCTGACCCCGATTGCCAAGGCCTACGGCACCGACACCGGCTGCGAGGTGGCGCATCAGGGAGTGCAGGTGCATGGCGGCATGGGCTTTATCGAAGAAACCGGTGCGGCGCAGTTTTGCCGCGATGTGCG
This sequence comes from Rhodobacterales bacterium RIFCSPHIGHO2_02_FULL_62_130, assembly GCA_001828855.1. GTDB lineage: Bacteria > Pseudomonadota > Alphaproteobacteria > Rhodobacterales > Rhodobacteraceae > Cypionkella. The sequence goes on along the minus strand of MHZT01000001.1, from coordinate 216,312 downwards.
GGTGACGGCGATCTACGAAGGCACCAACGGCATACAGGCGATGGACCTTGTGGGCCGCAAGATGATGGACAAGGGCGAGGCCGCCTTCCGTCTGATCGACGAGGTGCAGACCGCAGCCGAGGCCGCCCGCCCCACCCATCCCGAACTGGCAGGCGCGGTCTGGACCGCCGCCGAAACCCTGCGCGAAGCGACCGAAGCCTTGGTGGCGCAGGACATGAACGACCGTTTTGCAGGGGCGGTTCCCTATCTGCGCGGCTTTGCCCGCATATTGGGCGGGCATTTCCACCTTGCCGCCGCCCTTGCCGATCCTGACCGCGCGGCCCTTGCCCGCTTTATGATCCGCCGCTTGCTGCCCGAACATGCGGCCCTTCTGGCCCAGGCCCGTGAAGGCGCTGCCGGTCTTTATGCCATCACGCCAGAGGCGCTTGGCGCGTGACCCAAGGCCTGCACCACCCGTTCCCCACTGCCCCCGCCGAAGGGCAGGCGATTGAAGTCGCGCCACAAATCCTGTGGATGCGCCTGCCGCTGCCGATGGCGCTGGATCACGTCAACGTCTATGCGCTGGATGATGGCGATGGCTGGACCCTTGTCGATACAGGCCTGATGACCCGCCGCGCCAAGGCGATCTGGACCGCGCTGATCGAGGGGCCGCTGGCGGGCAAAAAGGTCCGCCGCCTGATCGTGACGCATCACCACCCCGATCACATCGGCCTTGCCGGATGGTTTCAGGAACAGGGCGTCGAATTGCTGACGACCCGCACCGCATGGCTTTACGCGCGGATGCTGGTGCTGGACGAACAGCCAATCCCGTCCCCCCAAGCACTGAGCTTTTATCAACGTGCAGGCGTTGACGCCGCCACCCGCTCACAAAAATCCGCCGAACGCCCGTTCAACTTCTGCGATGTGGTGGCCCCGCTGCCCCAAGGTTTCACCCGCCTTGCCGAAGGCGACATCCTGCACGCCGCAGGCCGGCGCTGGCAGGTGCGGCTTGGCCAAGGCCATGCCCCCGATCACGCAACGTTGTGGAGCCTTGATGACCCACTCGTCATAGGCGGCGATCAGTTGCTGCCCGGCATCAGCGCCAATATCGGCGTCTACCCGACCGAGCCTGACGCCGATCCACTGGCCGACTGGCTGGACAGCACACGCAGCTTTGCGCCCCATGCCCGCGCCGATCAACTGATCCTGCCGGGGCATAAGCTGCCCTTCACCGGCCTGCCCTTCCGGCTGGTTCAAATGGCCGAGAATCACGAATCCGCCCTGCTGCGCCTGCGCGCCCATCTGGCCACGCCCAAAACCGCCGCCCAATGCTTTCCTGCCCTGTTCAAACGCGAGATCGGCCCTGCCGAACTGGGGCTTGCCCTTGTCGAATCCGTGGCACACCTGAACTACCTCTTGCGGCGCGGGCAGGTTTCGCGTGTGCTGGACAGCGAAGGGGCCTGGGCTTGGCAGGCCTCCGCAGGAGCCTGACATGATCCCCCCCAAAGACGCCGCCGCCCTTGATGAGGCCATCGCCAAAGCCGCCGGATTGCCGCGCGCCTTTGCCATCCACACCGATCCGAACGCCCCCCCGACGGCGGAACAGGAACCGCTTCCGGCGGCGCTGCAAGGCAAACCGGTGGCCGAGAAAAGCCCCGCCGAATGGGCCTATGACCGGCTGATCCTGTATATCCGCAATTTCGAAAGCCAACTCGACAGCAATCAAGAGATTGCGATGGGCTTTGCCGGATCGGATGCGGGGGTGCTGAAGATCGAAGGCTTGGGCTTTTTCGAACCCGATCTGATCACCTTTTATGGCCGCGATGATGACGGCATGAAAACCCAACTGATCCAGCATATCGCGCAACTGTCGGTGATGCTGCGCGCCGTGCCAAAGGCCGCCCCCGAAGATCCGCCCACCCGTATCGGCTTTCGCCTTGCATCTGGCTGGATGGGCGGGGAATCCGGCGACGGATCAATCTAGGGCAATTGCCCTTCTGCCCCCGTGACAGCCCTTTGTGAATCGGGTAAGGGCAAGACATCGCTTTAAGATAAGGAACGACAGCTATGGCCGAACACAAGCAGGGCAGCATGGACATCCGCACGCAGGAAAAGACCTTTGCGGGTTTTGTCCGTCTTAGCACCTGGGGCGCCATCATCTCGGTCGCCGTGCTGATTTTCATGGCTCTTGCCAACGCCTGACCCAAGGGTTTGGCCAAAACGCGGCGGATTGTGGACATGAATCTCAAGACACTTGCCTTCGCCGCGCTGACGGCCCTTGCGGCTTGCGGCACAGCCGAGCCTGTCTGGGCGCCGGATGATGCCGTTGCCGCCGCGCATTTCGTCTCCGAAGCCCCGCGTTCGATCACCCTGTTCACCGTCATCGGCAACCGTGACAACGCAGGCGCCCATTCGGGCCTGCTGATCAACGCGTCCGAACAGGTGATGTTCGATCCGGCTGGTAGCTGGCACCACCCGCGCCTGCCGGAACGCAACGACGTCCACTATGGCATCACGCCCAAGATGGTGAATTTCTATATCGACTACCACGCCCGCGAAACCTACCGCGTCCAAGAGCAAACGATTCTTGTCTCGCCCGAGGTGGCCGAACTGGTGATGCAGCGCGCCAAAGCCTATGGCGCGGTGCCAAAGGCACAATGCAGCAATTCGATCACCTCGATCCTGCGCGGGGTTCCCGGCTTTGAAACCATTCCGGCCACATGGTTCCCGAACAAGCTTGCTGCAGCGTTTGGCAAGCTTCCGGGCGTCAAGACGCGGATGATCACCGATGACGACGCCGACGATAACCACGGCGTGTTGATCGTGCAGGAAACGGAAGTGCCGACCGAATAGGTCGGCCTATCCGCCCAAAGCCCACAAAAGCCCGTATAGCACCACACCGCCCGCGAAAATGGCGGCCATCATGCTGCGCGTGACATAGCCCACCAGCACCGTCGCCCCCGCCGCCGCCAACCGCGCCGGGTCCATCTGCCCGCCCGTGGCCGCTGGCCACAGCACCGCAGGGGCCACCAGCGCGGGCATCACCGCCACCGCCGTATAGCGCAAGGACCGCACCAGCCATTCAGGCAGCGGCCGATTGCCCAACAGCCCCAGAAAGCTGAACCGGATCACATAGGTGCCAAGCCCCAGCAGCACCATCACGATCCACAGATCCGCACGGTCGATCATGCTGCGGCCCTCCGCCTGCCGGTCCAAACCTCGACCAGCGCACCGCTGGCCATGCCCACCGCTGCCGCCACCAGCAGCCCCGTGCCATAGGGCATCCAGCCCAAAGCCAGCACCAACCCCACAGAAACCACGCCGGCCACCCCATGCGCCGCCGTGCGGATCATCGGCGCGGTCATCGCCAGAAAGGTGATCGGCACCGCAAAATCCAGCGCGAATTCGGGCGGTATAGCCTGCCCCATCACCGCCCCCGCCACGGTCGATGCCATCCACATCGGCACGATCGGTGCCACCACGCCAAAGAAATACGCCAGCTTTTCCGCCATGCTCAGGGCGGGGCGCTTGTCAAACTCGGCCAGGGACAACGCGAAACTCTGGTCGATCAGGAAATAGGCCATCACCGCCCGCACCCCCACAGGGGCCGCACCAAAATGCGGGGCCAGTGCCACCGAATACATCATCATCCGCAGGTTCACCGCCAGCGCCGTGGCCAGAATCACCAGAACCGGCGCGTTCTCCTGCAACAGGGCAAGGGCTGCAAACTGCGACGCCCCCGCAAAAACCGTCACGGAAAAGGCAACGATTTCAAACAGATCCAGATCTGCCTCGGCGGCCAGCACGCCAAACAGCATCGCAAAGGGAACGATGACAATCAGAAACGGAGCGGCATCCGTGACGCCACGCAGAAAGGATCGGCCTGTCGGGTGCATCATCGCTTCCAACTTGGGGCGGCTTTACGCCGGATGCGGAACGGCTTAGGCCTTCATCCAGCGGAATTGAAGAGGCATTCGGTGCGGATATTCGGAGTGATCCTTGCGGGCGGCGAAGGTCGGCGGATGGGCGGGGCCGACAAGGCGCTGCTGCCGCTGGCGGGGCAGTCGCTGCTATCGCATGTGGTGGCGCGGCTGGAGCCACAGGTCGAACGGCTGGCAATCTCGGCCAATGGCAATCCGGCGCGGTTCAGGCTTGGCCTGCCGGTGCTGCACGATGAAACCCCGCTTGGCCCCTTGTCGGGCGTGCTGGCCGCCCTGCGTTGGGCCGCCCCATTGGGGGCAACCGCCGTTGTGACAGCCGCCGTGGACAGCCCCTTTCTGCCCGGTGACCTGACCCCCCGCCTGTGCATGGCCGCCGAGACCGCCCCCGAAGGGCTGGCCATCGCCCGTTCCGCCAAGGATCACCCCACCTTTGGCCTCTGGCCGGTTGCGCTGGAAGCCGCGCTTGCGGCCTTTCTGGCATCGGGTGCCAATCCCCGTGTGCTGGCCTTTACCGAAGCCCACCACGCCGCCCGCGCGCCCTTCCCCGACGAGACCGCCTTTCAAAACCTGAACACGCCCGAGGATTTGTCCCGCGCCGAAACCCTGCTGAGGTCTGCATGAACATCTACGGTGTGATCGGCTGGAAAAATTCCGGCAAAACCAGCCTGATGGAGCGTCTGGTGGCCGAGATCACCGCGCGCGGCTTTACGGTGTCCACCGTCAAGCACGTCCATCACGATGTCGATCTGGACCACCCCGGCAAAGACAGCTTTCGCCACCGTGCCGCGGGTGCCTCCGAGGTGGTGCTGGCCTCGGCCCACCGCTTTGCGCTGATGCGCGAACATCGCGGGCCAGAGCCAGAGCTGCCCGCAATCCTTGCCCGCATGGCCCCTGTCGATCTGGTACTGGTCGAAGGCTACAAACGCGACGCGCACCCCAAGGTCGAGGTGTTCCGGCTGGAAACCGGCCATTCCATGATCCAGCCCGACGATCCGCTTGTGCGCGCCGTGGCGACAGATGCCGATCTGGGCGCGCTGCCCGTGCCGGTGCTGGACCTGAACAACACCGCCCAAGTGGCCGATTTCATTCTGGCCGAGGTTGGTCTTGCCCCACTTTGACCGCGTGATCATCGCGGACTGGTCGGCGTCTGGCACCCGATCGCCCGCGCGGCCTTCGCCTGATGCGATCTGGATCGGCGTCACCGATGCCAGCGGCACCACCACCACCTACCACCGCAGCCGCGCATTGGCCGAGGCCGCGCTTTCCATCCTGCTGACCGGACAGGACCGCGTGTTTCTGGGCTTCGATTTCCCGATGGCCTACCCCGTAGGCTTTGCCGCGCGGCTGACGGGGGAACCCCGCGCGCAGGCGGTCTGGCGCTGGCTGGCCGATCACATCACCGACGCGCCCGACAACAGGAACAACCGCTTTGACGTGGCCGCCGCGATGAACCGCGCCACGGGAGGCCCGTTCTGGGGCCGCCCCGCCACCCTTGATCTGCCCGACCTGCCCGCCACCAAGACCGCCGATTACACCGCAATCGGCCTGCCCGAACGCCGCCACGTCGAAACCCTGATCCCGCGCGCGCAACCCGTGTGGAAGCTTTACACCACGGGTGCGGCGGGCAGTCAGGGCCTGATGGGCCAACCCCTGATCCACCGCCTGTCGCAGCGCGCCGATACCGCCATATGGCCGTTTGAACCGCCCACAAAACGCATCACAGTGGCCGAGGTTTACCCCTCGATCCTGTCCGCCGCCGTCACCGCCGACCCCGCCCCGATCAAGGACGAGGCACAGGTCCGCCTGCTGTCCCGCGCGATCTTTCGCGCCGCGCCCCTGCTGCAAACCCCCGCCATCGCGCGCGAGGAAGGCTGGATCTATGGCGCGGGCAATGCCGCAGCCCTGCTGGCGGCGCTGGCATGATCCACCTGCAGCACGGCATCCCCCCCGATCAGGTGGGTGCCGCAGCACAGCTTTACTGGCAGGCCTTCGGTGGCAAACTGGGCCGCGTGATGGGGCCGGACGCCCGCGCGCTGCGCTATCTGGTCCGCATCATCCAGACCGATCACGCCATAGCCGCGCTGCACAACGGCCAGCTTGTCGGCATGATCGGCTTCAAGACCCCGCAGGGCAGCTTTGCCGATGGCACCCCCGCCGACATGCGCGCGGTTTACGGGGCGGCGGGCGTGGCGTGGCGGATGCCCCTGCTCTGGGCGCTGTCGCACGAGGTTGATAACACCCGCTTTCTGATTGACGGCATCGCGGTAGACCGCGCCCATCGCAGCCACGGCATCGGCACCGCGCTGATTGACGCCGCCTGCGATCTGGCCCGCGCGCGGGGCTATCCGGCGCTTCGATTGGACGTAGTTGACACCAACTGGCGCGCCAAGGCCCTGTATGCCCGCCTTGGCTTCAGAACGGAAAAGACCGCCAGCATCGGCCCCTTGCGCCATGTGTTCGGCTTTGCCGCCGCCACCACGATGGTCAGGGACGTCTAGTCAAACGTTCCCGTCACCCGCCCCAGCAGCATGAAGGCCCGCGCCGTGCGGGTTTCCGACAGGTCGGCCAGATCGGCATCACTGGCTTGGGCTTCAAACGCGGCAAAGGTGCGGTCAAAGGTGCGCAGGAAATGGTGGCCCGCATCGCGGAACACCGGATCCTCGCGCATCCGTCCCGCCGTCAGCGCCAGCGACGACCGGTCCCGCACCCCGCCCAAAGCCGCAATCGACCGGCCCCGTTCCCCCGTCGCAAACTTGCGCCACAGCTCTGGCCGCGTGCGATCGGGTTTCAGGTCATCCATATAGATGCCCTCTTGGGACAGCAGCGTCAGCACATCCTGCGCGGCGCGGATCAGCTTGGCCACAGTGCGGTCTTCCAGCGCAAGCCGCAGTGCGCGGAAACCTTCCTTGTCGTCGGAACTTTCGGGAAACTGCAACGCGCGGATGAAATCGGCCACCGACAGGGGCGCGCGCAAATCCTCTGCAGGGGTGCCAAGCGCCAGCCCCGGCTGTTCTTCACCCGCAACCGCGCGCGGCACTGCCAGCGCCGCCTTGCGATCCGCAGATGCCACCGTCAGCCCCGTGTCCCGCCGCGATGTAAACGTCGCCAGCGCGGTTTCGGTCTGCCGTGCCGAGGCCGCCAGTTCATCCAGCTTACGCTCGACCGAAGGCCGCACCGAGGCCGCCGCCGTCTGCTGACTGGCGACATAGGCGTTCCGCATCGCATCCACCGTGGCCTGCAACCGTGCCGCCTCACCGCGCAGCACCCGCACCGACCGCAGCGTTGTCACCACAGCCCAGATCAACGCCAACGGCAGAAACACGATCAACAGTGTCAGAACCATCCCCAGCGAACCGGTTTCGCCAGACCCCGTCCAGACATAGGCCACGACGGCAATGGTCCAGACCACACTTAGCCCTGCCGCGACCCATTCGGTCACGGTCAAGCCGGTCTGGCCATCGCTGCGGGCATAGATGCCCAGATCAATCGGCTTGTCGTCGGGTTCGGTCATGGGTGCGCCCAAATAGGCAGACAGGTTCAGATAAAGCGGACGCTGACGACCTCATAGCTGCGCTGGCCGCCGGGGGTTTTCACCTCGACCGAGTCGCCCTCGTCCTTGCCGATCAGCGCACGCGCCAAGGGCGAACGGATGTTCAGCATCCCGTGTTCGATATCGGCTTCGGGTTCGCCGACGATCTGATAGGTCAGTTCCTTGTCGGTATCCTCGTCCACCAAAGTTACCGTCGCCCCGAATTTGATCGAGCCGGAAAACTTGGTCGGATCAATCACCTCGGCCAGCGAAATCAGCGCCTCAAGCTCTTTGACGCGGCCTTCGATGAAGCTCTGCTTTTCGCGGGCGGCATGATATTCGGCGTTTTCCGACAGATCGCCATGCTCACGCGCCTCGGCAATGGCGCGGATCACGGCGGGGCGCTCCACCGATTTCAATAGTTTAAGTTCTTCGTCCAGCGCGGTGAAGCCCGCACGCGTCATCGGAATCTTTTCCATGTGTCTCATCACGCAAATGACAAGGCCACGGACCGGGATGGACCATGACCTTGTGCCACAACTGCGATCAACTGACCCGACGGGGCCGCCGATTGCAAGGGGGAATGCCGCGAATAGGCGGGGGGCCGTCGCACAATGGAAAGAATGTTGCGCCAGCCCTGCCATGGCTGCTTTGGTTGTTGCGTCAAGGTTGACGTCTGCCCCGCCTTGAGGCACAGACGCGGCAAGCAAAAACGGGAACCAAAGGGATAGCCATGCCGCAGGATATCGTGCGCGAACAGATGGAATATGACGTTGTGATCGTGGGGGCCGGTCCGGCCGGTCTTTCTGCCGCGATCCGTCTGAAACAACTTGATGCGAACCTGTCGGTCGTCGTGCTGGAAAAAGGCTCGGAAGTCGGCGCGCATATCCTGTCGGGCGCAGTGCTGGACCCGTCGGGTCTTGATGCGCTGATCCCCGACTGGAAGGCCAAGGGCGCCCCGATCAAGACGGCTGTGAAAGAGGATAACTTCTATATCCTTGGACCGGCAGGGCAAATGCGGATTCCGAACTGGCCGATGCCGCCCCTGATGAACAACCACGGCAACTATATCGTCTCGATGGCCAACGTCTGCCGCTGGATGGCGCAACAGGCCGAAGAACTGGGCGTCGAGATTTTCCCCGGTATGGCCTGTTCCGAACTGGTCTACGGCGATGCGGGCGAAGTGCGCGGCGTGGTCGCGGGCGAATTTGGCCGCAATCCCGATGGCACGCCCGGTCCGTCCTATGAGCCGGGGATGATTCTGGCGGGCAAATATGTGTTCCTGTCCGAAGGCGTGCGCGGCAGCCTCGCCAAAGAAGTCATCGCAAAATACGATCTCTCCAAGGGCCACTGCCCGCAGAAATTCGGCCTTGGCATGAAAGAAATCTGGGAGATTGATCCCGCCAAGCACCGCCTTGGCACTGTGACCCACACGATGGGCTGGCCGCTGGGCAGCAACGCAGGCGGCGGGTCGTTCATCTATCACCTTGAGAACAATCAGGTCTACGTGGGCTTTGTGGTCCATCTGAACTACAAGAACCCGCACCTTTACCCCTACATGGAATTCCAGCGCTTCAAGCATCACCCGATGGTGGCCGAACTGTTGAAGGGCGGCAAACGCGTGGCCTACGGCGCGCGGGCCATTTCCGAAGGCGGCTGGCAGTCGATCCCCAAGATGGTGGCTCCCGGTGTGGCGCTGCTGGGCTGCTCGGCCGGTCTGGTGAACGTGCCGCGCATCAAGGGCAACCACAACGCCATGCTGTCGGGCAAAGCCGCCGCCGAAGCCGCCTTTGCCGCCATTCAGGCAGGCCGCCAGGGCGACGAGCTGTCCGCGTATGAAGCGGACGTGCGCGGCGGTGCCATCGGGGCCGATCTGAAAAAGGTCCGCAACGTCAAACCGATGTGGTCGAAATTCGGCCTGATCGCCTCGCTGATGGCGGGTGGCGCGGATATGTGGGCCAATACCTTTGGCCTGACGGTGCTTGGCACGCTGAAACACGGCAAGAACGACGCCGAATCCACCGGCCTTGCCAAGGATTACGCGCCGATCGACTACCCCAAGCCCGATGGCGTGCTGTCGTTTGACCGTCTGACCAACGTCGCCTTCTCGGCCACCAACCACGACGAAAACCAGCCCGCTCACCTGCGGCTGCGCGATGCCTCGATCCCGATCATGGTGAACCTGCCGCAATACGCCGAACCCGCGCAGCGCTACTGCCCCGCAGGCGTGTACGAGGTGATCGCCGAGGACGGCAAAGCCCCGCGCTTCCAGATCAACTTCCAGAACTGCGTGCATTGCAAGACCTGCGACATCAAAGACCCGTCGCAGAACATCACTTGGACCACGCCCATCGGCGGCGGCGGGCCGAACTACCCCAACATGTGATCTGACAATTCCTGTCATATCAGGCAAAACAAGCGGGTCAGAGCGTGCAAAGCTCTGGCCCGCATTGCTTATGCGGCCTAGCCACACTACCTTCGAAAGGTAGCCCCGAGGAGCCGCCGCCCCATGCCTGTTTTGTTTTTGCGTTCCTTTTCCTGTCTGAAAGACGCGCTTCTGATTTCTGCCCTGTCGCTTCCGGTGGCTCCGGCACTGGCGCAGGAGGGCAATTCCGGCCCCTATCTGGCGGCCATCGTGGCGGGGGCTGAATCCGATTATGCGGCGGCGGCGGCGTGGTATGCCCGCGCCATGCTGCGTGATCCGACCAACCCCACCCTGCTGACGGGGGCGGTGGTTGCAAACCTGAGCATTGGCGAGATCGGCCTTGCCGCCGAGGCGGGCGGTCGTCTGATTGCCACCGGCAGCAAAAGCCAGCCCGCCACGCTTGCCCTTGTCACCGATGCCGCCAAGGCCGGAAACTACGACGCCATCCTGACGGCCTTGGCCCAAGGCCAGACTGCGGGCGCGCTGGTCGATCAACTGATCATCGCTTGGTCCGAATTGGGCGCGGGCCGCATGTCCGAGGCGCTTGCAGGCTTTGACAGACTGGCCAAAACCCAAGGGGTCGAGGCGTTTGGCCTTTATCACAAGGCGCTGGCCCTTGCCTCGGCGGGCGATTTCGAAGGTGCCGACGACATCCTGTCAGGCCGCGCCAACGGCCCGCTTTCCGTGATGCGGCGCGGGGTGATCGCCCATGTGCAAATCCTGTCGCAACTAGAGCGGAATGCCGACGCCATCGCCTTGCTGGACAGCACCTTCGGCACAAGCCAAGACCCGCAGATCGCCGACCTGAAACGCCGCCTCGCCGCTGGCGAGCCGATTCCCTTCGATGTGGCCCGCACCGCCTCGGAAGGGTTGGCAGAGGTGTTCTTCAGCCTTGCCACCGCCCTGAACGGTGAGGCCGAGAACGGCTTTACCCTGCTTTACACCCGCGCCGCCACCCACCTGCGCCCCGATCACACCGAAGCGATCCTGCTGACGGCGGGTCTGCTGGAGTTGCAGGGCCAGTTCGATATGGCGACAGCCGCCTATGCCCTGATCCCCCCTACCGATCCGGTTTTCCATGTTGCCGAAATTGGCCGCGCCGATGCAACCTTTGCCGCTGGCCGCCAGGAAGCCTCGCTTGAAATCCTGCAAGGGCTGACACGCAGCCACGGCCATATCCTCGCGGTTCAGATTTCGCTGGCCGACGGCCTGCGCCGCGCCGAGAAATTCGACGAGGCGCTGAAGGTTTACGACACCGCCATTGCCATGATCCCGACCCCCGACGCCAGCAACTGGGGGCTGTTCTATGCCCGCGGCATCTGCCACGAACGGCAAAACGATTTTGCCAGCGCTGAGGCGGACATGCGTAAGGCACTGGAGTTGCAGCCGGATCAGCCGCAGGTGCTGAACTATCTGGGCTACAGCTTTGTGGATCGCGGTGAAAATCTGGATGAGGCGCTGGGAATGATCCAGCGCGCTGTCGCCGCCGAACCCGGCTCTGGCTATATCATCGACAGTCTGGCTTGGGCCTATTTCCGGCTGGGCCGCTATCAGGACGCGCTGCAACCGATGGAGCAGGCATCCTTGCTGGAACCCGTCGATCCCGTCGTGACCGACCACCTTGGCGATGTCTACTGGTCGGTAGGCCGCACGCGCGAGGCTGAATTCCAGTGGAGCCGCGCGCTGTCCTTCAAGCCAACCGAAAAGGACGCCGCCCGCATCCGTGCCAAGCTGGAAAAGGGCCTTGATGCTGTTCTGGCGGATGAGGGCGCGGCCCCGCTGAAACCCATCGACGCGGCGGCGAATGATAACTGAGACCGCTTTCGCCAAGATCAACCTGTGCCTGCATGTGACAGGACAACGGCCAGACGGCTATCACCTGCTGGATAGCCTTGTTGCCTTTGCCGATGCGGGCGATGTCATCACATGCACCGCCGCAGATCGGCTTGCGCTGACCATCTCCGGCCCGCAAGCCGCCCTGCTACCCGTCACCGACGACAACCTTGTGCTGCGCGCCGCCCGCGCTATGGGGCGTATGGGTGCGGCCATCACGCTGGAAAAACACCTGCCGGTAGCCTCGGGCATTGGCGGCGGCTCTGCCGATGCCGCAGCCACCCTGCGCGCGCTGTCGCGGCTGTGGAACCTGCCGCTGCCCGATCCGGCAACCGTGCTGGCGCTGGGGGCAGATGTGCCGGTCTGCCTGTCGGGCCAAACCCTGCGGATGCAGGGTGTGGGCGAGGTGCTGACCCCGCTGCCCCCCCTGCCCGAAACCCATATCCTGCTGGTCAATCCGCGCGTCGGTGTGCCAACCCCTGCCGTGTTCCGCGCGCTGGCCTACAAGACCAATCCGCCCCTGCCCGAACCGCCCCGCTTTGCCGATGCGACGGCGCTGGCCGCTTGGCTGACGGATCAGCGCAATGATCTGGAGCCGCCCGCCATCACGCTGGCCCCCGTGATCGCCACCGTCAAAACCGCCATCGCCGTGCAAAGCGGCTGCCTCTTGGCCCGCATGTCAGGTTCGGGGGCCACCTGTTTCGGCCTGTTCGCCACCGCCGCCGAAACCCGCGCCGCCGCCAACAGCCTGAACGCCGCCCACCCCGACTGGTGGATAACGCCTTCGCGCCTGATCAGTTGATCCGCGCCACCACATAGGCCGCCAGATCGTCCAGCATCCCGCGCAAGGGATGATCGGGAAGCACCGCCAAAGCATCACGCGCGACCTGCGCCCAAGCCAGCGCATCCGCCCGCGCCGCCTCCATCGCACCATGCCGCGCCATCAACGCCATCGCCTGCTCCAGATCGCCCTCGGCTTGCTGGCCCTTTTCGATCACCCGCACCCAGAAGGCGCGTTCTTCGGCATCAGCCTTGGCCACCGCCTTGATGACTGGCAACGTCAGCTTGCGTTCGCGGAAATCATCGCCGGTGTTCTTGCCAATCGCCGCCGCCGACCCGCCGTAATCCAGCAGGTCATCGACGATCTGGAACGCAATCCCCAAGGCATCGCCATAGGTGAACAGCGCCCGCACCGCCGCATCCGACGCGCCCGCGATCACCGCACCCGATTCCGTCGCCGCCGAAAACAGCGCCGCCGTCTTGCCGCGCACGACTTGCAGATAGATGTCCTCGGTCGTCGCCAGATCCTGTGCGGCGGTCAGTTGCAGCACCTCGCCCTCGGCAATCGTCGCACTGGCATTGGCCAGAATGTCCAGCACCCGCATATTGCCCGGCTCGACCATCAACTGAAAGGCGCGGGCGAACAGGTAATCGCCCACCAGCACCGAAGATTTGTTGTCCCACAACAGGTTCGCGGTAGGCCGCCCCCGCCGCCGCGTGCTTTCATCCACCACATCATCATGCAACAGGGTCGCGGTGTGGATAAACTCGACCGTCGCGGCCAGATGCACATGGTAGGGGCCGCCATAGCCACAGATTCGCGCCGCCGCCAGCACCAGCATCGGGCGCAACCGCTTGCCCCCCGCCTCGACCAGATGCGCCGTCACTTGCGGGATGCGGGGGGCGTGTTTGCTGGCCATCCGCTCGCGGATTGTGACGTTGACCGCCTCCATATCATCCGCCAGATAGGCGGCCAAACGGTCATGCGGTTTCTGTGCGGCCTCGTCCAAGCTCATCCCCGTTCCTTCCGGTCTCGACACGGGCGCAAAACCCCGCGAAACTAACCCCATGAAGCTGCTGCTAAAGACCAACGACCCCACCGTGATCGCCTTTGCCCAAGCCCTGCTGTCGGGCGAGGGTATAGACAGCTTTGTCATGGACGTCCACATGAGCATCTTTGAAGGCTCGATCGGCATCTTCCCGCGCCGCCTGATGGTGGCCGACCGCGACCATTTCATCGCCCGCAGCGTGATCGCCGACAATGCCATACCGGACGGGCTGTGATGTTCGCCGATGCCGATCTAAGCCGCGATAAATTCCTGTGCGGGCGGTTGCACCTGTGGCAGCCGATCAAAGGCTATCGTGCCGCCACCGATCCGGTGCTGCTGGCCGCCGCCTGCCCCGCGCGATCCGGCCAATCCGTGCTTGAACTGGGCTGCGGCGTCGGGGCGGCGATCCTGTGCCTTGCCACCCGCGTGCCGGATTTGCGGCTTTCGGGGCTGGAACTGCAACCCGCCTATGCCGCGCTGGCCGCCCGCAACGCGACCGAGAACGGCATCGCCCTGCAGGTGGAAACCGGCGATCTGGCCGATATGCCGCGCGCGCTGCGCCATGATTTCGACCATGTGATCGCCAACCCGCCCTATTATCCGCGCGGCGGCACCCCCTCGCCGATTGCCGCCCGCGCCACCGCCCTGCAGATCGAAACCCCGCTGGCGGTTTGGGTGCAGGCCGCCACCCGCCGCCTTGCCCCCGGTGGCTGGCTGACGCTGATCTGCGGCGCGGATGGCCTTCCGCAAGTGCTGGCGGCGATGGGAACCAAACTCGGCTCGGCCTCGGTGCTGCCGCTGACGCCGCGCGCGGGCAAGCCTGCCCTGCGGATCATCCTGCGCGCACGCAAAACGGGACGCGGAGCCTTCCGCCTGCTCGCCCCCTTCGTCATCCACGACGGCCCCGCCCATGACGGCGACCGCGAAAGCTATACCCCCCGCGCCAACGACGTCCTGCGGAATGGCGCCGATCTTTCGGCAGAGTTTAGCTGAATTGTCGTGACAGTTTCGCGAACATTGCGTGACACGACTCAAGACTTGTGCTGCAATCACCCTATTCGAAACCGTCAGGAGGAGAACTGCATGACCGTCGCTTCCCACATCGTCGAGTTGAAGAAAAAGCACGAACATCTGTCGGAATTGGTGGAACAGGCCCAACGCGCGCCCGGAACGAACGACCAGCACATCGCAGACCTCAAGAAGCAAAAGCTGAAACTGAAAGAGGAAATCACCCGCCTGACTGACGCCTAAGCGTCTTATTTTGTCAAACTGGCACGGGCGGCCAACACGGCCCCGCCCGTGATCAGGATAGCAGCAACCAAAAGCGTGGGTGTGGCAACGGCCCGCCCCGCAAATATCAACGCCAGCGTAGACAGCAGCGGCGCGGCATAGGACGCCACCCCCAAAAGCTGAATATCGCCCCGCTTCATCCCCACATCCCATGTGAAAAACGCCAGCCCCACGGGGCCAAGGCCAAGGCCGATCACGCTGGCCCAGCCTGCGGTTGTCACGGGCCACAGCGTATCTTCGACCAGCAGATGCACCCCCGCCGACAGCACCGCCGTGGCCAGACAGTAAACCACCACCGCCGCCGTCGGTACGGCCCCCCAAGCCCGCGACGCCACCGAATAAACCGCCCAAGTGATCGCGCACAGAAACGCCAGCCCCAAGCCCGGCAGCGCATCGGCCTGAAAGCTCGCCCCACCCCGCAGCACGATCAGCGCCGCGCCCGCAAAGGCCAGTCCCGCCCCGATCAGATGCAGCGGGCGCAGCTTTTCCCCCGGCAGCATCCCCGACAGCAGCACGATGAACAGCGGCCACAGATAGGCAATCAGGCTGGCCTCGGCAGCAGGGGCCATGCGTAGCGCACTGAAATACAGTGCGTGATAGCCAAAAAGCGCAATGGTGCCAAAGGCATAAACCTTCCACCCCACGCCGCGCAATGCGGACAGCCCCCCGCTGACCGCCAGCCAGACCAGCCCCAACACCCCGCCAATGCCAAAACACAGCGCGTTCAAAAGGAACGGCGGGACGGGGGCGGTGCCAACCGTGAACAGCGCCAGCAGCGCCCACAGCAAAACTGCGGAAAATCCGGTCAAAGTGGCTTTGCGGCGGGTCATGGGGCCTCCTGTTGGCGGCATGAATGGCGCGCAACTGCCCACACGGCAAGCAAAAAGGCCCGACCCCATCGGGCCGGACCTTTGAAATCAGCGCGAAAGGTGCGTGAGATCACGCACCCTACCCTTACACGACGAACTGCCCGCCGTTGGCCGAGATGGTCGAGCCGGTGATAAAGCCCGCATCGTCCGAAGCAAGGAAGGTCACGATCCGCGCGATTTCCGAAGGCTCGCCCAGACGGCCGACCGGAATCTGCGGGATGATGCGTTCGTTCAGCACTTTTTCATCAATCGCACGCACCATATCCGTGCCGATATAGCCGGGGCAGATCGCGTTCACGGTGATGCCTGCGCGTGCGCCTTCGGCGGCCAGCGCCTTGGTAAAGCCCAGATCGCCCGACTTGGCGGCGGAATAGTTCACCTGCCCCGCCTGCCCCTTTTGCCCGTTGATCGAGGAAATGTTGATCACGCGGCCAAACTTGCGGTCACGCATCCCCGACCACAGCGGATGGGTCATGTTGAACAGGCCGGAAAGGTTGGTGTCGATGACTTCTTTCCACGCCTGCGGGGTCATCTTGTGGAACATCGCATCACGGGTGATGCCAGCGTTGTTCACAAGAACCGCCACCGGACCAAGTTCAGCCTCAACCTTTGCGATCCCGGCGGCGCAGGCGTCATAATCCGCGACCGACCACTTATAGGTCGCAATGCCGGTTTCTTGGGTGAAGGCGGCAGCCGCCTCGTCATTGCCGGCATAGTTTGCGGCCACGGTATAGCCCGCCGCCTTCAACGCCACCGAAATCGCCGCGCCAATCCCGCGCGAACCACCCGTTACCAGTGCAACCTTCGACATTCCATTCTCCTCCAAGAGCTATGCTTTGAAATACTGTTACCTAAAGAGAAAACGGGGCGCAATAATATTGCGCCCCATATTTTGCATTTGCAGCAAAATGTCGCTGACTTATGCGCGTTCGATGGTCAGGGCCACGCCCATACCGCCGCCGATGCACAGGGTCGCCAGACCCTTCTTGCCGCCACGACGGGCCAGTTCGAACAGCAGCGTGTTCAGGATACGTGCGCCCGAAGCGCCGATCGGGTGGCCGATGGCAATCGCGCCGCCGTTCACGTTCACAATCGACGGGTCCCAGCCCATGTCCTGATTCACAGCGCAGGCCTGCGCGGCAAAGGCTTCGTTCGCTTCGACCAGATCCAGATCGCCAACCTTCCAGCCCGCCTTTTCCAGCGCCTTGCGGCTGGCCGGAATCGGACCCGAACCCATCAGCGCCGGATCAACACCCGCCGTCGCATAAGACGCAATCCGTGCCAGCGGCGTCAGCCCGCGGCGCGCAGCCTCGGCTTCCGACATCAGCAGCAGCGCCGCCGCCCCATCGTTCAGACCCGAAGCGTTGCCCGCCGTGACCGAGCCTTCCTTGGTGAAGGCAGGGCGCAGCTTGGTCATCGCATCAATCGTGGCACCGTGGCGGATATATTCATCGGCCGAAACCGTCACATCGCCCTTGCGGGTCTTGATGACAAAGGGAACGATCTCATCCGCGAACTTGCCTGCCTTCTGCGCGGCTTCGGCCTTGTTCTGGCTGGCGACGGCGAAAGCGTCCTGCACCTCGCGCGAGATCTGCCATTTGGTGGCGACGTTCTCCGCCGTGATCCCCATGTGATAGCCGTTGAAGGCATCCCAAAGACCGTCGCGGATCATCGAGTCGATGAAGTTCAGATCGCCCATCTTCTGGCCTGCGCGCAGATGCGCGACATGCGTCGAAAGCGACATGCTTTCCTGACCGCCCGCGACCACAATCGCCGCATCGCCCAGCTGGATATGCTGCGCGCCCAAGGCAACCGTCCGCAGGCCCGAGCCGCAGACCTGGTTCACAGTCCAGGCCGATGCCTCGATCGGCAGGCCAGCGCGCACATGCGCCTGACGCGCGGGGTTCTGGCCCTGACCGGCGGTCAGCACCTGCCCCAGAATGGTTTCCGAAACCTCGGCCTTGTCGATGCCTGCACGGGCGACAACCGCCTCGATCACGGCCGCGCCAAGCTCATGCGCCGGAGTGGCGGCAAAAGCCCCGTTAAAGCTGCCCACTGCGGTCCGTGCCGCCGAAACGATTACGACATTGGTCATATCTTGCGCCCTCTCCCAAGCTACCCGCGCGAAGGCCCGCCTTCGCCGCCTTGCAGCATGCCCTAGGCGGGCCGCATCTGAAAAGCAAGTTTTCCTGCATGGCCTGATTGACGCAGGGGCAACTCAGGCGCTTTTCCGCAACGCAGCGGCGGCGAAATCCGGTTTCAACGTGGGCGCGCCAAACAGATAGCCCTGCTGGCAGTCTACCCCCATCGCGCGCAGACACTCCGCCTCGGCCACCGTTTCCACGGCTTCGGCCACGGTGAACATCTGGAAATGCTGCCCGATGGACAACAACGCGGCCGTCAACGCACGGTTATCGGCATCCCGTTCGATCCCGCGCACAAACTGACCGTCGATCTTCAGGATATCAAAGAAGAAATCCTTGAAATACCGAATCGCCGTATAGCCGGACCCGAAATCGTCCAAAGCAAAGGCGATGCCTTCGCGCTGCAACTCCTCCATAAAGGCGACCACGATTTCCGGCACCAGCATGGCCGAGGCTTCGGTGATCTCGAGAATCAACCGCTCGGCCACCGTCGGGCTTGCAACCAGCCCCCGCCGCAGCACCTTCATCCAACGCGGATAGCCGATAGACCGCGCCGACATGTTGATCGAAAGCCGCAACGCCGGATGCCGCGCAAGCGCACCAAGGCCCATTTCCAGCGCGGCACAGTCAATTTCGCGGCCAATCTCGTGGCCCTCGACCGCGCCCATGAAATCCTTGGCGGGAATCACCCGCCCCGCTGGGTCAAGCACCCGCATCAGCCCTTCGTGAAATGCCACCCGCGCCGGATCGCGCGACAGCACCACCGGCTGATAGGCAAGCCGCAGCCGCCGCGTTTCAATCGCGGCCTGCACCATCCCCATCACCGCCCGATCGCCTTCCGAGATCGCAACGCCCAACGGGCTGGCAAGCCCCGCCACCCCGTCCATCCGTGGTTTCTTCCGCTCTGGCACCATCACACCGCCCCCATGGCCAGACTCACCCCCGACCCGCGCGAACAGAATGTGGCCACACAGGTAAAGGCGCGGTAAAGATCGGCATTTGCCACGTATTCGACGGATTTCCCCGATGCCCCACCCCGATCTGCCCCTACCCGATCTGCCCCGCTGCGCGTGGTGCGGCACCGATCCGCTTTATACCGCTTATCACGACACCGAATGGGGCCGCCCCGAGCATGACCCCCGCGCGCTGTGGGAATGCCTGATTCTTGAATCCTTTCAGGCGGGGCTTAGCTGGATCACCATCCTGCGCCGCCGGGAAACCTTCCGCACGGCCTTCAAGGGCTTTCACCCCGAAACCATCGCCACATGGGGCGAAGCCGAAATCCTGCGCCTGCTGGGCGATCCCGGAATCATCCGCCACCGCGGCAAGATCGAGGCGACCATCGCAGGTGCCAAAGCCTATTTGCGTCTCGAAGCCCGCCAAGGCTTTGCCGACTTTATCTGGTCCCATGTCAACCACAGCCCCCAGATCAGCGCCCCCGCCAGCCGGTCCGAAATCCCCGCCGAAACCGAAACCGCCCGCCGCCTGTCAAAATCACTCAAGGCCGAGGGCTTCAAATTTGTTGGCCCCACCATCACCTACGCCTTCATGCAGGCCGCGGGGCTGGTGAATGACCATGTCGCCACCTGCCACCGCTACGGCCAACCCTGACCCTGCCGCGCCCACAAGGTGCGTGAAATCACGCACCCTACCCTTGGCATTCATCTTGGTCCAAATACTCCCGCCGGAGGCACCCGCCGCCGATGAAGCATGCCTCCGGCGGGGATATTTTTGCAGAGAGGATGGCGGAACCTTTCAGGATGAAGGGTAGGGTGCGTGATTTCACGCACCTTTGGCAGCCGAGAGCCACTTGCTCCGCTGGTGCAGTTCGCCCATCCTGTCACCCATGCGGTTTTTGCCCCTCCCTCCGAATGTGATCGCTGCCGGCTGGCATTTCTACCGCCGGATCGAAAAGGCCGAGCTGGACCTGATCGCAGCCGGTGTGGCGTTCTATGCCTTTCTGGCAATCTTTCCGGGGGCGGCGGCGGTTATTGCGATCTGGGGGTTCATCTATGACCCTGCGGTGATCCGGCAGGAAGTGGCGCTGTTACGTGGATTTCTTCCGCCCGAGGCATTCACGCTGATTTCGGGGCAGGTGGAATCCTTGCTGGCGGTGAACACGGGGAATCTGGGGCTGACCACGGTTCTGTCGACCACTCTGGCCCTGTGGTCGGCGCGGGCGGGTGTTGCGGCGCTGATCCGGGGGTTGAACGCCATCCACCATCTGCCGAACCGCTCGGGGCATTGGCACCAGTTGCGCGCGATTGTGCTGACCTTTGTGATGGTGGGGATGGTGCTGGCGGTCTTGGTGATGGCGGTGATCCTGCCCTTGGCGGTGGATCTGTTGCCGCTGGACCAATACGCCACCCGCGCGCTGGCCAATTCAAACCTTGCGCTTGGGGTTGCGGCGGCGGTGTTGTCGATCGGTCTGGCCTACCGGCTTGGGCCGAACCACAGCAAGCGTCACCCGCCCTTGCTGACATGGGGGTTACTGGTGGCAGTGATCCTGTGGGTTTTGGCCACACGCGGCTTTATGCTCTATCTGGCGAATTTCCCCTCTTACAACCGCGTTTACGGGTCCATCGGAGCGGTGGTGGCTTTGCTGATGTGGCTTTATGTCTCGGCCTATGCGGTCCTTCTTGGCGCCGCTGTCGATGCCGAGCGCGCGCGCATCCGCAAGGCCCGTCAGTAGTCCTTCTCGACCACGATCCCAAGCCCTGCCGTTCCGTCAGAATTGGCCCGTCCCCGCAGCCGCACCTGATCCGACACATCGAAGTTCAGGTTGATCTGGCTTTGCCCCGCCTGATCCACGGTAAACTCGGAATAGATGTTCTTGGTCAGGTACTTGCCCGCCGTGACCGAGGCCGACCCGTCGCTGGCGGTTTTCACATCCAGATTGTCCAGCCCGATGCCCTTTCTGGCCCGCGCTACGATGCCATCGCCGCCCTTGCCCGCCAGCGTTGCCACAGCACTGGCCAGTTGCAGCGCCTGAAACGCCGACAGCCCTTGCAACGTCTGCCCGAACAGCAGTTGCGCCAGCACCTCTTCTTCAGGCAGATCGGGGGTCGAGGTAAAGCTGACCACCGGATCGGTGGCAGGCCCGTCGATGCCCACCGCCACCGTGATCCCGTCATTCACCGTGGCCGCCACGATATGCAGCGACGGGATCAGCTTGCCCTCCATCTGCAGCACCGCTTCGGTCAGATCCAGCCGCTTGCCCAGAATCTCCAGCCGCCCGCGGATCAGCCCGAACGATCCCACAGGGGCCACCGCCGCCGTGGTGCCGCCCAGCCGCAATTCGCCGCCCAGTTCCGCATCCAGACCGCGCCCGCGCACGAACACGCGGTTCGGGGCCGACAGCACCACGTCCAGCCCGAAGGCCGCCCCGCCGCGTCCGCCCGCGCCCGCGACATCGACCAGCCCCGCCCGCGCCCGCGTCGCGCGCACATCGGCAGGCTCCGCCACATGGCGCAGCCCCGGCAGATCGCCTGCGCGGCCAAATCCGGTCGATGGCACCCGCAACTCGGTTTCGGTCAGCGCAATGCGCCCCGCAATCATCGCCCCCCCCGCCAGTGGCCCCTGCACCGTCAGCGCACCATTGGCCGTTGTCTCATACAGATCGGGGTCGCGCAGCGTCGCGCGCGCAATATCCACCGCCAGATCGCCTGCAAAGGGCGCGGCAAGCCCCACCGTGCCGCGCACCGCCACCGATCCGCCCGACGATACATCCGCCGTCACATCCAAATCCGCCCGCGCCCCCGCCAAGGCCGCCCGCGCCGCAATCCCCGTCAGCGCAAAGCCAAGCGCAGGGTCCGACAGCCGCCCGCCATCCAGCACCACACTGCCCGACAGAGCCGAAACCTGCATCGGCCCGTTCAGCCGCAGATCAAACCGCAATCCCCCCGCAATCGCGCGCGGTGCGATAAAGGCGTTGACCAGCGCCGCCTGCCCCGTCCCCTTTATATCCAGATCCGCCGCCCCGAACCCCGCCGCGACCTTGCCCGTTACGCTGGCATCAATCTGCCCCGGCCCCTTGGCCCGCAGGTCCAGCGTGGTGCCGCCCACCTCCTGCACCGCCCGGCCTGTGATCGTCAGCGCCCCCGGAAACTCGGGCAACAGCAGTCCCAAATCCTGCAACCGTGCTGTCAGATCAAGGGTTTGCACCTCGCCCTGCAACACGCCCGTTGCACTGGCCTGCAGTTGCGGATTGTCCAGCCGTGCGGTTTCCACCTGCACCGCGCCATCCTTCAATGTCAGCACCAAGGACAACGCCGATTGCCCGCGCAGCAGCCGGTCTGCCTGCGCCTGACCGATACGCAAGCCATTGCCCACGGCCTCAAGCGTCATGCGCCCTTCGGTCAGACTGCCCGTCAGCCGTGCCTTGCCCTGCAACGCCCCGCCATAGCCCGCGCCCAGCGCGCCCAGATCGGCAAAGGCCACCTCGCCCGCCAGATCGCTGCCCTCCGACGCAATCTTCCCCGAAGCCTGCACGCTCAGGCTGGACGCCCTGATCTCCAAAGACCGCAACTGCGTCCCGCCGGTGTCGCGTCTGGCCGACAGATCAATCGTTGCCTCACCGCGCAGCAGGTTGTCCAGTTCCGCCACACCCGCCGCCATGTCGCGCCCGACCGCCCGCGCCACCACATCAAACGCGCCGGTCAAGGGGCTGCCCGATCCTTCGGCGGCAATATCGGCCGCCCCGCCCAGATCACGCCCCGCAAGGCCCGACAGCCGCGACAGATCGGCCATCTGCGCCGCAATCCGCCCCGTGACGGTCAGCGCCTCGCCCAGCCCTGTCACCGTGCCGCCCGCCGTCACCGCATAATCGACGCCCGAAATCTTAAGCCGCGGCAGCGACAGCACGCCATCGCCCTGCCGCCAAAATCCCAGTGCCTCGCCAGTCACCGCATCGCCCAAAGCCGCCGCAAGGGCCGGATCGGCGGGCTGCAACCCACCCGCATCAAAGCGCAGCGTGCCGCCCACCACAGGCACCCCGCCCCGCCGCGAAATCCGCCCCGATCCCGCCAGCTCCAGCCGTTCCGCCGCAAAATCCGAACGGTCCAGTCCGGTGATATGGGTCAGCAGGGACCACCCCTCCCCCTCGGTCGCGTCATAGCTTATGGCAAGATCGGCACGCCCGATGCGCGTTTCGATCTCGGTCGTCAACGGCAGCAGCACCGCCTCGCCACCCGACAGCCCCAGATCGCCGTTCAGGCTGAACCGCTCTGGCACACCATCCGCCGCCAGCACCATCTGCCCCTGCAACCGCAGCGCCCGCGTGGTCAGCGACATCTCGGCCAGATCAAGCCGCCCGTCTGCCGCGCGGCTGCCATCCACCACAAGCCCGACCGCATCCCCGAAAAACGCGGCATAATCGGGCAGAAACAGCGGAGCCAGATCGCCCGACAGATCCGCGGCAAACCCCGTCGCCCCCGCCTCCTGCCCTTTCAGCGTGACCTGCCCCGCCAGCCGCGACACCCCGTCGGTGTCCAGCGCAACATCCGCCGCAAAATCATCCAGCGGCCCCGCGCCCTTGATCGTCAGTAAGGCCTGCGGCGCCCCCGGCAGGCCCAGCAGCGAAACCGCAAGCCCGCCCGCGTCCTCCCGCGCCGAAAGGTCCAGCACCAGCCGCTTGTCGGCATTGGCATAACTTGCTGCCAGATCAATCACGCCCTCCGGCCCGTCATCGGTGCGGGTCAGCGTCAACCGCCCCTGCCCTTCGCCGCCGATCAGCGACAGCGCCGCGTCCAGCCGCCCCTCGACCGGCTGACCCAGCACCGCAGCCCCCAGCACGATCCGATTGGCCGCCAGCGCCCCGATCTGCACCGAGACCGGCAATTCCGGCAGCGCAAACTCTCCCGCCTCGGCCACCGGTCCCTGCGGCGCAGGCAAGCGGTCCAGCAAAATTTCGTCTGCCGTAAGCTGGTTCACCTCGATCCGCCCCGAAAACAGCGCCGATCGTGTCCAGTCCAGCGTGATCCCCCGCAGCGTCAGCCAGATCCCCGCCTCATCGGCAATGGTGATCTCGGCCACCGTCGCCTGCGACGACAGCGCGCCTTCAAAGCCGGTGACAACCACCACCCGCCCCGCACCCGACAGATTGTCCTCAAGGAAGGCGGTCAGATAGCTACGGTCATCGGTCTGCGCCGCCGCCATCACCGGCAGCCAACACAGCAGAAAAAGCACCAGAACCCGCATCAGAACGCCTGCCCCAAACCCAGATAAATCTGCAGACCGTCGCCCGTAGATCCCCCCACCGGCACAGCCAGATCCAGCCGGATCGGCCCCACGCCGGTCGCATAGCGCACCCCCAGCCCCGCGCCCGCGTGCCAGTTGCCCGCTCCGGTAAAGAACCCGTCCACATCAACCTGCCCGGCGTCGAGAAATCCCACCAGTCCGATGGTATTGCTGACCTTCAGCCGCGCCTCGACCGACCCTGCAACATAGTAGGTTCCCCCCGTCTTGAACGGGTTCAGCAAGGCGTCCTGCAACACATAGACGCCCAAGGATTGATAAGGCTGCCCCCGCACGGTGCCGCCGCCGCCCGAATAGAACAGATCATCGCGCGGCGTGCCGGCCAGACTGGCACCCAGGATCGCCCCCGCCTGCAGCCGTCCGGCAAAAACCAGCCGCTCGCCTGCCGCACGGTATCCCCGCAGATCGCCCGTCAACCGCATCCCGCTGTCGGTGATGCCAAAGCCCAGAAACGGCTTGGCCTCGGCCTCCAGATAAAAGCCCTTCGCAGCCTCGGTTCTGGCGTCGCGCTTGTCCCATGTCACCCCGACCGGCAGGGACAGGCTTTGAAACACCGACGACCCCGAGGCATCGGTCACATCCGCATATTCATAGCCGAACCCCGCCTGCGCGGTCAGCGCCTCGGAAAACACCTGCGTCAGTGACACGGCCACATCGAACCCGTCCGAGACGAAATCCACCTCGTCCAGATGCTCGTACTGCGCGCCAATGCCCAGCGTGGTATCCGGCGTAAAGGTCGCAGGACGGTCCAGCGTCAGCCCCAGACCGTAATCGATCCCGCCCGACTGCACACCGATGTTGCGGATCTCGCCGTTCAGGGTCAAACGCTCGGCCCCGCCGAACAGGTTGCGGTGCAACCATGTGCCGTTCACCATCAACCCGTCAAAACTGGCAATCTCGGCCCCGAAACTATAGCGGCGGGTCTTTTCTTCCACCAGACGCGCCGTGATCCCCAGCAGATCCGGCGCGGTAATTGCATCATCCTCGACCAGCGTCACCGATTTGAACACGCCGCTGCGCCGCAACCGCGCCGCCGCCCGTTCAACCTCGGCTGGAGAATACACCTGCCCGACAGGCAGCCCCGCAATCTCCAGCACCCGCGCTTCGCGCATCCGCGCATGGCCCTGCACCGCCAAAGGCCCAAAGCGCAGCCGCGGCCCCGGCCTGATTGCAACCTCGGCAGACAGAGTCGCGGACCCGTGATCCGCGACCAAATTCTGCGCGCCCGCCACAGCCTTGGCATGACCGACATCGCGCCAGCCATCCACCGCAGCCCCGACAGCCGCAACCACCGCACCGCTTTCGGCCACAGCCCCCGCCGCAAAGCCCTCGGGCAGCACCGTCCCCGCCGCCAATGGCGCCACCACGGCGCGCGAAAACGCAAACACCGGTCCCGGATCAACCTGTACCTCGATCCGGCCGATCCGCGCGGGCGCGTCCAGCGGCGCAATGCCCGCAGCCTCGCGCCCGTCGATCAGCACATGGATCACCGGCGAATAATGCCCGCTGGCATAAAGCGCGCCCAGAAGGCTGGCATATTCCGCCCGCGCATCGGCAAACAGATCCTGCGCGTCAACCGTCCCCGCCTTTTGCGAGGCCAACAAAATCGAGGCAAAACGCAACTCTTTGTCAAGCGCGGCGCTGGCACCGCGTACCGCGAAATCCAGCCGCTCCAGCGCATTGCCCGCCGTCGCCATGCCCAGACCGACCACCATCGCCCCGATGACAGCCAAACCCCACTTGCACCCTGCACGACCCGACATGACAACCCCGCACTCTTGGCCCCCACTATGTCCTGCCCGCCCCCGAAGGGCAATGCGACCGGCCAGCGCCAAGCAGCTTTCCCCACCCTTGACCTTTGGCGGATTTGCCCCGAACTGTTGGCGCTAACACGCTCCCCACGTCAACGCCCGCCAACATCCAGAGGCCGCCATGACCTATACCGCCGCCGAAACCCGCTATGACCGCATGATCTACCGCCGCTGCGGCAACTCGGGCCTGAAACTGCCCGCCATCAGCCTTGGTCTGTGGCACAACTTCGGCTACGACACGCCCCACGACACCAAACGCGCGATCTGCCACACCGCCTTTGACAACGGCATCACCCATTTCGATCTGGCCAACAACTACGGCCCGCCCCCCGGCTCGGCGGAAGAGGCGTTCGGCGACATCCTGAAGTCCGATTTCAAACCCTATCGGGACGAGATGATCATCTCGTCCAAAGCAGGCTACCTGATGTGGGGCGGCCCTTATGGCGAATGGGGCTCGCGCAAATATCTGATCGCATCCTGTGACCAGTCGCTGAAACGGATGGGGCTGGATTACGTCGATATCTTCTATTCCCACCGCTTCGATCCGGAAACGCCGCTGGAAGAAACGATGATGGCGCTGGACCATATCGTGCGCTCGGGTCGCGCGCTTTATGTCGGGATTTCCAGCTATAATTCGCAACGCACCCGCGAAGCGGCGGCGATATTGAAAGAGCTTGGCACCCCCTGCCTGATCCACCAGCCCAGCTATAACATCCTGAACCGCTGGGTCGAAACCGACGGGCTGAAAGAGACACTGGCCGAACTGGGCATCGGCTCCATCGCTTTCACCCCGCTGGCCCAAGGCATCCTGACCAAGAAATACCTCAACGGCATCCCGCAAGGCTCGCGCGCCGCGCAAGGCAAATCGCTGGACCCGTCGGTGATCACACCAAAGGCGCTGGCATCCGTGCGCGCACTGGACGAGATGGCACAGGCAAGGGGGCAGACACTGGCCCAGATGGCACTGGCATGGGTGCTGCGGAACGGCGGCATCACCACCGCCCTTATCGGTGCCTCAAAACCCGAACAGGTGCTGGACTGCGTCGGCGCCATCCACAACCTCGACTTCACCGCAGACGAGCTGTCGAAGATCAACCACATCTCGGAAGAGAAAGACATCAACCTCTGGGTCAAATCCTCGTCTGACTAAACAGAAAGGTGCGTGAATCACGCACCCTACCCCCGTGCTTGTCAGCGGATCGCCCTGCCAAAACGACAGAAGCCTCCGGCGGGAGTATTTGGGCCAAGATGAAACCACCGGTTCCATCCTCTTTGCACAAATATCCCCGCCGGAGGCATCAACAGCCGCCAAAAGCGCGCGCGGTGCAGGAGAAAGGGTAGGGTGCGTGATTTCACGCACCTTTGCTTATGGCGTTTGAATCGCTTTCAGGACGGCGATGGCGGCAGGGCTATCCCATTCTGCATCGCCGATCAGGCGGGCGACTTCGCGGCCTTCGGGGTCAAGGATCACTGTCACCGGCAGGCCCAGCACGCCCATCGCGCGTGCCAGTTCCGATTTCGGGTCGCGCAGCACGGGCAGGTTCACCACCCCCGCCTCGGCGTAGAATTTTCCAATCTGCGATACGGCATTGCGGCCAGTTGCCACCGGCACCACCGCGATTTCGGGCATCGCCACTTGCAGCCGGTCCAGCGAGGGCATCTCGGCGCGGCAGGGCGCGCACCATGTCGCCCAGAAGTTCAGCACCACCCATTTGCCCTGATACTCGGCCAGCGTATGTTCCGCCTCGGCCCCGTCCAGCAGCACAGCCTCGGGGATGGCCACCGGCTCTACCAGTGCAAGTTTCTTCATGTCATCCACCAGCAGCCCGTCAAGGCTGCCAGCATTTGCACCACAGGCGAAGGCCGTATAAAGAACCGCCAGCATCATCTTCCGCATCATGTCGAAGGCCCATCCCATGACCAATTCCCCCACCACATCCGCCAACCAAATGTGGGGCGGCCGTTTTGCCTCTGGCCCCGATGCGATCATGACCGCCATCAACGCCTCGATCGGCTTTGACAAGCGGCTTTACGCGCAGGACATCGCGGGCAGCCGCGCACATGCTGCCATGCTGGCCGCCACCGGTATCCTTGTTCCTAGTGATGCCGAGGCCATCGGGGAAGGCCTGCTCACGGTGTTGTCAGAGATCGAAGCCGGGAATTTCGTCTTTTCCACCGCTTTGGAAGACATCCACATGAATGTGGAGCAGCGCCTGAAGGACATCATCGGCGCACCCGCAGGCCGCCTGCACACTGCACGCAGCCGCAACGATCAGGTTGCGGTCGATTTCCGCCTCTGGGTGCGCGACCAATGCGATGCCGCCATCACTGGCCTGACCGCCCTGATGCAGGCGTTTCTGGCGCAGGCCGAGGCTGGCACCGATTGGGCGATGCCCGGCTTCACCCATCTGCAAACCGCGCAGCCGGTGACATGGGGCCATCACATGCTGGCCTATGTCGAGATGCTGGCCCGCGACAAATCCCGCTTTGAAGACGCCCGCCGCCGGATGAACGAATGTCCCTTGGGCGCTGCCGCCTTGGCCGGAACCTCTTTCCCCATCGACCGCCATATGACCGCAGCCGCCCTTGGCTTTGACCGCCCCACCGCCAACAGCCTTGACTCCGTCTCTGACCGCGATTTCGCGCTGGAATTCCTGAGCGCCTCCAGCATCTGCGCCATGCACCTGTCGCGCTTTGCCGAAGAGCTGGTGATCTGGTCTTCCGCCCAGTTCCGCTTTGTCAGACTGTCCGACAAATGGACCACCGGCAGCAGCATCATGCCGCAAAAGAAAAACCCCGACGCCGCCGAACTGCTCCGCGCCAAGCTGGGCCGCATCCTTGGGGCCACCGTAGCGCTGTTCACCATTATGAAGGGGCTGGCGCTGACCTATTCCAAGGACATGCAGGAAGACAAGGAGCAGGTTTTTGACGCCGCCGACACCCTGATGCTGGCGCTTGCTGCCATGACCGGCATGGTCAGCGACATGACCGCCAACCGTGACGTGCTGGCGCAATCCGCAGCATCGGGCTTTTCCACCGCCACCGATCTGGCCGACTGGCTGGTGCGCGCGCTGAACCTGCCGTTCCGCGACGCCCACCACGTCACCGGCACACTTGTCGCCATGGCCGAAAAGAAGGGCTGCGATCTGCCCGACCTCACGATCACCGAAATGAAATCGGTCCACGACGGCATCACCCAAGAGGTTTATTCAGTGCTGGGAGTCGAAAACTCGGTCCGCTCGCGCACCTCTTACGGCGGAACCTCGCCCGTGCGCGTGGCCGAGCAGGTTTCGCGCTGGAAAGCCCTGCTTGGCTGATACAGACTGGCTGATACAGACCGGCTGGGGCCAAGCGCCCTTGCCCTCCCCCGAAGGACTGCCATGAAACCGCTGTTGATCCTTGCCCTGATTGCCCCCACCCTTTTCGCCCTTGCCGGTTGCGGGGCGGACGGTCCGCCCGTAGCGCCGGGAGTGACCGTATCAGGCGAGACGAAAATCGGTATCGGCGGCACGTTGAAATAGGTCCGGCGAATTGCTCTAGGCGCTTTGTCTGCTATACCGCGCAGGAACAGGCAGCTTCGGGATGCACAGCATGGACCATTTTCTTTACCGCAATGGCGTGTTGCATGCCGAAGACGTGCCGCTGACCGAAATTGCCGCCAGCGTTGGAACCCCGTTCTACGTCTATTCCGCCGCCACCCTGACCCGCCATTATACCCTGTTCACCGAGGCGCTGTCGCCGCTGCCGCATATGGTCTGCTTTGCGATCAAATCGCTGTCAAATCTGGCGGTGTTGAAACTGCTGGGTGATCTGGGCGCAGGCATGGATGTGGTGTCGGGCGGCGAATACCGCCGCGCACTGGCCGCTGGCATCCCCGGCAACCGCATCGTGTTCTCCGGCGTCGGCAAAACCCGCGACGAAATGCGGCTGGCGCTGACCCACGGCATCCGGCAATTCAACGTCGAATCCGAACCCGAACTGCGCGCCCTGTCCGAAGTGGCAACCGCGATGGGCGTTGTAGCCCCCATCACCATCCGCGTGAACCCCGACGTTGATGCCCGCACACACGAAAAAATCGCGACGGGCAAAAAGGAAAACAAGTTCGGCATCCCGATTGATCGCGCCTCTGCCGTTTATGCCGAAGCCGCCGCCCTGCCCGGCCTGCAGATCATCGGCATCGACGTGCATATCGGCAGCCAGTTGACCGAGCTTGAACCCTTTGAGCAGGCATACAAAAAGGTGGCAGACCTGACGGAACGCCTGCGCGCCGAAGGCCACACCATCAGCCGCCTTGATCTGGGCGGCGGTCTTGGCATCCCCTACACGCGGTCTAACGAAGCCCCGCCGCTGCCGCTGGATTACGGCGCGCTGATCAAGCGCACGGTCGGCCATCTGGGCTGCGAGATTGAAATCGAACCGGGCCGTCTGATTTCTGGCAACTCGGGCCTGCTGGTGTCGCAGGTGATCTATGTGAAGGAAGGCGAGGGCCGCGATTTCCTGATCGTGGATGCCGCGATGAACGATCTGGTGCGCCCGTCGATGTATGGCGCGCATCACGACATCGATCCGGTGATCGAGGCTGCCCCCGCCACCGAACCCCACCCCTATGACGTGGTTGGCCCCGTCTGCGAAACCGGCGACACCTTTGCCAAGGCCCGCCCGCTGGCGCCGCTGAATGAAGGCGATCTGATCGCCTTCCGCTCGGCGGGGGCTTATGGCGCGGTGATGGCGTCGGAATACAACACCCGCCCGCTGATCCCCGAAGTGCTTGTGCGCGGCGATCAATTTGCTGTCATCCGCGCCCGCCCGACCTTTGACGAAATCCTGAACCGCGATACCATCCCGACGTGGCTTTGAACCGGCAGAGGGAATGGACAGCAACACCGCCCAGCGCGCCCTTGAACGGATCGAAAGGCCCCTGCGCCTGACCCTGCTTGGCCTATGGGCCGAACGGATTGCCCGCGCGTTCTGGCCGCTGTCCACGCTGTTGCTGCTGGCCCTGTCTGCCGCCGCCTTCGGGCTGCAAGACGACTTGGTGATCGAGGCCGCATGGTTCGGCCTGATCGCCACCCTGCTTGGCCTGATCTGGGCGCTGGTCCACGGCCTGCGCGCCTTCCACCGCCCCACGCGGCAACAGGCTCTGGTCCGCCTTGATGCCACGCTTGCGGGCCAACCCATCGCAGCCCTGCTGGATGCCCAAGCCACCGGCACCACCGATCCCGCCGCCCTTGCGGTGTGGCAGGCCCACCGCGCCCGCATGGCCGCGCGCGCGGCATCGGCCCGCGCTGTCGAACCCACCCTGCAGCTTGCGCCCCGCGACCCCTTCGCGCTGCGCTACGTCGCCATCACTGCACTGGTGCTGGCGCTGATGTTCGGCTCGATCTGGCGCGTCACCACCGTGTCCGGCCTCACCCCCGGAGCCACCGCCGCCGCGACCGGCCCCGCATGGGAAGGCTGGGCGCAGCCGCCCGCCTACACCGGCAAGCCCGCGCTTTACCTGAATGACCAGACTGCCGAGGCGCTCACCCTGCCCACCGGCACCCGCCTGCAAATCCGCCTTTACGGCGACGCGGGCGCGCTGATCCTGTCGGAAACCGTGTCCAATCGCACCGATCCGACCCCCGCATCCGACCCCGCGCATGATTTCACCGTGACCCAATCCGGCACCCTTGCCATCGAGGGCGCAGGCGGTCGCACATGGCGCATCACCGCCACCCCCGACACCCCCCCCAGCATCACCCCCGCCGCCGACATCGGCCGCGAAGCCGATGGCCGCTTCAAACAGAAATTCACCGCCACCGATGATTACGGCATCACCAAAGGCCAAGTCACCATCGCGCTGGACCTGCCCGCCACCGACCGCCGCTATGGCCTTGCGCTTGATCCCGAACCAGCACCACCGGTGATCCTCGACCTGCCGCTGCCCGTCAAAGGCAGCCGCGCCGACTTCACATCCACCCTTGTCGATGACCTCTCGAAACACGTCTTCGCCAACCTGCCCGTCACCCTGACCTACGCCGTCACCGATGCCGCAGGCCAGACCGGCACCGCCGCCCCCATCGCGCTTACCCTTCCGGGCCGCCGCTTCTTCGATCCCCTCGCCGCCGCCCTGATCGAAATGCGCCGCGATCTGCTGTGGAACGCGCAGAACGCCCCGCGCACCGTGCAGATCCTCAAGGCAATCACCCACCGCCCCGAAGGCTTTATCCGCAACGAACGCGCCTACCTGCGCCTGCGCGTCGCCCTGAAACGGCTTGATACCGCCCTGACCCCCACCCTGCGCGACGAGGTGGCCGAGGAACTCTGGCAGATCGCCCTGCTGGTCGAAGAGGGCGATCTGGCCTCTGCCCTCGAACGCCTGCGCCGCGCGCAGGACCGGTTGGACGAAGCCATCCGCAAAGGCGCCTCTCCCGAAGAGGTGCAAGAGCTGATGGACGAAATGCGTCAGGCCCTGAACGACTATATGAAACAACTGGCCGAACAGGCCGACCCCGATTCCCAAACCTCGCAGAACGGGCCGTCCATCGAAATGTCGCAAGACCAGCTTCAGGAAATGCTGGATAAACTTCAACAGCTTATGAACGAAGGCCGCACCGCCGAAGCCGCCGAACTGATGGAGCAACTGCGCCAGTTCATGGAAAACATGCAGGTGACCCAAGGCGAAGGCCAGGGCCAAGGCAGCCCCGGCCAGCAAGCGATGAAAGACCTTGGCGAAACCCTGCGCGACCAGCAGGGCCTGTCCGACGATGCCTTCCGCGATATGCAGAACGGCCAGTCCGGCGATCAGCCCGGACCGGATGGCAAAAGCCTGTCCGACCGCCAGCAAGAGCTGGCCGACCGCCTTGACCAGTTGAACAAGGACGGAAAACTGCCGGGCAAAGACAGCGAACAGGGCCAGTCGGGCCGCCAACAACTCGACGACGCAGGCCGCGCCATGAAAGACGCCGAACAAGCGCTGCGCGACGGCGATCTTTCCGGCGCACTCGACAAACAGGCCGAAGCAATGGAGGCCATGCGCGAAGGTCTGCGCGATTTTGGCGAAGCCTTGGCGCAGGAAAACCAATCCGAAGGACAGGCTCAGGATGGCGAGATGTTTGGCCGCGATGATCCCAACGCCAACCGCGATCCCTTGGGCCGCGAACCCGGCAATGCCGCCCGCATCGGATCAGATCGCAACCTGTTGCAAGGCGAAGACGTCTACCGCCGCGCGCAAGACCTGCTTGACGAAATCCGCAAACGCTCGGGCGAACAGACCCGCCCCGAAGGCGAACGCGATTACCTCAAACGCCTGCTTGATCTGTTCTGACGCCGGACTACCCCCGACAATTTGCATAAAATTGTCATCCTCTTCGCATAAATATCCCACGGGGGAGCGGCCCCAAGGCCGCGCGGGGGTGTGAAACCCCCGGCGCATCCGTGTCGGACTTGCCCCCAGAAAGGAAGCCCCGATGGAACCCGACATCAATCCCCATAGCGGCGGCTGCCATTGCGGGGCGGTCCGGTTTCAGGTCCGCCTGACAGATGGCTTCCAGACCCTCCGCCGCTGCTCCTGCAGCTATTGCCGGATGCGCGGCGCGATCGCAGTCTCCGCGCGGCTGGAAGACATCGACATCAGCCAAGGTCATGACAGCCTGACCCTCTATCAGTTCAATACCGGCGCGGCGAAACACTATTTCTGCAAGGTCTGTGGCATCTACACCCATCATCAGCGCCGCTCGCTGCCCACGCAGATCGGCATCAACGTCGCCTGTCTGGATGGGATAAGCCCCTTTGATTTCGCCGAAGTTCTGGTGATGGACGGAATGGCCCATCCCTCCGACACCGGCGACGCGCCCCGCGCGATGGGCCTGCTCAGGTTCCACGCCCTGTAGCCGCGCAGCCACCAATGCTGCCAACCCCCGACAATTTATCTAAAATTGTTTCATCTGTTCAAAAATATCCCACGGGGGAGCCGGATTGGCACAATCCGGCGCGGGGGTGTGAAACCCCCGTCCACCGCCAGCCACCGTCACAACTCTCGGAAAAACGCAAAGGCTACCAGCGCCTAGGCTGACCCCATCTGCCCGCGCAACTGCCCGATGGCCCAGCGCATCATGCCATCCAGCCAGACCCGCCCCGCATCGACAGCCAGCACATATCGCTCCAGCACACCTGCCGCCGCAGGCATCTGTGCCGACAATTTCGGTGCCATCACGTAAACCGCGACCGCCACCAGCGCCAGCACCATCACAAGCATGAACCCGCTGCGAAAGCCCCCCCCGCCGCGCGCGCGGTCCATTGTTTCGGACACGGCGGCGGCATGACCGCTGCGGCGTTCGCTGCTGGCGCGCAGGCTCGAGTTGATTTCCTCGATCTCGGGCAGCAACTCCCGACGGGTCTGCGCCTTCGGTGCCGTGACCGGTGGCGCCGCGGTCGTCACCGCAGGCTCGCCCTTCAGCTTTGCAATCCGGCGCGCAACGGCGATCTGCGGCGGCGGTGCCGGCAATCCCAGATCAGGCTGGGTCTGCAACGGCGCGCCCTCGGCCATACGGGCGGCCTGTTCGCGTTCGGCCTCTTCCCGCAGGACGGCCAGCAGGGTCTCGTCCAGACTGCGGCGCGGGCCGGACGCGGGGGCGGCCGCGATATGGTCTTGCGGAACCGGTTCGGGTTCCGACTCGGGCAAGGGTGCCGGAATCGGGACCGCTGGCGGTGGCGGCTCGTACAGAGCCTCCTCTGCCCGCAAATCCGCCTCGACATCGGGCGCAATCTGAAACCAGGCCGTGCCGCAATTGGAACATTGCACATCCCGACCGCTCTGGGGGATGACCGAGGCGTCCACCTCGTATTCCGCGTCACAATTGGGACAGACAAGCCGCATTTGCTAGTATTCCGCTGCAATGGTAAGTCGTTAGAGGTATCTTGTAGCAATGATGCCAACAATCTCCAAGTGATTGTGGTCAATGTCGCAACAGCACCGATTGAAACTGCACCAAGCTTGGGCAATGCTGCCCCCGCACGCACGAAAGACAGGATACCCCCCGTGATCGCCTTCGAGAATGTCGCCTACAGCTATGGCGGGGGCGAGCTTTTGTCCGGTATCTCGCTGCGCCTTGCGCCGGGGTCGTTCCATTTCCTCACCGGTCCTTCGGGGGCGGGCAAATCCACGTTCCTGAAACTCTGCTACGCCGAGTTGCGGCCCACCGCCGGCCATATCACCCTGTTTGACCGCGATGTCCGCAGCCTGTCGCGCGATGATGTCGCGCTGAACCGCCGCCGCATCGGTGTGGTGCATCAGGACTGCCAGTTTCTTGATCATTTGCCGCTTGCCGCCAACGTCGCCCTGCCGCTGACCGTCGCAGGGCGCGGCTCCGAGGCCAGCGATCTGACCGATCTTCTGGGCTGGGTCGGGCTTGGCAGCCTTGCCGATGCCCTGCCGCCCTCGCTGTCGGGGGGCGAGCGTCAACGCGCCGCCCTTGCCCGCGCCATCATCATGGGACCGGATGTGATCCTTGCCGATGAACCCACCGGCAACCTTGACTGGGAGATGTCGCTGCGCCTGCTGACCTTGCTGGTCGAGTTGAACCGCATGGGCAAAACCGTCCTTGTCGCCACCCATGACCTGAACCTGATCCGTCAGGCCAAGGCGCAAATCCCCGCCCGCGTGCTGCGGATCGCAAAACGCCGGATTCAGCTTGCGGGGGCCGATCTGTGAACCTGCTCTCGATCCTTGCCCCCGACCGTCAGGCCGACCGCGTGGTGCCGCCGTCGGGCCACACCGCTTGGCTGACCCAGTTCACCGCCGCCGCGATGGCCTTTCTGGCCGTGTTTGCCCTTGCCCTGTCCCTCGCCGCAGGCCGCCTTGCGGACCGGTGGTCCGACGCGCTGGAGCGTACCGCCACCGTCCGCCTGTCCGCCCCCGAGGACCAGATTGATCTGCAAACAGCCGCTGTGCTGGAGGTGCTGACCACCACCCCCGGCATCACGTCGGCCCGCGCCCTGTCCGATGACGAACAGCGCGCCCTGCTGGAACCGTGGTTCGGCCCCGACCTGCCGGTTGACGCCCTGCCCCTGCCCCGCCTGATCGAGTTGACCGAAGACGGCGCGGGCTATGATGCCGAGGGCCTGCGCCAGCGCCTTGCCGCCGAAGCCCCCGGCGCCGTGCTGGACGATCACACCCGCTGGCGCCGCCCGCTGGCCGTGGCCGCCGACCGCCTGCGCCTGCTGGGCCTGTTGTCCATCGGACTGATCGCCGCCGCCACCGCCGCGATGATCACCCTTGCCGCCAACGCAGCCCTTGCGGCCAATGCCCAAGTGATCCGCGTGCTGCGACTGGTGGGCGCGCGCGACGCCTATATCGCCCGCGCCTTTGTGCGCCGCTTTACCCTGCGCGCGCTGTCGGGGGCGGCCATCGGCACCGCGCTTGGCATGATCGGCGTCGCACTTCTGCCCTCGACCGAGGCTGCGGGCAGTTTCCTGACCGGCCTTGGCTTTACCGGCGCAGGCTGGATCTTGCCGCTGACCCTTCCCCCGCTTGCCGCGCTTGTGGCCTTCCTAGCCACCCGCGCCAGCGCGTTCCGCAAATTACGGGAGCTGACCTAAGATGCCCAAACCCCTGCGCTGGCTGCTGTCATTGGTCTTTATCATCCAGATGTATCTGGCGATGGCCGTCGTCGCCATCGCCTACCTGCCCTATGCCCTGATCAGCCGTGACGGAGCCTTCGCCGCCTGCCACGCCTATTGTGCCTGGGTCCGCTTTTCGCTGCGTCTCCTCTGCGGGCTGAAAACCGAAGTGCGCGGCCCCGTGCCGACGGGCGAGGTGATCGTCGCCCCGAAACACCAAAGCTTTCTCGACATCATCCTGATTTTCGGCAGCCTGCCCCGTGCCAAATTCGTGATGAAGAACGAATTGCGCTATGCCCCCTTTCTGGGCTGGTATGCGCTGCGGATCGGCTGCGTTCCGGTCAAACGCGGCAAACGCGGCGCGGCGATCCACAAGATGATGTCGGATGTGAAATCCGGCCTGCAAATTCCGGGTCAGTTGATCATCTACCCGCAAGGCACCCGCGTCGCGCCGGGCGTGAAAAAGCCCTACAAGGTCGGCACCGCCGTGATCTACACCCAGTTGGGCCAACCCTGCGTGCCGGTCGGCACCAATGTCGGCCTGTTCTGGCCCAAGCGCGGTATCCTGCGCCACCCCGGCCTTGCCGTTGTCGAATATCTGCCCGCCATCGCCCCCGGCCTGTCCAACGCGCAATTCATGGACGAGCTGGAGCGCGCTGTCGAAACCTCGTCCGATGCGCTGCAACGCGAAGCAGGGTTCACCGCCTGATGGCCACCTCGCCCGCCACCATCGAGCATATCCTTGATACGCTGTCGCCGCTGCGCCTGACGCATCGGCGCATGTTCGGCGAATACGCGCTTTATCTCGATGGTATCGTGGTGGCCTTCGTCTGCGATGACACGCTGTTCATCAAACCCACAGCCTCGGCGCTTGTCATCCTGCCCGACGCCGAACGCGGCCCCGCCTATCCGGGCAGCAAGGATTATATCATCGGCTCCGAAGCCCTCGACGATCCCGATCTCTGCACCCGCGCCCTGCGCGCCGTGGCCGCCGATGCCCCACCGCCAAAGCCCAAAAAACCACGCGCCAAAAAGGTTGGATGATGGACTGGATCACGACACTTGACGATCTGCACGCAGCCTATGGCACCCCCGCCAAACCCGCGCTGGCCAAGGTGACGCCGCATCTGACCCCCGCCTATGCCACCTTCATCACAAGATCGCGCTTCTGCATCCTGACGACTGTGGGACCAGAAGGCACCGATGGCAGCCCGCGTGGCGACGAAGGCCCCGTCGTCACCGTGCTTGACGCACACACCCTTGCCCTACCCGACTGGAAAGGGAATGAACGTATCGACAGCCTGCGAAACATAGTCCGCGATGGCCGCGTCAGCCTGATTTTCCTGATCCCCGGCTCCACCACCGCGATCCGCGTCAACGGCACCGCGCGGCTGACCGCCGACCCCGCCCTGCGCGCCCGCTTTGACCGCAGCGGCACCCAGCCGCGTACGGTCATCGTGGTCAAAGTGGCCGAAGCCTATTCCCAATGCGCCCGCGCGCTGCAACGCTCGGCGCTGTGGACATCGGGTGATCAATCGGCAGGCCTGCCCTCGGTCGGCCAGATGCTGCAAGAGGCCACAAGCGGCGAAATCGACGGTGCCACCTACGACGCAGAACGCGCCACCCGCGCCCATCTTGGCATGTGGTAACCCTGTGCCAAGGTGCGTGAATCACGCACCCTACCCCCGATTCAAAGGTGGTCTCCGCCGCGCCTCTTATCGAAATATCCCACGGGGTAAGACGCTGGTGATCTGCAAAGATCGGGCCGGACGCGGCTGTATGAACCCCCCGCCCTTCGCCCGAAAAGCCGCGCAAAGGTTAAAAATCCCCTAACGCCACCACCTCAAAGCTTGATCCGTAACAATAAAAAAAGGTCCCAAGTTGGGACCTTTTCATATCAAGCTGCCAAACCCTTGGCACCCATATCCAGAAACTTCTGCCGCCGGTCCTTGATCAAGGCATCCGGCTTCTTGCCCGCCAGATCCTTCAACATCGCCTCAATCGCCTTGCCGACCGCCTCGATGGTTTCCTTGCGCGCCCGCTGCGCGCCGCCCACCGGCTCTTTCACGATCCGGTCGATCACGCCCAGCTTTTGCAGGTCTTGCGCCGTCAGGCGCAGCGCTTCGGCAGCCTCCCGCATCTTTTCCGCGTCCTTCCACAAGATCGACGCGCAGCCCTCCGGCGAGATCACCGAATAGACCGAATGTTCCAGCATCGCGATCCGGTTCGCCGTGGCAAAGGCCACCGCCCCGCCCGACCCGCCCTCACCAATAATGACCGAAATCAGCGGCACGCCGATTTCCAGACATTTCGCGGTAGACCGCGCAATCGCCTCGGCCTGCCCGCGTTCTTCAGCGCCCTTGCCCGGATAGGCGCCGGGGGTGTCGATCAGGGTGATCACCGGCAGCCGGAAGCGGTCGGCCATATCCATCAACCGCACCGCCTTGCGATAGCCCTCGGGCCGCGCCATGCCGAAATTCCGCTCGATCCGCGATTTGGTGTCATGGCCCTTTTCATGCCCGATCACCATCACCGGCGTATCGTTGAAGCGCGCCAGCCCGCCCATCACGGCATGATCGTCGGCAAAGCCACGATCTCCGGCAAGGGGCGTGTATTCCGAAAACAGCGCCTCGATGTAATCCTTGGAATGCGGACGGTCCGGATGCCGCGCCACCTGACATTTCCGCCACGGCGACAGATCCTTGTACAGATCCTTCAGCATCTGGTCCGCCTTTCGGTCCAGCGCCTCGGCCTCTTTGGTCACATCCATTCCGGAATTGCCCCGCGCCATCGCGCGCAGTTCCTCCGCCTTGCCTTCAATCTCGGCCAGCGGCTTTTCAAATTCCAGATAGTTCATCAGCAACTCCAGCAAAGGACGCTTCTCTATATGGCCTTGGCAGGCCGAAAGTGCAACTCGGCAAAGCCTGTGCCGCCTGTCCCAGATTTTCGCTAAAAATCACGCCCGCCAGAAACAGCGACGCCCCGTGGCTGACCACGGGGCGCGCATCCTCCCGGTGTTGCGGCATCGGGCCTCCTCTCCCTTTGCCGCGCGGGTAATCCGTGTCGCATCTGCCTTACAAAGTGACGCAACGTCACGATGCATGCCCGTTCCGACAGCACTCTGTCAACGACAGAGTCACGCCCCCGCGATCATCTCGGACTGTTTCACGATGACTTCGGCCTGTTTGATCGAGGCAATGTCCACCAGACGGCCTTTATAGACGGTCGCGCCCTCGCCCCGTGCCTTGGCGGCCTCCATTGCAGCCAGAATCTCGCGCGCTTCGGCAACGGCCTGTTCCGAGGGGGTAAAGACCTCGTTGCTCAGAGCTACCTGTTTGGGATGGATCGCCCATTTGCCAACCATGCCCAGCGTCGCCGACCGGCGGGCCTGCGCGCGGAAGCCTTCGTCATCCGAGAAATCTCCGAAAGGCCCGTCCACAGGCAGAATCCCGTGGGTGCGGCAGGCGGCCACGATGGCGGCTTGCGCCCAATGCCACGGGTCCGACCAATGCCGCACACCTTCGCGCAGCATGTAGTAATTTTCCTGCGTGCCACCGATTCCGGTGGTCTGCATCCCCATGCTGGCGGCAAAATCAGCCGCCCCCAGCGACATCGCCTGCAAGCGCGGGCTGGAGGCCGCGATTTCCTCGACATGGGCGATGCCGGCTGCCGATTCGATGATGACCTCGAAGGAGATCGGCTTGGTCCGGCCCTTGGCGCGTTCGACGGCTGTCACCAGCGCATCGACCGCGTAAACATCCGCCGCACAGCCGACCTTGGGGATCATGATCTGGTCAAGCCGGTCGCCTGCTTGCTCCAGCAGGTCCACCACGTCGCGATACCAGAACGGCGTGTCCAGCCCGTTGATCCGCACCGACAGGGTTTTCTTGCCCCAATCGACGGTGTTGATCGCCTCGATGATATTCGCGCGGGCCTGATCCTTGTCGGACGGGGCCACCGAATCCTCAAGATCAAGGTTGATCACGTCCGCCGCGCTTGCCGCCATTTTCGCAAACAGCGCAGGACGAGAGCCGGGGCCGAACAACTGGCAGCGGTTCGGACGGGCGGGCGGGGCGGGTTGCAGGCGGAAGGACATGACTGGACACCTTGGCAAGTATGTTTCGCAAACTCTCGCCGTTTGGTTAGATTATTGCGCGCAGGTTCACAAGCGATATTCGCAGATGCAGCAATCCCGCGCCGCAGCGCCGCAGGGCAGTCTGCGCTTGCAGGCTGCGACAGGTTTGCCTCAGATAGGCGCAAAGCCCGACCGGAGGTAAACTTGATCACCGTTTCGCCCGACACTTTCCCGCTGGCGCAGGTCTTTACCATCTCGCGCGGGTCCAAGACCGAGGCGCGGGTGTTGACGGTGCGCGTGACCCGCGACGGGGTGACGGGGTGGGGCGAGTGTGTGCCTTATCCGCGCTATGGCGATACACTGGACAGTGTGACGGCGCAGATCGCGGCCTTGCCCGAAGGCATCACCCGCGAAGGCTTGCAGACCGCCCTGCCCGCAGGGGCCGCGCGCAATGCCGTTGACTGCGCGCTGTGGGATCATGCCGCCAAGGCCAGCGGGCGGCGGGTGTGGCAACTGGCGGGGCTGGCGGAACCAAAGCCCTTGGTCGTGGCATATACTTTATCATTGGATACGCCCGAAAACATGCGGGCGGCGGCAGCCAAGAATGCCCATCGCCCGATCCTGAAGATCAAACTCGGCACGCCCGACGATATGCGCCGGCTTGAGGCGGTGCGGGCGGGTGCGCCGAAATCCGTGCTGATCGTGGATGCGAATGAAGGCTGGACGCCAGAGGTTTACACCGATCTGGCCCCGCATCTGATCCGGTTGGGCGTGGCGTTGGTGGAACAGCCCTTGCCGCAGGGGGCCGATGACATGCTGGCCGAAATCGCGCGGCCCCTGCCAGTGGCGGCGGACGAATCCGCCCATGATGCCGCCAGCCTTGCCGCCCTGCGCGGCAAATATGACGTGGTGAACCTGAAGCTGGACAAGACCGGCGGGCTGACCGAGGCCCTGCGGGCGCGGGATGAGGCGCGGCGGCTGGGCTTTGGCGTGATGGTCGGCTGCATGGTGGGCAGCAGCCTTGCGATGGCCCCTGCCGTGTTGGTGGCCCAAGGTGCGGCCTTCTCTGATCTTGACGGGCCGCTGCTTCTGTCCCAAGACCGCCCCCACCCCCTGCACTATGATGATGCAGGCGTTCATCCTTCCACCGCCCAATTATGGGGATAAGCCATGACCCGCACCGTCTATCTGAACGGCGACTACCTGCCGGAAACCGAAGCCAAGGTTTCCATCTTTGACCGTGGATTCCTGATGGCGGATGGCGTCTATGAGGTGACCTCGGTTCTGGACGGCAAGCTGATCGACTTTGGCGGCCATTGTGTCCGCCTTGCGCGCAGCCTGTCGGAACTGGAGATGCAGAACCCCCATACCGAGGCCGAATGGCTGGAAATCCACCGCGCCTTGGTGGAAAAGAACGGCATCGTCGATGGCATGATCTATCTGCAAGTCACGCGCGGCAATCCGGGCGACCGCGATTTTGCTTATCCGTCCGCCGACACCAAACCGACGGTGGTGCTGTTCACCCAGAACAAGCCGGGGCTGGCGGAAAACCCGCAGGCCAAAACCGGTTACCGCGTGATCTCGATCCCCGATATCCGCTGGGGGCGGCGCGACATCAAGACGGTGCAACTGCTCTATCCGTCGATGGGCAAGATGGCGGCCAAGAAGGCGGGCGTTGATGACAGCTGGTTTGTCGAGGATAGCGCCGTGACCGAAGGCACCTCGAACAACGCCTATATCGTGAAGGGCAACCGGATCATCACGCGCCAGCTTTCCAGCGATATCCTGCACGGGATCACCCGCGCCGCCGTGCTGCGCTTTGCCGCCGAGGCACAGATGGAGGTCGAAGAGCGCGCCTTCACCATCGCCGAGGCCCAAGCCGCGGATGAGGCGTTCATCACCTCGGCCTCGGCCTTTGTGATGCCGGTGGTTGAAATCGACGGGGCGGCAGTAGGCACCGGCAAGGTCGGCGCAATCGTGCCGCGTCTGCGCGAGATTTATCTGGACGAAATGCGGAAAGCCGCGATCTGAGTCGTTTTGCGGTCTGGCCCGCACCAGACCGCAAACCCGATCACGCAGCGCCGGTTTCCGGGCCGGATCAGTCGGCGACTGTAATCGTCACCCATCTTGGATCGAAGCTTTGGGTATTGCCCAAAATCAGCCGCTCCACCCCGTCGATGCTGATCAGAACCCTGTTTTGCGCCGTATCCACAGCATAGGACAATTGGCCGCTTGGCGTGGGAAGACCGGCGTCATAGTTCAGGTGGATGGCCAAAGTGTCGAACAGCGGGTCGAAATCCTCGACCACCACAGGGGCATCGACGCTTTCGCTTTCTGCATAGACATGGAAGCTGTCCGCCCCGCTGCCGCCGGTCAGGCTGTCACCTGCGTCACCGGTCAGGGTATCTTGCCCGATGCCGCCCAGAAGCCGATCAGACGTCATCTTCTGATCCGGCGCTGTATCGCGGCTGGACAGGAAATCATTCCCCGAATCCCCGAAGAGCCAGACATTCCCGCCATCTGCCAGCAGAGTGTCCTGACCTGATCCGCTGTGAACTTCATCCAGATCCGTGGCAAGCGGTGCGGATTCATGGCCGACCCGATAGCCTTCATAAAGATCGTTGCCCGCACCCGTATGCACGAAATCGCTGCCCGCGCCGCCATAGATGGTGTCATCGCCACCATCCGAGTCCATATGATCATCGCCGGCAAAGCCGATCATGACGTCATTGCCGGCACCGCCCAGCAAGATGTCATTTTCTTCGGTCCCGATCAGTTGCTCTGGCAGATAGGTATCAACCACAAGATGCGGCAGAAGTTCGGCACCGGCCTGCCCCGAAAGGATCGCCACGACCTGATCATTATAGACCAATTCCAGATCCAGCCCATCCTCGGAATCGCGGGTGGTGATGGCGGCATCACGCAGACCGACGGGAACGGTGACGGTCACCTGCTCGCCGTCTTCCCAATCCGTGATCACGGCGGGACCGCCGCCTTGGGTCACGTAGAATTCGTCTTGCCACGCGCCGCCTGACATCGTGTCCCCGTTATCACCGATCAGGGTGTCATACCCATAGCCGCCATAGAGAATGTCCGACGAACCCGCCACGCCCGCAGGTTCGTCCCGCGCATCGATAAGATCCTGTCCCAGATCACCGCAGAGCGTATCGGCACCCTCGTCGTCGAACAGAATGTCATTGTCTGCACCGCCGCGCAGCAGGTCAT
Source organism: Rhodobacterales bacterium RIFCSPHIGHO2_02_FULL_62_130 (assembly GCA_001828855.1). Taxonomy (GTDB): domain Bacteria; phylum Pseudomonadota; class Alphaproteobacteria; order Rhodobacterales; family Rhodobacteraceae; genus Cypionkella. The sequence goes on along the minus strand of MHZT01000001.1, from coordinate 172,508 downwards.
CGCCTGCACCGCCCTCGGCCACATCCGCGCCTTCGGCCCCATAGATATGGTCGTTGCCAGTTCCGCCCAAGCCGTGATCATTGCCAGCGCCAAGCAAGATCGTGTCATTGCCGTCCAGACCCGCAACATAGTCATTGCCTTCCAGCGCGGTGATCGAGTCATCCGCCGCCGTGCCGACCATATTGTCACGGTCGTCCGAACCATCCATGTGATGGGGTTGAGGCAGGTCAGCCTCTGTGTCGCTATCGCCGCTTTCGGGAAATCCCGCCATCAGCAAGGGCAGCATAGCAAACAAGAACAGAAAAGACATTTCTAACCCCGTGTCCCCGCAATCGCATCACGCTTGTTGCGGCACCATCCTAAAGATAGCTTTTAGTCACCCGTTGGATAATGCGTCACGTTGATCCAGATCAATTTCAAATAGACTGTCTTGCGCTAACGGCGCGGATTTGCGGCAATTATGCAAGAACGCAACAAGCGCAGGCAATCACAGGCTGCAATCAATCCCGCAAGGGTTGTGCGATCAGATTTCGCGCAAGACTGCCGAGAGAATCAGGGACAGCCGCTCTGCCCATGCCGCCTGATGCTGCGGTGTGGCGATCAGATCGTTCCGCACCTCGATCAAGGTGTTGTGCCGACCATGCCGGAGCGCGTGGCGGTCAATGGCGTCACCCGGCAAGTGCCCTGCATAAGGCTCGTTATCGCCGATGCACAGGTCAGGCTGTTCCATCAGCCGTGCGATCAGCGGGCGCGACAGGCGATCATCCAGATGACTGTACAGCACCCCGACATGCCAAGGTCTGGGCGCACGGCCTTTCAGGCAGGGCGTAAAGGAATGCACGGCCAGAATGACTGTATCGGCATGACGCGCGGCCATCCGCGCATAGGCCGCATGATAGGGCCGGTAAAGCCGATCCAGCCGCCGTTCGGTCTCGGCGGCATCTGCATGGCGGTTGGTGGGAATTATCGTGCCGTCATACAGCTTCATCACCAGCGTCGGGTCATCTTCGCCGCGATTGGGGTCAATCACGAGCCGACTGAAATCGGAGCAGATCACAGGGCTGTCCAAGGCCTCTCCCAGCGCGCGGGCAAGCCCTGCCGCGCCCACATCCAAGGCGATATGCCGCGCCATATCCGCAGGCCCGATCCCAAGACTGCCCCCGCCAACCCAATCCGGCACGCGGTTCGACGCATGGTCGCAGGTTACCAACCACCGGCCGGGCCGATTCTCGCCGTAAATATGGTAAGCAGGCATGGTCCCCCCGTTACAGAAATGTCAGCGCTATCAATTATGCTGCATCTGCGCTATCCGCCAGTTGCTCCGTGTGCCGGATTGCGCCATAACACGCGCGGCCCACCACGAAAAATGAACGCGACGAAAAGGAACAAGGCATGAGACGCCTTCGGAACGTAAAGATCGTGGCCACTCTGGGCCCGGCCTCCAGCGACTATACTATGATCCGCGCGCTGTTCGAGGCAGGAGCCGATGTGTTCCGCCTCAACATGAGCCACGGCAGCCACGCCGAACAGGCCGCGCGCCATGCCATCATCCGGCAGGTCGAGGCCGATACAGGGCGCCCGATCGCCATTCTGGCCGACCTTCAGGGGCCAAAGCTGCGCGTTGGCACCTTTGCCAATCCGGCGGGCGAAGATCTGGCCGAAGGGGCGGATTTCCGCATGGACCTGTCCTCGACTCCCGGCGATGCAACCCGTGTGCAACTGCCCCACCCCGAGATTTTTGCGGCTTTGGAGGCAGGTGCCTCGCTTTTGGTCAATGATGGCAAGATCCGCCTGCGCGTCAAAGACTGCGGCAAGGATTTCGCCAATTGCGTTGTCGAAGTCGGCGGCACGATTTCCAACCGCAAGGGTGTGAACGTGCCAGACGTGGTGCTGCCCTTGGCCGCGCTGTCTGCGAAAGACAAGGACGATCTGGAGTTCGCCTGCGAGCTGGGCGTTGACTGGCTGGCGCTGTCCTTCGTGCAGCGCCCCGAAGATGTGATCGAGGCCCGTCAACTGGCCAAAGGCCGCGCGGCGATCCTGTCCAAGATCGAAAAGCCCGCCGCAGTAAAGGCCTATGACGCCATTCTCAGCGTGTCAGACGGCATCATGGTTGCGCGTGGTGACTTGGGCGTCGAACTGCCCGTCACCTCGGTGCCGCCGATCCAGAAGCGGCTTGTGCGCGGTGCACGCGCCGCGGCCAAGCCGGTGATCGTGGCAACGCAAATGCTGGAATCGATGATCGAATCGCCGGTTCCGACCCGCGCCGAAGTGTCCGACGTCGCCACCGCTATCTATGAAGGCGCGGACGCGGTGATGCTGTCCGCAGAATCCGCCGCTGGCAAATATCCGATCGAAGCCGTGACCACGATGAACAACGTGGCCCTCTCGGTCGAGAAAGACCCGACCTACCGTCAGGTGATCGAGGCCAGCCGCGTGATCGTCCGCGAAACCATCGCCGACGGCATCGTTGCCGCCGCCCGCGAAATCGCCGAAGCCACCAATATCAAGGCCATCGCCTGCTTTACCCAGTCGGGCAACACGGTGAACCTTGTGTCGCGCGAACGCCCGAACTGCCCGATCATCGCGCTGACGCCGCTTATGTCCACCGCGCGGCGCTCGGCGCTGATCTGGGGGGTGCACTCGGTCATCACCGAACCGCAGGAGCGCTTCAAAGGTGCTGTGCTTGCGGCAGTCCACGCCGCACGCGCCGACGGTTTCGCTGGGGCCGAGGATATGATCGTGCTGACTGCAGGCGTGCCGTTCAACGTCAAAGGCACCACCAACATCCTGCGCGTCGCCCCCTGTGATGAGCGGTTGATTTCCCGCGTCGATCCTGAATAGTCAAAGGATTGAATTTCAAACAGGAGGGCGCCGATGAACACCGATCTTTATCTGGTCATCGGTCTGGTCATCGGCGCCCTCTCGATCCCCTCGCTGCTTGGCGCATTTGCGGAAAGCCGCAGGCCACGCGCAGGGGCGATTCTCTTGCTTATCTCGGGTGTGCTGGTCGTGGTGGCAGTTACGCAAAAGCCCTCGGGCTATACTTTCGCCGAAATTCCCCATGTTTTCGTGCGTGTGATCGGCAGCTTCCTGCACTGACCCCTTGCACCCGCCCGGCCACCCGCCTATAGGGACGCTTCGAATATCCCGTGTTGCCGGCCAACTTGGCATGCCGAGCAACACCTGCAACCATGGAGATGGAAATGCCCAAGATGAAGACCAAGTCGGCGGCGAAGAAGCGCTTCAGCTTCACGGCCTCCGGTCGGGTGAAAGCCGGTGTTGCCGGCAAGCGCCACGGCATGATCAAACGCACGACGAAATTCATTCGTGACGCGTCCGGGACCATGATCCTGAACGATTCCGATGCGAAAATCGTCAAGAAATACATGCCCTACGACCGGTAAGGAGATCAGCATATGTCCCGCGTCAAATCCGGTAAGGTAACCCACGCCCGTCACCGCAAGGTGATCAAGGCGGCGGCTGGTTACTACGCCGCCCGCTCCACGAACTTCAAAACCGCAACGCAGGCCGTCGACAAGGCCAACCAGTATGCGACTCGCGACCGTAAGGCCCGCAAGCGCAACTTCCGCGCCCTGTGGATTCAGCGGATCAACGCCGCTGTGCGTCTGTTCGACATCGAGTTCACCTATTCGCGTTTCATCAACGGTCTGGCCAAAGCCGGCATCGAAGTGGACCGCAAAGTGCTGGCCGATCTGGCCGTGCATGAACCCGAGGCGTTCAACGCAATCGCCGCCCAAGCCAAAGCCGCTCTGGCCTGAGCTTTCGCGACAGACTTCAGGAAAGGCCCCGCTCCGGTGGGGCTTTTTCTTTTGCCGTTTCATCTTGGCCTAAATACTCCCGCCGGAGGCTCCCTGCATATCGGTAGGGCCTCCGGCGGGGAGTATTTAAGCCAAGATGATGCCCACGCAGCCCACTTGCATCCGCCCCCCTTCCCCGCTAGCACCAAGCGGCATTCCAAGGAGGCTTTCATGGACGCAGCTGACACGCTTAAGGCCAAATATCTGACCGCCGTCGCCAATGTGGCGGATGAGGCGGGGCTGGAAGAGTTGCGCGTGGCCGCCCTTGGCAAGAAGGGCGAGATTTCGGCGCTGATGGCCGGTCTTGGCAAGATGGAGCCGGATCAGCGCAAGGCCGCCGGTGCCATGCTGAACGTGCTGAAAGACGAGATTGACGCCGCCCTGCGCGCCAAGAAGGCCGCGCTTGGCGATGCCGCGCTGAATGAACGGCTGCGCTCGGAATGGCTGGATGTGACGCTGCCGGGCCGTCCGCGCCGTCAAGGGACGATCCATCCGGTCAGTCAGGTGATGGAAGAACTGACGGCGATCTTTGCCGACATGGGTTTTGCCGTAGCCGAAGGCCCGCAGGTAGAATCCGACTGGTTCAACTTCGATGCCCTGAACATCCCGCCGGAGCACCCCGCGCGACAGGAACATGACACTTTCTTCATGAACCGCGCCGAAGGCGATGCCCGCCCGCCGCATGTCCTGCGCACCCATACCAGCCCCGTGCAGATCCGCGCTATGGCCGAACAGGGCGCGCCGATCCGCGTCATTGCGCCAGGCCGCGTCTACCGCATGGATATGGACCAGACCCACACCCCGATGTTCCATCAGGTCGAAGGTCTGGCGATTGACCGCAACATCAGCATGGCCAACCTGAAATGGACACTTGAGGAATTCTGCCGCGCCTTCTTCGAGGTGCCTTCGGTCGAACTCCGCTTCCGCGCCAGCCACTTCCCCTTCACCGAACCCTCGGCAGAGGTGGACATCCGCTGCTCGTGGGAGGGCGGTCAGCTCAAGATCGGGCAGGGCGACAAGTGGATGGAAATCCTCGGGAGCGGCATGGTGCATCCCAAGGTGCTGTCGGCAGCCGGGGTTGATCCGACCCAATGGCAAGGCTTTGCCTTTGGCATGGGGATCGACCGGATTGCCATGCTGAAATACGGCATCCCCGACCTACGCGCCTTCTTCGAATCCGATCTGCGCTGGTTGCGTCACTATGGCTTTGCCGCGCTGGATATGCCGGACCTTGCTGGCGGGCTTTCGTCGTAAGGCAGCGCCGCGAAGGGTAGGGTGCGTGATTTCACGCACCTTTCGCTCACCAAGCGCCAGCCGTGCCCATTTTTTGCATGAGCATCAGATACAGCAGGATTGTCAGCCCAAGCAAAAGGCAGAAGCGACCAAGGTGTAAAGGTTTTCGGTCTTTCGGAAACGCGAGCATCTCATTCATGCGCCCCGTCTACACCATCCATTTCCGCAGATTGTGGCAATTCTTCAAGTGATCCCGAGACAGGCCGTTTCCCGAACGGAAACGCCCTGCCCCCGCTTCCCCTTTGCCGCCATTTACGCTAATTCCCGAACCGATATATCCCAAGGGGCTGCCAGATGAAATTCACCCTGTCATGGTTGAAAGATCACCTTGAAACCACGTCCTCGCTGGACGACATCCTTTACGCCCTCACCGATTTGGGGCTGGAGGTGGAAGAGGTTGTGAACCCCGCAGCGCGTCTGGCTCCGTTTACGCTGGCCAAGGTTGTGCATGCCGAAAAGCACCCAGATGCCGACAAGCTGCGGGTCTGTCGTGTGCTGACGGATGAGGGCGAAAAGCAGATCGTCTGCGGCGCGCCCAACGCGCGTGAGGGCATCACCGTGGTTTTGTGCAAACCGGGTGATTATGTGCCGGGCATCGATGTGACCTTGGGCGTGGGCAAGATCCGTGGCGTTGAAAGTCACGGCATGATGGCCTCGGAACGCGAGTTGGAGCTGTCGGACGAACACAACGGCATCATCGAACTGCCTTCGGGTGAGGTTGGTCAGAAGTTCATCGACTGGCTGGCGGTCAACCGCCCTGCCGCCGTTGATCCGATGATCCATATCAAGATCACCCCGAACCGCCCCGATGCGCTTGGCGTGCGCGGGGTTGCGCGCGATCTGGCTGCGCGCGGGCTTGGCACGCTGAAACCGCTGCCGATCCCTGTGATCAAGGGCGGTTTCGCCAGCCCTGTGCAGGTGGAAATCGCAGCAGACACCAAAGCCAAGGCCTGCCCGCATTTCGCAGGTCGCACCATTCGCGGCGTGACCAACGGCCCTTCGCCCGACTGGTTGCAAGCGCGGCTGAAGGCGATCGGCTTGCGCCCGATCTCGGCGCTGGTCGACATTACCAACTATTTCACATTCGGCCTCAACCGCCCGCTGCATGTCTTTGACGCGGCCAAGGTCAAAGGCAAGCTGCAGATTCATGCCGCTGCCGGAGGCGAGGAATTTGCCGCGCTTGATGGCAAGACCTACACCCTGCGCGCCGGACAGATCGCCATTTCCGATGATGCCGGCGTGGAATCCCTTGCCGGTATCATGGGCGGCGAGGTTTCCGGCTGCACGCCTGAAACCACCGATGTGTTCCTTGAATCCGCTTGGTGGGACCCGATCACCACCGCCACCACGGGCCGCGCGCTGAAGATCAACTCGGATGCGCGCTATCGGTTCGAACGCGGCGTTGATCCGGCCTTCACCCTACCGGGTCTGGACCTTGCGACGCAGATGATCCTTGATCTCTGCGGCGGAGAGGCCTCGGATCTGGCGCAAGACGGTGCGCCGGTGGATACAAGCCGCGCCTATCGCCTTGATCCGGCCCGCGTCATCAGCCTTGTCGGCATGGACATCCCCGAAGCCGAACAGCGCCTGACGCTTGAGGCGCTGGGGTTCACGCTGAACGGCGATATGGCCACCCCGCCGTCGTGGCGTCCCGATGTGCTGGGCGAGGCCGATCTGGTCGAGGAAGTCGCCCGCATCGCCTCGCTGACGCAATTGCAGGGCAAACCCCTGCCCCGCGCAGTGGCCGGTGTGCCGCGCCCGATCCTGACACCCCTGCAGGTGCGCGAACGCACCGCCCGCCGCACCATCGCGGCTCTGGGGTATAATGAATGTGTCACCTACAGCTTTATCGATTCCGCAGCGGCCACTCTGTTCGGTGGCGGGACGGATGCGGTAAAGGTTGATAACCCGATCTCGTCCGAGATGACCCACCTGCGCCCCGATCTGCTGCCCGGCCTGCTGCGCGCCGCTGCCCGCAATCAGGCGCGCGGTTTTGCAGACATGGCGCTTTTCGAGGTTGGTCCTGCCTTCCAAGGCGGCGAACCGGGCGAGCAGCACTTGCAGGCTGCTGGCCTTCTGATCGGCGCATCGGCGGCCCGCGATCCGCATGGATCACGCCGCATGGTTGATCTCTATGACGCCAAGGCCGATGCCGAGGCGGTGCTAGCCGCCATCGGCGCGCCGGCCCGCGTGCAGATCAGCCGCAAAGCCGCCGCTTGGTGGCATCCGGGGCGGTCGGGTGTGATCGGGCTTGGCCCCAACGTCATGGCGACTTTCGGCGAGGTGCATCCGCGGATTCTGGCTGCGATGGATGTCAAAGGCCCTGCCGTGGCCTTCACCATCCTTGTCGCCAATGTGCCGCTGCCCAAGGTGAAAACCCCGACCAAGCCCGCCTTGGTGCTTTCTGATCTTCAGGCGGTTGACCGCGATTTCGCTTTTGTCGTCGACAAGGGCGTCGAGGCTTTGACCGCCGTGAACGCGGCCACCGGGGCCGACAAGACCCTGATCGAGTCTGTGCGCGTCTTCGACCAGTTCACCGGCGAAAAGGCAGAGGCCCAGATGGGCGCGGGCAAAAAGTCCATCGCCCTGACCGTGCGCCTTCAGCCCACCGACAAGACCCTGACCGAAGCCGATATCGAGGCGGTTTCTGCCAAGATCATCGAAAAGGTCAGCAAAGCCACCGGCGGCACGCTGCGCGGTTAAAGCTTGGCGTGGGGCGCTGACTGCGCCCCACCGCTCAACGTTTCGGTTTGCGCCACGTTCCCAACCAAGCACCAATGCGCCCGAACACGCCCTTGGCGCGCCCTGCAGCAGCACCTGCCTGTGCCTCAACCCCGTCCCATGTCTCGCCCACCTCGGCGGCGGCGGGTTCGATCACGCGCTCAAGGAATTGCAGCCACATCCGGCGCAGCATGAACAGACCAAAGGCCAACGCGATCAGCACCACGATATTCACGTATGGGATGATCTGCACATCCGGCCCCGCGACCTCTTTCACCGAAACGGCATTCGGGTAGATCGACAGGAACGGGAACCGCCAGCCGTAATGCGTCACCGACACCCATTTCGGCGCGGCTTCCGTCGATTTCAGATTGCCCGCCTCGGCCTGCAAATTGCTGCTGTCATATTTGAAATAGGGCGGCCAGACCCAGCCGGTATCCTCATTGCGATAGACAATCACCGATCCGTCGGCATAGGTCGCATCGATAAAGCGGATGTCGCGGGTCGTGCTGGATTCCGCCGTGCCGGTATCCGGCGAGGCATAGGCCCAGGCATTTTCGGTTCCAACCGTGGTCAGGCGGTTGTAGGTGTTTGTAATCCTTACAATATCATGCTGCGGCAGCGTGTAATGCAGGAAACCCGCCACAAACAGCAGGACCATGATCTGAAAGGTCCGTTTGAGAAATTTCCACATCGGCAGCCCCTACTGATAGTTCACAAGATAGACCGTCACCGCAACAACGACGGTCGGGATGATATAGACTAACCAGATCAGCCGATGCCGAAGCCCGTGCCGATAGGCGTCCATTCCCGCCTTGATATACTCATCCCGGTCGCCTTCGACACCGCCCGCGTCGAATTTCTTTTCCAGCTTTTCGCGCCGCACCGAGCCTGAATAGATCGACACCAGCACGTAAACCACGGTCATGGCCATAAACCCGAACACTGCCAGCCGAATGATCGCAATCATGTCCGCCCCCCTACCACCGCACCCCAGGGCCCCACCAGATCGCGGGTTGGCTTGGGCGATTGCGCCCTCACATCCATCGACGGCTCTGGCCCGAACAGCGCTTCACGCGCGCCTTGGGCATCAACCTTGTATTCCCGCTCTAGAAAGTCCGCCACATATTTACGCTTGCGGTCCGACCACGCCGCATAGTGCGAATAGAATAACTCTTTGTGAACAATGAACATTTGCCGCACATCCATCGGGGCCAGCTCAGACAACAGCATGTTCACCAGATCACGATCCGGCCCCGCCGCCGCCCGCAGCGTGTAGAAATATGCGCGGTGTTCCGAGGTTATGCGCGGCCAGTCCCCCGCCCCTTCGACCCAACGCAACAGCGCGGCCAGCCCCAGAAATTCATCCGGCAGACTGTCGCCCAAGCGGTAAGCGATCTTTCGCAATTCGGTCCGCCGCGCATCACCGATTTCAAGCCCAAGGGCATCCGCCGCTTCGACCAGAATGAAATCCATCTTTTGCCGCAACACCCCCGCCGCATCCATCCCGCGCGCTTGCACGATGGGTTCGACCAGCCCGTTCCGCTCCAGCCAGTCGGCAATCTCGTTGCGCTGGCCGATATCCATCACGGGTGAGATCGGCATCACACCAAGGCTGTCGCGCGGCAGGGACGCAATCACACCGGGAAATTTCACCCCCCGAAAAACATACAGCCCGCCGAAATGGCTGGTCCAGAAACTGGGCTGCTGGAAGGTCATGGCGGGCAGCGAGATCGGCACCCGCGTCACATCGCCGGTCTTTTTCGCAAGCTCGATCATCTCGGCAATCAGGACATCATCCCGCCAACCATCCTGTTCGCTGCGAAAGCGGTCGATCAAACTGGCCAATTTATCGGCATCGGCCACATGACCGCCGATTGTATCAGCCTCGACAGTAATCTGGCGGATTTCCAAAAGCTTGGCGGGGCTGGACACTTCGTAAACCGAGTTCTGCAATTCCCCTGCCACCGCATCACGGGCGGTCAGGGCGAAAAGCTGGCTTTCGTTCTTTTCGATGAACTGCTGCAAGATCCCGCGCGAGGTGGAGAATTTCATGTTCAGCAAAGGCGCCGATTTCTGGCTGGTGGTCAGCAGGATGAATTGGCGGTTGCAACCGTTCGGATTCAAATAAAGGTCGTCTTGCAATTCGTCGCCGATCTCGGGGGAATAACCCGAGATGTCGATGTGGAAATCTTTTAACGCAGTCTGCTTGCCTGTCAGATGTTTCAGCGCACGGTTATAGCGTTCCACAAGTTGCGGAGATGACACCTCGACCAGATTGCCGAACATCAGGCCCTTTTCGATCAGGCGCTTCATCCCCGCCCCTCCAGATAGCGCCGTTTCGCCTCCTCCATCCGCCGCATATCGCGGACAGCGGTTTCGATGGCGACTTCATCCGATTTGTCGGCATAGCGGAATTCACTATCGGCGTAGCGGTTGATTTCCTGAATGACCATTTCAACCGTGATCGGTTGCATCAGCCCTTTGATCATCGCCAACTTGTCATCATAGGGTTTGAACAGGAACAGATCCGGATTTTCCATCCATTCATCCGGCAATTCGAAATCCATCGCCCGCACCTTTACGGCATCGGTGATGTTCTTGATTGCGCGGCCCGTAAAACGTTCATCCGCCTGCTGAATTGCTTTCAGATACGCCCCCAGTTTGGCCAGAGTATCCAAAGACCCCAAATCGCGCGACACCTGGTCCCAGACTTTCAAAAGCCCGTCTTCATGCGGCTTGGCATAGCCTTCAAAGCTGGCAGCCACCGCGCGCTTGATTTCCTGCGCGGCGAACAGGTCATGGTCGCCCAAGGGAATACCGTGGTTCTTGCCCAACAACAGCGCAAGAATATCGATATAATCCTCGCGGCTTTGCGGACCATCGACGAGAAAGCGCGCGCCAGCCCGCTGCCGCAGCGCGTCATCGACGTTTTCAGGGTAATTCGAGAACATGCCAAAGGTGCAATTTCCGCGCACCACAGTATTAGCACCGGCGAAAGCACCCATAAAAACCGCGGTAACCTCTTGCTGCCCTGCCGAGGATTGGCGATCCCCCCGTTTTCCGGCCACTTGGTCAATATCGTCAATCGTGCCAAACCCGATCACCGACGGGTCGATCACCGAGTCAATAAAAGCCTTGGCATTCTGCCCGGATTTGCCCTGATAGCTGTCGATCTGGTCGATTGAAAAGTTCTGGTAGCGGAAAGGATAGCCCGCGATCTTGCAGTACTCGTTCAACAGCCCCGCCATCATTTGAATAAGCGTGGTCTTGCCGGTGCCGGGTTTACCATCACCCATAAAGGTAAAGATAAACCCGCCCAATTCGGCAAAGGGGTTCAGCTTACGTTCAAAATCATAGGCCATCAGCATTTTAGCAAGCCGCAGGCTTTGATATTTGGCGATGTGGTTGCCGACAACATCGGTCGGCTTCTTGAATTGCATCGTCAGCGCGCCACCTTTGGCCGCGCGCGCGGGTTTGAAGCCGGAAATCGCCAGTTTGTCCGCCTCAACCCTCCACGACGAGGCTGTAAAGGCCCCCAGACGCGGCGCGGTTTCGGCGCGCAGGGCAACGCGGGCCATCAGCGCCTCGCAAAAAGCGGCGATCACGGCGGTCAGACGCGGTTCATCGGTGGCCAGCAGGCCGATGTCCTGATCCAACTCCCACAGCGCACCTTGCAGCGCGAGGGGCGCATTGTCGGTCAAAACCTCGTCCACCGCGCCGACCTCGACGGTCAGCGACCCCAGTTGCGGAGCCAACAGAAAAGCGGTGGCATTGGCAAAAGTGTAAAGCGTCAGCAGCGCCTCGGCAGCCAGCAACTCGGTAAACTCGGCCCGTCGCAGGTCTGGCACGCGCCCTTCCAGATTGGCTTTTTTCAACTCGGCCAAGCCCGATTGCGCGGCAAAGGTTTCCCCCATCGCCAGCGAAATCGCCAGACCTCGCCGCAACGCATGCAGCGCCGAGGCCTGCGCGGGCGAAATCAGGCCATCACCCAAACCTTCGACCCGCTCCACCAGACGAACGCCGCCGGGACGTGCGGTTGACCGCGCCGCCATCCCCGGCACCGTCGAGCGAAACCTTGGCCGCGTGCCAATTCCGGCAGAGCGTTCCGGCGCAGGCGCATCCACCGCCTTGGCCAGACGGGGCGCGTGATCGAAGCCAGTCAGCAGACCAAGCGCCGCGTCATACTGCGCGCGGATCGTGTCTTCCCGAAGTTCCATCGTGTCACGCGCGCCGGTCATATTGGCCTCTTACAGCTTGTCGGCAATCGGGCATTTCGCCAGATCACCCCCACAATTCAACGGCTTGCCCGAAGCCTTGGGCGCAATGCTGGCCGCGTGGACGCAAAACGGCACCGCAACCCGCTTGGGTGCAAACTCCTTTGCCCCCGGAAAATGCGCGTTGGCGCGTTCGATCTTGAATTCGGTCCGGTAGAACTGGCATTTCGTCATTGTCTTATCCTTTGGTTATGCCGGAATGATCCGGCCGCCTTCCCCCACCACGAATTTCTGCACATCGCGGAGTCCGGCGGGGTTAAGCTCTGCCAGAACCTGATAGGGCCTCTCGGGCAGGATCACCATGCGTTCCGTCTTGGTGGCGCCGGTATCGGCCCCGTTAAACGGATCAAGCCGGAACACCTGACGTTCCGCGGTCGAAAACCAGCCGTCTTTCACCTCTTCCTCGCGGTCCGAGATCAGGTCTTCGACCGTCCAGACCATCGCCCAGTCATCGCCATCGGGGGCCTGGGCATCGGCCAGAACCTGACTGATCGGGCCGGATTGCAGCGTGAAATCGTGGCTGTGCATCGGGCCAAGCGTGATCCGGCGCAAGCGTTTCGGGTGGGTTTCGGGGAAGTCTTTGTCAAAACCTTGGGCGATGGTCAGCAGTTTCAGCCCGCCCAAGGATTGCGCCATCAGATGCGATTGCACCAAAGGCCAGCGGCGATCATCGTTCGGCAGGGGCTTCTTGCCGCTGTCCTCGACATCCATCAGGTAGACAACCGGCAGGTTGGCTTGGGCATCATAGACCGCCCAATGCACCAGATAATGCCGCCGGTCACCCTTGTCCTCGATCCATTGCGCATCGGGGTCGTTGCGCGCCCAGAACAACCCGCCCGCCGCCAGTGATTCATAGTAAAGCCGCTGTGACAGGGCGAATTGCAACTGCACCGGCACGGCCAGATCCCGCACGATCTGGCGCACCATGCGGTCCTTGAGTTCGGTTTCCGAGGCCATGCCGCCCAGATGCTTGTCCACCTGCGCCGCATCCAGCGCCATCACCATTAATTCCTGCGCCACCGGAAAGCCGGAATCGTGCCTGTCAAACGTCAGGCGCGGAGACCCTTCGGCCCGCCCCGTCATCAGGTATTTGTGGCTTAACGCATCAAAGGTCGCTGCCAGCGCTGTCAGATAGCGGCCCAAGGTGCGCGCCTCGGTCCGGGTCAGTCGGCCTTCGGATTCCACCTCGCCCGCCACCCGCAACAGATGGGCGGTGATGCGATCAAACTTGGCAAAATAGCGCCGCGCCGTCAGCGTGTCATACAACTCCATATGGTCGCTGGTCAGCGCGTCCTTCACATCGGCCACGGCCTATTCCCCGTATGCGTTCTTGTCGTGCTTTTCGACGATCTTGGCAAAACGGCGGGCAAAGCGTTCGTCGGCCTTGGCTTTTTGCTCCAGCACCTGCCGCGCAAAGACCATGTGCTGCTCGTGGCTTTCCAGCATGTCGGCCATCTTGTCATTGGTAGCAGCGCCGATCGCAGCCATGGCGGCCTGCGCCTCTTGGTCGGTTTTCACGCCGATTTCGTTGATGCGGTGGGCCACGTCCTGCTGCTGGGCGGTTTTCAGGCTGCTGGTCAGCGCATCATACAGCACCACGCGCTGCTTGGTATCCGTCTGCAGCTTGTTGATCAGCACAAGCTGGGTGGCGGCCTGATTGGTCAGGCTATCGACCCAAGTCTTGCCCTTTTCGATATACCGTTCAAGGGTTTGGCTTTTGGCAAGCTGCACCTGCTCATCCTGTACAAGCGCATTGTAGCGCGCGTTCAGCCCCGCCAGATCGGTTTCAAGCTTGGTTCGCACGGCGGCGTCCTGTTCGACGCTGATCTTGTTTTCCAGCTCGATGATCTTGGGGTCCATCGTGGTGATCTCGGCCCGCACGGATTCCAGCGCTGAAACGGTGGTTTCTCGTTCGGTCAGCGTGTCGCCCAAATTCACCTCGACCCGCGTTTTCTGCGTGTTCAGCAGATCAAGCTGGCCCTGCAACAGCCGCACAATCACATCGGATTTGGCAATCAGATCCTGCAATTTCGTATCAATCGAGGCCGTCCGCAGCCGCTCCTGCCGCATCGACTCCGATTTCGCATTGGAGAAAATTCCAACAAAGCTTTCCATACCGGTCTTAGAGCGCATCTCGTCGAAGTCCTTCGAGAACCCCGCAGTCACGTCATCCAGACCCATGATCAGTTCCGCGATATTCGCGTTCATCACGTCGGTATGCTTGTTCACATCGTCCAGCGTCGCGTTTTCGATGTCGATAGCAGCCTCGCCCGCGTCAAGTTTGGCCCGCGCCGCCTCAATCCGGCCTGTTACCTCGGAAATCTTGGCCTGCGCTGCGGCAACCTGTTTCTGGCTTTCCAGAATCTGCGTCTCGAAATCGGCCATCTGATCCTCCGTTTGAACCTGCGTCACAATATATGAATGTAAATCCCGATTACATCCACCGGTCGTGGAAATAAGGCGGCGCCCCATGACCGATCATACCATCCTTGCCCAAGTCTATCCCCTCGCCAAGACCTGATTGGGTCAGGACAAGACGGGACAGCAGGTTCGGCAATCGTTTTCCGCAGGAGAATCCGGTCAGACCGGGATATTGTCGATCAGGCGCACGCCGTCCAGCCAAGCCGCCGCCAGCATCCGGCGCGGGCGGCGCGGATCATCCGAGGGCATCAGCGTTTCGGCATCGCGCAATTCGATGTATTCGACCCTCTCGAACCCTGCCGCGCGCAGCTTTTCGGCGGCCTCGCGGATCGCCATGCGGTCAGATTGACCGGCGCGAATATCCTCGGCCGCCACAGTCACCGCCGCATAAAGCACAGCCGCAATCGCGCGGCCTTCAGGTGTCAGACGCACATTGCGCGACGACATCGCCAGCCCGTCCTCCTCGCGGATGGTTTCACAGCCCACTACCTCGACCGGCAGGTTCAGATCGCGCACCAGCTTCAGCACCACCTGCAACTGCTGCCAATCCTTCTGGCCGAAATATCCGCGATCCGCCTCGGTCATTCCGAAAAGCTTGGTCACAACCGTGGCCACACCGTCAAAATGGCCCGGACGCATCCGGCCTTCCAGCGGCTCGGACACGCCGCCCACTGAAACCGTGGTGGCAAACCCGTCGGGATAAACCTCGTCCACCGAAGGCGCAAAAACCACATCAACCGGCACATGCGACAACAGCGCCGCATCGGCCTCCAAAGTGCGAGGGTATTTCTTCAGATCGTCGGGGTTGTTGAACTGTTTGGGATTCACGAAAATCGTGGTGATCACGCGGTCACATTCCGCCCGCGCGCGGCGCGCCAGCGACAGATGCCCGTCATGCAGCGCGCCCATGGTCGGCACGACGCCCACCATTTCCCCAGCGCCCCGCCAAGCCCGCACCTTTCGACGCAATTCGGCAACGGTGTGGACGATCTCGGTCATGGCTTGTCTTTCGTGGGCAAAACATCGGCAAAGCCGTGTTCGTCGGCAGGGAAGGCACGGGCGCGCACTTCGGCGGCATAGGCGGCAATCGCCTGATCGGCGGCCTGCCCCAATTCGGCATAGCGTTTCACAAATTTCGGACGGAATTCAGTGAACAGGCCCAGCATGTCATCGACCACCAGCACCTGCCCGTCACAGTGAACGCCCGCGCCGATGCCAATCGTCGGAATCGACAGGATTTGCGTGATGCGTGCCGACAGGCCGACCGGCACCTTCTCCAGCACCACCGAGAACGCCCCTGCCGCCTCAACAGCGCGCGCATCCTCGACCACGGCCTCAGCCTCCCCCTCGCGGCCAACCACCTTATAGCCGCCCAATGTGTTCACCGATTGCGGCGTCAGGCCGATATGCGCCATCACCGGCACGCCGCGCTTGGTCAAAAACGCAATGGTTTCAGCCATATGCGCGCCGCCCTCCAGCTTGACCGCAGGCGCGCCGGTTTCCGCCATCAGGCGGGCAGCGTTGCGATAGGCCTGCTGCGGGCTTTCCTCATACGATCCGAACGGCATGTCGATCACCGCCATCGCGCGCGACAGCCCACGCACCACCGAACGGCCATGCAGGATCATCATCTCCATCGTGACGCCAAGCGTGCTTGGCATGCCATGCAGCACCATCCCCACCGAATCGCCCACCAGCGCAATATCGCAATGCGGATCGACCAGCCGCGCCACCGGCGTGGTATAGGCCGTCAGCACCACCAAGGGCGCCTGACCCTTGCGGGCGCGGATATCGGGGGGCAGCACGGGGCGCAAAGCCGAGGTGGCACTCATGTCAGGCAAGCTCCGCGCTGATCTATTCCTGCCCAGTATAAAGGCACAGCCCTGTCGGGACAGCAAGAATATTACGCTGCACTGCGGCGCGGCCAGCCTCTTGACCTTGGCGGCCCCGCAAGGCGCTATAGGGCCAACAGATAGGAGCATTCATGAGCCTGCTAACCCGCGTGACCCGTGACGGCATCACCCCCGAAATCACCCGCCCCGACGCGGCACGTCTGATCGAGGGCGATCCGGTTCACACAACATGGAGCGTGGAAGAACGCGGGTCCATCTACAGCGGGCTGTGGCAATCCACGCGGGGCAAGTGGCGCACGTCCTATACAGAATGGGAATATGTCTACATCCATTCCGGCCATTCTGTGCTGACCGATGAAAACGGCACAGTCACCCACCTGAGGGCGGGTGACAGCTATATCATCAAACCGGGCTTCAAAGGCACTTGGGAAGTGCTGGAAACCACGTTGAAAGACTACGTGATTATTGGCTGATCCCGGCCAGCACAGTCTGGGGGGCCGGCGGGCAATCCGCCGGTGCAATCCCCTGACGCCTGCACTTTGCCAGCCGCTTTTTCTCGGCCTTCTCGAACTCTAGCGCGGCTTGTTCGGCGGCAATCGCCTCTTGCTCGACGCGCCGCGCCTCTTCTTCGGCAATTGCAATCAGGTCGGCAGCCTTTTTGGCGACGTTCACCGGCGTATCCGGCACCGCACGGCCATAGGCATCTTCCATATAGGGGCCTTCAGCCTCAAGGCTTTCCTCAAGCGAGCGCACCTTCACCCGCGCGCCCATCTCGACCCGCTCGAACAGATCCATCGCGTCTTGGTTGAACAAGCGGATGCAACCCGCACTGGTGGCATGGCCGATGCTGGAGTTCTGGATGGTGCCGTGGATACGGAACATCGAATCGCGCCCGCCGCGATACAGATACATCGCCCGCGCACCCAAGGGGTTATCCAGACCGCCAGCGCGACCGCCCGCGTATTCCGCGTAAAGATCGGGCCTTGTCCGCAACATATTGGCGGTAGGCTGCCAGCTTGGCCACTTTTCCTTGCGCCCGATCACACCCGAGCCACGGAAAGCCAAACCTTCACGGCCCACCGCTATGGCATAGCGGATCGCCCGGTTGCCCTCCAAAACAAAGTAAAGCCTGCGGGCGAAGGTATCCACCACAATGGTTCCGGGCTTTTCGTCGCCTGCATAATCCACCTCGACGCGGGCCTGACCCCCGGCAAGATGCTGCGGCTCGACTGCTTCGATGAAGAACCCTTCATCCTCGACCGCTTCGTAGCCGGGTGTGATCACCGGCAATTGCGGCTCTTCGGCTTTGGGCGCGGCACAAGCCGCAAGAATGGAAAGCGCCAAAAGCGCCATAATGCGAAGAACAGGGCTTGTCACAGCAGAGACTCGGAATTGCATCGGTTAACGGCACCTAGCGCGTGACTCCGCCCGCCCGTCAAGTCCCCTGTCGCCCTTGAAAATAAGAAACCCTCTGGCGTTGCCGCCAAAGGGTGATTCATGCCACATCTTTTGCACCTTCGGGGAAAGGATGCCGCGTTCCGCTCATCCTCTTTGCCCAAATATCCCCGCCGGAGGCTCCGTCGCTTATGCCGGAAACCCTCGGCGGGAAGAAAAGGACAAACCGACCCCTTAGCCCACGATGTTGAAATCGGGACCGTAGGGGTATTTCGTGATGTCTTCGTTGCCATCCTCGGTGATGATCAGGATGTCATGTTCACGATAGCCGCCCGCGCCCGGCTGGCCTTCGGGAATGGTCAGCATCGGTTCCATCGAGATCACCATCCCCGGCTCCAGCACGGTATCGATGTCCTCGCGCAGTTCCAGACCAGCCTCGCGGCCATAGTAATGCGACAGCACCCCGAACGAGTGGCCATAGCCGAAAGTGCGGTATTGCAGCACCTGATGCTCTTCGAAGAAGGTGTTGATCTTGTGCGTCACCTCGGCGCAAGAGGCACCGGGTTTCAGCAGGCTCATGCCATATTCATGCGCCGCGACGTTGATCTCCCAGATCCGGCGGCTGGCGGCATCGACCTCGCCCACGAACATCGTGCGCTCCAAAGCGGTGTAATAGCCCGAGATCATCGGGAAGGTATTCAGCGACAGGATATCGCCCCGCTTCAGCTTGCGCGAGGTCACGGGATTATGCGCCCCGTCCGTGTTGATGCCCGACTGGAACCAAACCCAGGTATCGCGGTATTCGGCATCGGGGAAGCGTTTGGCAATCTCCAACTCCATCGCGTCACGCCCCGCCATGGCGATATCCAACTCGCGCGCGCCTTCCTTGACGGCCTCGCGGATCGCATAGCCACCGACATCGGCCACAGCCGCGCCGTTGCGGATCATGATCAATTCGGCGGGCGACTTGCTCATGCGCTGGCGCATAGTGGCGGGGGCGATATCGACACCGCGCTTGGGCTTCAGGAAATGGTTCAGCTTTTCCGATTGCAGCAGCGTCAGATGGTCGGCCTCACAGCCGATCACGCGGCCTTCCCCCGTTACAGACAGGATCGCACGCCAGTAATTGTCACGCTGCCAGTCGGTGTAGGTGATGTTGTCGCCATGGCAACGCCGCCACGGCTGGCCCGCGTCAATCCCCGCGCTGATCGTCACCGATTGCGTCGGCGTCACCACCAGACCATAGGGACGCCCGAACGAGCAATAGAGGAAGCCCGAGTAATAGGCGATGTTGTGCATCGAGGTGAAGACGCAGGCATCAACCCCCTGCACCTCCATCAACTCGCGCAGATCGGCAAGGCGGGTGTCATATTCTTCGGCAGCAAAGGGCAGCACCCGGTCGCCTTGGTGGAAACGGTATTGTTGCGGACGTTCCGTCATATCAGACCTCATGGCTGGGGTCCGACCCATATGCGGCACGGAACCCCGAAAGGTCCCGGCGTGCAGGACGAAAGCAGGACTGGCCTGCAAGCGGCGGGGCTTCCCCCTTGTGGCGACGCCATCGCCACGGCTCATTTATAGAATGACCTGAAGCGCAGGTTTTAGCAAGCCTCTTGCGATGCGGATTTGCGCCCCCATCTAACACCAGCATGGAAAAATGGAGAAGCCGATGCGTTGCCCTGTCGATAACGAAACCCTTGTCATGGCCGACCGGAACGGAGTCGAGATCGACTATTGCCCCAAATGCCGCGGGGTCTGGCTGGATCGTGGAGAGTTGGACAAGATCATCGACCGCGCCGCCGGAACCTCCGAGCCTGTTGCCCGCTCTGCCCCGCGTGAAGCGGCCCCCGTCTATTTGCCCGAACCGCCGCGTGCCGCGCCCCAAACCTACCGCGAAGAACCACCGCGCCGCCGTGACGACGACGACGACGATTACCACCGCGGCTACAAGAAGAAACGACGGGAAAGCTTTCTGGGCGATCTGTTCGATTTCTGACTGGCAAAGGTGCGTGCAAGCACGCACCCTACCCCACCTTCTGCAAAGGTGTGTGCTGGTGAAAGGATGAAAACGGCCACTCGGTTGCCGTCTCAACCAGCCCGTGCAGCACCGGATCAGTGCGGCAAAACCGCATATGGGCCGCGTAATCCTCATCGTTGCGAAGATGATGCTCCCAGAACCGGCGCTGCCAGACCCCGCGCTCGGAGCGCAGCTGGTGGCTGGCCCGCGCAACACCGCGTGGCAAGCCCATCGAGAACCGCGCCTTGATCAGACGCCAGCGGGTGGCGTAGTCGCCATCCCCCCAAGGCATCGTCCATATCGCATGCAGATGATCGGGCAAAACGACCCATGCATCGATCTGGAACGGCCGCTCCGCCCGCGTCAGGCGCACGGCCTGACGCAAACGCTCGATCTCGCGCAACAACAGATCATCCCCGCGCCGCGCAAGGGCTACGGTGAAAAAGATGCTGGCGGCTTTGGATTCGGGGCGCAAATAGTGTGACATGGCCCAAGGCTGCCACGACAAAGTTAACAAAACCTTAGAACGATATTTTCGGCAAAGCCCGCGGAAACAAAATGTTCCGCCCATCCTCTTTGCAAAAATATCCCCGCCGGAGGCAACCGGCCCCTGCGCCACTCCCGCCGCCGCGCAAACCGGCACAGGCTTGGTGCGAAGGGTAGGGTGCGTGATCCTCACGCCCCCTTAAACGCAGGTCACACAGACCGCGTAATCCCGCCATCCACGCGCAGGTTCTGCCCCGTGATATAGCCCGCCGCATCCGAAGCCAGAAAGCTGACAGTTCCCGCGATTTCCTCGACACGGCCATAGCGGCCCATCGGGATGCGGCTGCGGAATTCTTCTTTCTCGGGCAATGAGTTGATAAAGCCCGGCAATATGTTGTTGATGCGAATGCCTTGCGGCGCATATTTGTCGGCATAAAGCTTTGTAAATGCGGCCAGACCTGCCCGCGCAACGCCACTGGTCGGGAAGGCGGGATCAGGCTCGAAGGTGGCGAAAGTGGTGATATTGATGATCGACCCGCCACTGCCCTGCGCCTCGATGATCGGGGTGACGGCCCGAATAGGGCGCACGGCGGACAGGAAATAGATGTCGATGCCCTGATGCCAGCCCTCGTCGGTGATATCAAGCAGCGCCGCCCTTGGTCCATGTCCGGCCGAGTTCACAAGCACATCGATCCGCCCAAACCGCGCCATCGTCACATCGACCAACCGCTGTACGTCGTCGCCGGACTGGTTCGACCCAGTGACCCCAACCCCGCCCAAAGACTGTGCAAGCGCCTCGCCCTTCCCCGACGAGGACAGGATCGACACCGCGAACCCATCCGCCGCCAGACGCCGCGCCGCAGCCGCCCCCATGCCGGACCCGCCTGCCGTAATCACCGCAACTTTTTGCATCCTCATCCCCTTTTTGTGCTTTGCTGACGATGGCACGGGCTTGGGGCAGGCTCAAGCCGGGGGGCTGTCTGCCCCCCACAGGATTTGCTGCACAAATCCTTCCCCCCGAGGATATTTTTGCAGAGAGGATGCCATGCGGAACGGAGTACGGAACCTGATTACCGATGTGCCGGGGCTGCGGGTGGGCAACGCGCAGGATGCGGGCTTGCGGTCCGGCAGCACGGTTTTGCTGGCAGACCACCCGTTCGTGGCGGCGGTGAGCCTGATGGGCGGCGCACCCGGCACGCGCGAAACAGATCTGCTGGCCCCCGACCGACTGGTGCAAGAGGTGGATGCGCTGGTGCTGTCGGGCGGATCGGCCTTTGGGCTGGATGCCTGTTCGGGGGTGATGGAGGGTCTGCGCGCGGCGGGGCGGGGCTTTGCCGTTGGTCCCGCCCGCGTGCCAATCGTGCCGGGGGCGATCCTGTTCGATCTGCTGAACGGGGGCGACAAGGATTGGGCGCGCAACCCTTATGCCGATCTGGGGCGGGCTGCGTTTGAGGCCGCCGGGCCAGAGTTTGATCTGGGCAGCGCAGGCGCGGGCTATGGCGCAATGACGGGAACATGGAAGGGCGGGCTGGGCTCTGCCTCGGCTGTGTTGCAGAACGGCATGACGGTGGGTGCGCTGGTGGCCGTCAATGCTTTGGGGTCGGCCACGGTGGCAGAGGGGCCGCAGTTCTGGGCGGCCCCTTGGGAGATGGGCGCAGAGTTTGGCGGTTTGGGCATCGCCACAGGCCATGATCCGATGCATGAGCCACCCCTGACCAAACGACGGGGCGAGGCGACTACGATTGCGATCGTGGCGACCGATGCCGCCCTGACCCAAGCGCAGGCGCAGCGCATGGCGGTGGCGGCTCAAGACGGCATGGCGCGGGCGCTGGTGCCGTCGCATACATTGCTGGATGGCGATCTGGTCTTTGCCGCCGCCACCGGCGCGCGGGCCTTGGCCGATCCTATTGCCGACAGTTTCGCGCTTGGCCATGCGGCGGCCTGCTGTCTGGCACGGGCGATTGCGCGGGCGGTCTATCTGGCACGGACGATGGCAGGGGATGTGCAGCCTGCGTGGCACACCCGCCACGGGGCGGCCTGACTTACCAGCGGTTCAGCGCGGCCTCATCCTCGCCTTTGGCGGCGACCCAAGTGGCCCCGTCGGCCGAAAGTTCTTTCTTCCAGAACGGCGCGCGGGATTTCAGGTAATCCATCAGGAATTCCGCCGCGGCAAAGGCATCGGCGCGGTGCGGTGCCGCCGTGGCAACCATCATGATCGCCTCGCCCCCCGCCAGCCGCCCGTAGCGGTGGATCACCAAAGCATCGACCAGCGACCAGCGCGCCTTGGCCTGATCCATGATCGCGGCAATCGCCTTTTCGGTCATGCCGGGGTAATGCTCGATCTCCATCGCGGCCAGACTGCCGCCATTGTCGCGCACAAGGCCGGTGAAGGTGACAACCGCGCCCGCCCCTGCGACATGCGCCGCAAAGGCGTTGGATTCAGCCCCCAGATCAAAGGCTTCGGCCTGAACCGACAGGCGCATGTCAGCCCCCTGTCATCGGTGGGAAAAACGCCACTTCACGCACGCCTGCCAAGGGTGCATCGAAAGAAGACAATTCCTGATCCAAGGCCACCCGCAGCGCCGCCAGATCGGAAAACGCCAGCGCATAGCGTTCTTCGCGCGCGGAAAGTTCCGCGATCAGATCGGCCACGGTTGCGGCATCGGTCTGCACCTTTTCGCGCGGCAGCCCGATACGTTCGCGCACCCAAGCGAAATAAAGCACGTCGATCATGGGTCTTCCCGCAGAAACGGCAGCGATTTCTTGAAGTAATCCAGCCCCGTCATCGCCGTCAGCAAGGCCGCAACCCACATCAACACCAAGCCCACGTCCCCCGCGACCGAGGCGCAATCCCGCCGGCCACAGGCGCGGATCGGGTCGGCAATGCCCTGCACAACGGCCTCGGCATATTGTTCGGGGGTCATGCCCTGCATCGCCACGCCGTTCAGATATTCCAGCCCCGTGCCAAGAAACAGCACTGCTATCGCCACCATCTGCGCTGTGGTCTTCCACTTGGCCAGTTTGGTGACTTTTAGCAGCCCCGCCTTGGCCCCCAGAAACTCGCGCAGGCCCGAAACGAAGACCTCGCGGAACAGGATCACCGTGGCGGGCAGGATCAGCCACGGGTTCATCCCCGAATAGCCGGTCAGCACCATGATGGCGATCACCACCATCGCCTTGTCGGCGATCGGGTCCAGCATCGCGCCGAACTTGCTTTCCTGCTTCCACAATCGCGCCAGATAACCGTCGAACCAATCGGTGATCGCCGCCCCGATGAACAGCGTCAGCGCGAACCAGTCGGCCCAAGGGCGGTGGAAATACAAGAACATCACCGCCACACCGGGCGCCGCAAGCAACCTTAGAACGGTCAACGAGTTCGGGATCGTCCATTTCATGCCGAATAGCTAGCCGATGCGGTGGCATTGGGAAAGGGGGAACGCGCAGGGTCCGTCTACGCCGCGCCATTCCTGCGGATCGGATGATTCTTTTTCCTTACCCCTTGTGCGAAACAGATAAAGAGCGCATGTGTGGGGGGCGAAAACGCTATCTATCGAAAAATCTGTCTCCTTGCGGTCTCAGTTCTCGATCTTGACGTGACTGAGCCAAGCTATCGCATTCTGCGGATGGCACACCAAAACTAGGAGATCCACGATGGCTAATGGCACCGTGAAATGGTTTAACGCAACCAAAGGATTCGGCTTTATCGCACCGGCAAACGGCAACAAGGACGTTTTCGTCCACGTTTCCGCTATGGAGCGCGCTGGCATCCACAAGCTGGACGACGGCCAAGCAGTTACGTTCGACATCGAATCCGGCCGTGACGGTCGTGAGTCGGCTGTGAACCTCGCACTGGCATAATGCCGGCGCAGGACTGAATTTTCAGTCCGAACCAAGAATTTGAAACGGGGGTGGCGCAAGCTACCCCCGTTTTGCATTGTGCAAACGCATCACAGAACCGCCGCTTGGGACGGGAGTGCCGATCAATCCGGTTCAGATCAATCGGCGTCTGCCTTACCCCTTGGTGCTGAAGAAATCGCTGATGGCTTTGGCCATCGCTTCGGACACGCCCGGCACGGCCATCAGATCCGATACCCCTGCCCGCGACACCGCCTTTGCCGATCCGAAATGCGCCAGCAGCGCGCGTTTCCGCACCGCCCCAACCCCCGGAATATCGTCCAAGGGTGTGGCAGAGACTGCCTTGGCCCGCTTGGCCCGATGCGCGCCGTTCGCCCAGCGGTGAGCCTCGTCGCGCAGGCGCTGGATGAAATACAGCACCGGATCATTGCGCTGCAAAGCCATCACCGGCATCCCCTGCCGGTAGAATTCTTCCTTGCCTGCGTCGCGGTCAATGCCCTTGGCAACGCCGATCATAGCAATGTCATCCACGCCCAGTTCGGCCAGAATCCCGCCCACCGCCGAAACCTGCCCCGCCCCGCCGTCGATCAGCAAAAGGTCCGGCCAGGCATCCGACTTGCGGTCAGGGTCTTCTTTCAGCAGCCGTTCAAAGCGCCGCGTCATCACCTCGCGCATCATGCCGAAATCGTCGCTGTTCTTTCCGGCATCGGATTTGATGTTGAACTTGCGGTATTGCGATTTCAGGAAGCCCTCGGCCCCCGCCACAATCATCCCGCCCACCGCGTCCGCGCCTTGGATATGCGCGTTGTCATAGACCTCGATCCGCGTGGGCGCGCCGTCCAGATCGAAAGCCTCGGCCAGCCCCGCCAGCAGTTTGTTCTGCGTCGAGCTTTCCGACATCTTGCGCGCCAGACTTTCGCGGGCGTTCCGCACC
This sequence comes from Rhodobacterales bacterium RIFCSPHIGHO2_02_FULL_62_130, assembly GCA_001828855.1. Taxonomy (GTDB): domain Bacteria; phylum Pseudomonadota; class Alphaproteobacteria; order Rhodobacterales; family Rhodobacteraceae; genus Cypionkella. The sequence continues at coordinate 147,438 of MHZT01000001.1, read as the reverse complement.
GCGTTTTCCACCAACTCGGCCTTCTCGCCACGCTGGGGGATGGCAATCTCGACCTTGCGGCCCGCGCGTTCCGACAAAAGGTCGGTCAACAGATCCTCGTTCTCGACCCCATGCGACAGCAAGATCAGGCGCGGCGGCTCCTTGTCGTCATAGAATTGCGCCACAAAGGCTTCGAGGATTTCCGCCTCATCCGCGCCCGCGCCCGTGCGAGGGTAGAAGTCGCGGTTGCCCCAGGACTGGTTGGCGCGGATGAAGAACACCTGCACACAGGCCTGCCCGCCCTCCAGATGCAGCGCGATCACATCCGCCTCCGGCACCCCCGCCGGATTGATGCCCTGACTTTGCTGCACCTGCGTCAGCGCCTTGATCCGGTCGCGCAAGGCAGCGGCGCGTTCAAACTCCATCGCCGCAGAGGCCGCACCCATCTCGGCGGCCAGATTGGATTGGACGGTTGTAGTCTTGCCCTGCAAGAATCGCTCGGCATCGGCCACAAGCGTCGCATAGCCCGCTGCATCAATCCGCCCCGTGCAGGGCGCGGCGCAGCGTTTGATCTGGTATTGCAGACAGGGCCGCGTGCGCGATTCAAACATCGCATCGGTGCAGTTCCGCAGCAGAAACACCTTCTGCAACTGGTTCAACGTCCGGTTCACCGCGCCTGCCGATGCGAAAGGCCCGAAATACGATCCCTTCTCGGTTCGTTTGCCACGATGCTTTTTCAACTGCGGAAAGGCATGCTCGCGTGAGATCAGGATATTCGGAAAGGATTTGTCGTCGCGCAGCAGCACGTTGTAGCGCGGCTTGAGCTGCTTGATCAGGTTCTGCTCCAGCAGCAGCGCCTCTGTTTCCGTGCGCGTCGTCAGGAACATCATCGACACGGTTTCGCTGATCATCCGCGCGATCCGGCCCGAATGTCCCGAGGGCCGCGCATAGTTGGAAACCCGCGCCTTCAGATTGCGCGCCTTGCCGACGTAAAGCACCTCAGAGGCCGCATTCAACATGCGGTAAACCCCCGGACTTCCGTCCAAAGTCTTCAGATAATTCTGAATTACCTCATGTCCGGTTTGCACTGGTTCGTTCATGCAAAAGGCCTCTTTCAGAGTCATCGATTCTGCCGCTTGGCTGCAATGATACGGCACTGGGGGCAAGTAGAAAGCTGTCCACTCTTTCTGTGGATAACTAGGGGGAGAAGTTTTCGGAAACTCGGATTTTCCCTTGTTTTCGGCCCCATTCCCCGATCTGCCTATTTTTTAGGCATCTTTTTAAGCCCATGAAAACAAAAGGAATATTTATTACCATTTGGCAAATCCCTGATAAGTCAGGACAATTTGTAACGCGACTGTGAAGCTGGATCGAAAAGTGGACAACTTTCCCGACCCGCCCGCGAAAGGCTCACTCAACCCCCAGCACATCAGGGGTTTGCCAGCCCAGATGCTGCCCGCCATCCACCGCAATCATCTGCCCGGTAACGGCCGGGGAATCGAGGAAAAATCCCAGCGCCGCCGTGATATCCGCCGGATTTGCCCCGCGTTTCAGCACGGTTGCTGCCCGCTGCCGCGCGAAGTGACTGTCGCTTTGCCGCCCGCCCTGCAACGTCGGCCCCGGCCCGATTCCGTTCACCCGCACATGCGGCGCAAGCCCCTGCGCCGAGGTCTGGGTCAGCGCCCAAAGCCCCATCTTGGCAAGGGTATAGGTCATGAATTCGGGTGTCAGCTTATGCACGCGCTGGTCGATCATATTGACGATCAAGCCCTGCGCCACCGGTTCGCCCGCCGCATCTGGCACCGCCTGCGGCACCTGCACGGCAAAACCTTGGGTCAGCACGAAGGGCGCGCGCAGATTGCTTTCGATATGGCGGTCCCAACTGGTCCGCGTCGCGCTGGCAATCGTGTCATATTCAAAGATCGAGGCATTGTTGATCAGCACCGTCAGAGGCCCGCCAAGCCCCGCAACCGCCTGCGCGATCAGGGTTTGCACTTGCGCCTCATCCAGCAGATCGGCCTGCACGGCCACAGCCCGCAGTCCCATAGCAGTGATCTCGGCCACAACTCCGGCGGCCTCGGCCCCCGAACTTGCATAATGCACCGCCACATCGAAACCACGCCGCGCCAGATACAGCGCCATCTCGCGGCCCAACCGCTTGCCCGCCCCCGTTACCAACGCCCGCATGTCAGCCCTTCCTGCAATCGCATCCTTTAGAGCCGATCACATAGCGCCCGCAGCGCGGACAGGTAGAGGGTTTCCCCCCCGTCAGCCGCTTTTTCACATTGCGACCGATTGCGCCGGGAAACAGCGCATTGCCTATGATGCCGATCAGCACCATGACCACCAGAAACAGGATCGCGGCCTTTACCATGATTTACAACCCATACCGCGCCCAAAGCGCCTGTTCTTCCACGCCAGACAGCGCATCCTGTGCAATCCGCGCGCCAAGGCGCTGAAACAGACTGCGCTTTTGCCCGTAAGGCACAAGCCGCACCTTGTCGCCGTAGATCGACCTCAGCTTTGGCACCAGATGCGCCACACCGTCCGCCAGCCCCAGATCAACCGCCCCCTGCCCCACCCAGATATCGGCATTGAACAGGTCCGCCTCGGCCAGCCTTGCCCCGCGCCGCGCCTTCACATGCTCGATAAAGGCCGCATGGATCGGGCCTTGCAGCGCGCGTAGACGGTCCACATCCTCGGGCTTTTGCGGCAGGAACGGATCGGCAAAGCTTTTCGACTTGCCCGCCGTCACCACCCGCCGCTCAATCCCCTGCTTTGCCATGAATTCAGGAAAGCCGAACGAGGCAAAGATCACCCCGATCGACCCCACCAGCGACGACGGATCAACAAAGATCTGATCCGCAGCACAGGCCAGCCAATACCCGCCCGAGGCCGCGATATCCTCGACAAAGGCGTAAACCGGCACGCGTTTCTCATCCGCCAGCCGCCGGATACGCGCCGCAATCAGGCTGGACTGCACCGCCGACCCGCCCGGCGAGTTGATGACCAAAGCCACCGCCGCAGGCTTGCCGCGCGCAAAGGCCCGCTCGATCACCGGCGCAAGCGCCTGATCCGACAGGCTGCGCCCGCCCGCACCAATCGCTCCCTGCAACCGGATCACCGGCACAAAGGGCTGCTGCTTCAGAAAGGGGATAAAATATTTCATGCCCCAGAGGTAAGCCCTCCCCCCCGCTGCCGCAACCTGCCGATTTCATCTTGGCCCAAATACTCCCGCCGGAGGCTTCTACCGTAGCCCAAACAAACCGCCGCCCTTGCGCGCGTCACCAATCCCCGCCACCCTGCCCGCATGATCGACAAGCTGGAAATGTTCATCGCCCTTGCCAACGAGCGCCACTTTGGCCGCGCGGCCGAGGCTTGCCGCGTTACCCAACCCAGCCTTTCGGGCGCAATCCGCCAGCTTGAGGATCAGCTTGGCGTGCAACTGGTGTTTCGCGGCTCGCGCTTTCAGGGGCTGACGCCCGAAGGCCAGCGCGTGCTGGACTGGGCGCGCAAGATCGTGGGTGATGTGCGTGCGCTGAAGGATGAAATGCGCACCGTGCATGCGGGCCTGTCGGGCAATCTGCGGTTGGGCGTGATTCCCACCGCCCTGCCGATGGTGGCCGATCTGACCGGCCCCTTCATCGCCCGTCACCCCAACGTGCGCGTTACCATCCTGTCGCGCACCAGCGCCGAGATTCTTGCAGGGATCGAAAGCCTCGAACTTGATGCAGGCATCACTTATCTGGATAACGAACCCTTGGGCCGCGTCGCGCAAGTCCCTTTGTATACTGAATTTTATCGCCTGCTCTGCGCGCCGTCCTCCCCGCTTGCGTCGCGGCCATCTGTAACGTGGTCTGATGTCGCGGGCGAACCCCTGTGCCTGTTGACCTCCGATATGCAGAACCGCCGCATCATCAACCAGCACCTGCTTGAGGCCGGAACCCGCCCCGCCCCCACCGTGGAATCGAACTCGACCATCGCTTTGGTCGCCCATGTTCGCACGGGCAACTGGGCCTCCGTGGTGCCGCGCAAACTGGCCGAGATGTTCGCCGGTCCGGGCGGATTGGCCGCCATCCCGATTGTGGAGCCAGAGGCCGAACACCTTGTCGGCCTGATCGCCCCGCGCCGCGATCCGCAAACCCCCGTCTTGCAAGCCCTGATCGAAGGCGCTGCACGGCTATCTCGATAGGCCGCGCCTATCAAACAACGGGAATTCCACATTGATTTCCCTATCAATCGGCGTATCACGGGGCCAAGTTACAAAGGGCTGTGCCATGCTTGATTCCGTCGAAGTGACCTCGCGCGTCGGGGAAATCCTGAACGCTCACAAGGGGATGGAGGGCGCGCTGCTGCCGATCCTTCACGCCATTCAGGCCGATTTCGGCTATGTGCCGCAGGACGCCCTGCCGATCATCGCGCAGGATCTGAACCTGTCACGCGCCGAAGTGCATGGCGTGATGAGCTTTTATCACGATTTCCGCGAAAATCCGGCGGGCAATCACGTTCTGAAACTGTGCCGCGCCGAGGCCTGTCAGGCCATGGGTGCCGACCGTGTGGCTGCCCATGCGCAAAAAGCTTTGGGCATCGAATGGCACGAAACCACCAAGGACGGCGCGGTAACGCTTGAACCCGTGTTCTGCCTTGGCCTGTGTGCCTGTGCGCCTGCTGCGATTGTCGATGGCAAACTGATTGGCCGCGTAGACGAAGCCCGCATTGACGCCATCATCGGGGGTCTGAAATGAAGATTTACCTGCCGCTCGACAGCGCCGCCGTCGCCCTTGGCGCGGATGAAATCGCCGAAGCCCTGCATGTTCATGCCAAGGCCAAAGGCATTGACCTAACAATCGTTCGCAATGGCTCGCGCGGGATGGTCTGGCTGGAACCGATGGCCGAGGTGGAAACCACCGCTGGTCGTCTGGCCTTTGGTCCGCTGACGCTTTCCGATGTTCCGGCCCTGCTGGGCGACCTTGCCGCCCACCCCAAGGCGCTGGGTCTGACTGATGATCTGCCGTGGATGCGCGCGCAAACCCGCCTGACCTTTGCCCGCGTCGGCGTGATTGATCCGCTTTCCCTGAATGATTACAAGGCCCAAGGCGGCCTGACCGGTCTGACCCGCGCGCTTGCGATGGACAAGGCTGCGATTGTGGCCGAGGTCACGAATTCCGGTCTGCGCGGTCGTGGCGGCGCGGGCTTCCCTACCGGCATCAAGTGGAAGACTGTGTCCGAAGCAAAGGCCGACCGCAAATATATCGTCTGCAACGCCGATGAAGGTGACAGTGCCACCTTCGCCGACCGCATGCTGATGGAGGGCGATCCCTTCACCCTGATCGAAGGCATGGCCATCGCGGGCCTTGCGACAGGGGCCACCAAGGGATTTGTGTATATTCGTTCGGAATACCCCGTCGCCATTCGCGTGATGCAAGAGGCTGTGACCATCGCCCGCACCGAAGGCGTGCTGGGCGCGTCGGTTCTGGGCTCGGATCACACCTTTGACATGGAAATCCGCGTCGGCGCGGGGGCCTATGTTTGCGGTGAGGAGACCAGCCTGCTGAACAGCCTTGAAGGCAAGCGCGGCGTCGTCCGCGCCAAGCCACCGCTGCCCGCGCTGGAAGGTTTTATGGGCAAGCCGACGGTCGTCAACAACGTGATCTCGTTGGCTTCTGTGCCGGTGATTTTCGAGAAGGGTGCCGAGCATTACAAGAACTTCGGCCTTGGCCGGTCGCGCGGCACGATCCCGCTGCAGATCGCCGGAAACGTCAAGCACGGCGGGCTGTATGAGATTGCCTTCGGTCTGACTCTTGGCGAAATCGTTGACAAGATCGCAGGCGGCACGGCTTCGGGCCGCCCTGTGAAGGCGGTTCAGGTTGGCGGCCCGCTGGGGGCCTATTTCCCCCGCGCGCTGTTCGACACGCCCTTCGGCTATGAGGAATTCGCGGGCAAGGATGGTCTGATCGGCCACGCCGGCCTGACCGTGTTCGACGATTCTGCCGATATGCTGAAACAAGCCCGCTTTGCGATGGAGTTCTGCGCGATTGAATCCTGCGGCAAATGCACCCCCTGCCGTATCGGGGCCGTCCGCGGCGTGGAAACCGTGGACCGCATCGCCAAGGGCGACGCAACCGCGATCCCGCTACTGACAGATCTGTGTAACACCATGAAATCAGGCTCTCTTTGCGCGCTCGGCGGGTTCACGCCCTACCCCGTCATGTCCGCGCTGACCCATTTCCCTGACGACTTCAACGCCATGAAGGAAGCCGCCGAATGAAAGACTTCATCATTCCCGACCGCGATTTCGGCACCCCTGCCGCCAAATCCAAACAAATGGTAACATTGACCATCGACGGCTTTGACATCACCGTGCCGGAAGGCACCTCGATCATGCGCGCGGCAGCAGAAATCGGCATTTCCGTGCCGAAACTTTGCGCCACCGATAGCCTTGATGCCTTCGGTTCATGCCGTCTGTGCCTTGTGGAAATCGAAGGCCGCAACGGTACGCCCGCATCCTGCACCACCCCCGTCGCCCCCGGCCTCAAGGTCCACACCCAGAACGCCAAGCTGAAGCAACTGCGCCGCGGCGTGATGGAGCTTTACATCTCGGACCACCCGCTGGATTGCCTGACCTGCTCGGCCAATGGCGATTGCGAGTTGCAGGATATGGCGGGCGCGGTCGGCCTGCGCGACGTGCGCTATGAGGCGGTCGAGACCCATTTCAAGGCCAAGGATAATTCCGGCCACGCAAACCCGCTGTATATTCCGCGTGATGATTCAAACCCTTACTTCAGCTATGACCCGCAGAAGTGCATCGTCTGCTCGCGCTGCGTGCGTGCCTGCGAAGAGGTGCAAGGCACCTTCGCGCTGACCATCGAAGGCCGTGGTTTTGACAGCCGCGTGTCGTTCGGGGCGAAAACCGACAACGCGCTGGCGTCCGATTGCGTGTCCTGCGGTGCCTGCGTGCAGGCCTGCCCGACCGCCACGCTGCAAGAAAAATCGATCATCGAGATCGGCACGCCGGAACGTTCCGTCGTCACCACCTGCGCCTATTGCGGCGTCGGCTGTTCGTTCAAAGCCGAGATGCGCGGCGACGAACTGGTGCGGATGGTCCCTTACAAGCACGGCAAGGCCAACCGTGGCCATTCCTGCGTCAAGGGCCGCTTCGCCTATGGCTATGCCAGCCACAAGGATCGCATCCTGAACCCGATGATCCGCGAGAACATCAACGATCCGTGGCAGGAAGTGTCGTGGGATGAGGCGATGACCTTCGCCGCGAACCGCATGCAGGGTCTGATCGACAAGCATGGGCGTCATTCGGTGGGCGTGATCACCTCGTCGCGCTGCACCAATGAAGAAGCCTATCTGGTGCAGAAACTGACCCGCGCCGTGTTTATGAACAATAATACGGATACCTGCGCCCGCGTCTGCCATTCGCCCACCGGTTATGGGCTGGGCCAGACCCTTGGCACTTCGGCAGGGACGCAAGATTTTGATTCGGTGGAAGAAACCGATGTGGTTATCGTCATCGGTGCGAACCCCGTTTCGGGCCACCCCGTCTTTGCCAGCCGCTTGAAGAAGCGGCTGCGCAAAGGTGCCAAGCTGATAGTGATCGATCCGCGCCGGACCGAAATGGTGGAAAGCCCGCATATCAAGGCGGCACACCACCTTGCGCTGACGCCCGGCACCAACGTCGCCATTGTCACGGCGCTGGCGCATGTCATTGTGACCGAAGGTTTGTTTAACGAAGGCTTCATCCGCGACCGCTGCGATTGGGATGAATTCCAGGACTACGCCGAATTTGTCAGCCAGCCCCACCACGCCCCCGAGGCCGTGCAACTTCTGACCGGTGTTCCGGCGGAAGAGGTGCGCGCGGCGGCCCGCCTGTTTGCGCTGGGGGGTAACGGCTCGATCTACTACGGGCTGGGTGTGACCGAACACAGCCAAGGTTCGACCACCGTGATCGGGATTGCCAACCTTGCCATGATGACCGGTAACGTGGGTCGTCCGGGTGTGGGCGTGAACCCGCTGCGCGGACAGAACAACGTGCAGGGCTCGTGCGATATGGGGTCTTTCCCGCACGAGTTGCCCGGCTATCGCCACGTGAAGGGCGAGGCTGTGCGCGACATTTTCGAAAAGGTCTGGGGCGTCAAGATTGATGACGAACCGGGTCTGCGCATCCCGAACATGCTGGACGCGGCTGTTGAAGGCACCTTCAAGGGCCTGTATTGTCAGGGCGAAGACATCCTGCAATCGGACCCCGACACCAAACACGTCGCCGCCGGTCTGGCCGCGATGGAGTGCGTGATCGTCCACGACCTGTTCCTGAACGAAACCGCGAACTACGCCCACGTCTTCCTGCCCGGCTCGACCTTCCTTGAAAAAGACGGCACCTTTACCAACGCCGAGCGTCGCATCAACCGCGTCCGCAAGGTGATGGCACCGCGCAACGGCTATGCCGATTGGGAAGTGACGCAGATGTTCGCCAACGCGATGGGCGCGGGCTGGACCTATACGCATCCCTCTCAGATCATGGATGAAATCGCGCTGACGACGCCTTCGTTTGCTGGCGTTAACTATGAAAAGCTTGAGACGATGGGCTCGGTCCAATGGCCGTGCAACGAAAAGGCTCCGGATGGCACGCCGCTGATGCACGTCGATGGCTTTGTGCGCGGTAAGGGTAAATTCATCAATACCGAGTATGTTGCGACCGATGAAAAGACCGGCCCGCGCTTCCCGCTGTTGCTGACCACGGGGCGGATCTTGTCGCAATACAACGTCGGCGCGCAAACGCGGCGCACGCCGAACGTGATGTGGCATGATCAGGACGTGCTGGAAATCCACCCGCATGACGCCGAAGTGCGCGGCGTGAAGGATGGCGATTTTGTGCGGCTTGCCTCGCGTTCGGGTGATACGACACTGCGCGCAACCATCACCGACAAGGTCAATCCGGGCGTGGTCTATACCACCTTCCACCATCCCGACACGCAGGCCAACGTGATCACCACCGACTTCTCGGATTGGGCGACCAACTGCCCCGAGTATAAGGTGACGGCGGTGCAGGTTTCGCCCTCGAACGGGCCGACCGAGTGGCAGGAAGAATATGCCGCCCAAGCCGCAAATTCACGCCGCATCCTTCCGGCGGCCGAGTGATGCAAACCCACCGCCCCCTGCCGCGCCTGTCCTTCGGGATGGGCGCAGTGAGCTCCGGCAGCCGCGAGTTGCCGGAAGAGGTCGCGGTGGCACTGTCCTTCAACGGCTCGACCCAAGCCGTGATGATGGCATCGCCCGCCGATCTGGTGGACTTTGCCTATGGCTTTGCGCTGACTGAAGGCATCGCGAAATCTGAGGAAATTCAAAGCGTTGAGGTTGTAGAAACACCCCACGGTCTTGATGTTCAAATCTGGCTGGAAGGCGACGCCGAGGCGCGGCTGACCAAACGTCGCCGCACGATGGCGGGTCCGGTGGGTTGCGGTCTGTGTGGCATCGACTCGCTGGAAGAGGCGACGCGCAAGATGGCACAGGTGCCGGCATCGCCGTTCCGCATGACCCCATCGCAAGTGATGGCCGCCGTTGCCAGCCTTCCTGCGGCCCAGCCGCTGCACGACACCACCCGCGCCGCCCATGCGGCGGGCTTCTGGTCTGGCCACCTGATCGCCGCGCGCGAAGATGTCGGCCGCCATAATGCATTGGATAAACTTGCGGGCCATCTGAGCCGCACCCCACATCCTGCCGGAGCCGTTGTGCTGACCAGCCGTGTTTCCATCGACATGGTGCAAAAGGTGGCGGCCCTTGGCGCGCCGGTTCTGATTGCCGTTTCGGCCCCCACCGCCCATGCCGTGACGCTGGCCGAACAGGCTGGCATTACCCTGATCGCCCTCGCCCGCCCGGATCGGTTCGAGGTTTTCACCCACACAGATCGTCTGATACAGGAGACAGCCCATGTCGCATGAAGCCCCCCACGCCAAGCTCATCTACATGGCAAACCAGATCGCCAAGTTCATGGAAAGCAAGCCCCATGAGGAAGGCATTTCCGGATTGTCATCTCATATCAATGACTTCTGGGAACCGCGCATGCGCCGCCATCTGTTTGAAGTGCTGGATGCCGGTGGTGCAGGCCTGCGGCCCTTGGTGGTCGAAGCTGCTGTACAGATCAAACGCCCCGCAGACTCCGCTGCGGCCTAAGGTGCGTGCAAAGCACGCACCCTACCCTACCGTATCGGCTCAATGCACCCTGCGGGACAGCGCCATATAAGTGAAGGTTCCTGTAAGGAACCCGACTGCGGCCAATACCGCAGCGACCGCCAGCTCAGACGTATTCGCAACGCTAGACGAAAGGGCCAGATAGCCAAAGGCCCAAAAGCCTGACCAACTGACCACACATACCAAAGCGATCAACTTATTCACGAATGCAGCCCTCCCCGCCGCGCCGCTTTTGCGGTCTGCGGCATATTAGCGCAGATCCTGCCTATGTCTGCTATTTTCTTTGTTAATCATCTGCGCGGAACGAAGTGTTGAGCGGGCGAAAAACTTGTTATACCCTGATCTTGTTCTTGTAGCCGCCACATTTCCGGAACCGTTTCACAAAGCCAATTTCAGGAGGGTCTGGCATGCGTCAAATGGCATTGCACCCCGGAAGTGCCGGCCCATTTGTGCGCGACCTGCAAATGGCATTGAACAGTCGCTTGAACCCGAGTCCCAACTTGATGGTGAACGGCATTTTTGATGCGGCGACGGGGCGGGCTGTGCGGGCGTTTCAAACAGCAAAATGGTTGCAGATTGACGGCATCGCTGGACCTGCGACGCTGGATGCGCTGTATGATACCGAACAATTCGCGCCCATCCTGCACAACGTCGCCTATATCAGCCAACCAACTCCGACAACCTGTTGGGCAGCGGCCACGGCCATGATCAAACATACCACCGTCGGGATGATCCGCATGGCAACACCTGCCTCGATGCTGACGTCGAACGGTTCATTGATCAATGAAAGCGAGGCAGGTCAAAGGCTTACTATCCATCAAAGTTTTGCTCGGCTGCATGGCCTGCGCTATTATCCACCACAAAGCTGGTCAGTTCAGGGCTTGCTGAACATGATACGGCAGGGTCCGTTGATGCTGGAATTGCTGTGGAATGCGCGGAGTTTCAGTGCAGGGACAGGCTCGGCCGGACATTACGTTGTGGTGATCGGCGCGCGCGGATCACATGCGCCAGATGGCAGTTCAACAACCCTACGGATCTACAATCCCGATCCGGCAGCGATTGCAATGGAGTCTATTTCCTATCGGTCGCTTTTGCGAAACGTGCCGCTTGGCACTTTCGGAATAATGACCACCTAGCGTGTCATGGCTGCAAAAGCGACAATATGTCCCTGACAATTCTGCCACTTGCCCCCCACAATGTCACCTTTGGCAAAAGCCCCCTGCGTTTCGGTAAAACGTGCTTCGAACCGATCACGGTCAAGGCGTACTGTCAGAACCTCGAAACCGAATAGAAGTTTTGTTATCGGATATTGCGCCTTATAGACGGCTTCTTTTATCACAAAAAGCGCCATTGCTTGCGTCGCGTCAGCAAGCACTTCGATCTCTTCCGGGCGCAAGATTGTCGGCCATAGTTCTGGCTCCAGAGGAACTTCGGGTTCCAGATCAATGCCAAGACCACGCCAATCTGCTGTGATGCCAACAGCCGCAAAACATGCGCTGCCTGAATGGCTGATAGACCCTGTCAGTCCCTGCGGCCAGATCGGGGCGCGGTCTGGACCCATCGGAACGGGCTTTGCGGCAAGCCCAAGCGCTGTCATCGCATCGCGCGCAGCGCGGCGTCCAGCACAGTATTCGGCCACGCGACGCGGAAGCGCAGTGATCTCCTCGCCCGGCCAGAACGGTGTCGGTGGCGCTTGCGGGTCTGCAACTCCAAGCGCCAAACCTGCGGGCAAAATCGCGCGCACGGCTGTCGCAAGGGCGGCCAGATCAACCACCCGCGCCGCTCCTTTCTGCCCGCATTGCCCGTCGTCGCGCCATCGCATCCGCGCGCACATCGGCGCGAATCCCCAGACCCGACGCAGATGCTGCCGTTACCGCGCCCGACTTTGGCCCATCCTCCAGATGGGCGGCCAAAGCCTGCAACGTCGGAAAACGGAAGATGTCCGTTATCGACAGTTTGCTTGCGCCAAGCCTGTCGCGGATTTCCCGATGGACCTGCACCGCAAGCAAGGAATGGCCACCAAGCGCAAAGAAATTGTCGCCGGACCCCACTTTTTCCACACCCAGGACCCGCGCCCAAATGGCCGCGACCTGCGCCTCGACACCCGATGTCGGCGCTATAAAATCAATACTTCCCAATAATTTAGCGTCAGGGGCGGGCAAGGCGTTGCGATCCACCTTACGATTGGGGGTCAGTGGAAAGGCATCAAGTCTCACAAAGTGGGCGGGCATCATATGTTCGGGCAAAGCCGCCGCGATACCTGCGCGCAACGCCGTTTCATGCGCTGTCCCCGTGATATAGGCGACCAAACGCAGGTCGCCGGGCGTGTCCTCACGGGCCAGAACCTGCGCCTGTCGCACATCCGGTTGCGCCTCAAGCACAGCTTCGATTTCTCCAAGTTCGATGCGATAGCCCCGCAGCTTGACCTGATGATCCGTGCGGCCAAGGAAGTCGATTTTCCCATCGGGCCGCCACCGCACAAGGTCGCCCGTGCGATACATCCGTGCGCCCCAAGGTGTGGCCGCTTCGGTCTGCACAAACGGGTCATCCACAAAGCGTTCGGCAGTCAAATCATCGCGCTGCCAATAGCCGCGCGTCACCCCATACCCCGCAATCCACAACTCGCCCGCAGCACCGGGAGGAACCGGATTCCGCTGATCATCCAGAATATACATCTGCTGATTGATCAATGGTGAACCAATATTCACAATTGAATTTTCTGCGCCGACATCTTCGCTGGAAGACCAGATTGTGGTTTCTGTCGGCCCATACATATTCAAAATACGCGCCGAACTTGCACGCCGGATTTCGGAAACCAAGGCACCCTGCAAAGCCTCACCGCCAAGCAGGACCGTTTTCAGTCCTGACAAAGCCAAACGTGACTCTTCATTCATCAAAATCATGCGTGCCATTGACGGAGTGCATTGCAGATGCGTGACACCATGCCGGATCATCTGAGCCGCGATAGAAAAGTCACCCTTATCGACACCGCCGCCTTCATTCGCCCGCTTCACCACCTCGGCCAGCGGATAAAACGCCTCCATGATCGTCTCGGGCGCGATGCCGTAGTCAACCAGACAGGCAACCTCGGTCACGCCGATGCGCTTCAACTGTTCAACCCGTACAAGCGCATCTTCTACAGTGCCAAAGAGGCCGGAGTCTTCGAAATAGCGCTGGAATGCAAAGTCCAGAATTGCCTCCGTCTCATCGACTGTCAAAGATCGAAGGTCAATATCCATCGGATTATCAACGCCTTGCGGCTTCTTGAACGCCGGAAAAGCCCAGGCATATTGCTTGACCAATCCTGCCGCCGAACGCAGGTAATCTTTCATCGGGCCTTCAGTCACCTTTCGGGCCACCGCACGATCCTGCCCGATATAGGTATGCAGCATCAAGGTTACACTGAACCGCGCCGGATCATGCCCTGCCGCGCGCAAAGCCTGATGGTAGATTTTTACCTTGCCTGCAACCTCCTCGATGGACTGGCCCAAAAGGTGGGTCAGGACATTCGCGCCAATCGCGCCAGCCTCTTTCCAAGTTTCAGGATTGCCCGCCGTTGTCACCCAGATCGGTAACTCTTTCGAGACGGGGCGCGGCTGGGTCACCACGCCGAAACTGCCATCAGCGGTTGGAAATTCCACCGTTTCGCCCCGCCAAAGCCGCCGGATTTGTTCGGTTGCGGCGAACATGGCCGCCTTGTTATGCGGCGGTGTGTTTTCGGGGCGCAGCACGAAATCATCGGGATGCCAGCCGCTTGCCACCGCCAGTCCGGCGCGGCCGTTCGTAAGATTGTCGATCACCGCCCAATCCTCGGCTATCCGCGCCGGATGGTGCAGCGGGACAACGCAAGACCCCGCGCGCACGCCGATATTTCTGGTAACTGCCGCCACCGCCGCGCCTGTCACCGAGGGGTTCGGATAGGGACCGCCAAAGGCATGAAAATGCCTTTCAGGCGTCCAGACCGCGCAAAATCCATGGGTATCGGCGAACTTCGCCCCCTCAAGCAGCAACTCGTATTTCTTGGGACCGGCACCGTCGTCGTTCCCCCAATAATAGATCGAAAACTCCATCTTTTGCGGCGATGTGATCGGGCCGCCCGCGACCAGCGCCCGATTTTCATCACTGGTCAGAACCACTTTGAATCCGCGCGCAAGCGTCCAGAACAGTTCCAGCACCGAGATGTCAAAACTCAGCGACGTCACCGCCAGCCAGACTCCGCCCCCAACCCCGATGCGTTCATCCATACCGGCAAAGAAGTTGGACACATTACGGTGTTCCACCATCACGCCCTTGGGCCGCCCGGTCGAACCGGACGTGTAGATCATATAGGCCAGATCTGCGGGGGTGACGCCGCTTTCGGGGTTCGTCACAGAAGCCACACCGGCCCGCGCATCGGTATCAAGGCACAGCACTTGCGCGGCATGCGGCGGCAAGGTCGCGGCGATGCCAGACTGCGACACGATCACGGGACAGGCTGAATCCTGAATGTAAAGCGCAATACGATCAGCAGGATAGCTTGGGTCCATCGGCACGTAGGCCCCCCCCGCCTTCTGGATCGCCAAGGCCCCGACCAGCAAATCAAGGCTTCGGTTCAGACACAACCCAACCAGAGTTCCGGGCCGCACACCCATATCAATCAGAACATGCGCCACCCGATTGGCACGGGCGTTCAGGGCGGCATAGGTCAGGCTTTGTTCATCACAGACCAGTGCCACCGCGTCGGGCGTCCGCACGACCTGCGCCTCGAAGGCATGATGCACGCAGGTCAGATCCACCTTGGCCTTGGTCTGGTTCCAGCCATACAAGACCTGCATCCGTTCGGACTGGGTCAGCGCCGAAACCTTGGCCAGATCCGCGTCAGAGGGCAGCGCCGCGATCTGTGCCGCAATCGAAGCCAACCTTGTAGCCAGCGCCTGCGCTTCGGAAGACGTGATCTTTGCCGCATCATAATGCAGCGCGGTATCGCCCAAGGTGACAACGGTTCCGGCAACAGGCCCGTTGCGCGACAACCCCACTTGCGGCATCTGCAGACCTGCCAAGGCAGGATCACGCGACATGAGATCAAGCGCAAAGCCGGAGGCAGCGCGGGCCGCCCCTTCGGCATTGCGAAAATCATTTTCAGATTTCAATTTTATGCCAAGTTCCGCAACGATCAGCGGCACCCAATGGCTTAGATAGCCCGGCGCGGCAGAAATGCCGCCATAGGCAAAATCCGCCTGTGTGGCCCCGCTTTGACGCAGATAGGCCAATGCCAGATGCGCCAAGTCTCCCGCCAGCGGCACCGATGCCCAGCCCTCACCCTGCCCTGCCGTGGCCACCGGAACGGTCGGCTGCATCGCGCCCAATGCCTTGCGTTGCGCCGCCTCATGGGGAACACTTGCCGCCAGCGCCGCCGTCAAAGCCTCGGCCCCGGTGATGCTTGGCTGCACAGCCCCCGTCACTGTCACCGGATGCACGGGCAGACCTTTTTCCTGACAGGTCAGCCGCGACAGCCGCACAGCGCCGGTGCCACAGGCAATCACCACGCCTTCGTCATCTGCGCGCAAAACCTGCCCCGCAGCGCCATTGCCCGCCACAATCTTGGCTGCACCAACATTCAGCACTTGCGTGGCGGTCGCTATCTTGGCCGTGCAAAGCGGGTTCCAATAGCGCCCGTGATCCAAAGCGCGCACTTTTCGCGCTATCACATCGGCTGGCTCCGAAAAATCCAGCCGCCCCGCCGCGGCAGGCCGATCCGCGCGCAGATACAGGCTCCGTCGGGTCAAATCCTGCGGCTTGCGCTGCAAATGCCCGCTTTCCAACTGGGCCAGCAGCGCCGGAAAACTGTCCATCGCCGCCTCGAAACAGCGGGTGTTCAGCGTCAGCGCGGTGTCATCGGCGGCAATATCGAATAGGCGCTGTTCCAGCACATCGCCCTCGTCCACTCCGCCCGCGATCAGATGCCACGAAATGCCGTGCTGTGCCTCACCGTTCCAGATTGCCCAGACCGGCGCATTCAGGCCGGCATAGCGCGGCAGAGGCCCGTCGTGGAAATTCACCGCCCCCTTGGCCATAGCCAGCACGTCCGCAGGGATCACCGACAGGTTGGCAATCGACAAAAGCCAATCCACCGAAAGCCCCGCCAGATCAGCCGCCTGCGCCACGACACGAAGTCCGCGCCCTTCCGCCCATTTCCGCACATCCGGCGCAGCGGTGACAACTGCCCCAATCCGATGCCCGCGCGCCAAAAGCACCTCGCCACACTGGCGCGTCAGGGTTTCATTGCCGATCAACAGGGTTGAAAACTGCGTCATTTCACTATCCTTGCCCTAGATCGAAGGGCGGGTGCGGGCAGGCAAAGTGCCAGCCCGAAACAAGAAACGCATGGCCGCACGCAGATCATGCCAGATCAGATCACGCAGGTAATGCGGCGGATCGCCCCGATCCTTGCGCTGAACCAACAGCCGTCCGCGCCACAGCACGCCCCCTGCAATATGGGCAAGCGTTGCGGCCAAAGCATAGGCCCGCCCGTGGTTCTTCACAAAGTAATGCAACCGGCTGTCCAGCCAGAATTGCGGAACCCGCCGCCACTCCTTCATACCGGTCGAGACTGATCCGATATGCATGACCCTGCTTTCCAGCACGTAATCGGTCGGGAATCCCGCCTTTGCGGCACGGCGGCACAGATCGGTTTCCTCGAAATAGAGAAAAAAGCTTTCGTCAAACAGACCGATCCGGTCCAGCACCGACTGGCGCATCATCAGACTGGCCCCCGCCAGCCAATCCACACGGCACGTCGCCTGCGGCATCGGCTGCGCCACGATCCAGCGCCGCAAAAGGCGGCTTACAGGGCCGAACCGCACCTGCCCTTCAAATTCCGAAGCAACCGACGGAAAGCGGAAAGCGGTGTGATGGGGCGTGTCATCCTCACCAAAAATGGAACTCCCGGCAAAACCCGTTGCCGGATGCCTGTCCAGATGATCAACCAAAGCGCGGATTGCCGCCGCTTCGGGAAAGGCATCGGGGTTCAGTACATAAATGTAATCGGGGCGTGATCCGTCCGGCAGCCCCGCCCTGATCCCCACGTTATTGCCCGCCCCGAAACCGCCGTTCCAACCCGCTTGCAGCACGCGCACCTGATGCGGCCCCGTGTCCCAACCGCGCAGGCGCACCGCTGCCGCCATCGTCTCGAAAGACCCGTCGCCTGACTCGTTGTCCACGATCGCCAGCGCCCCTGCGATCCCCTCCATCGCGTGCAACGCCGCCTCTGCCGCGCGGAGCGTCATCTCGGCAGAGCGCCAGTTCAAGATCACCGTCAGCACTGTCATCGCCTATGCCACCGTCCCGGAAAGACCGTCACCCTCGGCGCGGGCGATCACGGCCCGCATCTTGGCCGCCAGCACCCGCACATTCGGCTCCAGCACCATCGAGTCATGATCTCCCGGCACTTCGATCACCTGAAGGGCGGGCGCAAAGCGGGTCAGGTCATTGTCAGCGTAGACATATTCCTTCTGCCGCGTCACCCACTTGCCCCCCGAAACCTGCCAATGCAGATCCAGCGGCGGGCGGAACAACACCGTGGCACCCATGCGCGGCTGCATGTCATAGATCGGCAAGGACGCGCGAAACGCTGCCTCGATTTCGGCATTGTGGAACTGTGCAGCGCCCGCCTGTTCGGGGGCAAGCCGCTTGCTCATCTCCCAGTCCCAGCGTGATCTGGCCCATTCCGCCAGATAGGCCGGTCCCTTGGCGCGCAACTCTGCCAGCTTTATCAGCGCCTTATCCATCCGCGACAGGTTGGGGCGCAGGGGCAAAGGCGTATCCAGCAGCAGCAGAACCGATACCACCTCGCCCGCCGCCTCAAGCTGACGCGCCATTTCCCAAGCCGTCAGCCCGCCCCCCGAAAACCCGCCCAGCCGGTAGGGACCATGCGGCTGCACCTGCCGTAGTTCGACAATGTAATCCGCCGCCGCCTCGGGCAACGTGCCATGCGGGGCCACATCGCCATAAAGCCCGCGCGCCTGAAGCCCGTAGAACGGGCGATCCCCGCCCAAAAGCTGCGCCAGATGCCGCAGGTTCAGCACATTGCCGAACATCCCCGCCACAAGGAAAAACGGCGCTTTCGCTCCGCCTTCGCCCTGATGCATCGGCACCAGATGGGTAAACCGCCGCAGGGGAACCGACGGCACCGGAGAAACCTCTACCGCGCCGATCTGCGCGGTAATCAGCGTGGCACAGCGCGCAATCGTCGGGGCTTCGAACAGGATCGAGATCGGGAAGTCCACCCGATAGGCCTTTTTCACCATCGCAAACAGCCGCACCGCAATCAGGCTATGCCCGCCCAGATCGAAAAAGCTGTCCTCGACGCCAACTTGGGCCACCCCCAGCAACTCTTGCCAGAACCCCACCAAACTCCGCTCCACATCATTGCGCGGCGCGACATAGGCAGTGTCCAGATCGGGGCGCTGGAAAGTCTGCCCTTCTGTCTTGGCAGCTTCAGCCTCGGCGGTCTGCCGGATCAGCGCAGGCAGATCCAGCGACGACACAATCACCTGTGACGCCCCCAACCCCAGCGCGCGCGCGAAGGCCGCAGCGCCCTCCTCTGGCCTGATCCCCATGCTGAAGGAGTGCAAAAGCCGTTCTTCCGCAGGCGACACCGGCTTGGTTGCGGTCTTGCCATCCTCAAACTCGATCCCACGCGGATCGGGCGGGGCAAAGGCAAGTCCCCCCTCCAGCCGGTGCATGGCAAAGCCCTGAATCTCGATGCAAACCTCGCCCTCGGGCGTGGCAATCGTCAGGTCGAAACTGGCGGTCGTCTGCCCTGCCGTCACGCCTTGCACCCAAGACACAATCTGCGCGGGCAGCGGTCGCAGCACCCTGATCCGCGCATAGGACACCGGCACCCACAGATGATCCGGCCGATAGCCCGCAATCAGCCCCATCGCCCAGCCCGTCGCCAGATCCATCAGCGCCGGATGCAGCAGCCAGTCGGCAGCCTCGTTCGCAAAGGCCGCAGGCAGCGCAAGCCGCGCCAGTCCTTCACCGCCGCCCATGCTGCGCGATTGCACCACACGCCAGCGCGGCCCAAAGGCCAGATGCGCCTCTTGCGGGCTGACCAGCCCTTCCCCCACCTCGGGCGCAGGCAGACACGCTGCAATCGCCGCCACGTCGATCTGCCCAGCCCCTGCCGCAGGCAAAACCCGTGCCTGCGCGTGCAACTGCCAGCCCAGACGGCCCTTCACCGTGACCGCCGACCGCAGATCAAAGCCATAGCCCTCATCGCTCCGCACCAGCCGCGCGCGGATATCCCGCGCCTCTCCTTGCGGCACATCCAACGGGCGCAGGAAATACATATCCCTCACCTCGAAACCGCCCGCCTCCCCCTGCGCGCGCATCGCTTCGGCCAGCACTTCGATCATGCCGGTTCCGGGGATCAGTGCATGGCCATCCTTGGTGCGATGCCCGTCCAGAACCCAACGATCCAGCCCATAGCGCGCGGTAAACACGCGGTTTCCCTGCGCGTCAAAGCTGGCCTCGTCCAGCATCGGCGCGCGGATCGGCAGGCGCGGCGCGGCGGGCCGTTCCCCCATGCGCGCGGCCAAAGCCTCGGCGGCCATGCCAACGCCCGCCCAGATCCCCCAGTTCAGCGCGACCACGCGGGTTTTCCCGCCCGCCCGCGATTTCGCATAGGCATTCAGGAATTCATTCGCCGCCACATAGTCGATCTGCCCCGCCGGTCCCGTCACAGTCGAGGTGCTGGAAAACAGCACCATCCAATCCAGCGCGCCATCAGGGAACAGCCGGTCCAGCACCAAAGTGCCATGCAGTTTCGGGGCGAAAACCTCTTCAACCTCGGCAGGGGTTTTCAGCATCAGGGGGCCGTCATCAACCACCCCCGCCGCATGGATCACCGCCCGCACCGTACCGAACCGCGCCACGCCCATCGCCGTGGCCGCACGCATGTCCTCCAGATTGCAGACATCGGCGGGGGCCACCATCACCTGCCCACCCAGCGCCTCAAGCCGTTGCAGCGCAAGGATACGCCGCGCCAGCGGGTCCGCCGGATCATGCCCAGCCAGATAGCCCGCCCATACCGGCCTTTCCGGCAAATTCTGCCGCGCGATCAGGGTGATGCGCGCGCCAAAGCGGCGGATCAACTCCTCGGCAATCGTCAAACCGATGCCCCCAAAACCACCTGTAATCAGCACATGCGCGCCATAGGGCAGATCGAAATCGCCCACCAACGCTTGCGCCTTCACGCCCTGTACAAAACGCCGTCCCCCGCGCAGCGCCGCGACATTGGCCGAAGGGTCCGACAGCAACTCCTCCAAGACCTGCACCGCAAGCGCCTGCAAATCCGCCCGCCCCCTGCGCGGCTGATCGGGCAAGGCAATATCCAGCAAGGATACCGTCACCCCCGGCAATTCACGCGGGATCACGCGCGCTGGCCCCATCACCATGGCCTTTTCCGCATAAGGCAACGGCTCGCCCCGCACCTGCGCCGCGCCGCTTGTCACCACGGTCATATGCAAGGGGCGCGGCAGGTTTTCCTCTGCCATCGCCTGCGCCAGAAACATCAGGCTGTAAAACCCCTGCTCCAGATTTCTGTGCAGGAAACTGGAGCCGCCACGGAACCTTTCTCCCCGCGTCACCAGCCAGAAATGTGCGATCCGCGTCGGCACATGCCCCCGCGCCACAAGATCATGGATCAGCGCGTCATAGCCTTCGCGGCCACGTTCGGGGGCCAGCACGTAATCACTGCCCACGCGGCCAAAGCCGTCACCCGCCCGCACCAGCACAACCCGATGCCCCGCCGCGCGCAATTCCGCCGCTGCCGCCTCGGCCAGCCCTTCGGCATCGGCAAAGATCAGCCAGCTTTGCGCTGCAGCCCCCGCCAGATCGGCCTCCAGATCAAACCCCGCCTCAGCCCGCCGCCAGTTCGGCACCCAGCCCCAAGCGCCAATATCGTCAATCCGAGCGGGTGCAGCCTGCGCCGCAACCGCAGGCTTTCCGGCCTCGATGAAATAGGGCTTCCGCTGAAACGCATAACTCGGCAGCACCACCCGATTGCGCCGCGCGCCGCCCCAGATCTGCTCCCAGTCCACCGCGACACCACAGGCCCACAGCCGCGCGATGGATGCCACATGCCACGCATCATCGCCGATTTTCTGGTCGGGATGCCGCAGCGCTGGGATCACCTGTCCCGCCGCAACCCCATTCGCTTGCGCCAGCGATGACAGCGCCCGCCCCGGCCCCATCTCCATATAGACCCGCCCTGTCTCGGCGGTCAGCGTGGCCATACAGGCCTGAAAATTCACCGTATTCCGCAGATGCGCGACCCAATAGTCTGGGTCCGTCGCCTGCGCCGCCGTCAAGGCAACCCCCGTCCGGTTCGAGATGATCGGCACCGCAGGCGCGTGCAGCGCAACCCCGCGCAGATAATCGCCAAAGCGCGACAGGATCGGCTCCAGCATCCGGCTATGCGCCGCGATGTCGATCTGGATGCGCTGGGTTTCCACCCCCTCCGCCGCCAACCGCAAAGCCAAGCCATCCAGCGCCGCATCCGGCCCCGACACCACGCACAGCCCCGGCGCATTCACCGAGGCCATATCCAGATCACCCGTCAGCAGCGCCCGCACCTGCGCTTCTGCCAGCGGCACCGACAGCATCCCCCCCGCTGGCACCGTATCGAACAATTGCCCGCGCAGCAGCACCAGACCGATGCAATCTTCAAACGACATCACCCCCGCCAAGGCAGCGGCGGTATTCTCGCCCATCGAATGACCGACCAGCGCAGCAGGCACTACGCCCCAGCTTTCATACAGCTTGGCCAGCGCGTATTCGGTAATCATGATCAGCGGCAGTTGCACCGATGGCCGCTTCAGCCGATCCGCCGCCGCAGCCTCGTCGCCCTTCACGGGCAGCCAGACCGCGCGCAGGTCGTAGTCCAGTTTCGGCTGCAACACCGCCAACCCGCGCTCCATCCAGTCGGCAAAGACCGGCTCTGTTTCATACAGATCCCGCGCCATGCCCGCATATTGCGCGCCGCCGCCGGGGAACATGAAGACGACCTCGGGATTATCGCCCAAATAGTCATGGGTGAACACACCGCGCGGATCGCCGCCTTCCAGCAACTCCGCCGCCTCCTCATGGGTGGACGCCACCAGCACCCGCCGCCGTTCAAACGCGCGGCGGCCTTCCTTCAGCGTATAGGCCACATCGGCCAGATCCTGTTCGGGATGGCTGCGCAGATGCGCCGCAAGCCGCCGCGCGCCATCCTCCAGCGCCCCGCGCGACTTGGCCGAGATCACCAGCGGCTGAAACGGCCACAGGCTTTCCTCTGACGCCGCCCGCGCAGGCGCTTCTTGCAGCACCGCATGGGCATTGGTCCCACCAACCCCAAGCGAGTTCACCCCCGCCACCCGCGGCCCATCCGCCGCCCAATCGGTCAGCCGGTCATTCACCGCAAACGGACTTGCGGCGAAATCAATCGACGGGTTCGGTGCCTCATACCCCAGACTAGGCGGCATCTGCCGGTGATGCAGCGACAGCGCCACCTTGATCAGGCTGGCCACCCCCGCCGCCGTATCCAGATGCCCGATATTGGTTTTCACCGACCCGATCCGGCACGTCCCAACCGCAGCGGTCGTCTCGCGGAAGGCCGCCGTCAGCGCCGCCACCTCGATCGGATCACCCAAGTATGTGCCGGTGCCATGACACTCGACATAACTCACCTCATCGCCCGTCACGCCCGCAATCGCCTGCGCTTCGGCGATGCAGCGCGCCTGCCCGTCAACCGATGGAGCCAGATAGCCCGCCTTGGCCGCGCCATCATTGTTCACCGCCGACCCTTTCAGGATCGCCCAGATATGATCGCCATCGCGCAGCGCATCCTTTGCCCGTCGCAGCACCACACTGCCCGCGCCCGACCCGAACACCGTGCCTTGCGCGCGATGGTCAAAGGCGTGGCAATGACCGTCCGGCGACAAAATCTCGCCCTCGGTGTAAAGATAGCCGCGCGCATGGGGCAACTCGATGGTCACGCCCCCCGCCAGCGCCATGTCACATTCGCCGTTCAGCAGGCTTTGCGCGGCATAATGCACCGCCACCAAAGACGTGGAACAGGCCGTTTGCAGGTTGATCGATGGGCCTTTCAGATCGAAGATATGGCTGACGCGGGTGGACAGGAAATCCTTGTCATTGCCGGTATGGCGCAGCAGGAACATGCCGGTCTGTTCGACCAGATCAGGGTTGGAACACAGGTTGAAATAGAAATAGCTGCCCATGCCGCAGCCCGCATAGACCCCGATGCTGCCCTTGAAATTCTCCGGCGGATGGCCCGCGTTTTCCAGCGCCTCCCACGCCACCTCAAGGAACTGGCGGTGCTGGGGGTCCAGAGTTGCCGCCTCTTTTGGCGAAAACCCGAAGAAATCGGCGTCAAACTGTTCAAACCCCTCCAGCACGGCGGCCGAAGGCACATAATTCGCCTTCCGCATTTTGGCGGGGCTTTCAACTGCCGCCAACAAATCCGCTTCTGACAGCACGCGGATCGACTCAACACCGCCCGCAAGGTTCGCCCAGTATTCCGCAATATCCGCCGCACCCGGCAGGTGTGCCGCCATGCCGACCACCGCAATATCGGTCTCGCTGATCGCGTCCCGTGTCACACCGTCACCCATTTACTGCCTTCTCTGCCCGCCGCCGTCCGCGCAAGCGCCTATAATGCAAGGTATTTTCAAGCTTTGCCCTACCCGCCCCCCCCCACGGACAAGCGGCGCAGCGGTTGCGCCTTGCTTTTGCCAAACCCCCGGACATTTCCGCACCATCAGATCACCGTCCGCCTTGGCCGGCCCGCATGCATACCCTGCCGCGCCGCCTCCATCTCCCGATCCCGCCGCAACAGCGCCAATCGCTCGGCCTCGCCCAGCAAAGCCCCCGCCATCAACCACGTAAAGGGAATGAGTGTTGCATTCGGCAATAAATCCAGCAGGTTCGCCGCAAGGATCAATCCCAGCCCCGCAACATAAGGTGACAGCACCTTTGCCGGAGCCACCCAAGCCTCGCGGGCCAGCAGCAGCAACGGCAGCGCAGGCAGGCCGAATTGCGCGATATAACCGGTCCAGCCGGAAGTCCCCAAGGTGATGATCCACATCCCGTCGGCGATATTGGCCATCTCGCCGGTGACCGGATCGTGAATGAAGTTGCGCCCGTAGCCACCCCAGCCAAACCACGGCCGCAGTTCGGCGCGCGCCAGCAGCAGCTCTTCGTTTTCAAAGCGATACCCCAAGGATTCGCCGCGTTCGGGACTTAGGCTGATCGCAAACTCCAGAATGGCATCAATCGGAACAAGATGCAGCCCGCGCAGCAACGGATACCCGACAACCAGCACCGCAATCGCCCCCGCCGCCAGCATTTGCCAGCGCACATTGAACAGCAACAGCAAAGGCGAAATCGCCAGCGCATAAACCGCTGGCCCCACGCTTTTGCAGACCACCAGCATGAAGGCCAGATAAAGCATCACCACCAGCGCCCTTGGTCGCGCCTCGGGTTCGGTGTTGCGGAACAGAACCATCCCCGAAAACAGGCACATCAGCGTGAAGAACGCCAGCCAAAGCCCGTGTTGCAGGAACACCATCGGGCGATACCCGCCAAAGCGGATGGTCTGGAAGAAATCATGCTGGAAAAAGCCGTAAACCCACACATTCATCTGCGGCGACAACCGCGCCTCGACCAGCATCGGCAGCGAATAGGCAAGCCCCGCCAGTATCAAAGCCACCATCACCACGCGCATCCCCTCGGGCGAGCCAAGATAGCGGCGCGCCAGAAAGAACGGCAGCAGCATGATAAACTGGTTGGTCACCGCCGCGACAGAATCGTAAATCTGCATCCCCCTGACATTGTTCAACAGGAATTCCAGCGGGTCCGTATTGGCCAATACCGTCGCAAAGGGCGAGATGACGAACAGGCCGATCAAAGCCTTGCCAAGGGCTGACGTGGGAAGGACCGATATTCTGTCCCGCCGCAAATACAGCGCAAAAAACAGCGCGGCCAAATTGGGAACCGATACTTTGTCCAGATCCGGCACGACAGGCAGATTGTAAACCGTCAGCGGCGGCAACAGCAGATAGCCCGCCAGAATAGTCCAGACCAGCGCCCGCGCAGGGTCCAGCCGGGCCCAAAGCTGCCAAGACACGATCGGCCAGATCGCGATCATCAGATAGGCAAGGATATTCGGTGACGGCACTTTTGGGCGGACTTTCAACGCGCGGCTCTGGGGCAGGTTAGCGCAGAAATGCGACCAACTTAAGGAAGCATCTGTATCTTTTGATGCCTACATCAGACGTGCAACCAGAGGGATTTTCCGCGCAACCACCACGCCGGCCCAAGACATGAGAAACGCCGCCACCGCCGAGAACATCGGGGCCACGCCACTGCCAAACAGCTTGTAAACCACCAGCATCATAAAGGGATGCAAAAGGTAGATGCCAAAGGCCGCCTGCCCCAATGCGGGCAAAAACCGCGCCTGCATCGGCAGCCGCCACAGCACCTCGAACACCAGAACCGCCGCCAAAGGTGTGAAGAACCACGGCGCCCCCCCTGTCACGATATAGGCCACCAGGGACATCCCCGCCGCCGCCGCCAAGGTCGGCAATGGCCGCCCCATCGCCTGCGCGATCCCCATCAGCAGCCCCAGCAGATAGACCGGCAGCGCGATCAGCCATTGCGGCAACGGCTCGGGCAGCCCCAGCCTGTCATGCGCCCAAAAGAACGGCACAGACAGCGCCACCAATCCCGCACAAGCCCGGATCAGCCGCGCGGGCGAATTGATCTGCCGACCGACCGGCTGCACAAAAGCCATAGCGCCCATGATGAAAGGCAAAAACCACAGATGGATGCTTGACCCGATCAGCAGCGTCCACGGATTTTCCAGCAGGATGAACCTGTCCGCAGTATCGGACACCACAAGATCAACCACCCGAAAGAACGCAGACCACAACAGCCACGGCACCACCAGCTTTTGCGCCCGCGCCACAAAGCCATAGCGCCCGCCCGCCCGCTGCATCGACTGCATCGCCAGAAAAGCCGTCAGGATCAGAAACAGCCCCACCGACAAATGCCCGACCCAATCCTCGGTCGTCGGAAAAGCATGCGAGAACACCACGCCAAACGCCGCGCAGAATCGGGCAAGATCAATAGACTGGCGGTGCTGCACCTGCTTTTTCATGGCAATGGACTAATTCAGCCCGCGCCCTCCCGCAACGACTTGTTCCGTAAAAGCCACGAAACGGATTGTTGCCAGCCCTGCAATCGCGCAAACGTGACACCGATCCTGCATCTGCTATGCAATCGCGCAACTTGCAAAGGACGCGCCCGTGCAATTCCGC
The DNA here is from genome assembly GCA_001828855.1 of Rhodobacterales bacterium RIFCSPHIGHO2_02_FULL_62_130. Lineage (GTDB taxonomy): Bacteria > Pseudomonadota > Alphaproteobacteria > Rhodobacterales > Rhodobacteraceae > Cypionkella. Next base: position 120,901 of record MHZT01000001.1, on the reverse strand, counting down.
TTTGGCACCACCGTGATAGCCGTGAATATCGGCTCGACTGCCGCCCTGCTCTCCAGCGTGGGGGCGCGATTTGCCGCCCGTCGCGGCTTTGCACTGGCCACGATCAATCTGGATCATCTGGTGAAACTGTCGCGCTCGGCCCCGTTCCGCGCCGCTTATGCTGCACAGGATCTGGTGGTGGCCGATGGCAATCCCGTCGTGTGGCTGTCGCGCCTTGCCCGCCGCCCCGTGCATCTGGTGCCGGGATCGGACCTTGTGCGCCCCCTTGCCCAACTTGCCGCCAAAGCGGGTGTGGGCGTTGCACTTGTCGGCAGCAGCGATGCCGCACTGTCTGCCGCCGCGACCAGACTGATGCAGGACATTCCCGACCTGAGGATCACCGCCCGCATCGCCCCCGCAATGGGCTTTGATCCCACAGGTGCCGAGGCGGCGCGTATTCTGGCCGAACTTTCCGCCCGTGACACCGGCCTGTGCCTGATTGCCCTTGGTGCGCCAAAGCAGGAAATCTTCGCTGCCCGTGGCCGCGAGCTTGCCCCGACCATCGGCTTTGCCTCCATTGGCGCGGGCCTTGATTTCATCGCAGGCACCCAGACCCGTGCGCCGCTTTGGGCGCGCAAACTGGCGCTGGAATGGCTGTGGCGCGCCGCCACCAGCCCGCGCCGCCTGATCCCCCGCTATGCAAGCTGTGCGGCAATCCTGCCCGCGCAGATCGTTGCCGCGATCAGACTGCGGAACCGCTAGAACCCGAACAGCCCCGGATAGCCAACCGCCCGCGCCTCGAACGCTGCACGATCCGCTTCAGGTTGCCAGCCAAGCGCCGCCTTGGCCTTGTCGTTCCGAAAGGCAGACAGATGCGCGCGCGATTTCCAATCAACCAGCAGGGGCTTGCGTAACCCTGTCTTCCGCAAGGCAAACCGCTTCAGCAGATACTTCCCCACATCCACCAGATAAAACACCACCAGATTGCCCCGCGCCACGCGGATCTGCACCCCTGTCAGACGCCGGATCGCCGCGAAATACCCCTGCGCCGTCAGCAAAGGCTCTCCCACCAGATTGAACGACTGGCCTTCAATCCCCGCCACCTCGCCCATCCTCACCAGCCCATCGGCCACATCATCGATCAGCACAAAGGGCAGCAGATTGCGCCCCGCGCCCCAGATCCGCACCGCCCCCGCCCCGTGCCAGCGACCAATCCCCCAATGCTGGAACGGCCCGCCCTCCCCCAGCACGATCCCCGGCCTTGCAATCACCAAGGGCAGCCCGCGCAGGCGGTGCATCTCTTGCAGCCGCGCCTCGCACAGTGCCTTGGACCGCGCATAAAGGTTGCGGTTTTCCATCGGACCAAATGGGGTCGCCTCGGTGATCGGCACAGCCGCATCCGAAGCATCATACGAGGCAATCGTGCCGGTATAGACAAACCGCGCCACCCCCGCCGCCAAGGCAGCCTCGGCCACCCGTTCCACCACCGCCACATCGTTGTGCAGATAGCTCTCCCAAGACGTTTCCTCGGCCTTTGCCAGATGATAGACGACCGAAATCCCCGCCATCGCCGCCTGCAACGCTACCGGATCAGACAGCGATCCCGCCACCACCTCGACCCCGTCGCCCAGATCGGCAAAGGGGTTGGCGCGACCACGGCTTAGCACCCGCACCCGCCGCCCTTGATCCACCAGCGCCCGCGTCAGCGCCCGCCCGATAAAGCCCGTCCCGCCGATCACCAGCACCCGCGCCGGCCCCAGATCGCGCGGTTCCACCGCCGCCACCGCCTGCATTGGCACCAAGGCAACTGCCGCCTCGATCCCCGCCATCACCGCAACCGCCGAGTCCCCCGAAAAGGCGGGCGGCAGAACGCCCCCCGCTACCGCGCGATGAAACGCCGAAACCGCGCCGCGAAAGCCAAGCCCGTAGGGCGATTTGCGGTTCAGCGACAGCCCTTGCCGCGCGGCGTTCCTTAGCCCCTCGCGCAGATGCTGCCCCGCCAGCGAAACCTGCGCCCGCAGCGGGTTCACCACAATATCCGACGCATTTGGCCGATCCATCACCAGCAGATCATTGCCGTAATCCAGCCGCGCCACCGCAGTGACGCCGCGCACCTCGACCGACCGATCCTCGGCCCCCTCGACCAAGGACAGGTTCAGCACCACATCCACCGCCCCTGCCTTGGCGCGCATATGCCAGCCCTGATACTGCACCCTCCCGCCGGGCAGCGTCACAGGCTTGGACAGGCGCAGATCAATCTCGGTCAATGGACCGACAAGATCATGGGCAAAGGCAAACAGATGCGGCCCAAGTTCCAGCAGCAGGTTCGCAGGTTCGCGCAGCATCCACAGCCCGAACGGCCCCGAGCGCAGCGGCGACAGCGGAAACCGCCAGCGTATATCGACACTGTCGATGCCCCCCGGAACGCCCTCGGCCAACGCCCGTTTCAGGCGCTGATAGGCTGGCAGGGCCAGAAAATTGTGGTTCACCGCAATGACCTTACCCGCACGACCCGCCGCCAGCACCATCGCCTCGGCCTCGGCCCGCGTCACCGCAAACGGCTTTTCCACCAGCACATGCAGCCCCGCATCCAGCGCTTTTAGCGCATGGGCGCAATGCAGATGCGGCGGGGTCAGCACATGCACGGCGTCCAATCCGCCCGCCGCCAGCATCTTGTCGATCGACCGATAGGCCACCGCCCCCCAAGCCGCCGCAAACCCCTCCGCCCCCGCCGGATCTGCCACCGCCACCAGCCGCGCACCTGCGGCTGCCAAAGCCTCGGCGTGCCATTGCGCGATATAGCCCGCGCCGACAAATCCTACCCGAATGACCATGCCTGACCCTTTGTCACTTATACTCGATAATCCGCGCCACAGCCCCGCGCCGCTTGCGCCAATGATAGGTCAGAACACCCTGCAAATTCGGAAATTTCGACAAGGTGATCAGCGCAGACGCCGCCAAGGCCTGCCGCGCGCCCGCCCCTTTGCGCGAAAACCGCCACGCCCCCCGCGCAAACGACGTCGCATAAAGCAGCGCCACCCCCAGCGTCAGCGGTCCCCAAACCAGCGCCAGCACCGGCAAAACCGCGCCCCACATCCAGACCCGCCGCCGCTCGGCAACAAAGTGCTGCGGCTGCAGCGCACCCACTTGGGCAAAGCCATGCCCCGCCCGCACCGCGCGGCGCCACCACTGACCGAACCGCAAGATCGCCGCATCATGCAGCGTCATCTCCTGTCCGATCCGCCACAACTCCCACCCTGCGCCGCGCAGGCGCTGGCACATCTCGTCGTCTTCGGCTGCAATCACCTCGTTGCGATAGCCGCCCACCTGATCCACCGCCACCCAGCGGATCAGCATATCGCCACCGCAGGCCGCAGCCAGTCCCAAGGGCGTATCCCATTCCCAATCACACAGCCGGTTGTAAATCGAAGCCTCGGGAAACCGCTCGCGCCGCCTGCCAAAGACCAAAGCCGCCTGCGGATGCGCCGCCAGAAACTGCGCCGACACCGCAAGCCAGCCCGCCTGCACCGCGCAATCGCCATCCACCATCTGCACAAAGGCCGGCGGATCATCCGCCAGCACCGCCAGACCCGCATTGCGCGCCCGCGCCGCCGTGAAGGGCAGCGTCATGTCCAGCACCACCACCTCGGCCCCCAAGGCCCGCGCCGCCACCAACGATCCGTCGCCGGACCCCGAATCCACATAGACCAGCCGCCGCACCTGACCCGCCAGCGATTGCAGACAGGCCAGCAGCCGCGCGCCCTCGTTGCGCCCGATCACCACCGCATCTATCGGCACGCCATCCTGCGTCATCACAACCCTGTCAGCCCCCCGTAACTGGTGCAGATTACGCGCAGGATCATGGCTTTACCATGACCCGCACGGCGGGGCGCAGACTTCCATTTTAATGGTATCTCTGCTATTTACCTCTGAACTGGGCGGGGGCCCGGGCGATTCCCTTGAAGGTATTGGCGGCAGCGCCATATGAATCACGGGCGAAATCCGGCGCGAAACCTGTCGCAAGACAGGCCCATTTCATTCGGTGACGTCCTTCGTGGCCGCGCTGTTGCAGGAGCCCGGTGTCTGGATGCCCAAACACAGTATGTTGATGTCGCGCCCCGTTAATGGCGCAGATATGGAGTTTGGGGTCATGCCCGCAGACAAGTCCGATCCACGGCAAGGCGGCAAACACCTCGGAGTTTCCGTATTCCGTCCCGGTCATGTCATCGAACAGCCAAGGTCTGCCCTTGATCTTGATGCCGGACGCGACGTTTTCACCGGCCTTGCTCCGACGCCCTATTTCAACCCGTCCAAAGTCTGGGAATCGCTCGGCCCGCTTTCGCTTTCGGCGAAACATCTGGCTGGAAACGGTTTGTTCCCGCAATCAGGCTCCGACCCTGCCGCCGCCGCGTTTGATGTGCTTCGCACGCGGCTTTTGCACGGGCTGGCCGACAAGGGCTGGCGGCGGATCGCCGTCACATCGCCGACCCATGGCTGTGGCAAATCCTTTGTCGCCACCAACCTTGCCCTTTCGCTTGCGCGCCGCCCCGGCAGCCGCACCGCCCTGATCGACCTTGATCTGCGCCGCCCAAGGCTCGCCGATCTTCTGGGTGTCCCCGACGCCGCCCCGCTGGAAGAGTTTCTGTCAGGCGATCAACCGCTCGAAGCGCAGTTCCGCCGCTTTGGCCGCACGCTGGCTTTGGGCATGAACGGCGAAGCGGTCGAACACGCCTCGGAACGCCTGCACAACCCTGACACCGTGATGGCCCTTGATGCCATGCTGGAACAGCTTGATCCCGAGGTGGTGCTGTATGACATGCCTCCGGCCCTTGTCGGCGATGACGTGCTGGCGCTGGCACCCTGTATCGACGCGGTGCTGCTGGTGACCGACGGCACCCGCACCTCCCCCGAAGACATCCGCGCCTGTGAACGGTTGTTCGAGGGTCGCTTGCCGCTGATGGGTGTGGTCTTGAACCGCGCACAAGACCGCAAGGCGGCCCAGTATCGCTATGGGAAGGACTAGCTTTGGGCCAGATCCAATCCCTTGATGAATTCCTCAACCTGCTGTCACGCCGACGCTGGCTGATCATTACCGTGACCGTTCTGGGCCTCCTCCTGTCGGGCGTCTTCGCCAAGACCCGACCGGATGTCTACGAAGCCGCCGCCGTGATTCAGGTGGAAATGCCCACCGTCACCGGAACCGATGGCGCCCCCGCAAGCAATGGGTCGGCGCAGATTCTGCAAACGATCCAGCAACGCCTGACCACACGGGAACAACTGGTCGCAATGATCGACCGTCACGGCCTGTTCGCCGATCTGCCCGCCCTCTCGCCTGACAAGAAAATCGACCTGCTGCGCGCCTCGGTCCAGTTTCAGACCGTGGCCACCGAAGGCAGTCAGGCCTTCGGGCAGGTTGTCGGCGTCTCCGCAATTATCATCTATGCCCGCTTGGGCAACGGCGATCAGGCCGCGCGCGTGGCCAATGATCTCGCGCAAGGCATCCTTGATCAATCTGCTGCGGGTCAGCGCAACCGCACCGATGAAAACGTGACCTTTTACACCGAGGAAGAATCCCGGCTGTGGCAGGAAATCAGCGCGCTTGAGGCCGAGATCGAGGCCTACAAGACCGCCAACAATCACTCTTTGCCTTCCATCCGCGACGCCCGCCGTGATGAATTGGTCAGCATCGAGGACGACCAGCGCACCGCACTTCAGGAAAAACTGGGGCTTGAGGCCGAGATGGCCACAATTCAAACCACCGAAACCCTGCGCGAAACCGATCGCCGTCAACTCGCCGTCCTGCAAAGCCGGATCGGGGTGCTGGAGACGCAGATTTCCGCCCTCGCCGACCGCCACGCCGACATCGAGGCCGATCTGGCGATGGCCCCCGAGGTGGATCGCGTCATGGGCAATTACGACCGCAAACTGACCTTGCTTCAGGGTCAGCATGACGTGGTGGCCTCCAATCTTGCCGCCGCCCAAACCGCGCAAAAGCTGGCGGAACGCCAGAAGGCCGAACGTTATACCCTGCTGGAACGGGCCGTGACGCCGGAATATCCCACCGGCGGCAGCAGCAAAAAGATCGCTGTGGCTGGGGCGATGGCAAGCATTCTGGGCGCGTTCGGGCTGGCCTTTCTGCTTGACCTGATGCGCCCCGTGGTTCGCACCGCCGCCCAGATGGAACGTCAGCTTGACCTGCGCCCCGTGATCACGATCCCGGAACTGACGCCCGCCAAACCTGCGGCACGGGGTGGGATGAAGTTGCCGGATGATCCCGCCAAACCGCTGCTGGGCCTGCCCCGCTTTGCGCTGTTTGCAGGGGCGGCCACAGTGCTTTTGCTGGTTGCCGCCGCCGCCATCAGCTAGGCCGCACACGCGCCAAAAGGCCCGCGCCCGTTGATCGGGGCGCGGGCCTTTTGCGTTTCTGCATGAAGGCTAGACGCCGGTGCCGTGCAACACCACGCCCACTGTGCGCGCCAAGATCCTGATGTCGGTCACAAGCGACAGGTCCGCCTCATAGGCCGCATCAAATTCCGCACGCGCCTCGAAAGTCGTGCGGCTTCGACCCGCGGTTTGCCAATAGCCGGTAATGCCGGGCCGCAGCGCGTAATAGGCTGTCCCGGGATACATGACCTGCTGGTTCGGCAGCATCGGTCGCGGTCCAACCAGACTCATGTCGCCGATTAGCACGTTCCACAGTTGCGGCAATTCATCCAGCGATGACCGCCGCAAGAACTGCCCCAGCGGCGTAACACGCGGATCTTCCTGCAGCTTTTGCGTGCTGTCCCATTCGGTCCGCGCTGCCGGATTTCCGTCCAGATAGGTCTCCATCCGCGCATCGGCGTCGATCACCATGCTGCGAAGCTTCCACATCCGAAACACCCGCCCGCCCTTGCCGACACGCATCTGGGTATAGAACGGCCGCCCGCCTTCAAGGGCCACAGCCAAGGCCAGCCCCAGAACCACCGGTGCCACAACAGGCGCGGCAAGCACGATGGCCGACACATCAAAGACCCGCTTCAGCAGGTGGCGATATACGCCGAACCTGCGCGCTTTCGCCGGAGGAAGAGGCGTTGCCACGCCAAAATCCAATGGCACATCTTTCGCGCCAGAGCGCACCGAATTGAACTCGGGAAAAGTCATCGTCATTGTCGGTTACTCGGTGACAATGTCGAGCGCGCTTCCCAAGACCAACAAGGTCTCAGGAACGTGAATGCAGATTCCAGTCCCGAAAAACGGGTCTATTTCGTTCGATTTGCAGCACATTTGTCGCACTCAACAAGTACGCCCCCAAGGATCATTTTAGGCGAAGTCGCAGAGCCTTGGCGATATACATTCGATAGCATGCATCTCATTTGCGCCCGATTAACCGTGAAATCTTGCCACACGCTCACCTTCTTCTTGCCACAATTAAGGGCGACACAATCAAGGATTGTAAGGACTTAATTCGCGGGCAAGTTCCGTCAAAACCGATTCGCCCTGTCACGGCCAATCCGGCCCGACAGGCGCTGTTTTGCGATTGTTTCAAGAAACGCGCGGGTCAAAGACCGTGATCGGGGTGATGGTGCTTCAGGATGTGACCCAACACATGCACCCGATATTCACACCACAAGACAAAGGCCGCGATCCCCAGCACCCCGCCAATCGGATAAGAGGCAAGCAGACCCAAAGCCGTGCTACCCGACAGCGCAGACCATCCCACCCCGGCAACACCGCCGAGAGCAGCACTTAGCATATGGCCGACGATAAACATCGAAATCCGTTTTCCTTGGGGACTCACCAGACGCGCCCCGAATCTTTGCACGAATTCGAAACAATGCCAGCAGAAAATCATTCAAATCAGGCCTAATCCGGCACATCTGCCGGTTGTCGCCTGCAATCTGCGGTTACTCGGCAACAATTGACGACAGATAGCGGCCATAATCGTTCTTGCGAAAGATTTCCGCCCGCGCGGCCAGTGCTGTCTTGTCGATCCATCCGATGCGATAGGCAATCTCGTCAGGACACCCCACCTGAAGCCCCTGTCGCGCCTCAAGTGTGCGGACGAAATTGCCGGCATCCAGCAGGCTGCCATGCGTGCCGGTATCCAGCCATGCAAAACCGCGCCCCATCTTTTCGACCGACAGGCAACCTTCGGCCCGATAGATCTCTAGCAGATCGGCAATTTCCAATTCACCCCGCGCCGATGGCTGCACCTGCGCCGCAAGGGCTGGCGCGCGCCCGTCCAGATAATACAGCCCCGTCACCGCAAAGTTCGAGGGCGGCATCTGCGGTTTTTCGACAATCGCCCGCACCGTGCCGTCCTTATCAAAATCCACAACGCCATAGCGCTCTGGATCAGCCACACGATAGCCGAACACAGTTCCGCCATAATCTTTTGCGTCCGCCACCGCCAACATCTCGGTCAGGCCATGCCCGAAAAAGATGTTATCGCCCAAGACCAGCACCGAAGGCGCGCCCGCCAGAAAATCACGCGCCAACAGATAGGCCTGCGCCAGACCGTCCGGCGAGGGTTGCACGATATAGGTCAGGGACAACCCCCATTGGCTGCCATCGCCCAGCAAGCGGATGAACTGCGGTTGATCCTCCGGCGTGGTGATCACCGCAATCTCGCGGATGCCGCCCAGCATCAGCACCGACAGCGGATAGTAGATCATCGGCTTGTCATAGATCGGTAAAAGCTGTTTCGAGACCCCCATCGTAATTGGCCAAAGCCGCGTGCCGGAACCGCCCGCCAGAATGATTCCCTTACGCCCTGTCATGCTGCCCCCAACTCGTTAAGAATGTCTTGCAATCCTGCCTGCCAATCGGGCCGCGACAGCGAAAAATCCTGCAAGCCCGTGCAATCCAGCCGCGAATTCAAAGGCCTTCGCGCGGGCGTCGGATAATCCCGCGACGGAATATCCTGCACCACGCAGGCAAGCCCCGCCCGCGCCATGATCGCGCGCGCGAAATCGGCCCAGGACACGTCCGGCGCGCCGCTAAAATGATAGGTGCCGCCCCGTGCGCCCGCCAGCAGCGCCGCCGCAATCACATAGCAAGCGTCTGCAATCGCCGCCGCAGGGGTCGGTCCGCCGATCTGATCCGCGACCACGTTCAGGCTGTCGCGCGCAGCCCCCAGACGGAGCATGGTTTTCACGAAATTGCTGCCATGCGCCGACACCACCCACGAGGTCCGCAGGATCACATGCACCCCGCCCGCCGCACGCACGCCCACTTCACCGCGCAGCTTGGACCGCCCATAGGCGCCCAGCGGACCCACAGGATCATCCACGCCAAACGGCAAATTCCCTGCACCATCAAAGACATAATCCGTCGAGATCTGCACGAACGGCAGCCCGCGCGCCGCACAGGCCCGCGCCATCGCGGCAGGCGCATCGCCGTTCACTACCGTCGCCGAGGCCTCTTGCGCTTCGGCCAGATCCACCGCCGTCCAAGCCGCCGCATTGATCACCACATCCGCCGCCGAGGCCGCAATCACCGCCGCACAGGCATCGGGATGCATCAGATCGGCCTGATCGCGGCCCAGAAATTCCACGCTCACCCCCGCAGGAACCCGCCGCGCCAACTCCCGCGCGACCTGCCCCGTGCGCCCGAACACCAGCACTCTCATGCCTTGGCTCCCAGCCGCACGCCGACGCCCGCCCGCGCCTGCAAGGGCTGCCACCATGCCGCATTATCCAGATACCAGCGCACGGTTTTCCGCAAACCTTCCTGCAACGTCACCGAAGGCCGCCAGCCCAGTTCCGCCCGTATCCGTGCAGGATCAATGGCATAGCGCAGATCATGCCCCGGCCTGTCGGTCACAAAACTGATCAGCCGGTCATGCGGCGCACCCGCCGGAGCCATTTCATCCAGCAGCGCGCAGATCATCCGCACGATGTCGATGTTGCGGGCCTCGTTCTCGCCGCCGATGTTATAGCTGCGGCCCAGCGCGCCGTTTTGCAGCACACAGAGCAGCGCATCGGCGTGATCCTCGACGTAAAGCCAGTCACGCACGTTTTCACCCGCGCCGTAAACCGGAATGGGCCGCCCCGCCAAGGCATTCAGGATCACCACGGGGATCAGCTTTTCGGGAAAGTGGTAGGGGCCGTAATTGTTGGAACAATTCGTCAAAACCACCGGCAGGCCATAGGTTTCATGCCACGCCCGCACCAGATGGTCGCTGGCCGCTTTTGAGGCCGAATAGGGGCTGTTCGGCGCATAGGGCGTGTCCTCGGTGAACTTGCCCACAGCACCCAATGAACCAAAAACCTCATCCGTGGAAATATGGTGGAACCGGAACCCCGCAGGCCGCCCCGCGCCACCCCAATAGGCGCGCGCGGCCTCAAGCATGTTGAAGGTGCCGGTGATGTTGGTCTGGATGAAGTCGCCCGGCCCGTCGATACTGCGATCGACATGCGATTCCGCTGCCAGATGCATCACCGCATCGGGGCGGTGCGCGGCAAACACCGCGTCCAGTGCGGCGCGGTCGCGGATATCGGCCTGCACAAAGGCGTAATCCGGCGATCCTGCCACACTCGCCACATTCTCAAGACAGGCGGCATAGGTCAGCGCATCAAGGTTCACCACCTGATGCCCCCGCGCAATCGCCAGCCGCACCACCGCCGACCCGATAAACCCCGCGCCCCCTGTCACCAGCAGCTTCATGCCGCACCCATCCCGAACGGTGACGCCACATCCCGCAGTAACGGTGCCACGCGGTCCTTGGCCGACAGCACCGGATCGCCCGTCAGCCCCCAGTCAATCCCGATATCCGGATCATCCCAGCGGATGCCGCCATCGCAATCGGGCGCATAAATGTCCGAGCATTTATACTGCACCTCGGTATCCGGCACCCGCGTCACAAAGCCGTGCAGAAACCCCTTCGGCACCAGCAACTGCCGCCCGTTTTCCGCCGAAAGCTCGACCCCGACCCAGGCCCCGAACGTCGCCGACCCGCGCCGGAAATCCACCGCCACATCGAAAATTACCCCGCGCGAACAGCGCACCAGCTTGTCCTGCGCGTGCGGCGGGCGTTGGTAATGCAGGCCGCGCAGGGTGCCAACCGCCCCCGACATCGAATGATTGTCCTGCACAAAGACCACCGAGACCCCCGCCTCGGCCATCCGTTGCGCGTTATAGGTTTCGGAAAACCAGCCACGATCATCGCCAAACCGCTGCGGAGTCAGGATCAGCACACCGTCAAGGGCCGTGGTTTCAATCTTCATGGCTATACTCCAATACCCGCCCCGCATAGCGCGAAACCAAGGCGCATCAAAGCCGTCAAAGCGGCATCAGAACATCCCCAGCAGCACCGAGTTCACCCACCACGACCCCGCCACCAGAACCAGCGCCAGAACCACCAGAACCAGATCGTTCAACGCATCCCATGCCTTGTGCTTGCGCGCCAGCACCACCACCGCCGGATGCAGCGCAACCAAGGCCACGGCCTGCCCGATCAGCGCACCTTGCAGCCCCGCAATCTCGACCCCCACCAGCAGCGCCACGGTCTGCACCCCCGCCTTCACGGCCTGAAGCCAGAAATAATTGCGCGAATCCCCGACAGCCAGCGCGGATTGGTCATAGGTGATCCCGATCACCTCGGGCATCTGGATCAGCGCCACCGCCGCCACGATCAGCCCCGCCGCCGCATAGCGCCCGTCATACATGATCCCCACCAGCGGCACGCCGATCATCGACAGCCCGCCCAGCATCACCAAAGCCCCGCCCGACATGATCAGCCGCAGCTTCCGCATCCGGGCAAAATTCGCTGCCGAACTGGCCGGATGATGATCCCGATACAGCGGAATCATGATCCGGCTGTTCACCGCCCGCACCAGCAACAGCGGGAAGGACGCCAGAAAATACCCGATGTTATAAATCCCCAACTCTTCAAGCGTCAGGAAATGGCCGAAAATCGCCTTGTCCCCCTGTGCAAGCGCAAAGCCGCAGGCGGTAGACAGGAAAATCCACTTGCCGAAATGGATCAACTCATGCCCAGCCGTTCTGTCCCAGTGAAACCGGTTCGCAGGTCCGGGCAGATAAACCCAAGTCAGCACCAGCTTGGCCAGCGATCCGACAATGGCCCCGATCACCAGCCCCCAGACCGAGACGAGGACCATCGACAACCCCACCATCGCCGCGATCCCGATCGCCTGCGAGATCAGGTCCAGCAGCGTCACCCGCCCCAGCAGCAAATGCCGTGTCGCCGTTTCGATCCGCGTCGGGTTAAAGCCCGAGATGAACAGCGAAATCCCCGCAACGGGCAGCAGCCACGCCAGCTCTGGCGCATGGTAGAATTGCGCCAAGGGCCACGCCAGCGCACAGGTCGCCAGCCACAGCATCGTGCCGCGAAAGGCATGGATCGTGAAAGCCGTGTTCAGGAAATCCGCATCATCCCCGCGCTTGCTTTGGCTGATCGAGGCGCTGACACCCACATCCGAAAACATCACCATGCCCACCAGCACCACCGACACCAGCGTCATCACGCCAAAAGCCTCGGGGGCCAGAAGCCGCGTCAGGATCAGGTTCGAGCCAAGACGCAAGACCTGCGCGATCACATAGGACCCCGCAGTAAAGGCAGATCCGCGCATTGCCCTTGCGAACAACCCGCGGCCTTTTTGCCCTTTGGTTTCCTGCATCTATGCCATTCCTTCTCAAACCCGACGGACCCTAGGCGCATGGCCGGAGGCCGTCAACGTGCCGCAGGAATTGCCCAGCTTGGGCCTTACTCTTGCCCCAAGCCATGACTAGACTGGCGCAAATTTCCGAGGGTTTCGCGTGACTGTCGCCTATATCGTCAACACCTACCCGCGTGCCTCGCACAGCTTTATCCGGCGCGAGATTCTGGCGCTGGAGCGGCAGGGCCTCACCGTGCATCGCATTGCCATGCGCTCGGATCGCGGATCACTGGTGGACCCGCAGGATTTTGACGAAGACACCAAGACCGAACATGTGCTTGAGGGCAGCAAGATGGCCTTTTTGCGCTCGGCGCTTGGCTGGCTTGCGACGCATCCGCGCCAAAGCCTGTCCGCGCTGTGGACCGCCCTTCGCTTTGGCTCCAAGGGCAAGGCAGGTGGGGCGGGAACCGGCGGGCGGCTGCGCCATCTGGCCTATCTGCTTGAGGCCGCCCATGTGGCCCGCCGCTGCACCGCATTGGGCGCAACACATCTGCACGCGCATTTCGGCACCAACTCGGCCACCGTCGCCCTGCTGGCGCATCGGCTTGGTGCAGCGGGCTACAGCTTTACCGTGCATGGTCCCGAGGAATTTGACGCCCCACGCGCCTTTTCTTTCCCCCAGAAAATGCACGAGGCCCGCTTTACCGTCGCGGTCAGCAGCTTTGGCCGCAGCCAGCTTTTGCGCTGGTCCGCGATTGCCGACTGGCCGCGCATCGCCGTCGTGCATTGCGGTGTGGACACCACCCGCTTTGATCCGCCTGCGCCCATGCCCGAAGGCGGCCCGCATCTTGTGGCCATCGGCAGGCTGTCCGAACAAAAGGGCTTCCCGCTGCTGATCGAAACCATGGCAATGGCTTGCACCCGCCTGCCAGACCTGCGCCTGACCATCTGCGGCGATGGTGATCTGCGCGGTCTGGTCGACTCCGAAATCGCCCGCCACGGTCTGACAGACCGCATCACCATCACCGGCTGGATCAGCGAGGCAGGCATCCGCGCCGCCATCGCCGCGTCCCATGCGCTGATCCTGCCCTCGCTGGCAGAAGGCTTGCCAATGGTGGTGATGGAGGCGATGGCCTGTGGCCGCCCGATCATCGCCACCGCAATCGCAGGCATCCCCGAGCTTGTCACCCCCGATACCGGCTGGCTGGTTCCGGCAGGCGATCCGGCGGCACTTGCCGAAGCGATCCAGACCCTTGCCGACACCCCTCGCGCGACGCTGATGATGATGGGAAGCGCCGCCCGCACCCGCGTCTTTGCCCGCCACAACATCGACACCGAGGCCGCAAAACTCGCCGCCCTCTTTTCCCGATACAGGGGGGCATGATGGACTTCACCGTTGCCTGTGCCAGCAATTCGGACACGATCCTGAACGCCAACCTCGCCCGCTCGCCCCTCTTCGCGGCAGGTATCCCGCTGCACCTTGAACGCGATGCCCCCAGCGCCGCCATCGCCTATAACCGCGCGCTGGATGCCACAACCGCGCCCGTGGTGGTCTTTGCCCATCACGATGTCTACCTGCCCCAAGGCTGGGAAACCGTGCTGGCAGAACGCCTTGCCGAAGTGGCCGCCCATGACCCCGACTGGGCGCTGTTCGGGGCCTTCGGCGTCGGGCTGGATGCCAGCCACATCGGCCCGGTCTGGTCCTCGTCCATCGGCCAGATCGTCGGCCGCGTGCCAATGGGGCCAACCCGCGTGCAATCCTTCGACGAACTGCTGATCGTGCTGCGCCGCGCCTCTGACCTGCGCTTTGATGACAATGCGCCCGGTTGGCACATGTATGGCACCGATATCGTCACCACCGCCCGCGCGCGTGGCCTGCATGCCTATGCGGGCGCGCTGCCCACCATCCACAACGACCGCTACCACGAGGCGCTGCAATCCGACTTCGTGGAATGTTACACCTATATGCGCCGCAAATGGCAGACCATGCTGCCGTTGCGAACCCCGATCATCAAGATCAGCCGCTCCGGCCTGCACCTTTACCGCAACCGCTGGAAAGATCTGACCTCGAAAGCCTTCCGCGAAAACATGGCCGTCGGCACCGGCCACAGCCCCGAACGGCTGGCCGAACTCTGCGGCTGGTCCAACCTGACAACCGCCACAGAGTAAAGGGTAGGGTGCGTGATCTCACGCACCTTTCCGCCCGCAAGCAAGGTGCGTGAGATCACGCACCCCACCCCCTTACATCATCGACCGCAGCTTATCCGCCACCGCTGCCGCCAACACCCCATGCGCTTCTGGCTCGAAATGCACACCGTCAATCATGCTGACCTCGATATGCTGCCCCGCATCCAGAAACGCCGCGCCATAAGCCGCCGCCAGCCCCGCATAAAGCGGCGGCAGCGCCAAGGACCGCGCCCGCCCGCCATAGAACTGCGTCTTGATCGGCCCCACCTCGACCACCGGCGGCGGGCAGATCAGCAGCACCTGAAACCCGCCATGCCGCGCCTGCAATTCCTCGGAAAACGCAATGTCCAGCAACCGCGCCACACCGCCCGTCACCAGTTCGGGTGAGGCCCCGAACCGCGCCTTCACGTCATTCGTCCCCAGCATGATCGTCAGCGCATCAATCGGCCCGTGACTTTGCAGCGCGATCTTCAGCCCGTCCTGCCCGTTCATATGCGGCCCCATCACCGGATCATCGAACTGCGCTGTCCGCCCCGGCAAGCCTTCCTCGACCACCTCCCATCCCAAGGCCTGCCCCACCAGCGCGGGCCAGCGCGTCGCGGCATCAAAGCGGCGGTATTCGCCCAGCTCCAGAATGGGCGGCGTGCCGTGGGTATTGCTGTCGCCATAGGTCAGAAGAACGGTCATGCGGCACCTCCCTGAATGCGCCCCAAGGCTAGGGCCGCAGCGCACCGGCTGTAAACCCCCAAGACCCCCCTTCAATTCCGCCCGCCCCGCGCGCATATAAGGGCAAATCCCTTGGCTTATGAGGACGAGAATGTTCGGCACCCCGACCCCGACCGCCGCTGTCGCAGCCCCCGCCGCTGATCTGATCATCGACGGCACCGAGGCGAACTTCATGAAAGACGTGATCGAACCGTCCGCAACGGTTCCGGTGATCGTCGATTTCTGGGCGCCGTGGTGCGGCCCGTGCAAAACCCTTGGCCCCGCGCTTGAGGCCGCCGTGATCGCCGCCAAAGGCCGCGTGCGCATGGTCAAGATCAACGTCGACCAGAATCAGGCGCTTGCGGCACAACTGCGGATTCAGTCCATCCCCACCGTCTATGCCTTCTGGCAAGGCCAGCCGGTGGATGGCTTTCAAGGCGCGGTTGCCCCTTCGGAAATCAAACGCTTTGTCGATCATATGGCGGGCCTTGCGGGCGAGCCTGACAATGGCCTTGCCGATGCCATCATCGCCGCCGAAGCGATGCTGGACGAAGGTGCCTTCGACGACGCCAAGGAAACCTTCGCCGCCATTCTGGAAGAAGAACCCGAGAACATCGCCGCCTACACCGGCCTGATCCGCACCCAGCTTGCCTTGGGTGATATCGACGCAGCACAGGCGCTGGTCGATGCCGCCCCCGCGCCCGTGGCCAAATCCAAGGAACTGGACGCCGCCCGCGCCCAGATCGAACTGGCCCGCCAAGCCGCCAAAGCCGGTCCCGAAGACGATCTGCGCGCCGCCGTGGAAAAAGACCCCGCCAACCGCCAAGCCCGCTTTGATCTCGCACTTGCCCTGCACGCGGCAGGCAAGGTGGATGAGGCCGTCGATACCCTGCTTGACCTGTTCAAACTTGACCGCGAATGGAACGACGGGGCGGCCCGCGCGCAACTGTTCATCATCTTTGATGCGCTGAAACCGCAAGACCCCATCGTGCTGAAAGGCCGCCGCCGCCTGTCGTCGATGATATTTGCCTGATGCCTTTGGCGTCCTAACTACAGGGCATGATGAAACTGACAGACTTGCCCGACACCATTCCGGTTTTCCCGCTTTCGGGCGCGCTGCTGCTGCCGCGCGCCCGCCTGCCGCTGCATATCTTCGAGCCGCGCTATCGCGCCATGCTGGAAGACTGCATGAAAACCCAGACCCGCCTGATCGGCATGATCCAACCCCGCGAGGTGCCGGGATCGGGCGAAAAGCGCCTGTCAGCCATCGGCTGCGCGGGCAGGCTGACGGCGTTTTCGGAAACCGAGGATGGTCGCTATATGGTCACCCTGACCGGCATCTCCCGCTTCCGGCTGCGCGATGAGGTGCAGGGTTTCACCCCCTACCGTCGCTGCACCGTTGATTGGTCTCCCTTCACCCGCGATCTGGGCGATGAGGAAACCGACCCCGCCTTTGACCGCCCCGCCTTTCTCGCCGTGCTGGCCCGCTTCTTTGCCGCGCGCGGAATGGAAACCGATTGGTCCAGCCTGTCCGAGGCCGATCCCGAATTGCTGATCAACTCGCTGTCGATGCTGCTGCCCATCGCGCCCGAAGACAAACAGGCCCTGCTTGAGGCGCCCTCTCTTGTCACCCGCCGCGAAACCTTGGTAACGCTGATCGAATTCGCCCTGCGCGGTGGCGATTCCATGGACGAGGCGATGCAATGACTGAAACACCCCCCTTCGACCGCCGCATGCTGGAAGCGCTGGTTTGTCCCGTCACCCAAGCCATCCTGACCTATGACGCCGAAAAAGCCGAGTTGATTTCCAAGGCCGCGCATCTGGCCTTCCCGATCCGCGACGGGATTCCGATCATGCTGGTGTCAGAGGCGCGCCAGATCGACTGACAGCAAAAGGGGGGCTTTGCGCCCCCCAAGGCTGCGCCGCAGCCTTTCCCCCCGCAGGATATTTGTGCAAAGAGGATGGGGAACGTAGGTCGGGGTTCACCCCGACATGGTTAGCCGTGCCGCAAGCGTAGGTCAGGGTTCACCCCGACTCGGCCCTGTCAGATCGCCTTTCCCGCCAACAACTTCGGAACATCCGCCTTCAACCCCGCTGCTTGCCGCATGAAGCCACGGCGCAGCGCTGGGATGGCGTTGACAAGGCCAAGCCCAATATCGCGCCCCGCGCGCAGGATCGGGTTGTCGTTGGAAAACAGCCGGTTGACGCTGTCCATCCCCAGGGCCAGCGCGGTGCTGTCGAACCTGCGCCAGCGTTGGTAGCGCTCCAGCACATCCGGCGCGCCAATATCCTCGCCGCGCCGATGCGCCTCGACCAACACCTGCGCCAACGCGCCGACATCGCGGAAGCCAAGGTTCAACCCCTGCCCTGCAATCGGATGCACCCCATGCGCGGCATCGCCGACCAAAGCCACGCGCGGCGCGGTAAAGCTGTTGGCGAGGCTCAGCGACAGCGGATAGGTGAACCGATCCCCCGCAAGCGCGATCTCGCCCAGAAAATCGCCAAAGCGGGGCCGCAGCGCCTGCAGATATTGGTCATCCGGCAGCGCTTGGATCGCCTGCGCGGTGGCGTCGGTCTCGCTCCACACGATGGAGGAGTGATGCCCGCCCGGCAGCGGCAGGATCGCCAGCGGACCTGCGGGCATGAAGAACTGATGCGCGATGCCTTGGTGGTCATGCTCGTGCCGGATCGCGGTGACAAGCGCGGTCTGGCCATAGCCCCAGCCGCTGCGCTTGATCCCCGCCCGCGCGGCCGTCCCTGATCCGCGCCCGTCGCAGCCAACCAGAACCGAGGCCTTCAGCACCCGACCCGAAGCCAGCGTCACCGCCACCCCTGCACCGGTAACCGACTGATCCACCACGCTTTCGCCCGACAACAGCGTCAGGCCCGCGCAGTCCTGCATCGCATCCAGAAACGCCGCATACAGGAACCGATCCTCGGCCATAAAGCCCATCGGGCCTTCTTCCAACTCGGCATGATCAAAGGTCAGGAAGAACGGCGCAGGCCCCTGCCCCGCCAGCCCGTCGCTGGCCTTGATCTTCAGGATTGGCTGCACCTTGTCCGCCAGCCGCGCCCAGACCCCGATCACCGACAGCAGCCGCTTTGACGCAATTGCCAGCGCATAGGCCCGCCCGTCAAATCCCGCCTCTGCCCGCGAAGGCGCCGGTCGCGCGTCGATCACCGTCACGCGCAGCCCCCCCTGCGCCAGTGCCAGCCCCAAGGCGGGGCCGTTCAGCCCGCCACCCACGATCAGAATATCTGCGTCCCGTTCCATTCCCCCAATATGGCCCACCGCGCAGGATTGTCCATGCGCCGCCTTGCCGCTAGCCTGTGCCAAACAGGAGCCTGCAATGTCGAAAACATGGTCCAACATGACAGCCGCCGATCTGGGCCGCGAAATCGGCGCGGGGCGGATCAATCCGGTCGAGCTGACCGAAGTGTTCCTTGAGAAAATCGCCGTGCATGAGGTGTCAACCCGCATCTATGCCCGCGTCACCCCTGCCCGCGCGCGGGGCGAGGCGATGGCCGCTGCCGCCCGCGCAAAATCAGGCCAACGTCATGGTTTGCTGGATGGCGTGCCGGTCAGCTGGAAAGACCTGTTCGATTCCGCAGGCACGGCGACCGAGGCCGGATCGGCCCTGCTCCGCAACCGCACGCCCACCCAAGATGCCGCCGTGCTGAAAACCGCCACCCGCGAAGGCCTTGTTTGCCTTGGCAAAACCCATATGTCGGAACTGGCGTTTTCCGGCCTTGGCCTGAACCCCGTCACCGCCACTTCGCCTTGCGTCAACGATCCCAAGGCGGTTGCGGGCGGCTCATCCTCTGGTGCGGCCACATCGGTGGCCTTTGGCCTTGCCCCTGCCGCCATCGGATCAGACACCGGCGGATCGGTGCGTATCCCTGCGGCGTGGAACGATCTTGTCGGCCTGAAAACCACCTCGGGCCGCCTGCCTTTGACCGGCGTTGTGCCACTGTGCGAACGCTTTGATACCATCGGCCCGCTGGCCCGCAGCGTTGAAGATTGCGGCCTGCTTCTGGCCGCACTGGAGGGCCGCAAGCCCGCCGATCTGACAGGGGCCAGCCTGTCCGGCAGCCGCCTTGCCGTGCTGGAAACCGTTGCCCTTGATGATCTGCGCGACCGCCCCGCCAAGGGCTTTGACGACGCCCTGACCCGCCTTGGCCGCGCGGGCGCACAGATCAGCCGCATCGCCGCCCCCGAAATCATCGAGGCGATGCAGCTTGCAGGCATCCTCTTCACCGCCGAGGCCTATGGCATCTGGGCCACCACCATCGAAGCCGCGCCCGAAAAGATGTTCCCGCGCATCCTTGAACGCTTCCGCTCGGGGGCCACCATCGCCGCCGCCGATTACGTCGCGGGCTGGCGCAGGCTGGAAACCATCCGCGCAAACTGGGCCGATCTGACCGCAGGTTTTGACGCGGTTTTGCTGCCCACCTCGCCGATTCTGCCGCCCGACGCGCATCGGCTGATGACCGACAACGCCTATTACGTCACCGAAAACCTGCTGGCGCTGCGGAATACCCGTATCGGCAATCTGATGGGCGGTTGCGTGCTGACCCTCCCCACCGCGCAGCCGTCTTGTGGCATCTCGATCATGGCGGGGCCGGGGCAGGAAGAGCGCCTTTTGCGCCTTGGCACCGCAGCCGAGCGCGCTTTGGCTTGAAACACCCCCAAGGGCTTGATCGGCGGGGCTAAAAAGACACAATTTGCGGACCCTCCCCTGCGCGGCACATGGGTTTTTCTGGACCCGCCCGCCGCTTGTGGTTATCGTCGGATCAAACGGGGCGAGACGACCCCGATATGAGGCAGACATGGCATTTCCAGAGCGGTTCTCGAACCTGCCGGATTACGCATTCCCGCGCTTGCGGAAGTTGCTCGATCATCACGCACCCGGCGGTGCGCCCATTGCCATGACCATTGGCGAACCGCGCCACCCGATGCCCGATTTCGTCGGCCCGATTCTGGCCGCCAATCTGGACGGCTTTGCGGTCTATCCCAACAATGACGGCACGCCCGAATTGCTGGCAGCGATTTCCGCTTGGATCGGGCGGCGCTATGGCGTGACGCTGGCGGCTGACAATCTGATGGTGCTGAATGGCACCCGCGAAGGGCTGTTCAACGCGCTTGTAGCACTTTCGCCCGAAACCAAAGCGGGCAAAAAGCCCGTCGTGCTGATGCCGAACCCGTTCTATCAGGTTTACGCTGTGGCAGCGCTGACCGTCGGGGCCGATCCGGTCTATGTGCCTGCCACCGCCGCCACCGGATTTCTGCCCGATTACGCCGCCCTGCCCGTCGATGTGCTGGACCGCGTGACCGTGGCCTATATCTGCTCTCCCGCGAACCCGCAGGGGGCTGTTGCCAGCCGCGACTATTGGGCCACCCTGTTGGCCTTGGCCGAAAAACACGATTTCACCGTCTTCGCGGACGAATGTTATTCCGAAATCTGGCGCAGCGCGCCGCCCCCCGGCGTGCTGGAGGTGGCAGCCGCCACCGGCACCAACCCCGAACGGGTGTTTTCCTTCCACTCGCTGTCAAAACGCTCGAACCTGCCCGGATTGCGGTCCGGCTTTGTCGCAGGTGGCCGCGCAGGCATCGCCCAGATCCGCAAACTGCGCTCTTTCGCAGGCGCACCTCTGCCGCAGCCGATACAGGCCGTTTCCGCCGCCGCTTGGGCGGATGAGGCGCATGTGGACGTCAGCCGCGCACTTTATCAGGAAAAATTCAACACCGCCGCCAAAGTCTTCGCAGGCCTGCAAGGCTTTCAGGTGCCAGAGGGCGGTTTTTTCCTCTGGTTGCCGGTGGAGGATGGCGAAACCGCCGCGCTGACGCTGTGGCAGAAAACCGGCGTGCGGGTGCTTCCGGGCGCTTATCTTTCGCGCGACGTGAACGGGGACAACCCCGGCAAGGCCTATATTCGGGTCGCCCTTGTGGCCCCCAAAGAAGAAATGCAGCGCGGGCTGGTTCAGCTTCGTGACTGTCTCTACGGTTAAGGACAGGGCAAATGGCATCCTATCAGGCACGCCAACGCGATCCCCTCTTGGATCAAGGCACTCAGGCAATGCTGGAAAAACGCGGGCGCGAGCTGTTCGGCATCGCGCTGATCCTTGCGGGCGTTGCTTTCGCACTGATGCTGGGCAGCTATTCCCCCGATGATCCGGGCTGGATGGTCGCCACGGACGAGCCTGCCGCCAACACCCTTGGCCGCTTTGGCGCGGCACTGGCGTCAACACTGATCATAATCGGTGGCAAAGGGGCGTGGGGGATTCCGGTGGTGCTGTCGGCATGGGGCCTGCGCTTTGTGCTGCACCGCGGGGCCGAGCGTGCGCTGGGGCGGATGGTGTTTGCGGTTCTGGCCATCGCCCTCAGCTCTGTCTATGCCGCAACCTTGGTGCCACCTGCCACCTGGGCGCAATCCTTCGGTCTTGGCGGGTTGTTCGGCGATACCGTTCTGGGCGCGCTCTTGGGCCTGATCCCCACCGGCGCAGGCATCGGCCTGAAACTGATCTCGGTTGCCTCTGGTTTCAGCCTTGTTGCCATGATGCTGTTCGTCACCGGCTTTGACCTGCACGAAATCCGCAGCACTTTCCGCTTTCTGACCACCAGCCTGATCCTGACCTATTCCACCCTGCTGAACACCGCCGGCAAAGGCGCGCAAGGCGCAACTCAGGCCATTCAAGACCGCCGCCGCACCGCCGCCGAATCCCAGATCCCCACGCAGCGCAGCGCCGATGCAAATGACTGGGGCCGCCCCTCCTCGCTGCGCGCCGATCCGCGCTATGGCGAGCCGCTGGCCGAGGCCCCCCACTACGCCGCCCCGCGCGAGAAAATGAGCCTGCTGGCCCGCATGCCTGCCCTGATGCGCCGCGCTGTCGAGCCTGAACCCGAACTGGTGGAACCGATGCTGTCCGAGGCCGCCGACCTGTCGGAAATGCCCAGCGATGACCGCATCAAATCCCGCATCTCCGAGGCGATCCGCACCCGCACCCATGCGCCCGCCGAAAACGTCTCTCCGATCACCGCCGCCATCCTGCGCCGCGAACCGCCCGTGGTGGCCCGCCCGCGCGGCCCCGTTCCGCTGATTGCCGACACCCGTCCGCAACCCGCCGCAGGCCTGCGGATCGAGCCGCCCGTGGTGGCCCCCGCCGCAGTTGCCTCTGTCGCGGCTGTGACTGCCGCCGTAGCCCCCGCTTTCGCCTCCAAGCGCGTGATCACCACACCCGCCCACGATCCTGCGCCGCTCCACACGGCCTTTGCTGCGGCGGATGATCTGGACAGCACGACCGACTGGCAGCCCGAAGACGATCTGGCCGACGATTATATGCCGGATTACGACCCGACCCCCGCCCCTGCCCCGCGCATCCATCTGGCCGGTGAAACCCGCCGCGCCGTGGTGCAACAGCCGGTCAAAAAGCCCGCGGCCCCCTCGCGTCAGGCCCAGCAGGAATCGCAACCCCGCCTGCGCTTTGACGATCCGGCACCGGCCTATGAACTGCCGCCGCTGTCGTTGCTGTCGAACCCGATCCATATCCAGCGCAACCAGCTTTCGGTGGAATCGCTGGAGGAAAATGCACGGATGCTGGAATCGGTGCTGGACGACTACGGCGTCAAAGGCGAAATCGTCTCGGTCCGCCCCGGCCCCGTCGTCACCATGTATGAGTTGGAACCCGCGCCCGGCCTGAAGGCGTCCCGCGTGATCGGTCTGGCCGATGACATCGCCCGCAGCATGTCGGCGCTGTCGGCCCGCGTGTCCACCGTTCCGGGCCGCACCGTCATCGGGATCGAATTGCCCAACGCCACCCGCGAAAAGGTGGTGCTGCGCGAAATTCTGGCCGCCCGCGACTTTGGCGATTCAAACCTGCGCCTGCCGCTGGCCTTGGGCAAGGATATTGGCGGCGATCCCATCGTGGCAAACCTTGCCAAGATGCCCCACCTTCTGATTGCAGGCACCACTGGGTCGGGCAAATCGGTGGCGATCAACACGATGATCCTGTCTCTGCTGTATAAGCTGACACCCGACGAATGCCGCCTGATCATGATCGACCCCAAGATGCTGGAACTGTCGGTTTACGACGGCATCCCGCACCTGCTGTCGCCCGTTGTGACCGATCCGAAGAAGGCGGTTGTCGCCCTGAAATGGGTCGTGGGCGAGATGGAAGAGCGTTACCGCAAGATGTCCAAGATGGGCGTGCGGAACATCGAAGGCTTCAATGGCCGCGTGCGCGAAGCACTGGCCAAGGGCGAAACCTTCAAGCGCACCATCCAGACCGGATTTGATGAAGACTCGGGCGAACCTGTGTTCGAGACCGATGAATACATGCCCGTCACCATCCCCTATATCGTGGTGGTGGTGGACGAGATGGCCGACCTGATGATGGTTGCAGGCAAGGAAATCGAAGCCTGCATCCAGCGTCTTGCCCAGATGGCGCGGGCCTCTGGCATCCACCTGATCATGGCCACCCAGCGCCCCTCGGTCGACGTGATCACCGGCACGATCAAGGCGAACTTCCCGACGCGGATTTCGTTTCAGGTGACGTCGAAGATCGACAGCCGCACTATCCTTGGCGAACAGGGGGCCGAACAGCTTTTGGGCATGGGTGACATGCTCTATATGGCAGGCGGGGCCAAGATCACCCGTATCCACGGGCCTTTCGTGTCGGATGAAGAGGTTGAAGAGATCGTCAACCACCTGAAATCCTTCGGCCCGCCCAGCTATATGTCGGGCGTGGTGGAAGGGCCGGAAGACGACGCGGCATCTGACATCGACATGGTGCTGGGTCTGGGGTCGGGCGAGGCGTCGGATGATGCGCTTTACGATCAGGCCGTGGCGATCGTCGCCAAGGACCGCAAATGCTCGACCTCTTATATCCAGCGCAAACTGGGCATCGGCTATAACAAGGCCGCGCGTCTGGTGGAACAGATGGAAGAGAACCACGTCGTCACCACCGCCAACCACGTCGGCAAGCGCGAAATCCTGCTGCCCGAGCATTAAGTGTAGGATGCGTGATCTCACGCACCTTGCCCGCCCCATCACAGCCGCATCAAAGCTGCGTGAAATCACGCACCCTACCCCCGTGCTGCAAGCCGGATTTCACGTCCAAACCCGCGTCTGCAGGCGTCAATCCTTAACGAACCCTTAACGCCGAACCGCTATATCATTGATAAATATAAATAAAATTTGGTCCCGCGTTGGAACCGCCCTTTGAAACCCCTCTCGGCACCTCTCCGCCAAGTCAGGTCACAGGGGGATGCAGCCCCCCCTCCCCTGCCCTATATTAGGCCCATGAAACCGCTTCGCACCCTGATCGCCCCGCTCGCCTTCTTCGCCCTCGCCTTCCCCGCGATGGCCGAGAAAATCCCGTTGAAGGACCTGTCCGCCTATCTGAACAGCCTGACCACAGCCCAGACCGACTTCACGCAGGTGAACGCCGACGGCTCCATCGCCACGGGCAAGCTGTTCATCAAGCGCCCCGGCCGCGTCCGCTTCGAATACGCCCCGCCAGACCGCAGCCTCGTGCTGGCCTCGGGCGGGCAGGTGGCGATTTTTGACGCCAAGTCGAACCAGCCGCCCGAACAGTATCCCCTGTCCCGCACACCGCTGAATCTGATCCTCGACGACAAGGTAGACCTCGCCCGCGCCAGAATGGTGGTAGGCCACCAAGAGGTCAAAGCCACCACCCGCGTGCAGGCCCAAGATCCCGAACACCCGGAATACGGCACCATCGAGTTGGTTTTCACCGCCGCACCCACCACCCTGCGGCAATGGGTGATCACCGACGATCTGGGTCAGCAGACCACGGTGATCCTTGGCACCCTGCAACAGGGGGCCGATTTCAAACCGTCCCTGTTCAGCATCACCGATGAAGTGAACCGCCGCGCCAAATAGGGCTAGCGGCGGCAATAGGCCAGTTGCTCGGCATACATCTCGGACCGCGCCCCGATTGCGGCGGCGACATCAACCAGCCACGGCTTGCCCAGATAGCTCTGGTTGGCATAACCGGTGCGGCCCTCGTGATATGCCAGATACTGCGCCTCGGCATCATTGCGAGGAATCCCCAGCTCGACGCTGCTTTCATTCATATACCAGCCCATGAAATCGGTCGCATCGGTGATCCGGTCCCGCTTGGCACCGCGCCGCCGCTGATCGCGCTGATACTCCTCCCAAGTGCCATCCAGCGCCTGACTATAGCCATAGGCTGACGACTGCCGCCCCATCGGGATCACACCCAGCGCATAGCGATGCGGGGTGCGGGCATTGCCGATGAACTTGGATTCCTGATAGATCGCAGCCATCTGGACGTGAACGGGGATGCCCCATTTCCGTTCCGTCGCCCGCAGGGCTTTCCAATAGGCCGGACGCTGGCGCAAGATCGCGCAGGCATCGTCCAGGTTGCGCGGCGCCGAAAAGTTGCCACCCCCGCAAGACGCAAGGGCCAACAACAGAATCGACGCACGGAGAAGTCTGCTCATCTGCCCCTCGTGTGTTCTTTTGTCTGTAAGGATAGGGGAAAATCTCGTCCAAGGAAATGGGCAAGCACCCCACGCCGCATCAGAAATCCGCGAGCCAGCGGCGAAAGCTTGCCAAGGCTCGGCGGGTTTTGGCGGAACTGTCAGGGCAGGGGCCACAGACTGTTTCCCCCGCACCGCGCCTGTGCGATAGACAACCGCCCCCGCATGGGATTACTAACCCGATATGAGGGAACAATCGTGATGCTGAAGACCGCCGCAAAATATCACATCGGTCAGGTGCTGCGCCATCGCAAGCATCCGTTCCGGGGTGTGGTTTTTGACGTCGATGCAATGTTCTCGAACACCGAGGAATGGTATGCGGCCATTCCCGAAGACAGCCGCCCCGCGCGCAATCAGCCCTTCTATCACCTTCTGGCCGAAAACGACCAAAGCTATTACGTCGCTTATGTGTCCGAGCAAAATCTGGTGCCGGATGAAACCGGCGAACCTGTAAGCCATCCCGACCTCCCGGATTTGTTCGGTGATTTTGAAGACGGGCGTTATCCTCTGCAATTCCAGCTGAACTAGGCATCCGCGCTTACCAATCAGTAACACCTCTCGCTTAGGTTGACTGAAAGATAGCGAAAAGGGGATGTCCGATGCGGCTAGTGGCCGAACAAAACGGCGAGATTTTGGTGGTGCGCGCGATGGAAGATCGCATCGATGCCGCCTGTGCCATTCAATTCAAAGACCGTATGCGCGAAATCACGCAAGACAACTGCCCGCGCGTGGTGCTGGACATGGCACGCGTCGCGTTTCTGGACAGCAGCGGCTTGGGCGCTGTGGTGGCGGTGATGAAGGCGCTGGCCCCGGATCGCAGGCTGGAATTGTCTGGCCTGACAGCCAATGTGCAAAAGGTGTTTCGTCTGACCCGGATGGACAGTGTTTTCGTCATCCACGCCGAGGTTCCCGACGGCTTGCGGCATGCAGGGTAAGGGCATGGCCTGCATGGCTTATCCCTCCGCCGCGCACCTCTGCGCGCAGGTTGTTATTCCGGCCGATCCTTTGGCGGTGCGCGAAGGGTTGAAAGCCTTGTTTGACACGATCCTGCTCCGCTCATTGCCTGAAGACAGGCGCGGGACGGCTGAAATCGTTCTGGCCGAAGCGTTGAACAACATCGTCGAACATGCCTACGCCCGTCACAGCGGCGATATCGAGATCACACTTGATCTGAGGGGGCCGGATCTGGTGTGCCGCATTCTGGACAGCGGGTTGCCGATGCCAAAGGAAACCCTGCCCGAAGGCCGCCTTATAGCGCGGGCCGACGTCTCAAATCTTCCAGAGGGTGGTTTTGGCTGGTTCTTGATTCGCGCCTTGTCACGCGATCTGGATTATCGACGGGTCGGGGGCCGCAATCTGCTTAGTTTCCGGCTGAATACACAGCAAGCAATGGTCTAGGCGACAGTTGTGTCGAATACAGCACCACGGTCACGTCATGGGCAGAATTTCCCGATAAAGTCTTCGCATCGAATGCCGGTATATGGGCTGTAGCGGCCAATACTTCCCATGATGCGCCGGGCTTTACCCCCCACTTGGTCCGGCAAGCCGTGCTCCTCTTTGCTTGGAAATCTGCGCCATTCCCCCTAGGCTGCCCGCCAAAGGGAGATAGTCATGCGCGATTTTCAAAGGCCCGGTCGCTCTGCGGTCTATGCCAGCAACGGGGTCTGTGCGACCTCGCATCCGCTTGCGGCCAAAGTGGCGATTGAGACGCTGGAGGCAGGTGGAAATGCCGTAGACGCGGCGATTGCCGGCGCTGTGCTGCTTGGCATTTGCGAACCGCAAATGACCGGAATCGGCGGCGATTGCTTTGTGCTGCTGAAACCGGCAGGGGAAGACCGTGTGATCGCGCTGAACGGATCGGGCCGCGCGCCTGCGGGCCTGTCGGCCGCCGCATTGCGCGAACGCCAACTCGGGGCGGTTCCCCTGCGCGGTATCGATCCCGTCACAATCCCCGGCGCGATGGATGCATTTTGCCGTTTGTCTGCCGATTGGGGCAAACTGGGGCTGGACCGCGTTCTTGCACCTGCCATCCGCTACGCCGACGAAGGCGTGCCAGTCGCCCCACGCGTCGCTTTCGACTGGGCGGAGGATGGCCCCGCCCTGATGGGTGATGCCCGCAGATTCTACCTGCTTGACGGGCAAATCCCGCGTGCGGGCCAGATCTTCCGCGCCCCCGGTCAGGCCGAGGTGCTACGCCGTATCGCCCGCCAAGGCCGCTCCGGCTTCTACGAAGGCGAGGTTGCCGAGGATATGGTTGCTTCGCTGCAGGCGCTTGGCGGATCGCACACTCTGGATGATTTTGCCGCGACGTCATGCACTTACACCGATCCGATTTCCGGCCCCTACAAGGGGATTGAACTGGTGGAACATCCGCCGAATGGTCAGGGTGCCACCGCCATTCTGATGCTGAACATCCTGAAACATTTTGATCTGACCGCGATGGACCCTTTCGGAACCCAGCGCGCGCATATCGAGGCCGAGGCGGCCAAGCTGGCCTATGATGCCCGGAACCGCTTTATCGCCGAGGCTGCACCCTGCCTTGATCACATGCTTTCCGACGAAACCGCCGCAAAACTCGCGGCTCTGATCGATCCAAAACGCGCGATGGCGCAGGCGGCTCCGCTGACCGAGGCGGTCCATAAGGATACCATCTATATCACCGTCGCGGACCGCGACCGCATGGCGGTTTCGCTGATTTACTCTATTTTCTGGGGGTTTGGCTCGGGTCTGGCCTCGGCAAAATTCGGGATCAACTTTCAGAACCGCGGTGCGGGCTTTACGTTGGAGGAGGGCCACCCGAACGAGGCGGGCGGCGGCAAGCGGCCGATGCATACGATCATTCCGGGTATGCTCAAGAAAGACGGCCGTGTGATTATGCCCTTTGGCGTGATGGGCGGGGCGTATCAACCCTGCGGCCACGCGCGGTTTGTCACCAATATGGTCGATTACGGCCTTGAAGCGCAGGACGCCATTGATGCGCCGCGCTGTTTTTCGGGGGCCGAGGGTATGATGGTGGAAACCGGTTATTCGCCGCAGGTCGGCGCAGAATTGGCGCAGATGGGGCATCAGGTGGCGATTTCGCCAGAGCCGATCGGCGGCGCGCAGTCCATCCTGATCGACGACAGCGGCATCCTGATCGGGGCATCCGACCCGCGCAAGGATGGCTGCGCCTTGGGGTACTAAGATGAAAGACATCACCGACGCCATTCTTGCCCTGACCCATGGCGAGACGGACACTGTTGCCTTGATGGCCACGGTGGCCTGCGAAATTCACCATGCCCACCCCTTTGCGGATTGGACGGGTTTCTATCGGGTCACAGAGCCTAACCTGTTGAAAATCGGTCCCTATCAAGGGCACCACGGTTGCCTTGTCATCCCGTTTTCGCGCGGGGTCTGCGGCGCTTGCGCCCGCACCGGGCAGGTGCAGAATGTCCCTGATGTCGAGGCGTTTGCGGACCATATCGCCTGCTCCTCCACCACCAGATCGGAGCTGGTGCTGCCGATCCGGAACGGCGCGGGTCGGCTGTTGGGCGTGCTGGACATCGACAGCGACACGCCCGCCGCGTTCACCAAGGCGGATGAAGATTGGCTGGTGCCATTGCTGGCCGAAGTGTTCAGGAGCGCGGAATGAAGGGAAGTTGTTTGTGCGGTCAGGTCCGGTTTGAGGTGGACGCCCCCCTGCGCGATGTGATCGCCTGCCATTGCACGCAATGCCGCAAGACTTCGGGTCATTTCTGGGCTGCGACTTCGGTGCCGAAAACCCGCTTCCGTCTGATCGAAAGCGCGGGTCTGCGCTGGTTTCAGTCATCAGACACGGCGCGGCGCGGGTTCTGCGGCAACTGCGGCTCCAGCCTGTTCTGGGAACCGACCGACGGCGACACCATGCATATGGCGGGCGGTGCCTTGGATGGGCCGACGGGCTTGCACATTGCGGAGCATTGGTTTGTGCAGGACAAGGGCGATTACTACGACATCGATGGCGACGCCGTTCAGCATAAAACGGTGTAGCGGCGGATGTGGGAGATTCTGGGCAACTATCCGGCTGAAAGCTTTCTGGCCTTTCTCGGCGGTGGTCTGGTGGTGAACCTGACCCCCGGTCAAGACATCTTTTTTGCCACCGCCTCGGGCATCCAAGGCGGGCCGCGCGTGGGGATGATGGCGGGTCTTGGCGTGGGGTTGGGCGCGCTGTGGCACGTTGCCTTGGCGGCGCTTGGTCTGTCGGCGCTGATCGCTGGCCACCCCGAAGCCTTGGTCGCCATTAAATATGCGGGTGCATCCTATCTTCTTGTTCTGGCATGGAAAAGCTGGCGCGACAGCGGACAGATCAGCGCCGGAAAAGGCGCGCGCACCGGATGGGCCGCGTTCCGGCGCGGAGCCTTGACCAATATGCTGAACCCCAAGCCGATCCTGTTCATGCTGGCATTTCTACCGCAATTCGTGATCCCCGCGCTGGGTCCGGTCTGGATGCAGATTGTTCTGCTCGGGACTGTGTTCGGGATCACGGGAACCTGTGTGACGGCGGGATTTGGCTATGTTGCTGGCCATGCCGGACGTGCTATCGGGGCGCGGATGGGGCTGCTGAACAAGGTGGCGGCTGTGCTTTTTGCGGGTCTGGCGGCCCGCCTTATTCTGGCGGAGTGACCGGTGGCTAAGATTACGCTTCTTGATGGTGGCATGGGCCAAGAACTCGTGGCCCGCTCGGGGGATGAGCCGACGCCGCTTTGGGCGACCCGCGTCATGCTGGACCATCCCGGCATGGTGCGCGAGATTCACGCCGATTATTTTGCTGCGGGCGCGACAGTGGCAACCACCAACACCTATGCCATTCACCATGATCGGCTAGAGCGGTTTGGTCTTGACCCGATGTTTCACGCCCTGCACCTGCGCGCTTTGGCCGAAGCGCATGAGGCCCGCGCGGCACATGGATCGGGGCGGATCGCCGGCTCAATGGGGCCTCTGGTGGCAACGTATCGGCCAGAAGTCACACAACCCGTTGATATTGCAGCGCCTAAATATGCGGAAATCTCCACCATCCTTGGCGCGCATGTCGATATGATCCTGTGCGAGACGATGGCCTCGGTCGAGATGGCCGAAGGGGCCGTGGCAGGGGCACAGGCGGCGGGCAAGCCGGTCTGGCTTTCGGTTTCGGTCGATGATCATAACGGCAAGGTTCTGCGCTCGGGCGAGGCGATTGCCGATCTCGCGCGGATCGTTGCGAAGTATCCCGTCGCCGCTGTGCTGGCCAATTGTTCGGTCCCCGAGGCAATGACGGACGCGATGGCCGAATTGGCCACGCTTGGCCTGCCCTTCGGGGCCTATGCCAATGGCTTTACCCATATCTCGGGCAACTTCCTGAAAGACGCGCCAACGGTCAGGGAACTGACCCACCGCCATGATCTGACACCAGAAAAATATACCGATTTCGCAATGGGTTGGATCAATTCTGGCGCCACAATTGTAGGCGGCTGCTGCGATGTCGGCCCCGCCCATATCCGCCATCTTGCAGCCAGCCTCACGGCGGCGGGCCATCAGATCGTATGATACCCGACTTCATCTATAACCCGCCCGACGTGCCTTTACGGATCGTCTTCGAGGACTCGCAGATCATTGTGGCCGACAAACCTGCGGGATTGCTGTCGGTGCCGGGCAAGACCGAGGGGAGGTCGGATTGCCTGATGTCGCGGCTTCTGGCCGAATATTGGGATGCCCTGCTGGTCCATCGGCTGGATTGCGACACCTCTGGCGTGATGATCTTTGCACGCACAAAGCAAGCGCAAGGGTTTCTGGGGCAAGAGTTCGAAAAACGCCGCGCCGAAAAGACCTATGTTGCGCGGCTTTGGGGGCATTTGAAGCCCGAGACAGGGCGGGTTGACCTGCCGCTTTGCACCGATTGGCCGAACCGTCCGCGCCAGCATGTCGATCACACCCATGGCCGCCCTGCACAAACAGACTGGCAAGTGCTTGGTTATGAAGAAGAAACAACCCGCGTGCGTCTGCATCCCCTGACAGGGCGAAGCCATCAGTTGCGGGTGCATATGCTGGAAATGGGCCATCCGATCTTGGGCGACCCGATTTACGCCACTGGTGCTGCGCGCGATTTCCCGCGACTGATGCTGCATGCCGAGACTTTGGCGCTCCACCATCCGGCAACATTGCAATGGGTGGAATTTGCGGCCCCCTGCCCCTTCTAGGCAGCAAAGCGCTTGTTTGCATGGTTACACAAAATAGCCGCCTTGCAGGCCTGTCACGGGTGAAGGCCGCAATAGAACCGGCCCTTTCCCTTGGTCTGCTAAAGTGAAAGCGCCAGTTTGCGGCCTTCGTGGAAAGCATAGGCCGCAAGCCGTGGTGCAGTGCAATCACCGATGCGATGGGTGGTTTTGCCTGCAAAGGACTCGGGAAACGGATCAAACGCGCGGTTGGTGGTGGACATGATCAAACCCGAGGCCGCAACCGTTTCTTCTTCACCAGTCAGCAGATTGCGGAGGGTCGCGCCATTCCCATGCCAACGGGTAACACAATGTTCTGTCAGCATTTTCACCCCAAGCTTGGCCATACGCCGCCTTGCAGGGCCATCGGCTGCCGTGCGGGCAATCTCTTTTCCGACAAAGGCCTCGGGTGTCACGATGGTCACTTTCTTGCCCTGTTCTGCCAAAGCCCAGGCGGTTCCGACGCCGCGCCAATTGCTGCCCTCATCATACACCAAAACGGTATCACCAAGCCGCGCCTCGCGCCGCATCACAGCTTCGGGCGACCAAACGCCAGCCAGATCTATGCCCGGCAGCTTCGGCTCATGCGGCATCCATCTTTGAAAACCATTTTCATCGGGTAATGAGCCGGTTGCAATGATGATGGTATCGGCAGGGTGGGCCGCGATCTCTGCCTCATCGAGATAGGTGTTCAGGCGCAGCGTAACCCCCAACTTGGCAAACTGACCTTCATACCACCCCATCAGATCAAGGATTTGTGCGCGCCGCGGTTGCAAACCCGCCAAACGGAACTGACCGCCGATAACCGGCAAAGCCTCAACAATTTCAACGTGATGACCACATTCCGCAGCCGCCCGTGCCGCCTCAAGCCCCGCTGGGCCAGCCCCCACCACTAGCACGGATTTCGACGCAGGAGCCTTCGTAAACCGGTCGCCCCCCCATTCAAACTCTCGCCCGACGGAAGGATTGATCAGGCAAGAAATCCAATAGTCACGACTGCGGCGGCCCCAGCACATCTGGTTACAAGAAATACAGCCGCGAATATCTTCCACCCGTCCTTCCATCGTCTTACGCGCCAGATGCGGATCGGCAATTTGCCCCCGCACGATCGAGACAAGATCGGCCTCGCCACTTGCAATGATGGTTTCCGCATTCTCCGGCGTTCTTATTCCCGCCTCGGAGGTTATCACCGCATGTTTAACAATTCCCTTAAGCTGGGAGGTCAGCGGCGTTGAAAGCTTTTCGCCATGGGTAAAAGGCGGGATGATGCCTTCAAACTCCAGATAGCTGCCGTAGCCGCAGGTTACATAGTCGATATGGCCGGTTGCATCATGCAGAGCAATGATTTCACACAAAGATTCCGCCGACAGCGTGACCGGATAGGCCGGTGAATAGCTGATCGCCAGACCCACGATAAAATCTTCGCCACAGGCCCGGCGGATGTTTTCGATCAAATTTCTCGAAAATCGCGAGCGATTTTCAAGGCTGCCGCCCCACTTGTCATCCCGCGTGTTGGACCACGGCGTCCAGAACTGATCCAGCAGCGAATGATAGGCCGCCCAAACCTCGACGCCCTGAAAACCGGCCTCTTTGCAGCGGATGGCAGCGGCCAGATGGGCATCCAGCAACTCGTTGATTTCATTCTCGGTCATCCGATGCGAGCCGTCGGAATCGTGATAGCTGGGACCACCCGAAGGCGACCAATGCGGCGCAAAGCTAAGGTCCGAATCGCCATGCGCGCCAACGTGGTAAAGCTGTTGCAGGATCACCGCGCCCGCGTCCTTCACCTCATCCGTAACGCGACGGAAATGTGGGATCACCTCATCGGTCGAATGCAGGAAATTGCCCCGCGTCAAAACACCCGTGCGATGCACCGGCATCGGCTCGGACACGATCATCCCTGCCCCGCCAAGTGCGCGTTCCAAAAGGTATTTTCCATAACGCGGGCCGGGAATCCCTTGATCTGACATGTTGTTGGTATGGGCGCCGAACACGATGCGATTCCGCAAGGTCTGGCCGCGCAATTGCAGCGGGGAAAGCAGTCTGGGATGGCTGGACATGGCGACTCCTGCACCGGTTCAGCCACAGCAAAGCGACAATCGACACATGTGTCAAGTTTGGTTTGCACCCAGAATCGGAGGGTGCATTTTCTGTGGTTTTTCCGTGGTGCTTCCGTGGTCACGCGATTTTCGCACAATTCGGCGCGCATTGTGCAGAAATGCAAAGCGCCGCCGGATCATCGGCGGCGCTTCGGATCATGGATCAAATCACTCGGCCGCAGTGTCGAGCGCCGTCTCCCAGCCAGAGATTGCCTTGACCTCCAGAAATTCCTCCAGCCCCCAATGCCCGCCTTCGCGGGCGCGGCCCGAGGATTTCACCCCGCCAAAGGGCGACCCTGCAGCCCGCGATTTGCCGTTCATCTCGACCATGCCCGACCGCAACTGCCTTGCAAGCCGATTGCGGCGCGCGCCATCCAGCGATTGTACATAATTCGTTAAGCCATAGGGCGTATCGTTGGCGATGCGAACCGCATCTTCTTCAGAATCGAAAGGAATGATCGACAAAACAGGACCGAAAATCTCTTCCCGCTCAATCGTCATGCCGGGGGTCACGTCTGCAAAGACGGTGGGCTTGACGTAATAGCCACGATTGAACCCGTCAGGCAGACCCAAACCGCCAGCGACAAGCCGCGCGCCTTCGTCGATGCCTTTCTGGATATAGCCCTGAATCTGCTCCCATTGGCGTTTGTTCACCACGGGACCGATATGCTTGCCGCTGTCATGCGCCGACCCGACCTTAATGGAAGCCGCAACCTGCGCCGCAATCTCGACGGCGCGATCATAGGCAGGACGTTCGACCAGCATGCGCGACGGCGCGTTGCAGGACTGACCCGAGTTGTTCATCATGTGGCGCACGCCACGTTCTACCGCACGATCATCGGCATCGGCAAAGATCAGGTTCGCGCCCTTGCCGCCCAGTTCCAGCGTCACACGTTTCAACGTCTGCGCCGCTGCTATCGAAATCGCCCGACCTGCACGGGTCGAACCGGTAAAGGAGATCATCTCGACATCAGGATGTGCGGACAAAACAGCGCCAACGCCCGCACCGTCACCGTTCACAAGATTGAACACACCCGGCGGAAGGCCCGCATCATGGCAGAATTCGGCGAAAATCATCGCGTTCAGCGGGCTTTCCTCGGACGGCTTCAGAACGCAAGTACAGCCTGCCAGAATCGCCGGAATGGCCTTCAACGCAATCTGGTTCATCGGCCAATTCCATGGCGTGATCAGCCCGACCACGCCGATGGGTTCCAGCGCAATCCGGTCATTCGGGGCGTGGGGACCAAGCGGGCGAATCCATTCGATGTGGTCGAAGGCGGTCAGAAAGTTCTGCGCGTGCCACGGCAGACAGGGGGCTTGGGAGTCGCGCGCCATGTCGATGGGGGCGCCCATTTCGACAGAAATCGCTTGGGCGAGATCTTCTTTGCGCGCTTCATATTGCTCAAGGATTCGCACCACCACGGCCCGACGTTCGGCGGGCGATGTTGCGGCCCAAGCCGGAAAGGCCGCTTTGGCGGCGGCAACAGCGGCGTTTGTATCGGCCTCGGACCCTAGCGAGATGATAGCACAGGGTTCTTCGGTCGAAGGGTCAATCACCTCGGCATCACGCGGGGTCATGGGGGCAACCCAGCGGCCGTTGATGTAGAAGTCGCGTCTGGTGATCATGTCGGCCTCCAATAATTTGATCATATAGTGACAGGATGGGATCGATGCCACAAGCGCTTGCCCGACAGGAAATGTCGCTCTTGAATATGGGTGGCAGAGAAGAAATTCCGCATCGTCGCACCAATGGCAGAATTTCTCTCCCTTTTTGCAGCAAAGTACCACGGGATGATGAAATTCCGTTCTGAATCCCTTAGATAGACCCCATCAGACAGACGCAGGAGAACCCATGTCTATCCGCATCAATGACATTGCCCCCGATTTCACCGCCGACTCGACCGCTGGCACGATCCAGTTCCATGACTGGCTGGCAGGCGGCTATGCCATCATTTTCTCGCATCCCCGCGATTTCACCCCGGTTTGCACCACCGAATTCGGGGCCGTGGCGCAGTTGGCGGCCGAGTGGAAAAAGCGCAACACCAAGGTTTTGGGCGTCTCGGTCGACTCGGTCGAAGATCATGGCAAGTGGAAGCGGGATATTGAGGCTTTTGGCGGCGCACCAGCCGATTTCCCGATTATCGACGACACCTCGCTGACGGTGGCCAAGGCGTTTGACATGCTTCCGGCGGAATTCTACCTGCCGACCGAAGGCCGCACCCCCGCCAATACCGCGACGGTGCGGACAGTTTACATCATCGGGCCGGACAAGAAGGTGCGCCTGTCGATGACCTATCCGATGAGCGTGGGGCGCAATTTCGCCGAGATTCTGCGGGCGCTGGATGCCGTGCAGGCCACCGACGGCGTGCCGATTGCAACGCCCGCAAACTGGCAGCCGGGTCAGGATGTGATTGTGGCACTCAGCCTGAACGACGCGCAGGCGGCGGAGAAATTTGGCCCGCTGGATATCAAGCTGCCCTATCTGCGCTTTGCCAAGCAGCCGACGAAGTAAGGCTGGCAACAGAATTAGGGCGGGGCAATTGCTTGCCCCGCCCCATTATCATTCCGCAGGCACCGCCGATGGAGCCGTGTGGTGCGTTTTGCGCGAACGCGCATAGCGCAGCAGACCCAGATCAGACGTGTCGATATCGGCAACGCGGTTTGAAACAATATCGGCCAGCACGCGGCCCGATCCCGCCGCCATCGTCCAGCCCAAGGTGCCGTGGCCCGTGTTCAGGAACAGGTTCGGCAGGTGGGTTTTGCCGACGACCGGCGTGCCATCGGGGGTCATCGGGCGCAGGCCGGTCCAGAAGGTCGCCTGCGACTGGTCGCCCGCGCCGCCGAACAGATCCTCGACCGAATGTTGCAGCGTGGCTTGACGCTTGGCAGGGAGCGAGTGGTCGAAACCCGCAATCTCGGCCATACCGCCGACGCGGATACGGTCGCCCAGACGGGTAATGGCGATCTTGAAGGTCTCGTCCATCACGGTGGAAACGGGCGCGCGGGAGGCGTCCACGATCGGCACGGTGATCGAATAGCCCTTCACCGGATAGACCGGCAGGCGGATGCCCAGCGATTTCACCAAGGCGGGGGAATAGCTGCCCAAGGCCACCACGAAAGCATCGGCGGTGACGCGGCCCATGCTGGTGCGGACGGCGGTGATGCGGCCCAGATCGGCTTCAAGGGCTTGAATATCAACACCATAGCGGAAGGTCACACCCGCCGCCTCGGCCATCGCGGCCAAGGAGGTGGTGAACTTGAAGCAATCGCCGGTCTCGTCCCCCGGCAGGCGCAACCCTCCCGCGATCTTGTCGCGCGAGGGCGCAAGGCCCGGTTCGGCGGCAATGCAGCCATCGGCGTCCAGCACCTCGAACGGCACGCCATCGGCCTTCAATACGGCGATGTCCTTGCAGGCGGCATCGACCTGCTTTTGCGTGCGGAAAACCTGCAGCGTGCCTTGGGTGCGCTCGTCATAGGTAATGCCGGTGTCGCGGCGCAGGTCCATCAGGCAATCGCGCGAGTATTCGGCAAGGCGCACCATGCGGCTTTTGTTGGTGGCATAGGCGGCAGAGGTGCAGTTCATCAGCATCTGCGCGACCCATGAAATCTTGGCCAGATCGGGGCGAGGCTGGATGATCAGCGGGGCGTGTTTCATGAACAGCCACTTCATCGCCTTTTGCGGGATACCGGGGGCAGCCCAAGGCGAGGCATAGCCGGGCGAGATTTCGCCCGCATTGGCAAAGCTGGTCTCCAGCGCCGAAGCTGGCTGACGGTCGATCACCGTCACCTCATGACCCGCGCGGGCCAGATACCAAGCCGAAGTGACGCCGATAACGCCAGCACCAAGAATCACGATCCGCATTGGGTTTCTCCTGCAAGGGTGTTGCGGGCAGGATAGGGATTTTGCGTGGGAGTTCTTGGTGATCTTCTAAGGTTTTCACATCATTATAGCAATTAATCTTCGGAAAATAGCCATATGTCAGGAGATTCAACCACTCTTCTGCAAATCACAGCAAGATACCGCCGCACAAATTATGGGCGGAAAAAGAAAAGACCCCGGATTTCTCCGGGGCCGATCCTGCACAAAGCGAAGGGCTTACGCCTCGGCTTCGTCTTTCTTCTCGACGATTTCTTCGCCGGTTTCCTGATCGACCATCTTCATGCCAAGGCGCACCTTGCCGCGATCGTCAAATCCCAGAAGTTTGACCTTAACCTCTTGGCCTTCCTTCAGGATTTCGTTCGGGTGGTTCAGACGCTTGTTCGCGATCTGCGACACGTGAACCAGACCGTCACGCTTGCCGAAGAAGTTCACGAAGGCGCCGAAATCGACCAGTTTCACCACTTTGCCGGTGTAGACATGGCCTTCTTCGGGCTCTGCCACGATCGACCAGATCATGTCATAGGCCTTCTTGATCGCAGCTTGATCGTTCGAGGCGATCTTGATCACGCCATCGTCGTTGATATCAACCTTGGCCCCCGAGACTTCCACGATTTCGCGGATGACCTTGCCGCCCGAGCCGATCACTTCACGGATCTTGTCGGTCGGGATTTGCAGGGTTTCGATCTTGGGCGCGTATTCGCTGAAGCCTTGCGGCGCGGACAGCGATTTGTTCATCTCGCCCAGAATGTGCAGGCGGCCATCGCGGGCTTGGGCCAAAGCCTGCGCCATGATTTCCGGCGTGATGCCAGCAATCTTGATGTCCATCTGCATGGTGGTGATGCCGTTCGCGGTGCCGGCAACCTTGAAGTCCATGTCGCCAAGGTGATCTTCATCGCCAAGGATGTCGGTCAGAACGGCAAAGCGGCCATCATCTTCAAGGATCAGACCCATGGCCACACCAGCCACCGGCGATTTCAGCGGAACGCCCGCGTCCATCATCGACAAGCTGCCGCCGCAGACCGAAGCCATCGACGACGAGCCGTTGGATTCAGTGATCTCGGAGACCAGACGGATGGTGTAGGGGAAATCGGTGGCCGCAGGCAGAACCGCCTGAAGCGCGCGCCATGCCAGTTTGCCGTGGCCGATTTCACGACGACCGGGGCTGCCGACACGACCCACTTCGCCAACCGAATAGGGCGGGAAGTTGTAGTGCAGCAGGAAGTTCGAGCGCGAATTGCCGTGCAGGGCGTCGATGATCTGCTCATCCTCGCCGGTGCCAAGCGTGGTCACGACCAGACCTTGGGTTTCACCACGGGTGAACAGGGCCGAGCCATGGGTGCGCGGCAGGATGCCGGTTTCGGCCACGATCGGGCGGACGGTCTTGTTGTCACGTCCGTCAATACGCGCGCCACCGTTGATGATGTCGCCGCGCAGGATCGAGGATTCCAGCTTTTTGATCGCCGAGCCAAGGTTGATGTCGGCCAGATCGGATTCGTCCAGCGCGCCCTTGATTGCGGTCACGGCAGCCGAGATCGCATTGCTACGCTCTTGCTTGTCCTTGATCGCAAAGGCGGCGCGCATCTGGGTTTCGCCAGCCGCTTTGACGCGGGCATAGAGATCGGAATAGTCGGGGGCGTGGAAGTTGAACGGCTCTTTGGCGCAATCTTCCGCGAAGTCGATGATCAGGTCGATCACCGGCTGCATGGCGTCATGGCCGAACTTCACCGCGCCCAGCATTTCCTCTTCGGTCAGCTCGTAGGCTTCGGATTCCACCATCATCACGGCGTCTTTAGTGCCTGCGATGACCAGATCAAGGCGCTGGTCGGGGTTGTTCCGCAGGCCCTGCATGTCGTCGACCGACGGGTTCAGCACATAGTTGCCGCCCGAGAAGCCAACGCGCGCAGCGCCGATCGGACCCATGAACGGCACGCCGGAAATCGTCAGCGCGGCGGACACGGCCACCATCGCCACGATATCGGGATCGTTCACAAGGTCATGCGACAGCACGGTTGCCATCACGAGGACTTCGTTCTTGAAGCCTTCGACGAACAGCGGGCGGCACGGACGGTCGATCAGACGCGAGGTCAGCGTCTCTTTTTCCGACGGGCGGGCTTCGCGTTTGAAGAAGCCACCGGGGATCTTGCCCGCAGCGTAGTATTTTTCCTGATAATGCACGGTCAGCGGGAAGAAGTCCTGACCGGGCTTCGGCGCGCGTGCATAGGTCACGTTGGCCATGACAGAGGTTTCGCCATAGGTGGCGATCACCGAGCCGTCGGCCTGACGGGCGACCTTGCCGGATTCCAGCGTAAGCGTTTCATTGCCCCACTGGATTGATTTCTTGGTAACGTTGAACATCGTTTTTCCTATCCTGCCGGGGGACCCTCCCACCGGCTTTTGCGTACGGGCCAGATGCCCGTGGCTCATTTTGTCTAGCGGAAGGCTGCCCCGCAGAGCCTTGGCAGGGCAACAGCCACTCCGGCGGACCGGAGCTGTAAAGCAAAACGCGCCCCACCGTATCGGGGGGCGCGGATTTTGTTAGCGACGCAGGCCGAGACGCGAAATCAGCGACTGGTAGCGGGCTTCGTCTTTGCCCTTCAGGTAGTCCAGCAGTTTGCGGCGCTGTGCGACCATCATCAACAGACCACGACGCGAGTGGTTGTCTTTCTTGTGGCCCTTGAAGTGTTCGGTCAGCGTGGCAATCCGCGACGACAGGATCGCAACCTGAACTTCCGGCGAGCCGGTGTCGTTCTCTTTGGTCGCGTATTCCTTGATCAAGCGGGCTTTTTCTTCGACGGTGATCGACATCGTGATCTCCTGTTAAGAGGGTGAAGGCGCAGGCCGGGATGTCGTCCAGCAAGGCCGGTATATCCGCCGGAGCCGACGGATGCGCGCGTATAGGGGAAATTCCTGCAAAAGGGAAGCGATTTTGCGGCGCGGCAAATGTGACCGCGGCGTTAACCATACCCGCAGAAAGCCGTGGCCGGGCCGGGGACATTTGTAGAACAGACCGGTTTTCCGTGCTAGGGTCTGTGTTGAATTCTCCTGCATTGACAGGGGCTTGGGTGAACATATGGTTAACGCGCACAGCGGCGCGGGCCGGAGGTTGGTATCGTGCTTGGGTTGCTGGGTATATTGGGGGCGCTGTTCGCCGGTGGAATCGTGGATTCCTTCATGTCTGTTCCCGCCGGTGTCAGCAATGACGACGGCAATCCGGAAACCGATCTGCCGGAGGAGGACGGCGATCTTGTCACCGCAGACACCTATAACCTGCTGGACGGCCCCCCGCCTGAAAACCCGCAACCGCTTGATGATCCTGCTGGAATGCCGGTTTCGGATGATCTGGCAGATCCGGCCGACGCCGACCTGACGCTGGCGGGCGGTCACGAGGATGACATTCTGGACGGATCAGGCGGTGATGACCGTCTCGACGGCGGCGCGGGCAATGACCTGCTGGGCGGGCGCGATGGCGCGGATGATCTGGCTGGGGGCGATGGCAATGACAACCTGCATGGCGGCAAGGGGGATGACTGGCTGACCGGCGGCGATGGCACCGACACGCTGCATGGCGAGGATGGCGCGGATCATGCTTCGGGCGGGGCGGGGGGGGATGCGATCTATGGCCACGACGGTGATGACGGTCTTGGCGGCGATGACGGGGATGATTCGCTCTGGGGCGGGGCGGGCGATGACAGCCTGTCGGGCGGCACCGGCGCGGATGCCTTGTCGGGCGGCTTTGGGGCCGACCTGATGGCGGGCGGCCTTGGCGCGGATGTGCTTGATGGTGGCGATGGCGCGGATACGCTGCACGGCAGCCATGCCGATACCACAGACAGCGATGCCGATTTCCTGAACGGGGGCGCGGGCGACGATCTGTTGTTCATGGCTGCGGGCGATTATGGCAATGGCGGTGAAGGCGCGGATGCTTTTGCCCTGCATGAAATTCGCGCGGGTGACCCTGTGGCGCAAATCACCGATTTCGATCCGGTCGAAGATTCGCTGGTGGTGCTTTATGACGCCACCCTGCACCCCACCCCGATCCTGACGCTTGATCAGCCCGAAGGCGGGGCAGCAACCCTGTTGCTGGACGGGGTGCCATTGGTCAACCTTGGCAGAGTGGCGGGGATTGATCTGGACTCAATTCAGTTGCGCGTGGCCTGATCCCACAACATCGGCTGCACCGCATAGCTGATATAAAGCGGATGTTTGGGCTGGCCGTCCTGATTCAACCCCAGATGAAACAACGGCAGGCCCGTTGCGCGCAGCAAGGCTTCAACCCGCGGCCCGCGCGCCATATGCGCGCCGTGACTGCCCCAAGCGCAAATGATCCGGTCCGCCCAAGCCGCGCTGTCCAGAATCGCCGCATCATTCTGCGGTCCCACCGGATCGGCCTGCGCCCGCATCACCTTGGGATCGGTGGCGCGATACGCGAAAATATTGGTAACGCGAAACCCGCCAAAGCCCAAGGCCCGCGCCCGACGCTCGCAGCGTTCGACCGTCGGGTCGTTCTGGATCTCGGTGGCTGTCGATGGGTTCAGCATCACAAACAAGGCCTTATCCCCTGCCGCATCCCAGACGCGCGTCAACAGATACCGGTAGGATTCGCAGGGGGAATAGACCGCCACACTTTGCGCGTCGCCCTTCAGGTGGTCCTTGGTGATCATGCGCCGCCCCTTGCATCTTCTGCCACAGCGATAGGCCCGGCCCCCCGCATCGACAAGCCCCGATGCAGCAGGCGCGACAGCCCGGGCGCGCGGGGGCTCGACGCCCCCCAAGTCCGGCCCCTGTTTCAGTTAAAGACGCGCGACGGGTGCAATTCTCCCGCCTTGTAGATGCCGACCGCAATCGCGCGGCCCTGATAGCTGGCCCAGGCCTCGTCACCATAGCCAACCGAGGACGCCAGAACCATGCCCGGATTGCCGTTCTTCAGCCGTGCGGCGCCTTCCGGCGTGCAAGGCAGTTCCGGCAGATCGGCCAGCCCCAGTTCCAGCGGTTTCAGCCAGGCATCCAGTGCTGCGGTTTTCGCCAGCGCGTCGATCTGCTCAAGGCTGATCCCTTCGGCTGCCGTAAAAGGCCCCGACCATTCACGGCGCAGCCACGCCACATGCCCCAGACAGCCCAGCGCCTGCCCCAGATCGCGCGCAATCGAGCGAACATAGCCACCCTTGCCGCAGACCATTTCCAGATCGACATGATCGGCATCGGGACGCGCGACGATGTCCAACCGCTCCACCCACAGCGGGCGGGCGGCCAGATCCATCGCCTCGCCTTCGCGGGCAAGGTCGTAGGCGCGCTCGCCTTCCACCTTCACGGCGGAGAACTGCGGCGGGACTTGCTGGATATCGCCACGGAAGGCAGCCAGCGCCGACTCGATTTCGGCATCGGTCGGGCGCAGATCCGAGGTGGCAATCACGCTACCCTCGGCGTCATCGGTGGTGGTCGCGGCCCCCAGCGTCACGCGGAAGCGGTAGCATTTCAGCGCATCGGTGATGTAGGGAACCGTCTTGGTCGCCTCGCCCAGCGCAATCGCCAGAACGCCAGTGGCGGCGGGGTCCAGAGTGCCGGCATGGCCCGCTTTTTGCGCGTCCATCGCCCATTTCACCTTGTTCACAACGGCGGTCGAGGTGATCCCTGCCGGTTTATCGACAATCAGCCAGCCCGAAACCGCCCTGCCTTTTTTCGTGCGCGCCATGATCCACCCCGTCTTGCAAAGCCCGCCTGCTAGACCTGACAGCGCCTGCCGTCAACCGCGCGGCACCACCACGCCCACCATCGGCCCCATCGGAAAGCCCGCATCGTTGCGATCAAGTTGCGGCGCGTAAAGCCGCGAGATCGACCCATCGAGGAACAGGGCGTTGGGCGTATCCAGCACATCGCGGAACAGCCGCGCAAAGCTGTGAAAGTTCACGCCATCGTTCGAGATCACAAACTCGGCCGTTTGACCGTCGGCACTGACGCCCACCCCGTTGCGATAATTCAAAGAATCCGAGGTGGCCAGAAATCGCGGATGCAGCGCACCATCGATCACCAGCATCGGGCCGGATTGGGTGGCATAG
This sequence comes from Rhodobacterales bacterium RIFCSPHIGHO2_02_FULL_62_130, assembly GCA_001828855.1. GTDB lineage: Bacteria > Pseudomonadota > Alphaproteobacteria > Rhodobacterales > Rhodobacteraceae > Cypionkella. The sequence goes on along the minus strand of MHZT01000001.1, from coordinate 76,665 downwards.
CGACAGCTTGCCCCTGTATCGGCAAAGCGGCGCGATTCCATGACAGCAAAGGCGGGCGCGGGTTTTGACTCGCCCGTTGCCCCGTCATACAGCGACACCCCGCCATTTCCGGTGATGCAGAACACACCGTTCGGCAGCAGCCCGAAATTACCCGGCCCGTCCGAGGTGACAATCGGCGCGGACTCGACACCGTTTTCGACATAAAGGCCAACAGCGCGCAGGTCTTCGTGATACATCCCCGCATTCATCGCAAAGGCCAGCATGCCCCCCTGCGGCTCCAGCGCGGTTTCCACGGCGGCAAAGCTGCCATAAGGGCCATCCGCGCCGTTCAGAAACAGCCGCAGATCCTCGGGTGCCGCGACCGAGCAGGCGGTGTAGGACAGCCCCTCAAATTCCAGATCACGGCATGTCACCGCCAACGCGGCCTGCGGCAGCAGGAGCGCGAAAGGAATCACAAGCCGCAGCATGGGTCAGGCGTCTTCCCCGTCCTCGTCATCCGCATCCGGTGCGGCAAGATCACGCTGCACGATGGGATCAGAGAACAGACGGCGGGTTTCGTCCAGACGATCAAAGGTTTCATCGGGGCGGAAGCGCAGATCGGGGGCGTATTTCAGCGTCATGTCCTGCACGACGCGGTGGCGCAGTTCGTTCTTGTTCCGCGCCAGCGCCGCAATGGCATCTTCGACGGGAACTGATCCCATCAGCGGCATCACATAGACTGTGGCCACCTTCAGATCGTTGGACATCGACACCTCGCCCACCGTGATCGACATGCGATTCAGGTCGGGATCGTGAATTTCGGCACGGTTCAGCACATCCGACAGGGTGCGCCGGATCAATTCGCCGACGCGAAGTTGCCGTTGGGACGGGCCGTTGCCGGCATTGGAACGCTTGTTTGACATAGGCACCGTTTAGGCGGATTCGCAGGCGCCCGCAACGGCGGGCTTTCATGGCGTGCGGGAAGGCGCTAAAGGCAAGAAAAAGAGGGGGATTTGCCATGTCAAAACCGGGTATCGTGATCACGGGCGCATCGGGACGGATGGGGCAAATGCTGGTGCGGGCCGTCGGGGTCTCGGATCACGCGATGCTGGCGGGTTGCGTGGAACGCACGGGCCATGCGTGGATCGGGCGCGATATCGGTGAATGCATGGGCGGCGCGCCCGTCGGTGTGCTGGTGACCGACGATCCGCTTGAGGCGTTTTCCCGCGCCCAGGCCGTGATCGATTTCACCGCGCCCGCTGCAACCGTGGAATTTGCGGCATTGGCCGCCCAAGCCCGCGCCGTACATATAATTGGCACGACAGGGCTGGAACCCGCGCATCACGCCAAGCTGGACGCCGCCGCCCGTCATGCGGTCATCGTGCAGGCCGGCAACATGAGCCTTGGCGTCAACCTGCTGGTGCGTCTGACACAAAAGGTCGCGCAGGCGCTTGATGCCGATTGGGATGTAGAGGTGGTCGAGGCGCATCACCGCATGAAGGTCGACGCGCCTTCCGGCACGGCGCTGATGCTGGGGCAGGCTGCGGCGGACGGGCGCGGCGTGACACTGGACGAGGCGAAAGTCTCGGGCCGCGATGGCATCACAGGCGCGCGCGTACGGGGCAGCATCGGCTTTTCAGCGATTCGCGGGGGCGACATCGTGGGCGAGCATGATGTGATCTTTGCGGCCGATGGCGAGCGCATCGTGCTGCGCCATCTTGCCACCGATCGAACGATCTTTGCGCGCGGGGCCTTGAAGGCGGCACTCTGGGGGCAAGGGCAGAAACCCGGTCGTTATGACATGATGGATGTTCTGGGCCTGTAACGCGCCCTGCAGACCGGCGCGGCTGTGCTAGAAATCGACAGCAAGCCCCTTTTTCTCCCAATCGCCATAGCGCACGGGTTCAGGCCCGTCGCGCCCGCCCAGTTCCGGCGGCAGATCGGGTCTGGCGATCTTGCGGCGTTCCTCGGCCTCGGCCAAGGCGCGCAGCGCGGCGGGGGGCAGGTCGGGGGTGGGACGCTCGGGGGTGGGCAGATCTGACATAGCGGTTTCCTTGCGGTCGCGATGCCATTGATATACGGCCAAACGGGGCAGCGGCAAGGGTTGGCACATGGCGGAAGCAAAGGCAGCGGGTTTGGCCGCGCGAAGTGCGGCACTCGGGCTGATGGCCTGCGTGATGGAGGAAGGTCAGACCTTTGCCCAAGTGCTGGCGCTGCGCGATGGCCCATTGAAAGGCGTCGCACCACAAGACCGCGCCCGCGCGCAAAGGTTGGCACTGCAAGTCATCCGCCAGATGGAGCCGGTTGACAGGCTGCTGGAACCCCTGCTGCGGAAAGAACCGCCCTTGGCGGTGATGAACATCCTGCGGCTGGCCGTAACAGAATTGCACGACGGGGCTGCCGCGCATGGCGTGGTGAATGCGGCGGTCGAACTTGCCCGCCAAGGCAAGCGCACCACCCATATGGCCGGGCTGATCAACGCGGTGCTGCGGAAAATTCCGGCGGGCGCGCCGCTCTCTGGTCCGCCACAGCGCATGCCGCGCTGGCTGCGCCAACCGCTGGTTCACGCCTATGGCCGCGAGGCTGTCACTGCAATCGAGGCGGTTCAGGCCGTGGCCCCACCGCTGGACATCACCCCGCGCGGTACGGTGCTGCCCGAGGGAGAGGTCTTGCCGACAGGATCGATCCGGTTGCGCGATGCGGGTCAGGTTTCGGCCCTGCCCGGCTATGACAGTGGCGATTGGTGGGTGCAGGATGCCGCCGCCGCTTTGGCCGCACGGATGCTGGCTGTGGTGCCGGCCGAAAAGGTGCTGGACCTTTGCGCCGCACCGGGCGGCAAAACGTTGCAATTGGCCGCAGCGGGGGCCGATGTCACAGCGCTGGATATTTCCGAACCCCGCATGGCGCGGGTGGCCGAAAATCTGGCGCGCACCGGCCTTGCGGCACGGCTGGTGGTGGCAGACGCGCTGCACTGGACACCCGACGGGCTGTTTGATGCTGTCCTGCTGGACGCACCCTGCTCGGCCACGGGAACAATCCGGCGTCACCCGGAACTGCCCTTCCTGAAAGACGGCTCGGAACTGGCAGAGCTGACCGCGCTGCAAGCCGCCCTGCTTGACCGCGCCTTGGGGTTCCTGAAACCGGGCGGACGATTGGTGTTCTGCACCTGCTCGTTGCTGCCCGACGAAGGCGAGGCACAGTTGACCGCAGCACTGGCACGCCATCCGAACCTGTCCGTGCTGCCGCCCGCCCTGCCCGGCATCGATCCCGCATGGATCACCCCCGAAGGCGGCCTGCGCCTGCGCCCCGATTACTGGGCGGACAAAGGCGGGATAGACGGCTTTTTCATGGTCAGCCTGAAGAAAGGTGCGTGACAAGCACGCACCCTACCCTTGGGCTTCATCTTGGCCCAAATACTCATGCTGTCATTCCCTCCTGAAACGCCGTTGCCTCCGGCGGGGATATTTGGACAAAGGGGATGAACGGAACCTGTCAGGATGAAGGGTAGGGTGCGTGATTTCACGCACCTTGTGTCAGGGTCTTGGCGCGAACAGCCGGTAATAGGCCCAGTCCGGCAAGAATTGGGACAGGCGGAACAGCCATGAAAATACGATTGGAAAGCTGGTCTTGAACCCGCCTTTTTCCATATGGGACATCATGGCGGCGGCGGCTTGTTCGGGTTGCATCAGGAACGGCATCTGGAAATCGTTCTTGGCGGTCAGCCTTGTGGCAATGAAGCCGGGGTTGGCGAGTTGCACCCGCACCCCCGTGCCGCGCAGATCGGCATAAAGGCTTTCCGCAAGCGCCATCACGCCGGCTTTGGAGGCCGCGTAGCCCATCGCCCCCGGCAACCCCCTGAAGCCGGACAGCGAGCCTGTGATGACCACATGCCCTGTGCCGCGCACGATCATGGCTGGCAGCACCGCACCCAGAACCCGCGCGCAGCCGGTGAAGTTGATGTCGCACATCGACTCAAGCCGGTCAGGGTCCAGCGCTTGCGCGGGCATCGGCCAGTAGACCCCTGCCAGAAACACCATTCCGTCAAGCGCGCCCAACCCTGCCGCAGCCTGTTCCACCGAGACCCTGTCGGCGACATCGACCACCACCGCAGTCGCGCCCGGCACCCGGGCAGCGGCCTGTTCAAGCCGCAGCGGATCGCGGGCGGACAGGATCACTTGCGCCCCTTTCGCCGCCATTTGCTGCGCCAGTGCCAGCCCCAAGCCTTCGCTTGCGCCAACCAGCCAATAGCGTTTGCCCTGCCAGTTCATGCCATCATCCCCGCAGCCCTTCTTGCGAAGGGGGTCATCGTGTCACCTCGTCCGCAGGCGGCTTGGGGTGGGGGCGATAGCCTGCGCCTTTCCACCACAATTTCAGCGCCTGCCAATGGATCAGGGCCAGCACCCGCCGCGCGCCAAAGGGGCGGCGCAGGGCGGCCCAAAGGATCGCGGCACTCGTCAGAGGGCGGCGCGGGCCGGTCAATGTGGCCACCAGCCCACCCTGCCCCGCCGTATAGTCGATCCAGATGCCGATCCGGTCCGCGCGGATGTCAAAGCGGAACTGGTAGCCGCCCTCGAGTGGCTGAAACGGCGAGACATGGAAGATCTTCTGCGCCACCAGCAAATCTTCGCGGGTGATCGGGGCCAGATCGTCGCGGTGGCACAGATAGGAATGCCGGTCGCCAAAGGTGTTCGACACCTCGGCAATCACCACGCGCAAGCCTTTGAAATCCTGACACAACCAGAATGACACCGGGTTGAACACATGGCCAAGAAACCGGGGCTGGGCCAAAAGCTCGATCTTTTCGGCACCGGGAAGGTTATGGGCAGACAGAACCTCGCGCACCCAAGCGATGCCACGCCCCTGCTTGGGCGGACCTCCGTGATCGCTGTCATGCAGCGAGGTCAGGTTGCCCCGATTGCGCGAGAACAGCGCCGGACCCCGCGCTGTTTCAGGGTTAAGCAGCACATAATCCACCGAATAGCGAAAGCTGTTCTGCACCGCCCCCTTGCGGCCATGAAAGGTTTCCCCCCGGATATGATCAACCCGGCTCATGCCGCCTGCCGAAGCGTGCTGCGGAGGCGCATGGCTTCGACCACATCGACGGCGCTGGCGATGCCATCCTCGTGGAAGCCGTTCCGCATCCACGCGCCGCAGAACCATGTATGCCGCGTGCCATTCATTGCCTTTACCTGCCCTTGTGCAGCCAAGGCGGCCAGATCATAGACCGGATGCCGGAACGTCACCTGATCGTAGATCATGTTCTCGCGGATCGGGCGGTTCGCGTTCAAGGTGACGAACATCGGGTCATCCTTGGGGATGGGTTGCAGCGAGTTCATCCAATAGGTCAGATCGATCTTGTCAGGCCGCGCACCGTCCGGCTCGGCATAGACCCAGGATGCCCAGCACTTGCGCGATTTCGGCATCAGGCTGCTATCGGCATGCAGTACGGCCTGATTTGGCTGATAGCGTACAGCACCCAGTGCGGCGCGTTCTTCAGGGCTTGGATCGGACAAAAGCGCAAGGCTGTCATCGGAATGGGTGGCCATCACAACCTCGTCGAACACTTCCCAGTCGCCGCCACGCGCGCGGACGAACACCCCGTCGGCCTCGCGCCGGATGCCCGCAATCGGGGTTGCAAGCCGCAACTCCACGCCTTGGCGTTGCAGTTCCGATTCAAGCCGCCGCACATATTGGACCGATCCGCCCTTGACGGTATACCACGGATGCTGCCCCGAGACTTGCATCAGCGCATGGTTCTGGAAAAAGCGGATCAGCGCCTTGGCCGGAAAGTCGAGAATGCCATGAGACGGCGTCGACCAGATCGCACCGGACAAAGGCAGGATGTAATAATCGCGGAAATACCGGCCTGTCCCAAGCTGCGCCAGCAGCGCGCGGATGGTCATGTCGGGGCGCACAACGGCTGCAGCGTGTTTGTTGAAGTGCAGAATATCGCGGCACATCCGCAGGAAGGCGGGAGACAGCAGATTGCGCCGCTGGGCAAACATCGAATCCAGCGAGGCGAGCGCATATTCCAGACGCCCGCCACCGATGGATGCCCCAAAGCTCATGTTGCTTTTGGTCACCGGCACATCCAGCTTTTCGAACAGCTTGAGCAGATGCGGATAATTGACGCGGTTATAGACGATAAAGCCCGTATCCACCGGCTGATCCCCGCGCCGCCCTGCAATTACAGTGCGGGCATGGCCACCCAAACGGGATTCGGATTCAAACAGCACCACGGCATTGTCGGCGGCCAGAAAATGCGCGGCGGACAGACCCGCTATGCCCCCTCCGATCACAGCAATGCGGCGGGAGGGGCTTGCGAAAGTTTCGAAGGGCATCAAGCATTCCTGACTGTAACTTTAACAGCATACGCAGCCCAAAGCCGATCGGATCACTCTTTGCTTTGGTGTGACGGCAGGAAATCTTTGTCCGCAGGGTGATCCAGCCGATATTGACCGCCGTAGAATGGGTATGTTGCTTGACGCCACCCCACTTCGCCCCATTTATGGCCCTGCGCCGGTTGCCCCTGTCATCACAGGGTCAAACGCGTTTGACTGGGTGAAGAGGCAGGCTTTGGTGTCGGGCGGAACGGAAACAGATTGGGCAAGCCTGATGCTGGCGGTGCGGGACAAGCAGGATCGCAACGCATTCGCCCAGCTTTTCCGCCACTTTGCCCCGCGTGTGAAAGCCTTTCTGATGAAGGCCGGATCTGACGCCGCCACCGCCGAGGAATGCGCCCAGGACGTGATGGCGACGCTGTGGCAGAAATCGCATCTTTATGACCCTGCCCGCGCCAGCGTGGCCACCTGGGTTTTCACCATCGCCCGCAACCGCCGTATCGACATGGCCCGCAAAGCCCGCCGACCCGAGCCGGAAGCCGTGCTTTGGGGACCGGACGAGGAACCGGATCAGGCCGATGTCTATCAGGCCGATCAGGAAACCAAGCGGCTGTCTGCCGCGCTGGCGGATCTGCCGGAAAAGCAACGCGCGCTGATAAAGCGGGCGTTTTATGGCGATCTTTCCCATTCGGAAATCGCCGCCGAGACGGGATTACCGCTTGGCACCATCAAATCGCGGATACGTCTGGCGCTGGACCGTTTGCGCCAGAAAATGACCTGAGGCTGACCTATGACCATCCGACATCACCTGTCCAACCCTTTGCTGATGGCTTACGCGGCAGGCAATCTGTCCGAAGCCTTCGGCCTTGTCGTGGCCACGCATATCTCGCTTTGTGACGAGTGCCGCGCACGGCTTGAGACGTTCGAGGCCGTGGGCGGGGCCGTGGTTGACAGTGCCGATACGGTGGCAATGGCCGATGGCAGTCTTGAATCTGTGCTGGCGCGGTTGGGTCCGCAAGATGCCGCCCCTGCCCCGCGCAAGCGCGGCTTTTTTCCCGCCCCATTGGCGGATTATGTCGGCGGCGATCTGGCGGCGGTTCACTGGCGGCCCTTGGGCATGGGTGTGCGACAGGCGATCCTGCCAACTGCGCGCGGCGCATCGGCACGGCTTTTGTATATCCCGGCAGGTCAGGCCGTGCCGGACCACGGCCACCGAGGCACCGAATTGACGCTGGTGCTGCAAGGTGCGTTCCGGGATGAGTCCGACCGCTTTGGCGTGGGTGACGTGGAAATAGCCACCGAAGACCTGGAGCATACCCCCGTGGCCGAGGCGGGCATGGATTGCATCTGCCTTGCTGCGACCGACGCACCCCTGCGCTTTCGCGCGATGCTCCCGCGCCTGTTGCAGCCGATCTTCCGGATTTGAGGCAGCTGTAAGGTGCGTGCCAGCACGCACCCTACCCGTAAAGCCTGACCACAATCATGGGGCCAGCAACCGAAACGGCCTGATCCGTCAGCACCAGATCATAGGGGCCAAGTTCCAGATCAGCGGCCCGCGCCGCATCCAGCGCAAACAGCGCCAGCATGCCGTCCGTGGCCAATTCCTCTGCGCCGTGGATCACCCTGACATCGGGCAAGGGCAGCCCCCGCGCAGTCATCACGTTGAAATCATCCGAAGGTGCAGTCACCCCTTCCGCCCGGATCGGCACATCGCCCGCAAAGGCCACTGGCTGCAAAGGACACGCGGGCAAATGCAGCCCCTGCGCCACCAGATCAAACCCCGGCCCGCTGATCACGGTCAGGTTCCGCTCGATCCCCGGAAAGGCCGAGAAATCGCCGTTCTCCACCACAGAAGCCCGAGAGAGCCGCCATTTCAGCCCGCCCTCCTCAACCCGCAACATCTCAACCGTCACGCCTTTGCCATTCGCCCAAGGCATCGTGGTATAATCGGCGGGGGTCAGGTGTCGGATCATGGCAGGGCTTTCGGTGTCAGCACCGCCACGGGTTCGGCGGCGATATCTTCAAAGTCGAAATTGTCCAGACGGCGGGCGCGTCGGCTGGCTTTGTCCGAGGAAATCTTGATTTCTTCCAAGTCCTTGGCGGCCTGCCCGAAGTGGCGGTCCAGATTACCAACGCGATCCGACAACCGTTCCACGTCCTTGTAAAGCTCGGATAACTCGCGCCGGATTGCGCCAGCCTGTTCGCGCATCCGTGCATCTTTCAGCACCGCACGCATGGTGTTCAGCGTGGCCATGCAGGTGGTCGGCGACACGATCCAGACGCGGGCGGCAAAGCCTTCGCGCACCACATCGGGGAAGTTCGCGTGGAGTTCGGCATAGACGGCCTCGGAGGGCAGGAACATCAGCGCGCCATCCGCCGTTTCGCCCTCAAGGATATATTTCTCGGAAATCGCGCGGATATGGGCGCGCACCGCCGCCCGCATCTGCTGCGCCGCCTCGCGCACCTGCGCGGGGTTTTCAGCGCGACGCATCGCCTCATAGGCCTCAAGCGGGAATTTCGCGTCCACCACGATCGGGCCGGGCGGGTTGGGCAAATGGATCAGGCAATCGGCGCGCTTGCCGTTCGAAAGCGTGGCCTGCATCGTATAGGCATCCGAGGGCAGCGCCTTTTGCACGATGTCATGCAGCTGAATCTCGCCAAAGGCTCCGCGGGTTTGCTTGTTCGACAGAATATCCTGCAAGGACAGCACGTTGCCTGACAGCTTTTCGATATTGGCCTGCGCCTTGTCGATGGTTTCCAGCCGTTGCTGCAATTCCCCCAAGGACCGCGCGGTGCGGGTGGATGTGCCGTGCAGGGATTCGTTCATCTGGCGCGACACCTCGGCCAGACGTTGCTCCATCACATGCAGCATCGCGGTCTGGCTGACAGCATGATTTTCCGAGACATGGTGCAGGCCACCCGCAAGCCGCTCCTGCCCGTCCGACAGGGATTGCACACGGCTGGACAGCCAGTTCATCTCGCGCATCAAGGGTGCTGCCATCGTGGCCGACCGGCCCGCCGCGCGCAGGGTCAGCAGCAACAGCCCCGCCAGAACCAACACCGCACCGCCGATCAGCAGCACTTCGGGCGCGTTCCACGCATAGCTTTGGCCGAACAGCGTGATCATCTGCGGCCAAACAGCCGTTCGATATCGGCCAGCTTCAACTCGACATAGGTAGGCCGCCCGTGGTTGCACTGGCCGGAATGGGGGGTGGCCTCCATCTCGCGCAGCAGGGCGTTCATTTCCTCGGCGCGCATCTGGCGACCCGACCGGATAGAGCCGTGACAGGCCATGCGCGACAGGATCGCATCCATCTTGGCGCGCAGGGATTGGCTTTGGCCCAGATCGGCCAATTCATCCAGCACATCGCGCAACAGAGCCGCCGCCGAGACATTGCCAAGAATCGCAGGCGTTTCCCGCACGGCAATGGCATTGCCGCCAAAGGGTTCGATGGTCAGGCCAAGGGCGGTCAGATCATCGCTGATTTCCAGCAGGCGGCTGGCATCGGTGGGCGAAAGCTCAACGATTTCAGGGATCAGCAGTGTCTGCGCCTTGATGCCGGTTTCGGCCATCTGGCGTTTCAGGCGTTCATAAACCAGCCGCTCGTGTGCGGCGTGCTGGTCCACGATCACCATGCCGGTGGCGGTCTGGGCGATGATGTAATTCTCATGCACCTGCGCGCGGGCGGCGCCCAAGGGATGCAGGGTGTCATCGGGCGTAAAGGGGGTTTCGACGCGGGCGGTGGGGGCCTCGGCAAAGCCCTGCGGGGCTTCGGGGGCCTGATAGGCGAAAGAGCGGGTCAGGCTCGATTGGCTGGGCCGCTCCATCTGGTAGATGCGCGGAAAGCTGGGTTGCGTCACAGGTTCGGGGCGCAAGGCGGCCAGAGTGGCATCGGCAACAGTGGTGCTGGCGCGATGGCCTGCACCGGACAGGGCGGTGCGAAGGCCGGTGATGATCAGACTGCGCGCGGCTTCGGGTTCACGAAAGCGCACCTCGGATTTGGCGGGATGCACGTTCACATCCACCCGTTCAGGATCGCAGATCAGGTTCAGCACGGCGGCGGGGTGGCGGTCGCGCGACAGAAAGTCAAAATAGGCCACCCTCAGCGCCCCCAGAAGCATCCGGTCCAGCACGGGGCGGCCATTTACAAAGACGAATTGCTGCACAGACGAGCCGCGCGAATAGGTGGGCAGGGCGGCATATCCGGTCAGCCGCAAGCCGTCACGTTCGACATCAATCTTCAGCGCGTTTTCGATGAAATCCGCGCCCAGCACACCCGCCAGCCGCCCGTGCAACGACTCAAAGAAATCGCCCGACAACGGATCGGCGCGGAAGATCACGCGGGGGGCTTCGCCTTCGGTCACCTCTGACAGAGTAAAGCCAACCTGCGGTTCGGCCATCGCCAGACGCCGCACCACCTCGGCAATCGCCTGCGATTCCGCACGGTCCGAGCGCAGAAATTTCAGCCGCGCAGGGGTGGCATAGAACAGGTCGCGCAATTCGATCACCGTGCCGCGCGTGGCTGCCGCAGGGCGAACCGGCCCCATGCGGCCACCCGCCACGGTCAGGCTAGACCCGTCATGGCCTTCGGCGCGCGAGGTCAGGGTCAGGCGGCCCACAGACCCCAATGACGCCAAAGCCTCACCGCGAAACCCGAAAGAGCGGATGTTCAGCAGATCAGAGCCGTCGATTTTTGATGTGGCATGGCGCGCCACGGCCAGCGGCAGATCATCGGGAGTCATGCCGCAGCCGTCATCCGTGACGCGGATCAACAGCTTGCCGCCTGCGGAATAGTCCACCGCGATGCGCCGCGCACCCGCATCCAGCGCGTTTTCGACCAGTTCCTTCACCGCCGAAGCAGGCCGTTCGACCACCTCACCCGCCGCGATGCGATTGATGGCGGCTTCGTCCAGCGGGCGGATGATGGGACGTATATTGGGGGCATGCAGCGTCATGCCACCAATCCTAGCAGGTGCCGCACGGCAGAGCCACAGATTCGGGTTATTCGGATGCGGTCACACCAGCGGGTTGGCCCACCACGATAAAGGCCAGATCATCGGGTGTGATCAGCCGCGCCGCGGCACGCTTTACATCCTCCAAAGTCACCGCTTCGACCTTTTCATTGCGGGTCTTCGGGTAGTCGGGGGTCAGGCCAATGATCTGCATCCCCACCAGAATCGAGGCAATCGTGCCATTGCCATCAAAGCGCAGCGGATAGGATCCGGTCATATAGGTCTTGGCATTGTCCAGCTCGGTCTGGGTGATGCCATCGCGGGCGATCTTGGCCCATTCCTCGCGGATCACGGCAATCGCCTCGGCCACTTTGTCATTGCTGGCCTGAAACTGGCCCATCAACTCCTCGGAGTGGTCCGAAACCGACAGGCTGGTGCCGATGCCATAGGTCAGACCGCGTTTTTCGCGCACCTCGGTCATCAGACGCGCGCTAAAGCGGCCGCCGCCCAGCACCTCGTTCAGGATCACGGCGGCGAAATAGTCGGGGTCGTCAAAGCGGATGCCACCTTGGCCGAACATCACCACAGATTGCGGGCCGGGGAAATCCTGCACCTGCACACCGCCCTTGACCGTCATGTCGGCACGGGCGGGTTGCGGCGCACCCGTAGCGGGCAAATCCCCCAGAAGATTATCCAGCAAAACACCCAGATCGGTGGCGCTGATATCCCCCGCTGCCGCGACATAGATACGGTCACGGGCCAGCGCGGCCTGATGCGCGGCCACGATGTCATCGCGGGTCAGGGCGGTCACGCTGTCAATCGTGCCGTCGCCCGAACTGCCATAGGGGTGGCTGCCGTAAAACCGCGCCCGCGTCAGATCGCCCGCAATCGCGCCCGGATCTTTGGCATCCGACCGCAGACCCGCCAAGACCTGCTCACGCACACGGTCCACCGCGTCCTGATCAAAGCGCGGCTGGATCAGCGCCGATTGCAGCAGCACCAAGGCCTGATCCCGATTTTCGGTCAGGAACCGCGACGACACCGAAACCCCGTCCGCATCCGAGGAAAAGCGGAACTCGGCGGCCAGCGCATCGCGGGCAGCGGCAAAGCCCTGCGCGTCCAGATCGCCCGCGCCTTCCTCGATCAGCGCGGTCATCAGGTTCACCGCCCCGCGCTTGCCCGCAGCATCCAGCGAGGTACCACCCTGAAACCGGATTTCCAGCGCGGTAAAGGGGATGCCGTGATCTTCAACCAGCCAAGCCTTGATCCCGCCCGGCGAGGTGACTTCCTGAATGGCAATCTCAGCCCGCAGCGGCGCTGCCAGCGCCAGCAGAACCAGTGCTGCACGAAACATCATCATTCTGCGGCCTCTTCTTGGGTCAACCAGCCGGTCACGGCCTGTTTGCGGTCCAGCACCTTATGCGCGGCTGCCATCACATCTTCGGGGGTCACAGCCTGCAGGGCGGCGGGCCAGTCCTGCACATCCTGCACCGTCAGACCAACCGCCAAAGCCTCGCCATACTCGCGCGCAAGCGCCTGCGCGTCATCTCGGGCATAGATTTCCGAGGCGCGGACCTGCGCCTTGATGCGGGCAAAATCGTCGGGATTGACGCCATCTTTCAGGAACTTGGCAATCACCCCGTCCAAAGCGGCCTCGGCATCGGCAAGGCTGATCCCCGGAGCCGGCATGATCACCACACCGAATGTATCGGGATCAACCGAAGTGCCATTGTAAAACGCCGAAGCCCAAACCGCCGTTTGCGTTTCAAACTGCAAGGCCCGCGCGAAAACCGAGGTCGTGCCGGACCCGCCCAGCAATTCCGCCAGCATGGTCAGCGCGGCAGCTTCGGATTGATCGCCCGCGTTGCGTTCCGGTGCCAGATAGGTGCGGATCATGTAGGGTTCCGAAACCCGTTCATCCGCGAAAACCATGCGGCGTTCGGTCAGTTGCGGTGGCTCGGACGGGCGGTCGCGCGGGGTGATGCGGTCAGACGGGGCCAGCGGGCCGTAATGGGTCTTGGCCAATTCCAGCACATCGTCAGGCGTCACATCGCCCGCGACCACAAGGATCGCGTTGTTCGGCGCATAATTGGCCTGATAGAAATCCAGCGCATCCTGCCGCGACAGGGCGCCAATCTCGTGCCGCCAGCCGATGATCGGAACACCGTAGGAATGGTTCAGGAATTGCGCCGCCGACATCTGTTCCGACAAAAGCGCCCCCGGATCGCTGTCGGTGCGTTGGCCGCGTTCTTCAAGGATCACGTCGCGTTCGGTCAGAACATCCTCTTCTGTCAGCCGCAGATCGCGCATCCGGTCGGCCTCCATCTTCATCATCAGATCAAGACGGTCGGCGGCAACCCGCTGGAAATAGGCGGTATAATCGTGGCTGGTAAAGGCGTTGTCATTGCCGCCCTGCGCCTCGACGATGGCCGAGAAATCGCCCGAGGCCACCTCGTCGGTGCCTTTGAACATCAGGTGTTCCAGAAAATGCGCGATGCCGGAATGGCCTGCGGATTCGTCAGCAGCCCCGATGCGATACCAGACCATATGCACCACAACGGGCGCGCGGTGATCTTCGATGACCACCACCTCAAGCCCGTTGTCTAGTGTAAAGGTGCTGACAGCATCGGCCATCGCCTGCCCCGTCCAAGACAGGGCTGCGGCCAGACCAAGACCGATAAAGCGCAACATCGCGGACTCCCGTTCAGAATTCAAAGGGTAAGCTACGCCGCCTGTGCGCCGCTGCAACCCCCACCAACGGGAATGTGAGCTATTCGCCCGCCTGTGGTGGCGGTGCAGAGGGCGTCTTCGCACCCGCTTTACGCCAGCGCGCCAATTCGGCCTGCTGGTCCAGCCACATCTTGCGATAGGCCTTGAAATAGACGTTCACGTCAAAAAGCCGCTCAAGCAGGCGCCCGTCATTCGTGCGGCGCCATGCAAGATCTTCCTCGGCCAGCGTGGTGCGAATCCCCGCCGTTACGCCCTTGCGGGTGGCTGCGGCGTAAAGTGCGGAATCCGCAGACGGAATACCACCCGCCTTGCCCGGCGCGCCGCCCAGTGCCACGATGGCATCATCGAAGGGGCGCGGATCGGTCAAATTCTCGCCGCCCGGAGTGGGTTCGGGCAGGGCGGTCAAATCTTCGGGCATTTCCAATGCCTTGGGCGGAAGGATCGAAAATTCGTCCGGCCCGTTGGTTGTCGAACGGATGTTCATCAACTGAGGCACTTTGTCCCCGCCGCATGCTGCAAGCAACAGCAATGCCGCGCCCGCCGCTGCGAGAACCACCCGTGTTGACTGCATTCCTGCCTCCGTTCCGCCTTACCTGCCCGTCTTAGCGCATCATCCCGCCCGCGTCACGGGGTCTTTCGGCGCTTTGGCTTTTGCCCGCTGCCTTTGGCTGCATCTTTGCCGGTAAACAACACCAGCCCCAGCGCCCCCGCAAAAATCGCAATGTCCGCGACGTTGAACGAGAACGGGTTTTCGATGCCACAGCAGGACATGTTCAGGAAATCCGCCACCGCGCCATAGATCAGCCGGTCGATCACATTGCCCAGCGCGCCGCCCACCAGCAGCCCGCCTGCGATCATCGCCCATTTCCCCGCCTTTTCGCGGTAAAGCCAGACCGCGACCCAAGCCGAGATCACCAGCGCCACCGCAATCAGAACCCAGCGCATCACATCGGCGCTGTTGGAAAACAGCCCGAAATTCACGCCCTGATTCCACGCCATGCGGAAGTTCAGCAAGGGCGGAATCACGTCGATCTCGCCGCGCTCGATCAGGTTCAGGCCCTGCACAACGCCCCATTTGCTGGCCTGATCCAGCAGAAAAACGATGGCAGCGGTGGGGATCAGGGCGCGCATATCAGTGCCGGAAATGCCGCTGGTTGGTGAACACCATCGCAAGGCCGGCGGCGTCAGCGGCGGCAATCACCTCGTCGTCGCGCATCGATCCGCCCGGCTGGATAATCGCCGTCGCCCCCGCTTCGGCAGCGGCCAGCAACCCGTCGGCAAAGGGGAAGAACGCATCCGACGCCACGACCGAGCCGATGGTCGGGCTTGCCGCCAGACCAAGCACTTCGGCCATGTCACCCGCCTTGCGCGCGGCGATACGGGTCGAATCGATCCGGCTCATCTGCCCTGCACCAACCCCAACAGTCGCCCCGTCCTTGACGTAGACGATGGCGTTGGATTTCACATGCTTGGCAACTTTCCACGCGAACAGCAGGTCGGTAAGTTCGGCCTCGGTCGGCGCGCGTTTCGTCACCACCTTCAGATCGGCGGCGCGGATGCTGTCCACATCGCGGTCCTGCACAAGGAAACCGCCCGCCACCTGCTTGAACGCCAGCGACTTTTCGGCAGGATCGGGCAAGCCCTTGGTCGTCAGCAGACGCAGGTTCTTCTTGGCCGCAAAGATCGCCTTCGCCTCATCCGAGGCACCGGGGGCAATCACCACCTCTGTGAAAATCTTCACGATTTCCTCGGCGGTTTCGGCATCAAGCGGCTGATTCAGCGCGACAATCCCGCCAAAGGCCGAAGTCTGATCGCAAGCATAGGCGCGCAGGTAAGCCTCTTTCAGGCTGGCGGCCTTGCCCACGCCGCAGGGGTTCGCGTGCTTGATGATCGCACAGGCCGGACCGGCCCCCGCAAATTCCGCCACCAGTTCAAACGCCGCATCGGTGTCGTTGATGTTGTTGTAGGACAACTCCTTGCCCTGCCACTGTTTCGCGGTGGCCACCCCTTCGCGCCGCGTCCCGTCGGTATAGAACGCCGCCGCCTGATGCGGGTTCTCGCCATAGCGCAAACCCTGCGCCAGCGTGCCGCCAAAGCTTTTCGACCGTGTGAAGGGCTGCTTCAACTCGCCCGACAGCCACGCCGCAACCGCGGTGTCATAGGCCGCCGTGCGCGAATAGGCCGTCAGTGCCAGCTTTTGCCGAAACGCCAGCGTCGTTGCCCCATCATGCGCGCGCAACTGGTCCAGCAAGCCCGCGTAATCGGCAGGATCGGTGACCACAGTGACAAAGCGGTGATTCTTGGACGCCGCGCGGATCATTGCAGGCCCGCCAATGTCGATATTCTCGATGCAGGTCTCGTGATCGGCGCCCTTGGCCACGGTTTCCTCGAAGGGATACAGGTTCACGATCAGCAGGTCGATCGGCTCGATCCCATGCGCGGCCATCGCCAGCAGGTGTTCGTCATCATCGCGCAGCGCCAGCAGCGCACCATGCACATTCGGGTGCAGCGTCTTCACCCGCCCGTCCATCATCTCGGGAAAGCCCGTCACCTCGGACACATCCCGCACCGCCAGACCCGCGGCGCGCAGCATCCCGCTGGTGCCACCTGTCGAGATCAACTCGACCCCCAACGCGGTCAACGCGCGGGCCAGATCAAGGATGCCGGATTTGTCGGATACGGAAATCAGCGCGCGGCCGATGGGGACAAGATTGGTCATGGCGAATGGTCCCTTTGCGATGTCAGATCGGAACCGGCATATCGTCACGGTCCAGATCGCGGATGGCAAGCGGAGTATCCTGTGCCTTCGCCAAGGTCCAGCCGATCTGCGTCTCAAGCCCCATCGCACGCGTCGAAAGGACGATCTGCCGCGCCGGACGCGGTTTCAGACGGGTTTTTTCCAGATAAACCGACGGATCAAGGGACAGTTTCGCATGACCATCATGGCGGAACACCCATATTTCGCCACTTTTCAAGGCAAGTGACACCGCCGTGCCGCCCATATCCAGCGCCGCATCGACATCGGGATGCAGATGGAACCGCAGCGCAATCCCCACGCCCTCCAGCCGCCCGTCGGTCATCAGCCGTTCAAACCGCGCCCGCTCGGCCGGCGTCTGCGCCGCCAGCGTATCAATCCCCGTCAGTTTGCGCCCATCAGAGGCCAGCAACAGATCGCGGCTATGCGACAGCCCATGCGTGGCCGACCAACCCGAATGGCACAGATAGAGATGCGCGCCCTCGGGGAACACCGATTGCCGCAAGGCCGTCACCTCGGCACGGTCGGTCAGCACCTCGCGCCCCTCACCGGCGGCAAGGCGCGACGATGAAAACCCTTCAACCGCCAGCGTCGAATGCGATGCCGTCGCCCGCCCCGCCCGCCGCCATTCCGCCCCGAATGGCGCACCCGACCCGCAACTGACAATCAGCGGCCTGCGCCCCGAGGTCAGCTCGAAGGCTGCGGTCGAGGCATGGGCCGCTTGCCCCGCCCGCGCATCGGGGGGGGCATCGGCGTCCACGATCACAGTCGTGCGCCCCGAAGCCAGCCGCGCAAAGCCCATCGCCAGCCCCGCCGCACCGGTGGGCCGCACCCCCGCCTGCGCCAAGGCCTGATCCAGCCGCCCCTCCATCCCGCGCCCGCCACCGTGGAACCGCGCCAGCCCGCCATCGGCATGACGCAGCGCGCGCAAGGTGGGGGCCATCCGCTCCAACGCCTCGACCAAGGCCTGCGGCGGGATGCGGCCTGCCTCGGACAGCGCCTGCTCGGCCCATGTCAGCAGGGTGAAAACCTCCAGCAATTCCTCGGGGTTGCGGGTGGGGATACCGCCCTGCGCATCCACTTCGCGCGCGCACTCATCCGCCAGAGCTGCCACCGCAGGCCCGATCCGCGCCTCCATCCCCGTCAGCGCCAACCCCGCCGAGATCAACCCCGTCAAGGCTTCAAAGCGGGGCAGACCCGCAGCCGCCTCGGGCCAGCGCCGCGTCAGGAAGACCACCTGCGCCGACAGGCTGCGGTAATAGGCCTCGGTCTGCGCCCGATCCCGCCCCGACAGCAGAAACAGCGCATGGTTGATCCAGCGCAGCAACCGCCGACCCGTCAGATCGGGTGTCCACCCCGCGCCCTTGCCGCGCCCGAACCGCGCAATCCACTCCCATGTCCACGCCTGCGCCCGCCCGCGCGCAGCCAGATCGCCCACAGCCGCCAGATCATCCAGCCAGACAAACCCCTGCGCCTCGACCGCCAGCGATGGGTCCGAGGGAACAACATCCCAGATCACCTTTCCCGCCGCCTCGACAACCTCGCCCGCAAACTGGAAATTCCCCGCCACCAACTGCTTGCCGCGTGCATAAAGCCCGATGCTGCGCGGCTCGGGCTGCGAGACAAAGCCCGTCACAGGCGCCGCCCGCAAGGCGCGCCACATCGCCAGCCGATTTCCGAGGCTTCCCTTACGGGGGGTCGATGTCATGCCGATCCTGCCTGCGCGTGCCACTCTCGCCCGCGTAAACCGCGGGTCGTTACCGCGAACATAGCGCCGCAAACCCGCCCTGTCACCCGACACATTCCCGACCGCCGGTTTCATCTTGGCCCAAATACTCAGGCCGGAATGACTTCATTCCGGCTAGCCGGAGGCTCCCCACATCCCCCCAAATGCAAAGGCCGCGCATCACGTGCGGCCTTGCAACGGGCACCAAAGCCGTCCGCGGGGGCTCGATGCCCCCAAGGACGGCCCCGCCGTCTCAGATATGAACAACCCGCTCCATATACTGCGCCAGACCGCGCACCTGACCCAGCCAGCTTTCCAGCAGCTTCGGGTCATGCGGTGCGCCATGCACGCCCGCCGCGATCTCGCGCTTCAACACTGATTCCACCGCAAAAGACACTGGCGTCGACACCAGCCGCGCCATCGCCGATCCACGCGCGTCGCCCCAAGCGTCCATTGCCCATGTCTCGTGGAACACCACGCGGCCATCGCGCTCGGCCTTCAACGACACGAACAGGATCACACGGTCAGGCTCACCCGGCGCATAGGAATTCTCGGCCACGAACTGCGCTGCCATCTCGGCCAGACGGGCATCGCCTGCGGGGCCTTCCAGCGTCTCGATCTCGCGGAACACCGGCGTCCATGCCGCTTCCCAGCCGTTCAAACGGATGGTGCCGCGCACGAAATCCTTGACCTTCCAGTCCTTGTCGAACCGGTAGTCTTCCATGAAAGGATAAGAATCGCGGTTCGGGTAAACCTCAAAGCTTTCCGGCTGCGGCAGTGGCGCGTCATAGCGGGTGATCGCATCCCAAGGCCGCGCCACGCGCAGTTCGGAAAAGTTCTTCAACGACCGCGAGGGCGAGCGCAGCGCCTTCAGCACACCCAGCGGCGCCCATGAGAATTTATAGCGGAACGGGTTCGGAATCTTCGGCACACCGCCGCAATAGCTGGTGAAGGACAGCACATTCTCGGCGCTATAGGCCTTGGACGCCCGATAGCGCGCCACCAGATCATGCGCCATCAGGTGATCGATGCCCGGATCAAGCCCGACCTCGTTCACCGAAACCAGACCCTTTGCACGGAAGGCCGCGTCCAGCTCGCGCATTTCCGGCGCGATGTAGGACGAGGACACGAAATGCGCGTTCTTCTCAAGGCAGGCCTTGGCGATGCCCACATGGTGATCCGCCGTCAGCATCGAAATCGCGATGTCGCCTGCCTGCAACGCATCGGTCAGCGCCTGAAGGCTATAGGCGCGGATGTCTTGCGTCAGATCGCCCACCGCCTCTTGCGCCTTCTCGACGGTGCGGTTCCACACCACCACCTTGTGACCGCTCTCGATCAGCCGCCGCAGACCCGGACCCGAGGACAACCCCGTGCCGCACCAGTGAATCGTTGTCATGTCTTTCTCCCCTTCACAGGTTGGCGCTGTGGCGGGCATATTCTGCCGCCGCGCGCCCCCAAACCCCAGTCGTCAGATCGCCCAGTGTCGCCAGTGACGGCAACAGTTGGGCGGCATAATCCTCGCTGCTTTCCACCGGCAGCAGCGACGGCAGGTTATCAATCGCCGTCACGTCCAAGGGTGGCGTATCATGCACGCGCAGCGCGGGTGCATCCCATTCGGTCACGCGGTCATAAACCTTGATCGGCGAGAAATCCGAGGTCGGATCGCAGGCAATATCCCCGATCACTGTCAGCTTGCGCGGATCGGTTTTGGCGCTTGCCGGAACGAACACGGGACAACCGGGGCGCGCAAGGATGCAGTTCAGGAAAATCTCGTGCTGCAGGATTTCGGGGAACGGCCCGCCGCTAGCGGTTTCGGCCTGATCCCATTTGGTCACAGCCACACCCATTGCCGCGCAAAGATCCGACGCCCCGGTGCCAACACGGCCCAGCGCGCCGATCACAATCGCGCGCGGCGGGGTCAGCCCTGCCAGTTCCGCCCCCAGATCGGCCAGAAGGGCGGCCTTGCCCGGATATTTCGCCACCGGCCCCGCGATGCCGCCATGCTGCTGCGCCGCCCAGCATTTCAGCGACAGCGCCGCGCCCGCGTAACCCGCCCAATAGCCAAAGGCCGCCACACGACGCCCCGACTCGTCCACCAGATATTCCAGATCATACAGCGTCCCGCCGCCCGCCTTGAAGCGTTTCAGCAAGACCTGCCCCGCCGGCTGGCCCTTGAAGGCATGGCCGAACATGATGTGGCGGTGGGTCAAGGGCGTGCCGTCCTCGGGCAGTTCCTTCAGGCCAAAGATGATCGCATCGGCAGGGGCCTCGGGCCACAGGTTCTCGGCTGCAATCTCGCAGCCTGCCGCCTTGTAGCCATCAATTCCAATCGCGCGGACCGAGCTTTCTTCGACCGTCACGCGGATACCCGCCTTGACCAAGGCCGCAGCGCCTTCGGGCGTCAGGCCTACACGTTCTTCATTCGGGCGCTGTTCCGCCCTTACCCACAGATGCGTCATATTTGCCCTCTCCCCCGCGCAGGGGGCCAAACCTTTGCTGCGCGCAGCCATAGCAGAACCCGCGCCAAGGAACAGGGGGCGGGATGACACCGCGGCACGGATTTCCGACAGGCCGGGTGGTGACAACGGCGCTTCGGCGCTATCTTTACCGCAACGGGTTTTGATGAGGCACGGAATGGGGCTGTTTGCGCTGCTGGCGGATATTCTGTTCGTAGGGCATAGCCTTGTCGGACCGAACCTGCCGCCCCTGCTGGAGTCCGCCCTGCGGCAGATGAATGAGCCGTCGATCGTGCAGGCCCAGATCATCAACGGGGCAAGCCTTGCCTATAACTGGGACCACGCAGCGCAGGCAGAAGGCATCGACGGGCGCGCAAAGCTGGCATCGGGGGCGGATGTGCTGATCCTGACCGAAGCCCAGCCGATTGCCGACCAGATCGCTGGGTCCGACACGGCCGCCAATATCGCGCGCTTTACCGCCCTTGCCGCCAAGACCAACCCGCAGGTGCGGGTCTATCTTTATGAAACATGGCCGATTCTGGCGGCTGATCCCGCCGCGTGGAAGTCGGCCATCGCCGCCGATCTGCCCTTGTGGGAGGTCGCCGCCGCCCAAGCCGCCGCCACTGCAGGCCACCCCGTCACACTAATCCCTGCAGGGCAGGCGATGGCGCTGCTGGCGGATGAAATCGCCGCCGGAACCGTGCCAGACCTGACCACCCCGCAGCAACTGTTCGACGATGGCCAGCACCTGAACGGGCGGGGGCTTTATTTCCTGGCCATGGTCCATGCCGCCACGATCACCGGACGCAGCCCCGAAGGCTTGCCCGCGAAGCTGACCCGCAGTTGGGCCTCGCGCGATGCGATCATTTCGGACGCGCAGGCGCAGGCCTTGCAACGGATTGCCTGGGCTGCGGTCAGCAGCTTTCGGCCCAGCGCGCAAACCGCCCCCCCGCAGCCGATGCCCGCCGCCCCTTCTGCCCAGACAGACTTTGCCCCGATCACCAACCCCGACCTGTCGCTGGGTCTGGCAGGGATCAACGACTGGTCGGTGCAGCAACCGTTTCTGGACGTGATGAAAACCGCGCGCCCGTGGATCGGGCATTTGCCAAACCGGTTCGGCGGCTGGGACGAGGCTGATCTGGCCCGCGCGGGCGCGCTTGGCCCGCATGGCTGGCCCATCGCCATTCCGCCCGAAGTGACCGCCATTTCCACCCTGATCCTGACCGACCTTCCCCCCGACGCAGGCGGCGTCGCGGGCCGCTATGTGCTCACCTATCAGGGCAAGGGCGATCTGAAACTGGAAGGCCGCGCGCAACTGGTGCAGGCCGAGGCAGGCCGCATCCTGTTCGACTATACCCCCGGTGACAGCTTTGTCGCGATCACCCTGACAGCCCTTGATCCCGCCGATCCGATCCGCGCCATTTCCGTGGTGCGCGCCGACCGCGAGGCGGCACTTGCGGCGGGCGACATCTTCAACCCCGACTGGCTGGCGCGTATCGGTGGTGTGCGAGGGCTGCGCTTTATGGACTGGATGGCCACCAACAATTCCACCCTGTCCGATGTGAAAGACCGCCCGCTACCCGACGATTACACCTACGCCCGCAACGGCGTTCCGGTGGAAATCATGGTGGCGCTGGCGAATGAGTTGCAGGCCGACCCGTGGTTCACCCTGCCGCATCTGGCAACGGATGATCTGGTGCGCGTTTACGCGCAGATCACGCATGACGGTCTTGACCCAGCGCTTGCCGCCCATGCCGAGTTTTCCAACGAGGTCTGGAACTGGCAATTCGCTCAAGCCCGCTGGGCCGAGGACCAAGGCCGCGCGCGCTGGGGGCAAGAGCAGACTTGGGTGCAATTCTACGCCCTGCGCGCGGCGCAAGTCATGGACATCTGGGCGCAGGTCTATGCCGATGCGCCCGACCGATTGGTGCGGATTATCGCCACCCAGACCGGTTGGCTGGGGCTGGAGGATCAGATCCTTAACGCGCCCTTGGTGATTGCCGAAGGCCTGCCCGCCCCCGCCAGCCATTTTGACGCCTATGCCGTGACCGGATATTTCAGCGCGCTTCTGGGGGCGGATGAAAAGGCCACGATGGTCCGCGACTGGATCGCGCAATCGAAGGCCGCCGACCCGTCGAACCCCTACGCACTGGCCAACCAACTTGCCGCGCAGGAATTGCGCGACGGCTCGGTCAGCGGTGATCCCTCCGACAGTCTGGCAGCGGTCTTGGGGGAAATCCTGCCCTATCAGGCCAGCGTTGCCGCCAAGCACGGCCTGCGCCTGATGATGTATGAGGGCGGAACCCATGTCGTTGGCTTTGGCGCGCAGGTGGATGATCCAGACCTGACCGCCTTTTTCACCCAGTTCAATTTCTCGCCCGAAATGGGAGGGCTTTACCAAGAGCTGCTGAAAGGTTGGCAGGCGCTTTCCGACGCGCCCTTCAACGCCTTCGTCGATGTTTACCGGCCATCGAAATGGGGATCATGGGGCGCACTGCGGCATTTGGGCGATGACAACCCGCGCTGGCAGGCTTTGGCGAAAGGCTGCTCCGCGTGCTGAGTGTCATCATCCCCGCCAGCAACGAGCAGGACTATATCGGCCCCTGCCTGGCCGCGCTTTTCGCCTCTGGCCCGATGGGGGCCGAGGTGATCGTGGTCGCCAACGGCTGCCGCGATGCCACTGCCGCCCGCGCCCGTGCGATGCAGGATCAGGCGCAGGCGGCGGGCTGGGCGCTGACCGTGCTGGACTTGCCCGAAGGCGGCAAGCCCCATGCGCTGAACACGGGCGACAGCGTGGCGCAGGGCGAAATCCGCGCTTACCTTGATGCCGATGTGATCGTCTCGCCCCGATTGATGGCGGAATTGCACGCCCTGCTGACCACGGACCAGCCGCGCTATGCCACCGGAACCGCCCGTATCCCGCGCGCGCGCAGCGCCGTCACCCGTGCCTATGCGCGGTTCTGGCAGCGCCTTCCCTTTGCGCGCTCTACCGCCCCCGGCTATGGGCTGTTCGCGGTGAACGCGGCGGGGCGCGCGCGCTGGGGCGACTTTCCGGCGATCATCTCGGACGACACCTTTGTGCGGCTGCACTTTGCGCCCGACGAACGCCGGCAATCGCCCGCCCCCTACGACTGGCCCATGATCGAAGGCTTTGCCGCCCTGACCCGTGTGCGCCGCAGGCAAGACGCAGGCGTGGCCGAGATTGCCCGGCTTTACCCCGATCTGCACGCCAAAGACGACAAGGCGCGATTGGGCATGCCCGCGCTGCTCCTTCTTGCCCTGCAAGACCCCGCAGGATTTATCGCCTACACGGCAGTCTCGCTGGCGGTTCGGTTGCGGCGCGGGTCGGGCTGGGCGCGCGGGCGCTAAAGATCAAAGGTTGCAAACACCGGCACATGATCCGAGGGCTGCTCCCACCCGCGCACGTCGCGCAGGATGCGGCTGCTATGCGCAGCGGCGGCGATGTCGCCCGTGGCCCAGATATGATCCAGCCGCCGCCCCTTGTCGGCCGCATCCCAGTCCGCCGCGCGATAGCTCCACCAGCTATACAGCTTGCCGTCGGGAATATCGGCGCGGGTGACATCCAGCCAGCCGCCCGCCTCCATCACATCATGGAAATGCGCCACCTCGATGGGCGTGTGGCTGACGATCTTCAGCAGCGCCTTGTGATCCCAGACATCATCCTCGCGCGGGGCGATGTTCAGATCGCCCACCAGAATCGCACGATCCGGCCGCCCCCAGCGGAACCAGTCCCGCATCTGCGTCAGGAAATCGAGCTTTTGGCCGAATTTCTCGTTCACCGTCCGGTCAGGAATATCGCCCCCCGCCGGCACATAGCAGTTGTGGATGGTGACGCCGTTTTCCAGCTGCGCCGCCACATGGCGGGCATGGCCCAGTTGCGCGAAATCCTGATCGCCCACATCCATGATCGGCAGCTTGGACAGGATGGCGACGCCGTTATAGCCCTTTTGCCCCCGTGCAACGATATAGCGGTAGCCCAAGGCCTGAAACTGCTCCATCGGGATTTTCTCGACGGGGCTTTTGCATTCCTGAAGGCACAGGATATCGGGTTGCTCTTCGGCCATCAGCCGCGCCACCAGCCCTTCGCGCAGGCGGACCGAGTTGATGTTCCATGTGGCAAGGGTGAAGGTCATCGGGCTCTCCAAATGCAGACGGCAGAGCCTAAGCCCTGCCGCCCGTTTGCTCAAGCAGATCTGCAGATCAGTCGGTCAGGGTGAATTCGTTGGTTTCGCACAGATCGGCGGTGCCTTCGACCATCGCCTCGTTTTCCATAACGAATTGAAGGTCATAGGCGCAAACATCGGCTCCGTCGGTGATGGTCACGGTGCCGGTTTCGCCCACGCCCAGCACGTCCACGCCCAGAATGTCATCGCCCCATTCGTCCGCCTCGGGAAGCGAGATGTAAAGGTTGGTCAGCGGTTGCGAGGCATTGTTGATCAAGGTGAATTGCAGGTCTTCGGCAAATGCGGGCGCTGCAAAGGACAAGGCAGCACAAGCCGCTGCGGCGAAGGACGTGAAACGCATTGAAGGCTCCGTAAGTGAATGGATCAGCGCAAAATTGCACGATGCGACTTTGCCGTATCGAAAGACAGGCGCAAGCCGAATTTGATCTTACGGAAAAAAGAAAGCCCGACCACAAGGGGGCCGGGCATAGGTCCAACAGGGAGGTGAATTTTGTATACCACAGAATGCACCGTATTTATTGACCCAAATCAAAGATCGCGGAATTATTGTTTTTAGGCCACAACTGCGGGTTGCCGACTGCGGTTTGGCAAAAAAAAGGCCGGGCAAAAGCCCGGCCAGGTCCAACAGGGAGGAGCCGTGTCATAACCCCGACACGGCAAGGGGAACTGTGGATGGCTTCGTCTTTGCCATAACCGATATATAGGCGTCGATTCTGTCAACAATAAGACCCAAGCCGACAGATTTTCTGCCAATTGCGAACACCGCTTTACGCAACCAGCTTATAACCACCGCTTTCGGTCACCAGCAGGCGCGCATTCGACGGATCACTTTCGATCTTTTGCCGCAGACGATAGATGTGGGTTTCCAGCGTGTGCGTTGTCACACCGGCATTATAGCCCCAGACCTCGTGCAGCAGCACATCGCGCGCCACCACCCCTGCCTGCGCGCGGTAAAGATACTTCAGGATATTGGTCTCTTTTTCTGTCAGCCGGATCTTTTTCTCTTTGGCATCCACCAGCAGCTTTTGCGCGGGCTTGAACGTATACGGTCCCATCTGGAACACGGCATCTTCCGACTGTTCATGCTGGCGCAACTGCGCGCGGATGCGGGCCAACAGCACCGGAAACTTGAACGGCTTGGTCACATAATCATTCGCGCCCGAATCAAGGCCCAGAATGGTGTCGCTATCGGTGTCATGGCCCGTCAGCATCATCACCGGGCATTTCAGCCCGCCCTTCCGCATCCGGCGGCACAGCTCGCGCCCGTCGGTGTCGGGCAGGCCGACATCCAGAATCACCAGATCGTAAAGACCGGCCTTCACCTTCTCCATGCCCTCGGCCCCCGTGGCGGCCTCGAACACGTCGAAATCCTCGGTCATCACCAGTTGCTCGCTCAGCGCCTCGCGCAGATCGTCATCGTCATCAACCAGCAAAATCTTCCGCAGCGTTGCCATATTGGCCTCCATAGCCTTGGGCTTCGTGGCCCTTGCCTCACAGATGCGCCCCGATAACCTTTGCGACAAGATATGCTGCAAAAGCCTCACGCGGTCGTGTCATGCAGCCGCGATATGTTTCAATTCCGTCACCTTGCGCCTATGTAGAACGCAGGAGATATGCATGAGCCTGACACCGACCCCCACCGAAAAACTGGCCCGCGCCCGCAGCGATCTGCGGCTTGGTCTGCCCATCGTGCTGCTGGGCCAAGGCCGTGCCATGCTCTGCGCCGCGGTCGAGGCGTTGGATGATGCCCGCCTTGCGTCCTTGCGGGCCGAGGGTGCGCCGGAACTGGCCCTGACCGCGCGGCGGGCCGAGACGCTGAAGGCCCGCGCCTATGATGGCGATCTGGCCCGCATTGCCGTTCCCGCCGATGCCGATTGCGCTTGGCTTGAGGCTGTGGCCGACCCCGCCGACGATTTAAGGGTGCCGATGAAAGGGCCGTTGACCTCTTTGCGCGATGGCCCCGCCGATCTGCACCGCAGCGCGATTGCGCTGGCGAAATCGGCGCAACTGCTGCCCGCCGTGCTGATGGTGCCGGTGCGCGACGGGCTGGCCTTGGCGCTGCAGCACGGGCTGACTGTGCTGTTGCAATCCGATTGCACCGATCTGGACCGGCTTGCGCCGCTGTCGCCCGTGATCTCGGCCCGCCTGCCGATGGCCGCAGCCCAAGCCGGACGCTTGCATATCTTCCGCCCCGATGATGGCAGCGCCGAACATTACGCCATCGAAATCGGCCGCCCCGACCGCGCTGCCCCCGTGCTGGCGCGGCTTCATTCGGCCTGCTTTACCGGCGATGTGCTGGGATCGCTGAAATGCGACTGCGGCCCGCAACTGCACGCTGCGCTGAACCAGATGGGGGCCGAAGGTGCGGGCGTGCTGCTATACCTGAACCAAGAGGGGCGCGGCATTGGCCTTGCCAACAAGATGCGCGCCTATTCCTTGCAGGATCAAGGCTTTGACACCGTGCAGGCCAATCACCGGCTGGGGTTCGAGGATGACGAACGCGATTTCCGCATCGGTGCCAGCATCCTGCAAACCATGGGTTTTTCCCAAGTCCGCCTGCTGACCAACAATCCGAAAAAGCTGACCATGCTGCAATCCTGCGGGCTGACCGTGACCGAACGTGTGCCGCTGCGGGTGGGCGAAACAGCGCAGAACCGCGCCTATCTGGCGACCAAGGCCGCCAAATCGGGGCATCTGCTATGAAGCCGCTTGATCTGGTGGTGAACCCTTGGGGCGCGCGGTTCATGGGGCGGCACTTCCCCTGCTCGATCGGGCGCGGCGGCATGACGGCTGCGAAACGCGAGGGCGATGGTGCCACCCCCATCGGCACGCACCGCATCGTCGGCATGCTTTACCGCCCCGACCGCATGACCGCGCCCGCCGATTGGGCGCTGCCGATTGGCCCGCATGATCTGTGGTCGGATGATGTGCGCGACCCCGATTACAACCTGATGGTCCGCGCGCCGCATCCCTTTGGCCACGAGCGCCTGTCGCGGCCCGATCCGCTCTATGATCTGATCCTGATCACTGACTGGAACTGGCCAGACGCCACCCCCGGCCAAGGATCGGCCATCTTCATCCACACTTGGCGCAAGCCCCGCCATCCGACTGCCGGATGTGTCGGCTTTTCCCGCAAGAATCTGCTGTGGATCGCCGCCCGCCTGCGCCCGCAATCACGGTTGATCCTGCGGCCCTGATTCTCTTTCCAAAGCGCTTCGGATTCGGTAATCTGATGGCGCTAACAGGGGGGATACCATGGCCAAGGCTGTCACAAAACCGGATGATCTGATCTTCCAGCTTCGCCTTGCCCGCTCGGCCCCCGACCTGTGGCCGATGCTGGATGCGCTATATGGCAGCCATCCCGCCTATGCCCAATTCCGCCAAGACCTGCTGTCCGCCCTTGCCGAAGCGTGGAAAGACCGCCCTGCCGACCTGAAACAGCTCGATTTGGCCCGCGATCTTGAACCCGACTGGTTCCAGCGCGCCGATATGGCGGGCTATGTGTTCTATATCGACCGCTTTGCCGGCAATCTGAAGGGCGTGCTGGACAAACTGGATTACCTTGCCGATCTTGGGGTCAGCTATGTCCACTTCATGCCCTGCCTGAAACCCCGCCCCGGTGACAGCGACGGCGGCTATTCGGTGATGGATTACCGCGCGATCAACCCCGCCTATGGCACGCTGAAAGACTTCAAAGCGGTTGCGAAAGAGTTGCGCGGGCGTGGCATTTCGCTGTGCATCGACCTTGTGCTGAACCACACTGCCAAGGAACATGAATGGGCTGAAAAGGCCAAGGCGGGCGATGCCACCTATCAGGATTACTTCCTGATGTTCGACAGCCCCGAAATCCCGCAAGCCTATGAAAAAACGCTGGTCGAGGTGTTTCCCGACAACGCCCCCGGCAACTTCACCCATTACCCCGAGATCGGGAAATATGTCTGGACTACCTTCAACGAACACCAGTGGGATCTGAACTGGGCCAACCCGCAGGTGTTCCTCGAGATCACCAAGATCATGCTGCATCTGGCCAATACCGGCGTCGATGTGCTGCGGCTTGATGCGGTGGCCTTCATGTGGAAACGCCTTGGCACCCGCTGCCAGTCGGAACCCGAGGTCCATATGATCCTGCAAGCCCTGCGCGCCTGTTCCCGTATCGCTGCCCCCGCCGTGATCCATCTGGAAGAGGCCATCGTCAGCCCGCAGGAAATGCTGCCCTACCTTGGGCGTGGGCGCCACGACGGACGCGAGGGCAACCTTGCCTACCACAATTCGCTGATGGTGCAGTTCTGGAGCGCGCTTGCCACCCGCGACACCCGCCTGATGACGCATGTGCTGGCGACCCACTTCCCCGACCGGCTGACCAACGCCACCTATGCCACCTATATCCGCTGCCATGACGATATCGGCTGGGCCATCACCGATGAGGACGCGATGGCGCTGGATATGTCCGGCCCCGCGCATCGCACCTATCTGTCGGACTTCTACGAAGGTGACTTCCCCGGCAGCTTTGCCCAAGGCGTGCTGTTTCAGGTCAACGAAGCCACGGGCGACAAACGGATTTCCGGCAGCTTTGCCTCTCTGGCGGGTCTGGAAAAGGCGCAATCGCTGGCAGACTCGGAACACGCGCTGCAACGTATCCTGATGGGTCACGCGCTGATCGCCTGCTTTGGCGGCATCCCGCTGATCTATATGGGCGACGAATTGGCCATGCTGAACGACTACAGCTATCGCGACAATCCCGACCATGCGCATGACAGCCGTTGGGTGCATCGCCCCAAGATGGACTGGGACGCCGCCGCGACCCGCCACAGCGGCGAATCTGCCGCCAGCCGCACCTTCCTTGGCGTGCAGCATATCCTGTCGCGCCGCCGCGCAACGGCGGGCCTGCATGCCGCGCATCCGACGAAAATCCTGCCCACCGGCCATGACGCGATCTTTGCGGTGCAGCGGCAGGCCCCCACCGGCAACATCCTGTGCCTGTTCAACTTTTCCGAGCATTGGCAGCATGTGTCGGGCGGCTGGCTGCGCGCGCAGGGGGTGACACAGTTCCACGACGCGCTGTCATATGCGCCGGTGATCCTGCACGGCGATCATCTGGCCCTGCCGCCCTTTGCGCGGGTCTGGCTTATCTAGGCATAGGCCCGCGCGCCGAAAATCGCAGACCCCACACGGATATGCGTGGCCCCTGCGGCGATGGCGGCTTCGAAATCGCCGCTCATCCCCATCGACAGACCCGATAGCCCGTTGCGCGCGGCCATCTCGGCCAGCAGGGCGAAATGCGGCGTCGTCTCCTCGGCCTCGGGCGGGATGCACATCAAGCCCTGCACGGGCAGATCAAGACCGCGGCATTGCGCCACGAATCCATCCAGATCTTGCGGCAGAATCCCCGCCTTTTGCGGCTCGGCCCCCGTGTTCACCTGAATGAACACCTCGGGCGAGGCCCCGCGCGCCTGCGCCAGTTTGGCCAGTTTTTCCGCCAGTCCGATCCGGTCAACCGAATGGATAGCGTCGAACAACTCGACCGCCTGCTTGGCCTTGTTGGTTTGCAGCGGCCCGATCATATGCACCGCCACCGCGCCAAAGCGGGCGCGCAGCGCGGGCCATTTGCCTGCCGCCTCTTGCACGTAATTTTCGCCAAACAGCCGATGCCCTGCCAGCAGCACCGATTCCACCCGATCCAGCGGTTGCACCTTGGACACCGCGATCAGGCGCACGGAACCGGACTGGCGGCCAGCGGCGGCTTCGGCTTGGGCGATACGGCGGGTGATTTCGGTCAGGGACATGCGGCAGGCTCCTTCTTTGGCCCGCACTTGGCCACAGGCCGGTCAAAAAGAAAAGAGCGGGCGCAAGGCCCGCTCTTTCCGTAGAACTGATCGGTAAGATCAGAAGGACATCGAAACGCCAGCTTCCCACTTCAGGTCGCCGCCGTTGATCGAAGCGATACCGCCGGTGACGGTAGCACCGCCGCCGAGGTCGTAAGCAGCGCCCAGACCGAACGAAGCGTCCGAGGTGTAGTCGTTTGCAGCAACTTCAGCCGAGATCGTCAGAGCGCCAGTGGTGTAAGCACCGTACAGGCCGTAAGCGTTCGAGGTGTAGTCGCCCATGCCGTAGTAGTTGTACGAGGAGTACATTGCCTTGACCGAAACAGCGCCCATGGTGCCGCCAGCGTAGAGCGAAGTGGTGTGCTCGTAGTCGTTGTCGTCAGCGCCGAAGCCGAGGCCAACATAGTAATCACCGAAGGTGTACTTGCCGCCAACAGCGTAAACGCCATCGGTGTCGATGTTTGCCGAAGCCGAAGCAGTGAACGCACCAGCGGTGTAGGTGTAGTTCACGTTGTGAGCCCAGCCGAGCGAGTCGCCGTTGTCAACTTCTGCAATGTTGTCAACGCCCAGACCACCGATGCCACCGATATCGGGCAGGCCAGCAACGTCGTCAGCTTCGCCAACCGAACCCATCGACAGTTTGCCGAAAGCGCCCGAGATGTAAACGGTGGTGCCGTCGTTGTAGAAGTCGTCGTTGGTTTCGTAGGTGCCGATCGTCGAGGACAGGCCGAACTCAAGGCCGCCATCGGTGGTGCCGGTGCCGGTGAAGGTCACATAGGTTTCCATCAGCGAGTAGGTGTCGTTGCCATTGCCGCCAACGCCCATGACTGCCGAACCCGACAGAGCCATTTCAGCGGATGCAGCGCCAGCGAAGCCAGCCAGCATGGTGGTCGCAAGAAGAATCTTTTTCATAGTTTCCCTCGTTTTATCTAGGAAGGTGCGGCCCAACTTGGGGGAGTCCAAATTGGGTATGACGCTTTTTCCATCGTCAGAGCCGCGATTGCAATGCGAACCCGCCGCCGCCGGGGGAAAGACGCAAGGGATGGTGCAGTCTTGCCACAGTGATTGCCAAGGCGGGCCACACAAGCGGCCAAGCCCGCAACATAGCCCCGCAAGAGCCGCGATTGGCCGGAATTTCCCGACAATCCCGCGCCAAACCCATCTTCCGCATCCTATACATATAGAGTCCGCGCAGGCGCGCGAAAGCGCCCTCTTGGCCACAATCTGCGCTCTTGTGCTGCCGAACCGAAAAGCCTTGGCACTGCACGGCGGCTAAGCTAGACAGACGCAAAGGAACCTTGGGGGGCCGGATGCACCTTTACCGCCTGTCTCGTATCGCTATGGTCTGTGGCCTTGCAGCAATGGTTGCCGGTTGCGGTGGCATTTCCAGCGGGGACAGCGGTCTTTTCCGCAAGAAAGGCGCCTCTGCCGGGTCCGAAGCGCAGATGGACCGCAAGGCCCGCGCCGAAGCCCAGCGTGACGCCATCGCCCGCGCCGAAGGCACCGACAAGAAACGCTCGACCATCTGGGATCTGTTCACCAACTCTGACGATCCCAACACCACCCTTGAAGTGAACAAGTATATCTGGGCCGCCAGCCTTGATGTGCTGAACTTCCTGCCCATCGAATCGGTGGACCCGTTCTCGGGCGTGATCGTCACTGGCTATGGCACGCCTCCGGGTGGTGGCCGCGCCTATCGCGCGACGATCTACATTCAGGACCCGGCGCTGGATGCGCGGTCGCTGAAGATTGCGATGCAGACGCGCGGCGGCGGGGTGGTTGCCCCCGAAACCATCCGCGCCATCGAAGACGCCATCCTGACCCGCGCGCGTCAGTTGCGGATCGCCGACACCAAGCTGTAAGGCCTTTGCGCTGAAAATTCGGGCGCGGCACGGGAAACCGCTGCCGCGCCTTTGATATTTGTGCGGCGCGGATCGGGGCTAGGCTGGACCTTGGCCCCTTTTCCCGTGTATTTGCGCGGTTGAATCCAGATGAGGTCTGCCCATGTCGCGTTATGAACCCAAAGCCATCGAAGCCAAATGGCAAGCCGCATGGGACGCGGCGGGAACATTCACCGCGCGGCGCGATCCGTTGAAGCCGAAATATTACGTGCTGGAAATGTTCCCCTACCCGTCGGGCCGCATCCATATGGGCCATGTGCGGAACTATACGATGGGCGATGTGGTGGCCCGCTATAAGGCCGCGCAGGGCTTTTCCGTGCTGCACCCGATGGGCTGGGACGCCTTCGGGATGCCCGCCGAAAACGCCGCGATGGAGCGGGGGGGCCATCCGAAAGAGTGGACCTATGGCAACATCGCCGACATGCGCGCCCAGATGAAGCCCTTGGGGCTAAGCATCGACTGGAGCCGCGAGTTTGCGACCTGCGATCCCGAATATTACGGCCAGCAGCAGGCCATGTTCATCGACATGATGGAAAAGGGCTTGGTCTACCGCAAGAACGCCGTGGTGAACTGGGACCCGGTCGACATGACCGTTCTGGCGAATGAACAGGTGATCGACGGGCGCGGCTGGCGGTCGAACGCGCTGGTGGAACGGCGCGAGCTGACCCAGTGGTTCTTCAAGATTTCCGAATATTCCGGCGAATTGCTGGCGGCGCTGGACGGGTTGAAGGACTGGCCGGAAAAGGTGCGGCTGATGCAGGCCAACTGGATCGGCAAATCGCGCGGCTTGCAGTTTGCCTTCGATACGGTGGGCGCGCCCGCCGGATTCGCGCAGATCGAAGTCTATACCACCCGCCCCGACACGCTTCTGGGCGCCTCCTTTGCCGCGATCAGCCCCGATCACCCGCTTGCAAAATCGCTTGAGGCCACCAACCCCGAGATTGCCGCCTTTGTCGCCGAATGTCGTCGTGGCGGCACATCAGCCGAGGCGCTGGAAACCGCCGAGAAGAAGGGCATGGATACCGGCATCCGCGTGGCGCATCCCTTTGATCCGGCGTGGGAACTGCCCGTCTATATCGCCAACTTCATCCTGATGGATTACGGCACCGGCGCGATTTTCGGCTGCCCGGCCCATGACGCCCGCGACTTCGAATTTGCGACGAAATACGCCCTGCCGATCAAGCCGGTTTTCGTGGCCGAAGGGGCCGAGGAAACGGCCTTGGCCGAGGCCTTCGTGCCGCTGAAGTCCGAGAAAGTCCGCTATGTGCGCGGTTTCGCCGGTTCCGATCTGCAAACCGGCGATGAGGCCGTGAACGCCGCCATCGCCCATTGCGAATCCAAGGGCATCGGCAAAGGTGTCACCAACTACCGCCTGCGCGACTGGGGCGTATCGCGCCAACGCTATTGGGGCTGCCCGATTCCGGTGATCCATTGCGCCGCCTGCGGTGTCGTGGCCGAAAAGAAAGAGAACCTGCCGGTCAAGCTGCCCGATGACGTCACCTTCGACATTCCCGGCAACCCGCTGAACCGCCATCCGACATGGGCCGCCACCATCTGCCCGAATTGCGGGGCCGCCGCGCGGCGCGAAACCGACACGATGGATACCTTCGTCGATTCGTCGTGGTATTATGCC
Organism: Rhodobacterales bacterium RIFCSPHIGHO2_02_FULL_62_130; assembly: GCA_001828855.1. Taxonomy (GTDB): domain Bacteria; phylum Pseudomonadota; class Alphaproteobacteria; order Rhodobacterales; family Rhodobacteraceae; genus Cypionkella. The sequence continues at coordinate 42,164 of MHZT01000001.1, read as the reverse complement.
CGCTTCACCAGCCCGCACGCCGCCACGCCCACCGTGGCCGAGGATGCCGATTACTGGATGAACGTCGATCAATATATCGGCGGCATCGAACACGCGATTCTCCACCTCCTGTATTCCCGCTTCTTCGCCCGCGCCATGCACGCCACGGGTCATTTGCCCGCCAAGGCCATCGAACCATTCAACGCTCTGTTCACGCAAGGCATGGTCACGCACGAGATTTACACTTCGATGGAGGGTGTTCCTCGCAGGGACGCAAATGGTGAGGTCGTGACAGACCAAATGGTCAGGCAGGTCTACCATCTTCCCGAGGAAGTAGAGGGATTGTTGCCCGGTAAAGAACCGCGCACATTCCTGACGTCCGAAGTTGAGGCCTATTTAGCTGCGAATCCAACGGCTGAAAGAACTGACGCATACACTTTCTTGGCACAAAATGGCCGCAGGGTTTACATTACCCCCTCCGCCAAGATGTCCAAATCCAAGAAGAACGTCGTCGACCCGATGAACATCATCTCGGCCTTTGGTGCCGATACCGCACGCTGGTTCGTGATGTCGGACAGCCCGCCCGAGCGCGATGTGGAATGGACCGCCAGCGGCGCCGAGGCCACCTTCAAGCACCTCTCCCGCGTCTGGGCGCTGTGTTCGCGCATCGGCGAGATGCCTGCGGATCACAAGGGTGAAGGCGACGACGCCCTGCGCCGCGCCACGGCCAAAGCGGTGCATGAGGTGACCCAAGGCATCGAGGGTTTCGCCTTCAACAAGGCCATCGCCACGCTTTACGGCTTTACCAACACGCTGGCCAAGGCCAATGCCTCGACGCCCGCGATGAAAGAGGCGATCCGCACCTTGGCGCAGCTTATGTCGCCGATGACGCCGCATATCGCGGAATCGATCTGGACCTATCAGGGCGGCACAGGCATCTGCGCCCAAGCCCCCTGGCCCAAGGCCGATCCTGCCCTTCTGGTCGATGATACCGTGATCCTGCCGATCCAGATCAACGGCAAGCGGCGGGCGGAAATCAGCGTAGCCGCAGATATGCCTGCTGCCGAGGTTGAAAAGATTGCGCTGGCGAACGAGGATGTGATCAAGTTCCTTGCCGGACAACCGGTGAAGAAACTCATCGTTGTTCCGGGGCGCATCATCAATGTCGTCGTATAACCGCCGCTTTTTCCTGGGATTGCCGCTGGCCGTGATGGCCTGCGGCTTTGCCCCCGCCTATGGGCCAAACGGCCCCGCCAAAGGCTTGCGCGGCGCGATCCGCGTGGCTGATCCGGGCGACAAGGCGGGGTTTGATCTGGTCAAACGGCTGGAAGAACGGCTTGGGCCAGCGCAGGCCGACCGCTTTGATCTGACCTACACGATCAGCACCGATGCGGTGGGCGTCGGCATCACCCCCGATAACGCCATCACCCGCTATAATCTGAACGGCGCAATCGACTGGACCCTGACCGACCGCACCACCGCCACCCGCGTCACCGGTGGCCGCGTCGAAAGCTTTACCAGTTGGTCCGCCACCGGATCGACCGTTGCGGGCCTGACCGCCGAAGAAGATGCCCGCCTGCGCCTGATGCGAATCCTTGCCGATCAGATTGTGGCGCGGCTGCTGGCAACCTCGGGCGACTGGTTGAAATGAAACTGGCAGGGGCCGAGGCCAGCCGGTTTCTGGCCAAACCCGATCCCACCCGCGCAGGCCTGCTGATTTTCGGGGCCGATACCATGCGCGTCGCCCTGAAACGCCAAGAGGCGATTCTGGCGCTGATCGGCCCGCAGGGCGAATCCGAGATGCGGCTGGCCCGCATCCAAGCCGCCGACCTGCGAAAAGACGCGGCCCTGTTGTCCGATGCCACCCGCGCGGTGGGCTTTTTCCCCGGCCCGCGCGTGGCCTTTGTCGAGGACGCCACCGACGGACTGACCGGCACGCTTGAATCCGCGCTGAAAGACTGGCGCGCGGGGGACGCGCAGATCGTGGTGACAGCCGGAAACCTGACTGCCAAATCTGCCCTGAAAACCCTTTTCGAAAAGCACCTGAACGCCACCAGCATCGGCCTTTACGACGATCCGCCCAGCCGCGAGGAAATCGAATCCGCGCTGGCCAAGGCTGGCCTGACGCGGATCGAGCCCGCCGCCATGGCCGATCTGACCAGCCTTGCCCGCGATCTCGATCCCGGCGATTTCCGGCAAATGCTGGATAAGATTGCGCTTTACAAATACCAAGACCCCTCCCCCCTGACGCCGACCGAAATCGCCGCCCTCGCCCCCGCCACCATCGAGGCCGAGGTGGATGATCTGCTGGCCGCTGTCGCGGATCAGCGCCACGCCGTGATCGGCCCGCTGATGCGCCGCCTTGAAGGTCAGGGCGTGCTGCCCGTCACCCTGTGCATCGGCGCGCTGCGGCATTTCCGGTCGTTGCATGTCGCCGCCTCTGATCCCGGCGGCGTGTCGAACGGCATCATGAAAGCCCGCATTTTCGGCCCCCGCCGCGACGCCATGCAGCGTCAGGCCCAGACTTGGGGGATGCGAAAGCTTGAGGATGCACTGGCGCTTCTGGTGGAAACCGACCTGTCGCTGCGATCTACCTCGCGCGCGCCCGCCATGGCGGTGATGGAGCGCGCGCTGATCCGCCTTGCAATGATGCGCCGCTAGTCCGGCCTGACAGCTTGACTCTGCCCCACCCCCGCGCGAACCCTGCATCACCACAGCGGAGCGTTGCATGGCCAAGACCCTTTCCCCCATCGAATCCTTCCTTGCCCCCCTGGCCAGGCTTGCAGCCAAACACCCCGACATCGAGGGCGAGGTGATCTGGGCCAACGGCGCGGATTGGGATGCCCAAGACGACGATGCCGAAATGCTCGACGCCGAAGAAATCGCCTTTTATGCCGAGGGTTTGCTGGCCGAGGGCTTCCATCTGCACTGGCAGGTTCTGGCCGAGTCTGCGGCTCCGAAAGATCCAGTTCACGCCCGCCTGTTCTTCTGGCAGGGCGGTGGTGCCGACCAGCCGAAACCCGAAGCACCCGCCCCCGAAGGCGGCCTAACCCTTGTGGCATCCGGCACATGGACTGGCTGACGCAGGCCTTGCGCGGCTTTGGCCCCACCATCCCGCGCCCCACCGCGACCGAAGCCCTGCGCGCCGCCCTTGGCGCAGGGATCGGCCTGTTTCTGACCGGAATCCTGCTCTATCTCATCACGCCAACACCGTCACTGCTGAATGCGCCCCTGCTGATCGCCCCCTTCGCGGCCTCGGCCGTGCTGGTTTTTGCCGTGCCGAACAGCCCGCTGGCACAGCCTTGGGCGGTGATCGTCGGCAATTCGACCGCCGCCCTGATCGGGCTGCTGGCCGCGCGCGCGCTTCCCTATGCCCTGCCCGCCGCCGCCGTGGCCGTGCTGCTGACCCTGCTGACCACGGCCGCCCTCCGCGCAACGCATCCCCCCGCAGGGGCCGCCGCGATGGCCTCTGTGCTGGCCTATCACCCCGACGCGCCCACGCCTCTGATCTTTGTGCTGCATCCCGTGCTGACCGGATCGGCGCTGCTTGTGTTGACCGGCCTGTTGTGGAACCGCAGCACCGGACGCGCCTATCCGCTACGCCAGACGCCGCCCCCGCCGCATGGCACCAGCGATCACCGACCCGAGAGGCGCAGCACCCCCAGCGCCGAATCCCTCGGCATTGCCCTGCAGAATCTGCGTCTCGGTGCCAATATCGGGGTCGAAGACCTCTCCCGCCTGATCAGTGCCGCCGAGGCAGAAACCGTCGCACACCGGCTTGGCCAGACCACCGCCGAAGCCCTGATGTCGCAAGATCTGGTCACCGCCCTGCCTGACACGGCCTTGCCCGATCTGGTGAAAGCCTTCCGCGACCACCGCTTCAAATCGCTGCCGATCTGCGATGCAGACGGCCATTACGCGGGCTGCCTGACCATCGATGCCCTGATCGGCCTGTCAGATCCGGCCCTGACTGCCAGCGCTCTGGCCAATCCACTGATCCGAACCGCCCAGACCACCACTCCGGTGTCCGACCTGATCGACCTTCTGGCGGATGGCCACCAGCAAACCGTGCCAATTCTGCACGGCCCTCGGCTCGTTGGCCTTGTCACCCGCTCTGACCTGATCGCCCTTCTGATCCATCATCTCAGCACAAGCTGATCCAACCGAGGCCGCCATGATCTACGACCAACTCCACGCCGCCTGCGCCGCCCTTGGCACGCGCCTGTTCACCGTCACCGTGCAAGACCTGACACTGGACGTGGCCCGCCGCGCCTATACCTCGCATCCGATGGAATATCCGGTGTCCGGCACCAAACCGCTGACCCGCGACGGCTGGTATGACCACTGCATCACCGGCCAGCAAACCTTTGTCGCCAACACCACGCCCGAATTTGCGAAATACTTCTTCGACCATGCGCTGATCTCGTCACTCGGCCTCGGCTCCTGCATCAACATCCCGCTGGTCGAAAACGGGGCCGTGCTGGGCACCGTCAACCTGCTGGCCGAAGAACACCACTTCACCCCAGAAAAACTGGCCGCCTACGAAGCCCTCGTCGCCCAACACCACACAGCCCTTGCCGCCGAAATGGCCAAAGGCTGACCCGTTCCCCCGATCCTCTTCGTGAAAATATCCCACGGGGGAGCCTGCGTTTTCTGCAAGAAAACACAGGCGCGGGGGTGTGAAACCCCCGCCCTTTGCCACAAGACAGGCGCCACATGGCCTTCACCCTCCGCCAACTCCAATTCTTCATCGCCGCAGCCGAGGCCGGATCGGTCTCGGGCGCCGCCCGCGCGCTGTCCATCTCGCAGTCATCGGTCACCGAAGCCATCCGCGCGCTGGAAGATGATCTGGGCATCACCCTGTTCGACCGTCTCGCACGCGGCATCCAGATCACCCACAAAGGCTCGGCCTTCCTGCGCCATGCGCGGCAAATTCTGGCCGATGTCGCCACCGCCCGCACCGCCTTTCAGGAAGACGCCGCCCCCCTTCCGGGCAAGCTGTCGCTGGGTGTCACCAGCCTTGTCGCGGGCTATGTGCTGTCCGATATCCTGCAACGCTACCGCCGCGCCTTCCCGCAGATCGAATTGAACGTGATCGAGGACAACGGCGATTACCTGCAACACCTGCTGATCGGCGGCGAGTTGGACGTGGCCGTGCTGCTGACCTCATCCGTGCGCGACCGCATGGCGCTGAACGTCGAAACCCTGCTGGTTTCGCCCTACCGGCTGTGGCTGCCGCTCGGCCATCCCCTGTCGGATCAGGAAACAATCGCGCTGGACGATCTGGCAGGTCAACCCCTGATCCAGCTTATGGTGGACGAGATCGAGGAATCCACCCGCCGCCTGATGGAATCCCTTGCCGTCAAACCGCAGATCGCCTTCCGCACGCGGTCTGTCGAGGCCGTGCGGTCCTTGGTCGCCACCGGCGCAGGGTTGGCCATCCTGCCCAGCCTTGTCTATCGCCCGTGGAGCCTTGAAGGCGACCGCATCGGCATCCGCGATGTGTCTGGCGATCTGCCCTCGGTTCAGGTCGGCCTCGCATGGCGCCGCGGCGCCCCCCTCCCCCTTCCCGCGCTGAATTTCATCCGCGCCGCCCAAAGCATGGTGCCAACACGGTAGGTCGGGGTTCACCCCGACTCCCCCGCCAGATTGGATTTCATCCACGCGCCCATGCAAGGTGCCACCGCCACCCCTATCCATCGGAAAAACCGATACCACCCTTCCGCGTTTTGTTATTGCGAAACGCGCAGACAGGCCTACCCTTGCCGCATGACCGGGAATCCGGCGTGTCGCCTATGGCACATCCATTCACAGGGAGACGTTCACAATGACATCGATAAAGATTATTGGCTCCACCGCCCTTGCGCTTCTGACGGGCCTCAGTCCCGCCCTCGCCCAGATGACCGCCGTGGGCGACGGCGAAGGCCAGTTGAACATCGTCGCATGGGCCGGCTACATTGAGCGCGGCGAAACCGACAAAGCCTTTGACTGGGTGACCAAATTCGAGGCCGCCTCGGGCTGCAAGGTCAACGTGAAAACCGCCAACACCTCCGACGAGATGGTGGCGCTGATGAACGAAGGCGGCTTTGACCTTGTGACGGCCTCGGGCGACGCATCCTTGCGCCTGATCGCAGGCAAGCGCGTGCAACCCGTCAACACCGATCTGATCCCGTCATGGTCCAAGGTCGATCCCCGCCTGCAAAACGCAAGCTGGCACACCGTCGATGGCGTCCACTACGGCACCCCCTATCTGTGGGGACCGAACGTGCTGATGTATAACACCGAGGTTTTCAAGGAACCGCCGACCTCGTGGAACGTCGTGTTCGAGAAAATGGACCTGCCCGACGGCAAGTCGAACGAAGGCCGCGTGCAGGCCTATGATGGCCCGATCCATATCGCCGACGCCGCGCAATACCTGATGTTCCACAAGCCCGAACTGAAGATCACCTCGCCCTACGAGCTGAACGAAGAACAATACGCCGCCGCCCTTGACCTGCTGCGCGGCCAGCGCGCGCTTGTGGGCCGCTACTGGCACGACGCTTTCATCCAGATGGATGATTTCAAGAACGAAGGCGTCGTGGCATCGGGATCGTGGCCGTTCCAAGTGGGCCTGCTAAAATCCGAAGGCCTGCCGATCGGCTCGGTGATTCCGCAAGAAGGCGCGACGGGCTGGGCCGATACCACCATGCTGCACGTTGATGCCGCCAACCCGAACTGCGCCTACAAGTGGATGGAACACACCCTGTCGTCCAACCTGCAATCCGACCTGTCGGTGTGGTTCGGCGGCAACCCGGTTGTGCCTGCCGCCTGCACCGATGGCTCGGGCATGCAAACCGCCGAAGGCTGCACAGCCAACGGTCTGGATGATTTCGAGAAAATCCGCTTCTGGACCACCCCCGTCGCCAATTGCAGCCAAGGCGAAGGTGCCTGCGTGCCCTATTATCGCTGGGTGTCCGACTATATCGGCGTGATCGGCGGCCGCTGATCCGATCCCCAAGGGTGCGTGGAAACCACGCACCCTACCCCCCTCCGGCACGGGCCTGCGCCCGCGTCCTGTTCCTTCCGCACTCGCGGTCAAAGGCCCATTTCCCATGTCCATCGCTGTAGAATTCCGCGCCGTCTCGCGCCATTTCGGCCCCGCCTCTGCCCCCGTGCGGGCCGTGGATGCGGTCGATCTGACCATCGCCGAGGGCGCGTTCTTTGCCATGCTTGGCCCGTCGGGTTCCGGCAAGACCACCTGCCTGCGCCTGATCTCCGGCTTTGAATCCCCCACCGCGGGCGAGATCTGCATCTTTGGCGAAAACGTGTCCAACACCCCGCCACACCTTCGCAACGTCAACACCGTGTTTCAGGACTACGCCCTGTTCCCCCACATGAACGTGCGCGACAACGTGGCTTATGGGCTGATGGTCAAAGGCATGCCCCGCAGCCAGCGCTATGCCAAGGCCGAGGAAATGCTGGCCCTCGTCCACCTTGACGCCTACGGCAGCCGCAAACCGGCGCAACTGTCGGGTGGCCAGCGCCAGCGCGTCGCCCTTGCCCGCGCCTTGGTCAACGAACCCCGCGTGCTGCTGCTGGACGAACCCTTGGGCGCACTTGACCTGAAACTGCGCGAAGCGATGCAGGACGAGTTGAAATCCCTGCAACAGCGCCTTGGCATCACCTTCGTCTTCGTCACCCATGACCAGCACGAAGCCCTGTCGATGGCCGACAGCCTTGCCGTGTTCAACGAAGGCAAGATTGCCCAGATCGGCACGCCAGCCGAGATTTACAACCACCCCAAATCGCGCTTCGTCGCCGATTTCGTAGGCTCCTCCAACGTCTTGCCCCCCGCCCTGACAAAACAGCTTGGCGGCCCCGAAAAATGGGCCTCGCTCCGCCCCGAATCCCTGCGCCTTGATGCGACCGGCCCGCTGCGCGGCACGGTCACCGCGATCCGCTACCTTGGCGCGGGCCATCGCATCACGCTTACCACCCACGGCACCGACATCGCCGCGATCCTGCCCGCAGGCCACCCCCTGCCCGAAACCGGCAGCACCATCGCCCTGGGGTTTGACGCAACGGCCCTTCACATCATGGATCAAGCGTGATGCCCGCCTTTGAACGCCTTTATCGCGGGAAAAACCGGAGCCTCCGGCGGGGATATTTATGCAAAGAGGATGGAACCGGCGTTTCATCTTGGCAAAAATGCTCCCGCCGGAGGCCCCAACGCCCCCCCAACGCGCAGCGCCTGTCGCCAAGGGTAGGGTGCGTGATCTTCACGCACCTTCGCCAAGGGGCCGCCGCATGACCGCGATCCTGCCCGCAAAATCCGTGGCCGACCGGCTGACCACCCTGTTCTGGCGCAAGCCGAAGCTGCTGCTGATCCTGCTGATCACTCCGCCGCTGCTGTGGCTGGGCGTGGTCTATCTGGGATCGCTTGCCGCGCTTCTGATGCAGTCGTTCTATTCGATTGACGAGTTTTCCGGCATGGTGATCCCCGAATTCACCCTGAAAACCTATGCCGAACTGCTGCGTCCGCAGAATTACGACGTGATCTTCCGCACCCTGCTAATGTCTGCCGCCGTGACGCTGGGCTGTGCGATCCTTGGCTTTCCCATCGCCTATTACGCCGCCCGTTTTGCCCGTGGCCGCTGGAAGGCGGTGTTCTATCTGGGCATCATGCTACCGCTCTGGTCGTCCTATCTGGTCAAGGTCTATGCGTGGAAGCTGATCCTTGCCAAAGAGGGCATCATCACATGGGCCGCCGAGGCCACCCATACCAGCGGCATCCTGAACGCGATCCTGTCGCTCCCCGGCATCGGTGGCGGGTCTTTGTCCACCAGCTATATCGGGATGTTTCTGGTCTTCGTCTATGTCTGGCTGCCCTATATGATCCTGCCGATGCAGGCCTCACTTGAGCGGGTGCCAACTTCGATGCTCGAGGCGTCAGCCGATCTTGGCGCCACCCGCGCGCAGACCTTCCGCACCGTGATCCTGCCGCTGGCCTTGCCGGGGGTGATCGCGGGGTCGATCTTTACCTTTTCGCTGACCATGGGCGATTACATCATCCCGCAGATCGTCGGCAATTCGGCCAATTTCATCGGCATGGCGGTGTATCAGTTGCAAGGCACCGCCGGAAACATCCCGCTGGCGGCGGCCTTTGCGGTGATCCCGATCCTGATCATGCTGGTCTATCTGTGGATCGCCAAACGCATGGGGGCTTTCGATGCACTCTGATCGCGCCTCATGGGCCTTGCGGCTGGCGGCCATCGGCGGGCTGTTGTTCCTGCATCTGCCGATCCTGCTGATCTTCCTGTACGCCTTCACCACCGAGGAACGCACCTACGCCTTCCCGCCCCCCGGCCTGACGACCGAGTGGTTCGCTGCCGCGTGGAATCGCCCCGATATCTGGGAGGCGCTGTCCCTGTCGCTGAAAGTCGCCACCGTGGCAACGGCGCTGGCGATGGTGCTGGGAACGCTGGTTTCGGCAGCGATGGCGCGGGCGACCTTCTTTGGCCGCGACCAGATCAGCCTGCTGATCATCCTGCCCATCGCCCTGCCGGGTGTCATCACCGGCATGTCGCTGCGCTCGGCCTTCGGCATCATGGACATTCCGTTTTCCACCCTGACCATCATCCTTGGCCATGCCACCTTTTGCATCGTCATCGTCTACAACAACGCCGTTGCCCGCTTTCGCCGCCTGTCCGGCGGTGTGCTGGAGGCCTCTGCCGACCTTGGCGCGAATGCGTTTCAGACCTTCTGGCACATCCTTCTGCCCAACCTTGGCACCGCCCTTCTGGCAGGCGGCATGCTGGCCTTTGCGCTGTCCTTCGACGAGGTGATCGTGACCACCTTCACCGCAGGCCAGCAGGCCACCCTGCCGATCTGGATGCTGGAAGAACTGATCCGCCCGCGCCAGCGCCCTGTCACCAATGTGGTAGCGCTGATCGTCTTCGCCGCCACCTTCCTTCCCATTCTTCTGGCCTATTATCTGACCCGCAACGGGTCGGAAACCGCAGGCTCTGGCAAATGAGGCCCCCCATGACAATTCAAACCAAACTGCTGATCGGCAATGCTTTCGAGGCTGGCACCGAAACCGCCGAACCCATCCTGAACCCGCGCACAGGCGCGCTTATTCTGGACATCCCCGAGGCGTCGCAATCCCAGATCGACCGCGCCGTCGCCGCCGCCCGTCGCGCCTTTGCCGGATGGTCCCGCACCACCCCATCCGAGCGCAGCGCCGCCCTGCTCCGCATCGCCGACCGGATCGAATCCGAGGCCGATGCCTTTGCAGCACTTGAGGCGCTGAACTGCGGCAAGCCGATCAACGCCGCGCGCGGCGACGAGATTCCGGCGATTGTCGATTGCTTCCGCTTCTTTGCAGGCGCGGTGCGCTGCCAGCACGGCGCGATTGCGGGCGAATATATGGCGGGCCACACATCGATGATCCGCCGCGATCCGGTTGGCGTGATCGCCAGCATCGCGCCGTGGAATTATCCCGCCATGATGATGGCGTGGAAACTGGCCCCCGCCATCGGCGGCGGCAATACCGTGGTGTTCAAACCCTCCGAGCAAACCCCGCTGACCGCACTGAAGATGGCGCAAATTCTTGCCGATGAATTGCCCGAGGGCGTGGTCTCGGTGATCACAGGGCGCGGGCAGACGGTGGGCAGCTATCTGATCAACCATCCGGGCGTGGATATGATCAGCCTGACGGGCGATGTGGCAACCGGCAAGAAGATGCTGGACGCCGCCGCGAAAACCGTGAAACGCACGCATCTGGAGCTTGGCGGCAAAGCGCCGGTGCTGGTGTTCGACGATGCCGATATCGGCGCGGTCGTCGATGGCTTGCGCGCCTTTGGCTACTACAACGCGGGGCAAGACTGCACCGCCGCCTGCCGCATCTACGCCCAGCGCAAGGTCTACGACAACCTTGTGGCCGACCTTTCCGCCGCCGTGTCCACCATCCAGCTTGGCAATGCCGACGATGCCAGCAACGAGATCGGCCCGCTGATTTCCCTGCGCCAACGTGACCGCGTGGCCTCCTTCGTCAATCGCGCCCGCGAATTGCCGCATGTGGAAATCACCACCGGCGGCGAGGTGATGCAGGACGGCTTCTATTACCGCCCCACCGTGATCGCAGGCGCGCAGCAATCGGATGAAATCGTGCGGCGCGAAGTCTTCGGCCCCGTGGTGTCCATCACCCCCTTCGATGATGCCGATCAGGCCGTAACTTGGGCGAACGACAGCGATTACGGGCTGGCAAGCTCAGTCTGGACCCGCGACGTCGGCCGCGCCATGTCCACCGCCGCCAGCCTGCGTTACGGCTGCACATGGGTGAACACCCATTTCATGCTGGTGAACGAAATGCCCCATGGCGGCCTGAAACAGTCCGGCTATGGCAAAGACCTGTCCGCCTACGCGCTGGAAGATTACACCGTAGTGCGGCATGTGATGATCAAGCACTGACAGGAAAGGTGCGTGACAAGCACGCACCCTACCCTTGGCCCCGCTGCCTTGCCCAGATACTCAGACTCTCGGCTTTGCGCGACCTGCGGATGCCTCCGGCGGGAGTATTTGGGCCAAAGTGAATGGGCTTTCATCTTGGCCCAAATACTCCCGCCGGAGGCTCCGTTACCCGCACCCTATCCTGCGCTTTGACGCAAGGTGTAGGGTGCGTGATCCTCACGCACCTTTGGTCGGCCCATGACGGGCGCGCGTATTTCGGGTCAGGTTAGCTGCGCCGCCGCGCGACCTGCCCAGCGGCCTGTCGACCAGCAGGCGGTCAGCAGATAGCCGCCGGTCGGGGCCTCCCAATCCAGCATTTCGCCGCAAACAAAGACGTTCGGCACGGCGCGCAGTTCCAGATCATCGGTGACTGCGGCGCGGGCCACGCCACCTGCGGTCGAAATCGCCTCGTCAATCGGGCGGGGACCGGCAAGGCGAACTGGCAGGGACTTCACTGCCTGCGCGGGGTCCAAGCTGCGGCCAAACTCCAGAACCAGCGCCACGGCGGCGGGCGAAAGCCCCAGCTTTCGCAAGCGGTTGACAAGGCTTTCCCCTGTCCGCATCCGCGCCAGACGTGCGGCCACCTCCTCCGCTGCCACATCCGCCATCAGATCCAGCCGCAGCGCAGCACCTTCGCGCAGATCGCGCGACACGGTATAAACGCCGCCACCTTCGATCCCACGCGCCGAGATCACAAACTCGCCCCGCTCGCGCCGATCCCCGACGATCAGGGCAGCGCCCTTGATCGCCTGACCGAAATGCTTGGCCATATGCGGCGACCATTCGACCGCAAAGCCCATATTGGCAGGCTTGAACGGGGTGATCTGCACACCCTTTTCCGCCAGAACCGGCACCCATGCTGCATCCGACCCCAGCCGCGCCCAGCTTGCACCGCCCAAGGCCAGCACCGTCACGCGCGGTTGCAGAACCTGCGCACCCTCGGGCGTGTCGAACCGCAGCGCGTCACCCTCAAAGCCTGTCCAGCGCCAGCGGGTCCGCAATTCCACCCCCATGGACTCCAACCGCCGCAACCATGCCCGCAGCAGCGGCGAAGCCTTCATGCTGCGCGGGAACACCCGTCCCGTGCTGCCGGTGAACACCTCTTGCCCCAAGGCACGCGCCCAGATCACGACCTCACGCGGGCCAAACTCGGACAGCATCGGGCGCAACCAGTCGGCGTCGAACTCTTCGAGGAAGGTCGAGAATTCCTCGTCCTTGGTGATGTTCAGCCCCGATTTTCCTGCCATCAGAAACTTGCGCGCGGGGCTGGATTTGGCCTCGCAGACCAGCACTTTGCGGCCTGCGCGGGCCAATTCCTCGGCTGCCATCAGCCCTGCCGGTCCGGTCCCGATTACCACTGCGTCAAACATGCATCGCCCCTTTGATTGCCACACCCGATGCGGATGGGGCATTTATGTCTTGGCTTTCAGCGCAGACAGCACCGGAAAGCCCCGCCTGCGACCTGCCGAAAACATTCCTGTTGCCGGTCGATCCGCCACGCCTACCTTAGCCAGCATCCCTGTGACAAAGAACAGCCCGCAGAACAAGCATGACCGAAACGCCCACCTGCCCTTTGTGCCTGCGCCCGATCCCCGAAGGCGTGCCGCAAAGCCTGCACCATCTGGTGCCAAAGCTGAAAGGCGGCAAGGGCGGGGCGACCGTCTTGCTGCACCACATCTGCCACAAGGAAATCCATGCACGGTTTTCGGAATCCGAACTGGCACGGCTTTACAACACGCCCGAAGCCCTGCGCTCCGCCGATCAGATGCATGGCTTTCTGGCATGGATTGCCAAGCGCCCGCCCGAATTTCTAAGCCGTGTGCCGAAAAAGCGTTAGCCTGCGATCATCCGCTTGATCGCCCCTGCATGGCCCGCTTTGGCGGCCATCGCATCCGCCGCCAAACCCCGCGCCGCTTCCAGCAATGCCTCGGGCGCGACCATACGGTCCACGAGACCCCAAGCCAGCGCCTCATCCGCCTCGACCTTTGCGCCCGCCATCAGGATCATCTTGGCCCGCGACGGGCCGACCAAAGCCACCAGCCGCGCCGGATCGGCGGGTTGCGGCAGATAGCCCAGCTTCATCACGGGGTAAAAGAACTTGGCCGAAGGCACTGCCAGCCGCAGATCGCAGGCCAGCACCATGCCCATCGCCCCCCCTGCCAGCGTGCCATTCAGGGCTGCAATTGTCAGGCAGGGCAGCCCCGCGATCCGGTTTGACAACCGGTCCCAGACCGGATCGGTGGCAAGCCCCGCCCGCGCCTCGTCCAGATCGGCGCCCGCGCTGAACACCTTGCCTTCACCGGTCAGGATAACTGCCGCCGCGCGCGTCGCGGCCACTGCCGAGTCAAGATCTTCCAGCATCGCGCGCGTCAGAGAATTGGCCTTTTCCGGTCGCCGCAGCGTCAGCACCAACACCCCATCCCGATCTTCGATTCCGATCATGCGATCAACCCCGCTGCACGGCGCACGCCCTCATCCCGCAAGGACACTTCCTTGCCCAGCCAGTCATCGCCCCCCGCCCCGCACATCCACAACAGGCAGCGCGCGGGCCATTCCGCCGGAATATGCACCGCGAAATCAAGCTGGCTGACAGGGTTCACCCCGCTTGCCCTGATCTTCACCTGCATCTCGGTCGCCACCGTTCCGGGCGACAACCCCATGATCCGCAGGCCATTTCCGCCCTCTTCCAGATGCGCCGGGCGGGTCAGCATCGCCGCCCCCGCCTTGGCCGAGCAATAGGCGCTCCACCCTTCCAGCGGGTTATGCGCGGCCCCCGACGAAATGGTGATCACCGTGCCGCCGCCCTGCGCCTTCATCACCGGCAAGACCGCCCGCATGCCGTGGAAAACGCCGGTCAGATTGACCTGCACCGCCTGCGCCCATTGTGCGGGATCGGCCTCCGCCAGCCGCGCGATCGGCTCGATCATGCCGGCATTGCCGATCCACACATCAAGCCGCCCAAAGCGCGCCATGATCGCCGCCACCGCCGCCTGCACGGAACCCCAATCGGATACATCACAGACCACAGCCAAGGCATCCGGCCCGATCTCGGCCACCAGCGCGTCAATCTCGGCCCGACTGCGCGCCAAAAGCGCAACTTTTGCCCCCGCCTGCGCGAAAATCCGGCCCGCAGCAGCGCCGATCCCGCGGCTTGCTCCGGTGATGGCAACGACTTTACCTTGCATCTTGCGGCCCCTTTCCGATCCGTGACAAATCCTGTTATCCTATCCGTCTTACCAACGGAATCCCTTGACCATAACCCTGCCCGGTCCGATGCTTGCGCGGGTATTTTTCTTCAGGAAGGCCATATTATGAAACACTGGAACCTGGCAGGCAGCACTGCCGTTATTGCCCTTATGTCCGGCTCGGCCGCATTTGCCGATGTGACGCCTGAAGATGTCTGGCAAAATTGGCAAGACACCGCGACTGCCTATGGTCAGACGATCACCGCCACCTCTGCTGAACGCGACGGCGACACGCTGGTTGTTTCTGGCGTCAAGATCGGGGCCAACAAGGATGGCGTCGTCGTGGATGGCACGATTGACGAAATCAACCTGACCGACAACGGCGATGGCACGGTGGAAATCACCGTCTCCGACAGCTATCCGATCAAGATCCACACCCCCGCCAGCGAGGGGGCCGAGGCTGCCGATCTGACCATCAACATCTCGCAGCCCGGCCTTGTGATTCAGGCCAGTGGCACCGCCGAGGCCACCGCCTATACCTTCGAAGGCCCGTCCTTTGGCCTCAAGCTTGAGGCGATCAACGGCGTCGCGGCGGGTGCGGTTGACGCCACCGTCGAAGCCACGCTGACCGGCGTTTCGGGCGCCTATACCGTTGAGGGTTCTGGCGAAGACGCGAAAACCCTTACCTCGGAATTTGCGGCCCAAAGCCTTGCGCTGGCGATTGTCGGCAAAGATGCCGAGGATGGCACAGATGCGCGCGTGACAGCCACCGTGGCCGACATTGCAGGCACTTCGGGCGGCACCTTCCTTGGGGCCGAGGCGATGGCCGATCTGGCCGCCGCGCTGAAAGCCGGTTTTGCCACCGAGGCGAACATCACCTATGGCAAGGTTGCCTTTGATGTCGACGTGACCGAAGCCACCGGCCCGACCAAGATCGTCGGCGCAACCGAGGGCGGCAATTTCAACGTCGCCCTTGATGCCAACCGCCTGCTCTATGGCGCGGGCGGCAAGGGTGTCACGCTGACGATGTCCGCGCCCGACATTCCCTTCCCCGAGGTCAAACTCTCTTACGCCGAGGCCGCCTTCAACCTGCTGCTTCCGGTGGCAAAAACCGATGCGCCCGCCGATTTCGCCTTCCTGACCAAGATCGTCGATCTGTCGATTTCCGAAGAAATCTGGGGCATGATCGACCCGACCGCGATCTTCCCGCATGATCCGGCAACGCTGGTGATCGACACCACCGGCCAAGTCAAACTGACCACCGATCTGATGGACGAAGCCGCGATGGCCGCCCTTGGCGAAGCCCCTCCCGGCGAAATCCATGCGCTGAACCTGAACGCACTTCAGGCCAAGATCGCTGGTGCAGAGCTGACCGGCAACGGCGCGCTGACCTTTGACAACACCGACCTGACCACCTTCCAGGGCGTCCCCGCCCCGACGGGCAAGGTCGATCTGAAACTGGTCGGCGGCAATGCGCTGCTGGACAAGCTGGTGATGATGGGCCTGCTGACCGAAGACGACGCCAACGGCGCGCGCATGATGGTGTCGATGTTCGCCAATTCCGTGGCCGAGGATGAACTGACCTCGACGCTGGAATTCAAGGACAAGGGCTTCTTCGCCAACGGCATGCAACTGCAATAAGCCGGTCCGAACCGCATCAGGGCCGCCCCGCGCCGATGGGGCGGCCCTTTTTCTTTGCGGCCCTTGAAGTCGCTGCCGGAAAGCTTGATCTATTGCCCGAACGGCGCGCAATCGCGCCACGCAAAGGACCGCCATGACGCAACCGCTTGATCTGCTGACCACCGCCCTGCTGGACGCCGCCCGCAAAGCGGGGGCCGAGTCCGCCGATGCGCTGGCCGTGCGCGGGGCGTCGCAGTCGGTGCAACTGCGCGGTGGCAAGCTGGAACAGGCGGAACGCTCGGAATCGCTGGATATCGGTTTACGCGTGATGATGGGCGGGCGGCAGGCCTGTGTGTCGGCCTCGGATGCCTCGCCCGCCACGATTGCGCGGCTGGCCGAACGCGCCGTGGCGATGGCGCAAGAGGCCCCCGATGATCCCACCGTCGGCCTTGCCGATCCCGATCAGATCGCCCGCGCGTGGTCGCTTGATGCGTTCCAGTTGACCGACACGTCTGACGATCCCACCCCCGCCGCCCTGCAAGATGACGCCCGCGCCGCCGAAGCCGCCGCGATGGCCAGCGCAGGCATCGCCCAAGTCGAAACCGCCAGCAGCTTTGGCCGCCAGCAGATGCACCTTGCCGCCAGCAACGGCTTTTCCGGCGGCTATGCCCGCAGCTCGCGCTCGATTTCCGCCGTGGCCTTCACCGGCACCGGCACCGGGATGGAGCGGGACTGGGCAGGCGAAGGCCGGATCTGGCAGGCCGATCTGCCCAGCGCCGAAAGCATCGGTCAACTTGCCGCCGAACGCGCGCTGGCCCGCGCCGGATCGACGAAACCCAAAACCGGCACCTATCCGGTGCTGTTTGACGAACGCATCGCGTCGTCGCTGATCGGCCATCTGATCGCCGCCATCAACGGGGCCGCCATCGCGCGCGGCGCGTCGTGGCTGCGCGATGCGCTTGACCAACAGGTTCTGCCCGCGCATCTGTCAGTGATCGAAGACCCGCACCGCCCGCGCATTTCCGGCTCGCGCCCCTTCGACGGCGAAGGCCTGCCCACCGCCCGCCGTCTGATCGTGGACAACGGCATTCTCACCGGCTGGACGCTTGATCTTGGCACCGCGCGCAAGCTGGGGATGCAGTCCACCGCCAATGCCTCACGCGGGACATCCTCGCCGCCCTCGCCCTCAACCTCGAACATCGACCTGACCCAAGGCAGCGTCAGCCGCGCCGATCTGATCCGCGATATGGGAACGGGGCTGCTGGTCACCTCGATGATCGGGTCCACCATCAACCCCACCACGGGCGATTATTCGCGCGGGGCTTCGGGGTTCTGGGTGGAAAACGGCCAGATCCTGCATCCGGTGAACGAATGCACCATCGCGGGCAATCTGCGCGATATGTTGATGCGGATCATTCCGGCGAATGATGCAAAGGCGCATCTTTCGACTCGTGTGCCAAGCCTCTTGATCGAAGGGATGACCCTTGCCGGAGCGTGACCTTGCCCTGTTGATCGACGCAGCCCGTGCCGCTGGCGAAATCGCCCTGCGCTACTGGCAGAACGCGCCCGAAACATGGGACAAACACGACGCAAGCCCGGTGACCGAGGCTGATCTGGCCGTGAACGACATGCTGCAAGCACGGCTTTTGCAGGCCCGCCCTACCTATGGCTGGCTGTCCGAGGAAAGCGTGGACACCGACGCCAGACTTGATTCCGAACATGTGTTCATAATCGATCCGATTGATGGAACGCGCGCGTTTATCGCCGGCGAAACCCATTTTTCCCACTCGCTTGCCGTGGCGCGCAAGGGCAAGGTAACAGCGGCGGCAATCTACCTACCCGCGCTGGATTGCATGTATACCGCCACCGAAAACGGTCCTGCCGAGATGAACGGCCGGCCGATCCATACCGCGCACAGGGTCTTGGCAGATGGAGTCAACCTGCTGACGCCAAAGGTAAACCTTGAACCGGACTTCTGGAACGGCGATCCGCCGCAGGTGAAACGCAGCTTTCGCGCCTCGATCGCCTACCGGATGTGCCTTGTGGCCGATGGCAGCTTTGACGGCATCCTTTCCTTCCGCGATGCGTGGGAATGGGACATCGCTGCCGGTGCGCTGATTGCGGCGCGAGCGGGGGCCATGGTCAGCGACGGGCGCGGGCAGGCCATCGAATTCAACTCGCCCAAAGCGCGCGCGGCAGGGATTTTCGCGGCATCGCCCCCGCTGCATGCCGAACTTTCCGCCCGCTTCAAAGCATAAGGCCGCCCGAAGGCGGCCTTTGTGATCTTTTATTCGTATTGCCTCAGCGCTTGGGCTTCGGCGGCACAAAGCGCTTGGACGTATCCTTGGCATCGCCCTTCGGCGCAGCAGGCTTGGCAAAGGTTTTGCCTTCCGAAGCGTGGGATTTGAAGCCCGCCGCCCGTGCCGGTTTGCCATCAGCGCCCCCGCCATGCGATTTGAACCCTGCCGAACGCGGAGCAAAGGGCTTGCGATCCCCGTCTTCGCGCTTGGCATAGGGCTTGGCCCCTTCGGCACGCGGCGCATAAGGCTTGCGGTCACCATCCTCGCGCTTGGCATAGGGCTTGGCCCCTTCGGCGCGCGGCGCATAGGGCTTGCGGTCGCCATCTTCGCGCTTAGCGTAGGGCTTGGCCCCTTCGGCACGCGGCGCATAGGGCTTGCGGTCGCCATCCTCACGCTTGGCATAGGGCTTGGCCCCGTCACGCGGCGCGTAGGGTTTGGCCCCTTCGGCACGCGGCGCATAAGGCTTGCGGTCGCCACCTTCACGCGGGCTGTGCGATTTGTAGCCTTCGGCGCGCGGCGCGTAGGGCTTGCGATCACCGTCTTCGCGCTTGGTATAGGGCTTGCGCTCGGCCACGGCGCGGGGCTTGGGGGCCTCGGCGGGGGCTTCGGCATTGCCCAGCGGATTATAGGCCGGGCGCGCATCATCTTCGACCACGCGCGGCGGTTTCGGCACATAGGCAGGCTTTTCGGCCCGCTCATACACAGGCTTCTCTGCCCGCTCATAGGTCGGTTTCTCGGCGCGGTCATAGGATTTCTCGGCACGCGGCGCGCGCGCGGCAGGTGCCTTGCGCGGCGCACGTTCGGGACGGTCCATCGAAGGTTCGCCCTGAATCCGCTCCATCACGACGCCGTTTTCCAACTCAAGCTGGGCGCCAAACTTGCCCGCCAGACCTTCGGCAATCTGCACAAAGGTGGTGTCTTCCTGCACGCGGATCGCGCCGATCCCGTCTTTGGTGATCCCGCCCGCGTCACAGATTTTCGGCAACAACCAGCGCGCTTCGGCACGACCGGCACGGCCTACCGAAAGCTGATACCAGACCGAAGCGCCAAATTCGCCACGCTCACGCGGCGGGGCGGTATCGCGGGCCGGACCAACCTGATCCGACAACACTTCCGGCGCAGACCGGCCCGACCGCCACGACCGCACATAGGCGGCGGCGATCTGCTCCGGGCCAAAGCGCTCGATCAGCTTCATCGCCATGTCCATCTCGTCGGACAGGTCTTGCGCGAATACGGGGTTCTCGAAAATGCGGGTGTCGTCCTTGGCCTGCACGTCATCCGCAGACGGGGCAGCGCCCCATTCCGCCACAACCTTGGCCCCTTGCAGCAAACGCTGCGCCTTCTTGAATTCCGCCGGCACCACGATCAGCGCCGAAACGCCCTTGGCCCCCGCACGCCCCGTCCGGCCCGACCGGTGCAACAGCGTTTCCGAGTTTGACGGCAGATCGGCGTGAATCACCAGTTCCAGCCCCGGCAAGTCGATGCCACGCGCAGCAACGTCGGTGGCGATACACACATTCGCCCGCCCGTTCCGCAGCGCGGTCAGGGCGTTGGTGCGTTCCTGCTGGCTGAGTTCGCCCGACAACGCCACAACCTTGAACCCACGGTTGCCCATGCGCGCCATCAAATGATTGACGTTCACGCGGGTCTTGCAGAACACGATCGCCGTTTTCGCCTCGTAAAAACGCAGCGCATTGAAAATCGCATGTTCGCGGTCGCGCACGGCCACCGAGAGGGCGCGGTATTGGATGTCGACGTGCTGCTTGGCCTCGCCCTGTGCTGCAATCCGCAGCGCGTCGCGCTGGAAGTCCTCGGCCAGCTTGGCGATCTCTTTCGGCACGGTGGCCGAGAACATCAGCGTGCGGCGATCTTCGGGGGCTGCGGCAAGGATATATTCCAGATCCTCGCGGAACCCCAGATCCAGCATCTCGTCAGCTTCGTCCAGCACGGCGGCGCGCAGGCCCGACAGATCCAGCGAGCGGCGGTCGATATGGTCACGCAGACGGCCCGGCGTGCCGACAACGATATGCGCGCCACGGTCCAGCGCCCGCTTTTCGCTGCGGTAATCCATGCCGCCCACGCAGGTCGCAATCTGTGCGCCCGCTCCGGCGTAAAGCCATTCCAATTCCCGCGCGACCTGCAACGCCAATTCGCGCGTCGGTGCGATCACCAGAGCCAGCGGCGTATCTGCATACAGCAGCTTGTCCATGCCGCCCAGAATCTGGTCTGCAATCGCAATACCAAATGCCACCGTCTTGCCCGAACCGGTCTGCGCCGAGACCAGCAGATCGCGGCCCTGAGTTTCGGACTTCAGAACTGCTTCTTGCACCGCTGTCAGGGTTTCATAGCCCTTAGCCGCCAATGCCGCTGCCAGAGGCGCGGAGATACCTTTTTCGATCATGTCTTTTCCTGATGGGGGGCATCGCAGATGCGCCCGTGACGTACCATTTCAACGGCACCTCATTCCCCATCGCAGACCAGCCTCCCCGCCGTCTGCCCCGGAATCCTCGGGCCGATCTGCCGCCAATACAGGCAAAATCGCGCCCTGTATAGGGCCAGCTTCCGACAGACATCTGTCCAGCGCAGCCTTGCCCCGCGCGCAGTCCCCCGCTACCCTGTGCGGCAGTGCAGCAAATTGGACAGCCTCCCATGACCCAACGCCTTCACCTTGTCTTTGGTGGCGAACTTGTCAGCCCGCAAAAGAACGTCTTCAAAGATGTGGGCGCGATCCACATCGTCGGCATGTTCCCCGACTATGCCACCGCCTTTTCCGCATGGAAGGCCGAGGCCCAGCGCACCGTCGATAACGCCCATATGCGCTATTTCATCGCCCATATTCACCGCCTGCGCGAAGAATCGCAGGCCACCTCCCTGACCGAGGAGATGGGCGTCTGACAACGCCGCACCATGGCACTTTCTATTGGTCGCAGGCTCTATAACCTGACTGCCCGCCGGTCGGCGCAGGCAGAATATCTGCGACCCGCGCGCCCGCGCGGTCCCTTGGTCTGGCTGCATGCGCCAAGGGCCGAGGTGATCTGCGGTCTGGCAGAACTGGCGCAACGGCTGATCGTCGAAGATGGCGTGGCCGTGCTGATGACCTGTGACGAGACGCCGGACCGCAGCGTTGCAGGTGCGATATACCAGACGCCGCCCGCCGACCAATCCACGGAAATCGCTTCGTTTCTTGACTATTGGCGCCCTGATCTTCTGGTGATCTCCGAAGGCGAGGTGCGCCCGACCCTTCTGCACGAACTGGCCGACCGGCGGCTGCCCAGCCTGATCGCCGATGCCCGCGCGCCCTACCTTTTGCGCGGACGCGAGGGCTGGTATCCCGGCCTTCTGCGCGGGGCGCTGGCCTGCGTCGGCCGCGTTCTGGCGGTGGACGAAACCGCCGCGCGCGCCTTCCGCAAGGCCGGTGCGCCACGGGTCGAGGTGGTGGGCCGGATGGAAGAGCAAAGCGCCGCCCTGCCCTGTCAGGAACCCGAGCGCGCAGCCTTGGCGCGGCTTATGGCGACGCGACCGGTCTGGCTGGCCGCCGATATTCCCGAATCCGAAGAGGCCGCCGTGATCGCAGCCCACCGCGCCGCCCTTCGACTGGCGCATCGGCTGCTGCTGATTCTGGTGCCGGCCGATCCCGCCCGCGCGCCCCTGCTGGCGGCCCAGATGGAAGAGACCGAAGGCTGGACCGTGGCCCAACGCGGTCTGGAACAGGAACCCGACACCGAGACCGAGGTCTACCTACCCGATTCCTCGCTCGAATTCGGGCTGTGGTATCGCCTTGCGCCCGTGACCTTTCTGGGCGGCTCTCTCGCGGGGGATGGCTGCATCCGCAACCCGATGGAGCCTGCCGCCCTTGGTTCGGCCATCCTCTATGGCCCGCGCCCCGGCAGTTTCGGCGCTGCCTTTGGCCGTCTTGGCGCGGCCCGCGCCGCCCGCGCCGTAGCCTCGCACTACGATCTGGCCGAGGCGCTCAGCGATCTGCTGTCCCCCGACCGTGCCGCCCGTCTGGCGCAGGCGGCTTGGGGCGTGGCCTCGGACGGGGCCGAAGTGACAGACCGCGTGCTGGACATCATCCGCGCCACGATGGACGGGGACACCTGATACGGTGCTATGCTTCTGGCTTCCCGACACCTTTGGCCTTCGCGACCCCATCACCCGAACGCAACCGCCGCTACCCCGCTCCTTCCTTGCCCTAGCCTCAAAGCTGCCCACCCGATGCCGCAAGCCTACCCTGCCCCAAAGCCAATGCACCACACACACCCGCACCCTGACCCCACGCGCCTAGCCCCTGCATAAAAGGCACACCCCCGATGCGCCCCCCCGCTTTCTGGTCCAACCCTCCTGATGCCGCCGGTCTGGCCGCCACCCTTCTGGCCCCGCTTGGCTGGGCCTATGCCGCCGCAACCGCCCGCCGCCTGCGCGGGCAAGGCTACAAGGCCCGCGTGCCGGTGATCTGCATCGGTAACCTGAACGCAGGCGGAACCGGCAAGACCCCCACCGCCATCGCCCTGATCGAACGGCTGACCGCGCGCGGGCTGGTGGTGCATGTCGTCAGCCGGGGCCATGGCGGATCGGAAACAGGCCCGCTGCGGGTTGATCCCCTCCGCCACAGCGCGGCAAAGGTCGGGGATGAACCCCTGCTGCTGGCCGCCTTCACCCCCACCTTCATCGCCCGCGACCGCGCGGCAGGGGTAAAACTGGCCGAGGCAGCGGGCGCGCAGATCATCCTGCTGGACGACGGCTTTCAAAACCCGTCGGTGGTGAAAGACCTGTCGATCATCGTGGTCGATGCCGAAACCGGCTTTGGCAACGGGCGTTGCCTGCCCGCTGGCCCGCTGCGCGAACCCGTGGCCACGGGGCTGGCACGGGCAGATCTCGTGCTGTCCATCGGCCCCACCGCCGCCCAGACCGCCTTTGCCACCCGCTGGGGCGGCGCGATCAACCTGCCGCACCTGACCGGCCACCTTGCCCCGCTTGCCATGGGCATGGGCTGGCAGGGAGAGCGTGTGATCGCCTTTGCAGGCATCGGGCGGCCCGAAAAGTTCTTTGCCACCCTGCGCGCCGAAGGGGCGATCCTGCTGCGTGCCGAAGCGCTGTCGGATCACCAACCCCTGTCCGAAGCCCTGCTGAAACGGCTGGAGCTGGAGGCTTTCGCCACCAACGCCCAGCTTGTCACCACCGAAAAAGACGCCACACGCCTGCCGCCATCCTACCGCACCAAGGTCCTGACCCTGCCGGTGCGGCTGCAGGTGGATGACTGGTCGGCGCTGGATCAGGCAATCGCAGCCCTGACCTGAAAGGTGCGTGACAAGCACGCACCCTACCCTTTGGATTTCATCTTGGTCTAAATACTCCCGCCGGAGGCGTAGACCGCAAAGGCGGGGTGCCTCCGGCGGGGATATTTATCCAAAGGGGATCTGGGGAAGCGGCTGGGTTGCCCTATCCCAGCACCTCGTCCTGATGTTCGCCCAGTTTCGGCGCGGGGCGGTCAAGCGCCAGATCAGCGCCCGAGAAGGTCATGGGCGAGCGCACGCCCGCAATGCCATCGGGAGCGATCTGCAGCCCGCGCGCAATCACTTGCGGGTCGGCGAACACCTCGGCCAGCGTGTTGATCGGGCCGGCGGGGACGCCCTTGGATTCGCAGGCTGCCAGCAGATCGGCCTTGGACCAGCGCTTGGTTCCCTCGGTCAGGCGGCGTGTCAGTTCCACGCGATTGGCGATGCGGTCGGCGTTGGTGGCGTAATCCGCCGCCATTCCCATATCGTCCAACCCCAGTATCCCGCACAGCCGCTGGTATTGCGCGTCATTCCCCGTGGCCAGAATGATCCAGCCATCGGCGCAATCGAACACCGCATAGGGGGCCAGATTGGGATGCGCGTTGCCCATCAACCCCGGAGCCTTGCCCGACACCAGATAGTTCATCGCCTGATTGGCCATGATCGATGTCGCCACATCCAAAAGCGCCATGTCGATCTGTTGGCCCACCCCCGTGACGCCGCGCTGCACCAGTGCCGCCAGCACCGCCGTCGCCGCATAGACGCCGGTGAAGATATCCGTCACCGCCACGCCCACCTTTTGCGGCTGGCCATCAGGTTCGCCGGTCACGCTCATCAGTCCGGCCATGCCTTGAATGATGAAATCATAGCCCGCGCGGTGGGCATAAGGCCCGGTCTGGCCGAATCCGGTGATCGAGCAATAGATCAGCTTCGGGTTCACCGCCCGCAGCGAGGCATAGTCCAGCCCGTATTTGGCCAGCCCCCCCACCTTGAAATTCTCGATCACCACATCGGCGTCGGCGACCAGTTTCCGCACCACCTCCTGGCCTTCCGGCGTGCGGAAATCGCAGGTGATGCTGCGCTTGCCCCGGTTGGCGGCGTAGAAATAGGCCGCTGTCCTGTCGCCATCGCGCTCGACAAAGGGCGGCCCCCAGCGGCGGGTATCATCGCCTTCGGGCGCCTCCACCTTGATCACATCCGCGCCCAGATCGGCCAAAGTCTGGCCAGCCCAAGGGCCAGCCAGAATCCGCGCCAGTTCGATGACCTTCACACCTGCCAGCGGAGCCTGCATTACTTGGCAAGCTCGGCGTCAAGAACGGCCTTCATGTCCGCATAGGTCATGTTGGAATGTTTCACGCCGTTGATCATGAACGACGGTGTGCCTTCAATGCCATCGGCTTTGAAATTGGTCTCGAAATGCGCCACCAGCGCCTCGGCGGTGGCACCGTCCTTCATGCAGGCGTCCAGCGTGGCATCGTCCATGCCCGCCGTGCGCCCGATCTTTTTCAGGTTCTCCACCACCAGTGCCGGATCATCCGTGGCCGCCCATTCGGCTTGGGTGTCAAACAGGATGTCGGTGATCCCGAAATAGCGCAGCTCTCCGCCGCAGCGCGCCATCATCGCGGCCCACAGACCATAGCGGTCAAAGTAGACCTCGCGGTATTCAAAGCGGATCTTGCCGCTGTCGATGTATTCGGCCTTTAGCTGCGGCCAGACATCGGAATGGAAGTTCGCGCAATGCGGGCAGGTGAAGGATGCGTATTCCACCACCTTCACCTTTGCATCCACCGGACCCAGACCGAAATCCTGCACCTCAACCGCAGCCGTGGTTTCCTGTGCATTTGCCGCCATCGGGGCCAGTGCCGACATCCCCGGCGCGGTGCTGCCCGCGCCCCACAGGGCAAAGCCCCCGACAGCCGCCAGTGCCAGCGCCGCGATCCCCAGTTTCATAGCCATTGCTTCAGCCTTCCTTCGATTTCCGGCGAGTTAAAATGTTTTGCGCCAAGGCTTCAAGGGCCGCACGCAGCCCTTCATCCCTGATCGGGGCCGCTGTGCGCGCCGCCTCGGCCTGCAAGACCGGATCGGGGGCGGCGGGTCTGGCCGCAGCCGCAGGCAGGAATTGCGCCTGCCCCTCGGCAAAGCCCGTGGCCGCCGTCTGCGTCAGCGATATGCGCGCAATCGCGTTATAGCCGTAAACCGCGTTGACCCGTTCTTTCAGGCGCGGCAAGTCCATCTGCACCATCGGCGCATGCGCGGCCTGCACCAGCAGCGTCAAGGTGGCCCCCATGCCTTCGCGCCCGTAGCCCACCTTGACGGGGCGGGTGATCGCCGCCATCTGCTCGCCCGCGATCTCGGTCCAATGGGTCAGCAGGCGGGCCACCGCAAAGCCACGCGATTCGCCCGCAACGCGCACCTGATCTTTCAGCAGGCCCGATGCCGCCTCAAAGCCGCGAGTGCGACGCTGGGAACTGGGCATGGGGGCGGTTGCGCGGGCCATCTGGTCCTATTCCTGTTTGGCGCTATTCTATGCGCCAAGGCACGGGCGGGCCAGAGGCTTGGCACATGACGGGGAATAAACATTGCGTGACACGGACCTGAGTGCGGCCCTTCTGGCATGGTATGACGTGAACGCGCGCGCGATGCCGTGGCGGGTGCCGCCTGCCGCGCGCGCCGCAAGGGTGATGCCCGACCCCTACCGCGTCTGGATGTCCGAGGTGATGCTGCAACAGACCACCGTTGCCGCCGTGCGCGCCTATTTCCTGCGCTTTACCGAACGCTGGCCGGATGTGGCGGCGCTGGCTGCGGCGGCGGACGCCGATGTGATGGCCGAATGGGCGGGGCTTGGCTACTACGCCCGCGCGCGCAACCTGCTGGCCTGTGCGCGGGCCGTTGTGGCGGATCACGGCGGGCAGTTTCCTGCGACGCTGGACGGGTTACGCAGCCTGCCCGGCGTTGGCCCCTATACCGCTGCCGCCATAGCCTCGATTGCCTATGACGCACCCGAAACCGTGGTGGATGGCAATGTGGAACGGGTGATCGCGCGGGTGTTTGCGGTGGAAACCCCGCTGCCGACGGCGAAATCCGAACTGACCCGCCTTGCCGCCACCGTCACCCCGCAGACCCGCGCGGGGGATTATGCCCAAGCCGTGATGGACCTTGGCGCCACCATCTGCACGCCCCGCAGCCCCGCCTGCACGATCTGCCCGCTGCTGCACCTCTGCGCCGCGCGCCGAGCCGGCATCCAGGCCGACCTGCCGCGCAAACTGCCCAAACCGGAAAAGCCCACCCGCCACGGCACGGCTTGGGCCTTGCGTAATCCGGCGGGCGACTGGCTGCTGGAGCATCGCCCCGCGCGCGGCCTTCTGGGCGGGATGCTGGGCTTTCCCTCGACCGGTTGGGATGGCACCAGCGCCGAAGCCCCGCTGACCGCCGACTGGATCGATGCCGGAGCCATCACCCACACCTTCACCCATTTTCACCTGATCCTGCGGGTGCTGACCGCCACCACCACCGCCAACCCTGCGCGCGGAGCCTTCCACCCCGTCCGCCCCACCGACCTGCCGACCGTGATGCGAAAGGCCCATGCCCTTGCGTCACAGGTCAATCCACCGCGTTGAGACCCCACGCATTTGCGCTACACTGCCGAAAACCCGAAGGCGCGCCATGACCACCCTTGCCCCCGCTGATGTCAAACGCCTGCAAAACGCGCTGCCGTTCTGGCTTTCGCTGGGAACCATCCCCGTGGTCCTGATCGCCGCCCGCTTTGGCGGCTGGGCGCTGGCGCTGATGCCTGCCTACACATGGGGGCTTTACGCCATCCTTGACCTGCTGACCGGCCTGAACGAGGACAACGCCGATCCCGCCACCCCCGAGCAAGACCTGTTCTGGTATCGCCTGATCACCCTGATCTGGTTCCCGATCCAGATCACCCTGCTTGTCGGCCTGATCTGGTATGCCCCCCGCAGCACCCTGTCCACGCCCGAACAAATCGGCCTGTTCTGCGGCATGGGCATCATGTCCGGCAGCATCGGCATCGTCTATGCCCATGAACTTGCCCACCAGAAATCACGGCTGGAGCGCTGGCTGGGCGATCTGCTGCTGGCCTCGGTGCTGTATAGCCATTTCCGCTCGGAACATCTGCGGGTGCATCACCTTTATGTCGGCACCCCGCGCGATCCCGTGACCGCCCGCTATAACGAAGGCTTTCACCGCTATTTCCTCCGCGTCCTCTGGCATTGCCCGCAATCGGCATGGCGGGCCGAGGCTGCGATGCTGGCCCGTCGCGGCCTGCCCAGCTTGCACAGATCAAACCCGTTCTGGCGCTACGCCGCCCTGCAAACCGCAATGCTGGCGATGGCGCTGGCCCTTTCCGGCTGGCAAGGCCTTGCCCTGTTCTTGCTCCAAGCCGCCGTAGCGGTCTGGCAACTGGAACTGGTGAACTATGTCGAGCACTATGGCCTGACCCGCCGCCACCTTGGCAATGGCAAATACGAACACGTCCTGCCGCGCCATAGCTGGAACGCGGCGCATCGCGCGTCGAACTGGCTGCTGATCAACCTGCAACGCCATTCCGATCACCATTACAAACCCGACCGCCGCTTTCCCCTGCTGCAAACCTACCCCGCAACGGACGCCCCGCAACTGCCCTACGGCTATCCGGTGATGACCTTTGCCGCGATGATCCCGCCTGTGTGGAAGCGCATCATGAACCCCCGCGTGCGGGCGTGGCGGCGCGCCTATTACCCCGACATCGAGGATTGGAAGCCCTATAACAAAGGCAAAACCCCGATGCCCGCCGGTTCTCCCTGAAACCGCTTCCCCTTAAAGATGCGCCCAAGCGCGCAGCGCGGCCATCAGTGGCGCCATGAACCCCTCGGGCGGGTCCACTGGCCGCGGATCGCCAAAGCCTACCTGCGCCACCCGCGCCAGCAACGCCTTGTCCACCACGCCTTTCACATAGACAAATCCCGCCACCCGCTGACAGCCCAAAGCATCAGCATGATCGGCAAACCCTACATAGGGCGCGATCAGAATCGCCCCCGCCCGCGCCTGCGCTGCGATCCGCGCCTCAAGCGCGGCCATCTGGTCGGGCTGATGGATCGGCCGGTAAAAATAGACCACATCATAACCGCCAAAACCGTCAAACCCCAAGGCATCGCCCGCCATCACCCGCGACGCGAACCCCGCCCGCCGCAGCATCCGCCCCGCCACCCGCGTCAGATCGGGCTGATATTCCAACCCGTCGGCATGGCCCAACACCTCGGCGGCCATTAGCACCTTCAGCCCCACACCGCAGCCCACATCCAGAAACCGCAGCGCCGCTTTGCCCTGCGCCACCCCGACCCGCCGCGCCAGCATCAGATGCCGCAGAAACTCGGCCATAGGCAGAGGAATATCGGCAAATTGCCCGTTGCCCCGAATGGGCGCGGCATCGGTCACGGGGCTTAGATGCCGGTGCAACCGCAGCCAAGCCCAGTCCTGCACCGCCAGTTGCACCGCCTCGGACGCATCGGGCGCAGGCGGATGCGGCAACAACGGCAGCGGCCCCTGCCGCAGCACGCGGGACAGCGCCTCATGCCCCGCCGCCCAAGGCCGCATCCTGCGATGCAGCGCGTCAAAGAACTGCCGGTCAGGGTGCAAGGGCGGCAGCCCGTGAAGGGCCGGGTCCATCATATGCTGCGCCCACAGCCACGACAGCCGCGAGAATGACAGTTTGGCCTGTGCCAAAGCCTCCCGCACCTGCCCGCGCCGCGCCCGCGACAAGGGCGGGGTGAACAGCCGCACCACCTCGGCCAGCCTGACCTGCAAGGCCGCCTCTTCTGCCATGCAAGCACGTCGCAACTCGGCCACGGGGATCAGCATGGCATCTCCTACAAAGGCCATCGCACGGCCTCAGCATAGCCCAAGCGCACCGCCCCGCGTGACATTAATCGGCGCGGCCTGAAACTTGGGACAGATCAAAGCGCAACAGCCCGACCTGTGCTAGAATGAGGTATTGGCAAAGCAACGAGGTGCAACATGACACGATCCCCCCGCAGCGCAGCGGCGCTTCTGGCGCTGACTGTTTTCTCCCTCAGCGCGGGCTTGGCGCGGGCCGAGCAGAGCTGCACCGACTGGATGGACCAAGGCAACGGCACGTCATGGACCACCTGCGTCGGCGATGACGGCAGGCAACGCTGCTACCTGATCAACAACACCCCCGGCAGCACCGCCTACGAGGTCGCCTGTTCCGGCTGACAGCCCGAGGCGTCCGAAAAGGCTGTGGGAGTGGGAGAGTCGGGGTGAACCCCGACCTACAGACGTGTCTTGCGGTAATCAGCCGGTAGGTCGGGGTTCACCCCGACTCCCACCCCGCCCGCCCCGCCGCTTGCACCACAACCATAATCCCCAAAGGCCCCATCCCATAAACAGACCGTAGGTCGGGGTTCACCCCGACTCCCACCAAAACACAGCCCCAAAACCCAAAAGACCCCATCCTGTGAACAGGACGGGGTAGTTAGTGCTGCGGGCGGACCACAGCACGGGCGTAAACTGTCGGGCGTAGGTCGGGGTTCACCCCGACAAAGCGTCGCGCAAACCCACGCGGCCCCGTCGTCTTAGTGCGGGCGGCCCTGATCGGCCTCCATCTCGGCACGAATCTGTTGGCGCAGGATGTCAATCGGGATCATCTTGCCATCGCGCTTGAAGTGCCAATAGGTCCAGCCGTTGCAGCTTGGCGCACCTTCCATCCGCGCGCCGACCTGATGGATCGACCCCTTCACATCCGCCCCGATCAGCGTGCCATCCGCACGCACCTTGGCGCTGTAACGGTTGCCGATGGAAAACAGCTCTTCCCCCGGACGCAGCATGCCGCGTTCCACCACCTGCCCGAACGGCACACGCGGCTCCGACCGCTTCGATCCGGTGATCTCCAGCGCGCTTGCATCAAAGCGGCGAACGCGGGAAATCCGGTCATGCGCGGCTTTGCGATAGGCTTCCTCGCGCTCGATCCCGATGAAATCGCGGCCCAGCATCTTGGCCACAGCCCCCGTGGTTCCCGTGCCAAAGAACGGGTCCAGCACCACATCGCCGGGGTTCGTGGTGGCAATCAGCACGCGGTGCAGCAGGCTTTCCGGCTTTTGCGTCGGATGCGCCTTGTCGCCGTTCTCATCCTTCAACCGCTCATGCCCGGTGCAGATCGGCAGCACCCAGTCCGACCGCATCTGCACGCCGTCATTCAATTCCTTCAACGCCTCGTAGTTGAAGGTATATTTGCTGTCCTCATCCCGCGAGGCCCAGATCAGCGTCTCATGCGCGTTGGTCAGCCGCTTGCCGCGGAAATTCGGCATCGGGTTCGATTTGCGCCAGACCACATCGTTCAGCATCCAATAGCCCTGATCCTGCAAGGCCGACCCGACGCGGAAGATGTTGTGATAGCTGCCGATCACCCAGATCGCACCATTCGGCTTCAGCAGACGCTTCGCCGCAGCCAGCCATTCGCGGGTGAACTTGTCATAGGCGGCAAAGCTGGAAAACTGGTCCCAGTGGTCATCGACCGCATCGACCTTCGAGTTGTCCGGCCGATGCAGATCGCCCTTCAACTGCAAGTTATACGGAGGGTCCGCAAAGATCAGATCAACGCTGCCCGCAGGCAGACTGTTCATCACCTCGATGCAATCACCGCCCAAGATTTCGTTCAGCGGCAGGATACCCCCTGCCGCGGCCTTCAGTTTCGTCGCCATGTTCTGCCTCATTCACCGCGACTTTGCGTCGCTTGTTGTGGATAAGAATGAGTCAAAGGTGATTCGCCGTCAAATCCTTTTTGAATCAAGAGGTTACAGAAACTTCTTGATACAACATATTGTGGACGGGTTTGAACGAACGCCTATGCCAAGGGGTCACCCCTAGATTTTGAAGCGCCTCCAGATGCTGTTTTGTCGGGTAACCGGCGTTGCACTCCCAGCCATAGCCGGGATGCTGTTGCGCCAAATCCACCATGATGCGATCCCGCGTCACCTTGGCGATGATCGAAGCCGCCGCAATCGACCATGACCGCGCGTCGCCCTTCACGATAGCCTCGGCACGGCCCTGCAACCCTGCCGGAATCAGATTGCCATCCACCAGCACAAACCCCGGCACCACGGCCAGCCCCGTCACCGCCCGCTCCATCGCCAGATGCGAGGCGCGCAGGATGTTCAGCGTGTCAATCTCCTCAACCGAGGCATGCGCCACCGACACCACCGCCGATGCCATGATCTCTACAAACAGCCGCTCCCGCCGCGCCGCCGTCAAAGCCTTGGAATCGGCAAGACCCGCCGGCATCCGCGCCAGATCCAGCACCACAGCCGCCGCTGTCACAGGGCCGGCCAATGGCCCGCGCCCCACCTCGTCCACACCCGCCACGGGACCAAGACCGCGTGCCAGTGCGGCGGCCTCAAACTGATAATCTGCGATGATCTTTGCCATGCCTCTGGCCTAGCCGAGATCGGTGCATGAAAAAAGGGGCGGAAGCTGCTCGTCCTTCCGCCCCAGACATCCGGCCCCTAGGGCGAAAGGTTCAGGGCCGGATGTATCCCTTAGTGATGCCGCCCGGTGCGATAGCCCGCATCCCGCAGGCATTGATCTGAATAGATGCGATCGCGCTGGCCATAAATCCGTACCGACCGCCCGCAATTCGGCAGGCGGCGAAAGCCTTCGTCACGCAGACAGCTTTCGGTGTAAACGGTCACAGACCGCCCCCGATCGCTGTCGATTTCAATCGCACAAACCGAAGGCACCCGCTTTTGCCGCACCGGTTCCGGCGGGTGGCGCGGCTTGTGGCGGTCATTGTTATTGTCGATGCCGTTGATGACCGCGCCCAGCAGCAACGCCGCCGCCAAGGCCTTGGCCAGATCATCGCTCTGCTTGTCTGCAAAAGACGGAGCCGCCGACCCCAGCACCAAAGACGCCGCAACCGTCAGGGCGGTCAACCCGCGCCAGAACCTTCCGGCCGGTTTCACCGCAGAACGGCGCGCCAGGGCGTGATGGGTTTCCGCAAGGATGTCCGAAGGGATCGTGGTCATGGCAGCCTCCACTGGGGTTTTTCTGATTGGCCCGCCATTGCGACGAACCTGATGCCTGATCCTCGGTCACACGCTCTGGCCACGCAATAACAGCCCCCTGTTATGCGATAGCAGCCCGCATAAACTGCCTTGGATATTGTATAACGCCCTCACGCCGCGCAGGATGCACAGGTGACCACAGGAGCGTGACCCATGAAGCGCCTAAGCCTAGCGATCGTCCTTATGGCGGGCCTTGCCTTGCCCGCGCAGGCGGAATGTTACGCAGATTACAAGGCCAAACAGGACGCCCCCTTGCGCCTGCATTATGGTGTGGCACAGGTATCCGCCTGTGATCGCGGCGGGGCCGAGGCCGAACTCGCCCCGCGTCTGGCCGCCGATGGCTGGACCCTGTTGAATGTGTTGTCCACCTTTGGCCCCGAAGGTTTGGAAGAAAGGAAAGACAGTGCAGGAGCCTACTTCCTCCGCTACTGACAGCCTGCGCGCCGGAAACCGGGTTGTCGCAGGTGGCATCGCTGCGATTGTGTTGATCCTGCTGGGCGCTGCGGTGTTTCTGTTCCTGAACCTGCCCGATGCCAACGCCTTCAACGCGCGGGTCGAACGGCTGTTTGTCGAAAACAACGATCTGACCACCGGCGCGCAGATCAAACTGCTCGAGATTCTGGCGCAGTCCGGCACCGCCTTTTCCGAAGTGCTCGCCAGCTATCGGTCTGTGATCTTTGTGCTGCTGGTGTTTGCGACCGCGCTGATGGTGGCGGCACTGGTGTTTCTGGTCACGATCATCGGGCTGAACCGCCGGATTTCCGCGATCCAGCGCTCGGGGATTCAGGTCTCGTCCATCCTGATCAGCCGCGAGGCGCGGGCGGTCTATATCAACGACATGGAATTTGCCCTGACCGAAGCCGCCATCGAAACCCTCTCCGTTCTGGCCGAGGCGCGGATGGATGACGAGGTGCTGACCGGCGCGCAGATCGAAGGCGTGATCTCGGGCCGCGACGCAGCCGATTGCGACGAGGCCGCAGGAGCCACCCGCGTCAAACGCCTGCGCGACGCGCTAGGCAACCAGTTGGTGACGGAACTTCTGGTCAAAACCATCGCACGGCGCGGTTATGTGCTGGCGGTGGGCAAAGACTCGATCAAGATGATCTGAGCTAAAGCTGCGTGCAAAGCACGCACCCTACACTCGGCTAAAAAGGACGGTTTGCGGACCAAAGGTTAAAAAACACCTAATTCAGCCCCCCAAACCCTTGAAAACCAACCAATAAAAAATGTCCCGGGTCGGGACCTTCCCTCATCCCCCCGTAGGTCGGGGTTCACCCCGACTCTCCTAAACCACACTCAATTGAACTTGTTATCCCTCGGAAACCCGCGCGGCGCCATCCGCCCCGCCGTGGCCCGTCCGGCCTGCCATTCCCCCAGATCCGTCTCGGTCCGCGTCCGCCCCGCAGGGTCTTTCCATGCAAGCCCCGAAGCCAGAACAAAGGTCGTCGCATCCGACAGCCCCCCGTCCTTATACTTCTGCAACCGCACGCCCTTGCCCTTTGCCATCTCGGGCAGTTCCGCCAGCGGGAAGACCAGAACCTTGCGGTTATCCCCCACCACGGCCACAGAATCGCCCACCACCTTGCGGCAAAGCGCGGTCTTGATGCCCGCCCCCAGAGTCAGCACCTGTTTGCCCGCGCGGGTCTGGGCCAGCACCTCATCCGAAGGCACCACGAACCCGTCGCCCGCCGTCGAAGCCACCAGCAGCTTTTCGCCCGACCGGAAGATCTGCAAATCCACAATCTCGGAATCATTGGGCAGATCGACCATCAGCCGCACAGGTTCCCCCATACCGCGCCCGCCCGGAAGGTTGACGCCCACCAGCGTATAGAAACGCCCGTTCGCCCCCACCAGCAGAATCCGATCCGTCGTCTCGGCATGGAAGGCAAAGCGCGGCCCGTCGCCGTCCTTGAACTTCTGCTCGGTGGTCAGGTCAACATGCCCCTTCATCGCCCTGATCCAGCCCATCTGGCTACAGATCACGGTGATGGGTTCCCGCTCGATCATTGCCTCGAACGAGACTTCCTCGACCTCGCCCGCATCGGCAAAGGCGGTGCGGCGTTTGCCGATCACGGTGTCCTTTCCGAACTGCTTGCGGATCGCCTCAAGCTCGGTTCCGACCTGCGCCCATTGCAGCACATCGCTGGCCAGCAGCCCCAAAAGCCCCGCGCGTTCGGCCTGCAGGGCGTCACGCTCGCGGATCAGTTCCATCTCTTCCAGACGCCGCAAAGACCGCAGGCGCATGTTCAGGATGGATTCGGCCTGCAATTCCGACAATTCGCCCGCGCCAGCCTTGGGCGAGACGTAATCCTTCTCC
The DNA here is from genome assembly GCA_001828855.1 of Rhodobacterales bacterium RIFCSPHIGHO2_02_FULL_62_130. Taxonomy (GTDB): domain Bacteria; phylum Pseudomonadota; class Alphaproteobacteria; order Rhodobacterales; family Rhodobacteraceae; genus Cypionkella. The sequence continues at coordinate 6,917 of MHZT01000001.1, read as the reverse complement.
GTCATCGCCCGCTTGTGCGGTTTGCCCCAAACCTCGCGCATCAGCGCGGCCTTGGGGTCATCGTCATAGCGGATGATGTCGATCACGCGGTCAAGGTTCAGGAAGGTCAGGATAAAGCCTTCCAACACCTCTAGCCGGTGGTCGATCTTTTCCAGCCGGTGCTGGCTGCGCCGCCGCAGCACGTCACGGCGGTGATCCAGAAAGGCGCGCAGAACCTCTTTCAGGCTGCACACCTTTGGCACGCGACCGTCGATCAACACGTTCATGTTCAGACTGAACCGCGTTTCAAGGTCCGAGTTCTTGAACAGCGCCGCCATCAGCATTTCGGGTTCAACCGTGCGCGAGCGGGGTTCCAGAATGATCCGAATGTCATCAGCGGATTCGTCGCGCACATCGGCCAGCAGCGGGATTTTCTTGGTCTGGATCAGTTCGGCCAGCTTTTCGATCAGCTTGGACTTGGCGACCTGATAGGGAATCTCGGTGACAACAATCTGCCACGTCCCGCGCCCCAGATCCTCGACCGCCCATTTCGCGCGGGTGCGGAACGAACCGCGCCCCGTGCGATAAGCCTCAAGAATGGTCTCGCGCGGTTCCACCATGACGCCGCCGGTCGGAAAATCGGGGCCGGGGATCAACGTGACCAGCGATTCAATCGAAATCTCGGGATCGGCCAGCATCGCCTGACAACCCTGAATCAACTCATCCAGATTGTGCGGCGGAATGTTGGTGGCCATGCCCACCGCAATCCCCGACGAGCCATTGGCCAGCAGGTTCGGAAAGGCTGCGGGCATCACCACCGGCTCTTCCAGCGTGCCGTCATAGTTCGGACGGAAATCGACCGCGTTTTCGGTCAGCCCTTCCATCAGGCTTTCGGCAATCGCGGTCAGGCGGGCTTCGGTATAGCGACTGGCGGCGGGGTTATCGCCGTCGATGTTGCCAAAGTTGCCCTGCCCATCGACCAGCGGGTAGCGCACGTTGAAATCCTGCGCCAGACGCGCCATCGCATCGTAAATCGCAGCGTCGCCATGCGGGTGATAGTTGCCCATCACGTCGCCGGAAATCTTGGCGGATTTGCGGAAAGCACTGCTGGCCGACAGCCGCAATTCACGCATCGCGAATAGAATCCGGCGGTGAACCGGCTTTAGGCCGTCGCGCGCATCAGGCAGCGCCCTGTGCATGATGGTGGACAAAGCATAGGTCAGATACCGCTCGCCGATGGCGCGGGCCAAAGGCTCGGCAAGGGTAATCGGCTCGATTTTTGGGTCATCGGGTGTGTCGGACATGCATGTTGTGTAGTGCGCGGGGCGGTAACGGTCCAGCCCGAAAAATCCTCGGCGCCCCCCCGCGAGGGACGGACAAATCGGTGATTTTCCATCCGTTCCAGCCGCGAATCGTGTTAGGATGCAAACAGTTGGTGTGATTGGATGTTTTATGTTCAAGTTGACGATCTGTCTTTGCGCGGGGCTGTTTTTGGCCATGCTGGTGGCGGGGCAAGACCACGGCCAGCAGCGCTTTGGATTGATCGAACCGCCCCCGTCGCCCGCGCCACTTCCACAAACCACGATGCTTCCGGCCAAGGCCGTGGCAATCGCGCCCGCGCCAAATCCAGCGGCGGTCGCAGCGGCCTTCGCCCCCGCAAAACCTGTGATGACCACACCCGAGCCGACTGTCTTGGCCGAACCTGTGGTGATGGCAGCCGAAACGACAGGTCGTGTGCTTTATATCGACGCGAAATCTGTGAATGTCCGCTCTGGTCCGGGGAAGGACTTCGCGGTTGTTGATCGGCTGAAACGGGATGAGGCCGTGCTGGTCGTTTCTGAAGGCGAGGGACCGGACGGCTGGTCGCTGATCCGTATCGAAGGCGATGGCGTCGAGGGCTATGTCGCCGCACGTCTCTTGCGCGAATAGGCTTTGCCGCAGCCCCCGCTTCGCCGTAGGAAGGCGAAAAAAGGCGGGCAGATATGACAAAAACAATCCTTATCACCGGATGCTCATCGGGCATCGGTCTTGACGCGGCGCGCGGGCTAAAGGCGCGGGGCTGGCGGGTGTTTGCCACCTGCCGTCAGGAAGGCGATTGCGCCCGCTTGCAGGCCGAGGGGCTGGAAAGCTTTGTGTTGGATTACGCGGATGAGTCCAGCATTGCCGATGCTGTGGCCGAGGTGGTTGCGCGCACGGGCGGCACGCTGGACGCGCTTTACAACAACGGTGCCTTTGCCTGCCCCGGCGCTGTGGAAGACCTGCCGCGTGATGCGCTGCGGGCGATCTTTGAAACCAACCTGTTTGGCTATCACGATCTGACCCGCCGTGTGATTCCGCTGATGCGGGCGCAAGGCGGCGGGCGGATCATCAACTGTTCCTCCGTGCTGGGTCTGGTGGCGCTGAAATGGCGCGGGGCCTATGTCGCCACCAAATTCGCGATGGAGGGGCTGACAGACGTGCTGCGGATCGAGATGGCCGATACCGGCATCAAGGTGATCCTGATCGAACCGGGGCCGATCACCTCCAGCATCCGCGAAAAGGCCATTCCGCATTTCGAACGCTGGATTGATTGGGAAAATTCGGCCCGCGCACCGGAATATGCTGCCCTGCGCGGCAGACTTTATGAAAGCCGTGGCCCGGACAAATGGGAATTACCCGCCAGCGCCGTGACCGCAAAGCTGATCCATGCGCTGGAAAGCCCGCGTCCGAAACCGCGCTATTACGTCACCATGCCGACGCATCTGATGGGATTTGCGCGCCGAATCCTGCCGACACCGGTATTGGATTGGCTGATCGCCAAGGGCTAACCGGCGATGAATGACCGCAGGCGGCGTTTTTCAGTTCGCTTTTTGCAGCCAAGCGCCTAGATCATCGGCAAACCGCAGGAGGCCCGCATGTTTTCCGACCCGATTTTCATCCTTGCCGTCGTGGCAGCCTTTGGCACGCTGATCATCCTGATGATCGGGATCGGTGGCTTTGCCAAGGGTGGCGCATTCAACCGCAAACACTCGAATCGGTTGATGCGATATCGCATCATCGCGCAGGCCGTGGCGGTGATCCTGATCGTCGCATTTGCCTATCTGCGCGGAACGGGAGGCAACTGATGGTCGTTCTGTCAAAAATTTACACCAAGACCGGCGATGCGGGCGAGACCGCTCTGGGCAATGGCGCGCGGGTGGCCAAACATTCGCCCCGCGTTTCGGCCTATGGCACCGTGGATGAAACCAACGCCACCGTCGGATTGGCCCGCCAGCATGCCAGCGGTGACATGGACGCGGCCCTTGCCCGCATCTCGAACGATCTGTTTGATCTGGGGGCCGATCTTTGCACCCCCGACATGCACAAGGACGCCACCGCCCCCTATCCGCCGCTGCGTGTGATCGAGGGCCAAGTTCTGCGGCTGGAAGCGGAAATTGACGCGATGAACACCCGCCTGACCCCGCTTCGCAGCTTTATTCTGCCGGGCGGCTCGGCTTTGGCGGCACAGATGCATCTGTGCCGCACCGTATGTCGGCGCGCCGAAAGGCTGGTGGTGGAACTTGCCACGATGGAGGACATCAACGCGGAAGCGGTGAAATACCTGAACCGACTGTCGGACTGGTTCTTCGTTGCCGGTCGCATTGCCAATAATGATGGCAAGGACGATGTGCTTTGGGTGCCGGGACTGACCCGCTGATCGCATTTTCCAGTCAATAGGCGACGTGCTGACGCGGCAGCCTGTCGTATTTGGTCTGTTACACGCGCCCCGGACGCGATATTAGCCGAGGCGAGAGCTTGGGCGGCCCTATTTGGGCCTTTGAACGGAGAGTTGCGCGATGAAGGTGCTGGTGCCTGTCAAACGTGTGATCGACTACAACGTGAAGGTTCGCGTCAAGGCGGACGGAAGCGGGGTTGATCTTGCCAACGTGAAAATGTCGATGAACCCCTTTGACGAGATTGCCGTAGAAGAGGCGATCCGCTTGAAGGAAAAAGGCGTTGCGACCGAGGTTGTCGTAGTGTCCATCGGCGTGAAGCAGAATCAGGAAACGCTGCGGACCGCGCTTGCGATGGGGGCCGATCGCGCCATCCTGATCGAAGCGACCGACAATGTTCACACCGATATCGAACCGCTGGCGGTGGCGAAACTTCTGGCGGCTGTCGTCAAGGAAGAGGCCCCCGGTCTGGTTCTGGCAGGCAAGCAAGCCATTGATAACGACATGAACGCTACCGGCCAAATGCTGTCGGCCCTTCTTGGCTGGTCGCAGGCAACCTTCGTGTCGGAACTGTCGATCGAGGGCGACAAAGCCGTTGTCACCCGCGAGGTTGACGGTGGTTTGCAGACGATTTCGGTGAACATGCCGACCATCGTGACCGTCGATCTGCGTCTGAACGAGCCGCGCTATGCGTCCTTGCCTAACATCATGAAGGCCAAGGCAAAGCCGCTGGCCGCGAAAACTCCGGCGGATTACGGCGTTGATGTCGCGCCGCGCCTGACCATCGTGAAAACGGTTGAACCGGCTGGCCGCAAGGCCGGCGTGAAGGTCGGCTCCGTGGCCGAACTGATTGCGAAACTCAAAGACGAAGCGGGGGTGATCTGATGGCCGTTCTGCTGATTGCGGATGTGAACGAGGGTCAATTGGCTGCGGATGCCGTTGGCAAAACCCTTGCCGCCGTTGCCGCCCTGGGCGAAGTGCATGTGCTGATCGCTGGAACGGGCGGCGATGCCGCTGCCGCCGAGGCTGCTACGTTGTCCGGCGTTTCCAAGGTGTTGTTCGCCGAAGATCACGCCTATTGCCACGGCATGGCCGAATCGACCGCTGCTTTGGTGGTGGGTCTGTCGGGCGGCTATAGCCACATCTGTGGCGCCGCGACCGCGTTCAACAAGAACGTGCTGCCGCGCGTGGCGGCCCTGCTGGACGTGATGGTGATGTCGGATGTGACGGCGGTGATTGACGCCGACACGTTCGAGCGTCCGATCTACGCGGGCAACGCGGTGCAAACCGTGAAATCCGGCGATGCGAAAAAGGTCTTTACCGTGCGGACCGCCAGCTTTGCGGCGGTTGCGGCAGGCGGCGCGGCGGCTGTCGAGAAGATCGGCGGGCCGGGCGACTCCGGTCTTTCGGCTTGGGTCGAAGACAAGGTGGCCACCTCGGACCGCCCGGAACTGACCTCGGCTGGCATCGTTGTGTCGGGTGGCCGTGGTGTTGGCAGCCAAGCCGACTTTGCGTTGATCGAAAAACTGGCCGACAAACTCGGCGCTGCCGTGGGTGCTTCGCGCGCGGCGGTGGATTCGGGCTATGCACCGAACGACTGGCAAGTTGGCCAGACCGGCAAGGTCGTTGCCCCGCAGCTTTATGTTGCAGTCGGCATCTCCGGTGCGATTCAACACCTTGCCGGGATGAAAGACTCCAAGATCATCGTGGCGATCAACAAGGACGAAGAAGCGCCGATCTTCCAGGTTGCGGATTACGGTCTGGTTGCAGATCTGTTCACTGCAGTGCCGGAACTGATCGAAAAGCTTTGATCTGACAAAAGCAGCGCCACGGCGCAGCACGCTATGAAAGGGCGTCCTTCGGGGCGCCCTTTTGCATTACAGCAGCGCGCGCAGGGCGGGCAGCAGCGCCGCCGCCACCTCTTGATGCGCCCAAGGGCCGGGCAACCCTGCCGCTACGGTCACCTCCAGCGGCGCGCAGACCATACCGTCGGTGCCGCGCGCCAAGGCCGATGCGCTGCGGACGACCTGCACATAATCGCTGGCATAGGGCCGGATGGCCGCCACCATTTCCGCATCGATCAGGGTCGGTCCCCGCACCAGATCCGAGCGGCGCGATGGCATCGGCGGCACGGCATCTGCCATCCAAAGCAGCACGATGCGCCCCGATAGACGCGACAGCAGCAGCTTCATCCGCGCGACCCAGGCCGAGCGCAACTCTTCCGCCACCACTTCGAACCGATCCACCGAGGCCGCTTGCAGCCCTTTCAGCATATGGCGGGTAAAGTGAAATTCGGTGAAGTCCACGTCGCGGAAGATCGACTTCAGCAGCGGTGCAGCCCCCAGAAAACGATCATTGCGCCGCGGATGCACCGCGTAATAGCGATTGCTCAGATTCTGCGCGCCAAGGATTTGCACCACCGTCACCGCCGCCCTTTGCGCGATGTCAGTCACGGCGGGTTCGTTCAGAAACACATCCGGTCCGGCATTCATACAACCCAGATTGGCGACCGGCAGGCCGATTTCCGCCTCGATCAGTGCCGCGAAAGGGTGCGGCACATATTTTCCATAGGTTTCGGTTCCCCCAAGCATCGCGATATACCGCCCAGACAGATCGCGCCGCGGCCCCCGAAACAGAAGCCGCGACGTGCCATACTGGCACGGAAAATAGTCGAGCGCCCCCGCGCCCGGAAAAGCATAAGCCATGACACCACCCGTAGTCTTTAACACCCGCGCTCAGCCTGCCCGATTCCCCTTTCCAAAAGGCTAAAGTCGGGATTTGCCGTAAATCTGAAAGGTTTTTGCAAGGCTTGGCGGTCTTGCGTCCAAGGGGTTGGCCTGCGTATGGTGCCGGGCAAGAACCGAAGGGGCATGGCATGGAAATTCGCAGCGTTGGCATCGTTGGGGCGGGTCAGATGGGGAACGGGATCGCCCATGTGTTCGCGCTGGCAGGATATGATGTGCTGCTGAACGACATCTCGGCGGCGGGGCTGGAGAAGGCGGTCGCCACCATCGACCGCAATCTGGAACGGCAGGTCACGCGCGGCAAGACCACCGCGCAGGCCAAGGCCGAAGCGATGGCGCGGATCAAGACCACGCTGGTTCTGGCCGAACTTGGTCCCTGCGATCTGATCATCGAGGCCGCGACCGAGAAAGAGGACATCAAGGACAAGATCTTTGCGTCGCTTTTGCCGCATCTGGGGCCGCAGACGATCCTGACCTCGAACACCTCATCCATCTCGATCAC